>NZ_JBYTEC010000082.1:0-506 GCF_058792075.1 Ensifer sp. EB106-03-01-XG145 | reverse complement strand
CTAGCAGGCTGTTGAAGAAGTCTCCCGTTTGGCCTTTAGAATGGCCTCGTCGCCGTTGTGATAAGCGAAAGTGATCTCGATCGAGCCGCTATCGAGCAATTCGGCATGACCGTCACCTGAGACCTCGTCCATTTCGTCGCATCCCGCCCATGTGAAGGAGACCATGGACGTGCTGTAGGCGAGATCGAGGCCCGCTTGCATCGCACCGAAGGCGATTTCGCCATGACCGTTGGCCCTGATGGTGATTGTGGCGGGCTCGACCAGGTCGAGATAATCCCGACCCCACAGATCGGCCTCGACGATCCGCCAGCGGCCAATCAGGCGGCAGTTTCTGGCCGCGCTCATGACAGCACCGCCATCAGTTTCGGTAGCCGTACCAGATTGTAAGCGGCGGCCGCGAAGGTGAAGGCCCATCCGACGCGGTCGCGGCCACGGAACTTCGTCTTGTCCTGCCCGGCGACGGTCTTGATCCAGCCGAACGCCTCCTCGATGCGCTTGCGGATGCG
>NZ_JBYTEC010000081.1:0-521 GCF_058792075.1 Ensifer sp. EB106-03-01-XG145 | reverse complement strand
GAGGATCACGACGTCACCGGGTTTCAATGTCGGGACCAGGACCTGAGCGACATAGGCCTCGAACCACTCGCCATTGATCGGACCGTCGATGACCAAAGGCGCGACCATTCCGGTGTTTCGTAGACCGGCGACAAGCGTCGTCGTCTTGCGATGGCCATGCGGGAAACCCATCCGCAGCCGCTCACCTCTGGTGCATCTTCCATGAGTGCGGGCCATGTTGGTCGCGGTCCATGTTTCGTCGATGAACACGAGCCGCGACGGATCAAGATCAAGTTGCTCGTCGAACCACCGCTGACGGAGTTCCAAGACGTCTGGGCGTGCTTGCTCTATCGCGTGGCCAGTCTTTTTTTGCGCGTCTGATTGTGCCGGACAAGGAAACGGTGCAGCGCCGACTTGCTGATGGCGATGCCCTGAGCTGCAAGGGCATCACGAAGTTCGAACAAGGTGCCGTCCCGGTGTTCCTCAAGCCACGACATGATCGCGTCGGCGTTGGCTTCGGTTTTGTACGAATGACGGTCTCC
>NZ_JBYTEC010000080.1:0-550 GCF_058792075.1 Ensifer sp. EB106-03-01-XG145 | reverse complement strand
ACTGCAGTGCAGCCGATCAGCATCACCGACGGTACTGGCCCGACGGCGACGGACGGCAGCGCATCGATCACCGTTGCTGAGCAGGGTCTGGACAACGCCAACGCACTGGGCAGCGCCGAAGGTGCTGCGGGCGGGGCTGAACTGTCGCCGGCCGAGCGCGGCTCGGATACGGTGAGCTTCACGGCCGGTTCGGACGCGATCACGGGCATGGTGTTCGGCGCGACGGGCGGCATCACGGCCGACGTCAACGGCATTGCCGGAGCCGACATCGTCTGGAGCGGTGCGGGCACTTCGGTGCTGACCGGTACGATCAATGGCGTTGCGGCGATCACGGTGACGCTCGTTCCGCCGGCGCTGCCGATTGCGCCGGGAGCCAATGGCCAGGCGACGATCAATGTCCAGCTGAGCGACAACTTCCCGCATCCTGCCGGACTGGCACAGAACACGATCGACCTGACCGGCATCACGGTGGTCGCCTCCGATCAGGATGGTGACAGTGCCACGGCAACGGTCGGCATCAGCGTTGTCGACGACGTTCCGACGGCGGTTG
>NZ_JBYTEC010000079.1:0-552 GCF_058792075.1 Ensifer sp. EB106-03-01-XG145 | reverse complement strand
ATCGACGATGCCACCGGCAAGCTGTTGCACTTACGCTTTGCGGGCTCGGAGAACACCTTCGACTATCTGCACGCGACGAAGGCCTACCTGCAGCAATGGGGCAAGCCGATTGCCTTCTACAGCGACAAGCATGGCATCTTCCGCACCACCCATGCTTCCAAGAAGGACAGGACCAGTGGCCTGACGCAGTTCGGCCGGGCCCTTTATGAGCTCAACATCGACATCATCTGCGCCAATACCCCGCAGGCCAAAGGCCGCGTCGAGCGCGCCAACCAGACGCTGCAGGATCGCCTGGTCAAGGAACTGCGGCTGCGCGGCATCGACACGATCGCGGCGGCCAATGCCTATGCGCCGGAGTTCATGGCCGACTTCAATCGTCGCTTTGGCAAGGCGCCGCGCAATCCGAAGGACATGCATCGGCCGCTTGCCGCGCATGACAACCTCGATGGCGCCATGTGCCGCAAGGAGATCCGCAAGCTGTCGCAGTCCCTGACGCTGCGCTATGACAAGGTGATGTTCATCCTCGATCCGACGGATTTCGCCACGGCGCTC
>NZ_JBYTEC010000078.1:0-552 GCF_058792075.1 Ensifer sp. EB106-03-01-XG145 | reverse complement strand
GTGTGTCGTCTGTGAAAATGTGCCCCTGGAGGAGGCGGATCGGGCAATGTCAGGTTCTCGCAGATGGATAGGGCCTGTTCTCGGCACGGGCGCGCTTGCCCTGCTGGTGATCGGTTGCGCCCTGGTCCTCTGGCCCTTCCTGTCGGCTTTGTTGTGGGCTGCGGTGATCTGTTTCTCGACCTGGCCGCTCTACCGCCAATGCGAACGTGCCGTCGGAGGATATCGCCCAGCTGCCGCGGCGATAATGACGATGCTGGTCGTCTTTGTCTTGGCAGCACCCCTTGCGTTCCTTGTGACCGCGCTCGTGGACGATATAAAGACTGTTGCCGAAGCGATTGCGCACGTCCTGGAAGAGGGGCCGTCGGCGCCGCCCAACTGGGTCAAGGGCCTGCCGATTATTGGCGAAGGCGTTGCGACCTACTGGGAGAACCTCGCTCATGACGCCCCAGCGTTCATAGCTGAACTCAAGAAACTGACGGGCCCCGTCACCGATATGGCGCTTGCAGGCGGAGCGGCCCTCGGGGCCGTCCTGCTTGAGCTCGCGCTCAGCAT
>NZ_JBYTEC010000077.1:0-556 GCF_058792075.1 Ensifer sp. EB106-03-01-XG145 | reverse complement strand
GTCGCGTGCAGATAGTCGAAGGTGTTCTCCGAGCCCGCAAAGCGTAAGTGCAACAGCTTGCCGGTGGCATCGTCGATATAGACGAGCAGGGCGCATTTGGGACCGCGGTTCTCGAACCACCAATGAAGCGAGCCATCGATCTGGACCAGTTCGCCGAAACAATCGCGCCGGCCGCGCGGCTGGAAGACGCGCTTCTTGCGCTCGCGTCGCGACACCCAGATGCCGGCTTCCATCATCCACTGACGCAGCGTCTCCTTGCTGACGGCAATCCGGTGGCGTTCGAGCAGCTTCTCGGCGGCCAACGTCGGTCCGAAATCGGCATAATGCTCACGCACCAGGTCGAGCACCAGGTTGCGGAAATCCTCGCTATGACGCCGGTTGCTCGGCCGGCCGCGCTTCTTCGAGACCAGCCCGTCGGCGCCGGCCAGGTCATAGGCTTGCAACAGCCGGTGGACCTGACTGCGGCTAAGACGAAGCAACTCGGCCGCCTCGACGACGGTCAGGCTACGCCCACGAATCCGCTGGATCAGTTCAAGACGATGCAATTCTTTCTGCG
>NZ_JBYTEC010000076.1:0-563 GCF_058792075.1 Ensifer sp. EB106-03-01-XG145 | reverse complement strand
CTCTGCTTCTTCATTCGTCCGTCCTTTAATGGGCCGGACTCTAATCCAATCTGGAGGAAATTCGCAGTGGCAGGTCACTCCCACTCCCGTAAGCCCTTAATGGTGTTGTACATCGCAGGGTCATGCTCGATGTACATGGACGGCGGAAAAGGGGCTTTCAGTCTCATCGTTCTGCTCTGCTTGTGATTAGAACAAAATAGGAACATATTCCTATGTGAGTCAAGATCACAAAGCAGGCCTGGCCCCTTACTCCCGGCGAATCGGTCGTTTCGGGAGAGCCGGATCGTTCTTTCTCAAGTTGCATTTGCAGGCAGCCAAGGTCTGCTATGAGACCCTGACTACCACGCCTCGCTCGGACCAGCGGCTCTGGCACATTTCCGAGGATCGTGGGCCCTTAGACGTATGAGAAAAAGGTCGTGCGATGAACCTTGAAGAAGTGGATGCTTCCGCGTGGTCGAGCCTCGAAGCCGCAACGACCGACCCGCAGTATAGCGCGGCGATCAGGATGAGACGGCGGCGACAATCTGGATGAGATTCTTATGTCGCGGTCGGGATGACCGTAT
>NZ_JBYTEC010000075.1:0-607 GCF_058792075.1 Ensifer sp. EB106-03-01-XG145 | reverse complement strand
CCGAGCTTCTGGCCAACGCGTCCGACATCGACAGCCCGACGCTGACGGCGACGGGTCTGACGATCGACGGCGGCGGCAATGGCACGCTCGTCGGCAATGGTGACGGCACCTGGACCTATACGCCGGCCACCAATGACGACACCGGGGTTTCGTTCAGCTACACGATTGAGGACGGCAGTGGCGGCAGCGTCGCCGGCTCCGCGAGCCTCGACATCACCCCGGTCAACGACGCCCCGACGACGTCGGCGGTGACGCTGGCGGCGATCGCCGAGGACAGCGGTGGCCGACTGATCACCCAGGCCGAGCTGCTGGCCAACGCGTCCGACATCGACAGCCCGACGCTGACGGCGACGGGTCTGACGATCGACGGCGGCGGCAATGGCACGCTCGTCGGCAATGGTGACGGCACCTGGACCTATACGCCGGCCACCAATGACGACACCGGGGTTTCGTTCAGCTACACGATTGAGGACGGCAGTGGCGGCAGCGTCGCCGGCTCCGCGAGCCTCGACATCACCCCGGTCAACGACGCCCCGACGACGTCGGCGGTGACGCTGGCGGCGATCGCCGAGGACAGCGGTGGCCGACTGATCACCCAGTCCGAGCT
>NZ_JBYTEC010000074.1:0-792 GCF_058792075.1 Ensifer sp. EB106-03-01-XG145 | reverse complement strand
CCGGGTTGGGGCCGATCGTCTTGCCGTGGCGGACGCGTTCGTCACCCTTGTGAACCATGGTGACGGCGTAATCGATGCCCATGCCGTAGGCGCCGGAATGCTCCTTCACCAGTGCGGTGACGGCATTGTAGGTTTCCTTGCGGGCCCAGTCGCGCTGCCATTCGAGCAGGATCTGCTGCCAGGTCACCGGGATGACGCCGGCCTGGACCATGCGGTCCATGGCGTATTTGTGCGCATCGGCCGAGGTGCCGCCGGAGGCGTCGGCAACCATGTAGATCTCGTAGTCGGTGTCATGCATGCACGACAGCGCGAAGGTGGTGTTGCAGACTTCGGTCCACAGCCCGGAGACGACGATTTTCTTGCGGCCGTTGGCGGCATTTTTGGCCAGCGCATCGCGGACGTTCTGATCGTCCCAGGAATTCATCGAGGTGCGTTCGAGAATGTCGTTTTCCGGGAAGACGGCGAGCAGTTCGGGATAGGTGTGGCCGGAGAAGGACTCTGTTTCGACGGTGGTGATGGTCGTTGGAATGTTGAAGACCTTTGCCGCCTTGGCGAGACCGACGACGTTGTTCTTCAGCACCTGCCGATCGATCGACTGAACGCCGAAGGCCATCTGCGGCTGCTGGTCGATGAAGATCAGCTGGCTGTTCTGGGGGGTCAGGACTTCGAGTTTGCTGGACATGGACTTTCTCCTCTTTGAGCTGGTTGGCAAGCGGGGCGTCGGTGCCCGGTCTTGGCCGGTCTGGGGTGAACTGGTTTGGTGAGAACAGGTGTAGCCGACCGGGTTGTGCT
>NZ_JBYTEC010000073.1:0-936 GCF_058792075.1 Ensifer sp. EB106-03-01-XG145 | reverse complement strand
GCTTTCCTTTCTCTTTGACTTCGAGGGACGCGGAATGGCGGTCGTCGGCGACATACCGCAAGGGCTGCCGTCGCTCATCCTGCCGCGCATCGGGAACCTGCCGATTGATGCTTTGCTGACCGGCGGAGCCGCCATCTTCCTCGTCAGCTTCGGCTCCGGTGTCATTGCCGCGCGTAGTTTCGCAACGCTCGGCGGTTACCGCGTCGATCCGAACCGTGAACTGACGGGCTTCGGTGCGGCAAACTTCGCCGCCGGGCTGTTCGGCACGTTTCCGGTCACGGCTTCGGATTCCCGCACCGCCGTCAACTTTGCCGTCGGCGGTCGTTCACAAATCGCAAGCCTGGTCGCGGCCGCGACCCTCATGGCGGTGCTCGTGTTTCTCGGCAGCGTTCTGCGCATCCTGCCGATCGCGGCGTTGGGTGCGATTCTCGCGGCAACCGCACTCAGTTTGATCGACCTCGAAGGCCTCAGGCGCATATGGCGCGTCAACCGGATCGAGTTCGTTTTCGCCCTGATCGCCTTGTGGGGACCGATCGGCCTCGGCGTCTTGAACGGCGTGGTCATCGCCATTGCCGCAACGCTGATCTATCTGCTGCTGCAGGCCATGTATCCGCACGACGCCCTGCTCGGCAGGATTCCTGGTCGGGACGGCTTCTATAAGCTGCATCGCGCACCGGACGCACGTCCTGTGCCGGGCTTCGGCGCCTGCATGATCCAGGACAGCCTGCTTTTCTACAATGCGGACTATGTGCGGGAGCGCCTGACGGCCATTGCCGACGAATTGCCGCCGCCGGCCCATTGGCTGGTCATCGATGCCAGTGCGATTCCCCAGATCGACAGCACCGCTGCCGAGATGCTCGGGGATCTGGCCGACGAACTGAGGGTGCGCGACATTGCCCTCGGTCTGGCCGAGTTGCACACCGACGCCCGCGCCCT
>NZ_JBYTEC010000072.1:0-1075 GCF_058792075.1 Ensifer sp. EB106-03-01-XG145 | reverse complement strand
TCCGACGGATCGAAGGGCGGACGTCCGCCGTTTCCGGCGGTGCTGATGTTCAAGATCCTGGTGCTGCAGGCGCTCTACAATCTCTCCGACGACCAGGCCGAGTTCGTCATCCAGGACCGGTTGTCGTTCATGCGGTTTCTCGGGCTCGGCCTTTCCGACAAGGTTCCGGATGCCAAGACGATCTGGCTGTTCCGCGAAAGCCTGGTGCGGGCCGGTGCCATCGACAACCTATTCGCCCGTTTCGACAAGCATCTGTCACGGTCGGGCTACCTGGCCAAAGGTGGTCAGATCGTTGATGCAACGATCATCCAGGCGCCCAGGCAGCACAACAGCCAGGACGAGAAAGACGCGATCAAGGCTGGTGAGATCCCGGACGAGTGGAAGGACAAGCCCGCCAAGCTTGCCCAGAAGGATCGCGATGCGCGTTGGACAGTGAAATATTCCAAGGCGAAGCAGCCGACGGAAACGCCGACATCAGCCGCGACCAAGCAGCATGACATCGCCATTCCGATGTTCGGTTACAAAAACCATGCCGGCATCGACCGGGCGCATGGGTTCATCCGGGGATGGACGGTGACGAGTGCGGCCGCCCATGACGGCGCTCAGCTCAGGAATGTCGTCGCCAAGGACAATACTGCCTCGACGGTCTGGGCCGACAGTGCCTATCGCTCGAAGACCAACGAGGAGTGGCTGAAAGACAATGGCCTGAAGTCGGACATCCACCAGCGAAAGCCGAAGGGCAAACCAATGCCGGAAACGATGTCGCGGGCAAACGGGCGACGATCAAAGATCAGATCCGCCGTCGAGCATGTCTTCGCCAGACAAAAGGACAAGATGAAGCTCTTCATCCGCACGATCGGCATCAGCAGGGCGACGGTGAAGATCGGCATGGCCAATATCGCCTACAACATGCTCCGATACGTCTTCCACGAAGGACGCCGTGCCGCCGCATGACGCCGGCCGCCCCGCAAGGGCGATGACACTACGATTTCCAGCATGAAATCGCAGGCGAAAGACGCCAACAGCCATCAGGCCGCGCCGCCGATCACCAAATCAGCGGTAATTCGAGGTCTCC
>NZ_JBYTEC010000071.1:0-1143 GCF_058792075.1 Ensifer sp. EB106-03-01-XG145 | reverse complement strand
GTCAGCCGACGTGTCCGGCCCGTCAACCGTCGCGCCTGCACCGTCGTCGCTCCGATCCAAGGGTGCCGGAATGCCCTTGGCCGCCCTATTCGTACGCATTGTGCTACGTGTGGCATCATCTGGGAGCACGGCGTCGGTCGCCGTCTTCAAGGGCTCTCAAACAAGTCAACGCTTCTGATAGGCGTGGAAAATGTAGTCTTTTGCTTCCACGGCGCTATGACAGGCAAATCCACAGTCGGAGCCCTTCCCGTCCGGAGCAAAGGAATCGGATGCCGCGTCATAGTTGAAGTTGGCATATCCCCAACCGCCACTGGCCTCAAATCTCTTGCTGTCCTTTTCGATGAAGGCAACATTGCGCAACGCGTTCGGCACGTTCACCGAAAATGGTGCGTCTGCATCCTTCGCTGCCTTCCATTGGATTTTCGCAATCTTTGACCCGTCGGGAAATTTCGTGCCGTTGCCTGGAACGCCTTTCTTGTAGGCCTCAATCATCGTCGGATTGGCCATAATAACATTCAGAACCGTACCAGAATCGCCGCCCATGACCGATTCCGTAGGATCTACGGCTGCAACAGAAACCACTTCCCAGCTTTCGTAACCCTTGAAGTCAGCGAAGCCGAGACCATCCGGCACACGGACGGTGTTTTTATCGCTTGCAGCGAACCCCACACCGCCTATCGTGGCCAGCGTTCCCGCAAAGAGTAATAAGGTTGGAAATTTTCGCACGATCATACCTCCGATGCTAATTCGATAAAAGCTTCAGGGACATTCGTTGAAACCGGACCGACGCTGAAACGAGGTTGTCTCGGCCCCCCACAATAACATCGCTGCTGCTGGGTTTGAACACATCGAAGGGGTTAGAGAGTCGAGCGATCCTGCGTACCGCCGGCGCCTTCACAAGTATGATTGTGGATCGCAGTGGCTTCGCTTCCAGGCCGTCCACAGTAGGGCGGGCGTGGTGCTGACGACATCGTTTTAGCACGAGACTGAACGAGCATCGTTGTCTTCGCCTTTAAGGGAATCGAACCTTCCGCCCAGGCATTTCGAATGCAATAGCTTCTGGCTCGTGACCTGCCACTGCGAATTTCCTCCAGATTGGATTAGAGTCCGGCCCATTAAAGGACGGACGAATGAAGAAGCAGA
>NZ_JBYTEC010000070.1:0-1175 GCF_058792075.1 Ensifer sp. EB106-03-01-XG145 | reverse complement strand
AGCGTCAGGACGCCAGGCACTCTTCACAGATCCCACAACCGTCTGAGTCCATGCTCGTCGCTGGGCGCTTCTTTTGACAACAGAGGCAGGTGACGGTGTCGCGCGCGCTCCTGTTGTCGCGCTTCGGCGGTATGATTTCGATTGGATGGTCGGAGACCGCTTGTCTACCTTGTTGATCCATCTCGGCGCTCCGTGTCGAGGCTGCTATTTCAGATAGGAAGCCTTGAGACGGCAACAAGATGTGTAGGCGGCAACAGTATGCTTCCGGCGTCACTCGGTCGGGCGGATATGGGCGGGATGCGCAACCCCGACTGTGAGAACGTATGGCCCACGAATGGCGACGGTATTTGGGCTGAAATCGCGCTTAAGCGGATACCGGAGCTCATTCCTCACCGTCTTGCATGATCCGCAGCGCCCGGATGAGGTCAGCCGCATCGAGAAGAGTATCTCTCGCGTCCTCTGGTGACAAATCTCGGGCGCGCGACGACGCAACCTGCAAATCGATCAGAACGTCCCTCGCCCGCCGACGACCAACCCTTCCGGTCTGCTCGCGCATATCGCGGATCGTGTCGACAGACCGGTCAAGAAGACGGCTCATCTCGTGCGGTGTCAGCTTCTCGATCTCATTGGCGGCTCTGATCAATTCGGAGATAAAGGCGGGAATGGAAGACATGGCGGGAAACTGTGGATGCTATGCCACTTCAATGTTGCGTTCGTCGTGCTCGGGTCAAACGATCGTCGAAAAGCGCGCTCAGATTACGATGCGTCAAACCGCTTCAGCAATCCTGCAAGCTGCTCGTTCTGCAGCCGCAGCTTTTCTGTGAGCTGCCGTCTCAGCTGCCGGACCTCTTCATCCAGAGCAGCAACTTCGTCGAACGGCGTCGGCGGCGGTCGCCCGACGACGGGCGCTTCCTTCGGCTGAATCGCTTTAACAGCAACTGGCCTAGCGCTTGGCTTCGTGACGCGCCGCTGCACTTTTCTCGGTTTCGCCGATTGTCCGCGTTCTGACGCGTGTTCGTCGGCGCGCGGCGAATCGACCGTAATGGCCGCGGACACCTGCTCGACTATCTCGGCCGGGATAACGAGGTTACCGGTTGGGTCAGCCGACGTGTCCGGCCCGTCAACCGTCGCGCCTGCACCGTCGTCGCTCCGATCCAAGGGTGCCGGAATGCCCT
>NZ_JBYTEC010000069.1:0-1269 GCF_058792075.1 Ensifer sp. EB106-03-01-XG145 | reverse complement strand
GTGTTCAGTCCGGGGAGATAGCGGACACCTGTTCGGAGAGATGACTGACAGTTTTGGGTTTGGTCAAGTCGATGGTTGCGACCTTGTGTGAGGCGAAGAAGACGCCATAGGTGCCGTCCCGGGTTAGAGGGCGGATAGCGAGGCGTTCTCCGCAGAAGGCTCTTGGGACGCGCCATAGCCTGCCCTTGAAGCTGACATAGGCCTTGGTGGTGGAGACGACGCGGACGATCTCGCCGCTGTCGTAATGCGGGTCGAGGAGGCAGCCGGGCATGGCCCGTGCGCTCGGTCGGTAACGGCTGGCTGGCGGGTTCTGGCCCAGGGCTTCGTGGGGCCGTTGGTGATTGTAGATCTCACGCCAGCGATCGAAGGCGATCTGGGCCTGGCCCAGATCGCTGAAGCCGCGCAGATCGAGGACTTCGGCCTCCAGAGTTCGGTGGAAGCGTTCGATCTTGCCGCGGCTCTGGGGATGGTAGGGCCGGCTGTGCCACACCTCGACGCCGAGCTTGAGCAGCCAGACGCACAGGCGGGTCCACCGCTCGCCGCCCGGTTCGCCCCAGGGCTGGCCGTTATCGACGAAGAAGGCCTGGGGCAGGCCATAGCGCCGGAAGGTCCGCGTCAGCTCAGCCTTGACCGTCACGCCCTGCTGGTCGGCACACGCCCTCAGGCAGGGCGAGAAGCGGGAATGATCGTCGACGATGGTCAGGGGATGGCAACGCTCGCCTCCCGTCAGCTTGACCCAGCCCTTGAAGTCCATCTGCCAGAGCTGATTGGGTTCGGCTTTTTCGAAGCGTTGCCAGGCCTTGCCGGGACAAGTCGGGAAGCCATCGATCCGGCCGTGACGGCGCAATATCGCGTGGACGGTCGAGACCGCCGGCGGCTCCAGCCCGTCGCGCCGCAGGCAGGCGGCGATCTTGCGGGCGCCCCAGGCCGGATGAGCGTCGCGCACTGAAAGCGCCGCAGCTTCGATCCGCTCGCTGCAGCGGCCGGGACTGGCATGAGGACGACGCGACCGGTCCCCCAGATCGCCATCGCCTGCCGCCCATCGCGCCAGCCACTTGTAGCCAACATCCGCGCTGATGCCGAACCGACGGCAAAGCTCCCGCCGGTTCGCTCCTTCCATCATCGCCAGACGAACGAACTCGCGACGTTCTTCCATCGCCGACACCTCTCGCCAGGGCATGGACCGATCTCCTCAAGACCAAATCCAGCCGATGATGTGTCAGCTATCTCCCCGAACACCTGTCAGGTATCTCCCCGGACTGAACAACA
>NZ_JBYTEC010000068.1:0-1271 GCF_058792075.1 Ensifer sp. EB106-03-01-XG145 | reverse complement strand
TGACCTGCCACTGCGAATTTCCTCCAGATTGGATTAGAGTCCGGCCCATTAAAGGACGGACGAATGAAGAAGCAGAGATTTACGGAAGAGCAGATTATTGCGGTGCTGAAGGAGCAGGAGGCTGGCGCGAAGGTGGCCGACCTCTGCCGCAAGCACGGAATTTCAGAAGCAACGTTTTATAATTGGAAAGCCAAATACGGCGGCATGGAAGTCTCCGAGGCGAAGCGGCTGAAGGCGCTTGAAGACGAGAACGCGAGACTGAAGAAGCTGTTGGCCGAACAGATGCTGGATGCAGCCGCACTTCGCGAGCTTCTTGCAAAAAAATGGTAGGGCCTGCCGCCAAACGCGACGCCGTCGCGCATCTGAAGACCGTCATGGGTCTTTCGGAACGGCGGGCCTGCCAGATTATATCTGCGGATCGGAAGATGGTGCGATATCGGTCCTGCCGACCGCCGGAGGTAGAATTGCGGGCGAAGCTGCGCGACCTCGCCAATGAGCGACGGCGTTTCGGATACCGGCGACTGTTCGTCCTGCTTCGGCGGGACGGAGAGCCGTCCGGCGTCAATCGCATCTACCGGCTCTATCGCGAGGAAGGTCTTTCCGTTCGCAAGCGCAAAGCCCGGCGGCGTGCGGTCGGCACGCGTGCGCCGATCCTGGTCGAGGCGAAGGCCAATGCCCGCTGGTCGCTGGACTTCGTGCATGACCAGTTTGCCTGCGGCCGACGCTTCCGCGTCCTCAACATTGTCGATGATGTGACGCGCGAATGCCTGGCGGCGATCCCGGACACATCCATCTCCGGTCGACGTGTCGCCCGAGAACTGACGACGCTGATCGAACGACGCGGCAAGCCAGGAATGATTGTCTCCGACAACGGCACCGAACTAACGTCGAATGCCATCCTTGCCTGGTCGAAGGATCACAAGGTCGAGTGGCACTACATCGCGCCGGGAAAGCCGATGCAGAACGGCTATGTCGAGAGTTTCAACGGTCGGATGCGCGACGAGTTGCTCAATGAAAGCCTGTTCTTCGGCCTCGATCATGCCCGTAGCGCCATTGCTGAATGGGCGGACGATTACAACCATTTCCGGCCTCACTCATCGCTCGGATACAAAACCCCGGCAGACTTTGCCGGGACCATCGCCGCAACCGGCTCCAACGCTGCGCAAGATGAAAGCTTCGCGCTTCCGCCGGTTGCTCACACCGCGCCACTTGGCGTATTCAGAACCGCCGGGGCTCTAGTCGCTGCTGGGTGAAAGTTCCGTGGCAGGTCA
>NZ_JBYTEC010000067.1:0-1409 GCF_058792075.1 Ensifer sp. EB106-03-01-XG145 | reverse complement strand
AACGAAGTAATAATGATTAGGATGGCGTCGCGTTTCTAAGTTGATTACTTTGTCTCATCTTTAATTAGCTGTGACATCGTGTGTAGCCGCAAAGTTAAAGTGTCCTGATCCTGCAAAGTTGGAATGTCACTCTCCCCGGGTTTTGCTGACCTGGGAGATTGCGGATGGGATTGATTGCGATGAGCGAACGCGATCTGCAGCGGATTGAGGTTTTGTCGAAAGTGATCGCCGGACGCATGACGTTGGCGTCGGCGGCGCGCGTGCTTGAGCTGAGCACCCGCCAGGTGCGTCGGTTGCTGGAGCGGATCAACACCGGCGGTGCGGCTTCGATCCGGCATAAGGCAATCGGCCGGCCCTCGAACAATCGGATCAGCGACGGTGTTCGGGATTATGCGGTGACGGTCGTTCGCGAACGCTATGTGGACTTTGGTCCGACCTTGGCAGCCGAGAAGCTGGCCGAGCGCGATGGGTTGCGGGTGTCGCGCGAGACGCTGCGCCAATGGATGTCGGACGACGGCCTCTGGCTGTCGCGCAAGCAGCGGCGGACGTTTCATCAGCCACGCTTGCGACGCGAGGCCTATGGCGAGCTGGTGCAGATCGACGGGTCGGAGCATCGTTGGTTTGAGGATCGCGGGCCGCCGTGCTCGCTACTGGTGTTCGTCGATGATGCGACGGGCAGGTTGATGCAGTTGCGGTTTGTGCGCTCGGAAAGCGCCTTCACCTACTTTGAAGCGCTGGCGCTTTACCTTGAGCATCATGGGGCACCTGTCGCCTTTTATTCCGACAAGCATTCGGTGTTTCGGGTGGCGAAGAAGGATGCCAGGGGTGGCCAGGGCATGACGCAGTTCGGGCGTGCACTCTCAGAGCTAAACATCGAGATTCTTTGCGCAAACTCCAGTCAGGCCAAAGGTCGCGTCGAGCGGATGAACCGGACGCTGCAAGATCGCCTGGTCAAGGAATTACGGCTGGCGGGTATCGACGACATGGAGGCTGGCAATAGGTTTTTGCCGGGCTTCATAGAGCACTACAACGCGCGGTTTGCGATCGTCCCTGCCCGACCCGATGACCTGCACCGCCCGCTGAATCTCGCCCCGGATCGGTTGCGCGACGTCCTGTGCAAACGTGAGCAGCGCTATGTTGGATCGCAGCTGACGTTTTCGTTCGAGCGCCAGCGGATCATGCTCGAGGAGACCGAGGTGACACGCGGCTTGGCTGGTCGCTATGTCGAGACCTATGCCTATGCCGATGGTCGATTGGATGTGCGGTGGAAAGGCCATTCCCTGCCCTACCAGATGTTCGATAAGGACCAGCGGGTGACGCATGCGGCGATCACTATAGCGCGGCGATCAGGATGAGACGGCGGCGACAATCTGGATGAGATTCTTATGTCGCGGTCGGGATGACCGTAT
>NZ_JBYTEC010000066.1:0-1426 GCF_058792075.1 Ensifer sp. EB106-03-01-XG145 | reverse complement strand
CAACCAAAGGACCAAACAATGAAACCTGCGATGCTCGGACTTCTCCTCGCCGCTATCGCCTCCCCGGCGCTCGCTTCCGGCAGTCATGCAGGCGGCCACGGCGAAGCCATGGCTGTCGGCGAGCCCGGCCAGAAGGCGAAGGCGACCCAGACAATCCGCATCACCATGAGCGAGACGGACGACGGCAAGATGATCTTCACGCCGTCGACCTTCAAGGTCCGCAAGGGGCAGACCATCCGCTTCGCCGTCAAGAACGCCGGCGAACTGGATCATGAGTTCGTGCTCGACCAGGAAGACAAGATCATGGAGCACAAGGTGGCGATGGAGAAGTTTCCGGAGATGGAACACGACGACCCGAACGCCATCCGGCTCGCCGCCGGGGAGTCTGGCGAAATCATCTGGAAGTTCACCAACGACGGCACCTTCAAGATCGCCTGCCTCGTACCCGGCCACTACGATGCCGGCATGCATGGCGACGTCACGGTTGCCGGAAAATAATCGAGTTCGGAAAGGTAAGTTCACATGAAAACGCTGATCAAACTCACGCTTGCTTCGGTCCTCGCCCTCGGGACTGCCTATGGGGCACTGGCGGCCGAATTCACCAAGGGAACCGTCAAGAAGGTTGACGCCAAGGCCAAGAAGGTCACCCTGATCCACGATGAGCTGAAGAGCCTCGACATGCCGGCGATGACCATGGTCTTCCGCGTCAAGGACGACGCGCTGCTGGAGAAGCTCAAGGAAGGCGCGAGCGTTGAATTCGTCGCCGAGCGGATCGACGGCAAGCTGACGGTGACCGAGGTCAAGTAGGCCTAAATCCGCGGCCGCAAGGCGCGGTCCCCGCCCGCGAGATGGCTTCGCCTGTAGAGTGCAGCCATGTCGCGGTGCTGCTCCCCCATGGCGGGACCCCTGCTACGATACCGGAATGGTGCATACAGCCCGCCAGAGATCGTCCTTCCAGTCGGTCCCGCCCTCGGCTGGCGTTGGAATGGCATAACTGACCCCTCTCACCGCGACCGCTTCGGGTGCATGGCAGCGAACCGACGCCTTGTGTCTGCTTGGATCGCTGTAGGAGCCGTACCCGTCCGTGCTCACGGTCGAAAGCGAAATGTAGACGTCGTAGTCATACTCGATGCTTGCCGCCGTCTGGTTTCCGACGAGGCTCAGGCTGACGATGGTGTGGTCGGGGAAGCTAGCTGTGTGAAAAGGTTCGGTAGCGGCGGCAGGTGTTGCCAACGCAATTCCGCTCACCAGGGCTGAAACAAGAATACGCATTCACCCCTCCCGTGGTTCATGGGATGCCTGGACTATACCACGAGGATCGGATGCAAGAGGAGTGAAATGCGCTGGGGCGCAGCGCGGTTCGTGTTCGCCTGCGCCCCAATATCACCCGCGGTCGAGGCCTGCGCGGCTGGCAGCACTAGCGTCA
>NZ_JBYTEC010000065.1:0-1513 GCF_058792075.1 Ensifer sp. EB106-03-01-XG145 | reverse complement strand
GTGCCGACCTGTTCGATCGTGCCCTTGCTCATGACGACGACGCGGTCGGCCAGTTCCAGCGCCTCCTCCTGGTCGTGGGTGACGAAGATCGTCGTGTGGCCGGTGCGGTCGTGGATCTCGCGCAGCCACTTGCGCAGTTCCTTCCTGACCTGGGCGTCGAGCGCGCCGAAGGGCTCGTCGAGCAGCAGCACGTTCGGCTCGACCGCCATGGCGCGGGCGAGCGCCACGCGCTGGCGCTGGCCGCCGGACAGCTGGGCGGGATAACGTTTGTCGAGGCCGGAGAGCTGCACGAGGTCGAGCAGATCGAGGGCCCGCTTGCGGATCTCAGCGGCCGGCGGCCTTCGGCCCGACGGGCGCACCTTGAGGCCGAAGGCGACGTTGTCGAGCACGGTCATGTGGCGGAACAGGGCGTAGTGCTGGAAGACGAAGCCGATGTTGCGCTGCTGCACCGTCTTTTGCGAGGCGTCCTCGTCACCGAAGAAGATCGTGCCGCCGGTCGGGCTTTCGAGCCCGGCGACGAGGCGAAGCAATGTCGTCTTGCCGGAGCCGGAGGGGCCAAGCAGCGCGATCAGCTCGCCGGAGCGGATATCGAGCGAGACGTCGTCGAGCGCCGGGAAGCGGCCGAATTCCTTGCGGATGTTGTGAACGCGCACGTCCATAGCGTTTGACCTTTCAGTGCCTGCGGCTGGCGGCGATCTCGGCGCTGTAGCGGATCTCCAGCGCCGTCTTCAAAATCAGGGTGATCAGCGCCAGCAGCGCCAGCAACGCCGCCACCGCGAAGGCGGCGACGAAGTTGTATTCATTATAGAGGATTTCGACCTGCAACGGCATGGTGTTGGTCACGCCGCGGATATGGCCGGAGACCACCGAGACGGCGCCGAACTCGCCCATGGCGCGGGCGTTGCACAAAAGCACGCCGTAAAGCAGCCCCCATTTGATGTTGGGCAGCGTCACATGCCAGAAGGTCTGCCAGCCGGATGCGCCGAGAGACAAGGCTGCCTCCTCGTCGCTGGAGCCCTGTTCCTGCATCAGCGGGATCAGCTCGCGGGCGACGAAGGGGAAGGTGACGAAGACGGTGGCGAGCACCAGCCCGGGCACGGCAAACAGGATCTGGATGCCGTGGCTCTGCAGCCAGGGACCGATCAGGCTGTGCGAGCCGAACAACAGCACGAAGACGAGGCCGGAGATGACCGGCGAGACCGAGAACGGCAGGTCGATCAGCGTCGTCAGGAAGGCCTTGCCCTTGAACTCGAACTTGGCGATCGCCCAGGCGGCGGCCACGCCGAAGACGAGGTTGAGCGGCACGGCGATGGCAGCGACGGTCAGCGTCAGGCGGATGGCCGAGAAGGTTTCGGCATCGCCGAGCGCGGCAACGAACTCGGCCGGTCCCTTGCGCAGCGCCTCGGTGAAGACGGCGGCGAGCGGCAAAAGCAAAAACAGGGCGACGAAGACAAGCGCCGTGATCGTCAGGGTCAGCCGGGCAAAGCGGCTTTCGGAGGTGGCGGCGGCCAGC
>NZ_JBYTEC010000064.1:0-1567 GCF_058792075.1 Ensifer sp. EB106-03-01-XG145 | reverse complement strand
CAGCTCACATGAGGATTTTGACGTCAAGATCGATCATCAATACATAGCGTTCTTTCTCCCATTTCTTGCAAACCCGTGGTCTGAGCCAGCATGCATGAGCCGGCGCGCATCCGTCGCCGGATCCAACTCACATTCGGTCGCCGTTATGTTCGACAGCACCACTATCCCGCTTGCGTAGCGGCAAGGCTCAGGAGAACGGAACCATTCTATAGGGCGGCATTTTAAGCCAAACTGCGACGAGGTTCGTTCACCGGATCCACCAGGATTGATCAGCCCTGGTGGATTTCTGGATTCGCTAAGGGCCGCCGTTAGGCGGTCTTCATCACAACGCCTTCAATGGTGACGCCTGCGGTAACGTATCTCCAAAGTGCGATCAGCAGTTTGCGCGCTAGTGCGACGATCGCGGTTTTCTTCAAACGTCCACCATTTGACTGGACCCGATCCACAAACCAGCGGCTGAGCACCGATCCCGGCTGGTTGCGCAGCCATAACCAGGCCAGCTGAATCATTGTCGTGCGCAATCGGGGATTGCCTGTTTTGGAAATGCCTTGTTCCTGATCGATGGTTCCGCTCTGCCAAGGGGTGGGTGCTAAGCCTGCGTAGGCAGCCACCTGTCGCCGATTGTCGAAATGCCGGCATAGCCCCTCGCTCCAGAGAATGGTGGCAAACTCAGCTCCAACACCCCTGATGGCCAGCAGCATTGCCGCCGGTGTTCCATGCGCAGAGCCTTCATGTACAGATAGCAAGGAATTCCGCTCGCTCTCCACCGCAGCGATCTGTTCAAGCAACAACTCAAGCCGATCGAGTTCACGCATTATTTGTGACTTGATATGCACCGGCAACGCGCGTCCGTCTCCGGTCTGGAGATCTTCGAGCCGATTGCGCCGGTTCTTATGCAGAGGTTCGTACCCGCTGACACCCTGGGCGAAGAGCAACCCCTTGATGCGGTTGACATGCCTCACCCGTTCCGCAATGAGCACTTTGCGCTCCCGGCAGATGCGGCGCCGATCTTCATCCTCGTGACTCGGCGCCTTTACCATCGCGCATACCCGCGGCTCACCGCGCTTGAACGCGAGGAGTGCCCGGACCAGTGCTTGGCCATCAATCCTGTCGGTCTTTGCGCGCCGGCGCCGACGTGACGTCGCGATCGATGCCGCGTCGACAACGTAGCTCTCGATCCCGCTTGCTTCCAACACACGGTGTATCCAAAAACCGTCCAACCCCGCCTCCTGAATCGTGACGATCGGAAACGTTCTTCCCGTTCGCAGCCGCGCCTTTTCCTGTATCTGGGCAAACCGAAGCCGCAGCTCGGGAATGTCGCCACTGTCAATTGAGTGTTTTGACATTTTCTCACCGCTGCCTGGAGACAGCGAAGTGATGAGCCAGCTCGATCGGCTCAATTCCAAAGACACAAAAATTGCGCCAAGATCGGTGCGGATGGCGGTCGGCGTTTCTGAGTGAACGGACGTAGTTCTCATAACCTACTCCTCCTGAGCGAGCGCTTTGATGCAGCCTCACTCTGCCAGAGCGCCGGCCGCTGTTCACTCCTCATGGGATCTATAGGCGA
>NZ_JBYTEC010000063.1:0-1618 GCF_058792075.1 Ensifer sp. EB106-03-01-XG145 | reverse complement strand
GCAATCTTCGCCATCTCGGAGAACCCACCGCAGCCGCAGAGATCCGGCTGCAGGATGTCGACGGCGCGGCTCTCGATCGCTGGCCACATGCCGTAACGGGTGTGCCAGGTCTCGCCGCCGGCAACCGGGATGGGCTGCCCGGCCCTGACCTCGCGATAGGCCGAACGCTGCTCCGGCACCACAGGCTCCTCGAACCAGTCGATATCGTAGTCCGCCGCCGCCTTGCCGAGGCGGATCGCCTCGGTGACGGTGTAGCCATGGTTGGCATCGATCATCAGCCGCATCTCATCGCCGATCGCCTCGCGCACCGCGCGGATGACGCGCAGGTCTTCGTCGATGCCGAAGCCGATCTTGATCTTGCAGGCGTGAAACCCTTGCGCCCGGCGTTCCGCCATCTCCATGGCATTGTCGGAGACGCGGTCGACGCCGTCGCGCTTGAAGCTGCCGGTCGCATAGGCGCGCACGCTCTCGCGCCAGCGGCCACCAAGCAGCATCGAGACCGAGGCACCGTAATGTTTGCCCTTGATATCCCAGAGCGCGATGTCGATGCCGGAGAGAGCCGTAACCGCAAGGCCGCGCTGCCCCTGATCACGCAGCGCATTGTAGAGGATCGCCCAGAGCTTTTCGGTCTGGCGCGGGTCCTGGCCGATCAGCCAGGGGGAATAGGCCGCAACCACGGCCGCATTGGGTCTCGCCGGCCCAAGGCATTCGCCCCAGCCGACCGTCCCGTCATCGCATTCGATCTCGACTAGCACATGCGCGCGCCGATCAAAGCGCATCGACGCGCTTTCGAACGGCACCGCCAGCCGGTGCTCGAGGAGATGCGTGCGGACGGCGGTGATCTTCATGCCACTCCTCCCTCCCCCGGTCAGGACTTGCGCTTGTGACTGCCGATGAGGGCGTCGAGCATCTCGACTTCGGCCCCCGTCAGGTCCTTGAGCGGGCTGCGCACCGGACCCGCATCGAACCCCTGCAGGCGCACGCCCGCCTTGATCGCCGAAACGGCATAGCCCTTGGCGCGGTTGCGGATGGCCATGAACGGATAGAAGAAATCGTTGAGGATGCGCTCGCAGGTGGCGCGGTCGCCGCCGCGAAGCGCCGCGTAGAATTCGTTGGCAAGCCCCGGCACGAAGTTGAAGACGGCCGAGGAATAGGTGGTGAAGCCGGCACCGAGATAGGCCTCGGCGAAGAGTTCCGCCGTCGGCATGCCGCCCAGATACATCAGCCGGTCGCCCATCTTGGCGGTGACCTGGCGCACGAGGCCGATATCACCGGTGCCATCCTTGAAGCCGATCAGGTTCGGGCATTCGTCACAGAGCCGCGCCAGCGTGTCGGCCTGCAGTACGGAGTTATCGCGGTTATAGACCATGACGCCGATGCCGACCGACTGGCAGATCTTCTTCACATGGGCGTAAAGCCCTTCCTGCGGCGCGTCGATCAGGTAGTGCGGCAGGAGCAGGATGCCATCGGCACCGACCCGCTCGACCGAGCGGGCGATATCGACCGCCATCTCGGTGCCATAGCCGCAGCCGGATACGATCGCCGTTTCGCCGGCAACCTCCTTGGCGGCGGCGACGATGCCGGGGATTTCATCGGGTTTCAGCGAGAAGAACTCGCC
>NZ_JBYTEC010000062.1:0-1811 GCF_058792075.1 Ensifer sp. EB106-03-01-XG145 | reverse complement strand
ATGTCACAGCTAATTAAAGATGAGACAAAGTAATCAACTTAGAAACGCGACGCCATCCTAATCATTATTACTTCGTTTGCAAGTTGCTATATTTGCAAAGTACGAAGACGCAAGCCGCCGTCCGGGTGGAGCTGGTCAGGGTTGCGCAGCCCGGTCGGCGGCGGATGGCTCCAGCGGCAAAATAAACTTTAGCTTTGACCGCCCGATCACTCCGCCGCCTTCAGCTGCGCAAGGGCTTGCTGCCGCTTTGCGATAACCACGGGATCCTGGGTAAAATCGGTCTTTCTGCCAGGCTTGGTGCCACGCTTCTGGTAGCCATTCCCTTGGCTGCCATCGCGAATGCCGAACATATGATCCGTCTGGCCGGTGCGGCGCGGTCCGCCTTTGCTGCGCTGCTGTTGGCGCCCCGCCTGCAGCTCAGCGACGATCGAAAGCATGTCATCCAGCCGTTTGTTCTCGACCACCTCAGGGCGATGCACGGACCGTAACGTGTCGAACGTCCTGTAGGGCAGGGTGGCTTCCCCGTCTGTGATCTCCAGGCGTCCGTCGGGATAGTCGCAAACGACAACCTTCTTACCGGCCAGCGCCGCTGCGCGATCTGTCGGATCGAGAATGAACATCACCTTGTCATAGCGCAGCGTCAACGAATTCGACAGCTTCCGAACCTCCTTGCGGCACATCGCACCATCGAGGTTCTCATGCGCGGCAAACGGCCGATGCATGTCCTTCGGATTACGCGCCGCCTTGCCAAAGCGACAATTGAAGTCGGCCATGAACTCTGGCGCATAGGCGTTCGCCGCCGCGATCGTGTCGATGCCGCGCAGCCGCAGTTCCTTGACGAGCCGATCCTGCAGCGTCTGGTTGGCGCGCTCGACGCGCCCCTTGGCCTGCGGGGTGTTGGCGCAGATGATGTCGATGTTCAGCTCATAAAGCGCCCGACCGAACTGTGTCAGGCCGCTGGTCCGGTCCTTCTGCGACGCATGCGTGCTGCGGAAAACGCCATGCTTGTCGCTGTAAAACGCAATCGGCTTGCCCCATTGCTGCAAATAGGCCTTCGTCGCATGCAGATAGTCGAAGGTGTTCTCTGAAGTCGCAAAGCGCAAATGCAACAGCTTGCCGGTGGCATCGTCAATGTAGACGAGTAGGGCGCATTTGGGACCGCGGCTCTCGAACCACCAATGATGCGAGCCATCGATCTGGACCAGTTCGCCGAAACAATCGCGTCGGCCGCGCGGTTGGAAAACCCGCTTCTTGCGTTCGCGGCGCGACACCCAGATGCCGGCTTCCATCATCCATTGGCGCAGCGTCTCCTTGCTGACGGCTATCCGGTGGCGTTCGATCAACTTCTCGGCCGCCAAGGTCGGACCGAAATCGACATAATGCTCCCGCACTAGGTCGAGCACCAGGTTGCGGAAATCCTCGCTGTGACGTCGGTTGCTCGGACGGCCGCGCTTCTTCGAGACCAGTCCGTCGGCGCCGGCCAGGTCATAAGCCTGCAATAGCCGGTGGACCTGACTGCGGCTAAGACGAAGCAACTCGGCCGCCTCGACGACACTCAGGCTGCCACCGCGAATCCGCTGAATGAGTTCAAGGCGGTGCAATTCTTTCTGCGACATGACGATCAAACAAGACATGACGACTCCGAACACAGATGGCCTTGGCCACGATGCAAGTCGCTGATCTTGCTCCCCAACGCTGACCTTCGACCAGCATCCCAAGAGGCGACGACTGTCGCATCTCTAACTGGCCTATGTGTCGCATCTCTAAAATGCCGCTACACACGATGATCGCATAACATACATTATGGAACT
>NZ_JBYTEC010000061.1:0-1935 GCF_058792075.1 Ensifer sp. EB106-03-01-XG145 | reverse complement strand
CACACCGCGCCACTTGGCGTATTCAGAACCGCCGGGGCTCTAGTCGCTGCTGGGTGAAAGTTCCGTGGCAGGTCACTAAGTCTTCACCCTATGATTTGTCGCACGTTGAGCGCGGTCTGAACTACCTGGTCGTCTGGCAGTATGTGGTCCTTGAAGGGCAGCGACAGATGTTGCCGGTCCTCTATGCGCTCCACGCAACTAGCGGCGGCGTAAAGTTATTTCGGTCAGACGTCCTAATAAGGTATTTGGCGGATCACGATGCAAAATCTGGTCAGTGGATGCTCGAACGGGTTCGAGCAGTTGGAATGCTGATTGAATATACAGCGGCTTGCCTCCCATACTTCGAACCTGCGCAAAGACGAGGAGGCGCGAGCGTTTCGTATTCCAAAATGCTGACTCGGTTCGCCAAAGCTGTTCTCAACGGGACAGCTATCGTCGAGAATGGCCGACGTTATGACGGTGTAGGTCTATATTGGCCGCCACGGAGGGAGGCTTCGGCGAAGCGCTTACTTGCGGCTTTGACAAGCGTATTGAAATGGATTTCGCTTAAAGCCTCTGAATGGTTCGACGCCGAAATTGGTAAAGCGCAGGAACCATTTCACGCCGTCCGGATAGCTTATCAACACGTCATACAACGAAAGAAAAGCCTTTTAGCGCACATCAAATCTGAGAAGACAGCCGAGATCAGTCATCCGTTTGGAGGACTCTTTGGCAGCGGCTCACCGCGTGTTCGGACCTATCGATTTCCGACGAGGTACGTCTGGCCGCTCCTTTTCAAAGGGTTTCGAAATTCGCGCAACAAGCTTTTAGACGAAACAGCCCAAGTCATCGCTCTGCTATTGTTCGCTGGCGGGTCGAGGTTGAGCGAGTTGTTCAATGCATGGGTAAACGATGTCCAATGGGTGAACGGGGAACCTGTTCTTTTCCTTCATCATCCCCGCAATGGCGATATTCGAACAGGTGGAAAAACAATCAATCGCAGAGCTTATCTGGAAAAGAAAAACCTTAGACCCCGAAACAAGCTGCGGAAGCGCGGGCAGGCTGGCCACAAGGGATTGAGAGGTGATGACGAAGGAGCGGAGTTGGTTTGGTTGCCGCTCCCAGGTCTGTGCGAAGAGTTGGCTCGTAGGCTCCGTCACTATGTGACAATCACCCGTCCGCGCCTAATGCGACTACGGGAAGCACAGGGCCTTCAAGACCATCCATATCTCTTTGTCGGGTCTGGCAGAGTGTTTGGGAACAGCACGAATGTTGTTGGTGCGCCGTATACGATGGAAGCTTTTCGTTCCGCCTGGAAGAGGGCAGTCAACCGCATAAGCCGCCTCTACAACGACCCCGACCTAGTAGTAGCGAAAAAACGAGGTACAACACCGCATGGAGCGCGACACTTTTACGGCACCTTTCTGAAGACGATTGGTTGTGACGGCGACGTAATTTCAAAGTGTATGCATCACAAAAGTCCGTTCAGTCACCTGCGATACACGGAGCTGACGACTAACGAGATCAACTCCATTCTAAGAGCTGCCGCAAACGACAATTCGCGCACTTTTGACTATCGAGCGCTTAAGGGCGATGTATCTGAAGCACTCCGGCGGCAAGCCAATAGTAGGCCATATTGATAGCGTGTTTTCAGTTACTGGAAAACTTGTTGGTATTGGAGAAGAGAGTTGCAGACTTTTGAGACGCCAGGCGGAGAACTATTTGTTAATTTCTCTGACGATCACGATTTTTCTCCCTTTAACAAAAGGGAGATCGGCGCACTTAAGGCTGCGATAGAAGATATTCAGACGTTTCCGGCGCGGAGGACTTTGTCTGACGATATTGAAGGTTCAATCGAAGCGGTAATCGACTCAGGTATCTGGAGACCTCGAATTACCGCTGATTTGGTGATCGGCGGCGCGGCCTGATGGCTGTTGGCGTCTTTCGCCTGCGATT
>NZ_JBYTEC010000060.1:0-2602 GCF_058792075.1 Ensifer sp. EB106-03-01-XG145 | reverse complement strand
GTATGCGACGTCCACGCCCCATGGCTTTTTCAGTTGCAGCGATCTGAGGTTGATCTACGGGCCGTCAAATGAGCTCACCGAAGAGTACCTGACGAGCTCATTGTGAGGCCTTGATGCGGGCGGCATAGGCCCATGGCATCAGGGCATCGATGTCTTTGGCGAGGTGGCCGTTTGCGAGGCGGGTGAAGAGGTCGCACAGATAGGCGTAGGGCTCAACGCCGTTCATTTTACAAGTGCCGATCAGGCTGGCAAACCGGGCCCAATTGCGGCCCCCTTCATCGTGCCCCGCAAAGAGCGCATTGCGGCGGTTCATGGCCGGTCGGCGGATCGCGTTTTCCACCAGGTTGGAGTCGATATCGACGTGGCCGTCGCCCAGAAACAGCCGGAAGCCGTCCTGCCGCGTCAGCATATAGGCCAGGGCTTTTCCGAGGTCAGACTTGCGTGAGACGCGCTTGGCTTGCGCTGCCAGCCAGGTGAAGAACTCGTCCACCAGCGGGAGGGACAGGTCCTGTCGAACTGCCCGGCGATGTCCGGGATCTGAGCCCCGGATACTGTCTTCGATCTTGTAGAGCGCGGCGATCTGCACCAGCGCCTCGTCGACGATGGGCGATCCACTCTTTGGCGTGGCCTTGATCAGCTTTCTGCGCCCGTGCGCCCAACAGAAGGCCAGCTTCAAGGGATCGCCACCCATCCGGTCCGACGTGGCGAGGTGAGAGTAACCACCGTAGGCATCCACCTGGATTGTCCCGTTGAACCCGTCGAGGATTTCAGCGGCATATTCGCCTTTACGCCCAGGTCGATAATGGAACACCACGCCCGACGGCGCAGAGCCATTCCAGCCGCGATCGTCACGCAACACGGCCCACAGATAGCCGGTCTTCGTCTTGCCTCGCCCCGGATCAAGCACCGGAGCCGTGGTCTCATCGACATAGAGCCGCGTGCTTTCCCACAGCAGCCGTTTTGCCATGTGGTCGACCACCGGTGCGATTTCGCTGCCCGTGCGCCCCATCCAATCGGCCAGGACCGTGCGGTCTATCGGCACCCCGTGTCGCGCCATGACCTCGGCCTGCCGGTTGAGCGGCATATGTTCGGAATGCTTGGAGACGGCAATCTCAGCCAGAAGGGCTTCCGTCGGCCAGCTCCCTTCCAGCAGATGCGCTGGCGCTCTGGCCTGGATGACGCCCGTTCGACCCTTGGGGCATGCGTATTTCGGGCGGATGGTGACGATCACCTCGTAGCGCGCCGGAATCCGGTCGAGCCGTTCCGTCCGGTCTTCGCCGATCCGAACCATGTTGCCGCAACCGCAGGGACAAACGATGCTCTCGGGCTCGATCACTCTCTCGACCCGCGGCAGGTGTTCGGGCAGTGCACGGGCTTTACGCTCCTTGCGAGGAGCGACTTTTTCCGGATCGGATGCGCTGGCTTCGATCTTTTTCTCCACGGCGGCAATCCGCGCCTGTGTTTCGGCAATTGCCGTTTCAAGGTCTTCCAGCGCCAGTTCCATCTGCGCCGGATCGAGCTTTTCCGATTTCGGCCCGAACTTCGTGCGCCGATAGTCGTGAACCTGACCTTCAAGCTTCTCGACCAGTTCCTTCAGCTCGGCGATGAAGGCGTCCTTTTCGGCAACCACAGCCTGCTCGTGCTGACGTGCAGCACGCTCGACCGACAGTTCGAACTGCATCGCCGCAAACGCCTTCACCACCTCTGGCGGAAGGTCCGGAAACAGGCTGAGATCAAGGGACGACGACATGCGGTCTTATAGCAAGACAGCACAAAAAATCCAAATAAAACAATGCAAAGGCAGCGGGATATTCACCCTGCCGCCGACGGCGCGATCACCCGTTGCGCCATGACTCGCCGCCAGTCGAGCCCCTCGAATAACGCTTCGTATTGCCCCCTGGAAAGACGCATCGTCCCATCCTGCACCTTGGGCCAGGCAAAGCTTCCATGTTCAAGAATTTTGTAGGTCAACACCATTCCGGTGCCATCCCATACCAGGATTTTCAGACGATCACCGCGCTTCGACCGGAAGATCACCGTCACCCCGGAATGCGGGTCGAGCTTCAACTCGGTCTGCACCATCAGAGCCAACGCCTGATGCCCGCAGCGGAAGTCCACCGGCCGCGTTGCAATCAGGATCGGCAGTCGTTGGCCCGCGACGATCATGCCGTCCCTCGCATGGCGCGCACCAGAGCGGCCACACGTTCAACTGGCACATCGCCGGGAACCCGCATCACAACGTCCGGGCCGATCTCCAACGTCAAGACCGGACAAACCGCCTCCGACAGCGGCGGCGCCAAAACATTCACAGCCTCGCTCGGCTCTGCCGCAATCGCCAAAGGCACAAATGCTGGCTCGGCATCGCCGCTCTCCGACAGGCCCGGCATAGCCTCAAAAGGCAGCGTCAGAATGCCCTCGCGCACTTGCCGGCGCCACAAGGAAAGCTGGTGCGGAACAACGTCATGACGGCGCGCGACATCAACAACACGAACACCAGGCTCAAGGCTTTCCGCGACGATCCGCGCCTTCACATCATCTGGCCACCGCCGGTTTCCGCGGCGCGGCTCGACAACTTCGTAGCGCCCAACAAATCCATCATCTG
>NZ_JBYTEC010000059.1:0-2638 GCF_058792075.1 Ensifer sp. EB106-03-01-XG145 | reverse complement strand
TGCGCGGCGGCAATCACGGTGAGATTCAGCGTCAATCAGGATGAGACTCGGCGGCGGGGGTGTGACGAAGGGAGGGCGTAGCCCGACCGGAGTTACACCCCCGCCGCGGCGCAATTTTTCGGCGTCTCATGATCGCGGTCGGCCCGCTACGGTGGTGGTTTTCTGGAATGGAGAACCACCTTTGTGCCGGGTCGCCATGTAACCGATCATCAGATGAGATTATTCATGAAGTACCGACAAACGCATTCTGTTGAGGTCGCCGCCGCGAAGGCGTCGATCAGCCGGGCGACGGCGTTCCGTATGGAGAAAGAGCAGCGCCTTCCCTCGCAAAACAAGCCGCCGCGTGGTCGGCGTCGCCCCGATCCGCTTGAGCATATCTTTGATGCGGAGGTCGTTCCGCTTCTCAAGGCCGCTCCCGGCATTCGTGCGGTCGCCGTTTACGACGAGATGCTG
This sequence comes from Ensifer sp. EB106-03-01-XG145, assembly GCF_058792075.1. Taxonomy (NCBI): domain Bacteria; kingdom Pseudomonadati; phylum Pseudomonadota; class Alphaproteobacteria; order Hyphomicrobiales; family Rhizobiaceae; genus Ensifer; species Ensifer sp. EB106-03-01-XG145. Next base: position 2,185 of record NZ_JBYTEC010000059.1, on the reverse strand, counting down.
CGGCGTCATCCGGAACTGTCCGAAGGTATTCGTCGCACACTTGAGCGGCGGATCCGGTCATGGCGGGCCGTTCACGGCCAGGAACAGGAGGTGATCTTCCGCCAGATGCATGAACCCGGCCGGCTAGGGCTGTCGGATTTTACCGACATGGGCAGCCTCAGAGTGACGATCGCCGGCCAGCCGCTCGACCATCTGCTCTATCACTTTCGGCTGGTCTGGTCGGGCTTCGAGCACGCCCATGTCATCCTCGGCGGCGAAAGCTTCGTCGCCTTGGCGGAGGGCCTGCAGAACGCCCTGTGGTCCATTGGCGGCTCGCCGCTCTATCACCGCAGCGACAGCCTATCGGCCGCCTTCCGCAACCTCGATGCCGATGCCAAGGTCGATCTGACAAACCGCTATGAGGAGCTGTGCGCTCATTACCGGATGACGCCAACGCGTAACAACAAGGGCGTCGCCCACGAGAACGGCTCAATCGAAAGTTCTCACGGCCATCTCAAGAACGCGGTCCGCGATGCACTCCTGATGCGCGGCACCAGAGACTTCAACGATCTCCGCTCCTACCGCGCCTTCATCGACGAGATCGTCAGCCGCCGTAATGCCGCCCATGGCAAGCGCATCGATGCCGAGCGCCCGCATCTGCAGGCGCTTCCCGATCGCCGCACGTCCGACTTCGAAGAGGTGGTCGTCACCGTGTCCCGCACCGGCGGCTTCGCCTTGCGCAAGGTCTTCTACACCGTCCCCTCCCGTTTGATCGGCCACCGGCTGCGTGTGCGTTTGTTTGACGATCGCCTCGACGTCTTCATCGGCGGCACGCATCTACTGACGCTGCCACGAGGTCGCGCCCATGCGAGTGGCAAGCACGATCAGGTCGTCAACTATCACCACGTCATCCACTCTCTGCGCAAAAAGCCGATGGCGCTTCTCAACCTGGTCTATCGCGACAAGCTCTTCCCGCGGCCGGAATATCGCAGGACTTTCGACGCTCTCATCGAGCAGCTACCTGACCGGCAGGCTTGCAAGATCACCGTCGAACTGCTGGCGCTGGCTCATGATCGCGGCTGCGAGCGTGAACTGGCCGAGGAGCTTGCCAGAACGCTCGACGCCCACAAACTGCCTGACCTGGTGGCCTTGAGAGCGGTCTTCGGCCCGGACCCGGATCAGTTGCCGACCGTTCATGTGCAACTCGCATCGCTCAATAGCTATGAAGCCCTGATGGGGGCTGCCTATGCCGGAGAGCTCGCATGAAGAGCATTCACACAATCGACGAAGCACGACTTGGCATCATGCTGAATGAGCTCCGGTTGCCGACGATCAAGACGCTGTGGTCGCAATTTGCCGAGCAGGCCGATCGGGAGGGATGGCCAGCCGCCCGCTTCCTCTCGGCCATCGCCGAACATGAACTGGCCGAGCGAGCGCATCGCAGGATCGAACGCCACCTCGCCGAGGCGCATCTGCCGCCCGGGAAGACGCTCGACAGCTTCGCCTTCGACGCCGTGCCCATGGTCTCCAAGGCCCAGGTCATGGCGATTGCCGCCGGCGATAGTTGGCTCGCCAAAGGTGCCAATATCCTCCTGTTCGGTCCGCCGGGTGGCGGAAAGAGCCATCTCGCCGCGGCCATCGGCCTCGCGCTGATCGAGAACGGTTGGCGGGTGCTGTTCACCCGCACGACCGACCTCGTCCAGAAGCTTCAGGTCGCACGGCGTGAACTCCAGCTCGAATCCGCCATCGCAAAGCTCGACAAGTTCGATCTGCTCATCCTCGACGATCTGGCCTACGTCACCAAGGACCAGGCCGAAACCAGCGTGCTCTTCGAACTCATCTCCGCAAGATATGAGCGGCGCTCCATCATGATCACCGCCAATCAGCCCTTTGGAGAATGGAACCGCGTCTTTCCGGACCCAGCCATGACGCTTGCCGCGGTGGACCGACTTGTTCATCACGCAACGATCTTCGAAATGAACGTCGAAAGCTACCGGCGACGTTCCGCCATGGAAGCCAAACGCCAGCGCGGCAGACCCGCCGCCTGCGCGACAATCAACAGCTCTTCCCAGTTTGTCGCGGAGCGGCAATCAGAACACGACGAGACTCTTGCCAGCGACAATCAGCATGATACGGTCATCCCGACCGCGACATAAGAATCTCATCCAGATTGTCGCCGCCGTCTCATCCTGATCGCCGCGCTATA
>NZ_JBYTEC010000058.1:0-3387 GCF_058792075.1 Ensifer sp. EB106-03-01-XG145 | reverse complement strand
AAGGTCATTGTCTGCGACTATCCCGATGGTCGCCTCGAGGTCACCCATGAGGGGACGTCCCTGCCCTACAGAACCTTCGACACGCTGCGCTCGGTGCACCGCTCCGAGGTGGTGGAGAACAAGCGCCTCGATGACATGCTGGCGCTGGTCGCCGAGATGCAGGCCGGACGAGAGCAACAGCGCAGCAAGGGCGGACCGCGCCGCACCGGTCAGACGGACCATATGTTCGGCATTCGCGACGGCAGCCAGAGCAATGGCTACCAGAAGCGCGGTACCAAGCCTGGCAGGAAGACGGATTTTACCAATGATCCGGTGGTCATCGCCCGGCGCCAGCAAGCCCTTGCGCAGCTGAAAGCGGCGGAGTGATCGCGGTGTCAAAGCTAAAGTTTATTTTGCAGCTGGAGCCATCCGCCGCCGACCGGGCTGCGCAACCCTGACCAGCTCCACCCGGCCGGCGGCTTGCGTCTACGTACTTTGTAACTATAGCAACTTGCAAACGCAGTAATAAACGATAGGATGATGTCGCGTTTCTAAGTTGACTACTTTGTCTCATCTCTAATCAGCTTTGACAACGCTTGTAGTTGGGTACATTCTATTTTCAAGTGCGACATGCCAATGATTTCAATGGCTTCCCCTTGGAGATTTTGGAATGTCACGACGCTATTCGCAGCTGAATCTGGCCGATCGACGCCGCCTCTTCCACTTTGTCGAACGCAAACTGCCGATCAAAGAAATGGCGCGCCAACTCGGTCGTCATCGATCGACGATCTATCGTGAGATCAGACGCAACACCTTCCACGATCGCGAGCTGCCCGATTATAACGGCTACTTCCCAACGGTTGCTGACGACATCCGCAAAGAGCGGCGGCAGCGTTTGAGGAAGCTTGTGCGGCACCCGCAATTGCGCGAACTGGTGATCGAGCAGCTGAAGGCGCTTTGGTCCCCTGAACAGATCGCCGGTCGTCTGCTCGCCGATGGCGTGAGCGCCGTGCGTGTCTGCACCGAGACGATCTATCGCTTTATCTACGGCAAGGAAGATCAGGCGCTGGAGCTCTATCAGCATCTGCCGGAAGGCCGCCGCAAACGCCGCCCCCGCGGCTCGAGGAAACCCCGCGACGGCGGCTTTCCTGCTGCCTGCAGGATATCGCAACGTCCTGATTTCATTGGTGATCGTTCGCAGTTCGGCCATTGGGAGGGCGACTTGCTGATCTTCCAACGTGACTTGGGCAACGCCAACGTCACGTCCTTGGTTGAGCGCAAGAGCCGCTACACCGTGATGATAAAAAACCAGAGCCGGCACTCACGACCGATCATGGACAAGATCATCGAAACGTTCTCTCCCTTGCCAGCCTTTGCGCGGCAGAGCTTCACCTTTGATCGCGGCACGGAGTTCGCCGCTTTTAGGGCTTTGGAAGATGGCATTGGCGCGCGCAGCTGGTTCTGCGACCCCAGTGCGCCGTGGCAGAAAGGTGCGGTGGAAAACGCCAACAAGCGCATCCGCCGCTTCATGCCCAGCGATACCGATCTATCCGCTGTCAGCCAACAACAGCTCGTCGCTCTCGTCCATCATCTGAACGCGCTGCCACGCAAGTGCCTGGGTTACCGCACGCCCGCCGAGGTCTTCATGGCGCATTTGCGCGACTGCGCGTGATGCCCTACCCTTCACACGGCAATGTTGCACTTGGATTAGATTCCCCATTGCATTTTAGAGATGCGACATATGAGCCAGTTAGACCGTATGTTCGTGGGCTGAAGGTGGCCCGCCCCCACGATAAGCTGAATTCGGGGGTTGCTCTGGATAGGCCGGAGCCGAGCCCCACGCTTAAGCGAGGGCGAACCATGAAAGACGATAGCGTAATTTTCATCGGCTTGGATACGTCCAAGTTGAAGCTTTCAGTGGCCATTGCGGAAGGAGAACGCAACGGCGAGGTCCGGTTTTTAGGCGACATCTCTTCCGAACCGGCGTCTGTGGAATCGCTGGTGAACAAGCTATCCAAGCGCGGAGCCAAGCTTCACTTCTGCTATGAGGCTGGTCCCACGGGTTACGGCCTTTACCGTCAAATTGTCGAGCTGGGGCATGACTGCGTGGTGGTGGCACCGTCGCTGGTGCCCAAGCGAGCGGGCGACCGGGTGAAGACCAACCGCCGGGATGCTGTCAGCCTGGCGCGCCTGCACCGCGCGGGCGAGCTGACCGCGGTCTGGGTTCCAGATGAAGCTCATGAGGCGATCCGCGACCTGGTGCGGGCTCGCGAGGCAGCCAGCGATGCGCTGAAACAGGCGCGCCAGCAACTTCAGTCTTTCTTGTTGCGTCATGGCCGGATCTATACCGGCCGCAAACCATGGACGCGCGCCCATATAAGTTGGCTGACGCGCCAGGCCTTCGATCATCCCGCCCACCACATCCTGTTGGCGGAATATTGCCAGGCCATCGAGGATGCCGGCGTCCGTCTGGACCGGCTGACCCAGCTGGTGGTGGAGACCGCGGCATCCTGGTCGATGGCCCCGGTTGTGGCCGCCTACCAAGCGATGCGCGGCGTTGCATTCATGACGGCGGTCACCTTTGTCGTCGAAATCGGCGATGTTAGGCGCTTTGATAATCCCCGTCAGTTAATGGCGTATCTTGGTCTTGTGCCGTCGGAAAGCTCGACGGGCGAACGGGTCAAGCGTGGTGGGATCACCAAGGCAGGCAACACAAGGGTGCGTCGGGTCCTCATAGAAGGCGCCTGGACATATCGCTTCCCTGCACGTGTAAGCCCGACGATCCAAGCGCGGCTTGACGGATTACCAAGGACCGTTCGAGAAATTGCCTGGCAAGGCCAAGTGCGGCTTTGCGCGCGCTATCGCAAGCTGATGGCAGCAGGCAAGCCGAAGGTCGTCGCGGTTACCGCCATTGCCCGGGAGATGGCAGCTTTTCTTTGGGCGATTGGACAGGAGGTCGCTCCCACCGCAAAAATCTAAAGCCTATCGTCGGTGCAAAGCGCGACAAACAGTGAGAAGCGAAACATCTGCTGTTGAACAAAGATGGAGACAGGGTTCCGGTGGAGAACCCTCGTCATCTCTATGTGGCGGATAAAATCCATGCCCGACGTTAGATAGAGGCAGCTCCAGACGAACACACGGAAATGCGGTACCCAGCCCGCGCATAAGAGTATGCCAGCCGTCGTCAAAATGCCCTGTCTCCTCCTTTGTTCAACAGCTTCACGCATGTGCTTTCGTCGTCAAAGCCGGAAGGAAAAGTCATGACCAAAGAGCTTGCATACGAACATAAGAGAGATGCGACAGTCGTCGCCTCTCGGGATGCTGGTCGAAGGTCAACGTTTGGAAGGAAGACTGGCGACGTGAAGCGTGGTTGAGACCATGAGCGTTCGGAGTCGTCATGTCTTGTTT
>NZ_JBYTEC010000057.1:0-5555 GCF_058792075.1 Ensifer sp. EB106-03-01-XG145 | reverse complement strand
CCGTTCCCTGCAAATCACGCAGGCCGGATTGAATCACGAAAACCGGCTGAAGGGGAGGTTTTTAGAGGCATCCAGGTTGATTATCGGGATCGTTGCGGGCCCGCGCTCGGACCAGGAGCCAATGGCAATCCGGATTTTTTACAGTGCGCTTTAAAAAAATTAATGTAAACAACCAATTACAATGTTAATTCAAAACTACGTTGCAAATAATGATCGTGAGTGATCTTGGGTAGAAAACGACAAATATCGATTTATCATTGCGCATATATTTATAAAATCCAAAATATGTTTTCGCTAAAACAGATTTTTTATCAATAAACATAGTAAAGTCGTATTCAAGGCATACAGATTTATGATGGTTCTGAGGCCAGCGTGGCTTTTTGCTTCAGCAGAGGCAGCAGGCCTGCAAAACTCACCAATCTCGATTCCGCATATTCAGGTGCGGTGCCGTCGTTATGAGCTTCGTCCGATGAGGCTGTAGCGACGGGAGCTGTTCGCGCTGCTATTGGCGCCAAACGGCCGATCCTGGCTGAATCTCGCCCACGTATGCCACAGAAAAGGAGGGCAGCATGTTTGCCCGGACGAAACATCGAACAGTCCATTTCGACCAACCATTCTGGATGCCAGACCTCGGTGAGATAGTGGCTCCTGGCGACTACCAAGTCGATGAGGACGAGGAGTTGATCGAAGGCATCTCGTGGCTCGCTTATCGCCGTGTGGCGACCTTTATCACGCTACCAGCGACGGCAGCGAACGAATACCGAATGCGTCTGATAGCAATCGATCCTGAGGAACTTGAACGCCTGATAGCCGTCGATCGCCACGAAGCCGCAATCTCGCCGTCACCCTAACCGTAATGGCAACATCAACGCCTAACCATCGATTCCCGATCGGTCTGTCAGTGCGCCTTAAAGATCGCGCAAATATTTCACCCCGTGCGGCGGAAACGATCACATCATCGCCAAACTCGCCTTCAGGGACAACTCGCCTCGGTATCGCATCCGCAATGATGAACTCGGCCAGAGCGAGTGAGCGACGAAGATAATCTGCAGCCGATTGAATGGGGCATGACGCCCGATAAATGAGCAGCGTCGCCAGTCGGGGCACAGGCGACCGCCGCAAGGAGGGCTGCAGATGAAAAGCAAACACGAAGAACACGCGCTCGTCATCAGCACATGGGAATCCGAAGGGGGCGCGCCGAACAGATCCGGACAGCTCGATCAGTATGGTCGCCGTTTCGACGGAGACGGAACCTATTCGATCTATCACGTCTTCACGGGAGAGACTGCAGAAATTGGCCCTTGGAAGATGGAGGGGCTCAGCCCTAAAAATGCAGTGCGGGCGCTGCGTATTCTCAATACCCCCAAGCTCGCCGGCGATCGCCTCCACCTGTGAACAAACACCCGTAGCGCTTTTTTTGAAGGGAGGCGCCGCGGTACGGCGCCTCCTTAACATACCGTTGGCTGAAGCCCAATTATGTCGGAGATCGCTAGTCCATGCTGCAGAGCCCGCTACGGAGCCGTTACGGCCGTTTGCACTCCCAAGCATTGCCGGAAGAATCGAGATGCGCATTCTCAGGAATGCTTGATCTCTAAACCCGGCGACCGCAACGGCTGATTTTGGCGTCTGATGCGAGTTTAGGTTGGAGGGCGTATGCCTGCAATCGCTACTGGGCCTTGGTTCCTTGCTTCAGGCGAATGCTGACGGGTCTACCCTCCGCCTGCTGGACCTCGAACTTGTTTGTCTTTCGGATGAGGTCGCTGAGCTTTCGAAACCCGAAGGTACGCGGATCAAAGTCTGGTGCCAAGTTGAGCAGTTGCTTGCCAACGGTGCCGAGGTTTACCCACCCTTCCTCGGTTTCTTCTTGGGCAAGAACTTTTTTTATCAACGGCACGGCGGCGCTCACCGGTTGCAAGGACTTTGCCGCTGATGTGGCGTCCTGCTCGCCTTTCCCTGCGCCTGCGAGCAGGTTCTCAGTGTAGATGAATCGGCGGCAGGCCTGCCGGAAGCTCTCCGGAGTCTTTTGTTCGCCAAAGCCAAAAACGTCGATGCCCTGCTCGCGAATACGGGCGGCCAAACGCGTGAAATCGCTATCGGACGAAACGAGGCAGAAGCCATCAAAACGGCCACTATGCAGCAAATCCATGGCGTCGATCACCAGCGTGATATCTGAAGCGTTCTTGCCGGTCGTGTAGGCGAACTGCTGCTGCGGAATGATCGCGTGTTTCGCGAGCACATCCGCCCATGCCTTGGAACGCGTGCCCGAGAAATCGCCGTAAATGCGGCGGACGCTGGCCTCTCCGATCTTTGCCACCTCTTCGAACAACCCGTCGGCGATCTTTGCCGAGGTGTTGTCGGCGTCGATAAGGACCGCAAGGCGTGGTGATCGAGGCTCAGACGGCATGCTTTGCTCCTCTCGTCCAATCGTCAAAGCTTAGCAGCCGCTTCGCCATCGCACTATCCGGCTTTCCAGCCAGCACTCTTGTTCGCCCGCATCAGTGCCATCAGCATCGGGCCGAGCGAGAATTCCCCTCGCCGAGCCGCTGCGCGTGACGTGCCGCCCGTCACCCAGCCGCCCCAGCTGAATCCGATGATCATTGTGGCGACCGCCGTGGCGACGCAGGCCCATACGAGAAACGTCTTGGATGGCTGTTAGCTCTCGAAACGCTGGGCGATCGAGACGGTTTCTGTTTGGGCTCCGCCGCCCAGCCGTGCTGACCGAACGATCCAGGCACTCAGTATCCCATCCCACCCATGCCGCCGTTACCGGCCGGCCGGGCGGATTCTCTTGAGGGAATGTCGGCGATCATCGCTTCGGCAGTGATCAGAAGTGCCGCGATTGAGCCGGCGTCCTGCAAAGCGGTCCGCACGACCTTCGCCGGGTCGACGATGCGCGCTTCGATCATATCGACATAGGTCTCCGTCTGCGCGTCAAAGCCCTGGTTGTGATCCCTGCTGTCGGTGAGTTTTCCCACGACGATCGAGCCTTCGACACCGGCGTTCTCGGCGATCTGCCGGATCGGGGTTTCAAGCGCCCTGAGCACGATCGAAATGCCCGCTGTGACGTCCGCATTCGCTCCCGTCAGTCCGACCAGGACCGACCTGGCGCGCAACAGGGCAACTCCACCGCCAGGAACAATGCCTTCCTCAGCCGCGGCGCGCGTGGCGTTTAGCGCATCGTCGATGCGGTCCTTCTTTTCCTTGACCTCCATTTCGGTCGCACCGCCGACGCGGATTACCGCGACGCCGCCGGCGAGTTTCGCCAGGCGTTCCTGCAGTTTTTCCTTGTCATAGTCGGAGGTCGTCTCCTCGATCTGTGCCTTGATCTGTTGGATGCGCGCCTGGATGGTCGCTTTATCGCCGGAACCGTCGATGATCGTGGTGGTGTCCTTCTCGATCAGCACGCGCTTGGCGCGGCCGAGCATGTCGAGCATAACGTTCTCGAGTTTGATGCCGAGATCCTCGGAGATCATCTGGCCGGCCGTGAGGACGGCAATGTCTTCCAGTACGGCCCTGCGGCGGTCGCCGAAGCCCGGCGCCCTGACGGCAGCGACCTTCAGGCCACCGCGCAGCTTGTTTACGACCAGCGTCGCCAGAACCTCGCCCTCGACATCCTCGGAGAGGATCAGCAACGGTTTGCCGCTCTGCACGATCGCCTCGAGTATCGGCAGCATCGCTTGCAAATTGCCAAGCTTCTTTTCGTGGATGAGGATGTAGGGGTCCTCCAACTCCACGCGCATCTTCTCGGCATTGGTGACGAAATAGGGCGAGAGATAGCCGCGGTCGAATTGCATGCCCTCGACAACGTCGAGTTCGGTCTCGGCAGTCTTGGCTTCTTCGACGGTGATGGCGCCTTCATTGCCAACCTTGTCCATCGCCTTGGCGATCATCTCGCCGACTGTCGCGTCGCCATTGGCGGCGATGGTGCCGACTTGCGCAATCTCGCCCGAGGACTTGACCTTCTTGGCGCGCGCCTGGATTTCCTTGACGACAGCAGCGACGCCAAGGTCGATGCCACGCTTGAGATCCATGGGGTTCATGCCGGCGGCGACGAGCTTGACGCCTTCGCGCAGGATGGAGGCAGCGAGCACAGTCGCCGTCGTGGTGCCGTCGCCGGCGAGATCGTTGGTCTTAGAGGCCACCTCGCGCACCATCTGCGCGCCCATGTTCTCGAACTTGTCGGCCAGCTCGATTTCCTTGGCAACGGCGACTCCGTCCTTGGTGATGCGCGGCGCGCCATAGGCCTTGTCGATGACAACATTGCGGCCCTTGGGACCCAGCGTCACCTTGACGGCGTTGTTGAGCAACTCGACACCGCGCAGCATGCGATCGCGCGCATCAGTGGAGAATTTGATTTCCTTGGCAGACATTATATTCGTCCAGTTCGGTCGTGAGATTGTGAGGTCGGAAATCGACCGTCAGGCAGCTTTATTGGCCGCGACGGTCTTTTCGGCGATGCCCATGATGTCGGCCTCGTTCATGATCAAATCCTCGCCGTCGATCTTGACATCGGTGCCGGTCCATTTGCCAAACAGGATCGTATCACCGGCCTTAACGTCGAGCGGAATCAGCTTGCCGCCTTCATTACGCGTGCCTAGATCAACGGCGATCACTTCGCCTTTCTGCGGCTTTTCCTGGGCAATGTCGGTGATGACGATCCCGCCCTTGGATTTGAGATCGCCTTCCGCGCGCCGGATGACGACGCGGTCATGGAGTGGACGGAATTTCATAGAGATTCTTTCTGCGGTCGGCGCATAGGGCGACTGCAATCCTTACATAGCACGATTGGCACTCGATTGATAGGAGTGACAAGAAATATTATTTTATATAAGGAATAATGTTGCAAAATATAAGTCGATAATTCTCACGAAGAGATCGTGTGTAATTCTAATAATTATACAGATATTACGTGAAACCACAGACGAATTTATTCTGTATAACTAAACACTATTAATATGACTTCATTAATATGACTTCGTGAGAAAATTTTGACTAATCCCTTGATTTAACCCAAGCTGCGTGGATGATGACACCTATCAACCCGCAAGTGCCGAAGTTAAGAGTCTGGTGCGGAACATCCCAACCCGCGCGCGGTCGAGAGTGCGGTCTTGCCGTTTTCAAGTTTTGCTAAATCGCTGCTTGATCGTTGGACCGCCCGGGGACGAAAATGGCCCCTTCATCTACGACGGGGCCGCAGAGCGCGCGTGCTATGCCAACCGTATATTACCAGAGGGGCCTCCATTCTGAAAACTGTCGATGGAGCCCAACCATTGATCCGCAGGGGGAGCGGGATCGATGGCATCACAAACAACTGTCGTCGGTGCGCAAAGTTCCCGCGTTGCGGTTATGGTCCGCTAATAGTTCGCGCTGTGGGACGTCTGTTGCAGCCACATAGCGTTGTCGAACAGCGCAACCTCGTCGCTCAAACCCTTGCGGTACTGATCCGCGATATCCCGCGGGGCCTACGACGGAAAGCCGCTTTACACCTATGCCGAAGACACGAAGGCTGGCGACGTCAAGGGTGACGGCGTCAACGGCGTCTGGCACCGCGCCAA
>NZ_JBYTEC010000056.1:0-5684 GCF_058792075.1 Ensifer sp. EB106-03-01-XG145 | reverse complement strand
ATCCGTTCCCTGCAAATCACGCAGGCCGGATTGAATCACGAAAACCGGCTGAAGGGGAGGTTTTTAGAGGCATCCACATTCTTGGAGCGCGTAAACTCCCGCAGAGTTTCCGCAGCGTTTTCCCGTCCAAAGCCGCTTCCCTTCTGGCCGCCGAAGGGTGAGCCGAGGAAGGCGCGGCGCATGTAGTTGTTGATGAAGATCATGCCGGCTTCGAGCCGGGCCGCAATCCTGCCGGCATGGGCTTCGTCGGTCGTGCAGATTGCCGCCGTCAGGCCGTACTCGCTGTCATTGGCGATGCGGATTGCTTCTTCCTCGGTTGAAAACCGCATGATGCTGGCGATCGGGCCGAACATCTCTTCGCGCGCCGCGGTCATGTCGGGTGTCACGTCGGCAAGGACCGTGGGGGCAACCCAGTAGCCGCCTTTCAGGCGATCCTCGATCGGCAATTTGCCTTGGGTCACCAGGCGGGCCCCCTCCTTCAGCGCGATATCGAGATAGGCCAGCACCTTGTCACGGTGCTTCGCATCGACCATGGCCCCGATATCTGTCGCGGGATCAAGGCCGTCACCGACGACCAGCTTCTCGGTCGCACGTGCAAAACGCTCGAGGAACTCGTCATGGAGCGCATCGTGCACGAGTATGCGTGACGTCGACGTGCATGCCTCGCCCTGGTTGTAGAACATGCCCTCGAGCGCGACATCGATCGCAACATCGAGATCGGCATCGGGAAGCACGATCAGCGCGTTTTTTCCGCCAAGTTCCATCGTCGCATAGGTGAGGTTCTGGGCGGCCGACTGAAGCACGCGCCGTCCCGTCATCGTCGAACCGGTGAAGGTGATGCGCTCGACCAGCGGATGGGAGGCAAGCGCCGGGCCGGACGGCAATCCGGCGACCGCGTTCAGGACGCCGGGCGGCAAGATCTCGTTGGCAAGTTCGACGAGGCGAAGGACGGTCAACGGCGCCTGTTCACCGGGCTTGATGACAATGGTATTGCCCGCGGCGAGCGCCGGCGCGCACTTCTTGGAGAAATGGATCGGCGGCCAGTTGAAGGGCAGGATCGCTGCCACCACGCCATAGGGCTCGTAGCTGATGCGCGCCTCGATCGGCCCCTGGTCCAGGATCTCTCCGTGTATCGTATCGACAAGGCCGCCGAAGTAGTCGAAGCAGGCGTGGCAGAACGAGAGGTCGAAGCGCAGGGCATCGCGACGCGGCTTGCCCACTTCGCGCGCCTCGATTTCGGCAAGTTCGTCCACGTGCTTGCGGATGTGAGCGGCGACCTCGCGCAGGATCTGGCCGCGCTCACGTGGGGAACGATCACGCCACGCCTGGAAGGCGTCGCGCGCGCCCCTGACCGCACGGTCGACGTCGGCCTCAGAAGCGTTGGTCACATGCGCGATGGTCGCGCCGGTTGCTGGCTCTTCGACGCTGAATGTGGTGGCGCTGCCATCATCCAGAAATTGCCCGCCCACGAACAGGCCGGACACTCTGAGCGGCGCATGCGCCTGATCCTCGACATTCTTAAGCATTGCTACTCCTCCCATGTTGCAATCAACCGCAAATGCCGGACCGGACTTCGATCAGGCGCTCCTGTCTCCGATGGACAATCCGTTGTCCGGCATAGTTTCCGCTGACCCCGTCTAGCTCCTGCCCCTTTGCAGGAGGCCCGTGGCCTGCGCGGTGAGGCCGCGCCGGGATGTCGCGGGCACAGTCAGGTCACCCAACCTTTTCGCCCTATAGGCCGTTGGCGTCATTCCGACCGATTTTCGAAACGCCCGCAGGAAGTACTTCTCGTCGTTGTACCCAACGGCATAGGCGATCTGGCCGATCGGTTCGCCGGTCAGCACCAGGCGCTCGCGCGCATCATCGATGCGCATTTCGCGAATGAGCGCATTGAAGCTGGTGCCCGTATGCTGCCGCAGGAGCGCGCAGAGGCGGCTACGGGAAAGCCTGGCATAGGCGGCCGCCTGATCGAGTGTCGGCGAGCGAAGGTAGTTCTCCGCGATAAAATCGGAAATCCTGCGCATATGCCCGCTGTCGCGGCCGATCGCCGGCAGAACCGGCGACAATTCGTCGAAGCGCTCCTCGTAGGCCCGGCAAACCCTGCAGAGCATGAGCGTCAGCTCTGCGCGAATGATCTCTCCGGCGCAGATCCGGTCCGCAGAATGTTCGAGGATCATCGCGCGGCAGGCCTCTTCCACGCGCGCCGATTGCGCCTCATCCAGGTTGAACTCGACATGCCCCTGCCAGGCGAAGGGCGTGAGTTCGGGCGCTATCCGCACGAGTTCGGAAATCGGATAGGAACGCGTGATCCCGGGCCGAAGGAAATCAAGGTCGAAATAGATCACGACGCATCGTGACGCCCTGCTGAAGCGCGTCTGATGCGGGGTCATCGGCGCGATGAAATAGATCGAGCCCGGCTGCGGCCTGTAGGATTTGAGACCGATGCGCGCCGTCGGCGCCTCGCTCATGTAGTAGACGATCTGAAAATAATCGTGCTTGTGCGCCGGGTAGAGCCTTTGGGTCTTCTCGACCAGACGGATATGGAAACGGGGCGCATCGGCCCGTTCCAGCGCATAGGAGCGGAAGGGCGCCGCCAGGTTATCATCCACATCCTGATCGGGATCACCGTCCGGCTGTCTGTCTGTTCTCGTCATTTTCCCCCCCCTTTTTGCCACCGCGCCCATGCAACCCCGGTTCATGTCGCGTTGTCGAGCGTTCCTCTCAATTCGGGAACGGCCTCGGAGAGATCGGCGACAAGACCATCGCTCTCGAGCCCGTCATCTCCTCCGTCGGGCCCTAGTTTTCGGGGCCCGCGTATTTGCCGGCGGTCGCCGGAAACATGGTCTTGATGATCTTCATCCGGCTGACATCGACGGTTGCGTCCATGTGCAGAAAGATGGCAGCGTCGCGGAACAGCTTCTCGATGCCGAACTCCAGCATAGCGCCGTTGCCGCCATGCAGTTCCAGCGCATGGGTGGCGACCTTCATGATCTCCTCCGAGGCGTAGACCTTGGCCATGTTGCAGAGAACATCCATGTCCGGATGACCCTCATCGACCGCCTTGGAAGCCCTTTCGATCAGCGCGCGCACCGCCTCGATCCGGGTCGCCATGTCGGCAAGCCGCAGGGCCACGGCCTGGTGCTTGATGAGGATGCGACCGCCCTGCACATAGTTCTGGACATAGTCGGCGGTGCGTTCGAAACAGGCGACTCCGACGCCGAGGTTCTTGGCCGCCTGGATGATCTTGCCCGCACGGAAATACTGCCCGGCGCTTCCGAGCGCCGTGTTCTGGACGAGAAGATGATCCACCGGCAAGCGGCAGTCCTCGAACACCAGTTCGCCGTTGTTCATGAAACGGCAGCCCATGGTTTCGTTGCACTTCGTCACCGTGAGGCCGGGCGTGTCGAACTCGATGTTCCCTGCAGCATGCCGACGGAGGAGTCGGTGTTGGCGTAGACCACGTAGAGGCTGGCATCGAAGCCGTTCGAAATGAACTGCTTGCGACCGTTGATCACCCAGTGCCCGTCCTTGAGCACGGCTTTCGTATGCATCGCCGCCTCTGGCACGTTGTAAGGGAGCCAGCGATCCGACGCCCCGCGCGGCTCGGTGAGGCAGTGCGCAAGCAGAAACTGCGGATCTGCCAAGAGGCGCGGGAACCACTTGTCCTGCAAATGTTTCGGTGCGAACTCGCGCAGGAGGATCGAGACCTTCCAGTTCTGCACGAGCTTGTCGGCAAGGCCGGAATCGCCGCGCGCGATTTCCTCCGAAATCAGCGCGAAGGTCCTGACCTCCGTCTCGCGCTCGAGGTCCACGCCACCGTAGGCTTCCGGAACGCCGAGCGTGCGGATGCCGATTGTTTCGGCTCCCTCGAGGATCGAGCGCGGCAGCCGCTCGCCCGGGCTCATGTCCCAATCGCGCTGCCAGTTCGATCGAATGAAAGGCGTCACTGCGTCGTCGACGAACGCGCGGCAACTGTCGCGCATCAATCGCTGCTCCTGGGACAGTGAGCCGTCATCGGCGTGGATCATTTCTCGCTCCCTTGGTTCTTCTGGCGGGTTCCTCTTCCTGCCCTCAGATTCGTAGCGTGCTGCCTCGGTGCCAGTGAGGTTCTACCGTGCTCTTTTGGTGGACTATCGTCCAATTCGACGTGGATTTTCTGCGCGGCACCGGAAGCAATTGGGTCTTGCTCTTCGTCTCAACGGCCTCAGGCCCTGGCGACGGAATTGTTCTGCGCCCGCAGAAATTCTTGTCCTCTTTATGAGACGTTGTGGTCTGACTTCGGTCCAAGGTCGCCGACCTTGCCTTGCTCGACAACTCTCCATGACCATGCCGGTGGACAAGAACGACATGGTCCGCTCCCTTCTGACCTGCCCGGCGGCAAGGGCGTGCACCACGCAGGCGTCGTCAAGGTGGCCCGAACTCTTCGGAGCCGAGAACGATGTGAAGCCTGTCGGCGTGGCAGACTTCCACATGTGGCTATCCGCGGAGCGTAACTTGGCCAGTTCCCTAACCCCATTTACGCATTTGTCTAATCCTTGACGGCTGCGTGCACTGTGAGACGCTATGACTTCACGGTTGTAATGCGTAGGGGGTATCCAGTGAAATTCTCAAAGGCCAAGAAGAAACATCCCGGAAAGATGCATAAGACAGTTGGTGCGATCGGTCGTTACGACGAAGGCTTCGTCAGCGGCGGACGCGCCACCCCCGGTTTCTCCTACCGGGGAAGATGGCTCAACGAAGGATGCCCGGGCACCTTCGAGACATGGCTGGTCAACAAAGGCGTCATGCCCAAGGTTTAACAGCGACGCCCGGACGGCATTTCCATGGACTGCGCCGTTCGGTGTGGTGCGTCATCTTGCGCCTCAGTTGCGCGCAGCGCTCTGTCACGGAAGCCTTGCAATCCGGCGACATTCGCGTTGCGGAACGCCCTTCGCCGGCGGGAAATCTCGCCGGCACGCTCAAGCGCTATGTTGAGTTTTGGCCGGACGAGCAGCCCTTCCAGCGCTTCTTCGACCAAGGCAGGAATTCGCGTCGGATCGTCCAGATATGCGACTTCGAGCAGGCCGGCAACGACCGCGGGATCATCCGCCGGCAGCTGCGTTGAAGCGAAAACGAGACGGACCGGGTTCGCGGAGTTGACATGCGCACTCGGGATGGAAGGATCGTTGAGAGTCCGGGATACGTGAAGGGCTAGAGCCCGCCCTGACCGCCCTTCAGGCATTCTGCGGGGCGGGCGGGCGCGTCCAATTGAGGCGACCTGGGCTTCGGGTGTCCGGCGTAGGCGCATCTGCGGACGTGCGGTCTCAAGCCGCTCCGCGGTGAGATCAGGATCAGGCACACGTTGTGGAGGCTTTCACTGAGCGGACGCTGCAACTTTTGCGCATCGTGCGTGGCCAGGCAAAACGAAAAGTTTTGCATCTCTAATATTTGCAATGCTATGGTCCATTCGTTTGGCCCTCTTGTTCGGCGCGGAACCGTTGCCGGCTGGAGGAGGCATAGTCCGGGGGCCCGAGCATGGCATTTACTCTGCCTCGCCTGCCTTTGCTCGCGAACCTGGATGGTTACCGCGTCGGATGGCTACGCAACGATATCTCCGCCGGACTTGCAATTGCCGCCGTTGGCCTTCCCAGCGCCATCGCCTACCCGGCCATAGCCGGACTGCCCGCCGAAACCGGCCTCTATGC
>NZ_JBYTEC010000055.1:2500-5921 GCF_058792075.1 Ensifer sp. EB106-03-01-XG145 | reverse complement strand
TTTGCAGACCTGGCAGCGACCTACTCTCCCGCGTCTTAAGACGAAGTACCATCGGCGCTGGGGCGTTTCACGGCCGTGTTCGGAATGGGAACGGGTGCAGCCACCCCGCCAGAACCACCAGGTCGGCAAAGCGCAAGATTTGCGCCTAGCTTGGCGCAAACCGAATGAGAAGCTGGTTGAAGTTTTCACTTCAGTTGTTTTGAACACGTCACTCATCTCAAGGCGAATGCAAAAGCATTCGTCCGAACGTGATGAGCACAAGCAATGGGAACGATCAAGCCAATCGAACGATTAGTACTGGTAAGCTTCATGCGTTGCCGCACTTCCACACCCAGCCTATCAACGTGGTCGTCTTCCACGGTTCTCAAGGGAATACTCGTTTTCAGGTTGGTTTCCCGCTTAGATGCCTTCAGCGGTTATCCATTCCATATATAGCTACCCTGCTATGCCCTTGGCAGGACAACAGGTCCACCAGAGATATGTCCATCCCGGTCCTCTCGTACTAGGGACAGATCCTGTCAATATTCCTACACCCACGGCAGATAGGGACCGAACTGTCTCACGACGTTCTGAACCCAGCTCACGTACCGCTTTAATTGGCGAACAGCCAAACCCTTGGGACCTGCTCCAGCCCCAGGATGCGATGAGCCGACATCGAGGTGCCAAACAACCCCGTCGATATGGACTCTTGGGGGTCATCAGCCTGTTATCCCCGGCGTACCTTTTATCCGTTGAGCGATGGCCCTTCCACGCGGGACCACCGGATCACTATGACCGACTTTCGTCTCTGCTCGACTTGTCAGTCTCGCAGTCAGGCGGGCTTATGCCATTGCACTCGACGACCGATTTCCGACCGGTCTGAGCCCACCATCGCGCGCCTCCGTTACTCTTTCGGAGGCGACCGCCCCAGTCAAACTACCCACCATACACTGTCCCGGATCCGGATGACGGACCGCGGTTAGACATCCATGACGATAAGGGTGGTATTTCAAGGATGGCTCCACAAGAACTGGCGTCCCTGCTTCAAAGCCTACCACCTATCCTACACATGCCGACACGAATGCCAGTGTAAAGCTATAGTAAAGGTGCACGGGGTCTTTCCGTCTGACCGCAGGAACCCCGCATCTTCACGGGGAATTCAATTTCACTGAGTCTATGCTGGAGACAGCGGGGAAGTCGTTACGCCATTCGTGCAGGTCGGAACTTACCCGACAAGGAATTTCGCTACCTTAGGACCGTTATAGTTACGGCCGCCGTTTACTGGGGCTTCGATTCAGAGCTTGCACCCCTCCTCTTAACCTTCCAGCACCGGGCAGGCGTCAGACCCTATACGTCGTCTTGCGACTTCGCAGAGCCCTGTGTTTTTGATAAACAGTCGCTACCCCCTGGTCTGTGCCACCCCATCTGACTTGCGTCAAAAAGGGTCACGCTTCTTCCGAAGTTACGCGTGCAATTTGCCGAGTTCCTTCAGCATAGTTCTCTCAAGCGCCTTGGTATACTCTACCTGACCACCTGTGTCGGTTTCGGGTACGGTCTATAATGGTGGAGCTATTTCCTGGAACCGCGTCCCCGCCTGGACAATCCAATAAGTCCAAACAAGTTAAGCGATCCGTCACTACCACCAGGCCCACGAATATTAACGTGGTTCCCATCGACTACGCGTGTCCGCCTCGTCTTAGGGGCCGGCTAACCCTGCTCAGATTAACTTTAAGCAGGAACCCTTGGTCTTTCGGCGAGAGGGTCTCTCACCCTCTTTATCGTTACTCATGTCAACATTCGCACTTCCGATACCTCCAGGACCCCTCACGGGTATCCCTTCACAGGCTTACGGAACGCTCCGCTACCACGTATCTTGCGATACATCCTCAGCTTCGGTGCATGGCTTTAGCCCCGTTACATTTTCGGCGCAAAGACCCTTAATTAGACCAGTGAGCTGTTACGCTTTCTTTAAATGATGGCTGCTTCTAAGCCAACATCCTGGTTGTTTTGGGATCCTCACATCCTTTCCCACTTAGCCATGACTTGGGGACCTTAGCTGGAGGTCAGGGTTGTTGCCCTTTTCACGACGGACGTTAGCACCCGCCGTGTGTCTGCCGACTAGTACTCCTCGGTATTCGGAGTTTGGTTAGGATCAGTAAGACGGTGAGTCCCCATAGCCCATCCAGTGCTCTACCCCCGAGGGTATTCGGTCGACGCACTACCTAAATAGTTTTCGCGGAGAACCAGCTATTTCCGAGTTTGATTGGCCTTTCACCCCTAACCACAAGTCATCCCAATCTATTGCAACAGATGCGGGTTCGGTCCTCCAGTTGGTGTTACCCAACCTTCAACCTGCTCATGGCTAGATCACTCGGTTTCGGGTCTAATGCGACGAACTGAACGCCCTGTTCAGACTCGCTTTCGCTGCGCCTTCACCTATCGGCTTAAGCTTGCTCGTCACACTAAGTCGTTGACCCATTATACAAAAGGTACGCTGTCACCCTTGCGGGCTCCAACTGTTTGTAGGCATCCGGTTTCAGGTTCTATTTCACTCCCCTTGTCGGGGTGCTTTTCACCTTTCCCTCACGGTACTTGTTCGCTATCGGTCATGCACGAGTACTTAGGCTTGGAGAGTGGTCTCCCCATGTTCAGACAGGATTTCACGTGTCCCGCCTTACTCAAGGACACTGAGTGTTCTACGTGTAAGGGGCTATCACCCTCTACGGCCGACCTTTCCATGTCGTTCCACTTTATTCCTCAGTGCCACTGGCCTGGTCCGCGTTCGCTCGCCACTACTTGCGGAGTCTCGGTTGATGTCCTTTCCTGCAGGTACTTAGATGTTTCAGTTCCCTGCGTTCGCTTCTTACCCCTATGTATTCAGAGTAAGATACCTTTAAACAATACTTGGAAACCTAAGCCGTACTTGCGTACGACTTAAATTTTCCAAGCATTTAAGGTGGGTTCCCCCATTCGGAGATCCATGGATCAAAGCTCATTCGCAGCTCCCCACGGCTTATCGCAGCGTATCACGTCCTTCATCGCCTGTGCATGCCAAGGCATCCACCAAATGCCCTTCTTTCACTTGATCGTTCTCATTGCCAATGCTCATCCATTAGCCGTCGTCCCGAAGGGACGCGGCAGAAAGGGTTACCTTTTACAACCCAATCCTTATGAGATGCCATCGACGTGTTCGATACGGTCGCTTTATTGGAACCACGCCGAGCGGTTCACTTGCGCCATATCTTAAGACCAGCTTCTCGAGATCTGTCCGGTGATGCGCGGTCAGGCAACACCAATCCAGCATGAACACCAGAAGGGCATCCCGAAGGACACCCAAACAATGATCATGCCTCAAGGACAAGGCTTCCTTCCTACCTCCAGACCCTCTTCCATTTCCGGTCGGCTAGACCATCCATGGCTTCATTGGGACTGGGCTCGGACG
>NZ_JBYTEC010000054.1:0-7677 GCF_058792075.1 Ensifer sp. EB106-03-01-XG145 | reverse complement strand
CATCCGTTCCCTGCAAATCACGCAGGCCGGATTGAATCACGAAAACCGGCTGAAGGGGAGGTTTTTAGAGGCATCCATCTGCATGGCTCCTGAGTTTTTCGTACGATCTGTAATGCATACCGAAATTGCGGAGCGTTTCCTTGTCAAAACTACCTTCGGTATCAGTCTCTTAGAGAGTTTAGAGCCCCACGGTGTCTTTTCCACTGTAGAGAAGCGGGCATCGCCGAAATTCCAGCGATCTCGGCTCATCATGGTGCTTGCGTCTATTACCATGATGCTATCGGGGGCCGATCACATCGAGAGCGTTCCGGCAGATGTGATGTTGGAAATTATAAAGTTCTTTCGAACCCCTGATGGACTACGATGGCGAGAAGGCTTCCTAAATTCGGATCAGGTTGCTTCCACCTGTTTTCGTGAGGTCACGCGCGCTCTCGGAAAATACTACAACGACGACAGAATACTGGCGAACGCGCCGCAGTCGCGGATAAAGTCCGGACGAGACGGGGTAACCTGGGAGTATTTTAGTAAGAACAGCACGCCCCTCCAAAAGGAAATTCTCGACTATTACCAGAGATATTCAGCGACATCGACATCTAGCCCGAAAATTGACCGGCAGATTTTACTCTCTCTCGATAAATTGATTCAAGAAGGTGGTTTCACCTCTTTGCGCGAGGCGATGCTGTTGGAGTCGCTTACTGACGCGATTGCTAATCTATACGAATCCAGGAGCGAGACATGGACGCCATCGTTGCTGCTAAACCTCAGACTGACGAAGCGTTTCTCGGACTTTCTGCTCGCAGAGATGGCGGATATTTATCCCGATGAGACGTTTTTCCCCTTGGTTTCTGAGAAAAAACTTGGGGCGGTCATCAATATGGTTGGGCATGGCTCGGGAAAGCCCTCCCAATCGTCTGCTCGACCGTTGCCGGAACGTTTTTATTTCTTTGCGAAAGAGATACTTGAGGAAGGCGAAGGTGGGTGGCCCGGCGAAAATTTCCGCGCCGAGGTTATAGTGCAGGGTCAGCTGAAGGATATTTACTGTCCGGTCGTTCCTACCCTCATACGGTGTTTATTCGAGCTACCACTGAGGACTGTTCAATTCCGACGCTTCGACTCTGGGGAAGGCGACATCCGAAGGTTTAACGGCAACACCCTGACATGGGAGACAAACACTTCTCCGCACGCGGGTCATTGGTATCGTACCGGCAGGGCCGGAAAAGATGAAACCCGGGGCTATGCATACGAATTCCAAGAGTCAGAACCCAAAATCACTGGCATAAGTGTTAATACCAATAAGACTGGTAAACCGTATGTAATTCCTTGGATGTCTGATGAATTGCACAAGCTCCTTTATGATCTTGCGGAGTGGCAAATAGCCTATAACCCGGTCAGTCGGCCCATAACACCTAGCGAATATTTGGACGATTTACTTCCCGACGTTACCGTGGAAAAGCTTCCAGATATTTTTGCCCTTTTTAGAATGCCCCCCACTGCGCGAAACCCATTGCCTGGAATCCCACCTAGCCACGGTTACGTGGGAAAGGCTTTCAATCTTCTGCAGATGGAGATTGAGCGCCGATGGAACGAACGAAACCCGACCGAGTCGGTCCGGCTCGTTATTTCGTTCAACGACAAGATAAAACAGCCGGAGAAATGTGCCTATAGTTTGCACGGACTTAGAGTAAGGGGAATTTCGGCTCTACACAAAGCCGGTGTTCCAATTGAGATTATTAGCAAAATCGTTGCGGGACACGCGACCGTTGCCATGACGCTATACTATTTAATGCTTGATCCGGTTCACCTGAGCCGGAAGCTTACGGCAGCCATGTCTTCATCGTCATCGAAGGAGATTTCATC
Organism: Ensifer sp. EB106-03-01-XG145; assembly: GCF_058792075.1. NCBI lineage: Bacteria > Pseudomonadati > Pseudomonadota > Alphaproteobacteria > Hyphomicrobiales > Rhizobiaceae > Ensifer > Ensifer sp. EB106-03-01-XG145. The sequence goes on along the minus strand of NZ_JBYTEC010000054.1, from coordinate 5,820 downwards.
TTTCACAGATGATCTGAAAAATATGCAAGTAGAGGAGGCACGGCTCCGGACCACCTACGTCGATGAGAATACTCTAGTAGCGTTTAGCCGCGCCGATAGGAATCTGTTCTGTGATGTCAACATCGGCGTGTGCTTGGAAGATGGCAAAGGATGCGATAAGGGCGGTGCGCCCATCTACAGTGATAAAGCTGGCTCGAAGGGAGTAATCAAAGACTACGCGCCCGTGCGAGGGGGAGCTAAGAATTGTATATGGTGCCGACACTTTATGAGCGGTACGCCCTTCATCTTCCAACTTGAACTCTTTGGCACAAAATTGTTGTGGCGGCGAAATGAGCGTAGTCAAATACTACAGGAACAGCGGCAGGAACTTCAATTTCTCCACCGGAGCAAAAATGAAGGGGCGATTTCCAGCTCAGAATTCAAAATCCGAGCGGGCCGACTCCGAGCCGAGAACAACACCCTCAGAGATGAGATCGAAGACATCGATGAGGCTATTTTCAGAACCACGCTTCACCTGAATGCGGCTTCGCGGATTGTGAAACGCGACATCGAATCCGGCAAAAAGCCTGGGGTAGCTCTTGTTGCTAACGACGGTGCGTCAGCCGTGGGATATCGCGATCATACATCGTTCGACCTCGTGGCAATCCTCGCTAGAGCGGGCCGTTTTTGGACGATATTGAAGGATGACAAGGTGGAGGGAGTGAGGAAAGAGTTCATCGACCAGATGATGTTCAATGCAGGGCAGGTGCCCCTTTCTCTTCGGACTGATCTAACGAAATCCGAGCGCGAAGCTTCAGCTGACATCATTTCCCAGTTCCTGTTGGAGCAAGTGTCTACCGAGGATCGAACTGCGTTGGCGAGTGGTCACCTCAAACTGCAAGACCTCCGAGTGCGCGACCAAGTAGACCAGTTAGTTGAAAAAGTTGTCTTAGAAGCAAGGTCGCATTCAAGCCATCTCATGATCTCACTGCCGCAAAGCGAGGAATAGATTTGTCTACTCGACGATCTCCAATCTTGAAATGGGCCGAAGAAAAGTCTGTCGAAGAGATAGACAACACTCCTCTTAGTAGGAAGACGAGGAGGAATACGCTTCGAAAAATACACGTTGTATGTAAAGCTCTGGTAGACAGAAAAAAGCCCATTCGACCTACGGCGGAAGAGGTGTCGGAGAGCGGGAACACACCAAAGTTCGGCTTCGACGGGTTTCCGTCTTCTCGCACGATTTACAACGACTATTCCAAGATGCTCGGTCATTGGCGAAAAGCTTACGATGACATCATCAACCTGGAAGCCGAGCCAGTGTCGTCTGACGCGGAACTTCTCAACTGGGATGCTAACCACCTTGATGATGGCTCTCAGCAGATGGTGAAAGCGCTAAAACGGCTCGTCCAGGAGCTTCTTCTGAAAATCAACGCTCTGCGCCAATTGGTTACCGATAACCTTTCGGTCGATCTCGACGGGTCAGCGGAACATGCTGGCGCGATCATCGACAATCTTGAACTCTGGTTTTCTGAGGTTTTGCTGGACGGCTTCGAACTGAATGAATTTGGCCTTCTGGTGACATCACGGTCTGGCCCTGGGACGATGATAATGGATCACGGACTATGGGCGGGCCTTCAGACCTTGGTGGAAATGTACCGTTCGAATGAGAGAGCGAGGATTGCACTAGATGGCAATCGAGCCAGTTCAGACGATCACTGAGGCACGTGCTGCTGGTCAGGTTTCGTTGATTTGATCCAATCCATTTTCCTGTCACGTCTAAATTATTGTATTTATTAAATAATTATACCAGCGCCTCAGCCATCAATCAATGGCGTTGCCATATCCTAGTTTCCCGCCACGCCGCAGATCGCGATCAGGACGCCTTAACGGGCAATGACCTCCCACTAAACAGCGATATGCTGGAACCGCGCGGTCCAAAGGGCGTCTGCCTGACTTGAACAGCGGAGAGCAAAGAGATGCAAGAAATGGTCGGTCCAAATGGCTTCTTTACGAGTGTGTTTGGAATCAGTGCCTTGGTATCGGCATCTCTCTTCATCGTCCTGATCGGGTACATTGTATTGAAAGACTTGCCTCTTATGGACAAGCAGGGGCGGTATCTCAGTTATTTCTTCACCCACAGAAAACGAGAGGCAAAGGCTCTGACCGCAACGTGGGTGATTGCTTTCTGCTTCTTCGTTACAACATGGTTTCTATCAACGCTTTAACATGTAACCCTGCTATGGCAGTAGACGAGGCGGCGTAACCTTGAAGCGACTTGGGTAGGCAGGAGGCCGGGTTCGATTGCGACTATAATCGCAGTGAGCCCAGTATGTCCTCCGAACGATCCTGCGGAGGTTCGTCAGATATTTGACCGCCCCGGCCTAGCGGGAAGGAGAGCTGTTTGAAGAAGACCACCACCCTCCGTACTTTATTTCTTGCAGCGACGGTAGCTATCGCGGACCCTTTTGCGGCCTACCTGGTGTACGGTGACGTGGAAATTCGCGATCAAAACGGAGTGATTCTATTCGCAATTATCTTGATAGCGTCAGTCTCGCTCGTGATTATTCTTTCATTTATGTCGTTCATTTCGTTTTTGACTGAGCTATTCATTAATGCATCTGGCGAGAAATTCTTTAAGGAGAAAACAGGAAGTCCTTTTCACTATCTGCTCTGGGATGAACTTAGGGAGAGAATTGAGCAGGGATAGTGAAGGGTGACCACCGCGCCTGATGTCGATAAGGGCGCATTTTATCCGTCGAATGATTGTGCTCCCTTGGATTCTTCAACGAGAACGGTAATCTCCAGCCTTTGGGGCTGGGGAGCATCAATGAGTCCGGAATATTCAGTCGCAATTGGCGTTACCTTTGTTCTGGTCATTCCGGTGGCTATGTTGGTCTTCTTGGTGCTGTGGTGGAAGCAGCGCCGAAAAGCAAGGAAGGCCACAGCTGAAGTCGTCCAGCTCAGCGGTGAACTGACCGAGACGAACGCGAAGCTCTCGAAGGCCATGGAGCTGGGACGCAGGCTCCACGAGGAAAAAGGCACTTTGACTGAGCGCCTGGCGGGGCTGGAAGAGCGCTTCAAGAGCGTCCTCGATGTCGATGCAGAGGTGTCCAAGCTTCAGACACAGGTGAAGGTTGAGACGGTGAAGATCGATGATCTGCGCAACTCCTATGTCGAGAAGCGGGCCATCTATGATCGCCTGATAAAGGAAGTTGCCGTCTTCGACGAGAAGCTGGCGTTTGCGGAGATGGGCGTTTACGAACCGCATTTCGAGTTTAACGACAGCGAAGAGTACAAGCGCAATATCGAAGTCGTGAGGGCTTCCCAGAAGGCGATGGTGACGGCCAAGACGGCGGCCGTGTGCCCCACCGCGTGGACGGTCGAGGGAAGTACCGCGAAGGGTCAGACGATGACCAATCGGAACATCAAGTTGACGCTTCGGGCCTTCAACAATGAATGCGAGGCGGCAATAGCGAACTGTCGGTGGAGCAACGTCAACGCGATGGAAAAACGCATCGCGACTGCCTTCACCCAGATTAACAAGCTGAACGAGTCCAACCACGTTTCCATTACCGAACCGTACCTGAAGCTGAAGTTTCAGGAGCTGTTTCTGGCGCACGAGTACCGAGAGAAGCTCAAGGCCGAACGAGAAGAGCGGGCGGAGTTGGCCAGGGCAGCCAAGGAAGAGCAGAAACTTGTACGCGACATGGAGCGTGCCGAGGAGGAGGAAGCTCGTTATCAGCGCCTTCTCGACAAAGCCAAGGCGGAAGCCGAGAGCGCAGTCGGTCCGAAACTCGAAGCCTTCAATACCCAGATTGAGATGCTGGAGCGCGACCTGGCGGAGGCGCATGCTAAGTTTGAACGGGCACAAGCGATGGCCGAGAAGACCCGTTCAGGATACGTCTACATCATTTCGAACGTAGGTTCGTTCGGCAGTGACGTTGTGAAGATCGGCCTGACGCGGCGTCTCGATCCGGCCGACCGCATCCGCGAGCTTGGGGACGCCAGCGTTCCGTTTGTTTTCGATACTCACGCCATCATCTACAGCGACAACGCCCCGGGACTGGAACGTGCTCTGCATGCCGAATTTGAGCCTGTGCGAGTGAATGCCCAGAATTACCGGAAGGAGTTCTTCAAGGCGACGCTGGACGAGGTCGAGACTGCTGTAAAGCGCTTGGCTCCAGATGCCCCGTTCTTCAAGGACATCGAGGCGCAGGATTATCGCGAAACTCTCGCAAAGCGGCGGTCTACCCTCCTTGCTCAGGAGATGGCTGCCGAGACGTTGCTACCTGAGGCGATCTGAGAAGGGGGCTGGTCACGACGAGCACTACGCCGAAAGTGGCTTGCAAGATGGGCAAGAGTGCTCTAGGTTGCATTTATGGCAATGCCACGGGGTCAGGCTATACGCCGACCGCCTTAAGGGACCTTCGGGTCCCTTATGTGTTACTGGGGTTCACCCAGTTCTTGTAAGAACCATCATAGCAAGAATACTTTACGGCAACTGCCGGATCATCGTTTTCCCTCTGTTCAATCCATCCGCGTGCATTTTCCAATCTCAACAGACGGGGTGTCTTCCCCTGAGTCCTCACCGTCGATGAAACCGGCATGATAGGTTCGTTGATACCGACGGTTGCTGAGGTTGAAGTCGTAATAGTTGAGGCCGCCACGTGTCTGGCATCGAAACTTGCCGTCCTGTGACATCAGAATGTGGCCGTAGCCGACCAGTTCGGCGGGCTGGTATCCCTCGCGCTCGCCCCAACAGGAAACAACGTTGCCTTCAAGTGGCCGCATGATCGCGTGATAGGTCGTTCCGGCCATCGGCCATCCAAAAGCCTCCCACTCCATGCGCTTGTCGGCAACCTTAATCTCAAACACAAACTGCCCATCAGGTGGCACTTTGAAAGCGGTTCCCCGCCATTCGTTCGTGGTTTCATCCCACCGGACTCCACCTGATGCCAAAGGAGCGCACAAGTAGTTTCCAGCGTATTTCCCGGTTTCATCGAGTTTCGGCCCCTCGCTTGACTGAGCAACAGCAGCGCCTGCCTGCAACGTTATTGCTATTCCCAAGGTTCGCCACATCGCGACTTCCCTCTGCAACGAGACTACTTCTTTGTTATCGAAGCGATGGTGATCCAAGTCACGGGACGCGGCAAGCTGTTTGCAAAATCGGATTCCTGCCAGGGGCACGGCGAAAAACTGTTGAAAGATTTGGACAAGAAAGCTCGTCACGAGCCACCTTGGCGACCGCTCTCCTTTACCCAAGCGGGAGCTTGCCAACCCGCTATGTTGCGGGTAGCCACGAAGTTCTCAGCGACGTGGGGCCAGAGCGCTGATGATGGCCGCTGCACGCGCGAGTGATGCTTGGACGGCATTCAACTCAATCGATACTTCGAAAAGATCGCGCCCGGCCATATGCAGGAATGCGTGCAACACCGCGTCGGAGTTCCTTGCGAGCTGTACCAAGTGCCAGCCTCCCGGCTCCCTCTCTCCATTGAGCCAATACTTAACCGCTCGATCACTTGCCCCGGTCCAACGCATGATTGTCTTGGTCGCGGCCGGGTTCATTCCGACGTCTTCCTTCAGCGCTTGTGAAATCTCGATGGCGTAGTGCTCTCGTGTCGGAACAATTGTGCCCTTATTCGGAACCATTGTTCTGCCTCCTCGGTCTATACTGCCGCCGCCCCTGCCATAATCCGTACATGGAATTGTTGACATGTGATGGTCATCGATTGGAGCCAGAAGGCGAGTGATGGAAAGTCATCCTATAGCGCGGCGATCAGGATGAGACGGCGGCGACAATCTGGATGAGATTCTTATGTCGCGGTCGGGATGACCGTA
>NZ_JBYTEC010000053.1:0-8419 GCF_058792075.1 Ensifer sp. EB106-03-01-XG145 | reverse complement strand
TCACACCGCGCCACTTGGCGTATTCAGAACCGCCGGGGCTCTAGTCGCTGCTGGGTGAAAGTTCCGTGGCAGGTCAGATGGCCGATAGTTGAATTTGCGTCCAAAACCGAGCTCCTGCAATGATCTCCGCCATCCCTAAATGCGGACAGCTTAGATGGGGGAACCTCCTGCGGGGGTGGAAGCTCCCTGGGCTGTGTGCGACTACAAGAGCAGCCTACAACTCATCCATTCTGGGTAAAAAAAGGCCCCGCTGAAGCGGGACCTGAGGTGAACCAGCGACCGGCTTTCGCGAGCCGATCGAGAATTGCGCGCATTGACGACCTCGGTGGGCCCCACATCTAACGGGGACACTAAAAGCAGGCGGGGCCCAGAGGCGCCTCGATCGGGTCGAGGATCGAGACCTATCCAAACTTAGAGCGGCGCAAAAGGTTCCGCCATGGGACCTCAGTCCCAGACCGCAAGCGCAAAGGTCGTAGCTTCGTTGTCGCACCCTACCGTCGCGTTAGTTTTCTTCTTAGCCCAAGCAGCACAGCCCTTAACTGCCTTGGGCGGGCAACGGCGCCGGAGCGCCCCTTGCGGTCAGCAGGGACCAGCTTTGATGTCGTTGCCCAATTGAAGGATTGAGGATTTGCGAATGTACGAACGACACACCTACGGAACGCCACAGAGGAAGTTTACGACAGCGCTCCCAATCGGAGTAATTCTTCTATCAATGGCGGTAATCGCTGCTTACCTGCTGGTCGGAGGCGCTTTGAGCGACGGCGGCGGCCGTCCGATCGCCACGGTCCTTCCGAAGCTCTCTGTGGCCACTTCGCGATAGCAGCCGGTCCGGCAAAGCCCTTGGGCGGGATGACGTGCCCATCCACCTACCCCGCAGCTTAAGGGTCTGGAACATCAAAGAGCGGCGTCTGGAATGTGCAGCGAGCAACCAGTGCCATTTTCTGGGATGAACTCCATACCGGCCGTTTCCAAGGCCTGACGTATTGCCCTTAAATTCGCACTTGTAAGCGAGGGAATACCATCCTCGACTTCTGCTTGGCTAGGCTATTCAGAGCCGATGCGTGACGGTTGTGCATACCACGACTCTTTCACATCTCCTCCGCTCTCTATGGGAGAGGTTCTGGCGGGAAGAGATGATGACCTTCGAAGCGAAGATCATCGATCTGCAGGCTCAGTTTGTTTCGAACCGTTCAAGCATCTTTCGCAACTGGACGTTCTCTTGTTGAAGCCGCTGCGCGAGTAGCCCTTTCAGCCGACGGTTCTCTACCTCGAGCACGGCAAGCTCGTCGTAAATCGCTTCGGGAGCAGCGATTGTCGTCCTGCTACCAAGGGGACGACCACGGCGCGTTGGCCCTTGGCGCTTCGGCTTATCTTCTGGTGGAATCGTCTTCGTGCGGCTTGCTTCCATCGGCGAGAGGGAAGCAGGACCAGAAACATCCTCGGTGCGAATATTTTCTTCGGTCGGGGCCGCCGGATTTGAAGTCAATTCAACGGCGTCGGTCCCAACGCTCTCGTTCGGACAAACCTCCGCACTTTGCCCCGGAGAAGGCTCGTCGGGGCGCTGAGCCGGTTCGAACAGTTGCGGCGCTTCGGTCTCCGCCTGGCGCACGAGGGCTTTCAGGTCCGTATCGCCCCAGATGGAAGATGGATTGGTTGTCGTCCGCCGCCGGGCCGATTTGACTTCGACGATAAACTTGCGCTGTTGCGGTTTCATAGGGATCCAACGTTGAAGGCGCGCCATCAGCTTACGACGCGTCAAAGCGCTCAAGCATTTTCTTGAGCTGCAAGTTCTGCAACAGCAACTTCTCTGCCAGCCGGCGTCTAAGTTGCCTGATGTCCTCGTCCAGTGCGGTCATCTCATCGGCGAATGTCATCGGCGGCTGAGGAGCACTGGAGTCGCCATCTCCATACTCGACGGCATCGGCCATGGCAACATCGCTGGCGCTCGTTTTCCGGCTGCGCCTTTGCCTTTTCGTCGGCGGTGGTCGCGTTGGTCCGGCGGGTTCCGGAAGCGCCACGCGATCGTCGGGACTTGACCGGTCGACCGTTGTGGTGGGCGCCCGTTCACCGCCGACAGTCGCGGCGTCGAGATTGCCTGCAACCTCGTTCGGGGCTTCCACTATCGGTTCGTCAACTTCGCCGACCGGTTCCTCGGTCGCGATTTCACGCGGGCTTTCCGGCTCCTTGACCGTTCGCCCCAAAGACGCCAGTTGGACCAGATATTTCCATGGTGATTTCATATGTGCCGCCACCTCGAGCAATGGCACCGGAATCCTCCGCTGCAGCTCTCGACGAACGGCAGCGAGAATGTGATGAGGAGGGCCGATCGCCTAAATCCAATCAGCCCTTCACCGATGATCAGGCAAGACCCAGTCGCTTGCGCAGATCGGCGTTCTCAGCTCGGAGTTTTTCGGCCAGCGCCTTGCGGAGCCGAGCGTTCTCTTCTTCAAGCTGACGAAGATCAGCAATGTCGTCGAGGACTGGGACCGGAGCCGGCGTTTCGATCGTTTGCTTTGCCCCACGGGTTTTTCCGGTGCCCTTGGCGACCTTCTTTCCCCTGTTTTTGGCAACGGCCGGCGACTCTACCGACCTGTCTGCGCGCTTCCTGCGTCCTCTCACGGGCGGGGCAGCAACGGCCTCCGGTGTTTCAGCAGTTGCGTCCGAAACGACATTTTTCGGCCGCGGTCCTCGGCGCTTCCTGGGCGGAGCTGATTCCGCCAGTGGCGCCGTCTCTGTGGTCTCGGTATTGCTCTCGTCTGCCATGAGTGTTTTCCCTCTCGAACTGATGATCTTTTCCAATGAGCAGCGAGCAGAGTCAACAATCACACCTAGCGAGGTCATCCCTGCTTTTAGCGTGAAGCCGTCGCCAGCAGCGGGAAAGCGTACCAGGTACCGGCCGCGAATGCGGCCAGGGGCGGTCCGCGCTGCTCCGCTGGCAACCCATTTTCTTGCGGCAGCGTACCGGAATCGGGAAGCAGACCGTCCCTCCCTCGGGCTTGGCGGTTAGCGTACATGAGCAATTTATGTTGGATTGCGATCCCTGCCCGCGCCCAGTGAACCATCTGGCGGCGCTATTCGCCCCGCCTACAAGAGGGGCCTTTCTTTCCGGCACATTGGATTAGCAAGCCAAACGTACACTGCGACCCGTAATCTGCGGTATGACTTCCTGCGCCTCCCGACCGCGCGGCCGCCATTCTCAGCTTGCTTATTGCAATGCATTGCACTCCTTGAGCGCCGGATCGCCCTAGCGATACGGCAGACGTGTCGAAAAGGAGGCCGAAAGCAATGCCAATGAGTAGGAACAGAGCCACTTGAGAAACCATCTCAGAGGAGAAGTCCTCAAACACCTGGCCCTCCCGTCGCTTTCGGGACTTCGACTGCGCAAGCGCCTGAATTGTCCCGGCTTGGCGTTCGCGAAGTCGTTGCGAGGATCGTTAGGCGTTTGATTTCGCTCGAATGTCTGCCAGCAATATGTTCGCGAGATCGACGAACTGGCCCTGCGGAAACTTTGACAAATACGCTTCAATCATCTCGACGTTACCGGTGTCTCGAACTGTTTCCCAGAATGAAACCTCGATACCAGGGTCGGCATCGCCAGCCCCTCCTTGCGCAACGCGTGCGGCTGCCAGTTCGGCGAACTGACCCGCCGGGAACCGCTTCAGGTAAAGGAGATACTCGGCCGGGTCGTCGCTCTCCTGTACCGCCTCCCAAAAGGCCACCTCGACTCGACGCACCCCGTCGCTTTTGTCATCTACTGAGAAGGGCTCTTCGACAGACGAGGATCGCTCGGGGGTGTCGACGGACGATAGCTCCACATTCAGGCTTGGTTCGGCCTGCGGGTCGAACAGGACGCGGAAGACCCGGAGCGGGCGCGAAATGTTCTTGAATTGGTGCTCACCCAAATCCTCGAAGGTGGTATCCACGCGATCGCGCAGATGATCTCGTACCCCTCTTGTCACGCAGATGCCGCCGGCATCAGCGAGGCCTTCCAGCCGGGCGGCGATATTGACGCCATCGCCGAAGATATCGCCGTCTTTCACCAGAACGTCGCCGATATTGATCCCGATGCGGAAGTTCATCTTCCGGTCGTCGGCAAGCGCCTGGTTGGCACGCCACATCGCCTGCTGAATGGCGACTGCGCAGTTGAAGGCATGGACGATCGATGGAAATTCCGCCAACACGCTGTCGCCGGCGGTCCCGAAAATCTGACCATGGGCGCTTTCGATAAGACCGTCGACAATACTGCGGTGCGACGTCAAAGTCGCAAGCGTCTGCTCTTCGTCGGCATTCATCAAGCGGGAATAACCTTCGATATCGGCCGCAAGGATCGCTGCAAGCTTTCTTTCAAGTGGTGGCGCCTCCATGTGAACGGTCCAATCCAACGCCTTCGTTTCCACTGTGCAGTCGATCCATCAACCGATGGGAATGCAGCTTTGTTCCCTTCCGCAGGCGCTGGGAGCCGGCTATGTTAGGCATGAACCCGATCCGAATGACACGCGCCGCCAGACGCTCGCGCTTACCGCCAAGGCTGACGAAGTGCTGCGGCGCTCGAGCACCATTCACCAGACCGAAATCCGTGACATGGCCCCGCGCCAACCCGTCGCGGAGAGCTCGATACCGAAATCGGGGTCGGCGGCCTATTGGAGATTTACAATGGTGACTAAGCGCAAGTTCGAGAGCGATGCCTTCGAAGCGATCCACACCGCCGTCGAAGGTATGTATGCTGCAGGCACCATCGACAAGGAGACGATGCGGACCTTCGATGAGGCCTGCCTGTTTCGTCCGGCAAGAGCTGACCCCAGACGAGATCAAGACGCTGCGCGAAAACAATCCCGTTAGCCAGCCGGTTTCGCGCGCTACCTCAATACCAACGAGTCGACCGTACAAAAATGGGATACCGGCGCGTAGCGGCCGAGCGGACCCGCAATGAGCTGCTCTCGATCGTTCGGAAACAGTTCTTGAGACGCTGTCCTAGAAGGATACTGCCGCGGAAGGCTCAGCGCGCACAGTTGCAGTCGATAGCGGAGCTTATCGCCCGCACGGTCGGCAAAACGGAGGTCAACTACACAATCCGCTCCTGAAGCAAGGGCGCTACGTCGAGTGCGGAACATATCGCGGCACACGACCTCATCAATGCCAACGATTATGCGGCTTTCGAACTCCCAGATGATCCTTCTGCAGCAATGTCAATCGCCCCTCCCTCGTCTCCAAAATCCGCTATTTCGAAGATAAGGAGTTCGACGGTGCGTTCTCGCCACGACATAGCCCGCTCGCAGTGCTTGCGTGCTGGCGTTCACGCCATGGGTGCAGATGTCATTGGTTCGTGGTGCCGAATGGCATATCCTGGAATGGACATTCCTGGATTGGCACGGACTGCGATGCGTCAGAAGTCACCGAAGACGAAATCTCCGCGAGAGAACTCCAACCCGGTTCTCGCCCGTGAACGAGAGGTCGCCAAGACCGAGGCAATCAATGCTCTTCTCACTCGGCCGATTGCAGTTCTTCCAGCCAAGATTGGCGACCCGATCCGACCCTTTGCACTCGGGCTCTGGGATGAAATCCGCCCTCTCCTGAAACCGGAATTCAGCGTCACGGCTCTGCGCAAGACGATGGCAACCTATGTGCATTCGCGGAGCTATCAGATTGCGGTCGCGCGACCCGGATCCGTCCGCCATGACATCAATGGTACACCGGTCGGTCCTGTATCGGACGCCGACAGGTTGGATGCACAACAGAAGTACGAGGGTTTCAAGGCGCGCGATGGATCACGCAATCCAAAGTCGGCACCTCCCTCCCCACCCCGGCGTCAAAGTCGGACGTGATCCGCTCTGGCCTCCTCAAGCGGAAGGACACCCCGCGCTAGGACGCGGCCAATGTCGCCCCCCCTGTGGACCCTTCTTGCCTTCTCTGGGGCTTCCCGCCGCAACCGCAGAAACTGCGAAGTTGAAACCGTTGACTACGACAAGTCCGCACATTGGATGACTCGCGTTTTCCTCGCCTTGAGCGTTAACTGTGTTGTTCTGGCGGAGGAGGCAAATCATGGCCATTTATCTCACGCGCTTCAGCTACACGCCCGAAACGTGGGCGCGAATGATCGAAAACCCCGAGGATCGCCGAGAGGCGGCACGCACTTACATTGAATCCGTTGGCGGAAAGCTCCATGGGTTCTGGTACGCCTTTGGCGAGCATGATGGTTGGAATCTGTGGGAGGCGCCTGATAATATATCGATGGCGGCAGTCGCTCTTGCTATTGGCGCAGGAGGCGCGCTCAGTTCTATTGAGACCACAGTTCTCCTCAGTGTCGACGATACGATCGAAGCCTTGGAAAAGGCAAAGTCAATTCGGTATCGTCCACCGGGAGCCTAGGTGGCGACCCACTGCTTGTCATCATGTTGAGATGCGTGCTTCGAGCCGGCGCAAGCTGTCTGGGAACACTTGTTGTCACTTCCACGTCTCCGTGTGAGATAGCAAATGCCACAAAGTAGGCCTTGCCTATGCGGCACCCCTGCAGGTTGCCCCTTACAATGCCAGTCGAGGAACGAGAGTATAACCTGGGGCGGCGGAAAAGGATCCTCCATCGGACTTCCGTCCCACACGGCCGCGCAAAGGCCCCAGGGTTGCCTGCGGGGCCATTCTTTAGGGCTGCCCCAACCCGTCACATAGGGTCATTTCCCTTCATTGCGTTCGACATATGCGTCTTGCATTTGTCGTTGTCGTTTGAGGCAAGTGCTTCCTTTGCCATCGCCAATTCCTTATTGGCGTAGTCCTTCTTCATCTCGTCTGTCATAGCCTTGACGTCAGTTTCGAGCTTCGACATGTTCGCTTGATCACACACGATATCGGACAAGGCAAAGGCAGAAGGCCCAGCAAGCGCGAGTAACACTGTCGCCGTCAGTAATGTCCTCAGCATCGTTGCTTCCTCTTTGACGCGTTGAATGTCGGGCCCAACCGTCGAGCGAAAGTGACGTTCCTCGGGGCGAGAACATATCATCGTGATCTGACCTGCCGCCGGTCTCCTTCCTGCTACGTCCGATGTGGCCGACACCGTCGAAGCCCAACCAATCGCAGACGGTAGGTGGATCGTTGGCGTTCGGTGCGACGCCGTTGGCAGCGAGGTTGATGGGGGTCGATCTTGCTTTCAAATGTGGACTCGCAGGACACGGAAACAAGTGGTTGACGCAGAGGTTCCCGCCGCTCTCGGCCGTGATAGTTAATTCCTTCGGATTCCGGATAGCCACTTCGGGTTAAAAAGCTACTCTGTGACCACCCATTTGCTGTAACGACCTAAGTCCCAGCCGGTCCGCCAATGGTCTGAGGTCAATTGTCGCGCATTTCGATTACGGCGTATTCTGATTTCAACCAGGGCGTCTTCGCCTCAGCGCCAAGGTCTAATAACCGGCTCCAGAGCCGCCCGTCCGTCCGGGCCGCTGTGGGCCACGGAAAATTAACGAGGCCGCCTGGGTGAAGCAATGAAGCAGGTAACCCTACCGATAATCGCCCCTCCAACCCGCCAAACTAAATACGAGCAGAGCAGCGATGAATGCCAAGAAGCCCTCAGAGAGGCGTTCGGGGTGTTCGTCGACTATTGTACGGCAACGGGCTGGTCTGATGATGACGTCGCCATAGCGTTGATCCAAATCGCTGACGAACACCTCTGCTCTCTTGCTATCTTGGCTGACTTCTCCGCTGTTGTGGACCAGACCACAGGATCTGACCTGGCAAAATTCTAGCAAGCCCCAGTCCCAATCAACTCCGCGCTCCAGCGTCCATCCCACACGTGGCCCATGCCCCGAAATCTTACTAGCACTTTTGCGCCCAGCGACCACTCGGCGCCTCGGCCTACCCTCACTACCGCTCCGATCCGTTATGAGCGACCTCAATCACCCTTTTTGGCTATCTTGTCGGATTGATTAGCCGATATTATTTTTTCTTCACACTCGATTTTCGAACTACGGGGCTCCGGCGGAGGGAACCCGCGTCGCCCCTGGGAAAGGAGGTCGCGCATGCATTCCCTGCCTAGATCGATGGCGCTTCTCCCTCACGAAATGAACGAGATCGATCGGATCTTCCAAGACATCCTGCGCGAACGCGGGCTGTCGCAAGATTGTGAGACGGCAGAAGTGATCGCAAGACGCATTCTCAGTTGTTACCAGAGAGGCATCCGAGAGAGCGGCGCCCTGAAATACATGACCGGTTTCGATAAGCGTCAGCGAACGCTGAAGCGCACGTCCACGGTAATCCGGAAGTCTCGATGCAGGAGTTCGCAGGAGAGCCATCCGTCCAGATAAGTCCGGACGATGTTTATATGCTTCAACGAACATTCGATCGGGTGTGCATCTGGTGCGTATGCGACGTCCACGCCCCATGGCTTTTTCAGTTGCAGCGATCTGAGGTTGATCTACGGGCCGTCAAATGAGCT
>NZ_JBYTEC010000052.1:0-9420 GCF_058792075.1 Ensifer sp. EB106-03-01-XG145 | reverse complement strand
CGCAGCGCGGTTCGTGTTCGCCTGCGCCCCAATATCACCCGCGGTCGAGGCCTGCGCGGCTGGCAGCACTAGCGTCAGACTCAGACGGCATGGGCTTTGACAAAGAGTCTGCACGGCCTCCTGGCGAAAGTTGTTCGATCGACAGGAGCGCGAATCCCAGGGCGACGGCGTTGAGGACATGCCAGATGAAGTGCGTGCCTACGCTCCAATATCCGCAGAGCGGCGCATCGAGGATCCGAAAGACCAACGCAGCGGAGAAAATCGTGCCAGCCGCCACCAGCAGCGGTGGCATCGAACCACGACCTGCAAGCGGTATCGCGAACGCCACGCCGAAAGTCGCGATCAATCCCGGAGCATAGGTCGCCGAACTTCCGAGCAGAGGCTTTGCGATGACTTCGAGTGTGGGCGAAAGGACCAGCAATGTCGCGGTCAACAGTCCGGCAACGATGGCGCTTAGGCGCAGCAGCCGCGTCAGCGCCGCGAAGAAGAACGAGTATATGACCACCGCGATGGGCACGATGTCCGCGGTCAGCGACCACCGGTTGGCCAACGTATGGAATAGGAACGAGCCGATGCCGACCGATGCCGTCAGGAGTGCCAGGACAAGTAGCTGCTTGTCCGCTCGTCCAGCCCGGCGCTGGCGAACGAATATGGCGGCCGCGGCTATGACGAAGCCCAGGTTGGTGAGCGTGTTGAACGGCTCCGCCCAGAAGCCCGGCCCCACGCGTTCGCAGTAGTGGTCCAACGGTGTCCACCAATCCCCACCCGGACTAGGACCCATTGAGAATGACGTCGTCGCAACGCTTGCCGCCCCGAACAGCGCGGAACCTACAATCGTGATCAGTCTCAGCATTCTCTGGGCACCTCTTCCAGCTGAATTGGGTGAGGATGAACCTTCCAATGATGGGAGGGTCAATACCCTAATCAAGAATTTGAACATATAAGGGGCCGCCGCTTGTGTGCGCCCTAACTGGTGTCTCGCAAGCCATACTGATCGATCCTATATCAACCTGCTCGGTCGGATATCTGATCGGGTTCCAACCGGGGTGTCGGATCCCGGCTGGCCGTGTCAGCGAGAGCAGATACCTCCCCGGCACCTCGTTTAAGCAAGCGCTATCTGTTCCGGACTTTGCTCGTCTTCGATACGGATCTGGTTCATCTGGCGCTGGCCGATCCTTGTCGGCCGGTTGCAACGCTGAGGGACTTGTCGCAGCACCTCAGGCCTTCGGCGAACGCCATCATCAGTGGTCCGACGCCCTTGGCGTCATCGGCGACCACTTGCTCCGAGAGGTAGTAGCCGGGCGAGCCGTCGCGATAGTTGCCTTCGAAGCCGCCGAGACCAGCGACACCGACGATTGTCGTCAATCGAGTGATGCCCTCGCTATCGGCGACAAGGCGCCCCGAAATCAATGCGTTGAGGGCTCGCCGGCCGGCCACAGTGGCTCGATCAGCCTGAGAAAGGCCCAATCGCGCGTAGCGCAGCAATGCGTAGGCAAACATGGCAGAAGCAGAGCTTTCCTCATAATTGCCCGCAAGATCGGGCTCATCGATGACTTGCATCCAGAGGCCGGACGGCGTCTGGCGTGCCATCAATTCGTCAAGCAGCAGGCTGGTCCTCAAACGTAGCGCTGCGGTCGCCCTGTCGTTGGGTAGAAGCGCCAGCGCATCAACCAGTGCCATTGCCAGCCAGCCGACGGCCCGGGCCCAGACCGCCGGCGACCTGCCTGTAATCGGGTCGGCCCAACTTTGCTTCCGGCTGTCATCATAGCCGTGCACGTAGAGGCCCTTGGCGGTCGCCGTGAGCGCAAGTGCTGTCGCGAACTGCTGAAGCGCATCGGCAATCAGAGCCGGATTGTCGGTCGCAAGTGCGTATTCGATCTGAAACGGGAGACCCATATAGAGCCCGTCGAGCCAAACCTGGTTAGGGTAGCGCTGCTTGTGCCAATAGTTGCCCGCAAGTATGCGCGGATGGGTTTCAAGTTGACCTGCGAGTTGGTCTGCCGCTGTCCTGTAGCGAAGATCGCCTGTTTCTGCGGCCAATGGGAACAGGACGCGTCCAGCGAGAATGTGGTCGATATTGTACTCGGCAGGATCGTACCCGAGGAGTGTGCCGTCAGAACCGACCTGGCGATCGACGAGCCGGTGCAGGTGCTCGCTCCAGCGCCTCTCGCCTGTCGCCTCGAAAAGCAGTCGAAGACCGCGATAGATGCAGCCGTCCTCGTAGCACCAGCTTCCGCCCTTGTAGGGGGTGTAGCGTTGCGTGAACTGGTCGAAATAGGCGGTCGGGTCCATCGGGTATCTCATTCAAGGGAAACGGAAATCGGGGCTCTGCTCAAGAGCGCAGGTTCGTCGCAGTCGATCTCGGCGTACTCGGCGGCGATCGCCTCGTGCCGCATAGGTCGCACCCGGTCAGCCATGATCGGCGGTGAGGCGGTCGCGTCGGCGCGATAGGACGCAATCTTCAGTCGGCGAATTCTGACGTTTCGGATTGGCGCTTCCGGCAGGCCGAGAAACGCGCCCGCTGCGTGCGAGAGCTTGCGGATTTCGACGTCCTCGATGGTGACGCCATCGATGAAGGGTGTTCCCTGATCGATCAGGGCCGGTTGGCGTGACTGCACCCAGTCGTCGTGACCGTCGGCATCGCAATGGTAATGAGCGTTGGCCGATAGCGCTGTGTCCACACCATCCATGAGAACCCGCCGCATGACGATATTCGTGATGGATCCACCGCGCCCCCGTCGTGTCTTCAGGCGCAGGCCGCGATCCGTGCCGACCATTTCGCAATCCTCGACGGAGACATCGTGCACGCCGCCCGACATTTCCGAGCCGATCACGAGGCCGCCGTGGCCACGCTCCATCAGGCAATGGGTGATTCGGACGCCGCGGGTTTCGGTAAGGTGATCGTGTTCGCCATTCGGCCTGCGCTTGCCCGCCTTGACCGCGATACAATCGTCGCCCACGGAAAATCGCACGCCGGTGATCGTGACGTCGCGGCAGCTTTCAGGATTGAATCCATCGGTGTTCGGGCTGTCGGGCGGGGCGACCACGGTGAGGCCCGCTGCAACCAACCTCCTGCAGCCCTGCGGATGGATCGTCCAGGATGGCGCGTTGCGGATGGTAAAACCCAGCAGCTTCACGTCAGCACAGGAGACGAGGTGCAGACCGCGCGGGCGGCGGGCTCCGTCACGGGTTTCCTTCGGCCAATGCCACCAATCTCCCCTGTCGCCCGAACCATCGAGAGAGCCCTCTCCTTCGAGCACGAGCCGTTCGGCGCCGATGGCATGGACCGGAGCGGCAAAACAGGCAGTCGGCAGGCCCTCCCAGCTTCCTAGCATCCTGCCCATTGCGTCGCGGGCTTCAAGGATGGGCCAGCCCGCGCGCACCGAGGGCGCATGAAGGACCGCTCCCTTGGAAATATGCAGGGTTATGCCGCTCTTGAGCCGAACCGGAAAGGCCGTCCAGTCTCCTTTGGGCAGGCGCAGAGTGCCGCCGTCGGGCACGGCGACTACGGCGTCCGCCAGAGCGGCAGCGTTGGCGCGGGCACCCTCGAGATCGTCGTGACGGATACCGGGGACAAGACCGAATGCGGTTGGATCGATCAGACCGGCGCAGGCTGGCGTTTCGAACTCAAGCGGCTGGAACCCTTCGACCTCGAGGCGGTAGCGACCACCCGGTTGAAGATCATGGAGAAGGCTGACGACCGTCGCAGTGATCCCTTCCCGCACCTCACCGTCGCCGGCCGCCGGCTCGAGCCGCCAGGAGGCCGGGTCAGGCAGGCGATAGAGCGCTCCGGCTTTAGGCAGGCAAAGCGCTGCCGTTCGCGCTGACAGCGCGATGATGGACGGTCGGATCATGGTCTCGTTCTCTTGGCTTTTCCGGTAGAGTGGACCCGCCGCGGAAACCGTGGCGGGACATCTGACGATCAATCGAACTCGGCAAGCACGTCGTTCACCGTATCGATGATCTGTGCGGCTGCCTCATCCGCCTTCAACTGGCCATAGGCGTACTCCTCCAGCGTATCGATGAAGGCTGCGCGCACCTCCGGATGCTCGTTGAAAGGCGAGACGGCCGGACCGCTTGCGGCAACGACGATAGCGTTTGCTGCGCGCACTTCCGGCTCGCCCTTGTCACCGAGGCGGGCAGCGGCGGCCTTCGACGCCGGCAAGCCGCGCGATGTGCCAAGCGCATCGATGCCCTCGGGTTCGTTCAGAAGGCAATTGACGATCTGAGCTGCCGCCTCAGCGTCCTTGGAGTTCTTGGAGATGGAGAACACCATCGAGGGTTTGCGATAGACGCCTTCCGTCACGGCGTCCGGAAACCTCAGCATTGCCACGGACTTCAACAGCTGACCGTCTTTCAACGGGTCTGCATATTTCGAATAGGTCGAATCCCATTCGTAGGAGCCGGCAATCTTGCCGTCTGCCCAGGCCGGCTTTTCAAACAGATTGACATTGCCATCGGCTGCTTCTTCCTTCTGCGATCTGATCGCTCCGGCCTCGACCAACTTGCCCAGGAACGATATGCCCTCGGCAAGTTCCTCCGGCGTCCAGGCAACGCGATTGGTCGCGGGATCGACCAGATCCTTCCCGGTCTTCTGCACCACGGCCAGCGTGGTCAAAAGCTGCGCCGTCTCCTTGACGGCGTTGAAGGTATAGTAGTCCTTGCCGAGCTTTTCCTTGATGGTCGCCGTGGCGGCGAAAAACTCGTCCCAGCTTTTCGGAATGGCGACGCCTGCCTTTTCCAATGTCGTGGCGTTGAAGAAGAAGACGCGGCCCGTCGTCGAAACGGAGAGCCCTTGCAGCACGCCGTTCATCGAGCCGGCCGCGAGATCCGCTTCGCTCCAGTTGGAAAGATCGATCGCCTTGAGCTTGCGCAGATCAGCGAAGCCGTCGCCATTCTTCGAGAACAACGGCAGCCAGGGCCAGTTGACCTGGATGATATCGGCTTCGGTCTTGCCGGCCATCTGGGTCGTCAGCTTTTCGAGGTAACCGTCAAATCCCGTGAATTCGCCCTTGACTGTGTGGCCATATTTCTCGCCACAGGCGGCGATCGCCTTCTGGGTGGCGACGTGGCGGCTCTCGCCGCCCCACCAGGCCATGCGCAGTTCGGCGCCCTGAGCGGCCGTCCCGAGGGCCAGGGCGCCATAGGCAACGCCGGCCAATGCTGCGATCGTTCTCTTCATTTTCATCGAACTTCTCCTCCTTGGAATTGGGCCGAGCGCTCCCTCCTCACAGCGAAACGTTGCGGCCATCGGTCTTGTCGAAAACATGCAGGTGGTCGGGGTCCGGGCGCAGGCGGATAACGTCCGACTGGCCAAGTGTCTCGAATTCGGCGGCGCCCACGACGCTCACCAGCTTGCGGCCTTCGAGGTCGGCATGCAGGTACACTTCGTGCCCCATGAACTCGGCGTTGGTGAGCCTTGCGGAAAGGCCCGGCCCATCGGCGACGAGCGAAAGATGCTGCGGGCGCATGCCAAGCACGGCCTCTGTAGGTCTGGCCGAAAGTCTGCCCTCGAGATTGGCGCCGAGTGCCACGCGCTGGCTTCCGATCTGGAGATCGCCGCCCTGAAGCGTCGCATCGACGAGGTTCATCTCGGGGCTTCCGATGAAGCCGGCGACAAACAGGTTTGCCGGACGATTGTAGAGTTCCTTGGGCGTTGCCACCTGCATGATGTGGCCAGCCTGCATGACGCAGATCCGGTCTCCCATGGTCATGGCTTCCGTCTGGTCGTGCGTCACGTAGATGACAGTCGAAGACAGGCCTTCGGCCTTCAACTGTCTGTGCAGATCGGTGATGCGGACCCGCATTGAGGCGCGCAGCTTGGCGTCGAGATTGGAAAGCGGCTCATCGAACAGGAAGACGCCTGGCTTCTTGATGAGGGCACGTCCGAGCGCGACGCGCTGCGCCTGTCCGCCGGAGAGCTGCTTTGGCAGGCGGTCGAGCAGCGGCTCGATCTCGAGGATCCTGGCCACGTGCTTGATGGCTGCGTCGATCTCTGCCTTCGGCTTGCCGGCAATCTTCAGCCCGAAAGCCAGGTTGCCGCGCACCTTCATGTGCGGATAGAGCGCGTAATTCTGGAACACCATCGCGATCGAACGCTTGCCCGGCGGCAGGTCGTTGACCCTTTGGTCACCGATCACGATCTCGCCGCCCGAGACTTCCTCGAGCCCCGCGACCATGCGCAACGTGGTGGACTTGGCGCAGCCCGAAGGCCCGACGAAGACCATGAACTCACCATCCTCGATGTCGAGGTTGATGCCATGCACGGCCTTGAACGCGCCGCCATAAACCTTTTCAAGATCTTTCAGTTGAACCTTTGCCATGGTCAGCCTTTGACTCCCCCGGAGGAGATCCCTTCAATGAAGTACCGTTGCGCAGCGAAGAACACGACCAGAGCGGGTGTGATGGTTAGCACCGACATTGCGAGAATGCGGTTCCATTCGAAGGCCTCTGTCGTGTCGATGGAGAGTTTGAGCGCGAGGCTCACGGGATACTTGTCGACCGATGACAGGTAGATCAGCGGGCCCAGAAAATCGTTCATCGTCCACATGAACTGGAACAGGCAGACTGAGATCAGCGCCGGCGCCAGCATTGGAACGACGATGTAGACCAACGTCTGGAAACTGTTTGCGCCATCGACACGCGCTGCCTCTTCCATGTCTGCCGGCAAAGAGCGTAGGAACTGCACCAGCATGAAGACGAAGAAGGCATCGCCGGCGAAGGCAGAGGGCACCCAGAGCGGCAGGAAACTGTCCAGCCAGCCGAGATCACGGAACAGGATATATTGCGGGATGCGCGTCACGACATTCGGCAAGAGCAGGATCGCGATCACCGAAGCGAAGAAGATCTTCTTGAACGGGAAATCGAACCGCGCGAAGGCGTAGGCCGCCATGGTGCAGGAGATCGCCGTGCCGATCACCTTCGGCAGGATGATCAGGAACGAATTCCAGAAGAACCGGCCGAAGGTATAGGGCGTCGATGTCTGCCAGCCTTTGATGTAGCCATCGGCGGTCGGGTTGTCCGGCAGGAAGCCCGCCCCGGCGAAGATCTCCGAGTTGGTCTTGAAACTCGCGCCGACCAGCCAGATCAGCGGATAAAGCATGACGAAACCGACCGAAAAGAGCAGCACGTAGCGAACCGTCGTCGACAGCACGCGAAGCCTTGCCCTACGTGCGGCCTGCTGGCCGTTGAGCTTTTGAAGATCGACCATGGCTCAGCTCCTCTTGTCGCCGGCGTAGTAGACCCACTTCTTCGAAGACCAGAAGGCGACGAGGGTCAGCGCGGTGATGATGGCAAAGAGCACCCAGGCAATGGACGAGGCATAACCCATGTTGAACTTCTTGAACGCCTCGTCATAGATGTAGAGCGGCAGCAGGTATGTGGCCTTCAGAGGACCGCCCTGAGTGATGATGTAGGGGCCGTTGAACTCCTGGAACGCCTGCACCATCTGCATGATGAGGTTAAAGAAAATCACGGGAGTCAGCAGCGGCAGGGTGATCCAGAAAAAGGTCCGCACCTTGCCCGCGCCATCGATCGCCGCTGCCTCGTAGAGCGACTTGTCGATCGATTGCAGTGCTGCCAGGAAGATCACCATGGCCGAGCCGAACTGCCAGCAGCGCAGAAGCGTGATGGTGAAGAGCGCGTTGGTCGGATCGCCGAACCAGTCGACCGGGGCAAGCCCCAGCGTGGCGAGCGCCATGTTCGCGAGCCCCTCCGAGGCAAAGACATAGCGCCACAGCACGGCAATCGCGATCGAACCTCCAAGGATCGACGGCACATAAAAGGCCGTGCGGAAGAGGCCGATGAATTTCAACCGGTAATTCAGGATCGCTGCGATGAAGAGTGCAAAGGCGAGCTTCAACGGCACGGTCAGGAACACGTAGAGCAGCGTGACGTTCAACGACTTAAGGAACGTGCGGTCACGGGTGAACAGCCGCTCGTAGTTGGCGAGCCCCGTCCAGCGTGGCTCGCTCAACAGGTCGTAGCTGGTGAAGCTCAGGTAGAACGAGCCGATGAACGGAATGGCCGTGAAAATCAGAAGGCCGATGACGTAGGGCGCGAGATAGCCGAGCCCGAGAAGGCGGTGTCCTTTCATGCCGCTCCCCCCGGATGGCACCGAAATGCTGCCTTTATAGATACAGTTTCGTACAAATTACGCTCCCGGATCGGCACGGACGAAAGCAGGACTCTCCCTTTTTCGCCACGAACCGATCCCTCCTCCCAGACGATACGGTGCGCACAAGCGGCTTATGCGGTGACAATCACCCATCTCTCCTGCAGAATGAATTCACAAAGGCGAGGAAAAAGATGGACGAAATTGAAGGTGGAATTCTCTCTGCGATTCCGCCGACGGCGCTGACCCTCAGTTTGACGCGAGCCGCTATCCGCATGGAACACTCGCACACCTGGCGGATCGACAAATCGAACGAGGTCGATGATCTCGTGATCTGCCTCGAAGGACGCGGGCATTACCTGATAGACGGCGAACCGGTGATCATGGAGCCGGGTGACGCGATGCTGATTTCCCGTGGCCAGCGGTTCGTCGGATGGAATGAGGGGCGGGAGACCTATCTCGGCGTTGCGCAGCACTTTACGCTCGATATCTACGGGCGCCATAACCTTATCGCGCAGATGGACCTGCAACCGAAATTGCGCCTCATGCGCTGGGCGCTTCTCGAACCTGTGGTACGTCACTATCGCCAGAGCGCTCCCCCCTCCTCCGTCACGCTCGGTCAGCATCATCTCTTCATGGTGCTGCTCATTGCCTTTATCGAGGATGCATTCATCGGATGGCGGGACCACGCCACCTACCAGCCCGAGGGTGCCGATGCGATCGACCTTGCTGTCATGAAAGCTGCCACGATGATTTCCGCCAATCCACTTGATCCGGAGATTGCGACACGAGCGGTCGATGCATCGCCCTACAATCGAGACTACTTCCTGCGCGAATTCCAGAAGCGTGTGACCCGCACGCCGCGAAAGTATCAGGAACTGAAACGCATGGAGCGCGCCATGCATTTCCTGGAGGCTGGCCTTTCCGTGGCGACTGCCGCAACCGAAGTCGGCTATTCCGATCCCTATTACTTCTCCCGCATGTTCAAGCGAACCTTGGGCCTCAGTCCGCGCGATCACCTGAACAAGGTGCGCCAGAGTCGAGATGGTGGCTTGATGCAGCTTGACGAACCCGAGCAAGCACTTGCGCTCGCGGACGGACTTGCGGCCAACCAGTAGGAGCGCGGTCGGCACCGTTGCGATCAACGCACGTCCCGCCTGCTGGGGGAGCGCGCGGTTGGCGCGTTGGCCTCCCGCGCTGTTCTCACCCTTGAGATACTTTGAATTCCGAGAGCGCACCGCGATCGATCTCGATGCCGAGGCCGGGCGAGTCGGGGATGGCAACGACACCATTCACGGCTTCGATCG
>NZ_JBYTEC010000051.1:0-14514 GCF_058792075.1 Ensifer sp. EB106-03-01-XG145 | reverse complement strand
GAGGTGTCTCCAGTCTGTTGGGCGTGTGTCGCGGTTGCCCTACCCAAGGCTAGGGCGGCGGCGGTTGCACCGAGAAACGAGCGTCGTGTCGGCATCATCCGGCCCTTTCATCGTTGATGGCCGCATCCTTCGCCTTGCCGGCGGTGGCCGGTGCGCCGCTAGGCAGGTGGCCGAACATGTGCGGCATGCACTGCAGATTGAACCAGCTGAGATTGACCGGTTCGCCCGACAGGGCGCGCTTGACCAGCGGCACCGATTGCTCGCCGATCAGGATGCCGAACAAGCCGATGAGCGCAATGACCGGCGGCGCCGGCGAGCGGACGTTCAAGAGCGAATAGATGATGCCGACAAGCAGTCCGGCTCCGAGCGAGAGAAGATACAACTTCATCGCCAACTCCTTCACGAATGACAGTGCCGCCCCTGCCACCTCAAGCACGGCCAGAGCGATAATCTAGGGCATCTCAGCCCCGTGTCAGTGACCTTCGGAGGCGCCGAACATCGACTTGGCGTAGATGATGCCGAGGCCATACGCACCGCCGAACTTCTTGGCGATGCCGGTGGTCATGTCGTAGGTTTCGGTGCGGGCCCAGTCGCGCTGAAGCTCGAGCATGTACTGCAGCGAGGTCATCGGCCGGACGCCGGCCTGCACCATGCGGTCCATCGCCCGCTCATGCGCCTCGTCGGAGACGTCGCCGCAGGCGTCGGCGATGACATAGACTTCGAAGCCCTGGTCGAGCGCCGACAGCGTCGGGCCGACGATGCAGACCGAGGTCCAGAGCCCGCACATCACCAGGCGCTTCTTGCCGAGGCGGTTGATCTCCGCGATCACGGCGGCGTCTTCCCAGGTGTTCATCGAAGTGCGGTCCAAAAGCGTCTGGCCGGGGAAGGCGTCGATGATCTCAGAGAACATCGGACCGGAGAAGGTCTTCTCGGCAACGGTGGTGAGAATGGTCGAAACGCCGAAGCCGGCGGCCGCATGGGCGACCAGTGCGGCGTTGTTGCGCAAGAGCACCGCATCGATCGACTTGGTCGCAAACGACATCTGCGACTGGAAATCGATCATGATCAGGGTGTGGTCCTTGGGCGAGACGAGGAGTTTGCCGGGGGTCGCTGTCGCGGACATGGTCGTGGCCTCTTTCTATTGAAACTGGCTCCGATTGGAGAGGCCCAACTATGCCGCCGATGGCGGTCCCGTTCTTGTCGCCAAAGGTGGATTTTTGAAAATTTCGCTCGTCATACCGGAGACTGTAGTCTGATCCGGGCCGCTTCGCCGCACAACTATAACTGCGGTAAGCCCTACGACTGCCGGCTGCGTCGCCATTGGCGCGGCGTGGTCCCCACCGCCTGCACGAAGGCACGGGTAAAATGGCTCTGATCCGAAAAACCGCAGGCGGTGGCGATCTCGCTCAGCGATGTGGGAGAGAACTGCAGCAGGTCCTTGGCCTTTTCGATCCTTTGCTGCAGCAGCCAGCGGAAGGGCGTGCTGCCCATGGTCTCGCGGAAGGCGCGGAGAAAAGCTGCCTGCGACAGGTTGCAGGTCGAGGCCAGTTCTTCGACGGTAAGCTCGCCGTCGAGACGGGCTTGCACGAGTTCGCGAATACTTGCCTGGCAGCGCTGCGAGAGCCTGCGTCCTCCAGCCAAACTTTCGCCGCGGCCGTTGCCGTACTGTCGCACCATATGCACGCCGATTGCGACGGAAAGCTGATCGACGAACAGCGCGCTGCGATCGGTGTAACCGTCCACCGACGCAAACAAGGCACCGAGCATGCCGCCGAGAACAGGATCGGGCGAGCCGGAAATGGACCTCAGCTCGCTGACTCCCGTGGCATTTGCTGCATCCGCAATCCTCTGGAGCGCACCGTAGCCGATTTCAAGCAAGGTGAAGTCGAAGGAGCCTTCCAGATCCGCTTTGTAGTCGTCGGCGAAGTTCCTGACGTAGATGGAATTCTGGCCGAACTCCTGGATCGCGGAGTGATGCTCCCCGAAAACCCGGCGGCTATGACCGCCTGC
This sequence comes from Ensifer sp. EB106-03-01-XG145, assembly GCF_058792075.1. NCBI lineage: Bacteria > Pseudomonadati > Pseudomonadota > Alphaproteobacteria > Hyphomicrobiales > Rhizobiaceae > Ensifer > Ensifer sp. EB106-03-01-XG145. The sequence goes on along the minus strand of NZ_JBYTEC010000051.1, from coordinate 12,504 downwards.
GAGCGACAGGCCGATCAGATATCCCCGCCCATTGCCAGGGGTCGCGACCCTGCCCGGCGGACCCGCTGCCGATCGCTTGCGATAAAAGACCATATCGCGGCCTTCGATCGTCCTGTCGTCATCGAGCTGGTCCAGCGAACATCCGAGGCTGTCGCGCGGGCGCATTCCGACCGAGGCAGCGGAGGCATTCGTCATCGTCTTCGCTCCTGTTTATCGATTCCACCTGCCAAAAACTCCCGCAGCGCTAATGAAAACGAAACGCGCGGAACCAACCGACGCCCGGATTGCTGTGCGCCTGGGACGTGTGCACGCAGTTCATTCTCATCATCATCTGCAGGAGCGGCCTATGATGGCCCCGGCCGCCGCGTCATTCTTGCACGCTTTTCATGTGTTTTGAACAATCTACATGAGGGCGCGCCCTCTCTCCGCGCTATTACTGAGATCTACCGCCACCCCGACGGAGCGGTTCTTTTTCCTGAAGCGCGCCGGCGTTTCCGCCGTCTGGCTGGTGAACACCCGGGTCATGTGGCTCTGGTCGGCAAATCCGCAGTGGATCGCGATTTCGGCAAGGGGGGTGTCCTGAAGCAGACACTCTTTGACCCGCGCAATCCGGTATTCGGTCAGCCACCTGGACGGCGTGCGCCCGAAGCTCTCCTTGAAGGCTTTGTTGAAATAGCTGCGCGAGAGCTCGCACTGGGCGGCGAGATCGCCGATCGAAAACGCCTTGTTGAAGTGTGCGACCAGAAAATCCGTCGCCAGCCTCTCCTGCCATGGCGCGAGCGTACCCTTCTTGTCGACAGGGAAATGCAAACCGCCATAGGTCTGGCTGAGATGAGCCAGTGCGGCAAGGTTGATCTGTTCGACGAAAAGCAGATTGGCCCGGTCCGGCTCTTCGAGCGAGGGCAGCAGCGCCTGGGCGAGGCCGAACATCACCGGATCCACGCATCCCTGCACGGAAGACAATGACACATACTCGCCGCGTCCCGCCTTTTCGGTGAAGGCCCGCATGCAGGCGAATGGGATGTGGAAGCGGACATTGTCGAAGGGCGACAGATGGTGGCACTGCCATTGGTCCCGAAGATCGGTGATCGCGAGCGATGCCTTGGAGTGCCCTCCCTCATAGACGAGTTCGCCGCGCCGCCACAGACGATGCGCCTCGAAATCACGCATCTGGACGATGACGTTGAAGGCGTCGGCGAGCGGGATCAGCGGCCCGAGGTCCAGATCGAAGCGATCCGAAAAGGTTCTCGTCACGGTGATATCGCCCGCGCTGATCCTTCTGACAGTGGGGCGTGGTGTGCGCTCGCTTGCGCCCAGTCCCGCTTGTAAGGCCATCGGTCAGGGTCTCCCAGTATCGAGCTCAGCCGCCTGCTTCGGCGGCGGGGCAGATGCTACAACGGTTGGCGGCCGCATTACAGAGGCAAATCTCAGGGGACATCGCAGAGCTTCACAGGTCAACGGGCGCTCCCCTCACTGCCGCCAGCGCGCGCGCCACACGGCCGGCGCCACTCCCGTCACCTCGCGAAAGGCTTCGATGAACCGCGCTTCGTCGGCATAACCGCAACTGGCGGCGGTTTTGGCCACCGACCACCCCTCCTCGATCAGATAGCGTTTGGCTCGGCCGATCCTGTACCGCATCAGCCACGCCTCCGGCGTTTGCCCGGTCACGGATGCAAAGGCCGCGGCAAAAACGCTCTCAGACAGGTTTGCGGCCGACGCGGCAGCCGCAAACGAAAAGTCCTTGGCCCAATGGTCGATCATGAAGTCCTTGGCCGCCTTCTCCTGCCACACGGACAGATCGGGGCTGGCGGATGCGTTGGCTCGATCCGGATAGGAGTGCAGGAGATGCGCGCAGATTGCGACAGCGATATGCTGCAGCACGGGACCCGGTTCCTTCTCGCTCTTGGCGAGAAGCGGCAGCAGCGCCAAGGCAAGATTGTGTATGACGTCGTCGATCTCGCCGCGGCGGCACCTGAGACCGGCGGCGGCCGGAGCGTGAGCGAACTCGGAGACTTCGCGGAACAAAGCCCGCGGCAGGTGGAAGGCGAGTGAATCGAGATCGCTGACAAGCCGGATACTGGCGCCCTGAACGAGATCGACGAGGCAGACCGACCCCTGCCGGTAGCGGCGAATTTCACTCTCGCCTCCGCCCGGCACCACGTCGCGATGCATGACGTCCTTGAAATAGAACATCAGGAAATAGGCGTCGTCGGCGGGAAGGGACACGACGCGGCTCATTGCTCCATTCAGCCGGCATTGCAGACGCGTGACCGAAAAGCGGGCGTCGCGAACGGGCCGAACCCTGAGAAACGGCGCCTTCGGCTCGCCAAAACACGCTCCAATGCCATTCGGTTGTTTCATAGCCTGCCGTCCACCTTCGCCTCCTGGCGCTGGAGTTCATTCTTCGCGTGGAAACCTGCCTGGATGCCTGATCGATCCGATGACGAACACACACGGAATCATCTCGCTTTTGCCGTCATGTCAGGGAAAAATGCAGGATGCTGCCACCAATTTCTTGTATCCTTTGCTCACATTTAGCCGCAAACGACTCTGTTTTGACGGAAGCCCGTTGTGCGTGAGCCGATCGCGCAGTGCTCGCGGGGCTCCTGGTCGATTATCTTGTGAGGTAAAGGGCCGATACCCGAGCCCCTCTACAGTCGTGGCGGGCATGAAATCGGACAGGAGGCATTGAAGGTACTGCGGGAATTCCTTCCGGGGCCCGCAGGCAGAAATGATGCGGGCCGTGTCGGCTGACCCGGCCCGCGATCGATTACTGTGCGGCGGCTTCGAGATCGACCTTGTCGAGCAGAAGAGCTGGATTTTCGGCGGCGCCCATCAGCTCGAGTGCACCAATCCCGGCTTCTTCCTTGGCCTTGACCTTCAGGGTGAAGGCGCCGGGCTTGCTGATGAACTGGGTAAACGCACTTGCCACATCCTGCAGCTTCGGCTGTGTGGCAGCAAAATGCTGCACGCCCGCGCTCGTCATCAGAACGAGGAGACCGCGAACGCTGTCCTCGGTCATGTGGTTATCCTCGGCATAGAGCTTGATGCCCTTGGCCACGATGCCCTTGTCTTCGAGCTTGAGCGTGGCTTCCCGGGCCGTGAGGCCGAAGAGCGCCACCTGCGCAGCGGTCATGTCGCCGGAGAAGAAGTCCTTGCTCGCGCCGCCCATCAGGCCGGAGAAGGAGAAGCTGCCCATGTCCTTGCCGCTCAAGGAGATATCCTTGATGACGAGGTTCTCGTTCGGCTCATCCCAGGTCAGTTCGACGTTGGAAGAGAACACCAGCTTGTCGAAGCCCAGCTTGCGCAGCGTCGCGAAGCCTTCCTCCTGCGTGTCGGCCGGAATCGGCACGCTGAGATCGCGATAGCTGACGCGCACATCCGTCGGGATGCCGTTGTGCAGCTTGGTCAGGGCCAGCTCGTAGTTGTCGAGCGTGAAACGGACGCGCTCCGGAACGGAAGGCACGGCCGCCTGCTCGGCCGGCGCTTCGGCCATCGGATCGTCCTGGGCATCGCCGGGGACCTCTGCCTCGGATGAGGCGTCGCCATCGGTTGCCTCATCCGGCGCCTGCTCGGCGCTGACCGACGGATCGGCCTCGCTTTCGGTGGCGCTCTGGTCGTCTTCACCAGTTTCGCTGTCGGTCACGCTTGTCGGCGCGCTGCCGGGCATGTCCACGTCCAGCCCGGCGATGCGGATCGTTCCGAATTCCGGCATCAGGGTGGTGAAGGGGAAGGTTTCAAACTCTTCCTCTTTCAGGCCCGCCAGCTTCGTGAGCGCGTCCATGGTCGGAGCCCAGGAGAAGCCCTTGATGCTTGCTTCGGCGAGCTTGACGTAGTCTGCGCCTTCTCCGGCGGAAAGACCGTGCAGGGCACCGTCGAAGCTGCGGCCATTGAGCTGCATCGTCATTTTGTCGACGGCGAGCTTGATCGTCTTGCCTTCCTCTTCGCTGCTTTTGTCCGGCACTTCCATCTTGAGACCGAGCAATTCGATGTCGCCGCTGCCGATCATGTCGACAACTGAAAGGATGCGCTTGAAGAACGCCTGCCGCTCAGCCGGCGGCAACGTTTCGGGGTCCGTCACCCCTTGCAACTTCTTCAAGGTCTCCAGCAGCGGCTCGGCCGGCATGCGCGCGCTGAAGCCCTTGCTGCGCACTTCGTCATAACCGAACTGCGCCTCGCCGTCGGAGAAGGAAAGGTTCTTTGCCGACATCGGACCGTAAAGCGGCTTCGGCTCCTTGTCGTCCGGGCCGGCCTTTTCCGTGTAGATCCGCACCATATAGGCCGCGTCGAAGTTCTCGCCCGCGACAGCCCCGATCGAGCCGTTCATCTGCTCGCGCCTCGTTGCGCCTTCTCCGTCTGGAACATCCATGGCGAAGGCGAAGCTTGCACCGCTCGCCGAATAACGAGCAACGCGACCGCCGGCGATGTCCTCGAGCGCGAGGTCCTTGTAGACCGTCTTCTGCTCGGTGCCGGCCACATCCTGGCTGATCGTCGCCTCCGGCGCCGAGATCCGTTTTGCGGCAAAGCGCTCGATGCGTTTCAGCGCCGTCAGCTCACCCTGATCGCCTGCCTTGGAAAGCGCGCCAGCGAAGAAGTCCGGTTCTTCGAGGATCGCATGCGGCACGGAGAACTTGCCTGCGGCGATATCGAGCTCAAGGCCCTTCACATCAAGCCTGCCGCTGAGGAAGAAGATCTTTGGCCGGCCATCGATCGCGGCGACCTGCACACGTGCGCCATTGGCGAAGGGCAGCGTCACGTCACGCAGATGAATGCGCCCGAGGAAATCCGCCTCGACGGAGCCCGCCTTGCCGCCACGCTCGGAGATGAACTTGTCGACGGTCCTTTCGAGCATGAACTTGCCGCCGACTACCCCGGCGGCTGCGATCGCGACCACCGCGACGGCCGCCCAAAGTGCTTTGCGACGGCCCTTGCCGGCCCCAGTTTCTGTCTCAGCCACGATGTCTGTCCTTTCACCACGCGAAAAATGGAAAAGCTCTTTGAGTCTTTGGCGGATGTGACTAACCATTGGCGCTTTCTTACGCAAGTTTGACGGGAGTACAGTGCACCAATATTCTTGTGTGGGCTGCAATCAGCAAAGCGTTCGCGCGTCATCAAAGATGCATACAGGGCTGCAAGCATGCGCTTGTTGCCCTGCCGTCCATTAGCCATAGGATCGTCTTATCGTCACCATCAGGAAATCCAACTTAAATTAATGGAACCACTTTGATAGAGTTGCCGGTGCAATGAGGGAGACGCAGCCAGTGGCGAAACCGCTTCGCGGAACGACAACCACCGACGGCACAAAGAATGCCGCAAGCCGGGCCCGGCGCATCGCTGGCCCGCACAGCCCGCCTTTCCTCTGATCCGCACAATTCACGTTATCGCAAAGGGAGATAGAAATGGACGCGAAAGCCGACAAAACGGGCAAATGTCCCGTCATGCACGGAGCTCAGACGAGCGCTCAATCCGCCGGCACCTCGAACCGTGACTGGTGGCCGAACCAGCTCAACCTGAAGATCCTGCACCAGAATTCCTCCCTTTCCGACCCGATGGGCGAAGCCTTCAACTATGCCGAGGAATTCAAAAAGCTTGATCTGCCAGCGGTGAAGAATGACCTCTTCGCGCTGATGACCGATTCGCAGGATTGGTGGCCGGCCGACTTCGGCCACTACGGCCCGCTCTTCATCCGCATGGCCTGGCACAGCGCCGGCACCTACCGCACCGGCGACGGCCGCGGGGGCGCAGGCGCCGGGCAGCAGCGCTTTGCGCCGCTCAACAGCTGGCCGGACAACGCCAACCTCGACAAGGCGCGCCGCCTCCTCTGGCCCATCAAGCAGAAGTACGGCAACAGCATCTCCTGGGCCGATCTGATGATCCTCGCGGGCAACTGTGCGCTCGAGTCGATGGGCTTCAAGACCTTCGGTTTCGCCGGCGGCCGTCCGGACGTGTGGGAACCGGAAGAGGACATCTACTGGGGTACGGAAAAGACCTGGCTTGACGACAAGCGCTATTCCGGCGACCGCGACCTCGAAAATCCGCTCGCAGCGGTGCAGATGGGCCTGATCTATGTCAATCCGGAAGGCCCGAACGGCAACCCGGACCCGGTCGCTGCGGCCCGTGACATCCGCGAGACCTTCGCGCGCATGGCCATGAACGACGAGGAAACCGTCGCGCTGATCGCCGGCGGCCACACCTTCGGCAAGACCCATGGCGCCGGTGATGCCGCCAATGTCGGCCGCGAGCCGGAAGGCGCCGGCATCGAAGAACAGGGCCTCGGCTGGGCAAGCACCTACGGCAGCGGCCGTGGTGGCGACACCATCACCAGCGGTCTCGAAGTCACCTGGACGACGACGCCGACCAAGTGGAGCAACAACTTCTTCTGGAACCTCTTCGGCTACGAATGGGAACTGACGAAGAGCCCGGCCGGTGCGCACCAGTGGACGCCGAAGCATGGCATGGGCGCCGGCACCGTCCCGGATGCGCATGACAAGTCCAAGCGTCACGCCCCGTCGATGCTGACGACCGACCTCGCGCTCCGCGTCGACCCCACCTACGAAAAGATCGCACGGCACTTCTACGAGAACCCGGACGCCTTCGCAGACGCCTTCGCTCGCGCCTGGTACAAGCTGACGCACCGCGACATGGGCCCACGCGCCCGCTATCTCGGCCCGGAAGTACCCGCCGAAGACCTGATCTGGCAGGATCCGATCCCCGCCGTCGATCATCCGCTCGTCGACGCCAAGGATATCGCCGACCTCAAGGCCAAGATCCTCGCTTCGGGCCTTTCGGTCTCCGAACTGGTCTCGACCGCCTGGGCGTCCGCCTCGACCTTCCGCGGTTCGGACAAGCGCGGCGGTGCCAACGGCGCCCGCATCCGCCTTGCTCCGCAGAAGGACTGGCAGGTCAACCAGCCGGCACAGCTGGCCAAGGTGCTCGAAACCCTCGAAGGCATCCAGCGCGCCTTCAACGACGCGCAGTCCGGCGGCAAGAAGGTGTCGCTCGCCGACTTGATCGTGCTTGGCGGTGCGGCCGCAATCGAGAAGGCAGCGAAAGCGGCGGGTCACGACGTTGAGGTTGCCTTCGCACCAGGTCGCGCAGATGCCAGCCAGGAGCAGACCGATGTCGACTCCTTCGAGGTGCTCGAACCAATCGCCGATGGTTTCCGCAACTACCAGCGGACCCAATATGCGGTTTCGCCGGAAGAGCTGCTGATCGACAGGGCACAGTTGCTGACGCTAACCGCGCCGGAAATGACCGTTCTTGTCGGCGGCCTTCGTGTCCTCGGCGCGAACCACGATGCGACGAAACACGGCGTCTTCACCGATCGCCCGGAAACGCTCAGCAACGACTTCTTCGTCAACCTGCTCGATATGGCCACCGCGTGGACGGCGACGTCGGATGCCAAGGACGTCTTCGAAGGTCGTGACCGCAAGACCGGCGACGTCAAGTGGACGGCGACCCGCGTCGATCTCGTCTTCGGCTCGAACTCGCAGCTTCGGGCCGTCGCGGAAGTCTATGGACAGGCCGATGCCAAGAAGAAGTTCGTGCGCGACTTCGTGGCCGCCTGGAACAAGGTGATGGACGCCGATCGCTTCGATCTCACCTGACGTTCCGGCCTGACGCCACCATCGACCGCAGGTCCCGGCATAAAGCCGGGACCTGTTTTTAGAGCATCCGCGCGAAATGCGTCACCTAAGGTTGCAAGGCCGGCCCTGCGGCCGCCACGGCGCAACACACGTTAAACGGTCGCCCTCGGGTGACGGGCTCAACCAAACCATCCTGAACCTCGCGCCAGCAAGCACTTCCGCCTCGGACGGGACAAGGGGTGCAAGCCATTGCTTTTGTGACAAGTTCTCCTTTGCACCGTCCAGCTCCGGCAAACCCATCCCATTTATGTGGTCGACATCTTATCAACCATTAGTTGCGTGACTTGAGGCCGAGAACGTGTTCTGCTTTCAACGCAACGAGGGCGCCTGCCCAGGCGCGCTGAAGTCATCTCAAGCTGTTTCGTTCAGGGGGAACGTTGCATGCGTCATACGAGAATCCGTGCAGCTTCAATCACATCAACGCTTCTGGTCGCAATTGGTCTGACGGCGCAGACGGCTCTTGCCCAGCAGGCTCCGGCCGTTGTCGTGGCGCCGGCAGCAATCATGGATCTGCGCGAAAGCGTCGACCTGACCGGCAAGGTGACCGCCATCCAGAAGGTCGATATTCGCGCCCGCGTCGCTGGCTTCCTCGAAGCGGTGAACTTTACCGAGGGGCAGAAGGTCACCGCAGGAACGGAGCTTTACCGCGTCGAGGACGGCGCCTATCGCGCTGCCGTCCAGGAAATCCAAGGGCAGATCGAAGCGGCGGAGGCCGCCAAGCAACTCGCCGTCCTTGAGCGTGACCGCGCCGACCAGCTCCTCACCACCAAGACCGTCTCCCAGGCCAAGGTGGACGAGGCTAATGCCGCGGTCCGCAAGGCAGACGGCGATCTCGTGCGCCTCAAGGGCAGCAAGGACAACGCCGACCTCAATCTCTCCTACACCAAGATCGTGGCCCCTTTCGACGGCATCGTCGGCCTGACCACCGCCGATGTCGGCGCGCTCGTCGGCCCGGACAGCGGGTCGCTGGTCACGCTGACCCGGCTTGATCCCATCTATGTTCAGTTTCCGGTAGCGACCGCGCTCTACCTCACCTACCGCGAGCGCGTGCTGAAGGGCGAGATCAGCGGCAGCGCCAATGTCGGGCTTGGGCTTCCGAACGGCACGGAATACAAGCAGAAGGGCACGATCAACTTCATCGCCAGTAACGTCTCGCAAGGCACCGACACGGTGACCGTGCGCGCCGAATTCCCCAATCCGGACAGCATACTGCTCGACGGCGCCCTGGTGCGCGTCGTGCTCGAGCAGTCGGACAAACAGGATGTTCTGGCCGTGCCGCAGCAGGCGATCCAGCGCGATCAGCAGGGGGCCTTCGTGCTGGTGGTCGACGCCAGCTCCAAGGTGGAGCTGCGCCGCGTCGATGTAGCGCGCAGCACCCGCGGCCAGGCGGTCATCAGCAAGGGCCTGAAAGAAGGCGAGAACGTCATCACCGAGGGGGCCGGCAAGGTCCGGCCGGGCATCACCGTTGATGCCGCCACGGCAGCAGGTGGCTAAGCGATGATTTCAGAGATCTTCATCGATCGCCCGCGCTTCGCCACGGTCATTTCCATCGTGCTGACGCTGGCGGGCCTGCTGGCGCTCACCCGTCTGCCGATCGCGCAGTTCCCCGACATCGTGCCGCCGCAGGTCAGCGTCACGGCAAGCTATCCAGGCGCCGGCGCCGACGTGGTGGAAACCACCGTTGCCCAGCCGATCGAGAGCAAGGTCGTTGGCGTCGACGACATGCTCTACATGAAATCGACGAGCGGCGCCGACGGCTCCTATACATTGACCGTCACCTTCGCCGTCGGGACCGACCCGGACATCGCCACCGTCAACGTGCAGAACCGCGTATCGCTGGCCGAAGCGGGTCTACCGTCCGAGGTCAAGCAGAGCGGCGTCAGCGTGCGCAAGAAGTCGTCCGCGCTGATGCAAGTGATCACCATCTTTGCTGCGGACGAGAAGCAGAACTTCGATAGCCTGTTCCTGTCCAACTACGCCACGATCAACGTGCTCGACACGGTCAAGCGCGTGCCCGGCGTCGGCGATGCTCAGCTCTTCGGCGCTCAGGACTACTCCATGCGCGTCGTCCTCGACATCGACCGCATGACCAGCCTGGACCTGACGCCAACCGACGTGATCAACGCGTTGAAAGCGCAAAACGTTCAGGCCGCAATCGGCCGCATCGGCGCCCAGCCGATGACCGACGATCCGCTGTTCCAGCTGAATCTCCAGACCCAAGGCCGCCTGACCGATCCCAAGCAGTTTGAGGATGTGGTGTTGCGCGCGCGGCCCGATGGTTCCTATGTGCGCATCCGCGACGTTGCGCGTGTCGAGCTCGGCGCCGCCAGTTCGGATTCCAACGCCCGGATCAATGGCAAGCCTGTTGCCATGATCGGCACCTATCAGGCGCCGGGCGCCAACGCGCTTGCCGCCGCCAAAGGCGTGCAGGAGGCGATGGAACGCTTGTCGAAATCGTTCCCGCCGGGCCTCACCTATTCGGTCTCCTATGACACGGCGCAGTTCGTCGAAGCCAGCGTCGACAACGTCGAGGAAACGTTGTTCGAGGCCTTCGTCCTCGTCATTATCATCGTCTTCCTGTTCCTCGGGAACTGGCGGGCAACGCTGATCCCGCTCGTCGCCGTTCCGGTCGCGCTGATCGGCACTTTCGCGGTGCTGCTCGCCATGGGCTTTTCGCTCAACACCGTGTCGTTGCTGGCATTGGTTCTGGCGATCGGTATCGTCGTCGACGACGCCATCGTGGTCGTCGAAAACGTCGAGCGGGTGATGGAGGAAAATCCCGGCCTCTCAGCAGCGGAAGCCGCGCGTCGTGCGATGGGTGAAATCACTGGCGCCATCGTCGCCATCACCCTTGTACTTCTATCGGTCTTCGTCCCCGTCGCCTTCATCCCGGGCTTGAGCGGCCAGCTGTTCCAGCAGTTCGCCGTCGCCGTCTCGGTGTCGATGGTGATCTCGGCGATCAACGCGCTGACGCTGAGCCCGGCGCTCTGCGCCGTGCTTCTGAAGCCGCATCATGGGCCGAAGCGCGGCATTCTCGGCTACATCTCGCGCACCATCGACAAGGGACGCGACGGCTATGCCTTTGTCGCCGGCCACATCGCCCGCCGCGCGATCATTGGGCTTGCGTTGCTGGCCGTCGCCTTCGTCGCCACCGGCTTCCTTTTCCGTGTCGTTCCGACCGGCTTCCTGCCGGCGGAAGACCAGGGCGCCTTCTTTACCGAAATCCGGCTGCCGGAAGGCGCCTCCTACAACCGTACCGACGCGGTGGTGAAACAGGTAGAGACGATGCTTGGCGGCATCGAGGGGGTCGCCAATGTGATCACCGTCACCGGCTACTCCTTCCTCGATGGCCTGTCGAAGTCCAACTCGGCCTTCGCGATCGTCACCATGAAGCCCTTCGCAGAGCGCCTAAGTGATGCGGCCGGCGTCGAAGCGGCAATCCGCACGACCATGGCCAAGGGTCAGGCGATCCGCGGCGCACAGATCTTCGCCTTCAACCTGCCGCCGATCATGGGCCTCGGCACCGGTTCGGGCTTCGAATACCAGCTGCTCGACCTGCAGGGTCGTTCGGTCGCCGATCTTTCGGCCACCGCCGGCGGACTGATCATCGCCGCGAACCAGAACCCGGCGCTTGGCCCCACCTTTACAACCTATTCGGCGAGCTCGCCGCAGCTCTATCTCGATATCGACCGCGACCGTCTGCAATCGCTCGGCGTCTCGGTGAGCGATCTGTTCACCACGCTGCAAGGCACGCTCGGCAGCTACTATGTCAACGACTTCAACCTCTTCGGCCGCACCTGGAAGGTGACGATGCAGGCTTCTCAGGCGGACCGAAACGCCGTCGACGACATTCAGCGTCTGCACGTGCGCAACGCAAACGGCGACATGGTGCCGGTCGCTTCGGTCGCCAAGGTCGACTATATCGTCGGCCCGCAATCGATCGTGCGCTACAACAACTATCGCTCGATCACGCTGAACGGCCAGCCGTCCGCGGGACATTCGTCCGGTGAGGCGCTTGCCGCGATGGAGGCGCTCTCGGCTTCGACATTGCCGCCCGGATACAGCTACGAATGGACCGGAACGGCGCTGCAGGAACTGGAAGCGGCCGGCAAGACCACCGCCATCCTGGCGATGGCCGTGCTCTTCGCCTACCTCTTCCTCGTGGCACTCTATGAAAGCTGGACGATCCCGGTACCGGTGCTGCTGTCGGTCGCCTTCGGCGTATCAGGTGCGCTGCTGTCGGTGCTCGTCGCCGGGCTTTCCTTCGACATCTACGCCCAGATCGGCCTCGTCGTTTTGATCGCGCTCGCGTCGAAGAACGCGATCCTGATCGTCGAGTTCGCCAAGGCCCACCGCGAAGCCGGCGCTTCGATCGTCGATGCGGCGATCGAAGGCGCGCGCGCCCGCTTCCGCGCCGTGATGATGACGAGCTTCGCCTTCATTGTCGGCCTGGTGCCGCTGGTGGTCGCCAAGGGCGCCGGCGAACTTAGCCGTCGCGCGGTCGGCACCGGCGTTGCCGGCGGCATGCTTGCCGCAGCACTCGTCGGCATCTTCGTCATCCCGGCGCTCTACGTCGCCTTCCAGTGGCTGCGCGAGCGCGGCCACAAACTCGCCGGCATTTCCATGCACCCGGTCGGAGCGCACGGCGCGTCGGCAGAAAGCGGCACGGCGGAGAGCGGCGCCCAGACACCAACCGGCAATGGATAGGCTTGTCGGCCCGACGGCAACATCGACAACGGGGCCGGTTCGGCCCCGTTTCCATTCGACCCTTTCCGCCAATCGGAGACCTCGAATTACCGCTGATTTGGTGATCGGCGGCGCGGCCTGATGGCTGTTGGCGTCTTTCGCCTGCGATTTC
>NZ_JBYTEC010000050.1:0-14847 GCF_058792075.1 Ensifer sp. EB106-03-01-XG145 | reverse complement strand
TCTTGGCCGGTCTGGGGTGAACTGGTTTGGTGAGAACAGGTGTAGCCGACCGGGTTGTGCTACTGAATTGCAATAATGCTTTCGATTGAATTGCGTAAAATGAAACAAAGGTTGGGTTGGTGAGCCCCGAACTCCGTCCATTGATCTCTCGGATGCCAGGGCTGGCGGGTCGCGGTTGCTCGCTGGTCCTGGCCCTTGGATGCCGGGGCAAGTCCAGAGAGGCACCCGCGCAACGTCCCATCTGATCAAACCGGGTGAATCATGTCACGCGCATAGGCAAGTCCGATCCCGTATCCGCCCGCATGCGCTTCTACGATCGCTCGGGCACCATCGTAGGTCTCCTTGCGCGTCCAGTCCCGCTGAAGCTCGAGGAGAAACTGCAGCCAGGACGTCATCGTCGCGCCTGCCTTCTCCATCCTTCGCAGCGCAAGGGCGTGGCTCTCCGCGGTGATGCCGCCGCATGTGTCGGCTACGACGAAGACCTCATAACCATCAGCAAGCGCGGAAAGAACGGGGAAGGAGACGCATGCTTCGGTCAAGAGACCGGAGACGACGAGCTTGCGGCGGCCGGTTTTGGCGACCGCGTCACGAACGCCGTCGTCCTCCCAGGCATTCATGTTGCGCCGCTCGATCACCGGAACGTCCGGGATGACGCTCCTGATCATCGGCATCAGGGGGCCGCTATAGACCTTGGATGCGGAGGTCGACACGACGATCGGCAGGTTGAAGACGCGCGCAGTTTTGGCAAGAGCCACTGTGTTTCCGACCAGCAACTGGCGATCGCCGGATCCCACGCCGAAGGCGAGTCCAGCCTGCTGGTCGACGATCAGGAGCAATGGCTCGTCGGGTGTCAGAAGGGGAATGGGCGTCATTTCTTTTACTCCAGGGAATAGCTGACAGCTGGAAAAGATAGCGGTCCGGCTTGCCGGCGGCTTGAACGCAAAGGCGGCATTTTGCCGAAAGCACTTGGATTTGCTCGGCTGTGACCGCGTTCGTCGACGCACGCCCACGCGATCAGGCGCATGGCCGCTTCCCGCTTCGCTGCGCAAGATCAAACCCGCACTTCGCGCGTGGTCTTTGGGGCGAGCCACGTCTTGCCCCGGCGATATGGCTAGTGCTGTCCCCGCGATGGCCTTGGCGTGCGCCGCGTGCATGCGAATCCGGGTCTTCACGGGAAGCAAACCTCTGTTTGAGTCCCCGATAAAAAAGGACTCCTTCATGCTCTTGACATTGTGCAATCGATTGCGCTAAAGAACATGCAATCGATTGCACAGCTGGAGAGATCCCATGGACGCGGCAGAGACGAAGGCTAGGCCCACCCACGTTATCGAAAATCAGGCGGAGGTGACGGGAGTGGTGCTCGACGCGATGTCGCGAGCGACCAACGTCCGCCTCAGGGAAATCATGGAATCGCTCGTCAAGCATCTGCATGCCTTCGCCCGCGAAGTTCGCCTCAGCGAGGATGAATTCGAGCAGGGGATCGATTTCCTCAACCGGATAGGGCAGGCGACCAACGACGCTCACAATGAGGGCGTGCTGTTCTCCGATGCGCTCGGCTTTTCCACCCTGGTCTGCCTGCTGAACAATGGCCAGAACGGCGCGACGGAAACCGCCGCGGCGTTGCTCGGGCCCTTCTGGCGGATGCATTCGCCGTCGACCGAAAACGGTGGTTCGATCATCCGCTCGCAGACGCCCGGCCCGGCCCTCTTCGCTGAATGCCGCATCACCGATCCCGACGGCAAGCCGATCGAAGGCGTCGAGATCGACGTCTGGCAGGCGTCTCCGGCCGGCCTTTACGAGAACCAGGACCCGGACCAGGCAAACATGAACCTGCGCGGCAAATTCCGGACCGATGCGCAGGGTCGCATTTCTTTCCGCTCGGTGAAGCCCGCGGGCTATCCGGTGCCGACCGACGGGCCGGTGGGCGAGTTGCTGCGCGCGCAACTCCGCCATCCCTACCGCCCGGCGCACCTGCATTTCCTCTGCTTCAAGCCGGGCTACAAAACCCTCATCACCCAGATATTCGTCGATGACGACGAGCATCTGGAAAGCGATGTGGTGTTCGGCGTCACCCGCCACCTGATCGGCGATTTCACGCAAGGCGCCGGCGCGCCGCCGGCTGCTGATGTGACCGGCCCATGGTACCGGCTTGCCTATGAATTCGTGATGGAATGCGGCGAAGCCAAGCTTCCGGCTCCGCCGATCCGCTGACCCCAACATAAGAAAACGGATGTATCTCATGTCGAACACAGAACAGCTGAAACGCGAAACCTATCCCCGTTCGCTCGAAGGCAAGGTTGCACTCGTCGTCGGTGGCGCCGGCGCCATCGGCGCCGCAACCAGCCGCATGCTCAAAGCGGCAGGAGCGACGATCGTCGTCACGCATATGGACACGGAGCGTGATACGCTGGCGGCCGAAGCGTTGATCAAGGAACTCGGCGCGCCTCACGCCGCCTATGTGGCGAATGTCGTCGACACGGCTTCACTCATCGCGCTTCGCACGACGCTTGATCAGAAACACGGCCGCCTCGACATCCTGGTCAATGCCGCCGGTTTCACCAAGCCCGTCCCGCATGCCGACCTCGATGGGCTCACCGACGAACTCATCGACCTCATGTTGCAAGTCAACTGGCGCGGCCAGTTCGCGACCATCCGTACCTTTGCGCCGCTGCTGAAGGCATCTGGCGACGGACTGGTCGTGTCGATCTCCTCGATCGCCTCCTTCACCGCTGTCGGTTCGTCCATCGCCTATTGCGCGGCGAAGGCCGGCATCGACGTCATGACCAAGGCTTTGGCGCGGGCGCTTGCGCCGGAAATCCGGGTGCTGGCGGTCTCGCCGGGCGTCGTCGATACGGAATTTGTTCCGGGCCGCGGCGCCGACTTTAACGACAAGGTCAAGGCCTCGACGCCGCTGAAGCGCATCGGCACCGCCGAAGACATTGCCGCGGCGATCACCGCCTGCGCCACGATGCTCCGCTACTCTACCGGGCATATCATCCAAGTCGACGGCGGCCGGGCGCTCTAGAGCGCCGTGCGTTCAGACGAACGCACAAAGGACGCTCTAGCACTTTGATTCTAGAGCATCTTTCCGCTTCGAGTGATTCCACTTGAGAGCGGGATGCTCTAGCCAGGTAAACGGGAGGAAACCATGACACGCGCACCGCTGTCGAAAGTGTTCATCACCTGCGCGATCACCGGCAATATTACCCAGTCGGAGCAGACGCCGCATTTGCCGATCACGCCAAAGCAGATTGCCGATTCCGCGCTGGAAGCGGCAGATGCCGGGGCGGCTATCGTCCATATCCACGTCCGCGATCCCAAGACCGGGCGGCCGTCGATGGAACTCGATCTTTACCGCGAGGTGCTCGATCGCATCCGTGCGAAGAATTCCGAGCTGATCATCAACCTGACAACGGGGCCGGGCGGCCGCTTCGTACCGTCAGAGCATGATCCGAAGATCGCGGGCGAGGGCACGACGCTGATGGTGCCGGAGCGCCGCGTCGAGCATATCGTCGCGCTGAAACCCGATATCTGCACGCTCGATCTCAACACTATGAATTCGGGCGGACAGGTGGTCATCAACACGCCGGCCAATATCCGCCGCATGGCGAAGGTGATCGCTGACGCCGGCGTCAAGCCAGAGATCGAGCTGTTCGATTCCGGCGATATCGCCCTGCTTCATGACCTGATCGCCGACGGCACGTTTAAGGGACCGCTCCTGACTTCCTTCGTGATGGGCGTGAAGTACGGTTTCCAGCCGTCGCCGGAGACCGTGCTCTATGCCCGCGGGCTGCTGCCGGCCGACGCCGCCTTCACCGCCATCGGCATCGGCCGCTCGGCCTTCCAGATGGTCGCCCAGTCCTATCTGGCCGGCGGCCATGTCCGGGTCGGGCTCGAAGACGCCGTCTATATCGAACGCGGCGTACTTGCGCCCTCCAATGCGGCCCTCGTCGAGAAAGCGCGCCGCATCGCCGAAGATCTGGGGGCCCAGATCGCCAATCCATCCGAAGCGCGCCGCATTCTCGGCTTGCGCGAAGCTGCGTGACAGGAGGTCTTGATGATGAACAACGAAGATTTGAACATTAAAGCGGCATCGACGGTGCGGGGCCTGCGTCTCCATGCCAAGGCGCCGAGCTACGACGCGATCGAGCTCCCCATCGAGACGCATCCGCTGCGGTCTCTTCGGCCAGGCGAGGTGCTCGTCGAAATCCATGCGGCGGCCGTCAATCCCTCCGATGCCAAGGCGGCAACGGGCCTGATGCCCTATGCGGTGTTTCCGCGAACGCCTGGCCGCGATTTCGCGGGCCAGGTGGTGGCGGGGCCCCAGGAGCTGATTGGAAAGCGAGTCTTCGGTTCGTCCGGTGACCTCGGCATCCGGCTGGACGGTGCGCAGGCGAGCCACATGATCGTCGAGGCCGACGCAGTCGTCGAAGTTCCCGACGGCATCGACATCAAGGCGGCCGCAGGGATCGGCGTGCCCTTCGTCACGGCCTGGCAGGGTCTGCAACGGGCCGGATTGCCCGCAGCCGGCGAGACCGTGCTCATTCTCGGCCTCAACGGCAAGGTCGGGCAGGCGGCGGCCCAGATCGTAACCTGGCGAGGGGCGCGCGTCATCGGCGTCGTGCGCCGGGACGAGGCCTATCAGGGGCACGCCAATGCGCCGATCGAGGTCATTGCCGCCGACAAGACGGATGTGCCGGCGCGAGTTCGCGAACTGACCGACGGAAAGGGCGCCGATATCGTCTACAACACGGTCGGCGACCCGTTCTACGAGATCGGCCAGAAGTCGCTTGCGGTGCGGGGCCGGGCGATCTTCATCTCGGCGATCGACCGTTTCGTCAACTTTGACTTGCTTGCCTTCTACAAGGGGCAGCACACCTATGTCGGCATCGACACGATTTCGCTGAACTCGGTCGAGACGGGCGCGATCCTCAAACAAATGGCGCCGGGCTTTGCCGCCGGCAAGCTCAAGCCGTTTCCCATTGTAGAAACCGCGATCTATTCGTTCGAGAACGCCCACGAAGCCTATCAGGCCGTCATGGCGTCCTCGCGCGACCGCATCGTGCTCGTTCCGGGAGCGTGAGGCCGTGCACGTGGTCAAGTTCACGGACGCTCCGTCCTACCGGGCGCCGGGCCACGACAAGATGAGGATGGTTCGCCTGCAGGGTCTCGAGGCCGGGCCGTCCGATACGGCCTGGCTCGGAGTGTCGACGTTGGAGCCCGGCGGCGGCACGACCCTTAGCAGTTCGCCCGTCGAAAAACTCTACGTCGTTCTCGACGGCAAGGTCACGGTTTCGAACGGCAACGAGGAGGTCGTTTTGGAGCCATGGGATTCCTGCCGCATTGCACCGGCGGAAAGCCGGAAGCTCTCTAATGCGACGGACCGGCCGGCAATGATCCTCTTGGTGATGCCGACGACCCAGCCGCCGTAAGGCAAGCGGCCGCTATCTCGAAAATTCGATGCCAGTTCACGTGACGGGTTGCCCGTCGCGGCAATCCTGCTCGTTCCGAAGGGAGGACCTTTCATGACGCATGCTTCCACCACGCCAAAGCCGCGCAAGCCTTGGTATCAGATACTCTACATACAGGTTCTGATCGGCATCGCGATCGCGATCGTCTTTGGTCATTTCTGGCCCGAAACGGCCATCGAGATGAAGCCCCTTGGGGACACCTTCATCAAATTGATTAAGATGGTGATCGCGCTCGTCATCTTCTGTACCGTGGTCTCGGGCATTGCGGGCATGAACGACCTGAAGAAGGTCGGCCGCGTCGGCGGCAAGGCCCTTCTCTATTTCGAGGTCGTCTCGACTCTGGCGCTCGCCATCGGCATGGTGATCGGTAACGTGTTCACGCCCGGCGCCGGCTTCAACGCCGACCCCGCCACCCTCGATGCCGACGCCGTCAATGTCTATGCCGGCAAGGCGGCGGAGCAATCCGTCACCGAATTCCTCATGAACATCGTGCCGAAGACCGTGGTCGACGCTTTCGCGCAGGGCGATATCCTGCCCGTCGTGCTGATCTCGGTTCTGTTCGGCTATGTCCTGTCGCATCTCGGCGATCGCGCCAAGCCGATCCGCGATGTCATCGAGGCCGGTTCGCATCTCGTGTTCGGTGCCATCAATGCGATCATGCGCCTCGCCCCCATCGGCGCGTTCGGCGCCATGGCCTTCACCATCGGCAAATACGGCGTGTCGTCGCTCGGACCGCTAGCCTTCCTGATCGGCACCTTCTATCTCACCAGCATCATCTTCGTGCTTGGTGTCCTCGGTCTGATCGCCTGGTGGACCGGGTTCAGCATCATCAAGTTCCTGGCCTATATCAAGGAAGAGATCCTGATCGTGCTCGGCACCTCGTCGTCCGACTCAGCGCTGCCGAGCCTCATGGAAAAGTTGACGAATGCCGGTGTGGCCAAACCCGTCGTCGGTCTGGTCGTGCCGACCGGTTACGTATTCAACACCGACGGGTCGTCCATCTACATGACGCTCGCAGCCCTGTTTGTCGCTCAGGCGACCAATACGGACCTTTCGCTCAGTCAGCAGTTGGCAATCTTCGGGGTCGCCATGCTCACCTCCAAGGGTGCATCGGGCGTCACCGGCGCCTCCTTCATCGCCCTTGTCGGCACGCTTTCGGTGGTGCCGGCAATCCCGGTGGCCGGCATGGCGCTCATCCTCGGCATCGATCGCTTCATGAGCGAGGCACGCGCCCTCGTCAACATGATCGGCAATGGCGTTGCGGCGATCGTCATGGCGAAGTGGGAGGGCGAACTCGATGAGGCCCGTCTCGAGGCGGCGCTTGCCGGCAGCCCGCTCGCCGATACCGAGGCCGTCGACGACCTGGATGTCATTGCGACCCCGGAACTCGCCTCGAAGATCTGACGGCGGTGGGGCCGCGGCGACGGCAGCCCCGCGCACTGGGCCACAGTTACCATGGGAGTGTGAAATGGCCCTCTACGATCTCGAAGACCGCAAGCCGGTGCTGGATGAAGACTTCGGATGGATCGCGCCGGATGCTCAGGTCATCGGCAGGATACGCATCCGAAAGGACGCCAGTGTGTGGTTCGGCGCGGTCCTGCGCGGCGACAACGAACTGATCGACGTCGGCGCCCGCAGCAATGTGCAGGACGGCGCGATCCTCCATACCGATCCGGGTTTTCCCCTGGTGATCGGCGAGGACTGCACCATCGGCCATGGCGTCATCCTGCATGGCTGCACGATCGGAAACGGCTCGCTCATCGGCATGGGGGCGATCGTCATGAATGGCGCTGAGATCGGGGAAGGCTCGCTCGTCGGGGCGGGCGCCATGGTCACGGAAGGCAAGTCGTTCCCGCCCGGCTCGATGATCCTCGGCTCGCCGGCAAAGCTGGTGAAGTCGCTTTCGGCCGAGGAATCCGAACGTCTCAAGGCATCCGCTGGGCGCTACGTCCGCAACGCGATCCGGTATCGCGACCATCTCGCTTCAAACGGCTAGCGGCAGCGCCGCGCATCGACAAGGGAGTACATCCGTGAAGAAGGTAATGAGCAGCGCGACCGAGGCCTTGGCCAGTCGCCTCAAGAACGGCATGACGATCCTCTCGGGTGGCTTCGGCCTGAGCGGCATCCCGGAAGCCCTGATCCTGGCGATCCGCGAATCCGGCGTGACCGGCCTGACCGTGATTTCCAACAATGCCGGCGTCGACGGGATCGGTCTCGGCGTCCTCCTCGACTCGCGCCAGATCCGCAAGATGGTCTCGTCCTATGTCGGCGAGAACAAGACCTTTGCACAGCAGTACCTGTCGGGCGAACTCGAACTGGAGTTCACCCCGCAGGGGACGCTTGCGGAGCGCATCCGCGCCGGCGGGGCCGGCATCCCGGCCTTCTACACGCGCACCGGGGTCGGCACTATCGTCGCAGACGGCAAGGAGACCCGCGAATTCGGCGGCGAGACCTATGTCATGGAAAAGGGGCTGCGCGGTGATCTCGCCATCGTGCATGCCTGGCAGGGCGATAGTGAAGGGAACCTGATCTATCGCTACACTGCCCGCAACTTCAACCCGATGATGGCCACCGCGGCAGACTTCACGGTCGCTGAGGTCGAGCAACTTGTGGCGGCTGGCGACCTGAACCCCGACGGGATCCATACCCCCGGCATCTATGTCGACCGCGTCGTGCATGTCGCCAATCCCGAAAAACGCATCGAACAACGCACGACCAGACCGCGGACCGCGGCTTAGGAGGACTGACCGATGGCATGGACTCGCGATCAGATGGCGGCGCGCGCCGCCAAAGAACTGCAGGACGGTTTCTACGTCAATCTCGGCATCGGCATTCCCACGCTGGTCGCCAATCACATTGCACCCGGCATCAGCGTGCAACTGCAATCCGAGAACGGAATGCTCGGCATGGGGCCGTTCCCCTTCGAGGGCGATGAGGACGGTGACCTGATCAACGCCGGCAAGCAGACCATCACCGCGCTGCCGACGACCAGCTTCTTCTCGTCTGCCGACAGCTTCGCCATGATCCGCGGCGGGCATATCGACATCTCGATCCTCGGCGCCATGGAGGTGGCGGCCAATGGCGATCTCGCCAACTGGATGATCCCGGGCAAGATGGTCAAGGGCATGGGTGGGGCGATGGACCTGGTGGCCGGCGTCAAGCGCGTCGTGGTGGTTATGGAGCATGTCGCAAAGGACAAGACGGGCTCCATTCAACCAAAGCTGGTTCCGCATTGTTCGCTGCCCCTGACGGGCAAGGGCGTCGTCGGTCTCGTCATCACGGACCTCGGCGTCTTCAAGCCGCTGCGCGGCGATGCCGCTGCATTCGAGGTTCTTGAACTTGCCGATGCCGTGACGATCGAAGACGTCAGAGCCACCACCGGCACTGAGATCGTCGTTTCATCGCGGCTCGCCGTGAGCGCCTGACCCGCGCTTGAACTTGCCGGTGTGCAACCGCGACTGCTGCCGCGGTTTTCCAACTTCAAGCGTCGTTAGCGGCAGTCGCTGCCGATCGTATTCATATTGGCGAAGGGAACGAACTGATGTCGTCGAAAAGAATCCACTCCGCAGCCTCGGTGACCGCCGCCGAGGCGCTTGAGTTTCATGCGATGGGGCGTCCCGGCAAATTCGAGATCACGCCGACCAAACCGATGGCGACGCAGCGGGACCTTTCATTGGCCTATTCGCCCGGCGTCGCCGAGCCCGTCAAGGCGATAGCACAAGACCCATCACGCGCCTTCGACTACACGACGCGCGGCAACATGGTGGCCGTGATTTCCAACGGTACGGCCATTCTCGGCCTCGGAAACCTCGGGGCGCTCGCATCGAAGCCTGTGATGGAGGGCAAATCGGTCCTGTTCAAGCGGTTCGCGGACATCGACTCGATTGACCTCGAGGTCGATACGCCGGACCCTGAGCAATTCATCAATTGTGTGCGCTTCCTCGGTCCTTCCTTCGGCGGCATCAATCTCGAGGATATCAAGGCGCCGGACTGTTTCATCATCGAGCAGCGCCTGCGCGAGATAATGGATATCCCGGTCTTCCATGACGATCAGCATGGCACCGCCATCATCGCGACCGCAGGGCTGATCAATGCGCTGCACATCACCGGGCGCGACATGAAGACCACGCGTCTTGTCTGCAATGGGGCAGGTTCGGCGGCGATCGCCTGCGTCGAACTCATCAAGTCCCTCGGGTTTCCGTCGGAAAACGTCATTCTGTGCGATACCAAGGGCGTCGTTTATGAAGGTCGCGCCGAAGGCATGAACCAGTGGAAATCCGCACATGCGGTGAATACGAAGTTGCGCACGCTGGCCGAAGCGATCGACGGCGCCGACGTATTCTTCGGTCTTTCTGCCAAGGGAGCGCTGACGCCGGCCATGGTGCAGTCGATGGCGAAAAACCCGATCATCTTCGCCATGGCAAATCCGGATCCCGAGATCGCGCCGGAGGAAGTCGCAGAAATCCGCGACGATGCCATCATGGCCACGGGCCGGTCGGACTATCCGAACCAGGTCAACAATGTCTTGGGCTTTCCCTATATCTTCCGCGGTGCGCTGGATGTCAGGGCGACGACCATCAATGAGGCCATGAAAGTGGCGGCCGCGCAGGCGCTGGCCGAACTCGCCCGCAAGGACGTGCCCGACGAAGTCGCTGCTGCCTACCAGGGCAACCGGCCGAAGTTCGGCCCCAATTACATCATTCCGGTACCGTTCGACCCGCGTCTCATTTCAGAAATTCCGCTCTCCGTCGCGAAGGCTGCGATGGAGACCGGCGTCGCACGTCGCAACATCGACGATCTGCAAAAATACGCTCAGGAGTTGTCCGCCCGCCGCGATCCGATCGCTTCGACCCTTCAGCGCATCTACGACCGCGTGCGCCTTCAGCCGAAGCGTGTCGTCTTTGCGGAAGGCGAGGAGGAGCGTGTCGTACGCGCGGCAATCGCATTCGTTAATCAGGAGCTCGGAACGGCGATCCTCGTGGGTCGTGAGGATCGCATCCGTGAAACAGCGAACAACGCCGGTCTCGATATTACCAGCAACGCCATCGAGATCACCAATGCGAGGCTCTCGCCTCGCAGCGGGAGCTACGCCCAGCATCTCTACGCGCGGCTACAGCGCAAAGGCTTCCTGCTTCGCGATTGCCAACGCCTCATCAACAATGATCGCAACCACTTTGCGGCCAGTATGCTGGCGCTTGGCGACGCCGACGCCATGGTCACCGGCCTGACGCGCCACTACTCATCCGCTTTGGAGGATATCGGGCGGGTGATCGATCCGCGCCCGGGTCAACGCGTTATCGGCGTCTCGATCGCCCTGAGCCGCGGGCGCAGCGTTATCGTGGCGGACACCTCCATCCATGACTTGCCCAATGCCGAGCAGTTGGCCGACATTGCGGAGGGCGCGGCTGGTTTCGCGCGGCGCATGGGTTACGAACCGCGTGTCGCGATGCTCGCCAACGCGACCTTCGGCCAGCCGCAGAGCGAGCGTTCCGAACGCGTGCAAGAGGCCGTGCGGATCCTCGACATGCGCAAGGTGGACTTCGAGTATGATGGCGAAATGGCAGCCGATGTTGCGCTCGATCATCACCTGATGCAGCAGCAATATCCATTCTGCCGATTGTCAGGTCCGGCCAATGTCCTGGTCATGCCAGCCCTGCACTCAGCTTCGATTTCGACAAAGATCTTGCAGGAACTCGGCGGGTCGACCGTCGTGGGTCCGCTTCTCGTCGGCCTCGACAGATCGGTGCAGATCGTACCGCTCAATGCGCGCGATTCCGACATCGTCAATTTGGCGGCGATCGCCGCCTTTGGAACCGACGGCAGCTGAGCAGATGTCGGCGGCTGCAGCCAGGAGCGCTGCAGCCCGCGATCTGGCTGCAGGCTTTGACGAACGTCAGCCAGGATTGCGCTGCTCGGCCGCCTGCACCGGCGTAAGCGGGGGCTGCTTGCGCCACCGCCCAAGACGGCCTTCGTCGTGACCGGCGGCAAAGAGCTGTTGCATGTAGTTTCGATCAAATTCGCTTTTCGGGCTCAGTGTGAACTGATCCGGGATCGATGCGTAATAAAGCTGACCGCGGGCGGCCGTCGTCTGAATCTGCAGGCGCATCAGATCGGAAATCGCCTGATACTTGATCAACGTTTCGATAGAACGACGGGCGATACCGAGCGCTGTTTCTTCTGTCGTTGCGTACTCGGGCGTCAATCGCCCGTTGCGGATGAGATAGAGTGTTCGCGAGCGGGCATGACCAAAGTAGCGCCTCTCATATCCGGAGAGCTCTATATTGGGAGGGGCGAAGAAGATCTGCGCCACCGTCCCGCCGTCGACATGCAATTCCTGCCTGGCTTGACCGTCCAGCCTTACATCGATCCGAACCGGTGGGAACACCGCAGGTATGGCCGCAGACGCCAACAGGATGTCGATCATGTGCTCTCGACGATCGGCGCGCGCGCTGGCCGCGATCGCGGACAGGTCCCAGACAACAGGACGCTGGGCATCAATGTTGGTGGTTTGGACCAGCAAACGCCGGCCGATGCGGTACTGCGCCGCAATTTCTGCGACCATTTCTTCGGTGAGATAGCGACCGATCAATTGCCGCAACGGCCCATTATCGTAGAGACCACGGCCCATCACGCCGAACAGGCCCAGATTTCTATAGATATCGCGGTCACCATACTGCGTGAAGACTTCACGCAATTCCCGGTCGTGGGACGGCCCAAGGAAGGCAAAGGGAGCCGCCAAGGCGCCTGTGCTGACGCCAGTCACGACCTCGAATTGCGGTCGATTGCCCCTCTCGCTCCAGCCCGTCAGGTATCCGGCGGAAAAAGCGCCGTCGGCGCCTCCGCCCGAAATGGCAAGAAAGTCGACATGATTGACGGCGGTGGACGGGCGACGCCCTGAGCGAGTCGCATCGCGTGTCTGCGTGTACTGTTGCGCAATGAGCGAACGTAGAGTGGGCGTGACCTCGTCTCCCCAGAAGCGGGCAAGGTCCACCTGTTCGATTTGCACAGCCGAAGCCTGTTCTGCCGGAACCGAGATACGCTCAGGCCCGGCGACACATGCCGTCAGTAGACCGGATGCAAAAAGGAGCGGCATGATTGAGGATCGAAAACCCTGAATGCGCGTAAAAATGGTCGCTGACAACGACATCGCCCTCCGATCCCCCATCCTTTTACTCCATCCTTTGCTTGCGCCGATTTCAGTCGCGTTCGCCGCCTTCACGCGGGCTTGCCGGATATAGTCGGCGGCGTATCGTTACGGTGATCGCCAGCAACACTGCGATCAATTCCAAAGCATGGGAGGCGAACGTGCCGCTTGCGAGCACGAGCGCCGCCATGATCAAGAGAAGCCAGTGCATCGAGCCATGTTTGGACGCCCGGTCGCGAACCAGCCAGAGGGCGGTCAGGTACATCGCGATCGGTATGCAAAAGGCGAGCGCGGCAAGCTGTAGCGAAACAGTCCCGTCGCGGGCGACGCTAAGAAACACCGCAAAGCCGGCGGCCGTCGCCGCTCCCGCGGCAAAAAGCAGACAATGTCCGTAGGCCCAGGTCAGAACGGTGCCAAGTTTGCGGCTAAGCAGCTGTTCGTTGCGGTCAAAGTATAGTCCCCACATCGAAAACGCGATGATGGAGCACAGGGCCGCCCACCAGAAATGCCTCAGTTCCGGCGTCGCGGGATCCGAGATAATCAAGGCGATGGCGGCAAAACATTCGCCAAGGACGATGATATTGAACGAGTTGTAGCGATCGATGATGTGACCGTGATGCCAGTTGCTGGCGGTGCCGCGCTCGGCCAGCAGCGGTACGGCCAGCTCGCCAGCGGCGCCGAGCGCAAAGAGCGGAAAGTAAAGCGGCGCTTCAGGGGAAAGTGTGATGATCAGGGTGTTCCAGTAGACCTGCATGCCGCCGATCCCGGCCGCGTAGCGCAGGGCCGCCGGGCGGGCATGCCGATCCCCGTTCGCCGCGCCGAGCCAAAGGGCGATCATGCCCAGTCGCATGATGCTGAAACCGATGAGGACGAGCCAATGCGGTTCATCGCCGAGGCCGCTTCGGATCCCTCCGGCAAGGGTAAGCGATCCGAACATGATGACCATCGTCACCACACGGAAGGCGGCCGACTTGTTGTCATATCCCGAGGCGAACCATGTGTAGTTCGCCCAGGCCAGCCAGGCCATGAAAAAGCTGCACGCAAACCGGACGACGCCGGGCCCGAATTCGCCGGTTTCGATGTCGTGCGCCAGTCCATGGGCGGCGGCGGCCACCGCCACGACGGTGGCAAGATCGAACATCAGTTCGAGTGAGGTTGCGCTGCGGTTGACCTCGTCGCGATCGCGCGGGGGCAGGCTGAAAGCGGCTATCGCGGACAAGGCTGGCCTCCCTTCGATATCACGCTTGGAGGCGGCAAAACGACGGCGGCCATCGTTCAGCCCGGCTTCTTCGTGTCTTGCGGTGAATAGAAAAGGCCGACCAGGAGCAGCAAGAGAGCCGGGAAGAGCATTCCCGCAACGCCCACTGTGACTTGCGCAAACGCGCCGCCAGCACACCCCATCACAAAGCCGAACACCAGAATGATCGACGTCAGCGACTGCCCCCACTCTCCCGGCTTCTCGGTGTAGCCGATGACGCGACGGGCAGCAGCGACTGCGAGGCCGGCAATGTTGCCCGTCATGAGTGAAAACGGTGGGCCGAGCCTTGGGTCGAGACGCTCGATCGCCGTCAGCATCCCCATCGCGACGATGGCGAGAAGGGCGCATGCGGATACTGGCCCGGCATCGAAGATCGCAAGAAGGGCGGCCGTTGCAAACGCGGCCGCGGCGATGATGAGCGTCCAGAATGTCGCGCGCTCGAGAGGCTTGATCCAGGCGACGAGGATGGCGGCCAGGCCCGCGCCCACCATGAAGAGCGGGAAGGTCATGATCTGTAGATCGCGCAAGCCGCCTTTTTCGTGACCGACCAGTCCCAGTCCGAGGAGCACGACATTGCCCGTAACCAGCCCGACGAAAAGGCCGCCCAAGTGAATGAAGAAGAGTGCGTCAGCGAACCCGGAAATGAACGCCAGTGCCAGTGAATTGCTTTTCCCGCGAAGTATGTTCAGCATCGTATGCCGCTACCCCCTATTGCTTGAGCCATGGCGACATTCTCGATTGCAGCGATAACGAAACCGTCGACGCTGGTGTCACCTGGCATGGCGTGAAGCGAGCTCTGATCCCGCGGTGCGCCGATGAAAACGAGTCTTGACAGGACGATGCGGGTCCCTGGTCCGTCTGCGCGACAAACCAGGGGACCCAGTGATGCTCACTTCACCGGGTTGGGGCCGATCGTCTTGCCGTGGCGGACGCGTTCGTCACCCTTGTGAACCATGGTGACGGCGTAATCGATG
>NZ_JBYTEC010000049.1:0-15029 GCF_058792075.1 Ensifer sp. EB106-03-01-XG145 | reverse complement strand
TGGGAGTACTTGGCTGGACCGCATGGCATCAAGCCAGCAGGGACGGGAAGTTCCACTGGCGACGCTGGCGCAAAGGTCAATGGGAAATCCGCGCAATGACAGCGGACGAGCAGGACGACGCCCTGATAGACTGGTCAATCAAGTAAGTGACGAAGACGGTTGAGCCTTGGCTGGCTGCCATGAAGCGGCAATGCACTCGTCGGGCGGAATGACGGCCCGCATCGACCGACTTGAACGAGATGGCTTGGTGGTGCGGCGAAGCCATCCCACCGATCGACGCGGCACACTGGTGGCGCTGACGCCGAAAGGGATCTCGTTGATCGACGCGATGCTCGCCAAGCATGTGGAAAACGAACGCTTCGCTTTGGCAGGGCTAACGATGACAGAGCAACAGCAGCTCAATGCACTGTCCATCAAGCTTCTTGCAGACTTAAAGGCGCAGGATGGATTGCGCCCCTAGGGCAAGATCACTCATCAACCGTATCAGTAAGCTGCCATAGGGGTCGGGAAGCGAATTCTCCCACCAGAGAAAATGTCTTTGATCAGCTCCAAACGCAAACGCCCATGGGCCGGGCAGGCAGTGTTTTGGAGCAGCATTCACTGAGGCAAGGGCGGGACCACTGGGAAGTCTTGCTTCGCGCGCGCAGAAACGCAGACATATCTTCTGGCCGTCGGCCAAACCGGGCTCCCACGCTCAGGGAAGAAAGCTCTGCTGGGGACACTCCCTAGCCATCGACCCATGGGGTCGTATTCTTGCTCAAAGCCCCGATAGCGTTGGGTCCATCTCTGTGACTTTGGACCTCGACTACACCAAAACTGTTCGCGCCGCCATTCCCGTCGCAGATCACCGTGTCCTTTGAGATGTGGTGAGGACTCGTTCGATCCGTCTCAGGAAAAAAGGCGCAACGCTTCATTCGCGGTGCTGCTGTCGTCGAAACCGCCGATATCCTTCAGCCAGATGGTTGCGCTCACGAAAATCTGCCTCTGAAGACGATCAAACGTGCGATGTATAGCAGAGCAGGCCCGGAGCTCCTCAGAGCACGCATGCTGCCGCTCAACAACAATAATCACCACACAAATTGAGGATGATCCTCGGCTTGCGAGCTAGCCTAAATTTAGACGACGCGGTCGTGTAATGGCGAGC
The DNA here is from genome assembly GCF_058792075.1 of Ensifer sp. EB106-03-01-XG145. Lineage (NCBI taxonomy): Bacteria > Pseudomonadati > Pseudomonadota > Alphaproteobacteria > Hyphomicrobiales > Rhizobiaceae > Ensifer > Ensifer sp. EB106-03-01-XG145. The sequence goes on along the minus strand of NZ_JBYTEC010000049.1, from coordinate 13,885 downwards.
GCTTGCCCCCTTCGCGGCACGCTCCTTTTGAGCGCAAAGCGAACTGAAAACTTTACGGGCTAATGCTCCTCAAACTGAACCGAAGCCCCTCTTCACTAACAACTTAAGTGTCAGGCAAATAATTGCGACAGGCTTAACGGCTATGGATTGCCAACAGATCGGCATAGGCCGTCGGATTGCTGGCCAGTACTGGGTGGCCCTTCAACAAGGCTTCGCCCTCGCCCGGGAAGGACAGGTAGTCGCCGCCGGCTTCCTTCACCAGGCAGTAACCAGCCATGCAGTCCCAGGCGTGCATATGTGGCTCGTAATAACCGACCAGACGACCCGCCGCGACATAGGCGAGCATCAGTGCGCCGGAGCCGTTGCGGATGAAGTTGCCGCCCATGCGGAGCAGCGCGGCGATGATCTGGCCAACCCGCTCCGGTTCTACATAGGTATTGCAGCCAATGCCGGTGATGGCGTTCTGGATGGTACGAGACGGATCGAGGTTCAATTTCTTTCCGTTGAGGCTCGCGCCTTTGCCAGCGGCCGAAGCATAGAGTTCGCCGTCGCACGGCGCATGGATCATGCCGATCACCGGCACGCCGCCATGCAGAACCGCGATCGAGACACACCACGTCGACATACCGTTGACGAATGGCGCGGTACCGTCAATCGGGTCCACAACCCAGATATAGCCTGAAGCACCCTCGATGTGGCCGAATTCCTCGCCGAGGAACCCATCCTCCGGAAGCTCCGCGGCGACGCGCTCCCGGATCAGCATCTCGACGTTTCGGTCGGCAATCGAGACGACATCCTGCGGGTCGCGCTTGGTCTCGATCACCAGGGTATCGCGCTTGTTAAAGTAGTCGAGCGCGAGCGCCCCCGCCTCCTCGGCAATTGATTTCGCAAGTGCAAATCGCCGGTCGAGACCCGCTTCATGCATGCTCATAGGTCTTTCCTTTCGTAATGAGAGAAGTGTACTTCGTGATCAATGCAATGCCCACGATTCTTCAAGCCCGGTATGACATCAGCGTTGGCCAAAAACGTCGGTCGATATTGAAAGCGTGCCGACTTCGGTCTCCACCCCATGTTCGACATGGTCGCCGAGATCGGCCTTCCGACGAGGCGACCTCCGCGCTCGACCTGCTTTATGGGGGAGGTGCTGGCCCTGATCCGGGCAGTTGGCCGAAACAGACCGTGACCATGAGTAGCAAAACGCGTTCCAAGTTGAATCGGATGACCAAGTCGGTGGGCGAACGGCAGTTCTGACAAGCGTCTTACGTTACTGAGCTTCGATCCCAATACGTGCGAAAGCTTCGGGCGGAGCATCACTGGTGCGCATGAGATCCCGCATGAGACGCGTCATTGCTTCTTCGATCTCCGGGGAACAAAGGGGCGTATTCTGCCCTGGATCATCAGCGAGGTCGTAGAGTCGGGTTTCACTTTCAAGGAGCGCGCCGGGACCGTAGTTATCGAACATGGGCGACCTCTCGATCACCGGGATCTTGAGGACCGGCGCTCCCTTCGTGAAGGACATCGGCTGTGCCAGCGAGGCTCCTGCGAGTTCCTCCGGCGTGAACGGCTCCCAGATGTGAGTCGGCATCAGCGTGTATTGATAAAGCTCCTGAGAGCGAGGATCGGGCGGGAAGCGATGATAGGTATAGCGTCCATCCGTCACGTTGATCGCACCGCCGAAATAGCCGAACAGTGCGCCGCGCCGCAGCGAACGATCGGCGCCGAGCAGCGGCAGGAGGGAGTGCCCCTGCATCTCGGCAACGGTCTCCACGCCGAACAGATCGAGGAATGTCGGAGCGAGATCGATGGTCTGGGTCAGAGCGCACCGGCGGGTGCCGGCTCTTCCCGGCCGGCGCGGATCGTGCAGGAAGAGCGGGATGTGCACGATCTCCTCATACATATTCATCCGGTTCTTCGCCCAGAAATCGTGCTCCCCTAGAAGAAAGCCGTGATCGGTGGTGACAACGAGCGCGGTGTCGCGCCAAAGATCGTGCGCATCGAAATAGTCGAGAAGCTGTCCGATGAGGAAATCGCAAAGCGCGATGACGGCGTAGTAGTTGGCGCGGAGTTCCTCGCATTCCTCCGGCAGCTCGTCGACCCGGCCGTAGCGCGGCCAGTCGCGAACCGGACCGTTCCAGCCCGTCCTGAATGCCTCGCGAAACCGCTCGGGCGCGGTAAAGGGTTCATGCGGGTCGAACGTCTCGATCTGCAGGAGCCAGTGGTCGGCGGTTCGGTTCCGCTCGAGGAACTCCAACCCGGCGGCGAAGCAGCGCACCGATGGGAACTCGTTCTCGTCCTTGATGAACTCGCGGTTCACGATGTTGCGCCGAAACTTGTCGCGGGCCGACGGGCTGAATTGGCGCTCATGATACATCTGGCGCAAGCGCTCCCATGGTGGCTGCACCATTGCCTTCCACGGGTCGCCCTCCTGACCGCGGATGAAGTCGTAGCTGTCATATCGGGTGTGATAGGTGGCACCGCCGTCCTCGAAATAATGGAAGTGGTCGGTGACGAGGTGGCTGTAGGAGCCGGCCCGGTGCAGCAGTTCGGGAAAGGAATTGTCGAACGGCTCGAGCGGTCCCCAACTCCTGTGGAGAAAGCCGAGCCGTCCGGTCTGCAGGTCGCGGCGCGCCGGCATGCAGGGCAGGCTGCCGACATAATGGCGGTCGAACATCGCGGTGCGCTCGGCCAAGCGGGTGAAATTGGGCGTCGGCACCCGCTTTCCGCCGTACGGGGCGAGCACGTGTCGGTTGAGCGAATCAAACAGTACGAAGACGGCCTTCATCGACTCTCGGCCCTCATTCAGAGCTGCCCATGCAGCTTCTTGTGTGAGCGTTTCGAACGGTCCCCGCATTCATCGGCTGGCCGTTCAGAAGGGCACCGGCACCTATTTTCGCCGAAAAGAGCGCGGCCGCAACTGGATTGTACCCAGTTCCGAACACCAGCCTGCCCGCCCCCACGAGACTTCGAATCTGTGGTCTGCCTCGCTCACTATATCCCATGCACGCCTTCGACCATCGCCGAGAGTTTCTGTGTCGTCTCACCTTGGGGAGGCTGAGCCGGCGCGACCGGCGCGGCTGACGAGCATGGCGATGAAGGGCACGTCATCACCCGAGATCGTGTCGATGAGCCCGTCGGCGATCCATTGCATGAGCTCCGGCAACGGATCGCGTCCGCCGCGCCAATACTCGGCGAGAACATCTGGGCGAGGCACGTGTACGCGGTTGCTGAAGCCTGCTGCATGCAGCGCCTTCGCACTGTCGGGGCGGAACATGTCGAGCTCGATCGAGACCGAACTCGCGCTGCACGCCTTCAACACCCCGACTAGGTCGGCGTGGCGAGCATGCGTAATGGCTTCGGTCCGCAGGCCCGGATGACGCTCGACCGCGCGCTTCAGCACCACATGGTCGAAGCTGATGACAATGACCCGATCGACAGTTCCCGTCGATCTCAGCAAGGCTGCCACGCAATCAACAGCGATGTCCGGCCGCTCTGCCTCCTTGATCTCGAGCACAAGCCCCATGTCGTCCGCCTTCGCCCAATCGAGCGCCTCCGCCAAGGTCGGTATCTTCGCTCCGGCGAAAGCGGGATGAAACCGAACCCCCGCATCCAATTTGCGGATCTGCTCGAGGCGGAGGTCTGCCGCAAAGCCGTGTCCATCTGTCGTCCTGTCGACGGTCAGGTCGTGCAGAATGATCGGCTCACCGTCTGCGGTCAGCACGACGTCGATCTCGACCGTGGTCGCCCCTGCAGCCTTTGCTGCTTCGAATGCTGGCAGTGTGTTCTCCGGATAATGAAGGCTGTAGCCGCGGTGGCCGCAGACATGAGTACGTCCCGCGTCGCGGGCAAGGAAGCTGAAGGCCATTCGATATGCTCCTCCATCGTAAGGCGCGACTTCTCTACAAGCGCGCTCTGACTGTTTCGCGAACGACGAGTTCGACCGGGAAGTAGACGGAAATCGGCGGCAAATCGGGATCGGCGAGGCGCCGGTCGAGAATTGATACGACCTCCCGGGCAATCCGCCGGGGATCTTGCCGCAGGGTGGTCAGACGGTAGGAGGACCACGCTGCGACCGGCACATCGTCGAAGCCGATTACGGAAACGTCGTCTGGTACACGCAGGCCCGCGCCGCGAATGTGATCGAGTGTTCCGAACGCCATGAGATCATTAACGCAGAAAACCGCGTCGGGCGCCGGGCCGCTCGCCAGCAGCTGTCGCGCCGCCTCTTTTCCGCCACCATAGTCGGCGCGGCCGACCCGAACGATCTTCGTCTCGAATCTGGAAGCGGCGGCAAATTCAACAAAGGCGTGCTCGCGGGCGGAGAGGCTCGGGCTCGGATTCGCCCTGTTGATCACGGCGAAACGGGAGGCTCCAGCCATGCGCAGGGCCTCAAAGGCCTGCTGCGCGCCGTCCCTGTCATCGCAATGGACGCTGTCGAGGCCAGTCCCGGCTCGATTCACCAATATCAGCGGCTGTCCGTTTCGTCGCGTGACCTCGACAAGGCTTGCCGGCGGCGAGCCAGAGAGGAAGATGGTCGCCTCCGCCCGATAGCGCAGCAACTGCCGGCTGGCATTCGCAACATCCTCCGATGTTGGCCCGATGTTGATGATCGCCGGCACGTTGGAGCGCTCGATCAAGGCGTACGAGAGGGCCGAAATCATCTGGGCCCGGAACGGTGTATCGGCGTCGGAGGTCACGAGTCCCACCAGCCGGCTCCGATTGGCGAGAAGCCCGCGGGCGAGATCATTGACCTGGTATCCGAGCGCCGCAGCTGCCTCTCGCACCCGCGCCCGCGTTGCAGGTGCGATGCTTGCGCCAGGGGTGAATGCCCGCGAGACCGCCGATCGGGACACACCCGCAAGCTCGGCGACTGCCTGGGCGCTCACGAAGCGGCCCTGGTTGCTGTCTCTGGTATCCGACACTTGCTTTGACCCCGCTGGACATTCTCCGAAGCGCATTCATAATCGTGTTGCACAGCATTGCAACAACAATGACGACACGATGAAAAGCGTGCCGCGGCACGGGAGGAAATCAGGATGATTCACTGGAAAATCGGAACTGCTGCGCTTCTCTGCGCGGCATTAGCGGGCGGCAGTGCGGCGTTCCTTTCGGCGACGCCACTCTTCGCGCAAGAAACCGTGAAGCTCGAGCTCTGGTCGCGTCAGGATCCTTCGGGGCCGCTGCGCCCTGGCAATGTGGTCAAGGCTGCCGAGCGGCTGAACAAGGAACTCGAGGCCGAAGGCTCCCCCAAGCGCGTTGAGGTTGCTGTGCGCGAGAGCCCCGCCAAGGGCTTCGACGACGACGCACTGCAGCTTCTTAAGGTATTCGGCATCGGTGAAGGCCCCGATATATTCATCGCCGCACACGAATGGATCTGCGCCTTCCAGGAAGATGGCTTCGTTCTCAAGCTCGACGACTATATCTCCAAATACCCTCAACACTTCGGCACGATCTTTCCGTCGCTCTGGTCATCGGCGAAGTGTCCCGACGGCACCTACGCAATTCCGCAGGACGCCGAGGCGAGAATGTTCTTCTACAACAAGAAGCTCCTGCGCGAGGCCGGCTACGACTCTGCCTTTGTCGACGCCATGCCGGAGCGTGCGTTGTCGGGCGACCTGACGATGGACGAGGTACTGGAGATCGCCAAGCAGGTCGTCGACAAGACAAAAGCGCAATACGGTGTGCTTCACCGGCCGAACAAGGGTCCGGACTACATCATGGTCTTCCAGGCCTACGGCAGCGGCTTCGTCGATCCCGAAACCGGCAAACTGCTCCTGGAGCGCGACAAGCTCGCTGCCGCCTTCGGCTGGTTCGAACGCGGGGTGAAGGAAGGGGTCATCCCGGCCAATAACACGGCGATGGAATTCGATGCGCTGCGCAAGGAATTCTACACCGGCAACGCCGCATTCTGGATGTACGGCATCTGGGATCTCGGCAGCGTCGGGTTCCCGACCTACGGGCTGCCTCAGGACGAAAAGGCCTTCTTCGCGGATTGGGGCTGGATCGCTGGGCCTGCACCGCAGAAGGGCGGTTCACCGGTCAGTCTGACGCATCCGATCGTCTATGCGATCGCTGCCGACACGAAGGAGCCTGAACTCGCCGCCCGCCTACTTGGCCACGCTTCGGCGGCCGACCTCAACACCGATCACGCGGTCACAACGACGCATCTCGGCATCAAACCCGAACAACTCGAAGACCCGCGTTATGCCAAGGCCTGGCCGCTCGCCAGGGCAACCGACCTGCTCAAGATCACCAAGTTCCTGCCGAACAACTCGCAGTTCGGCGAACTCAACGGCATCATCTATGCCGGAATTCAAGGCATAGAATCGGGGCGGTTGTCAGCTGAGAAAGCAGCCGATTTCGTCATCGAGGAGGCTTCGTCCACCCTCGAGGACGTGATCGTCAAATAAGTCCGATCGGACTCGAGTCGTCGACCGGGCGCGCCCGGGTCGGCGGCTGCGAGGTCCGCCGTAAGAGCCAAACGATGACCACGATAGCAGATGAACTCACGATCGAGCGGCGCGGCCATGCGGGGTCGGCGGCGCGCAGACGCACGAACTTCGTGATCTTTCTCGGCCCGGCGATCGTCCTGACGGTCCTCTTCTTCGGCGTCCCCGTGATCATCGATATAGTAGTGTCGTTTACCGACCTCAGCCGCTCGCTCCGCATCAGCGAGTTCACTACCGAGCAGTACGAGAAGGTCCTTCGAACTGATCGCCGGTTGTCGCAGGTCATTGGGCTGACCTTCATCTACGTCTTCGGCACCCTCGCGATCTTCAACGTGACCTTTGGCCTGATCCTCGCTATCACCACCACGGCGATTAGGAATGTATCCGGCAGCTTCTTCCGGGGCGTGTGGCTGCTGCCGCGGATGAGCCCGTCAGTCCTCTACATCCTGCTCTGGCTCTGGGCGGTGAGCCCCACCGAAGCTGGCCTCGTAAACCAGCTCCTGATGCAGGCGTTCGGGCTCGACGCGCCGCTTGATCTTTTGACCTCGGCGCCGATCGCGCTCATCATCATCTCGAACGGGTTCATCGGCGCTTCGATGGGCATGATCATCTTCACCGCCGCGATCCGCGGGATCCCGGAGCACCTGTTCCACGCCGCGGCAGTGGACGGCGCCGGGACCTTCGCAAAGATCCGCTTCATCACCCTGCCGGCGCTGCGCTGGCCGATCAGCTTTGTGACGATCTACCAGACACTTTCGCTGCTGGTCAGCTTCGAATACATCCTGCTCCTGACCAAGGGCGGTCCGTTCTACGACACGACTGTCTATGCACTTTACGTGTACCGCCGCGCCTTCGAAAGCGGCCAATATGGCTACGGAGCCGCGCTGGCACTTTTTCTCATCGTTATCGGCGTCGTCGTCGCGCTCATCGGCTGGCGCTTCTTTGATATGGAGCGCCTGCTGCAGCGCCCGCGCATCGAGGTGCATTGAGATGGCCGCGCAAGCGATCCCCGAGGTGTCCACGGCGGCATCCGAACCGCCAGTCGATTGGGATGCAGTGGCAGCGCGGGCGCGTGGCGTTCGGCGCGCCAAGGCGGTCGTCCTCTACGCGTTCCTGATCGCCGTGTCGCTGCCAATCATCCTCCCCTATTTCTGGCTCGTCACGATCGCGTTCTCGGCCAGGACCGGCGTTGCCGAGACGGCGGTTCTGTGGCGCTCGATGGCCGTGGTCGTTCCGTCCGTCGTCGCTTTCTGGCTCACTGCCGCGCTCGCGCAAAGCCGGCGCCAGTTATGGATCGGCCTTACCGCAGTCGCCGCGATCGCTATCTTCGCCTTTGCCCTGCTGGTCGGCCCCGACCTGCACCTCGGCAATTTCATCTTCCTGTGGGAGCCGGACTTCGCCTCGGTGGTGAGGTCGCGGATCGGCGAAGTCAAAGGCGCCGTCCAGTTTCCCAACGTCTGGCATGCCTTCGGCAACTCGATCCTGATCGCCGGCACACAGACTGCCATCGTCGTCACCGTCGCCTCATTGGCAGCCTATTACCTGTCGCGCTTCCAGTTCCCCGGCCGCTCCTCGATGCTGCGCTCGCTTCTGGTGCTCCATGCTTTCCCGGTGCTGACGCTAATCGTGCCCATGTTCCTGATGCTCTACTGGATCGGGCTGCTCGACACGCTTTCCGGCGTGATACTTGTGCTTGTCGCCTTCGAACTGCCGTTTGCGATTTTCATCATGAAGGGCTTCTTCGACGCAGTCCCATGGGACATCGAGATGAGCGCGCTGACCGACGGCGCGTCGCGACGGCAGGCATTCGTGAGCGTGGTGCTGCCTCAGGTTAGGAACGGCATCCTCGCCATCGCAGTGTTCACCTTCATCCGCGGCTGGGAAGAATACATCTTCGTGTTCACGTTCCTGATCAGGAACAGCAATTGGACAATGAGCCTCTACATGTACTGGGTGCGCGATGATGTCATGGGAGTGGACTACGGCGTCGTCTCTGCGGTCGGAGTTTTCTACCTTGTCCCGAGTCTCATCCTCTACATGGCCGCGCAGCGGTATCTCATGCAGATGTCGATCGGCGGCGTGAAAGGCTGAGAAGATGGCGAAGATCGAGTTCCGTAACGTGGTGAAGCGCTTCGGCGCCGTCGAGGTGATCCCCGATATGAACCTCGTCATTGAGGACGGCGAGTTCGTCGCACTTCTCGGCCCCTCCGGCTGCGGCAAGTCGACGAGCCTGTTCATGCTCGCCGGTATCTATCTTCCGAGCGGCGGCGAGCTCCTCTTTGACGGCCATATCGTCAACGAAGTAGAGGCACGCGACCGGAATGTCGGCATCGTCTTTCAATCCTACGCGCTCTACCCGCACATGAGCGTGCGCGACAATATCCTGTTTCCATTGCGCTTCAAGAAAACGCCACGCGACGAAGCTCTCGCGAAGGTGAAGACCGCCGCGGACCTTGTCCGTGTTGCGGAACTGCTGGACCGTCGTCCCAGCGAGCTTTCCGGTGGCCAGCAGCAGCGCGTCGCCCTTGCACGCGCCCTCGTGAAGGAGCCGCAGTTGCTGCTCCTCGACGAGCCGCTCTCCAATCTAGACGCTTCGCTTCGCCTTTCGATGCGCACCGAGATCAAGTCGCTGCACGCGCAACTCGGCGTGACGACCGTCCTCGTCACGCATGATCAGATCGAGGCGACGACAATGGCCGACCGTATCATCTGCATGCGCGCCGGCCGGATCGAGCAGGTCGGGACGCCGGACGACCTCTATCTCAGGCCATCGAGCCTGTTCGTTGCCGGCTTCATCGGCTCGCCGCCCATCAACCTCATTGCCGGCGAAGCCGAGGCCGGCACGATCACCGTGAATGGCGCCAGATTTCCGGTCGAGGGCGCGTCCGGGGCGCTGACAGTCGGGCTGAGGGCGGAGCACCTCAGAATCGGCGATACCGGCTTCGCCGGCCGTATCGTGCAGATCGAGCCGATGGGCCGGGAGATCCTCTATGTCGTCGAAACCGGCATGGGCGCCGTGCGCGTGCTTGAACAGGGTTCGTCCGCCGGGCACTCGACTGGCGAGCAGGTAAAGATCGGTTTCCTGCCCGAGAACTCGCTTGTGTTCGAGACGGCGCGACAGAAGCTCATTGGGGGCGCGCATGTTCGTGGACCGCCGTGACACGATCGAGCGACAGCCGCCCCATTTCTCGGTGGGGAGAGGAGAAGGGCGCGCCAGTGGCAGCGTTTGAGACGAGCAACCAGACGTCGAACGCGCCGGTGGCCGTCGAGGGCCCATATGGCCCTGTCCGGCTCAAGTGGCACAAACTGCGCACGCACCTCGCCGAGGCGCCCTTCAAGCGGTCGAACCTCGCCCTCGGCTGGCAGCTCGGCGCGAGCCTCGAGGTCGACATACTCGGAACCGCCGATGGCCGCTTCGCCGTTCTCCACGATGCGACGCTCGGTCCATCGACGACCGGCCGCGGCCGCGTTCCGCGCACGCCGATCGCATCGATGGCGGGGCTTTTTCACCGGGACGCAGCAGGCGCCCCTGATCCCGACGCGCCGGTCGTGTCGCTCGCCGAACTCGTGGCCCCGCTTCAAAGACTACCGAGAGCGCCATCGGCCAACCTTCAGCTCGATCTCAAGCTGCTCGAAGGACACACGCTTCCGGATTCGGCGGTCGCCGATGCCGCAGCGGCCGTCACCGGGCTAGCGGACGCCATCGTCGTCGGTTCGCATCATCTGGATGAGGCACGCCGTCTCGCCGCGGCCATTCCCGGAGCCCGGCTCGGCTACGATCCGATGCTGGCGGTTTCCCGCCAGCGAGACCTGCGCGATCCAGAGCGGTTGCTGCGCCACATCGAGCGGCGCAGCACCGGCGTGAGTCTTGCCTACCTCCGGTTCGACGCCATTGTTGCCGCAGAAAACCAGGGCTTTCCCCTCGTTGCGCGCCTGCTCGACCTCGGCATTGAAACGGACGCCTGGACGGTCAATCCCGGCCGGGACATCAATGACCCCATCCTGCGTACGCTCGTGGGGGCGAAAGTGCGCCAGATCACGACCGAGGTTCCGAGTGAGATCTTCCGCCTGATCCGTTCGCTTTGAGCACGGCTCATCCCGGGCGTTCCGTGCGAACCACCGGAGCGGGGTTGGGTGCTCCATAGGTTCTACCAACCTGAAAAGAGCCGGCGCAGTCACCGCGTGCTAATGATCAGATGTCTTCCGCCGAGAGCGTCACCAGCGGCAAGTCAGACACCATGTATCGAACTGAAACGCTGCCGCCCGGCTCATTAAGTCAAGTCGGTAACGCCCATCACTGTCAGGCCGCACATTCTTGCCATTGTCTGATCCGCCCCTAGATGGCCAGAGCATGGATACACGACGAGCATCAGGCGTTTCACGCGCGAGCGAGGTTTCAGCGCCACCAGCCGCCCAACGATTGCCCCCGACGGTCGTCAGCGAAGTCGATCGTCTTCTTGCGGGACGCACACGCGATATTCGCCTTAATGCGGAACTTGCCCGGCTCTTCCACGCGCGGTCGTGGCCACAGGCGTCGAAGATTATCCGTGCCTGGATGGTGTGGGTGGTGGTCCTCGACGTCCTGACGCTGGCAGTCAATGCCGCCTTGCTTCCGTCTGAAGTCGTCATGAAGATGCTTCTGCCGGCGTCGATTCTGCCCCCGGCAGCAATCCTCACTGCGATCGTATTTCAGAAACCGCGCGGGACGTGGATCGAGGGCGTAGCGCTCCACGTTGGTGTGTTTTTGATCCTGCTTTCGGTCGCGCTGGTCGGCGTCAATACGGGAGGCGAATATCACGAGCGACACCTTACGATCATGCTTTTTGTCGCCGTGACCGCGATCATCATATTCCCCGTCCCGCTCGAACGGTCGATTGCAGTCGCCGTCTTCGCGCTTGGTCAATATCTTGTCTTCCAGATGCAAAATCCGGAAATTACCGCCGAGAATGCTCTGGCCGGTGCGCTCTTCTTCGCAAGCGGGGTAGTCGCGACCGTTGTTGCGCGCAGGACTGCAGGCATCCTGGCGCACAAGACCTTTCTGCTCGAACTACGCGACCGATCTCGTCTTGGCGAACTGACGGACGCAAATTCTCGGCTCGAGCTGCTCGCCCGAACGGACCCACTCACCGGTATCGCAAATCGACGCTGGATAATGGAAACGCTCAGTCGCGTGTGGAGCGACGAGATCGCGCAAACCCAGGGCGCAGCAATTCTGATGTGCGATATCGACCACTTCAAGCAGCTTAACGACAGTCTCGGCCACGCCGAGGGTGATCGGTGTCTGGTAAAGGTCGCCGGCATTATTCAGAGCTGCTTGCGTGACGATCGCGACCAGGTCGCGCGTTATGGCGGCGAGGAATTTCTCATCCTTCTTCGGGATGCCAATCAGGAGGATGGCGTGTCGGTGGCGGAGAGAATTCGACGCCGCGTCGAAGCTGCGTCATTGCCAAACCCAAGATCAACCGTTGGCGCTTATGTCACAGTCAGCATCGGACTGGCAGTGCTGAACCACGGCGATGCAACCGTATCTTCAGAGGGGTTGCAGCGGCAAGCGGACGAAGCACTGTACGAGGCAAAGAAGAATGGACGCAACCAGGTGATCATCTATCAGCCGGCCCTCCCAGCACTCTCAACATGAGCGCGCTTGAGTAGCCTCGCGCGGTCGGCATGCCATCGGGCTTTCGCAATCGTCAGGGCCGAGTTTGACGGCGGCGAGACGCGTTCGGCTCGCCGGTAGGCGGCCATCACGCCACGCGCACGCCGCGCAATTGGCAACCAGACAGATGATGCGCAGGCAAAAAAACGGACTAGATACCGGCCATCGCGCCGTCCCACTTGATACACTATGCGATCCTCGTGGCCCAAGGGTGAACATCACAGCAGGCTTGCAGGGCTCGTGGAAGCACAGTTCTGTCCGGCCCGTAAGGCGCGTCCACGCTTAAGTCTGCAAACGAAAGCATTGCGCCCTCATTTTGGTCACTCACACCACCCGCGCGAGCCTCCTGGAAGCCGGCGGTCTGCTTCGCCAATGGTCGCGTCCGGAAGGCGCCCGACGAGAGCATGTTGGAGGGCGCTTGGCAGACTGGATTTTCGCGGGGCTTTTACCAAGGCGCTCGAATCCGGCTTCGCCTCCATATCCAATCGTTACGAATTTCGGCATCGGACACACTCCTACCTTTGCGCTTCTGAGTTTGCCGGGGCTTTCCGCGAGAACGCTTCCCACAGCCGACTTCCATCCTCCGAGTGGGAAGGCTTGAGTTCTGGTTCTTCGGTTCCATTTGATGTGCCGACAGGCTCAACATCATGAAGGAGGTGGTCGAATGACGCGGAACATCATGGCACTGGCTTTCACGGCCGTAATGGGAATGTGTAGTGCAGGCGTGGCGCATGCCGAGCAGTTGGCAGCCAGATCGAGCGCCAGCATACAGAATGATCTCAACTATCTGATGTACACGCCCGACGACTATGCTTCGTCCAGCAACGCGTATCCGCTTGTTGTGTGGCTACACGGCGGCGATCAGGGCGGGACCGATATCGAGAAAGTCAAATCGAGTGGCATTCCGAAACTGATTGAGGATGGAAAGACATTCCCCTTCCTAGTGTTTTCGCCTCAGAATCCGAGTGAAGAACTGCTTTATCCGATCGAGAAAGTGGAGGCGGCACTCGACGAGGTTATCTCGAAGTATCGCGTAGATCGCGCGCGTGTCTATGTCGTGGGGTTCAGCCGCGGGGGGGTCGGTACTTGGGCCATGGCAGAACAGTTTCCCGAAACATTCGCCGCTGTCGTTCCGATCGCTGGTGGCGGTAATCGCCACTACCTTAGCAGGACAAATGAAAAGGCAGCTTTCTGGGTGTTCCACGGCACGAACGATGAAGTCATCCCTTTGTCGGATTCGGTCGTGCTGTACGAGCGCCTCGTGGGTCTGAAGCGTAATGCTCGTTTGAGTGTTCTGGAGGGCGTGGACCACTCGGGCGTCGAACGGGCCGCCTTAAATGATCCCGAGCTTTGGGATTGGCTTCTGAAACAGCGCCTTGAGGTCGCGCCTGAGTAAACCTTTCAATCCTCTACGCGTACCGCGGAATGCGAACGGAGTCTGCTTAGCGCGCCCGTTCAGGCCAAAGGCCGTCAACTCGAACTACCCGTTAAAGACGATCGCCGCCTGCCAATGCGACGAAATTGGCCGACTGTGAATCCCTCGCCTTGAAGGGAATGGAACCGTGGGCCCCGCATTTCCTTGACTGGAAAATGAAAGCGGAAGTCCAAATGGTTCAATTCCTCGAAACATCACCCCTTAGGCGAGCGTGTAGGCCGTCTTGACGGTGGTATAGAACTCGGCGGCGTAGCGTCCCTGCTCACGCGAACCGTGGGACGAGCCCTTGCGGCCGCCGAACGGCACATGGAAATCGACGCCGGCCGTCGGCAGGTTGACCATCACCAT
>NZ_JBYTEC010000048.1:0-15549 GCF_058792075.1 Ensifer sp. EB106-03-01-XG145 | reverse complement strand
TCAAAAGAAGCGCCCAGCGACGAGCATGGACTCAGACGGTTGTGGGATCTGTGAAGAGTGCCTGGCGTCCTGACGCTATCAGCGTGCTGCATTTTGCGTTGTATGATCATGCGCGCAGAGTCGCGCGTTGCGCCGCGCCCGTCCAACGAGAGTTCTGAATCGATTGAGCCTGACCGATTCATTTTCGTGATGGACCGGCTGTCGATGCGCAGCGATCGCCGCCCGCGAGCTGCCAAGTCGGGAGTATCTAGCGCGGTTTTTCCTTCCTTCTCAGAAGAGCGCTCCGGATCGCCTCCGTCTTTGTCGGTTGAGCCGGAGATGCCGACTTGGGCTTGCTGGATCCGTCGCGCGCTTGGAAGCCTTCATACTTGCTGAGCGCATCCATCCGGTCGGCATCCGAGACAGGTTCGACCGGCTCGCCATTGATGTCATGGCGAAGGGACCCGGTCTTTGCCACCGCCATCTGATAGCGTCGCGAGTGCACATAGGTTGCCACCGCCTTGCGCAGAGCCGAGACGCTGACTTCCGGTTTCAGCAGGGGACGGACGTCATTCCAGAGCCCGAGCGCAAAGGGTCTGACCGGGTCACCAACTTTCGCCGGAAGGATCCCGATTGGCCGGGTGAGGAGAGCGTTGATCGCCGCGGTTTTCGCGACCTCTCTTTCGCGCGCCAGAACCGGAGCAGAGCGCGTTCGGGGAGATTTCGTCGCGTCCGCTTTCTGACCCATCGCAGCCCCCGCCAATCCAGGATGTCACGCTTTAAGAATACGTCATACGACGGCACGAACCAGCGACATCAACTTGAGTTCCAAAGCATCTATAGCGTGTGTACCGGAACGTGAAGTGCGGCGAGCCACGGCCCACCTGTCGTTCGGCCAATCCTGACCGGCGATGATCGCTTGGTTATGGCGGCCTTGCTTGAGGACATGCGGATGATCGGCATCAACCTGAACCAAGTCGCGAGGGCGCTGAATAGCGGTCGGGGTGTCCACCCGAGCGAAATGGACATCAATCTTGAGAACGTGCAGCGGGTGCAGGCCGCCGTCATGAGCGAGCTCCGTGGCCTGACCCGGCGAGCTGGTTATCAGCGCCGAGGCGAGAAGTAGCGCTTGGAAATCTTCTTCGGCACATTCACCAATGAGTGGGAGCAGCGGCGCGCAGCGCTGTTGCATGAAATGTCGGCTGGTGGGCGTCGTGCTTCGGCCGAGGAAGAAATGCGGAAGCGCCTGAAGAAGTTGGCGGAACTTGGCGTCGCCGGTGGCGGTGGGAGTGCGGGCGCCGGAACCGCCGCCCGAGGAGGTGGCGGGCCTCGATCACCAGTTGTGCCAGCAAAAGCGACGAGCCGTCCGATGGAGGTCAGGTTGGCGGCAGTTGCGAAGGGCAGCCAACCGGCCGTCGTGAAAATGGCGTCCTATGGCGGCGGCGCTCGTGTCGGTGCGATGCTGAATTACGTATCCCGCGGCGGCGAGCTGAAGGTGGAGAATGAGAACGGTAGGGTCCTCGAAGGGCGTGAGGAGCTGGCGCGGATCCGGGGAGATTGGGATCACCTTTTTCAGAACCGGGCAGAAAGTCGAGACATCGGAAGTTTCACAGTTGAGATCGCGACTTCGGCCTTCGCATCCGATGCGGCAATGCACGAGTTGGTGCGAAGCGCGTTATCGAGTGGCTTTGGCGATCGCCGTTATGCCTATGCCGTGGAGAAGCACGACGACGGTTCTCTGACGGTTCAAGGGCTCGTAGTGCTCAGGAGCGGGCAGGGAGAGCGGCTAACAGGCGACGCCAACGCGGCAGCAATCATCCAGAGCCGATACGATGTTAGTGCGGCTGCTCGTGAGGCAGAGGCGAAGTTCTCGTTTCATGGCTACGGGAATGGCGTCGAGTTCGGCGCCGGCCGTCTGCGCGACCTGGTCGATCGGCATCAGGATCTCCGCGACGAACGCGGTCGTCGAATCGCTGACGAGAAGGCAGCGAGTGACCTGGTACAAAAGGAATGGCGCGGCGAGTTGCACAGCCGGAAGAGCCGCGACGTGATGCATGTCATCATGTCGGCGCGGGCCGGAACTGACGTTGCGGCATTCGAGGGCGCGGTGCGCGAGTTCCTTGCGCACCAGTTTGCCGGACACCGTTATGTCTTTTCCATGCACGATCCGGAGAGCGACCCGAAGGAAGAAGGTGAGGGTGGCAAGCGTCCGCATGTTCATGCTCATGTGATCGTCGCGATGAAATCAGATTCCGGTGATCGCATTGAAACGACGCCGGCTGTGTTCCGGGAATGGCGAACAGTGATGGCCGAGAAGGCGCGCGATCATGGCATCGAGATGGAGATGACCGATCGGCGCGAGTTTGCCAGCCCACCGGCATTCACCCGCACACAGGTTCGACCGGTAAGCCGGGAAGGTCGCACGGAGCATGTCGGCACGAGCGAAGCGGCACAGGCGCGATATGACGCAAAGCGCAGCTGCCGTCGCACAACTGCGAAAACTGACAGGAGCCAAAAATACATCATAAAGGCGCAGAAGTCATGGCAGACGATCGCCCGAGTGAGCGGGGATCACCATATCGTAGCCTATGCCTCAAGATACGGAGAATACTTGCAATCTGGACTTTCTGAGACGCCGACGGAAACCAGAGCCACCGTAATCGAATTTCCGCACCAATTTGGTTACATTGGAGGAAATGGTTCTGGAGGGTCAGGAATTGCGCGAAACGTCACGAGCGGATTTTGAGGTTTACGAGAAAAAGGTCGAGACGGCCTTGTTCAAGCTTGAGCGCTCCGTCGCGCCAGAGGATCGGGCTGACTTTGATGAAGTCGCGGGCCTGGCCCGAGATTTCGTCAACCAGAACCGTGAGCTGGTAGAGCTTTACGAGCAGCGCAAGGAGGCTTTGGCTGAGCAGGGCGTGAAGGAACGGCGCGACGCGCCGCGTGATCCAGCCAATGCCGAATGGGACGCGGCGGTTGCTAAACACGGTCGAGCCGTCGTCGAGGCCGGCAACGATGCCCTAGAGTCGACATAGACCATTACCGCGAAGGTCTCGATCGGATCGAGGCCGGAGAAGTGGGTGAGCATGATGCCGAACCGCAGCGGGCTATCGATCAGGCTGAAACCAATACCGGTCGTCCGACAGAACCGAACGATAAGCCGTCCACCGTCGAACAACGCGATCCACGCAACGAGGCGGAAGATCGGCCGCCTCTCGATAATGACGCGCGGGAAGCCCACGATCTCGCATCAGCCGTCGAGGCTACAAGTCGCCTGCAAGATCGTCTAAATAAAGATCGGGAAGCCGCGCAGCGTAGCGCCGAGACGACACGGACTGACCCCGCACAACAGCATACTCCTCGTCTGGAGGAGCTTGAGCGGGAACAGACTGAACAGAAGGAACGCGACCGCGACGATCGGGACCGTTAAAGGGATATGCTGAACGATAATCGCCAACAATACGTCATCCAGAGCAACGACCCCAAAGGCGACGAGGGGTTCGTTAAGTTCTTCGGCGCGGTTATCGTGTTTGTGATGCTTCTAGGTTTCGTCCAGATTGCTTATGAAGCGATCATGGCCTGGTATCATGACACGATGGTTTGGCTGAACGATATAGCGACCTACCTTGCCGGCTTCTGGCCGTTCTAAGCGCATTCCAGTAGATAATGCCGTGAGCATGCTCAGCCCGGAGATCCTGTAATGTTGCCCCTGGGTGGTTCGATCACGTATTAGCCGCCCTTATTGAGTGACCTTCCCGAGCCTGTCCGTGATGTGCAGCGATTTCGGGGCAACAAAGCCGTCGCGGCGTCCCGCGGAATAACCCGATCGGCGACACGGCAAACGTGGTGGTCGCGATTGTTGCACTTGCGCGGCTTATCCGATCCGGACAACAGATTCGGAGATGAACTCGAAGCGGGGGATCGCGAGGTTCTCCGGTGCGGGCCCCTTGCGGACGCGACCGGCAGTATCATAGTGCGATCCGTGGCACGGGCAGAACCAGCCTCCGAAATCACCCGCCTGCCCTAGAGGCACGCAGCCGAGATGCGTGCAAACCCCGATCATCACGATCCACTTCTCCTTCCCCTCCCCGGCAGAGCGGGCAACAGCGGTCGCGTGCTGATCATCGGCAAGATTGGCATTCCGAGCCAAGGGGTCCTTGAGATCGTCAAGCGCGGTCGCCCTTGCCGCCTCGATCTCCTTCTGGGTGCGGTTGCGAATGAAAACCGGGCGACCGCGCCATTTGACGGTCAGTGACATACCCTCGACGAGCGAGGATACGTCCACCTCGATAGAGGCCATCGCGCGCGTCGACGCGTCAGGACGCATCTGATCGATGAATGGCCAGGAGGCGGCCCCAACACCCACTACCCCTGCCATGGCTGTCACCAGATAGAGAAAATCGCGTCGGGTGGGTTCTCGCGTCTCATCCATAGCCATCATGCCGCGGCCCTGCCAAGCCTTGCTCGCCCTGGGGGATAGGGGAGACAAGCAGTTCTCCCGGCAACCTCCGAGGTGCCCAGATGTAAGAATGGCTCACAATTTTACATCGCCATCGTGAATATTGGAACGTCGGAACTCGTGACCCACCCAGTCATTCATTCCGACCAGCCACTCAGCCTCTGGAATCCGCCTGCAAACATATTCCCGTCACGAACTTCTTGCGGTCAGCGCCGAGCTCTTATTCCAGGCCTGGATTTCGGATGTCAGCGGGCAGAGAAAGATGACTTCCGCCAACGTCGCGGCGGCATGCAACGCGGTCATTTCGGGCCAGCTCATGGCGATGTCATGGTGCCCGATCCAAGCGCCGGGATCCTTGTAGTCGATGACGCCGTGCGCTGTCCTCTCCGATGCGTTCACGAAAAGCCTGTAGGGCAGGACTCCCGGATGACCTTCGGCTCCAAAAAAGGAACCCTTTGCCTCCTTCGGCGTTCATCCGCATCGGACATGCTCGCGGCCTTGAGAATGGAACCCACCGTCATTTTGCTAGCCGAAGTTGAGGCGCTGTTACGGCTTGATTTCGAACACGCACTCACTGAGGCGGGATTCGACGTTGTCGCTGTCTCGGCGGGCGGGGAGGCAATAACCCGCTTGAATGCCGAAGGTTCATCCATTCAAGGCCTAATCACTGATATTCGGTTCCGCGAGCCACCGGACGGTTGGGATGTCGCACGTCACGCCAGGGAGAACGACCCCGAGATGCCCGTCGTCTACGTCAGTGGAGACAGTGCCCTTCATTGGGCGTCAAAAGGCGTCCCGAACAGCATCATGATTGAGAAGCCCTTTGCCATGGCACAATTGACGACGGCAATTTCTCAACTCCTTAATGACCGGTCACCTGGAAGGACAGCTTCCTAGAACGGCAGGAGAGTCGAGCTTCAGTCCCCATCGTCAGAGCATTTCGTCGTTTTCCATCCACTTATTGAAATCCCTATGCCCTGCAACGGCGTTGCAAGGGGCTGGGGCACGGGCGCTTAGACTCCAATCGGTGTTTCAGTTGGAATTGTTGTGCGACTTTCGAGCCACTTCCAGGCGTGTCGGCCGGTCTCAGACGCGGCGCGGAGGGGAGGATCCTTCATTAATACGCGGCACTTTAGATCTAGCCGGAACGTAGCAGCCCGGCGCGTCGTCCCGCCTTCACGAATGCCCGTCTTGCTTCTTGCGGCCGCCTCCAGCCGTCTTCGCGGCAGACCCGACAGGCTGCGCGATAGGCTCACCCCCTTGCGCCTTCGGGCCACTGGTCGCGAAGGCACTCCAGCGCTTCGCAGGAATTGGCGACAACCCGCTCAACGGTAGAGCTAAGACGGAACGGGAAATTGAATATCGCTCGTCACCTATCCGGTCCCAGCCATCATCGATTTACTGTTTCCGGCTTGGGCACCCGCACCGGCTCCGCCACCGGCGACGATCGCCTCAGTGTCTGGTGCGAGAAGATTGGCCCGTCGCGCGAGGGCGACAAACGTCCCGCGAGCGGTCTCGACATCAATCTCGCCTGCAAGTGCTGCCCTGCAGGCATTGAGCGCGATGGCGTGGGTTGCATTTCGTTTCGATGGCGGCCACTCGTTCAGCCAGGCATAGTCTTCTCAGACCGTGAATCTCAGCTCGGAAATCCGAGCCCCACAAGGATTGTGAGGAGATGTCGAAAGCAATCGTGTTCCATCGTTTTCCTCCATTCAAGCGACATTGGATGTCAACGTCATGCGGCGGGCAACCACCTACCGGATCACCAGCACGTGTTTCGACCCGGCGCGAAACAGATCGAGCGCGATCGTGCCACTGGCGTTCTTTAACGCTGTCTCGAGTTCCGCCACTGTCGAGATGGGCCGCCGATTGGCAGCAACGATCACGTCGCCCATGCGCAGACCGGCTCGGGCGGCGGCACTTCCATCTTCAACGCTGGAAACAACCACGTTGCCGGCCGCATCCTGGAACTCAGCGCCCTCAAGGCGGGAGGACTTGGAGCCAGGCTTGGCAATTGTCTCGTCCGGCTCGACGCGCATTGTCACCGTTCTGCGAACCCGATCGCGCAGATATTCGATTTCGACTTCCGATCCGACCTGAGCCAGGCCGACACGATTGCGAAGATCTGCCGAGCCCGTGATTTTCCGATTGTTGACGGCGATGATGACATCGCCAGCTCGAAGGCCCGCCTGTTCCGCGGGGGAATCTGTCTCAACGCTGCCGACGACGGCGCCGTAGCTTTCCGCAATGCCAAGCGCTTCGGCCAGATCTGGCGTTAAGTCCTGGACGGCGATGCCGATCCGGCCGCGCCGCACTTGTCCATGCTCGATCAGTTGCTCCATCACGGCCGACGCCATCGCGATCGGAACCGCAAAGCCGATGCCGACATTGCCGCCGGTGGGCGCGATGATTGCGGTGTTGACGCCGACCAGCATGCCGTCTGTTGTCACCAGTGCGCCTCCCGAGTTGCCGGGATTGATCGAAGCATCCGTCTGGATGAAATCCTCATAACCCTCGAGATTGATGCCGCCACGGCCAAGGGCGCTGACGATGCCGGAGGTGACGGTCTGGCCAAGCCCGAACGGATTGCCGATCGCGACAACGGAGTCGCCGACCCGCAGCGCACCGGAATCGCCAAACGAAAGCGCCGTCAGCTTGTCAGCGGCGATCCTCAGCAACGCGATATCGGTTGCCTCGTCGCTGCCCACCAGCTCGGCCGTGAAGCGGCGGCGGTCCTTCAGGGTTACCGCAATCTCGCCGGCGTCCGCGACGACATGGTGATTGGTGAGGATATAGCCTTTGGCGGCGTCAACGATGACGCCGGAGCCCGCGCTCAGCCGCTGCTGTTGCTCAGGCAGATTGAAATAGCGGCGGAAGAAGGGATCGTTGTAAAGAGGATTGGTTTCGGCGGAAGCGCGAGACCTTACTGCAATGTTGACGACCGCCGGCGTGACCTTCTCCAAGACATCGGCGAGCGATGGTTGGGTGCTTGCCGACCACTGCGGCCGCGCCGCCGGTAACGGCGCAGGAACCAGGATGAGGACGAGTGCGGCGAATACGCCAACATATTTCGACGAACGCGTGGTCATGTTTGGCCCCGAATTCTTCAGATCCTCCTTCGGTGCAGGGGCGAGCCCTCGGGTGCAGCCTCATTGGGGTCACGATTTTGGCTCCTGCCAACCAGCACCAGTCCGACGTCTAAACGCCGCATCCATTACGCATCGCTTACTTCACATATCTACCGTCCGTCCGCGCCCCGTCGGGGCGCGGACTTGTCGTTTCTGTCAGAAGTCCATGCCACCTCCCGGCATCGGCGGGTGCGGTTCATCCTTCTTCGGCTTCTCGGCGACCATTGCCTCGGTGGTGATCAGTAGGCCGGCGACCGAGGCCGCGTCCTGCAGCGCGGTGCGAACGACCTTGACCGGGTCGATCACGCCCTGAGCGTAAAGATCACCGAACTCGTTGGTCTGGGCGTTCCAGCCATAGCCAAAATCGGTCTTCTCGCGCAGCTTGCCGACAATGATCGAGCCTTCGGCACCCGCGTTCTCGGCGATCTGGCGCACCGGCGCTTCGATCGCGCGGCGAACGAGGTCGATGCCGTGCCTCTGGTCGGTATTCTCGGTCTGAGTGTTGTCCAGTGCTTTGACGGCCCTCAGCAAAGCGACACCACCGCCCGGCAGCACGCCTTCCTCGACGGCCGCCCGCGTGGCATGCATAGCGTCGTCGACGCGGTCCTTGCGTTCCTTCACCTCAACCTCGGTTGAGCCTCCGACGCGGATGACGGCAACGCCGCCGGCAAGCTTGGCCAGCCGCTCCTGCAACTTCTCGCGATCGTAGTCCGACGTGGTTTCCTCGATCTGCGCCTTGATCTGCGCGACGCGGCCCTCAATCTCAGTCTTCGAGCCAGAGCCGTCGACGATCGTCGTGTTATCTTTTTCGACGACGACCTTCTTGGCGCGGCCAAGCATATTGAGGGTCACGTTCTCGAGCTTGATACCGAGATCTTCAGAGATCGCGGTTCCGCCAGTCAGGATCGCTATGTCCTCCAGCATCGCTTTGCGGCGGTCGCCGAAGCCCGGCGCTTTGACGGCAGCCACCTTCAGGCCGCCGCGCAGCTTGTTGACTACAAGCGTCGCCAGCGCCTCACCTTCGACATCCTCGGCGATAATCAGCAGCGGCTTTCCAGATTGAACGACCGCTTCGAGAACCGGCAGCAATGTCTGCAGGTTCGAGAGCTTCTTTTCGTGGATCAGGATGTAGGGTTCCTCGAACTCAACCCGCATCTTCTCGGGGTTGGTGACGAAATACGGCGAGAGATAACCGCGATCGAACTGCATGCCTTCGACGACTTCCAGCTCCGTCACCGCGGTCTTGGCTTCCTCGACGGTGATCACTCCTTCGTTGCCGACCTTTTCCATCGCTTCTGCGAGGAAGCGGCCAATCTCGGTGTCGCCATTGGCCGAGATGGTGCCAACCTGGGCGATCTCGTCGTTCCTGGTGACTTTACGGGCGTTCCGCCGCAGTTCCTCGACCACTGCTTCGACTGCTTTGTCGATGCCGCGCTTGAGGTCCATCGGGTTCATGCCCGACGCCACAGCCTTCGCACCTTCCTTGACGATCGCCTGAGCGAGAACAGTAGCGGTGGTGGTACCGTCACCAGCGATGTCACTGGTCTTCGAGGCAACCTCCCGCACCATCTGTGCGCCCATATTCTCGAACTTGTCCTCAAGCTCGATCTCCTTGGCGACGGTGACGCCGTCCTTGGTGATGCGGGGCGCGCCGTATGACTTGTCGATCACGACGTTACGGCCCTTCGGACCGAGCGTAACCTTGACAGCATTGGCGAGGATGTCGACGCCGCGCAGCATCCTTTCGCGGGCGTCGGAATGGAATTTCACTTCCTTGGCAGCCATTTTTCTACTCCTTCCTCAGGCAGCATTCCTTGTCTGGCATGGGTCCGGATCGGCACTAGGCCGCGTTTCTCGCTACGGCGTCGATCTCGACCACGCCCATCACGTCCGATTCCTTCATAATCAGAAGATCCTCGCCATTGAGCTTGATCTCGGTGCCCGACCATTTGCCGAACAGAATGCGATCACCCACTTTCACATCGAGCGGTCGCAACTGCCCGCTGTCGTCGCGCGCACCCGGGCCGGCGGCAACGACCTCACCTTCCTGTGGCTTTTCCTTCGCCGTATCTGGGATGATGATGCCGCCGGCCGTCTTTTCCTCGGCCTCGATGCGGCGAACCAGGATACGGTCATGCAAGGGACGGAACGTCATTTCGCTCTCCTCATCGACAAACAGATTTTTCAACGGGTCCTCCGCGCCGCATTCGGAGCGAACCGACGTGGGGCGCGCCGACCCTTTCGGCATCGCGCGCAAATCGATCTGGTTTTTGTCTTTTCGAGTTTCAAGAGGGGATCAGAAATTTTTTAGCACTCTACTCAACCGAGTGCTACTGGCATGAATTCATGAGACTATTTCGCGGAGCCGCCGCTCGAAAACTCTTGCTCCCTCTTGACGCAAGATATCGTGATCCCCACCTCATCCTTGTCGACGCCCAGGTGGGTCGACACCAGTCAGGGAGCGCCGAGCTTCTTGGCGCTCCCTCGTGTCTATGTTGCTCTACGGAGGATGTAGCTATGAGAACAAACCTCGACTTTGCCCCCTTCTACAGGTCAAGCATCGGCTTTGACCGCATCTTCGACCTGCTCGAGAACGCCAGCCTCAACGCTGACAACTGGCCGCCCTACAACATCGTCAAACTTGGCGAAAATGCCTACCGAATCGCTATCGCGGCGGCGGGTTTCGCCGAGGACGAACTGACGATCACCCATGAAGCGAACATGCTGGTGGTCAACGGCGTGAAATCGGAGGACGAAGAGGTACAATACCTCCATCATGCGCTTCCTGTACGACCATTTGTTCGGCGATTCGAACTCGCCGATCACGTCATCGTCGAGGGCGCAAAGCTCGAAAACGGGCTACTCGTCATCGATCTCAAGAAGGAGATACCCGAGGAGATGAAGCCGCGTCGGATCGCCATCAAATCCGAAATGACGAAGCCTGCCTCAAAGCAGATCGAAGGCGACAAGGCGGCTTGATTGAGAACATGCTGCTTGATTCTCGCCGTTGCCAACAGGTGAAGGAAAGCAGCTTCGCCAAGGAGGAAGGAAAGAAACGACGAAAGGATGAGCCATGAGTGTACGTGACCTGATCCCGTGGAGCCGTGGCAGCAGCCAGCTCCCGAACAGCTATCGCGGTGATGACATGGATCCATTTCTATCGCTTCACCGCAATGTCAACCGTCTGTTCGACGAAGTCTTCCGCGGCTTCGGCCCGCCATCGTTGCTTGGTGGCACGTCGCCCTTCAATGGTTCGTGGCCGCACGTGGAAATCGAGGAGAATGACAACGAAATCCGCCTGATCGCGGAGGTACCAGGCGTCGATCCAGACAACATCGAGGTGCTGCTGGAAGATGGCGTGCTTACGCTTCGCGGCGAGAACAAATCGGAGACTGAGGACAAGGATCGCCGGTTCAGCGAGCGCTACTACGGGCGCTTCGAACGGCGGCTGTCCCTTGGTCGCCAAGTCGATGAGGACAAGGTCGCCGCAACGTTCAAGAACGGTCTGCTCACCTTGACGCTGCCGAAGACCGAAAAGGCGCGAGCCAACGTCAAGCGGATCACGATCGACAGCACCAAATAATACCGACCGCCGCAAGCCAGCCGGGTGCCAACGTGCCCGGCTGGTTATTCGCGTGGCAAAAACCGATGACGTGGTTGACGGAACCCCTTGCGCGAGACAGACAATCCGGCCGCGCTGACCGGAAGTTTGCGGAGCACGTCAGCACCAGCCAGCCCCTGGCGATTGACATCAACTGCCCACGACCAAACATTGATCCCGTAGCACGCATTTTTCGCCCGTCACGCTCTGTGATGACTTCGGCGCGCGTCTCGGGGCGACCCTTGGTATTCGAACGGCAAGCCCCACCCGTCATCGACTGTCTGATGGGCTACACTGGCGCGAGTGACACGCTGACTCAGGTTGAACTGCATTTCCCAACCCGCGATGCCGCCATTGCCTACGCAAAGCGACAGAAACTGAATTGCACCGTCGTAGACGACAGGAGCCGCCGTCCTTAGTTTTCGTTGATATCGCCGGCGAGCTCTACCATTCAATCCCGGTTGCTGCGCGATCGGCGCATCGATCGGCATCGCCAATCCGGAAGACCCCGCCGCTGAAGCGGCGGGCCGTGCTCTCCTTTTTCTCGATCATACATGTGCATGCGGGTTCCGCCGATAGTCCCAGAGTGCCCGGGCTGACACGGCGGTGACGAGCACGCCGAGGACCACATGGGTCCACATCGCGTTCATGTTCGCCGCGAATTGAAGCAGCCAGGGCGAGACCATCAGCCAGGAGAGGATGCCTCAACCGCACCACAGCCTACCGCTCCTCCAGGCCTAAAAGCGGCCGCCGGAACAATAATGAAAAGCGAAAGCTGGCACCGTGCCGTCTGAAGAAGGCATTCTTTCGATGGGAACTGAATTCCCAGTCCGTATATGTTTGACGGGCCGCCTCATATGAGAACCGCCCGTCGGAAAGCTGGCAACTCCGTCAGATATCGTACCGCGAATCGAGCTCTCGCAGGGCAGACCGAACCTCATCGATTGAAACCGGCTCAGGCGTTCCTGGCATATGACGGAGAGCTGGCTTCGAATCTATCGCGTAAAAGTCCGAAGCCCACGCGGCAAGAATGGCCCGTTTATCATCGACAGAAAGTGCAGGAGCCTTCACCACATCCATTGGACGTCGAAACGGCCAGTGAGATGCTAGAACTTCCGGTCCGATGTTCACGGCAGTTGCGGCAATCTGCTTAAACATATGGTCCATCATCGGTTCACCTCAGCTTACGTGTGGATCCCGACTCCACCTCGGATAAGTCGCCGTTACCGGGTCAGTTTCCGGCGCAAGCAGGTCGTGTTTTTCCGCAAAGGCGGCAAACAACCCGCGTGCGGTCTCAGCTTCGATCTCGCCGCGCAAGGCAGCGCGGCATGCCTTGAGCGCAACCGAATGCGGACCATCCCTGAGCGATATCGGCCACTCGACTAGATGTCGGTAAGCGTCCATCACGCTTCTCACTTCCGTCGGGAATCCAATACCGACGAGAATACGCACAGATTTCTTGAACATCGGGTTTCATAACTCTCTCCTTTCCAACCCGGTGTGCCCATGGGCGCCATCGGAGCGACGCCCATATCCGATGTTTTCGTTTACGCGGCGCTCTTGGCTCCGATCTGCGGCGCGGCGTCCGGCCGTCCAAGGGCGGAACCGCTTTCAATGCTGATCTTGCGCGGTTTCAATGCCTCGGGAATTTCCCGGACGAGATCGATGGTCAGCAGACCATTGCTCAATCCCGCTCCACTCGCCCTGACATGGTCGGCAAGCTCGAAACGATGTTCGAACGGTCGGCCGGCGATGCCTCGGTGCAGATAGGCGTCGGGCGGAGAATCCTGCTTCTTGCCTGTAACGGTGAGAAGATTGGTCTGGAATGTGATGTCGAGCTCGCCCTCGGAGAAGCCGGCAACCGCAATCGAGATGCGGTAGCTGTCGTCACCTGTCTTGACGATGTCATAAGGCGGCCAATCGCTGATCGAACGGTCGCGCTGGGCGTTTTCCAGAAGATTGAAGAGCCGGTCGAAGCCAACGCTCGATCGGAAGAGAGGTGTGTAGTCATAAGATGTTGCCATAGCCATATCCTCCTGAAAGCAACATGGGTATGGAGCGCCGAAAGACGGCGCTTCCAGCATTGCCGGCCCTGTTGTCAGCGGCTGGCGGCAGATGATCTGGTATTTGTGAAATCCGGCTTCAAGTGCTGCCTTACAGAATTTTCGCAAATCTCAGTGCAGCTTGAACTCACCTTCAATACGGCGCCATTCGTTCGGCCGGATCAGGCGCTGATGCGTATAGCGAACGGAATGCAGCGGGCCGGCGAGATTGACTTGCCAGATTTCTGTTAGGCAGTCAGTGCTAGCGGCAGAAGGATCAGATCGGCAAAATCTTGCGCAAGCGACAGAAGCCATCAAATCGGACGCAGCCTATGTCGATAGATATCGCGACCATTAGACGTATTGCCCGCCTTGCCCGTCTCGCACTCAGCGAAGACGAGGCTGAAAAAATGTGTGGCGAGCTGAACGAAATTCTGACCTTCATCGAGCAACTTTTGGAGGTTGATGTCGAAGGCATCCCTCCGATGACCTCGGTTGTGCCAACAACCATGAAAATGCGCCAGGACGTCGTGACCGAAGGCAATCATGCCGAAGAGATCGTGGCGAATGCACCTTTCAGTGAGCGCAACTTCTTCCTGGTCCCCAAGATTCTCGAGTAAGTACAGACAGCCTCGGGCCTTGGAGCATTTCACGGCCGGCGATCGCCAAACGATGCGCCCCTTTGCGTGGCGCGTGTTAGCGGCTTGAGATTTCCGGCCCACATCCGATGCTTCGAAAGCTTGCCGATCTCGTTTGTGATCGAATGATGTGTCATGGCGAAGGTCCTGTCGTTTTGCACTTAATCAGGTTCTTCCTCTGACCAGGGCCCCGAACCCAAGCCCCGCCTGAGTAAACGTCATGCGCGCCGCGACGACACATACAAGCCGCCGCAATCCACTCGACAGCGCAAACCCCAAAACAAAAACCCGCCGAAAATATCGACGGGTTTGTCAGCAGTCTGAGCCCGCCGCTGAGACGGCGGGCCGTACTCCAATTCTCGATCATGCGTGGGCATGCGGGTTCTGCCGATTGTCCCAAAGCGCCCAGGCCGACACGGCGGCGACGAACGCTCCAAGGACCACGTGGGTCCACATCGCGTTCATGTTCGCCGCGAATTGAAGCAGCCAGGGCGAGACGATCAGCCAAACCCCGAGTACCAGGCTCGACCACTCTTCCCACTCAGCAAACGCCGACAGAGCGGCAACCGCCAGAGCGGCGAGCAAGATTCCGACAATCCATGCGTTCCACGCCGGTACGGTTTCACCGGCGAAGCCGAGCACCCAAGGTGAGACGAACAGGGCGACTGCGAGAACCAGATTGAGCCAATCCTGTGCTTTCTTGCTTTCCATCAGTCCATTTTCCATGACAACCTCCACGAATGAAGCTTGATCGACGGTGTTCACGCGCGCTGTGAACGCGCGCAAAACGATGTAATTTTGCGAAATTCGATCTTCAAGAGCCGGATTATCTCCGTGGGCTGCGGCAACCACGACTAAGGCGATTGTGATCGACTGCCTTCCCAGATCGACGATCTTCGCGTAGGGGAACAGTGGCAGAAGACACCGTTGGAGGAAGGCCCGCGACGAAAATGGGACATGCGGTTGCCAATCCGCCGACGAGAGTAGGAAAATTTCAGCGTGCAATCGGATCGCGGCAAAAGGGGGAGGTACCAGCCGCCGCCGGGATAAACTTGGTGCGGTGCCTATGGTTCCTCACACCCATGACGGTCACCGGATGCGCCACCCTGACCGGAGCCGCTCGCCGGCAGCCGAGCGAGCTCTTGTCACCCGGAAGGCCGGATGCGTTCCAGTGTTGGACACGCTGAAGCGTAATCTCGTTTCATGCCTTCAACATCGTCGCTCGCTTCGGCGATGAGCCAGCTCTTTTTCAACTCGCCGGTCAGTTCGAAAGAGCGCGGCCATGCTCTCGAACCCGCGGTCCGCCCCGGACCTTTGAGTTTGCATAGAAGCGCGGATGCATGATGCGCGCTCTACCCCTTGAACTCGCCAAGCCGCGAAAATAAATCTTCGACGGGCGCCATCCAAAAGCGCTTTCCTTGTTGAAAACCAACGAATTCAGTGAGGTAGAAATGCACATTGTTTGACCGACCAGTTTACCTGCGTGAAAGGAAGGATCTGGTCCTCGAAATCACGAACCTGGAAGACGCGATCGATTTTCTTGAGGAGTGGTCCAAAGGAGATCGCGATATCATTCACGACGCGACCCTGAAAACGTGCTACCTGGCACATGACGGCCACAAGCCTATAGCGCGGCGATCAGGATGAGACGGCGGCGACAATCTGGATGAGATTCTTATGTCGCGGTCGGGATGACCGTATC
>NZ_JBYTEC010000047.1:0-15872 GCF_058792075.1 Ensifer sp. EB106-03-01-XG145 | reverse complement strand
AACGAAGTAATAATGATTAGGATGGCGTCGCGTTTCTAAGTTGATTACTTTGTCTCATCTTTAATTAGCTGTGACATTGTATGTATGTAGGTACATTCTATTTTCAAGTGCGACATGCCAATGATTTCAACGGCTTCCCCTTGGAGATTTTGGAATGTCACGACGCTATTCGCAACTGAATCTCGCCGATCGACGTCGCCTACACCATTTTGTCGAACGCAAAGTGCCGATCAATGAAATGGCGCGCCAACTCGGTCGGCATCGATCGACGATCTATCGCGAGATCAGACGCAACACATTCCACGATCGCGAGCTGCCCGAATATAGCGGCTACTTCTCGACGGTTGCCGACGACATCCGCAAGGAGCGTCGGCGGCGCCTGAGGAAGCTCAGACGTCATCCGCAATTGCGCGAACTGGTCATCGACCGATTGAAGGCCTACTGGTCGCCGGAGCAGATTGCCGGCCGTCTGTGTTCGGATGGGCTTAGCCTCGTTCGGATCTGCCCTGAGACGATCTATCGTTTCGTCTATAGCAAGGAGGACTACGGGTTGGGCCTCTTTCGCTACCTGCCGGAGGCGCGCCGCAAACGTCGCCGTCGCGGCTCCAAGAAACCCCGCGACGGCGTCTTCCCTGCCGTCTGTAGGATATCACAACGCCCTGGTTTTATTGATGATCGCTCGCAGTTCGGCCATTGGGAGGGCGACTTGCTGATCTTCCAACGCGACATGGGTACTGCCAACGTCACCTCCCTGATCGAGCGCAAAAGCCGCTACACTGTGATGATCAAGAACCCGAGCCGGCACTCGCGACCGATCATGGACAAGATCGTCGATACCTTCGCACCGTTGCCGGCGTTTGCCCGACAGAGCTTCACGTTTGATCGCGGTACGGAGTTCGCCGCTTTTAGGGCTTTGGAAGATGGCATCGGCGCCCGCAGCTGGTTTTGCGACCCCAGCGCACCGTGGCAGAAAGGTGCGGTGGAAAACACCAACAAGCGCATCCGCCGCTTCATGCCAGGCGATACGGACCTCGCGGTCATACCGCAGCACGCGCTCAATCGGCTGGCACGCGACCTCAACAACCAGCCGCGAAAGTGCCTCGGCTACAAAACCCCGGCAGAGGTTTTTGCTACACATTTGCAGGAAGCCGAGTGATCCCCTACCCTTCAAAACAGGCATGATGCACTTGGGTTAGGTTCTCCAATCCGCAAGGTTAAAGTGTCCTGATCCTGCAAAGTTGGAATGTCACTCTCCCCGGGTTTTGATGACCTGGGAGATTGCGGATGGGATTGATTGCGATGAGCTAACGCGATCTGCAACGGATTGAGGTTTTGTCGAAAGTGACCGCCGGTCGGATGACGCTGGTGTCGGCGGCGCATGTCCTGGGCTTAAGCACGCGCCAGGTACGTCGTCTGCTGGATCGGATCAGCACTGGCGGTGCAGCGTCGATTCGGCACAAGGCGATCGGCCGGCCATCGAACAATCGGATTTGTGACGGCGTGCGCGATTATGCCATGGCGGTCGTGCGCGAGCGCTATGTGGACTTTGGTCCGACGCTAGCGGCCGAGAAGCTTGCCGCGCGTGATGGTCTGACGGTGTCGCGCGAGACCTTGCGCCAATGGATGTCTGAGGCCGGCCTGTGGCTGTCGCGCAAGCAGCGGCGGACGTTCGCCCGATCCTTGCATCCTTTGATTTGTAGAGCCGAGCCCCTGCCCCGCATCATGCCGCCGCCCATCATATCATTCATCAAGGTTTCCATCCTCAAATTCACCGAGGTGACCAGCTCGGACCCGAGCGCTCTGGAGCGGTGCGGACCCGGTGTCGTCAGCGCGGCTCCCGATCCGCGACCGCCGTGCCGTCGACTACGCGGTCGCTCGGATGCAACACGACCCGATCACCCGGCGAAAGCCCGGATAGCACCTCCACCAGTTTGCTGTTTCGCTGCCCAGTGCGGACGACCGTGGCACGGGCACGACCGTCCTTGACCGCAAAGACGGCCCAGTCGTCTCCTCGCCGGAACAGGGCACTCACAGGTAATGTAAGTGAATCTTTGGATTCCCAGATGGCCACGTGAACGATGACGCGGAAGTCGTGACCCAGCCGTGCCCAGGATTCGGGTGGATCGACGAGATCGATCACAGTGCCGACGCGCTGTTCCTCGATCCCGAGAGCGGAGACTTTGGCGAAGCCGGCTGGGTCGACGCGTATCACGCGGCCGCGCAGGACCGGTCCACCCCAGCCATCGATGGTGACCGCAGCGCCGGCCTTGATCTGGACGGCCTCGGTCGAGAGGAAATCCGCGACGATCTCGAGGTCCCTCGGATCACCGATCTGGACGAGGGGCGCGCCAGCCTGAACAACTGCTTCGTCCTCCTGGACGATCCTGAGCACACGGCCGCTCTCGGGCGCGCTGATCTTAACGCAGCATCCTTGATTGGTACTGGCATCCGTTCCGGATGACTCGAGAAGGCGCGCTGACGCCACCGCCTGCTCCCGACGTCGCACCTCGAGCTGTGCCTTCGCCGTCGCGAGTTGTGCTTGGATGGTTTCGAGATCGAATCTCGCCTTTTCCAGATCCCGTTCGGGAATCGTGTTGCTGCGTGCGAGGCCCTCCGCGCGCGCAAGCTCGGTACGAGCGAAGCTGACCGCTGCGTCGATGCGACGTATCTCCGCCTCAGCCAAGGTTACGACGGCGTTTGCGGCGACGAGCGCAGCATCCAGTTCCGCGCGAGAGCGGACATCGAGCAGACCGGGAGCCATCGGCTGCATGACCGCGACGATCGTCCTGCCCCGGACCACTTCGTCGCCGACGTGGAGAGAAGTCTCATCATGGCCATCAGGCCGGGATATCCGCAGAACCCTTCCGGCCACCGGCGCGGAGACGGTGTAGACATGCCGGACGCGTGTTCTTGCCTCCTCGTCAGCCGTCACCGCCATCGGGCCCCTCGCCGCCCGTGCCGTGTCGACGGGAATCGGGCGCGGCCAGGCGAACCACGCGACAGCGACCGCCGCCACGCCCATCGCTCCAAGCCACCCGACCCGTTTCAACCAGTTCCGCTGCATGGTCCTATTCCCGAGTTTTGAGGACAGCCACAAGGTCGAGCGCGTAGACCCGACGCCCGACGACAAGCGCCGAGATCAGCGCCGCCACAAAAATGATCGCGGTCGCCAGCACGTAGGTGAGATTCTCGACGACAAGGGGTACGCGCATAAGTTCCCCGGCAAGCTGCTTGTCCATGAGCCACGAAAGGCCGTAGCCGATCGCCCAGCCCGGCGGCTGAGCAAGGGCGACAATGACAGACAGTTCGAGAAGCAGGATGCGCATCGTCTCGCCCTGGCTGAAGCCAAGGACTCGCAGCGTCGCGAGTTCCCGTGCGTGCTCTGAAAACGAGATGCGTGCGCTGTTGTAGACAACGCCGAAGGCGATCACGATGGACAGCCCTGTGTAGATGCCAGCCATTGTCGTCACGATGATCGCGAGGCTCCGACGGAAGTTCACGAGGGACACACGCTGCAGCGCCACGCCGGCAACGGTCGGCATCTGCTTTATGGCCTCGTAGAGCAGGTCAAGCCTGCCGTCGTCCACGCTGAGATGGACACCGTTCGCAACCGGAGCCTCGCGCAACAGCCGGGACAGGGTCCGACCGTCCATCATTGCGGCAATACCGAAGTAGTCCTCCACCAGAGCGGCTACCGTCAGCTCGACGGATCGCCGCCGCCCGTCGAGCAGGTCCACTTCGACGGTGTCACCCACGCGCGCATCGAGAAGACGTCCGAGGTAGGCGGAAATCGCCACCCCGGTCTCCGGCAGGCTGACCGTGCGCAGGTCGACATCGATGATACGGCTGAGATCGGCTCCGGGTGGCCTGCCTGAGAGCAGCGTCCTGCG
Source organism: Ensifer sp. EB106-03-01-XG145 (assembly GCF_058792075.1). Lineage (NCBI taxonomy): Bacteria > Pseudomonadati > Pseudomonadota > Alphaproteobacteria > Hyphomicrobiales > Rhizobiaceae > Ensifer > Ensifer sp. EB106-03-01-XG145. The sequence goes on along the minus strand of NZ_JBYTEC010000047.1, from coordinate 11,982 downwards.
TTCCCGGCTTCCCTTTCGAATGCGGATGGGGACCTGCCGATAAGGCTCGGCGGCAAGCACGCCGGGCAGCCTGCTCACGTCGAACAGAACCGTCTCTGGCCGCTTCTCGACAAAGCTGATCGTCGCATCCTGGCGGTCGGCCATGAAATACGTGACGTCGACCAGCTCCTCCATGGCATTGCCGATAAACAGCGAGACCACGAGAATGGCAGTCGCAAACGCCATGCCGAGGGCCGCCAGTGCCGCCCGGATCGGCTTCCGCGCCATGCCCCTGACCATCATCATCGTGCGTTGAGACAGCAGAGAGCCAAGCTCCATCCGGCCGAACAGCGCGCGCTGGAACGACGGAGGAGCCGGAGGCTGCATCGCGACCGCCGCGGCCAGCGAGACGATCTCTCGAAGGGACCGGAAAGCACCTCCGAGAGCAGCGAATACGCTGAGGAATGCAGCGAGGAGATAGACGTCGGGATTGTCGGCGAAGACGAGGAATGGGAAACGGTAGTAGTCGCCGAAGAGCCTCGTCACGTAAACGCCGAGCCAGGTTCCCGCCACGCTGCCGATGACTATTCCAATCAGGGCGACGACGGCGACGAATTTCACATAGTGGGCGACAATGCTGGCGTCGAAGTACCCGAGCGCCTTGAGCAAACCAAGCTGCTCGCGTTCGAGCGCGACCAGTCGGCTGAGTGTCAAGTTGACGAGGAAGGCGCTGACGACGAGGAAGATCGGCGGAAGCGTGCGGCTCATGTTTCGGAGCATGTCGAGCCCGTGCTCGAGATAGGCATGCGAGGTCTGGTCCTTGCGTCCGTAGGCAGCGCCGCCGCCGTAAGGCTCGAGCATATCGTCGAGCGCATCGGTGACTTCCGTCTCCACGGCATCCGGCATCAGCTTGAGGCTCACCGAGGAGAACGCGCCCTCCAAACCGAAGACCTCGGCCAGAGCGCGCTCCGACATCCAGATTACCGCAAAGCGGCGATCATCGGGCATCCGGTCGCCGGGGCCGATCGCATAGACATACTCCGGCGACAATGCGATGCCGACGATCGTCAGCTCACGCTTGCGGCCGTTGAGCGTGGCGGAGAAACGGTCACCTGGCTCGAAGCCGTGCGCCTTCGCAAAGCTCTCGTTGACCACCACCTCCTCCAGATCGTTCGCGCCAGGCAAACGTCCGTCTCGCATGTAGAGCCGATTGAGCAGCGGGGAGCCGCTTTCGGGAAGCGAGATGAAGCGCCCGGTCGCAGGTTCGGGGAACTCCGGGATGTCGAGAAGCGCAAGCTTGGCGATCCGGGCTTCGACCACGGCGACGCCCGAAATCTCGGCGATGCGCGTGACGAGCGTCTTCGGAGCTCGTGTCACCTCCGCGAAGATGTCAGCGAACTGGTAGCGCTCGTAGTAGGCGGTGCGCGTCTCATCCAGCGACCTGAACGATCCGGTCGACAGCACAAGGGATGTGACGCCGCCGGCGATCACCAGGGCGATGGCGAAGACCTGTCCCCAGAGCCGCCGCAGGTCCCGCCTCAGTTTGGTGTCCAGCGTAGTCATTGTCTCACCAGGTCAGTGCGGCGGCTGAGAGCCGCCGTTCATTCACCTGAATCTTTGAAATCGATCCGTCGGCAAAGAAGAGCACGCGGTCGGCGACGGCATAGATGCTGGCGTTGTGGGTGATGATCAGCGTCGTGGTCCCGAGCTGGGTGTTGACGTTGACCAGCGCGTCGATCACGCGGATGCCCGTCTTGGAGTCCAGCGCTCCCGTCGGTTCATCGCAGAGCAACACCTCCGGGCGTTTTGCAATCGCCCGAGCGATGGCCACCCGCTGTTGTTCTCCTCCCGAGAGCTGCGCGGGGAAATGGTTCCGCCGCGGCTCGAGCCCGACAAGCGCCAGCGCCTCGTCGGGCCGCATGGGATTGGCCGATATCTCGGTGACCAACGCGACGTTCTCGTAGGCGGTCAGGCTCGGTATGAGATTATAGAACTGGAAGACGACGCCGACGTGCTCACGTCGGTAGAGGGTGAGACCGCGTTCCGGGAGGGTCGTCAGCTCGGTGTTTCGGAAGAAGAGCTGCCCGCTCGTCGGGCGATCGAGACCACCCATTATGTTCAGCAACGTCGACTTGCCGCTTCCTGACGGCCCCAGCATGACGACCAGTTCACCCGCTTGTATGTCGAGACTGACATCGCGCAGGGCATGCACGGTGACTTCGCCGGTCAGGTAGGTTCTGGTGAGGGACCGGGCACGAAATATCGTCTCCGTCATCGTCTCCTCCAAGGCGAATTGGGTCGTCTAGCCTTGCTTACGCTGAACCGCCGGTGGGCAGTTCAGCGTTTCTCGGGTGCCATGCACGATCCCTACATCATGCCCATCATCGGAGGCAGGAGCAGCTTGTCGGCCATCTGCTTCTGCTCTGCCCCGAACAATTGATAGAGAGGCTCAAGGGCGGCTTTCAATTTCCGCACGCCTCCGAGACGGCTGTTCAATAGGCTCTCCCGACGTTCGAGACGCTGCAAGGGAGTCGCTGCGGCCCCGCCCAGCGTGCCCATGGCGTCTGGCATTTGCATCATGCCATCCTTCATGCCGCCGGCATTGGCACGCAGAATATCGGCGAAGGCGTTCCATGATGCCTCCTGCTCCGACGTTATCTTGAGTTCCGTCTTCAGGAACGCGATCCGTCCTTCGACATGTTCGGGAGCCATCATCTCGGCCATCGGCCCCATGCTCCGAGGTCTCATTCCTCCCGGTCCGCCAGCCATCATCCGCATCATGTTGCCCATCATGTCACCCGACATCATGCCGCAGGACATCATGGAACTCGGGTCCGCCCCGGAATCCGACGGTTGGGCCATTTGTTCGCTCGTTTGCTCTGCAGGGGTCTCGGGGTGATGCGCGTCTTCAGCAAAGACTGGCGTCGAGAGACTGAGCACCGTACCCGCCAGCAGGATCGTCCGCAGTGTCGTCATTTCGCTTCTCCTAAGCTCCGATAAACGACTGGTATCAAGGGTACGACGGCTGAGACAGTTCACATTGACGCAGATCAAGCTCAAATCAGAAGTCGCAAAGGCGGGCGAGACCAAGAAGAACAATCAAAGCAGCGCAGGAGAGATATTCTGTCGGCTGGCTATTGACCTTGCCATCGTTGGAAGCACCACATTCGACCATATCAATCCTTCACGAGGAGTTCTCGAATGTACCATCTCAATATCCCCGACGTGACCTGCGGACACTGTGCTGGCGCAGTCGGAAAAGCGGTGAAGTCGGTCGATCCCAACGCCAAGGTCGCCGTCGATCGATGCCAAGACCGCATCGATCGACTCTGGCCTCCGACGCTTTTGTTTCTGCGATCGAGGAAGCGGGATACCAGGCGTCCTTTAAGAAGTCCTGCTGCAGCCACGTGGCTTGAAGCATAGGGGTACGCCGCCGACATGCCGGAACACGTCGCTCAAGCGGCGTGAAGAACGACAGTTCGGCCGCAGATGTTGGCGGCGTATCGCATCACACTATCACGATCCCGCGAGCAGCTGCCGTCATTGCGGCAGCTCAAAGATCGGATGACCGGGGAGGTCTTGACTGTTTTCAGAACAAGCATTGCCCAGGAGCTTCCCCATGAGACGTTCCCCCGGACCTTCAAATGCAATATTGGCACTTGCAATCCTGGCTGCGACCGGGACGTCCGCTATTGCTGCAGGTTCCCACGATCATCCGACAGAGAACGGCAGCGCCGAGGCTCCGCTCGATGTCGTCCGTCCTGCCCGTGACTTGGCGCCCCCGATTGCAAGAACAGAGCCTGCGACGGTCGCGGTAAAACTGGACACGGTCGAGGTGACGGGAAAGCTCGCAGACGGCGCGACCTACCACTACTGGACATTCAACAAGAAGGTTCCAGGTCCGTTCGTGCGTGCCCGAGTGGGCGACACGATCCAGGTGGAATTGTCCAACCGGGCCGACAGCAGCGAACGCCACAGCGTCGACTTCCATGCCGTGACGGGGCCTGGCGGCGGAGCGGTCGCGACGGATGCCGCACCGGGAGAGACCAAGGGCTTTTCATTCAAGGCCTTGAAGCCGGGTCTTTACGTATATCACTGTGCCGTGCCGCTTGCCGCGCATCACATCGCCAACGGCATGTATGGCCTGATCCTCGTCGAGCCGCCGGGCGGTCTGCCGCCGGTCGACCGCGAGTTCTACGTGATGCAGGGCGAGGTCTACACATCGCAGCCATACGGCTCCAAGGGGAAGCTGACGGAGAGCGTCGAACGGCTGCTCGATGAAGACCCGGAATACTACGTCTTCAACGGGGCCGCCAACGCGCTTGCGGGCGAAAATGCCCTGACGGCGAAGGTCGGCGAGACAGTCCGCATCTACTTCGGTGTCGGCGGCCCGAACAAGACATCCAGCTTCCATGTGATCGGAGAAATCTTTGACAAGGTCTACCAGTTGGCCTCGTTGACCACGGAGCCTCTATCCGATGTCCAGACGATCACCGTGCCTCCCGGAGGCGCGGCCGCGGTCGACATGAAGCTGGAGTTTCCCGGCGAATACGTCCTCGTGGATCACGCCTTGTCGCGGGCGGCACGCGGGCTGGTGGGCAAGTTGGTCGTCAGCGGTGAGAACCGCGCCGAGCTGTTCCAGAGCGCCACGCCTGCTGCGGCCGAAGTTGAGCACAGCGAGCACAGCGCTCACCGATTGGATTGAGCCTCGGCCCCGTGCACCAGTTTTCGGCCACGACGACCGCTACTCACCCTTTGCTCTAAACTTGGCGTGGCAGGAGGTGCAGATCTGCAGCATCATGTGGAAGGCGTGCTCGGCAGGCATTTTCACCGGGTCCGGAGCTGCCGCCTTCCTCTTGGCGAGCGGCCCGCCCATTGTCACGTCCCCGCCCTTCATTCGCATCTCGGGAGCGAGAACAGCCGGATTGCGATCGGCTGCGACAACAAGCGCCGACGCATAGACGCCAAGTTCGGCCGCCAGCCTGTCGAACGTTGGCCGATCGGCCCCGATACTGGCGCTGGCCTTGGACGCTTCGGCGAGGACCGGAGCTTCGAACAGCGCCGAGAGCTTATGCCCGGAATGGACCCGGATGGTCTCGGCGGCCGCTTTGAAAGCCCTTGAATCGTATGTCGAGGTGTCTTTGAACATGGCGTCGATGATCTTGGCCGCACCTGCCATCGCCTTCATGTCCTGCTGTCGCTCGGCCACCTTCGGCGACTTCGACTGTCCCGTCGCTGCGGAGATCGCCATGGTGAAGACGGCTGCTGACAGTACCAGTGCTCTCACCTTCAATCTCATGCTCTCCCAGTTTAGTCCAACGCCGCGTAGCCGAGTCTTCGCGGACAGCGTCGATTGATCAAGGTCAAGGCGATGCCTGCACGCAACGCGCATTATGCTCGAAGACAGTACGGGGTGTCGAACCAAACCATGATCGCCGCCAGTCACATCGTCCGGAAACGTGCAGGGGAATTGCTGGCCGTCCTCGTCGCGATTCTGTTTCTGTTCGTGCCGATGACTCAGGCCGCCCAAGTGGATTGCGGGACACACGCTGTCGGCAGCCAACATGCCGTCTCCTCGCAGGTTAAAACCGATCTTCACGCCGACAGCAAACCACACGGCCCGAAAGCGTGCTGCACGAGCGTCTGCAGCCTGTGCTACGTGGTGTTCCCCACTTCAGTTATCGGCGAAATCAACTTGAACTCGGACGGTCGCCGGGACCTCGCTCCTCAACCGTCCATCAACGGGATCACCTCCCGCCCCGCCATAGGCCCTCCTCGATCCACCGGATGAACGAGAACAGCCGTCGCTTGTCGGCTGTCTTCCCCGGTCGCATCCTGTGGTGCGACCTTCGCCGGCATTGGCCGGCACGGAACGAGAGGTCAATGGATATGAAACGCCGTGAATTCCTGGGCGGATTGATGTCGGGCGTGGTGGTCGCCGCATCGGCTGCCGCCCTACATCCAAACAAAAGTTGGGCTGAGGCCAGTAAGGCGACATCTTCGGGCGGGGGCACCCGCTCGCTTGCGGTCACAAAACGCGTCATCGAGGTGAACGGCAGAGCCGCCGATGTGTTCGGACTCCTCCAACCGAATGGCACTGTCGGGCTGACGCTCGACGCGGAGGCTCCGTTCGACGTCGCCCTTGCAAATCAAGGCGGGGAAGCAACGCTCATCCACTGGCACGGCCTTGTGCCGCCATGGAATATGGACGGGGTTCCGGACAATCCCGCAGCGCTTCTGAAAGCGAAGGAAACCCGGCGCTACAGGTTTCCGGTCGGCTCCGGCGGCACGCACTGGATGCATGCGCATACGCTCCAGGAGCAAAACCTGCTTGCCGCGCCCCTGATCGTGCGGACCGCCGACGACAGGCAGCGCGACGAGCAGGAAGTGTTCGTCCTGCTGCATGATTTCTCCTTCACGCCTGCCGAGGAACTGCTCGCCAAACTTAAGGGGGCGACAGGCGGCCACGGGATGAACCACAGCGGGATGATGCAGGGCATGACATCCAACATGCAGGGCGGCCACATGTCGGGAATGGCGATGCCGGGCATGGCCGCCATGGACCTCAACGACATCGAGTACGACGCCTATCTCGCCAACGACCGCACGCTCGATGATCCGGAAGTGGTCACCGTCGAAAGCGGCGGACGCGTCCGCCTGCGCATCATCAATGGCGCGACGGCCACCGCCTTCACCATCGACACGGGCACGATCGCCGGACAGATGATCGCCGTCGACGGGCAGCCGATCCAACCGATTTCCGGAAACCACTTCCCGATCTCCATGGGCCAGCGGCTCGATATCCGGCTTGAACTTCCGAAGTCGGCCGCAGCCCATCCAATCCTGGCGCTGCGCGAGGGCACGGATCATCGCACAGGCATCATCCTGGCGCCGTCCGGCGCAAAGATCGCCAAGATCGCATCGCGCGGGACGGAACCCGGCCCGGTCGTGGGGCTCGACCTGGAACAGCGGCTGGCAGCCGTCACACCTCTTCCCGCCCGTCCCGCCGAGCGGCGGTTCGAGCTCACTCTGACGGGCAACATGAGCGGCTACGACTGGCGGATCGAGGGCGGCGACGGCCTTGATGTCCGCGAGGGCGAAAGGGTCGAGGTCGCCATGCGCAACATGTCGATGATGTCACATCCGATGCATCTGCACGGTCACCACTTCCAGGTGGTCGACATCAACGGAAAGGCAATCGGCGGCGCCGTGAGGGATACCATTGTTGTTCCACCGATGGGGAGCGTGAGCGTCGTGTTCGACGCAAACAATCCCGGCCGCTGGCCGCTCCACTGCCATCACCTCTATCACATGGCATCGGGAATGATGTCCTTCGTCGCCTACGCATAAACAGGATACGTCCGGCCCCCTTGCTAGGTGGCTGGATGCTAGCTCTGTTGGAGGCGGGTACCATTACGGAGAAATCCCATGGACGAGCATAAGCATCATCACGAACATAAAGGTCACGACCATCATCATCACGCCAATCAGAATGCGAAGCGCGCCGAGGCCATAGGCAAGCAGGGCTCACAGCAGGATGGGGTGATCTACACCTGCCCCATGCATCAGCAGATACGTCAGCTCGGCCCCGGCAATTGCCCGATCTGCGGCATGACGCTTGAGCCGGAAGTCGTCACGGCCGACACTGGACCGAGCGCGGAGCTAGTCGACATGCTGCGGCGGTTCTGGATCGGACTGGTCCTGACATTGCCCGTGCTGGCGCTCGAGATGGGCGGTCATCTCACCAACCTGCACATGCTGCTCGGTCCGCAGATGTCGAACTGGATCCAGCTCGTCCTGGCGACCCCGGTCGTCCTTTGGGCTGGCGCGCCATTCTTCGAACGGGCCTGGCAATCCATCATCAATAGGCACCTCAACATGTTCACGCTGATCGCCATGGGAACGGGGGTCGCCTGGGTCTACAGCGTCGTCGCAACGGTCGCACCCGGTCTGTTTCCGGAAACATTCCGATCCGGCGAAGGGGCGGTCGCGATCTACTTCGAAGCGGCCGCCGTCATCACCGTTCTGGTGCTGCTCGGGCAGGTTCTCGAGCTGCAGGCGCGCGAGCAAACGGGCGGCGCGATCAGGGCGCTTCTCGATCTCGCTCCGAAGACCGCCCGCCGCATACGCTCCGATGGCACCGACGAGGATGTGGATCTAGAGGCCGTCGCCGTCGGCGACAAGCTGCGCGTCCGCCCTGGCGAGAAGGTTCCGGTCGACGGCACGCTTGTGGAGGGCCGCAGCTCGGTCGATGAATCCATGATCACTGGCGAGTCGATGCCCGTCACCAAGGAGGTCGGCGCGAAACTCATCGGCGGCACCATGAACAAGACGGGCGGCTTCGTCATGGAGGCTGGCAAGGTCGGGCGCGACACGATGCTGTCGCGGATCGTGCAGATGGTGGCGGAGGCCCAACGCTCCCGCGCCCCGATCCAGCGCCTCGCCGACGAGGTTTCCGGCTGGTTCGTTCCAGCGGTCATCGCGATCGCCATTATCGCCTTCACGGTCTGGATGTGGCTGGGACCGGAGCCGCGCTTCGCGCACGGACTGGTCGCCGCGGTCGCGGTGCTGATCATCGCCTGCCCGTGCGCCCTCGGTCTGGCCACGCCGATGTCGATCATGGTCGGGGTCGGCCGCGGCGCCCATCTCGGCGTGCTGATCAAGAACGCCGAGGCTCTCGAGCGCTTCGAAAAGGTCGACACGCTGGTGGTCGACAAGACGGGAACGCTCACCGAGGGCAGGCCGAAGGTGACCTCGATCGCCACGACGGAGAGTTTGAACGAAGACGAACTGCTTCGAATGGCTGCGACCCTGGAACGCGCAAGCGAACATCCGCTCGCGGCGGCCATCGTCGAATCCGCGATGGAGCGCGGCCTGACGCTCGGCAATGCGGAAGACTTCGACAGCCCCGTCGGCAAGGGTGTCACGGGTTCCGTCGAGGGTCGCAAGCTGATCATCGGCAGTCATCGGATCATGGAGGAGTCCGGCGTAGACGTGTCTGCCCTGACCAGGGAGGCGGAGGGTCTGCGCGGCGAAGGCGCGACCGTCATCTTCGTGGTCGTCGATGGTCGAGCCAGCGGCCTCTTCGCCATTTCCGACCCGATCAAGGCGACGACCCCCGAAGCCGTGCAGACATTGCTGAACGAGGGCGTCCGCGTTGTCATGTTGACCGGGGACAACAAGACCACGGCCGAAGCTGTCGCTCGGAAGCTGGGCATCAAGGAGGTCGAAGCGGAAGTCCTGCCGGAGCACAAGAGCGAGATCGTCGCGCGCCTGCGCAAGGAGGGCCGGATCGTCGCCATGGCGGGAGATGGTGTCAACGACGCACCTGCGCTGGCCGCCGCCGACGTCGGCATCGCCATGGGAACCGGGACCGACGTGGCGATCGAGAGCGCAGGCGTGACCCTGCTCAAGGGCGACCTCCAGGGGATCGCACGGGCGCGGCAGTTGAGCCATGCGACGATGAAGAACATCCGGCAGAACCTGTTCTTCGCCTTCATCTACAACGCCGCGGGAGTGCCTGTCGCGGCGGGCGTGCTCTACCCGGCCTTCGGCCTCCTGCTGTCCCCGATCATCGCGGCGGCGGCGATGGCCCTGTCGTCGGTCAGCGTGATCGGGAATTCTCTAAGATTGAGGAGTGTCCGGATATGAACTGGGATCGCAGATGGACCTTGTTTGCAGCGTCGCTCGCGGTGATTGCCGCGTTCTTCTTCCTTCGCGAGCATTGGCAGCACGTCTTGGGTTTCACACCCTACCTGCTGCTGCTTGCCTGCCCGTTGATGCACTTTTTCCATGGCGGCCACGGAGGTCACGGTGGCCATGGCGGACATCGCCATGACCTAGGAGATCGCCCGACGAATCCGGGCGACATCACATGACACGCTCGCTCGGCGGAAGCGAATGCCGCCGCTTCCGCCGAGCGAGGTCATCGAGTTACCGAGGGATCACTTAGCGTGCTCTTTGACCCATTTGGTCATTTCTTCGATTTCCTTCTTCTGGGCCTCGATGATGTTCTTGGCCATGGTCTTGGCCTTCTCGTCATCGCCGTACTTCAGCTCGACCTCGGACATGCTGATCGCACCCACGTGATGGCCGATCATGCCGCAGACGAACGCGACATCCGGGTCCTTGGCCATCATTCCCTGCATCATGGCCGGGTGCATCTTCTGCATCGACTCCATCATCGCTTTTTGATGGTCGGCCATTTCGCCCATATGCATGTCGCTGGGCATCTTCATGTCGCCACTCATCGAGGCTTCCGACTTGCAACCGTCGGGCATCGCCATCTGAGCCGATGCCATTGCTGTCGTTACGAGAAGGATGGCCGCCCCGGCGACCAAAAGCTTGAGAATGCTGTTCATTGTACTCTCCATGTTCGGATGAAAGGCTGTTCAGACCAGGAGAATCGACCAGAACCGGACAACATGGTGATTTCGTGCAGCAGCTCGACGGCGAGACGATGTCGGATGAGACCTGATCTGGCTCCGTCAAGGAGGGGCAATGGAGGTCGACATGAAAGGGTGTCGCCTTCGTGCTGTGCAGATTGAATACCCCAAGGCAGAGAACGCCGATCACAATAATTAGGAGTGAAACTCGGAAGGCAGGCATGAGGCGCGGTTCCTTCGAGCCTACAACCCGTCCGCCGATCAAAAGTTCCGCGCCCGAACCAGCATCAGATTCCGATCGCCGCCTGCGTGCTGAGCGTCGCCGCGGCAAGGACGATGTAGCGCGCCGTCTTCCCGATGCCGACAAGCAGCAGGAATGACCACCAGGGTTCCCGCAAGACACCTGCGATGACAGTCAAAGCATCTCCGAAGATCGGCATCCACGAGAGCAGCAGCGACCACCGGCCATAGCGGCGGTACCATCCGACGGCCCTATCTAACGCGGATGCCCTCACAGGAAACCAGGATCGGTCATGAAACCGATCTAGGAAACGTCCGAGCACGGCGTTTAAAGCCGCACCCAATACGTTTCCGGCGCTTGCAACGACGACAAGCCAGGTCGTCGAGAATTTCCCTGACGCGAGCAAGCCGACAAGCACCGGTTCCGACTGGAAAGGCAACACCGTGGCCGCCCCGAACGCGGCGAGAAACAATCCGAGATACGCTGCTAGATCGGCCATGCGTTCTCGCCTGGATCAAGCGGGAAGGTCTGCCTCGCCCGACATCTGACCATCTTACTTCCCTTCCCATTGCTTCCGTGGTCCATCGATAAAATGCCGTTTTGGTGCGGTGCCACATAATAGACGCGAATCCCTTTGAGGGTGGAACCTGACAATTGACAACTTTGGGGTCGAAAGCAGTCCTCGCGCATGGGCAAGATGTATCGAATCGCATTGCAAAGCATGCTGGTTCTGCTTCGTCTGGTGATCGTCACGTCACTGGCGGGATACTCGTTGCCGACAGCCTCTGCCGCCATGCATGGGTCATGGGCGAATTCTGGAAAGCAGGCGGCTGACCATCACGCGCAACCCGACGTTCACGATGAACTGGCCAGCGCCGACCACTCGCATGGTGATCATCCATCCTCGACCGATGAAGATCAGAAAGTCGTCAAGCAGGACTGCTGCAAGGACTTCTGTGCCAGTATTGCCATCTTGGGCGGAACAAGCGGCGGCGGTGGGCCGCGCGTGGTATCGATCCGCGAATTCATCGACGATGCCCGTGCCTTGGGCCAATTTCCGTCTCTCCACCGCCCCCCGAACATCTGAATAGGAAATCGCCCGTCCCACGGGTTTGAAACGAGCATGGAGAGCGCGGTTTGCTTTCCATGCCGACGCTTCGGCCAATTCGGATTTCACCATGAAACCGATGTCACTGGTGGCCGCTGCCCTCCCGCTTCTTGCGAGCGGGTACGCTGCCGCGTTGCCTCCCTACGCAATTTACCCCGGCGACCCCACCGCCGGTCGTGCATGCCCATGAATCAACCAAAGGACCAAACAATGAAACCTGCGATGCTCGGACTTCTCCTCGCCGCTATCGCCTCCCCGGCGCTCGCTTC
>NZ_JBYTEC010000046.1:0-17719 GCF_058792075.1 Ensifer sp. EB106-03-01-XG145 | reverse complement strand
ATCGGCAGAAAGTTTGAATCAGAACCCATCTGATTTGCAAAGCCCAAATGATTCAATCAGTCAGGGAAACGCTCTAAGCGCGGAATGCGCGTCATCGCCACATAGAAGAAAGAGTAGATGACAATCGCGATGGCCACGATGTCCGCAATCAGCGTCCACCGTTTGGCTAGCGTATGGAACAGGAACGAGCCGATGCCGAGTGATGCCGTTAGCAAGGCCAGCACAAATAGCTGCTTTTCAGCCTGGCCTGTGCGCGGCTGGCGGAGCAATATGGCGGCCGCAGCTAGGAGGAAAGCTCCATTTGTGAGCGCGTTGAACGCTCCCGTCTGCAACTGCAGGGAAAGCTCGTAGGCGACGACGAAGACGGTCAGGCACTTAAAGACATCCTTCGCATGGGCACATCAGCGGGCGGCGCCAGGGCAAAGGCCGTCGTCGCGTGGAACGAGGAAACAGGCGAATTCAGCGAGCGGCCACTCTTGATCGGACCCGACATCGAGAGCGAGCAGTTGGTTTCGACTGTTGCTGAACACGTTGGCGCGCCCTACCAGGTGTTGCGCAAAGAGCGACTTGGGGACCGTGATGTCAGAATATCCCTGCCAGGCACGGAAGGCTTCGGCGACCGAACGCCAGTACTCATGGACGATATCGTCTCTTCGGCGCAGACCATTATCGAAACCGCGCGCCAGCTTCATGCAGGCGGCCTTCCGCGTCCGGTATGCGTTGCGGTCCATGCGCTCTTCGCTGGTGATAGCTTCGCCAACCTGAAGAAAAACTCAGTTCACATCGCCACCACGAATACGGTCGTCCATTTCTCGAATGCGATCGACATTTCGGAGCCGCAGTAGCGGAGTTTCTCCAAGGCTCCGAACCGGGCCGTCAGAAGCAGATAAGACGCCGATATCGAGGGTTCCAATAAGGCGCGGCAATGACACGTGCTGAGTGCACCCATGCAAGAGTGCAAATTGACGGGAATCAATGCACTGCCCTTTCGGTTGCCGCATCATTACTCTCCGCCTTGGGCTCGTAACCGTCCGCTGAAGAGGCGCAACAGCTTGGGAGTTCGCTCCAATGCAGCATGAGCAAACTACAGCGTCCCACCACGCACATGCCGGCCAGACGGCTGCGGCCACCGGCGACGCGCTCGCCAAGGATCCGATCTGCGGAATGATGGTCGACAAGGCGACGGCGCTGACCTTGGAGCGCGGCGGACGCACATACTATTTTTGCAGCCAGACTTGCCTGCGAACCTTCGAGGACCCGGAACGCGAACTCAAGTCCATGCGCACCCGGGTTGCGATCGCCCTCACCGGGGTTCTGGCGCTTGCCATCCTCCGCGCCGGAGCCTTCATCGCGCTGGCCGCCGGTGCCACACTTCTGACCTGGGTTCCGATCCCAGCACTGCCCTGGTTCACCTGGGGCGTCTGGCTGTTCATCCTGGTGACGCCGGTGCAGTTCATCGGCGGCTGGAGCTTCTACGTCGGTGCCTGGCAGGCCATCCGCAGCCGCATGATCAACATGGATTTCCTGATCGCGCTCGGGACGACCGTCGCTTACCTCTACAGCGTCGTGGTCGTCTTCGCGCCCAACCTTCTCCCGGTCAAAGTCGAAGAACGCGACGTCTATTTCGAAGTCTCGGCGGTCATCATCGCGTTTGTCCTACTTGGCAAGTACATGGAGGAGATCATCAAGAAACGGTCGTCGGCCGCCGTCCGCCGGCTGCTGGACCTCAGGCCTGCCGTCGCCCATGTCCTGCGCGATGGAGTCGAGACCGAGATACCCGCCGAGTCGATCATGGTCGGTGAGACCGTGGTCGTCCGGCCCGGCGAGCGAATCCCGACCGACGGCGAGGTGGTGGAGGGGCAATCGTCAGTGGACGAATCCATGCTCACCGGCGAATCCATGCCGGTGGAAAAATCTGAAGGTTCGAAGGTGATCGGAGCGACGATCAATCGCAGCGGCATGTTGCGCTTCCGGGCCACGCACGTGGGCAAGGACACGGCGCTTTCCCAGATCATCCGGATGGTCGAGCAGGCGCAGGCAAGCACGGCGCAGGTGCAACGGCTGGCCGATCAGGTGACGCGCTACTTCGTGCCGGCGGTTGTCGGCGTGGCGCTCCTTGCTTTCGTCGGATGGTGGGTTGCCGGCGACTTCCCGCAGGCGCTCCTTGCCTTCATCGCTGTGCTTATCATCTCTTGCCCCTGCGCGCTCGGTGTCGCTACGCCTGCGGCGTTGATGGTCGGTGTTGGAAAAGGCGCTGAGGCTGGCATCCTCATTCGCGGCGCCGAGGTGCTGGAACGGGCCAGGAAGCTCGAGATCGTCGTCTTCGACAAGACAGGCACGCTGACGCGCGGCGAACCGGATGTGACCGACATCATTGTGCTTGCTGGCAACAGCGAAGCTGACGTGTTGCGCATTGCCGCCGCGGTCGAGGTCGGATCCGAGCACCCGCTCGGTGAGGCGATCGTACGTGCCGCGAGCCATAGGCAGTTGATCTACCCCGTCGTTGCCGGCTTCGAGGCTATGCCCGGAAAGGGCATCAGAGGAAATGTCGACGGACGGCGTGTTGCCCTCGGCAACCGCCAATTCTTCCGCGATGAAGGCATTGCGATCGCAGACGCCGAACAGGCGATGTGGCCTCTTGAAGAAAAAGGCAAGACCGCCATGATCGTCGCTGCGGATGGTGCGGCCATCGGTGTCATCGCCGTCGCCGACACGCTCAAGCCCGAAGCGAAGGAGGCGATTGCGGCGCTTCGCAGCGAGGGAATCGAGGTCGTCCTGCTCACCGGCGACAATGAGCGCACCGCGAGGGCAGTTGCCCGCCAGCTCGGCATTGACCGGGTCATTGCCGAGGTACTGCCGGGCGACAAAGCTCGAATCGTCAAGGAGTTGCAAGCGGGCGGCAAGATGGTGGCAATGGTCGGTGACGGCGTCAACGACGCTCCGGCGCTCGCCACCGCCGACATCGGCATCGCGATCGGCTCGGGTTCGGACGTCGCCAAGGAAACTGGCGGGATCGTTTTGATCAAGGACGACGTGCGTGAGGTCGTGATGGCGATCCGGCTGTCACGCGCGACCCTCCGCAAGATCAAGCAGAACCTTTTCTGGGCCTTCATCTACAACAGCATCGGCATACCCGTCGCCGCCCTCGGCTTCCTCAATCCCATCATAGCCGCGGCGGCCATGGCGCTCAGCTCGTTGTCGGTGATCGTCAATTCCGCACTGCTGAAACGAGCGAAAATCTCGTTGGTACGTTGATGGAGAAGTGAAATGAGTACAAAACCCCTTCAACACTCCCCGGAATCCCGCCCCGCATCCGGCACGCGGCCACGGACGGGTCCGTACCGTCTTGCATGGGCGTGCCTGCCCGTAATGTTGGCGCTCGGAGGAGTGGTCCTCGTGCTGTTCGGTGTCTCGTGGTGGACGCTGCTGACCCTCGTACTACTGCTTGCATGTCCGGCGGTGATGGCGACGGTCACCTATCTCAGCCTGCAGCCGCTGCCAACACCCGAGCAGAAAGGCGATCGCGGCGACTCCAACGGGTGACTGCCGTTGATCGTGCACACTGCGCCCGCAATGAAGAGGCCTCTCATGAGGATGGGGAACAACTCGATCGACGAGCTTCGCCAACTTCAGCAGGAGACGTTTGACTACTTTCTCAACGAAGTGAACCCCGCGAATGGCCTAATCCTCGACAAGACGGCCCCGAATTGGCCGGCCAGCATCGCGGCCACAGGTCTCGCGCTCGCCTGCTACCCCGTCGCGGTGGAGCGCGGTCTGATGACCCGCGAGGCGGCCATGGCACGAACGCTGGCCACACTCCGCTTTTTCTGGCAGAGCCCGCAAGGCCCGGAACCCGACGCCGCGGGATATAAGGGTTTCTACTATCACTTTCTCGACATGACGACCGGCCGTCGCGCTTGGCAATGCGAGCTGTCGACGATAGACAGCGCCCTCCTATATGCCGGGGCCCTGGCCGCGGCTGCGTATTTTGATGCGGCGGATGCTCGCGAACGGGAGATATCCGAGATCGCCGACGCGCTCTACCGCCGGGCGGACTGGCAATGGGCACTGAACGGTGGCGCGACGGTGACGCATGGCTGGAAACCCGAGAGCGGCTTCCTGGAATACCGCTGGGAGGGCTACAACGAGGCGCTGCTGCTCTACGTTCTTGGGCTCGGATCGCCAACCCATCCACTCCCGGAATCGTGCTACGACGCTTGGACCTCCTCCTATCGGTGGGAGAGTTGCTACGGCTATGAGTATCTCTACGCGGGACCACTCTTCACGCATCAACTGTCTCACGTCTGGATCGACTTTCGCGGGATTCAGGACGCCTACATGCATGGTAAGGGAATCGACTATTTCGAAAACAGCCGGCGGGCAACTTACGTGCAGCGGGCTTATGCGATCGAGAACCCCCGCAAGTTCGAGGGCTATCGCGAATGCTGTTGGGGGATAACTGCAAGCGAGGGGCCTGGCCCCGCAACGCTCAAGTCGAAGGGCATTGAGCGAGAGTTCTATGACTACGTCGGCCGCGGCGTTCCCTATGGACCGGACGACGGCACGCTTGCCCCTTGGGCTGTTGTCGCCTCCTTGCCGTTCGCCCCGGAAATCGTCCTGCAGGCGATCGACTATTGCATCCATCAGGCCAAGCTGAAGACGTTGAACCGATACGGTTTCAAGGCCGCCTTCAACCCCACCCATCCGGGCGAGCCCGGCAACCCGTATGGCTGGTGGGTGTCGCCATGGCATTTTGGGCTGAACCAGGGCCCGATCGTGCTGATGATAGAGAACTACCAAAGCGGCTTGCCGTGGAACCTGATGCGCAGATGCCCCCACATTACCGCGGGCCTGCGTCGCGCTGGCTTCAGCGGCGGCTGGCTATCAGCGACGTGATCGTCGCCCCCCGCCGATCGGGCATTTTCTTGATCGGCATCAAAGCTGGCCGCAACAAAGTTCGGTAGCATTAACAATGACGCTTGAAGCGCAGATCTTTAACGATCCGCGAGACTGCACCTGACAAGATGGAGGCTACTATGCATGACAGTGCTCCTGCCTACGGCCTTTGGTCATTGGTGATCGTCAATTCCGCGATCTTCATCATCTTCGCCTTCTCCTTCTTCCGCCCGCAGACAAAGCGTGACTGGCGGTCGTTCGGTGCATTCAGCGCTTTCCTCGTCGCACTGTTCACGGAAATGTACGGCTTTCCCCTGACGATCTATCTGCTCTCCGGCTGGCTGCAGAGCCGCTATCCCGGCATCGACTGGTTCTCGCACGATGCAGGACACCTTCTCGAGGAGCTGTTCGGCTGGAGGACCAACCCGCATTTCGGCCCATTCCACCTCCTGAGCTTCGTCTTCATCGGTGGAGGATTCCTGCTGATATCCGCGGGCTGGAAGGTGCTTTACGAAGCCCAGAGCCGACAGGCCCTAGCCACGACCGGGGTCTACGCGCACGTCCGCCATCCGCAGTACGTCGGCTTCGTACTGGTAATGCTGGGCTTTCTGCTGCAATGGCCGACGTTGCTGACCCTCGCGATGTTCCCGATTCTGGTTTTCATGTACGTGCGGCTGGCGCGCATGGAAGAACGTGAAACCCTCGCAGAATTCGGACCCGCATACGAACAATACATGCGCGAGGTGCCGGCCTTCATTCCGCGTCTAGGCAGATTCACGCGCGTCTCGAAACCGGATGCCGAGGGGCGGAACCAGCAGAGACGACACCGCAATAAGCAGGTCTTTCGAATGGGAGGACGGCCATGTTGCATTCAGGAAGGTATAGGTCTGAAGCGACCGCAGTTGCTCTGGCGCGCGAGTATCGGTCGGTTTGGCGGCAATGCCTGCTGACGCTCCTCGCCATCGCCTTCATGACCGCGTTCGCGACATCTCATGCCTCGGCCGCGTCCGAAGGCGAGAACTACCGGGTCGTCGATGATCTCGCCGTCTACCTCGGGATCCTGCCCGCCGCCATGATACGGGGCCATCCGAAGGAGCATCGCGAAACGAGCATGCACGATGGCGCGACCAGTGGAGCGCACCAGTACCATATCGTGGTCGCGATCTTCGACGCGCTGAGCGGAGCGCGGATCGAAAACGCCGGAGTGACGGCGACCGTGTCGGGCCTGGGCCATGTCGGCATGAAAACGATCGAATTGCAGCCAATGGCGATCGCCGAAACAGTCACTTACGGCAACTTCGTCACGCTGCTCGGCACCGACCGGTACGATATCCAACTCCGGATCAGCGTCCCCGGCCGGGAGCATCCTGTTCGGGTCGGTTTCGCGTATCAGCACACGAGATGAGGCACGGGCAACCGATTGACATGTTAGATGCCGATATTCCGTATCTTTCACATCGTCTACGTGGCCACGGCGTTCGCGCTGGGAAGCGCCCTGCGGCGCCTTCATTTCCTCCCCTCGAAACCGCCCTCGTCCGAGCGATTTCGCGTTAGTCTCGAAAGCCTTGGTACGACGTTCATCAAGTTTGGCCAGGCGCTCAGCATACGCCGAGACATCTTGCCCGATGACTACGTCGTCGCCTTGCAGAAGCTGCAGGACCATGTTTCGCCCTTCCCCACGAGCGTCGCCATCGAGGAGATCGAGCGCGGCCTTGGCAGGCCCGTACCGGAGTTGTTTGTCGACTTAGAGAAAACGCCGCTTGCCGCGGCCTCCGTCGCGCAGGTGCATGGCGCACGCCTTCGGGACGGAAGAAGTGTCATCGTCAAGGTTCGCCGGCCAGGCCTGAAGCGTCAGATCAATCAGGACATGCGTTCCCTGTTCTGGCTTGCGCGCGTGGCGACGGTCATCATGCCGCGCCTGCGCCACTATCAGCCGCTGCGCATCGTCTCGGAGATATGGACCAATCTCTTAAAGGAGATCGATTTCTGCCGCGAGGCAAGAAGCATCAGGAGCTTCGTGACGGCCTTCGCCGATTGGCCGACCCTCAAGATTCCGGATGTGGTCGATGATCTCGTCTCAGAGACCGTGATCGTCCAGGAGCGAAGCAGCGGGTTGCGGATCGATGACGCATCCTTGAGATCGGACGGTCCTCGCCTCGCTGGAAACTTCGTCGACGCCTACCTTCATCAGATTTTCGTGTTGGGAGTGTTTCATGCCGACCCGCATCCGGGCAATCTCTTCGTCACCAAAGACGGCCGGCTTTGCCTCCATGATTTCGGAATCGTCGGGTTTCTCGATCGGGGCATGCGACGCAAGCTCGCCGCCTTTGCCACGGCCTTCGTTCGTCAGGACGCCGATTGGCTCCTCCAGGCCGCGATTGATCTCGGAATTTTGGGCGGAGAACTGGACCGGAGCGAGTTTCGTCGCGGCCTAGTGGAGATCATCGGCGACTATGCGGCGCTGCCGCTCAAGGATTGGTCACTGGCGGAAGCGATCTTGCGCGTGACGCGGCTCGGGCAGGCCCAAAATGTCTTTGTCCCGCTGGATCTTCTTGTTCTGATGCGTACGATGTTTCTTGCCGAGCACACCGTGCGCATCCTCGATCCTGATTTCCAGCTTCTCGAAACCCTGCAGTCAAAGGCCCCTGGCATCCTGGGAGCGGCGATGAAGCGGACCGATTGGGCAACCACGATAAATCGCCTAAGGCTCGATGCCGCGGATACCGCGCACGACCTGCCGTCGCTGCTCAGCACATGGGTCCAGCAGCTTGCTCGGGAAGGCAGTGGCCTCAGGCTCAGTCTGCATGTGCGCGAACTCAAGGGCCTGCATGAGCACCTCGACAGGAGCAGCAATCGGCTCGTGCTCGCCCTTATCGCTGCCGGTCTCTTCGTGTCCGGCGCGTTGCTCATGAAAGTCGCGGGACCACGTGTTTTTGGCGAGGTTCCGGTGTTCGCTGCGTTCGCCTTTGCTCTCGCGCTATGGTTCACGCTTCGCCTCCTGCGGGCGATCTCCCGCTCCGGCAGGCTCTGAAACCAGGACGGCAAGAGCCAGTGGGAGTTCGTGTTGCGACGCCGGCTTTACGAAAGGAGATCAGCCATGCTTGCGCTGACGATATCGGACCTCATCGCCACGGATGATCCGGTCGAGGTCGTGGAACGCAAAGGTCTGGGCCATCCGGATACGATCTGCGACGCCCTCGCCGAGACGCTTTCCCGGAATCTCTGCCGCATCTATCAGCAGCGTTTCGGCCGCATTCTCCATCACAACGTCGACAAGGCGCTCTTGTGCGGAGGCCGCTCCACCCCTGCTTTCGGCGGCGGCTCGGTCGATACGCCGATCAATATCTATCTGGCCGGACGGGCGACATCGCTGCTCGGCGATGAGGCCATCCCGATTGAAGACATCGCGATCGAAGGGTCGCGGTCATGGCTGCAAGCCAACCTGCATGCGCTCGACGTCGACCGTCACGTGCGAATTCACGCGCTCGTCCAGCCGGGTTCGCAAGACTTGCGCGAACTGTTCTCCCGCGATGACCGGACGCCGCTCGCCAACGATACCTCGTTCGGCACCGGCTACGCTCCAGCGAGCGCACTCGAAAGTCTCGTGCTTGCGGTGGAACGCCGCATCAACGGGCGCGGCCGCAGGCAAGACCACCCGGCCTGGGGCGAGGACGTCAAGGTGATGGGCGTGCGCCGTGGCCAGTCGGCCCGCCTGACGGTCGCATGCGCCATGATCGACCGTCACGTCGCCCACGTCGACGATTACCTGGCGGAAAAGTCCGCGCTCTGCGCCGTTGTGCGGGAACTTGCGCAGCGCCACGGCTTTCACGAATGCGAGGTCGGGATCAACACTGCCGACGATAACCCTTCCGGCAGGTTCTATCTCACCGTAACGGGAACCTCCGCCGAGGCAGGCGACGACGGGCAAGTGGGCCGGGGTAACCGCGTCAACGGCCTCATTACGCCCTGCCGGCCGATGAGCCTCGAAGCGGCGGCAGGCAAGAACCCAGTCACGCATATCGGAAAGATCTACAATGTCGTCGCGCAGCGAATCGCGGAGACCATCGTCAACGCGGTCCCAGGTGTTGACTCCGCCCACTGCCTGACGGTTAGCCGCATCGGCGACCCCGTAAATCGGCCGTCGGTGTTACACGTGAAGGTCGCGACGCACAGTGGATTGGCTGTCTCTGACATCAGGCCGCAGTTAGCAAGTGTCGCGGAAGACCACCTCAACCGGTTGCAGACGCTGATTGGCGAATTCGTGGCCGGCACGATCGCCGTCTTCTGACTGCCGCACATCAGATAGGTCGCCACATTATCAAAGCGCCCTGACGCTGGATGGAAGCGCGCGGTCGGCGTTCCATGCTGCTTTTGATCTTGGCTTCGACATGCCTCCGCGGACTGCGGCAAAAGACCCTAAGGGTTCCACTCTGAATTAAGAGGAGGGCGTCTCAGTCTTTGCCGTCCCGCAAAGACCGTACACACGTAACATGCGATGTTTCCCAAAAGGCTGCGGAAGGAAGGCTGCGACCCCTCGAAAACACCGGCTCGCAGCAAGCGGGCCGCCGTGGTGTGGGCCGCCGCCGGATTGGCGCTGTCGCTCGCCTTGTCAGCCAGCGATGCGGCTGCGAAACGGATCGCCCAAACCGGGGTCGTGTTCACCGCGGACGAACTGGGCAGGACGGTAAGCCGCCTCGACCTGTCTTCGGGCGAGGCTAGGACCGTTCCGGTCACAGTCTCCCCGCACAATGTCCAGATCACGGCCAACGGTCAGACCCTGCTTGTCGTCGGGACGAAGCCCACGAAGGAGGTGGGCGAGCACCCGGCGCACGTCGTGGCCGACCCTGCCGGCAGGTACGCGCTGGTCACCAATTCGGAAGACTACAATGTCAGCGTCATCGATCTGACATCCGCCAGACCGCAGGCAGCGATAGCGACGGGGGGCTTCTCGCACGGTCTCAGAATCAGCCCGGACGGGAGGGAAGCCTATGTCGCCAACGTTAAGGACGGCACGGTTTCGGTTCTCGATCTCGAAGAGTCCAGCGAACTGGCGCGAATACAGCAAAGCCCCCGTGCAGGTCGGGTTCTCGCCCAACGGGGCCGAGGTCTATGTGTCCCTCAGAGACGAGAACAAACTCGCCGTCATCGACACGAAGAGCCGGAAGGTAACCAGCCGTATCGCCGTGGGCGCCGGCCCCATTCAGGTTCACGCGACACCGGACAAACGCTTGGTGCTGGTTGCCAACCAAGGAACTGAAGCGGTACCGGGCGACACGGTCTCCGTCATCGACGCGGCAAGCCGCACCGTCGTGAAGACGATCCGCACCGGCCCCGAAGCGCACGGTATCGCGGTCGATGACCAAGGACGGCTCGCCTTTGTCACAAACGTCCACGCCGACAGTCTATCGGTAGTCGATCTATGGACCCTCGATGTCCTGGCGACCGTTCCAGTCGGCGATGGGCCGAACGGCGTCACGTACTCGAGGTGACCGGCCGAGGGAGATCGGCCGCGTACATGGCAAAGGCTTACACATGCGTGCGATGAAGAGCATCGAACTTGGCACCAGACGGAAAGGGAAGCACAACGGATAAATTCAGGTGGAGTTTTTCGGGACATCGAGCTGCACCAGAACCACTCCGACCAGAACAGCGCCAACGCCGATGAACTGGATCCAATCGAGGCGTTCAGCAAAAAAGGCGGCGCCGATTCCAATTCCGATCAAGGGCGTTAGAAAAGCAAAAGCGTTGGCTCGGTTCAGACTGGTGGACTCCAGTGTCGCGAACCAGAGCCAATAGGGCAGCGCGGTGACCAACAAGGCCAAAATTGCTGTAACCGCAAGAAACTCGCCAGACCAGGCGATGGCCGAAACGTCTTCCGTCAGCAAGGAGAGCACCACGAGCGGCAAGGCGCCGATCAGGAACTGGAAAGCCATTGCCATCGCGGCGTCAACTCCGCCCGTAAGGCGTTTCATGACGACATTGCCGCTTGCCACCCCAGTTGCGGCGAGCAGAATGTAGCCAATTCCCAGATCGAATTCGGGCATTTCGTTGGAAAGAATACCGGGCCAGGCAATGGCGACTATGCCCGCGAATCCAACAGCAAATCCGAGCTGGCCCGCAGAATTGAGCCGCTCATCCAGCACGATGCGTCCGAGAAGTGCGGCCAACAGCGGCTGCGCGTTGGCGATTATAGTGGCGATTCCGGGCGAAACGAACTCGGCGGCATGAAACATGCCAATGAAGCCGAGCGTCGTCGTGCCGAACCCAGCTACGGCGATCAACAACCATGTGATGGCGCCGCGCGGCACTGGCCGGCCGAGAAGAAAGGCCACAACGAAAAGCCCGACGCCCGCCAACGACGCGCGCGTCGCAGCAAAAGCAAGGTGGGGCGCGAAACCGAGGCCGACCGTGATCAGCGGGAAGCAAGAAGCCCAAAGCGCCATCACGGCCACAAGGCGAAGCACAGTGCCAAATGTCATCGGTTCTAGCGCCAACGATTTTCTGGATCAGGACCTGAGCAAGGATAGCCTCAGCGCGGCCGCGATACCATGGCCGGAGCAGAGTCGCCTGCATCTTACCGTTTTGCGACGAGCTTCGAGTAGTGAAACGGCCCGATCGAAGGCGGTCTCGGCCATGCAGTCTCCGCATGAGCGGCAACCGGCTACGGCCGCATGAAGGCCTGAATCTCTTCGGGAAAAATCTTGCCGTCCCTGTTGGCATCCACTCTGTCGAAGATCCGCTTCTGAATTGCGGACATTTCTTCAAACGAGATTCCACCGTCTTCCCTTCGATTTGGGAGGCCAAGGAGTGACTGCGTAGCCTGGGATAGAGGGTGCGATGACAGAAAATCTAGGGATGGAGGCCGCGGCTTCCTTAGACACGATGACAGAGCGGCATATAGCGGCGATGTCGGCAGCTGCCGATGCCGTGCGCGAATGGGACGTCCGTCGGGCCGCCGGCGACGCTACCAGCGTAGTTTATGCAAATGCTCTGCTGGAGGTGGCGAAAGAGGAAGAGGCGGCAAGGGTTGGCATCGTCGAATTCCAGCCGCGCAACGATCGGGGCTAAAGCTGACCTGCATCGCGGCGTATCTGTTCGCGAACAATGGGGTGCTTAAGGCAAAAGGAGATGGAGGTCGTCAAGAGGACGACGGGGCCCTTTGAACAGAAAACCAAGCCGCCTCGCGGGCGGATTCTTATCTTAGTTGTTAATCTGCCATGCTGCCAGCGAGCGTCAGTGCGAAATGTTGATCTGCGGGACGGGCGGGAACCGGTGCGCTCCGGCGCGCCGACACGCAGAGCGAAGACCGGGTGGGCGCCGCCCGTTTTCGGAAGGTCCAGCAGGATGTCCAGGCGTTGCCCCATCGAAATCGGGAAGCGGTTCCCCGGGAACGGTTGGACGGCCTGTCCGTCGACCGCGACGAGCCTTCCGTTCAGGCTTCCGGTATCGGTCGTGAACGCGGTCGCCGTCGCGCCATTGATGATCCCGAGACGGTCGCGGCCGCCTTTTTCGGTGTGAACCACCTGAGGATCGCCAAGCGTGCGGTCATTGGCGAGATAGGCATCGTACTCAATGTCGTTCAGGTCCATGGCTGCCATTCCCGGCATCGTCGCCCCGGACATGTGCCCTCCGTGCATTCCGCCTGCCATGCCTTGCATCATGGCACTATGGTCCATGGCCATGCCGCCGCTGGAGCCAGCCACCTTGAGCTTGCTGAGCAATTCTTCTGCAGGATGAAGGAAAAGTCATGTAGCAGAGTCACCACCTCCTGCCCGTCGCGTTTGACGTCTTCGGCGCTTCTGACGATCAGCGGTGCGGGAAGCAGGTTCTGTTCCTGGAGGGTATGGGCATGCATCCAATGCGTGCCGCCGGCACCCGCCGGAAACGTGTAACGGCGGGTCTCCGTGGCCGACAACAGGGCGGCCGGGTTATCTGGTACGCCATCCATTGCCCAGGGGGGCGTCAGGCCATGCTAGTGGATGAGCGTGGGCGCGTCGATGTTTGTCGTTCGACGACTGGACCGCAGTAGGTTGCGGTATTTTGACCCGCAGCGGGCCCTCAATGGCCTCGCTACTCCGCCGGCAATTGGCCCTCCCCGATCCCTGGTTTGAACCCTTCCTCCGCTGATGCGGAGAGTCGTCGGTTGCCAGCGATCCTGCGTCGCAGCCATCTCGTCGGCCGCCGCTGACAAGGGAAAAAGGTCAAACACATGAACGCCGTGAATTCCTGAAGCACTTGATGACAAGAGTCGCCATTGTCGGCTCCGCTTCCACATTGTTCTCCGCTATAGCCTGGTCGCAAGCAGCCTCCGGGGGCCTCACGCCATCACTCGACGCCGCAACGCGATCGCTTTCCATCGCCAAGCGGGTCATCGAGGTCAATGGCAAGGCTGCCGACGTCTTCGGTCTCCTTCAGCCCAACGGCACAACGGGCCTCACGCTACAAGCGGGCGAACAATTCGATGTCGCCCTCTCCAACAAAGGGCAGCGCAAGGAAATCGAGCAGATGGACGGGATTCGAGCGAGATTGAACCCCTCCGGATAAGACCCGTGAGGACCGACCCGTCCGATCACATTCCGAGCGCCGCGTGCGTGCCAAGCGTTGCAGCGGCCAGCACAAGATAACGCGTCGTCTTTTCGACGGCGACCAGCTGAAGGAAGGACCACCAGGGCTCCCCCAGCAAGTACGGTCAACGCGTCTCCGAAGACCGGCATCCACGACATCAGCAGCGACCACCGCCCGTAACGCCGGTACAATCGCGCCGCCCTTTCCAGCAAGGAGGCCTTCACCGGGAACCAGGGTCGGTCGTGAAACCGATCGATGAATCGCCTGAGCACGCCGTTCAAGGCTGCTCCCAGCACGTTGCCGATGCTTGCGACGACGAGAACCCACAGCGTCGAGAATTGGCCTGACACGAGCATGCCAACAAGCAGGGGCTCTGATTGAAAGGGCAGCACTGTCGCTGCGCCGAACGCGACGAGAAACAATCCGCGATACGCGGTCAGGCTAGCCATGCAACCTCGCTCGGAGTGCGGGACAAGGGGCGCGCCGCGGGCCATGCAACCGTGTCCCCGTCTGCCCGAAAGCGGCAACGTACTTCAGTGCCACAGAATAGACGCGAATCGCATCAAGGATAGAACCTGACAATTGACAACTTCCGGGCTGCTGTTAGTCCTCCGACATGGGCAAGATGTATCGAATCACATTTTCAAAGATGCTGGTTCTGCTCCGCTTGGTGATCATCGTGTCACTGGCGGGATACTCCCTGCCGACCGCGTCGGCTGCCATGCACCCGTCATGGTCCGGGTCGGAGGTCTTGCAGTCCCACGATCACCATGGCCAGGTGGATGACCACCACGAAGCGGCGGCGGGCCACCATTCGGACGGTGACCACGCGTCCTCGCCTGATGACGCTACGCTGAAAATCGCCAAGCAGGAATGCTGCGGCAGCTTTTGTGCCAGCATGGCCATCGTAGCCAGCAGCGTCCCTGTCGGCGGCGAGCGTCTGGCCGTCATCCGGGAATTCATCGACGACGCCAGCGTCATGGGCGAGATCCCGTCGCTCCACCGTCCCCCGAATATCTGATAGACCGCACCCGTTCTACGGGTCTCACCGCGCGTTGCGAGCGTCATTCCTCTCAGCGCCGATGCCATCTCCTGTTCGGACAAGATCATGAAACCCCTATTTCTGGTGGCCGCCTTGCCGCTTATCGCAAGCGGATGCGCAGCCACACTGCCTCCCGACGTCATTGCATCGGGCGACCTCGCGGCATCGCCGGCTGAAGTCCGCCCCCTCAGATATACGAGCCCGGTTTCGGGCTACACCCACCGCGCTCCGGTCGATCCCAAGCCATGGCGCAACCAGAATGACGCGCAGGCTCCGGAAGGAGACGCGTCATGACCCCACGCGCGTTGAAGCTGGCTGCGACGCTCGCCCTCCCCTTGGTCGTCGGAGGCTGCGTGTCGGCCACCGAATATGCGGCCAAGGACGCGGGTTTTCCTTCGGTCGAAGCCAGGACCTCCGAGGCGACGGGCAAGCAGACCGTCTGGGTCCAGAACCAGCAGCAGGCGCGGGTCGTCTCCGACCGCGTCAGGACGCTGATCGCCAAGAAGACCCTCGACGTGGACACGGCGGTCCAGGTCGCGCTCCTGAACAACAAGGGCCTGCAGGCCGCCTATGCGGATCTGGGGGATTCGGCCGCCGACGCATGGCAGTCGACGATGTTCGTCAACCCGACGGTCTCTATCGGATTCAACGGCGTTGGCGCGCCTGGCATCGAGGCATTCAGGTCGATCGAGGGAGCGATCACATCGAACATCCTGGCCCTCGCCACGCGCGACCGGGATATCGCCATCGCCGACACCCGGTTCCGCCAGGCACAGTTGAACGCCGCATTGCGGACCCTTCAGCTCGCCGCGGACACCCGCCGCGCCTGGATCAACGCCGTTGCTGCGTGGGAGACCGTCGCCCAGCTCAATCAGGCCCAGGCGGCCGCCGATGCCGCGTCCGAGCTTGCCCAGAAACTTGGCGAGACAGGCGCGATGTCGAAGGGCTCGCAGGCCCGCGAACATGTCTTCTACGCGGAGCTGGTCGGGCAATCGGCGAAGGCCCGGCTGGAGGCCCGGCTCGCAAAGGAGGAGCTGACGCGGCTGATGGGACTCTGGGGGTCGGATGTCGACTACCAGGTGCCGAACCGCCTGCCCTCTCTGCCGAAGGGAGTCATGAAGCGCGACCTCATCGAGGCGGAGGCCCTGCAGCGCCGCGTCGACCTGCAGATGGCCAAGCTGGACCTCGACGCAACGGCGAAATCCTACAAGCTGACCGAAGCCACCCGCTATGTCACCGACCTCGAACTCCTGACCGGCTTCGAGACGGAGCGGGAAAAGGAGGATGGCGACGTCCAGACCGAGACGACAGGTATCGCTGAGCTCGAGTTCGTGATTCCGATCTTCGACAGCGGCAAGGCCCGCATGCGCAAGGCGGAACTCGCCTACATGCGGTCGGCGAACCTGCTCGCCGAGAAGGCCGTCAACGTCCGCTCCGAGGCGCGCTCCGCCTACCAGGCCTACCGCTCCAACTACGACATCGCCCGGCACTACAGGAACAGTGTCGTGCCGTTGCGCACCAAGATCGAAGAGGAGTCCCTCCTCACCTACAACGGCATGATCACCAACACATTCGAACTGCTCGCCGACAGCCGTGAGAAGGTCAATTCCATCCTCCTCGCGGTCAATGCGAAGCGAGACTTTTGGCTGGCCGAGGCCAACCTCGCCCCGGCGATCTACGGCGGCGGTGCGGGAGCCGCCTCAGGAGAAACCGAAGTCGCGGCGGCCGCCGAAAGCGGCGGCGGCGGGCACTGAGAAAGGAACAGGCTATGTTCAACAGAAGACAATTGCTCGGCGCGAGCGCCGCACTGGTGTCGACCGCCGCCTGGGCGAAGACCAACAACATGGGCCTGCCCGAGGCCGCGGTGATGGAAACGGCCGAGACCCAGACCCCGGTCAGACCGACATCCGGTCCCGACTACAATCCGGTCGTCACCCTCAACGGCTGGACGCTGCCCTACCGGATGAACAACGGGGTCAAGGAGTTCCACCTCGTCGCCGAGCCGGTCGAGCGGGAGATGGCCGAGGGCATGACCGCCTATCTCTGGGGTTACAACGGCCAGTCGCCGGGACCGACGATCGAAGCGGTCGAAGGCGATCGTGTCAGGATCTTCGTCACCAACAAGCTGCCGGAACACACGACCATCCACTGGCACGGCATGATCCTGCCATCGGGCATGGATGGTGTCGGCGGTCTGTCGCAGCCGCACATTCCGGTCGGCAAGACCTTTGTCTACGAATTCGACCTCGTGAAGTCAGGCACGTTCATGTACCACCCGCATTCCGACGAGATGGTGCAGATGGCGATGGGCATGATGGGCTTCTTCGTCATCCATCCAAAAGACCCGAAGTTCATGCCGGTTGACCGCGACTTCGTGTTCCTGCTCAACGCGTACGACATCGATCCCGGCTCCTACGTGCCGCGGATCATGGAGATGACCGACTTCAACATGTGGTGCTGGAACAGCCGCGTGTTTCCGGACATCAGCCCGCTGGTCGTCTCCAAGAACGACCGGGTGCGGGTGCGGGTCGGCAATCTGACGATGACCAACCATCCGATCCACATGCACGGCTACGACTTCGAGGTCACCTGCACCGATGGCGGCTGGGTGCGGCCGGAGGCGCGCTGGCCCGAGGTCAGCATCGACATTCCGGTCGGTGCAATGCGGGCCTATGAGTTCGACGCCAAGTACGTCGGCGACTGGGCGATCCATTGCCACAAGTCGCACCACACGATGAACGCCATGGGACATGACATCCCGACCTTCATCGGCGTGGACAAGAAGACGGTCGCCGAGAAGATCAAGAAGATCCGCCCGGAGTACATGCCTATGGGCACCAAGGGCATGGCCGACATGGGCGAGATGGAAATGGAGATCCCCGAGAACACCGTGCCGATGATGACCGGCTGGGGTCCGCACGGACCGATCGAAATGGGCGGCATGTTCTCGGTCGTGAAGGTGCGCGAGGGCATCTCGGCAGGCGATTACGCCGACCCCGGCTGGTACGAGAACCCGCCCGGAACCCAGGCCTGGGAGTGGACGGGCGAGCTCCCCGACGCAACCAAGACCAATGACGCGAAAACGCTGATCACGCCGAAGCATGGAAATCACGGCTGATCCCGCATGCCCATGTTCAACCAACCAAAGGACCAAACAATGAAACCTGCGATGCTCGGACTTCTCCTCGCCGCTATCGCCTCCCCGGCGCTCGCTTC
>NZ_JBYTEC010000045.1:0-18211 GCF_058792075.1 Ensifer sp. EB106-03-01-XG145 | reverse complement strand
TCAGCACCAGCCAGCTCAGCGTGATCCCGAGCGACAGCCCAAAGCCAGGCAAAACACTCGGCTGGCGAAATCGCCAGCGGCTCCCATTGCGTCGGTCCGTCAAATTCCAGTCACCTTTTCAGCCCTGCAACCGCAAACGGTCGCGCCATCCCCTCATCCAAACCGATCATCAAGTCGCCGGTTGGCCGGCTTGTCAGAGCGCCGGTGTATTTCGGCGCCAAACTAACAATTTCACGGGCTCCAACAACGCAAATTTTTGACGCTGGGACGGGTCACAAGGAAACTGATTTCGCTTTTGAGCCGCGTCGATGGAAACACTCTACTGCGAATATTGTTCCATGCCGGATTGTCGATCACGCGGGTGTAACTTTCAGACATGAAAATAAATACTATCGATTTTATAGATATTAGGCGTTCCTTGCTTCTCCGCCGTCTGTCGGTTGCGCATAGTCGGTCCAGAACCGGACCTGCCTGCAACGGGTCGTTGTAACTCCCGCATCGCCTTCGCAAGAGATTGATGTCATGGCAAAAACGCTCATCATTCCGGGATTGTTCGGGTCCGACGAGGGACACTGGCAACGCCATTGGTTGAGAGATCACCCGGATGCCGCTCTGGTCGAACAGGTCGATTGGAACCGGCCGAGGCTCGATGATTGGCGCGATGCTCTCGAACGCGAAATCCTCCGGCACGGAACCGTCGACCTGGTAGCCCACAGCCTCGGCTCGGTTCTTGTTGCCAACCTGGCGCGGCGTCCCCTGGCAAGACATGTGCGCAGCGCACTGCTTGTTGCGCCCTGCGACCTTGACCCCACCGACCGCCTGCATCCCGGCGCCATCGATTTCGGCGCGATGCCCGACCTGCCGCTCCCTTTTTCCAGCCTCGTCGTCGGCAGCCTCAACGATCCCTATATGCCTTTCGACCGCCTGCGGCACGTTTCGACACGATGGGGTAGCCGTCTCGTCGACCTTGGCTATGCCGGCCATATCAATATCGCCAGTGGCTTCGGCCGCTGGTCGCATGGCTATGATCTGTTGCGTGTGCTGAACGGCATCGCGCGCCGGGAGCCGGCGCCCGCGCAACCGATCGAACTTGAGGTGATGGACCGCTCACCCGTGCCGAGCGGCCTGGCCTGAAGCCTTGTGACGAGAGCCAGCCCGACGGGCTCTTCCACATGGCACTTGATGTTCAGATCGTTTCGCGCTCTAATAGCGCACTAACTTTATAGAGTATGCCGTTTAGGGATGACCATGCACCAAAGTGCCAGGCCAACCAGAACAACGGGTACGGGCTCGACCGCTGCCGCGGCGGGCGCTATGTTTTCCCGACCCCGCGACTATGTCGTATATCGAGACCTCGGTCGGCAATATTCACCATTCGGTCGGTGTCCGCGTTCCGAACCGAAACAGCCATGCATTTCAGACTTTGCCGGGGAGAACCGGCCATGGGAGAGTGCAGATGACTGTCCATGGATTGTTTGCGAAGGTCGCTCCCGAGGGGGCCGCTGCGAGAGCCAAACCGCACATCGCCATCATTGGCCGCGGCTTTTCCGGGGTGATGATGGCCATTGCGCTGATGAAGTCGGTGCGGACTGCGTTCCACGTCCACCTCTTCGATCCGCAGCCGACGATCAGCGGCGGGCAGGTGTTGGCCGCCGCCCAGAGTGGCGAGATCCTCAACAGCCGAGTGCGCGACCTTTCGGTCGCCGCCGGCCAGCCGGAGGATTTCAATGACTGGCTGTTGGCGAATGCCGAATTCCGCGCGGCCGTTTCCGCAGCCATTCCCGGCTTTCAGCAGATTTTCGTGCCGAAGAGCATCTTCAGCGACTACGTCTATCAGCGCTTTTCCGAAGCGCTGACCCGCCGGCCCGATATTTCAATGCAGCTTTCCTGTCAGGCGGTACTGGGGCTGCGCAAGCAATCCAATGGCCGCTTCCTGGTGGTGCAGGAGGAAGCAACGGTGGAGTGCGATGCCGTCGTGTTGGCCACCGGCTTCGGCCTTCGCCAGGGCGAGATGGAGATCGCCGAAGAGGAGAAGCCGCCGGTGCGCGCCCGCCGCCTCGTCGTGCCGCGTCATGCCGTCCTGCTCGGCAGCGGCGTTCGCGTCGTCGACCGCCTGCTGCAAGTGCGCGACAACGGCTTTGCCGGCGAGATCACCATTCTCTCCCGGCACGGCTTTCTGCCGCAGCCGCATACGCGTCTGGCGGCGGCGCCGACCTTTCCGGTCGAGCCGATGCCGATCCGGCTCGGCGATATCGTCCGCTTCGTCCGGCAGGCTTGCGCAGAGGCGGAAGCCGCCGGCCTTGGCTGGCAG
This sequence comes from Ensifer sp. EB106-03-01-XG145, assembly GCF_058792075.1. Lineage (NCBI taxonomy): Bacteria > Pseudomonadati > Pseudomonadota > Alphaproteobacteria > Hyphomicrobiales > Rhizobiaceae > Ensifer > Ensifer sp. EB106-03-01-XG145. The sequence goes on along the minus strand of NZ_JBYTEC010000045.1, from coordinate 15,900 downwards.
GCGGCCATGAATGGCCTGCGCAGGCGCGCTCGCTCTCTCTGGCAATCTTTGCCTGAGGAGGAAAAGCACCGGTTCAACCGGCACCTCCGGTCGATTTATGACAGCCACCGCAACCGCCTGCCGGCGCCCCTGCACCTGCGGCTCCAGCAGGAGCTTGCCGGCGGGCAAACCACCATTCGGAAGGGCTGGGCGGGCAAGCGCCGTCCTGATGGCTTGATGGTGCGCTGGGCGGGTGAAAACGAGGAGACGTTGCTTTCCGCCGATCAGGTAATCGACTGTCGCTGCTCGGCGCCGGACCTTCGGGCACCGCTGATGCAGAGCCTTTTTGCCGGTGGCCTGGCGGAACCGGACGAGCTCAGTCTTGGGATTGCCGTCAGCCCGGCTGGCGAAGTTCTGGCCGGCGGGCAGTCGACGCGTAACCTCTATGCGATCGGACCGCTCGGCGTCGGCAGCCTGCCGGACATCGACCTTGTGCCCGAAATCGTGACGCAGACCTATGCGGCGGCGCGATTGATCGCCACCCGACATCGCGTGACGCTGAAGACCGGGTGACGACACCGGATCTCCCAAGGCGTCAGCGTCGTGTCGCCCACGGTACGAGCCATCGCTCGAGCAGGCGCGTCGTCATCTCGAAGACGAAAGCGACGGCCGCGATAACGACGATGCCGGCGATCACCACATCGGTCACCAGAAACTGGGCAGCAGACTGGATCATGAAGCCGAGGCCGCGTGTTGCCGCGACCAGTTCGGCCGCCACCAGCGTCGACCAGCCTGCGCCGAGCGCAATCCGTGTCCCGGTCAGGACCGAAGGCAGGGCGCTTGGCAGGATGACGTGGCGTAGCACCTGCAGACGCGACGCGCCAAAGGCGCGGGCCGCGTTGATGTGATCGCTCGAGGTGGATTTGACGCCGGTCGCCGTGGACAGAATGATCGGCGGCAACATTGCGAGCGCAATGACCGCGATCTTGGAGGCCTCGCCGATCCCCAGCCAGACGATCACCAGCGGCAAATAGGCAAGCGGCGGCAAGGGGCGCAGGAATTCCACGATCGGATCGAGGATGCCTTTCCCGAGCCGGCTTGTGCCGATGGCGATACCGGCCGGCACGCCGAGGAGGACTGCGACTGCAAGAGCCCCGAAAATCCGCAGAAGGCTGGCGCCCACATGCTGGGCGAGGGTCGCGTCGACGAAGCCTGTGACGGCAAGGCTTTGCAGAGCCTTGTAGACGGCGAGCGGCGAGGGCAGGAAGAGCGCCGAGACGAGACCGTGGCTGGAGGCAAGGCTCCAGAGGGCGAGCAACGCGACGATCGTCACCAGGGATATCCAGGCGAGCGGTAGCGGCGATCTCGTCGTGCCCCGTTCCGGTTGCTCGACGATGTCGCGCGGTTGATGCGTCGTCGGCGGCGCGCTTTCGATCGAGAGGCTCATGCGGCGATCCCTTCGTCTTCGGCATGGATGAGAGCGGTCAGTTCGTCATGCAAGTGCCGGAACGCAGGCGAACTGCGTATCTCGGCGAGCGGTGCACCGGCTAGAAGATCCCGACCGAACGTGGTTGCGATCTCGCTGGCAATGCGCCCGGGATTGGGCGCGAGCACAATGATCCGGGTCGCGAGCAGAAGCGCTTCCTCGATACTATGTGTGATCAGGAGCGCGCCGACGCCGCTCTTCTGCCAAACATCGAGAAGAAACCCCTGCATCCGGCTGCGCGTGAGTGCGTCGAGTGCGCCGAGCGGTTCATCCATCAGCAGGAACTTCGGGTCTGACGCGAGCGCCCTGGCGATACCGACCCGCTGGCGCATGCCGCCGGAGAGCTCCCAGACGTGTCGGTCCGCCGCATCGGGCAAACCGACCCGGTTGAGGAGGCTCCGCGCTCTCTCCAGCCGCTCCGGCCTCGCAATACCGCGCAGGTGAAGTGGAAAGGCGACATTGTCGAGAGCGGTCAGCCACGGATAGAGCGCATCGTCCTGGAAAACCACGGCCCGATCTGCACCGGGACCCGCAACTGGACGGCCATCGACGCAGACCTGACCGCTGCTTGCCGCCACGAAGCCAGCCGCCAGATTGAGAAGACTGGTCTTACCCGAGCCGGAGCGACCGATGACGACGACGAATTCGTCACGGGCGATCTTTAGATTGATAGAGGCGAGAACCGGTGTGGTCCTGTTGTCGGAAGCCGCGTAGCGCAGCGTGATATTTTCGAGCGAAAGAACGGACATCCTGCTGTTCCAGGCTGGGTGGCACCTCAACATGCTCGCCCAGCCATCTGGAAGGGCGAGCTATCGAACGGGCGGTCTCAGAACGAGAGCTTCGCTGCCTCCTGCGCCCATCGAGCGGAGACGTAGGACGTGTAATCCGGAAGCACCGCGGGAATCTTGCCCTGCTCAAGCAGGAAGGCCGAGGTCTCGGCGATGGCCTTGGCCGTCGCTCCGCCCAAGAGATCGGCACCTGCCTGCTCTTCAAGCGAAGGGAAATAGTAGCCCCTGAGCAGGTTCGGCACCTCCTCAGGCTTTGCACCGGTGAGGCGGGCGATCTTCTCCACCTGCGGCGAACCGGCGCTCCAGCTTTCCGGCTTTGCGCGGTAATCCGCATAGGCGTCGCCGGTCACCTTGACGAAGCCGGTCACGACATCCGGATGCTCCTCGGCAAACTTCTTGCTGACGATCCAGGCATCAAAGGTAGGACCTCCCCATTTCGCCACATCGCTCGAGGTCGCAAGCACGGTTGCGGTCTTCTTGATCTCGGAAAGCACCGGATCCCAGACATAGGCCCCGTCGATATCGCCGCGCTGCCAGGCAGCCGCGATTTCCGGGGGGCGAAGGTTGAGGATTTCGACCGACTTCGGATCGATGTTCCAGTGTTTCAGGGCCGTGAGCAGGCTGTAATGCGCCGTCGAAACGAAGGGGGTCGCGATCTTCTTGCCGGCAAGCTGCTCCGGCTTGTCGATGCCCTTGACGGCGAGGGCCTCGGCTTCGCCGATCAGTCCGACGACGAAGACGGTTTCGAGGGGGAGCTGCCGGCTGGCGGCCGCGGCGAGCGGCGACGAGCCGACATAGCCGATGTCGATCGACCCGGAGGCGAGCGCGGCGATCACGTCGGCGCCGCCATCAAACTTTTGCCAGGTGATCTTGGCTCCGGTGACTTTTTCGTAGGTGCCATCCGCTTGCTGCACCCGAGACGGCTCGACGATCGGTTGGTAACCGATCGTCAGCGTCGTTTCGGCGGCGAGAGCGGGGAAGGTGGCCTGGCTGGCCAGAAGCAGGGCCGCGCTTGCGGCAAGAAGGGTGCGTCTGCGGATCGTCATTGTGTGTTCCTCAACGGTTGGGTCCTGGCCCCGCTCCGGAGCCTCATCACAATGCTGATTAAAAAGGTGGATTTTATATAGATAATTTATTCCGCATTTCTCTGAACCGCAGTGGTCCCATTCCAAAATTGAGCGTTTCGGCGCAGCTTCGTGCGCCTGCCGGGGTCCCGCGGCGAAGCTAGAGATCAAGGCCGCCGTAGCGGCCGTTGTGGTAGACGATCGGCTCGCCGGAGCCCGCGCTGATCGCCACGACCCGGCCGAGGATGATGGCGTGGCTGTGGCGCTCGATGATTTCCTCGACCTCGCAGTCGATCGCGGCCAACGCGCCGCTCAATGCCGACGCGCCGCTTGCCAGCCGAACCCAGTCGGCTCCCTCATAGCGGGCAGGGCCCTTGGCTCCGTCAAGGCCGGAGAAGCGCTCCGCCACCCTCTGGTGCTCTCGCGAGAGGACGTTGACGCAGAAATGCCGGTAGCGCTGGATGATCGGCCAGGTCGAAGACGTCCGGTTGATATTGACGATCATGGTCGGCGGGTCCACCGACAGCGCCGTCGCCGAGGTGACGGTGGCACCCGTCCGGTCGTCCCCGATGCCGGCAGTGATCACGGAGACGCCCCCTGAGAAATTGCGCATCGCCGCCTTGAGGGCGAGCGCCGTGATCGGTTCGTAGCCGTTGCTGGTTGGAATACTTGCGTCGAATGCTGGAGATGCGGCGAGCGCGATCGTCATGGCCAGTCCCTCGAAAATTTCGCCTAATTCCCGATCGCAAACCGGCGATACGAGAAAAATTTTTCCTCGCATCGAAAATGATGGCCTGATTTTTGATTGTCAATAAATTTTATAGAGTTTATGCTTTTTATAATCGGCAAGGCGATCATGGCTGCCGAAAACGAGCTTGCGAGGAGGCATTTGCCGATGAACACTGCGCCCGTAAAAATCCCCGAAAAGATCAATGTTCTCTGGTTTCTGCCGACCCACGGCGACAGCCGCTATCTCGGCACCACACGTGGCGGCCGCAATATCGATATCAACTATCTGAAGCAGGTGGCTCAGGCGGCCGACTCGCTCGGCTATTACGGCGTTCTCATTCCGACGGGCCGCAGCTGCGAAGACAGCTGGGTCGTTGCCTCGGCGCTGGCGCCGCTCACGGAGAAACTGCGGTTTCTGATTGCGGTGCGGCCAGGGCTTCTATCACCGACGCTGGCGGCGCGCATGACGGCGACGCTCGACCGGCTCTCGAATGGGCGGCTTCTGATCAACGTAGTCACCGGCGGCGACCCGATCGAAAACAAGGGCGACGGTATCCACCTCTCGCACACGGAGCGCTACGAGGTGACCGAGGAATTCCTCAACATTTACAAGGCCGTGCTTCGCGGCGAAGAAGTCGATTTCAAGGGAAACCACTTCGATATCGAGGGCGGGAAGCTCCTGTTCCAGCCGGTGCAGAAGCCGCATCCGCCGCTCTATTTCGGCGGCTCCTCAGGCAAGGGCCAGGAAGTGGCGGCGCGCACGATCGACAAGTACCTGACCTGGGGAGAGCCTGTCGAAGACGTTGCCAGGAAGATTGCCGAAGTTCGCGCGCTCGCCGACGCCGAGGGCAGGGACGTGACCTTCGGCATCCGCCTTCATGTGATCGTGCGCGAAACCGCCAAGGAGGCATGGCAGGCGGCCGACGAACTGATACAATATGTCGATGACGACACGATTGCCGCCGCACAGAAGGTGTTCGAGCGTATGGATTCGGTTGGTCAGAGCCGCATGAGCCGCCTGCATGGCGGCCGACGGGACAAACTTGAAGTCGCTCCGAACCTCTGGGCCGGGGTCGGTCTGGTGCGTGGCGGCGCGGGCACGGCCCTTGTCGGCGACCCCGACCAGGTGAAGGCTCGCATGGAGGAATACCGCCAGGCGGGCATCGATAGTTTCATCCTGTCCGGCTATCCGCATCTGGAGGAGGCCTATCGTTTCGGTGAACTGGTGCTGCCGAACCTGCCGCTTGCCCATGCGGTTCCGGCCCGCGAAGCGTCGATCAACACCGGGCCGTTTGGCGAGACGATTGCCGGCGATCATCGTCCGAAACTGAAGGTTTCCCAATCGTGACAGGACCGGCGCGCCGAACCGTGATCGCAATCGTCGGCGGCGGCTTCACCGGGGCGGCGGTTGCTGCAAATCTCGCGCGGAACGCAGCAAGCGACGGCGCGACCATCATCGTCTTCGAGCCGCGGGCGCGCCTCGGCGCGGGCCTCGCCTATGACACGGACAATCCTGCGCACCGTATCAATGTGCCGGCCGCGCGCATGAGCCTGATCCCCGATGATCCCGACGATTTCCTCAACTGGATGGCGGCAAAAGGTGAACCGCGCGGCGATCCCGAGGCTCTGGCGGTCGATGGCAATCTCTATCCGCGCCGAGCGGTCTTTGGTCGCTACGTCTGCGAGTTCGTCGCGCCGTTCCTGAAAAGTGGAAAGGTCGAGCATCGGCGCGAACGTGTCGCGCATATCGATCGTCACGGGGATCGTTGGCGGCTGAGCAGTTCAGCCGGCACCGAACTGCTGGCCGATATCGTCGTTATCGCCACCACCCATCCGGCGCCCTGTGCCCCGCGGCGCCTGGATCAGGCGCTTGACGGCCACCCGCGCTATGTGGCGGATTCCACGGTCGCAGGTGCCCTGGCCTGCATCCGCGCCGATGATCACGTCCTTGTCGTCGGAAACGGGCTGACGGCAGCCGACGTGATTGCCTCGCTGGGGCTCGCCGATCATCGCGGGCCGGTCGTCGCCCTTTCACGCCGGGGCTTGCGGTCACGCGGCCATGCCGGAGTGCCCCAGGAGCCGTTCGGCGATTTCACCAGCGACCCGGTGCGAACCGCGCTCGAATTGCTGAAGCGCGTCCGACGTGCCGTGCAGGACGCGGCCGATATCGGCACGAGCTGGCATGGGGTTTTCGACGCGCTTCGCAGCCAGGGTGGCCAGATCTGGCGGGCGCTGCCGGTGGCGGAGCGCCGCCGCCTCGTGCGCCATCTGCGTCCCTTCTGGGACGTTCACCGTTTTCGCGTGGCGCCGCAGATCGATGGAACGATCCTGCATGGGCTGGAGCAAGGGCGGCTCCGAATCCTCGGCGCTTCGATCGAGGAGGTGGAGAGACGCGGTCATGTCATCGCCGTCGATATCCGTCACCGACACACCGGTCACCGGGAGCGCCTGCTGTTCGATGCCTGTGTGGTGACGACCGGCCCGGCTCATACCGGCATTCTCTCGAGTCAGGCCTGGCTTGCAGACCTTGCTTCACAGGGATGGCTACGTCTGGATGACGTGGGCTTGGGCCTCGCCTGCGACGAGGCAAGCCGCGCGATCGGGGTGAACGGCACGGCTGAGCCATCGCTCATCGTTGCCGGACCGCTGGCGCGCGGTACCTTCGGGGAGCTCATGGGCCTGCCACAGGTCAACGATCAAGCGATTTTCGTCGCCGAAGAGATTGCAGGCATGCTGCTGAAGCCTGAGCGAAGCGGCCGACGTGTCGCTTCCGTGGCAAAAATTCAGCAGAGGCCGGTAACGACCGTTCGCGGCGCCGCTAGCCGTTGACCGGCGTGGTTTCACCATCGAGACGCAGCGACCAGTCCTCGACCGTGCGCGTCTGCAGGCGCTTGGTCGCATAGTCCCGCCAGCTGGATGGAAGAATGGCAAGATTGGCGATCTCTTCAAGCGCGTGGCGATTGAGCGTATCGACGTAGAGAAAGTGCCAGAGCCGGGCGATCGTCCACTCGGGATGACGGCGCTCGACGAGGTGCAATCGGTCGCCGGCCGAAACCAGTCCGGCTTCGATGACGCGATAGTACCAGCCGGTGCGGCCGGATTGCTGAAGGCGCCGCGCCATGTCGGGCAAGTCGAAGCGGCGGTTCAATTTCCAGCAGGGCTGCCGGCCCTGGCTCACTTCCAGAAGGGCGCCGCCGAGGCGAAACCGATCTCCGACCGCGACATCGCCCTCCGTCAGCCCCAGGGTCGAGAGATTTTCGCCGAAGGCGCCCGGCTGTTTTAACAGCGGTATGGAGCCGATCTCGTCCGTCCAGGCCCGATAATGATCCCGGGGGTAGTGATGCACCGCCTTGTCGACACCGCCGTGCCTTTTGAGATCGCCCTGATGATCGCCGGAAAAGCCGGCGGCACAGAGCTCAACGGCGCCGTCCAGCGGATGTTTGTCGATGCCGCTCAGCGTCCCCCGATCGTCGATCGGCGCGAGGCTGCCGACGAGCAAGGCGTCGAGGGAGATCGGCTGCCGATCAATCATCGATCTGCTCCAGCCAATCGCCAATCATCGCTGCGGCGGCGCGCTCCAGACTGGGGCCGAAGCGCTGGGCATCGGCACGAAGATCCGGCACGCTCAATCCTGCCGCCGCCAGTTCGCAGGCATGGCCGACCAGCCAGCGTTCGAAGGCAGCACCCGTTTCAGCCTCAGGATGAAACTGCAGGCCGAGGATCTTGCGCCCGCGCATGAAGGCCTGCTGTGCGATCTGCTGCGTCGACGCCAGCAAGTCAGCGCCGGGCGGCAGGTCATAGGTATCGCCATGCCAGTGCAACACGGAAACGTCGGCGAGATGACGGAGAGGTGAGGCGAGGCCTGAAGCAGAGAGGCTCAGCGGTGAGAAACCGATCTCCTTGATGCCGGACGAATAGACGCGAGCGCCGAGCGCCCGAGCGATCAGTTGCGCACCCAGGCAAATGCCAAGCGTTGGCCGATCTGCGGAAAGACGCGCTTGCAGCATCGCGATCTCTTTTGCGACGTAGGGGTAGGCCGCCTCCTCATAGACGCCGATCGGGCCGCCGAGCACGACGAGAAGATCCGGCTCGATCGGATCGAACGAAAGATAGTCTGCATCGCCGACATCTCGATACTCGATGGCAAACCCCGCCGCATGCAGCGGATCCGCAAAGGTGCCAAGGTCTTCGAAATGCACATGCCGCACGGCGACGGCCTTCCTTGCAGTCATCATCCGTCTCCTCTAGCGGCGTCCATCATGCGTGTTGGGGACCGTGCAGCCGTCGCTCTTGCACCCGAGCGCTTCCGGACCAGCGGCAGAGAAGTCCGGGATCGGGGTCGCGAGCAGCGTGGCGAGGCGCGCGCCGATGACCATGTCGTCTTCGATCCCGAAGTGATGGTGTTCAACGTGACCGTCACGGCCGATGATGATCGCAGTTGGCGTGCCGCGCATACCGTAGCGCTCCATCGTCTTCGGGATCGGCCCGTCATCCGATGGCAGATCGACGGCGATCGGGAACGTCAGCCGGTATTCGTGAATGAAGGCCTTGAGCGCGTCCGGCGTCATGACCGCGTGATGCTCGAACACCGAATGCAGGCCGATGACCTGCAGGTCGGTCTCGCGAAAGACGGTCTGGACGCGCTGAGTCTGCGGCAGGCCGTGCGATACACAGGCGGGGCAGAGCATCTGAAAGGCATGGAGGAAAACGACCCGGCCGCGCAGCCGTTCGAGGCTGAAAGGCGCAGGCGTATTGAACCAGGTCGAAACGGCGAGTTCCGGGGCGGCGATCCGATAGTTGCTGTTCATTGTCATCTCCGGAGATGGCCGGACGGGCGCTGCCGTCCGGCCGCCTTGTCAGGCCGCTTCGCGAACGAGCTTCACACCGGGGAAATCGACCGGTACGGCAAGCGCGACGTTGATGTAGTTCGTGAAGAGATTGAGCGCGACATGGGCGATGATCTCGACGACATCCTGATCGTCGTAACCGGCATCACGCAGCGCCCGCACTTCGGCATCAGTGATCTGGCCGCGTGCTTCGACGAGTTTTTGGGCGAAGGTCAACGCCGCCGCCGTCTTCGGGTCGGACGACTTGCCCCGTTGCGCATTCGCCATTTCTTCCGCGGTCGCCCCGGCCTTGCGGCCAAGCGCGGTATGGGCGGCCAGGCAATAGTGGCAATCGTTGCGGTCGGCGACGGCAACGGCGATCTGCTCGCCGAGCTTGGCGCCGAGACGGCCGTTTCCGAGCGCGCCGAAAGAACCCCACATGCTGGCAAGGGCAGCCGGCGAGTTGGCGACCGCCCGGAACATGTTGGGGGCGATGCCGAAGGCGGAGCGGATCTCGCCAAGCAACTCGCCACTGGCGCCGGTTGCCGAATTGGGGTCAACTAGATTAATTCTGCTCATGGTTTTCTCTTTCTATTTGCGTGGAGGGAGAAAATTGCCGGTCCGCCGATGGCAGTCGTCGGACCGGCGCCGACATCATCGGCACCCGCTCGCGGTACTGAGAACGGTGCTCGCGGGCTCCGATGTTGAAGCTGGTGGCGAGAGCATGGCCGCTCGCTCGGTCTTGCGCCCGGCTCGGCTGCCGGCGCGTGTGTTTCCTTTCATTCTCATTTCAGGCCGCGCCGCGGTTGAAAACCCGCCAGGCAGCGTCCCGGTCCGCATCGTCGGCGCTTTCAAATTCACCGCAGTCAACGCGCAACTCCGCCGGCCCGAATGCGGCATCGACGAAGGCGCAATGGTGCGGTGCCTTCGGATCGTCGTAGACATGGGGGCGGAAGTAGCGACAGTTGACGCACATGCGCTGTTCCGGAATGGCGCCAGCCGACTGCAGGCGGCGGATGATCCTGACGAGGTGTATCAACAGGTCCTGCTGCTCGAGCTTGGAGAGGCTCGCGATGGCGTCCTGCGTGGCCGATGCCAGTTGACCGGCCTGGCGAACCGCAGCTTCGCCCTGCAGCGTCGCCGCGACTGAAAGGGCCCGCGCGTCGTTGGGGTCGGCCCGTTTCTCGACGAGCCCCTTGCGCAGGAGCGCGTTGACCGAATCCGTCGTGGTCGGCTGGCTGACGCCGAGATAGGCGGCGATCTGCTTGACGCGCATACCGCTTCGGTCGCGGGCGACGAGAAAGGTGAGTATTTGCAATTGCGTCGGATTGAGGCCGATCGCCTCGGCGGTCGTCCAAGCCTCGCTGCGCATGGCCGTTGCCACGCGCGATAGCCCGTCACCAATCCGGTCGACCAAGGTGGGTGTATTACCAGGTTCGTTGCTCATGGCGTCATTTGTATAGGAATCCTATGTATTGTCAATGAGCGTTGGAAAAGCGCCGCGAATTTGACGCGCATCAAAGTAGAGGGGGGATCGCGGGCCTATTTCTCTGTTCGAACAACCCGAGCACGGGCTGGTCGCTCAAATGGAGAAGACGATGTTGAATGCAATCAAGAGCGGATTGGGTATCGCCATCGCGGCAATGCTTGTCGCAGCACCTGCAGCCGCCGCAGACTTCGAAGTGCACATGCTGAACAAGGGCAAGGACGGTGCGATGGTGTTCGAGCCGACATCGCTGAAAGTTGCGCCCGGTGACACGGTCACCTTCATCCCCACCGACAAGGGGCACAATGTCGAATCCATCAAGGGCATGATCCCGGATGGCGCCGAGGTTTTCAAAAGCAAGATCAATGAAAACTACAAGGTGACTTTCACCGCTCCCGGGGTCTACGCCGTCAAATGCACGCCGCACTACGGCATGGGCATGGTCGGCGTTGTCCAGGTTGGCGACGCTCCTGCCAACCTCGACGCCGTGAAGGCTGCCAAGAACCCGAAGAAGGCGCAGGAGCGCCTGGATGCCGCCCTGGCGGCGCTCGGAAACTAAGCGTCCGGCTACGCTTCGGAGCGGGGTGGGGACAGGCCGCTCCTGGCGACCGCGCACTGGGTGAGGCGCGGCGCCATCATGCGGAACCAATGCGAAGGCTTCGCGTTGGTTCCGCATGGATCAGATCACCGCCGAATTGTTCCCGCCTTCACAGATTCCCTATCCCGTCATATTTGCGCGCATCCTCGGTGCGCTGTTTTTAGGTGCCGTCATCGGCTTCGAGCGCGAGGCAAAGGCGCGGCCGGCGGGGCTCAAGACCCATATGCTCGTCTGCCTTGCAGCCTGCACCTTCGGCATCATCTCGCTCGAAAGCGTCCGTCTCGGAGGTTTCTTCGACGATCGCGTCCGCCTCGATCCGTTGCGGGTTGTGGAAGCGGTGACGGCGGGCGTCGCCTTTCTCGCCGCCGGCACCATCGTGCTTTCCAGGGGGGAAGTTCAGGGGATAACGACCGGCGCCAGCCTCTGGCTCGCGGGGGCCATCGGTCTTGCGGTGGGCTTCGGTCAATGGGTCGTCGGTGGCCTTGCGGTTGCCTCCGCTTTCTCTGTCCTCTTCGTCATCGGCTCCATCGAGGCGCGGGCCATGCCCCACCAAAAGCCGGACGTCGAACCACAGGACGAGGCGAGCAATACCCACGCCAGGCGTTAGGGTTGACCCTCACGTGATATGATCGAGCGCCCGGCCATCTAAAAAAGTTATCAATTTGCATGAGTTAACGACGCTACTATTTTGATTTTTATATTTATTATTGCTTGCTATACGGGATCTCTTTCCCAGCTCATTCTCGTGAAATCTCAGACCGGCAGAGCGTTGTGCAGGGAAAGATTCTGGCGGGCTGGAAGCGTACTGCTTCTCGTCCGCATGGCAGCGATCGGTCTCTCCGATAAATGGAATATATCTATGAAAACAAGATATTGTGCGATTTATCTCATCTAATTGGTGGGACGATAGCCGAACAAACAGCGTCGCTCGTCGACGGTTTGAGCACACCGCGCTCCTGGTCGATGGCGGATCGCACCAAATCTGTTCGGCAATTCCTGTCGGAACCGCTAAAGTCGACAGACGCAACTAGGAAGGTTCGATGGACTCTACCGGTTCCTTTGCTGCTAAATTGCTATCGGCGACGCTGTTGTTCGACCAGACGTCTTTGTCCGCTTTGGAGGCTCTGGCCGCCAACTCCGATCGCAGGATCTTGCGCCGCGGCGAGATTCTCGTTCGTGAGGGAGACCGCTCGGACCGCTTCTTCGTCGTTCTGTCGGGCCGCTTCACGGTGCACCGCGAGGGAGCTGCCCAGCCCGTCGCCGAGATCGGCCAGGGCGAGCTTGTCGGTGAGGTCGGCTTCTTTGCCGCGCTGCCCCGCATTGCCACCGTGATTGCAGCGCGTGATTCCATAGTACTCGAGATTCGCGACGACCAGTTCGAGAGGGCTGCCAAGGCGTTGCCCAGCCTGCGCCAGTCGGTGACGACGTTTCTCGCGCGCCGGTTCGCCATGCAGTCTCCAGCGGCGGCGCAGACCAAGCAGCCCTGCAGGCTCCGGACGCTGGCGATCGTTCCTGCGGGCCGCAGTCGTATTTCCCCTGATTTCATCGCACAGCTCCGCACCGCATTTGCTGCGGACAACCGGGCCGTGTTCCTGACCCGAAGAGTTCTCGAAGACCGCTTCGCCAAGCTTCCGATCGACGATCAGCCGGTGCTCGACTGGCTGAACCATCTCGAGATCAAGGCGGATATCATCGTTTATGTCGCCGATGACGAGCCAAGCGACTGGACGCGTGTGTGCATCCGCCAGGCCGACAACGTCCTGCTGTTTGCCGATGCATCAGACCCGCCGGGCCTAAGCCCCTGCGAGGCGTTAGCGCTCTCGGTCCATACGCCGTCCAACCTTCGGCTCGTGCTCGTTCACCGGACGCGCGCGGCAACGGTTTCCGGAACCGCCGCCTGGCTCGACGCACGGCCCGGCGTTCGCCAGCATCACCACGTTTCGCTGGAAGATCGGTTAGATGTCGAACGTCTGGCCCGTTTCCTCTCAGGTGAGGCCAGGGGCTTTGTCGCCGCCGGCGGGGGCTCGCTCGGCTGCGCGCATATCGGTGTCTACAAGGCATTCGTCGAGGCGGGTGCGTCCTTCGACTATCTTGGCGGTACCAGTTCCGGAGCCGCTATCATGGCTGGCTTCGCCAGTGGATTGGACGCCGACGCCATCGATCGGGGAACACATCTCATCTTCGTCAAGAGCCGCGCGTTTCGTCGCCTCACCTTGCCGCAATATGCGCTGCTCGATCACAAGGTGCTCGACCGCACGCTGCACGCGGAATATGGCGACGTTCTGATCGAGGACCTCTGGCTTCCGTTCTTCGCTCTATCGACCAATCTCAGCAGCCGGCAGGCGCATGTCCATCGCCGGGGAAAACTTTGGCAGGCTGTCAGGGCGTCAGGCTCGATCCCCGGCGTCCTGCCGCCGTTCTTTACGGCCGAAGGCGATATGCTTGTCGATGGCGCCATCATGAACAATCTGCCGCTGGAGCAGATGAAAGAACTCAAAACCGGCCCCAATGTGGTCGCGAGCCTGGGGTCCGACGGACCACGGAAACATCATATCGACTATGACAGCATCCCGGGAGCGTCCGAATTGGCGGTGCGGATGCTCACACCCTTCGGTCGTGCCAATCTGCCGAAGGTCCCGAGCGTGATTCAGGTGATTACGGCGAGCGTGCTGGCACACAGGCCGGAAGAAGTCATGCTCGGTGAACGCGACCTGCTCGTCTCCCCGCCAATTTCGAGCGCAATCGGGTTCATGGACTGGAGCCGGCATTCCGAGCTCTACGTCGAAGCTCACGACTGGACGAAACGATGGATCGAGGACCGCCTCAGCGAGAGCGACCCGAAGCTCCTACAGATACTTGGCATTCCGTCTGGGCACGAGCTGTCGCAGACAATTGGTAGCAGGGGCGTATTTGGTGGTTGAAAATGTGGCGGTGAAACGTGATTGTCCCCGGAGTTCCGGGTGAATATCATCGCTCATTCCGAATTGTCACCGTCCTCTTGCGGTTGTAGTATTTTAGGATAGCCTTGTGGGGGATTAGCCCGCATCGGCTATTCCGTTTGGTGGTGAGAAAGATCAATAAATAGAGAGCCCTCGTACAGGCAGCGGCTCGAATTCGAAAATGCTTCGTCCCCGGATTGGTATGCCGATCGGGTTCCCTTGGATGTACCTGCGGGACGTCTTTGGCATACGGCGCACGGCAAGCGTGTGCCCCGCCACAGTGTTCCCATTTGCTTGAAGTGGATCGACACGATGCCTGAGAAAAAAGATCTAGACCCGACCGCAAAACCCTTAAGCGCCCAGGATCTGAGAAAGCAGATGCTCCAGCGCGAAATGGAGGAGATGGACAAGGAGCGGCGGCTGAAAGCCCTCGAAGAACAGAAGCATGCCGACTTTGCCGCTGATTTTCTCAAAGAACATGTGACGGAAGAGGAAATTGGTATCGTCCGCCGCCTTGTCACAAACGCCGTCAAGGCCGGTAAATTCGAGGCGTTGGTCTATAGCTTCCCCTCCGAGCTTTGCACGGATAGCGGACGCGCCATCAACAGCGCTGACCGTGACTGGCCGCAGACCCTGCAGGGCAAGGCGAAGGAATTTTTCGATCGCTATCAGACATACGGCAAGCCGCAGGGCTATAAGCTGAAGGCGATGATCATCAACTTTCCGGGCGGTGTGCCCGGCGATGTCGGGTTCTTCCTGAACTGGGCTCCGGACAAGGCCTAGGCGCGACCATACCCGGTGTCGAATGACGCGCCGGCATCGGTGGTTCCGCATTCCTACTATCAGGGAACGCTCAACCGTTTCTGTAAGCCCGCGCCAGAAGGCGCGGGCTTATCAGCCTTAGAAGACGTCAGGTACGGTTCTGCGAACGTGATCGTCGTCTGCGAAGCCGGCCGGTCGCTTCTGGCGCTTGCCGAGGTCCGGTTCGGAAAACTTCACGCGCTCATAGGGGATCGAGGCGAGAATATGCGAGATGCAATTGATCCGCGCCCGCTTCTTGTCGTCTGACGGTACGATCCACCAAGGCGCATACTCAGTGTCCGTCATGCGGATCATCTCGTTATAGGCCCGGGTGTAGTCCCACCAGCGCTGATAGGATTCGACATCCATGGGGCTGAGCTTCCACTGGCGCAACGGGTCGGCGATGCGCTGGCGGAACCGGCGCTCCTGTTCCTTTTCGCTGACATCGAGGAAGTATTTCAGCAGGACGATGCCGCTTTCGACCATTGCCGCTTCGAAGCGCGGTGCGAGTTCGAGGAAACGCCGCGCGCTGTCATCCGAACAGAAGCCCATGACGCGTTCCACGCCCGGGCGGTTGTACCAGGACCGGTCGAAAATCACCACTTCGCCGGCCGCCGGCAGGTGTTGAATGTAGCGTTGCATGTAGATCTGGGATTTTTCCCGCTCCGTGGGGGCGGGCAGAGCCGTGACCCGGAAGACACGGGGGCTGACGCGCTCGGTAAGCCGCCTGATCACGCCGCCCTTGCCTGCGGCATCGCGTCCTTCGAAGACGATGACGATGCGGGCGCCGGTCTTTTTCACCCAGGCCTGCAGGTGTGCGATCTCCTCCTGCAGTCGGGCGATCTCCTTGGCGTAGCCGCCGGATGGTCGCTCCTCTGATACCGCAGCTACGGCAGCCTTGTCTGGGCCGCTCTTGTCCTTATTCTTTTTCTTGCCTTCGTGCTTTCCCATCGTTCCCTCCCGTTTCGATACTGTGCGCTGTTTTCATGGCGTTGGGGTTCACAGCGATTTCTCCGTCCGCGGCCGCGCCTTCTCCGTACCGCGCCTCGTAAGCGTCGAGCGCGTCCTCCATGCCCTCGAAGATCATGCTCGGCCCAATTCTTTCGATGATGCCGGCCCGGTCGAGGAGGGCGCGGGCGTCGGTGTGCAACTCGGCCAGACCGAGGGCAATGTCGCGCACCCTCAGTTCGTCGGCCAGATCCCC
>NZ_JBYTEC010000044.1:0-18678 GCF_058792075.1 Ensifer sp. EB106-03-01-XG145 | reverse complement strand
CCCTCCCTTCGTCACACCCCCGCCGCCGAGTCTCATCCTGATTGACGCTGAATCTCACCGTGATTGCCGCCGCGCAGAGGGCTACCGGGTCGATGAAGACAGCGTCGCGGCCATACCGTTTAGAGCAGACAAGACTGAGACCTGGGGTGCGGCCGGTCGGTCGCAGCTTTTGTGCTTCGATGGCTCTTTCGGCTCGTCGCACGGTCTCGTCTTTGCTGGTTCAGGCGGCTTCAAGACGACCTCGGTAACGGTACCGACAGCGCTCAAATGGGGAAGCACGCTCGTCGTCCTCGACCCTTCCAATGAAGTGGCGCCAATGGTGGTCGATCATCGCAAAGCCGCCGGCCGGGACGTTCGGACACTCGACCCGAAGAAACCCAAGGCGGGGTTCAATGCACTCGACTGGATCGGCCGGTATGGCGGAACCAAGGAGGAGGATATTGCTGCGGTTGCCTCCTGGATCATGAGCGACAGCGGTCGCGCGATCGGGGTGCGCGATGATTTCTTCAGGGCGTCCGGGCTGCAGCTGCTGACCGCGCTCATTGCCGATGTCTGCCTCTCTGGCCACACACGCAAGGAAGACCAGACGCTGAGGCAGGTTCGCAAGAATCTCGCAGAGCCCGAACCGAAGCTGCGCGAACGTCTGCAGGCAATTCACGCAAACTCGAGCTCGGACTTCGTGAGAGAAAACGTCGCTGCATTCGTCAACATGACACCGGAGACATTTTCCGGCGTCTATGCCAACGCGGTGAAGGTCATTGGCTCTCCTACGAGAACTATGCGGGCCTGGTCTCAGCTAAGAGTTTTTCGACGGAACAGCTCTTGAACGGATCGCTGGACGTCTTCATCAATATCGATCTGAAAACGCTGGAAACGCATTCGGGCCTAGCTCGCGTCATCATAGGATCTTTCCTGAACGCGATCTACAATCGCGATCGCATGGGCGGCGACCTGGCTCTGTTCCTCCTAGACGAGTTGGCCCGCCTCGGTTACCTGCGCATTCTTGAGACGGCACGCGACACCGGTCGTAAGTACGGGATATCACTCACGCTGATCTTTCAGTCGATCGGCCAGATGCGCGAGACCTTCGGCGGCCGCGACGCCACGAGCAAATGGTTCGAGAGTGCGAGCTGGATCTCGTTTGCCGCCATCAACGATCCTGAAACGGCCGAGTATGTTTCAAGGCGCTGCGGCGCGACGACCGTCGAAGTCGATCAGGTGAGCCGCAGCTTTCAATCGCGGGGGTCGTCACGTACACGCTCGAAGCAGATTGCGGCGCGGCCGCTCATCCAACCGGACGAAGTGCTGCGCATGCGCGCTGACGAGCAGATCGTGTTTACGGCGGGAAATGCGCCTTTGAGATGCGGTCGCGCCATATGGTTCAGGCGCGCCGACATGCGAGGCTGCGTCAAGCAAAACAGATTTCGCACTCCGCCGACAACCACCTAATCTTACCCTGCGATCCATCACAAACGTGAATCGATCAGGCCGGACTGATTCAAAACACTCGTTGGACGGGATTCCGGGCATCGGCGATGGTACTTCCATGCTCAGTCAGCCCTACCAGCTCTATGTCGAACGAACCGACGCAGACAGGAACATGGCCCGGTTCTATGCCCTGTCGATCGACCGGACGCTGTTTGGAGAGGCCTGCCTGACGCGGCGCTGGGGAAGGATCGGTCAAAGAGGCCAATCGATGGTCCATCATTTCGACAACGAGCAAGAGGCGGTCGCGTTGTTCCTTGATGTTCTCAGAAAAAAGCGCACCCGGGGATATCGGCCAGCGGTAAAACGCCCCTCGAAGTGACGACGAAGTCCGCCGAACGCAGCGAGAACCGATGCGACCGCGAACGGTGGTCGTAATCGCTTGGGCGAACCAAGAGAGGTGGCCCCGCCTGGAGGCGGGGCCTAGTTGCCTCAGTCCCTGTTGGAACGGGACCAGATCAGCTGGTAGCCGTCTTCGCCCTCGACTTCCGCGAGCGTCGCGTAGATCGGAGCGGGAAAGCTCGGGTCGTCGAGCTTGACCGAGAGGTAGTCACGGCCGGTCTGCTCGGAGCTCTTCTGCCAGGCCGCGCCCAGTTCGACGTTGCCGGCATAGATGCGGAAGTGAGGGCCTTTGTCGGAGGGGTGTTCGATCCGTGCAATGCGAGCCTTGACGTTGAGGGCCAGCGTGCGGATCGACCCGTTGAAGCCGTTGTCGGTGGAGGTGAAAGTGCCAATGGTTGCCATGTCGAAGTTCCTTTCTGGTGTTTCGGGCCGCCCCCTTCGCGGCCTCGATGGCTATCGAAAAGATCGGGGACGATCGGACCGCACCCATAGGGCCAAAATGAAATGGAGGGCGGCAAGGAGCAGTTTTGTTGGATGGCGAGGAATGGCGGCTTGAGCCGCCAGGGGTAAGAAAACTGCGGATGCCGTTGCGGGAGGACGATCGAGGCTCCAGCCGCTTTCCGGTCAGACACGCCCCATCGAGCCCGCGCAGGACGCTGCCGCAGCAAGAAAGAACATTGCCTGGCAAGAGGGTGAAACAGGACCACCCGGCGACGATCAGCATCCAGCAGACTTCTTTATCCGTAGCCGCCGGCTCGCGCCGCATCTCCATCCTCGCTCAAGGCACGGTTGCCAATGGCGTAATGCACGATATCGTTCGATTGCGATTCGTCGCCTTGGGGGAACCATGCGTCAGCAGACAAAGTCATTCATCGTCGAGATTAAACAGTCGCGGAAACCGAAGTCCGGCACGCAGAAAACGTCGATCTGGGGAAAGTTAGATCTCGGGGCGAGCGACGACCAGCTTGAAACGACACGGACCGGACAGGAGGCGGCTGCTCCGGCTAAGGTCGGCGAGCAACGTTAAACCCAACGCCGGTCGCTTCGTTGTTCGAACCGAATGTAGAAGTTGGAAAGGGGCCGGCGACGACGCCAGCCCCAATCTGATCGTTGCTACACTCGCGGTTTCGATCGACCGCTCAAACACTCTAAGTCAACTTGGGGTGAGCACAAGATTGCGGCGGCGACGCACTAAATATCCCCCGTCTTTCCACCGGTCGTCCACAAGATCGGCAAACCCTACTGCAATGAAAGAAAAACCGTTTTCGCGCGACGCGACGATTGCCATCGGCTTGCACGGATGTGGATAAATTTTCGGGCGGGCAGGGGTGTTTGAGGGGCGGGGCTTTGGGGCGCCCCTCAATCCGTCAGCTGGGAGGCGTGCTTGCCCCCATCCCGATTTGTGCCGGATCTGACGCAATCCAACCGGAAAAGAAGCTGCCGTCGAAGATCGCCTCGCATCCAGACTGTTCTGGACGCGAGGCGATCGAAACCATCATCGATTGCGCAGCAAACTGGCCATGCGTTCCCCTACAAGCCAAAGAGCCTTGTTGAGCTTGATGTCCTGATCGATGCCATTGATCGGGCGTGACGTTGATCTGCGCGGCCTGCCAGTTTCATCGCGACCCATACCGCGCAACCCACCTTTGATGCTGTTTTCTTGAACGACATTCCATACGGTCCAAAGGTCATCAGCGCGGTCCTCCTGGCGACGGGGCACAAGCAGTTGTTCTGGCTTGATCGGTGTCGTCACAGCGCCGTCGGCGTCACCAAAGCGAAGCAGATGCGCCGCCTCCGCCAACACCTCCTTTGCATCCCGCCCCATTGTGAAGCTCGACCAGTCTTGGGGCGCTGCCAGAGCTCGTTCGGCCTCCGCGAGCACGCGATAGGTTCCTTCGATCACCTTGCCTTGAACATCTCCGGAGTGCCGGACTTTGATCGCGTCAATCGTTCCGGTCTGGGCCACGAGTGAATTGAGGCAGCAAACTCGGAATAGCCCCGCGAGCAACTCATAGGCACTCGTTCCATCATTTGCGTTTTTGAGGAGGATTTCGCAAACGGTATCGCCCACCTTGTAGACATTGCCGTCGTCGAGGCGGCGAAGACGGATAAGGTGCTTGGTAAAGTTGGCCTTTCCTTCCGTGCGGCTGACTGACTGACGCGCTCCGACCAGCGCAAAGCCCTCCTTCATCAGCCCACGCAGGATCTCGATTGTCGGGATTGGCATAAAGCGCTCGGAGCGGCTCTCGTGCGCCGAGGTTGCAAATATCGAAAGCGCAATGCCACGCATCTCATCCTCGGTGAGTGCGCGACCAGTGTCGAAGCGGGCAGTTCTGGCGTAGATGCTCATTGTCATTTCTCCTTTGGACCGCGAAGCAGGGCCGCGTCCTGCTTCCCGGGGCCGCGCGAGCGGTGGGGACGGAAGGGGAAAACAGTCTTCGCGGGGAACCGCCTGCACGAAAGCGGAAGCGAAGGAAGGTGGGCGGAAGGCTGTTTGGGGGAGAGAAGGGGGCGGCGCCCGGGCAAAGTCCCTCGGCCCCCTCCAACCGATCCGATAGGCTCGGTCATTTCAAAACGAAGCGCATCGGAACTTTCAGGATAGCGCCGCGTCCGCGGGAAAGCGGGAATTCGCGTTACGCGAAGACGTGAGATAAGGGCGGCCGCAAGAATTTCAAACATAGTGGCCCGAAAGGGAAGCGGCGCCGACTCCCCCGTCCTTCGCGTTCGCCAAGCCCCAATGTCTACGGCCTGCCCCATTGCTTCCCAGGGTTCAAGGTGCTGGGTGAGTGGCGCGAGACCGCGATATCGCCTCCAGGTCGCGCGACGTCGATCAGGAGGCACGCCACCTATCAGGCATTTATCAAAACCTGTCATACATATTTGACAAGATTGCCGACATCTGCCTATTCTCACATTAGACAAGTTGGCGCGGCCAGGCCGTCGCCTTTCGCATACCGGAGGAATAATGATCATCACCGACGTTGAAGTGCGGGTTTTCCGCACGACCACTCGCCGCCACTCGGACAGTGCTGGTCACGCGCATCCCGGCCCGCCGCATCAGGTCGAGCAGGCGATGCTGACCATTCGGACGGAAGACGGTCACGAGGGGCATTCCTTCACGGCGCCGGAAATCGTTCGGCCGCACGTTATCGACAAGTTTGTGAAGAAGGTCCTGATCGGTGAGGATCATCGTTATCGCGAACGGTTATGGCAGGATCTCGCACACTGGCAGCGCGGGTCCGCTGCGCAGCTCACGGACCGTACCCTGGCGGTCGTCGATTGCGCGCTGTGGGATCTGGCAGGGCGCACTTTGAACCAACCTGTATACAACTTGATCGGCGGCTACCGCGACAAGGTCCTCGCCTATGGTTCGATCATGTGTGGTGACGAGCTTGAGGGCGGCCTTGCAACCCCCGAGGACTATGGGCGCTTCGCAGAGATCCTGGTCAAGCGCGGCTACAAGGGCATCAAGCTGCACACCTGGATGCCGCCGGTCAGCTGGGCTCCAAACGTGAAAATGGACATCAAGGCCTGCGCCGCCGTGCGCGAAGCGGTGGGACCGGATATCCGCCTGATGATCGACGCCTTCCATTGGTACTCTCGCACCGATGCGCTGGAACTCGGGCGGGGGCTCGAAACGCTTGGCTTCGACTGGATCGAGGAGCCGATGGATGAGCAGTCGCTTTCGTCCTACAAGTGGCTCGCAGACAATCTCGACATTCCTGTCGTCGGTCCGGAAAGTGCCGCCGGGAAGCATTGGCACCGCGCCGAGTGGATCAAGGCGGGCGCCTGCGACATCCTTCGTACAGGCGTCAACGACGTTGGCGGCATTACGCCGGCGCTGAAGACGATGCACCTTGCCGAAGCATTCGGCATGGAATGCGAAGTGCACGGCAACACGGCGATGAACCTGCATGTCGTGGCCGCCACCAAGAACTGCCGCTGGTATGAGCGCGGCCTGCTCCATCCATTCCTCGAATATGACGACGGCCACGACTACCTGAAGTCGCTGTCCGACCCCATGGATCGCGACGGCTACGTCCACGTGCCGGATCGCCCGGGTCTTGGCGAGGATATCGACTTCAATTTCATCGAAAACCATCGCGTCCGGTAGCGAGCGAGGAAGCTTGTGATGAAGTCCATTCTCGCTTTCGGAGACAGCCTGACCTGGGGCGCTGACCCGGCAACGGGCCTGCGCCATCCGCCGGAAGGACGTTGGCCTGAGGTTCTGGGCGAGGCGCTTGGCGGCCGGGCAAGGATCATTGCCGAAGGACTCGGTGGTCGCACTACCTGCTACGACGACCACGCGGGGCCCGCATGCCGCAATGGCGCCAAGGCGCTGGAAGTGGCGCTGGCCAGCCATATGCCGCTCGACCTCGTCATTGTCATGCTCGGTACCAACGACATCAAGCCTGTCCATGGCGGGCGGGCAGAAGGGGCGGTTTCGGGAATGCGCCGGCTGGCGCAGATCGTCGAAACCTTTCCCTACAAACCCAAGGGGGCGAAACCGAAGCTCCTGATCGTCGCGCCGCCCCCCTGTTCGCCCGGTCCCGGCGGACAGCCGGCGGCGGGCCGCAGCGTGGCCGAATCCGAGAGGCTGTCTCCGCTCTACCGCAAGCTCGCGAACGAGCTTGGCCATCGATTTTTTGACGCTGGTTCGGTTACGCGCGCGTCCGAAACCGATGGTGTGCATCTCGAAGCCGCAGACACGGCAGCAATCGGACGGGCGCTTGTGGCGCCCGTCGGCGAAATTCTTGGCTGATCTGGTCATTGCCTGTGGAGGAACAGGCCGGCGGATCTTGTAATAGGAAGGTCGGTTCCCGAGTGGACGACCGCAAAGGAGGAAGCATGAAACACTTTCTAGCAACGGTCGCATTCGGTGCGCTTCTCGTCACCACGATGCCCCATGTCGTCCAGGCCGAAACGCCCGAGGATCAGCTCGTCGTCGCCACGACCATGAGCAACATCCTCACCCTCGACCCGGCAGCCATTACCGGCCGCGAGACGGTCCAGGTGCTGAACAACATCTACGACACCCTTGTCGTCCTGTCGCCTGAGGACCGCAGCGTTCAGCCGCGGCTGGCGGAACGGTGGGAAGTGGCCGACGACCGCATGTCGATCCGGTTCCACCTGCGCAGCGACGCCAAGTTTGCTTCCGGCAATCCCGTCACCGCCGACGACATCGCCTGGAGCCTGAAGCGTCTGCTTGCGCGCAACCTCGCGCAATCGTCCTTCCTCAAGACCCGCGGGTTTACGCTGGAAGCGGCCGACAAGCTGTTCGTCGTCGAAGACGATCGCACCTTCGTACTGCATCTGCCGAAGGCTGACGACCCGAACCTGCTCCTGATGGTCCTTGCGCAAAACGGGCCGGGCTCGATCATCGACAGCAAGACGGCTCTCGAAAACGAAAAGGACGGCGATCTCGGCGCCGGATGGCTGACCTTGAATTCGGCCGGCTCCGGTCCGTTCACGCTGACGCAGTGGAAGTCGAACGAGTTCATCATCCTCACCCGCAACGGCGAGTACTGGGGCGAAGCGCCGGGCATGAAGCGCGTGCTGCTTCGCCACCTGCCGGAATCGCAGTCGCAGCGCCTGCTTCTGGAAAAGGGCGACATCGACGTTGCCTACTCGCTTCAGGCGCCGGACCTGAAATCGCTGGAAGCCGACAAGGCGATCACGATTGAGTCGACTCCGGGCTCTGGCTTCTACTACCTCAGCGTTTCGATGAAGGATGAACGGTTCGCCAACAAGAAGGTCCGTGAGGCGCTTCGTTACCTCATCGACTACGAAGGCCTCGACAAGGCGGTAATGCCCTACTACGGCAAGCTGCACCAGCGGCCGCTGTCGACGGGTGTGCTTGGCGCCTTGCCGGACGAGGGCTACAAGCTGGATGTCGCGAAGGCCAAGGCCCTGCTTGCAGAGGCGGGCTATCCGGAAGGCTTCAAGACCACCTTGCGCGTCCTTTCCGAAGACCCCTTCATGAAGGCGGCGACCGCCATCCAGAACACACTCGGCCAGGCCGGAATTCAGGCGGAGCTCATCAGCGGTTCGGGCGACCAGATCTACGGTGCCATGCGTGAACGGAAGTTCGAATTGTTGCTCGGTCGCGGCGGCGGCGGTCAGCAGCCGCACCCGGACAACAACCTGCGGTCCGTTGCCTATAACCCGAACAATTCCGATGACGCGAAGCTCACCAACTACCAGAGCTGGCGCACCAGCTTCTTTGACGAGAAGCTGAACAAGATGATCGAGGAGGCGCTGGTCGAGCGCGACACCGCCAAGCAGATCAAGCTCTATGAAGGCGTACAGACCTACATGGACGAGATCGTCATGTCGATCCAGCCGTTCTCGGAAGTCGTCGACACAGCAGCCTACCGAAGCGACGTGAAGGGCATGATCGTCAGCCCATGGCTCTCGCGCTTCGAAGGAGTGAAGAAGGAACGGTAACCCCAGGCTTCGCTTTCAACGGGTTTGGAAAGGCGCGTCGCCAGGCGCGCCTTTTTGTTGTTTGGGCCAGTGCAGGTTTCTTACGTCGGGCAAGGCCGCGAGTGGCGGTGCATGTCAGACACGGTATTGGCGACGCCCGGAGCGGCAGGAGCATTGACCGCTCGTTGGGCCGTGACCAGCCTGACAGGCACGGCCGTCGCC
Organism: Ensifer sp. EB106-03-01-XG145; assembly: GCF_058792075.1. Lineage (NCBI taxonomy): Bacteria > Pseudomonadati > Pseudomonadota > Alphaproteobacteria > Hyphomicrobiales > Rhizobiaceae > Ensifer > Ensifer sp. EB106-03-01-XG145. The sequence continues at coordinate 10,203 of NZ_JBYTEC010000044.1, read as the reverse complement.
ATTGACCCGGTGTCGATACCTGAACCGCCTCCCATCGACGATCGAACACATTGCGAGGAAACAAAGCATAGCTTTGCAGATGCAGTGTGCGAGCTTCCCTGGCACGCGACCTCCGTTCGGCGAGGGTCGTCCTGACGGCCCCGCTAATTCCGTCACGACCGCACTCAAAATCAGTCTTCTTTGCTGCAAAAGAAATGCCCGGCACTGGGCCGGGCAAGTCGGGGGGAGAAACCTTGTCACGCGTCGCAAGCTGAGGAAGTCCGTCTTGCATTTGGGGAGCGCCCAGCGTCAGGGAACGTCAGTGCGCGCCCTCGTATTCCAGCGATGCACCGATCAGTTCTCGGGCATAGGGATGGGTTGCGCGATTTGCGGGGATCGCCTCGCGCGGCAGAACTTCGGTGATTTCGCCATGGAGCATGACGGCAAAGCGGTCGCACATATGGTCGACCACGGCGAGATCGTGCGTCACCATGATGTAGGTGAAGCCACGTTCGTCCCGCAGGCGCTGAAGCAGGTTGAGGATCTCCGCCTGCACCGAAACATCGAGCGCCGACGTCGGCTCGTCGAGCAGCAACAGCGATGGTTCGAGGATCAACGCGCGAGCGATCGCCACCCGTTGCCTTTGGCCGCCGGAGAGCTGATGAGGGAACCGGTCGAGGAACGAGATCGGGAGGCCGACATCGGTGATGGCCTTGCGAATGCGCTCTTCGCGGTCACCAAGTTTGTGGATGACGAGCGGCTCGTTGAGGACGGTGCGCACCGACTGGCGCGGATGCAGCGAGCCGTAAGGGTCCTGGAACACCATCTGCAGCATGCGGCAACGCTCGATGAGCGGCATGTCGCGCACCGGCTTTCCGCCGATGAGAATGTCACCGGTCCAAATGTCTGTCAGCATCGAAACGCAGCGCAGGACCGTGGATTTGCCCGAGCCGCTTTCGCCAACGAGCCCGAAGCACTCGCCGGGTTGCACCGAGAAGGTGACGCCTGGAAGAACCTTGGCGGCCGTTGGACCCGTGCCGAAGGTGATAGCGAGATCGCGGCATTCGACTGAAACGGACATCAGGCAATTTCCTCCAGCCATTCAGGACGGCGATCAAGCACGGCAAGCGGCGCGCGCCCGCCGCCGATCCGCGGCTGTGCCGCGAGCAAGCCGCGCGTATAGGGATGCTTGGCCTTGTCGAGGTCCGCGGCGGCCAAGGTTTCAACGATGCGACCGGCATACATGATCAGGACGCGGTCGCAGAAGTTACGCACCAGGTTCAAGTCATGGCTGATCATGATGAGGCCGATGCCGCGATCCCGGACAAGACCATCAAGGATGTTCAGCACCTGCAGCCGCACCGTCACATCGAGCGCCGAAGTCGGCTCGTCAGCGATGACGAGGTCCGGGTCGGCAAGCAGCATCATGGCGATCATGACACGCTGGCCCATGCCACCGGATATCTCGTGCGGATATTGGTCGTAGACGCGCTTCGGGTCGCGGATCTTTACCGCTTCAAGCATGGCAAGGGCCTTGTCGCGCGCTTCGGCCTTCGAGCACCTGAAGTGCCGCAGATAGGTTTCCGCCACCTGGTCGCCGACGCGGCGAATGGGGTTCAGCGAAAACTTCGGATCCTGCAGGATCATCGACATGCGCCGGCCGCGGACCTTGAGCATTTCCTTTTCGGAGAGCGACGGCAGATCGAGCTCGGCAAAGCGAAGCCGGTCGGCGGTGATGGTTGCGCCAGGCAGAAGGCGCAAAAGCGCGCGTCCGACCGTCGATTTGCCGGAGCCGCTTTCACCGACGATACCGAGACGCTCGCGTCCCAGAGTGAAGGAGACGCCGCGCACTGCGTCCGTCGGAGCGCCGCCATAGCGGATGCGCAGGTTCTCGACTTCGAGAATGGTCTTTTCCATGGGGCTATCTCCGGTTCATCTGCTTCGGATCGAGCGCGTCACGCAAGCCGTCGCCAAGCAGGTTGAATGCGAGACTGACGGAAAGGATGGAGATGCCCGGGAAGGTGACGAGCCACCAGCTGTCCAGCATGTACTTGCGGCCGGTCGCGATCATCGCGCCCCATTCCGGAAGCGGAGGTTGCGCACCGAGCCCGAGGAAGCCGAGGCCGGCGGCGGTCAGGATGACTGTCGCCATGTTCAACGTCAGTCGGATGAGGACCGAAGGCAGGCACATCGGCATGATCGACTTGAAGATGATGCGCGTCGAGGAGGCCCCTTGCAGTCGCGCAGCCGAAATGTAATCCGCCTTGCGGAAGGTCATCGCCTCGGCGCGCGCCAGCCGTGCGATGGGCGGCCAGGAGGTGAGCGCGATCGCGATGATGGCATTGTTCAGGCTTGGGCCGAGTGCTGCGACGAAGGCGAGCGAGAGAATGAGGCTCGGGAAGGACAGAAAAATGTCGGTGATCCGCATCATCACCGTATCGACCTTGCCACCGAGGTAACCGGCCGACGTGCCGATGATGAGACCGATCGGACCGACGACGATCGAGACGAGGAAGATGATCGTGAGCGTGATGCGCGCGCCGAAGACCAGCCGGCTGAAGATGTCTCGGCCGAGCTCGTCGGTACCGAAGAGGTGACCGTTGCCGGGCGCCTGCAAGGTGTAAGCGAGATCCTGCGCATAGGGGTCATGGGTCGCGATAAGCGGCGCGAAGGCGGCGACAAGGACAAGCAACGCCAGCACGAAAAGGCCGAAGGTCGAAGTCGGGCTCTTCAGCAGGAAAAGAACGATGTTCTTCAGCGCTTGAACGGGAGCCGGCAGACGGAAGGTGGGTTGAACGCGTGTGTCCATCAGCGTGTCCTCGGATCGAAGATGCGGTAGAGAACGTCGGATAGGAGGTTCAGTCCGATGAAGATGATGCCGACGATCAGCACGCAGGTCATGACGGCATTCATGTCGCCGGTGATGAGGTTGCTGGTGAGGTACTGGCCAAAACCCGGCCAGGCAAAAACCGTCTCGATCAGCACTGCGCCTTCGAGCAGGGAGCCGTAGGCAAGCGCAATGATGGTGACCAGCTGGACGCGGATGTTGATGAAGGCGTGCTGCCAGATCGTCTGGCTGCGCGAAAGACCCTTCACACGCGCGGTCGTCACGTATTCCTGGCCGAGCTGATCGAGCATGAAGCTGCGCGTCATACGCGTGATGTAGGCGGATGAGGAATAGCCGAGCAGGGCAGCCGGCAGGATGATGTGGTTGACCGCTGACCAGAAGACGTCCATCTCACCCGCCAAGAGGCTGTCGATGAGCAGGAAGCCCGTGCGTTCCTCGACAAGGCCGATATAGAACTGATCCATCCGCCCGCTGCCGCCAACGAGGCCGAGATGGGCGTAGAAAACGATCAGCGCGATCATGCCGGTCCAGAAGATCGGCATGGAATGGCCGAAGAGGCTGAAGACGCGCACGACATGATCCGGCCAGCGATCCTTGTTGACGGCGGCAAGGACGCCGAGCGGAACGCCAAGCCCCGCGCCGATGAGGATCGCGAAGGTCGCAAGCTCAATCGTCGCCGGCATAACATGCAGGATATCCTGGATCACAGGCTGGCCGGTTCGAATGGAGGTGCCGAAATTGCCTGTGAAGACGTCACCGAGATAATAGAAGAACTGTTCCCAGAGCGGTCGGTCGAGGCCCAGAGAGCGATAAACCTGCTCATAGGTCTCGCGGGTCGCGTCCTCTCCGACGATGGCGCGGACGGGATCGGCAGGCATCAGCCGTCCGATGAAAAAGGTCAGGAGAAGCAGGCCGAGCAGCGTGACCGCGATGGTCCCGATCTGTCCGGCCACGCCATAGAAGCGGATGCGGCGTAGTGACATGGTTCCTGACATGGTTCCTCCGTGTGTCAGTCGCCTGAAGGTAAGGCGGTACAGGCTCCTATCCTGTATGACAACTTCGGCAAACCTGTCACAGGCTTGTCATGCTGTCAAGCCAAACCGATCACAGGAAATCGTCGCGCCGGGGCGTAAAGCAGTCGATGAGCTCGCCCGCCTCCAAGCACTGGCAGCCATGTTCGGTGTTTCCGGGGATAACGAGACTGTCGCCAGCCTGCAATTCATAGGCCTCGCCGTTGCGGAAGAAGCGAAAACGGCCGCGCGCCACATAGGTGGATTGCACGTGCGAGTGGCGGTGCAGCTTGCCTTTAGCACCGGATTCAAAGCGAAACGACACGACCATGAGTTCGGGGGAATCGGAAAGAACCTGACGGGTCACGCCAGCGTCCGGCGATACTGCGGGGAAAGTGGGGAGAGTCATGTGAACCTCGGCGATGTTGTATAACATCATCACCATACATGTTCTTATATTTGTATGACAACTATGTTGTCGGCATCCGAATCAACTTTCTTCGATTGCCATGGTGCGCGAACGCAAAAGCACCTTGTAGCGCTCCAGGCTTCCACGAAGGTGGGCGCGCATCCGTTCACGCGCGGCTTCCGCATCTCCCTCGATGATGGCATCGACGATCTGGCCATGCTCCTCCTGCAGGTGGAGGTTATAGTCCTTAGGGCGCGATCCGGGCGCCGACCCCTGCAATTCGCCACGCGGGATGATGCCGGAGCGGATCAACTGAAGAAACTCCGGGAAGCGTCGGTTCTGTGTGGCCTCCGCAATCGCCAGGTGAAGCTCGAAATCTGCGTCACGCGTGGGCGCACCCGACGCCAGGCATTCGCCGACACGGTGATGGGCCTCGAGGATCGCCTCTATCTGTGCCGCCGAACGGCGGGATGCCGCAAGCCCTGCTGATTCCACCTCGAAAACCGTCCTCAATTCAAGGAGTTCGATCACCGAGGAAATCCGTTGGGTCGCAAGGTCCTTGAAGGGCTGGTTCTTGTCCTGCTGGGTTTCAAGAGCAAAGATGCCGGCGCCCTTGCGTGCCTCGACAAGACCGTCTGCACGCAGGATCGCGATAGCCTCCCGAACGACAGTCCGGCTGACGGAATATTCCTTTGTGAGGGCGCTTTCGCTCGGAAGCCTGTCGCCGGGGCGAAATACACCCTCCGTCAGCTCGCGGCGCAGTGCAGCGCTGATCTTTGCCGCCAGCGAGGTGCCGCGAACGTGATTGTTTTCGGCTTCCATCTTCACTCCGCCTGTGTCGAACCTGTCTGGCATGTTAGCCGTTATCTGTTCGAATGCAAGGGCGGCTGCGGACGCGCATCCTCAGCGTGCGGCGCGCAACATGGAGCGGTAGCGTATCTGGCTGTTCTTGAGATGGTTGCGCATCGCCGCGCGTGCTGCATCCTCGTCGCCGTTCTGTATGGCCAGAAGAATTGCCTCGTGTTCGTCCACAAGACGGCTGAGTTCGTCGGCAGGAAGAAGAGCCTCCTCGCCGCTATCAACGATGGCGCGACGGGGGATGACGGCCGGTCCGAGCGCCTTAAGAAACTCGCTAAAGCGCGGATTGTTGGTTGCCTCGGCGATCGCGACGTGAAAGCCGAAATCAGCCTCGGCGGTCGGTTTGCCCGCAGCCGCGCAGGCCCTGAAGGCATCAAAGGCTTCGATGAGCTTGCCTTCCTGACCGGGCGAGCGGCGAAGGGCTGCAAGCGCAGCCGCGTCGCCCTCGACTGCGGTTCTAAGCTCCAGCATCTCGATCAGCGACGACACCCGCGTGAGGTCGACTTGTTGAAACGGCCGCCGCGCGGACGCAGCCTGCTCCAGCAGGAATACGCCCGCTCCCTGCCGAGGTTCGACCAGACCGTCGGAGCGCAAGGCCGCAATCGCTTCGCGTACGACTGTGCGGCTAACGCCGAATTCCTGGGTGAGCTGTGCTTCGGACGGCAGGCGGTCGCCGGGATTGTAGCGCCCCTTGGCTATCTGGGAACGAAGAGCATCCGTCACCTGCGCCACGAGCGTTTTGCCCTGGAAGACGGAGGGATCGGATGTCGTCGCTGTCATCATGCAAGGGGCCGCTTCCAAGATCTTCGTCGGTCCGTTTGTGGATACGCCATCAATGGGTGATGGCGCAATCCGTCGCTACGCCGACTTCAGATACTGAGGCATCAGCCGCTCAGGAATGTTCTGATAGGAGATTGGCCTTAGGAACCGGCGGATGGCCATGGTACCGACCGAGCTTGCGCCGAAATTGGTGGACGCGGGATAGGGACCGCCGTGAACCATCGCATCGCAGACCTCGACGCCAGTCGGATAGCCGTTGGCCAGGATACGGCCCGCCTTGCGTTCAAGGATCACCATGAGCTTGCGCGCGAAATCGACATCGCCGTCGTCGAGATGGAGGGTTGCCGTCAACTGCCCCTTGAAACGCTTTGCCACCACGATCATCTCTTTGAAGCTCTCGACCGTGACGATCAGTCCAAGTGGACCGAAGACTTCCTCTGCAAGGACATGATTGTCGAGCCATTCACGCGCCGGGACGAGAAAGAGATTGGGCGTGGCATCCCGCTGACCACAGCTTGTGCTGAGAATCTCGCGAACGCCGCCCCCCTTCGATACGCGGTCGCGTCCTTCGCGATAGGCCCTGGCGATGCCTTCGGTGAGCATGACCTGCGGCTCGACGCCTGAAAGTGCTGCGCGGGCAGCTTCCGCGAAGGCGGGCGCCTGCTCGGCAAGGATCACCGCGATGCCCGGATTGGTGCAGAATTGCCCGGCCCCCATGGTAAGTGAACCTGCCCATCCCTTGGCGATCTCCGCGCCGCGCGCCTTGATCGCCTCCGGCAGGAGAAACATGGGGTTCACCGAGCCGAGTTCGCCGAAGAAGGGAATGGGCTCCGGCCGCCCTGCGCAAAGGTCGAAGAGCGCCCGCCCGCCGGCAAGTGAACCGGTGAAGCCGACCGCCTTGATCAGCGGGTGCGTCACGAGGCCCGTACCGACGTCGCGGCGGCCACCCTGGATCAGTGAAAACACACCTGGGTGCAATCCGTGCGCCCTGATGGCAGCCAGGGCAGCCTCGGCGACGATCTCGCCGGTCCCCGGGTGGGCCGAATGACCCTTGACCACAACAGGGCAACCTGCGGCGAGAGCCGAGGCGGTATCGCCGCCCATGGTCGAGAAGGCGAGTGGAAAATTGGAGGCACCGAACACGGCAACGGGACCTATCGGCCGCTGGATCAGACGGATGTCGGAACGGGGCAGGGGCTTGCGATCCGGCAATGCCTCGTCATGACGCCTGTCGAGGTACTCGCCCTTGCGAATATGGGAGGCAAACAGCCGAAGCTGGCCGGTCGTGCGTGCGCGCTCGCCTTCAAGGCGGGCGCCCGGCAATCCGGTCTCCGCGCTTCCGATCTCGGTGATCGCCGCCCCGCGCGCCTCTATCTCGTCGGCGATGGCGTCGAGGAATGCTGCGCGCTCGTCGCGGGTCGAGTAGCCGAAGGACCAGAAGGCTTCCTCCGCGGCCTCGGCCGTTTTGTTCACCAGTTCGGTCGTTCCGACGGAGAAATCAAAGGCCGGGCCAGACGCCGGCTCGCTCTTGAATGTCTGCCCGGTTGCGATCCATTCGCCTGCGACCAGATGTTTTCCATGCGGTTTGAAGATCATTCATCACTCCCTAAGGATCGGATTGTCGACATAGACACCGCCCTGAAAGCGAGCCATGGATTCGTCGGGGCCGGGCTGCGGCGAGGCCTCCGAAAGGCGCGTCCGGAAGAATTCGGCATTGTCCCTGGGTTTCCAGCCCAGCCAGCCGAGGTGTGCGTTGTCCCACCAACCGGCGTCATTTGCCGATGCACCCCAGATCACGGGACAGCCCAAAACCGGGACGCGGAAGATCGCCTCGATCAGCGATGCGAAGTCTTCGTGCGAAAGCCAGGTCGACAACATCCGGTGGTTCGTTGGCTCTGGGGTACAGGAGCCGATCCGAACCAGTGCCGTCTCCTGCCCGAACTTCTCAAAATACAGGCGCCCAAGCGCCTCGCCGAAGCATTTGGAGACCCCGTAGAGCCCATCCGGGCGGAACGGGGCGTCGGGCTTGAGCCGGACGGTTTGCGGATAATAGCCGATCGTATGGTTGGAACTGGCAAAGACGATGCGCGGCTGGCCATTGGCGCGAGCGGCTTCGAAAAGATTGTAAAGACCGACGATGTTGCCGCGCAGGACCCCCTCAAACGGACCTTCGACCGACGCTCCGCCAAGATGGACGATACCGTCGCAGCCAGCGACCATGGCATTCACCGCTTGACCGTCGGCAAGATCGCATTGGACGAACTCCTCATGGTCAGCTGGTGCTCCAAGACCTGTGCGATCAGCAAGGCGGATCGTATCGGCCAGGCCACAGAGCCGTGTGCGCATCACACGGCCAAGCTGACCCGCCCCGCCAGTGATGAGAAGGCGTTTCATTCCAGGTCTTCCCATTGAGGTGTTGCAATCGAAAATCGAGGTTGGCATTTGCCTCTTGACGTTGTCAGACATATCATACAACTATGCCTACCACATATTATATGTTGGTCGCAATCACTGAAGGAGGACTTTCATGCTGACCGTCGAAACGCGGCAAGCCGTCAATCCGGACTATGCAAAGACGCTCGATACCGAGGGTCTCCGCAGGCATTTTCTGGCCGAGGACATGTTCCGGTCGGGTGAGATCCGGTTGATTTATACCCATTACGATCGCTTCGTGATGGGCGGCGCCGTTCCCGCGGGCAAGCCGCTGACGCTCGACGGGGTGGAAGAGACCAAGACGCCCTCGTTCCTCGATCGGCGCGAGATGGGCGTCGTCAATGTAGGCAAAATCGGCACGGTCACGACCGAACAGGGCACCTACACCCTCAACCGCGGCGACGTTCTCTATCTCGGAATGGGAACAGGCCCCGTCACCTTCTCCGGAGAGGGGCGCTTTTACATCACGTCCTGCCCGGCCCATCGCAGCCTGCCCGCCCGGCTTGTCACCATTGCTGACAGCAAGGAAGTCAAACTCGGCACGACCGAAACCTCCAATAAGCGCACGATCAACCAGTTCATCCATCCGCTCGTCATGGAAAGCTGCCAGCTCGTTCTCGGCTATACGACGCTTGAAGATGGCTCGGTGTGGAACACGATGCCTGCGCATATCCATGATCGCCGCATGGAGGCCTATCTCTATTTCGGCATGGACGAAAAATCCCGTGTGCTGCACCTGATGGGCGAACCACAGGAAACCCGCCATCTCTTCATTTCCAACGAGGAAGGCGCGATTTCTCCCCCCTGGTCCGTCCACTCGGGCGCCGGCATCGGATCCTATACCTTCATTTGGGCCATGGCCGGCGACAATGTCGACTATACCGATATGGAGTTCATCCAGCCCGGGGAACTGAAGTGACAAATCTCTTTTCGCTTCAAGGCCGTAAGGCCCTTGTCACCGGCGCGAACACCGGGCTTGGGCAGGCGATCGCCGTAGGCCTTGCTGCGGCTGGCGCCGAAGTAATCTGCGCCGCGCGCCGCGCGCCCGAGGAAACGCTTGAAATCATTGCAAGAGCTGGCGGGACAGCTGCACCGCTTGCTCTGGACTTTGCCGATCCCCTGGCCGCGCGCGATGTTTTTGCCGGAAAGGGCTACGATATCCTCGTCAACAATGCCGGCATCATCCGCCGCGCCGATGCGGTGGAATTCAGCGAGGCCGACTGGGATGACGTCATGGACGTTAACCTGAAAGCGCTGTTCTTCACGTGCCAGGTCTTTGCCAAAGAACTGCTGGCTAAGGGCCGGCCCGGAAAAATCGTCAACATCGCGTCGTTGCTGTCCTTCCAGGGCGGCATCCGAGTGCCATCCTATACGGCCGCCAAGCATGGCGTGTCGGGCCTCACCAAGTTGCTTGCCAACGAGTGGGCCGCAAAGGGCATCAATGTGAACGCGATCGCACCCGGCTACATCGAAACCAACAACACCGAAGCGCTGCGCGACGATCCCGATCGCAACAAAGCGATCCTTGATCGCATCCCAGCCAATCGTTGGGGCAAGCCCAAAGACATCGCCGGTGCTGCCGTCTTCCTGTCGTCGACTGCGGCCGATTACATTCACGGCGCCATTCTCAATGTGGACGGTGGCTGGCTGGCTCGCTGATGCTGTCGCCGACTGCGAACTCATCATATGAGTTATATGATGAGTTGATACGGAACCGGCCCGTGCCCCGAAATTTTATCATCCTGAAAACACGTAGAGGATTAAGAAATGACCCCAGAACAGATCAAGGCCGCGCTTGGATCGGGCCTGCTTTCCTTCCCGGTCACGCACTTCGACAAGGACGGTCGCTTTGCGCCGGAAAGCTACAAGGCGCATGTCGAGTGGCT
>NZ_JBYTEC010000043.1:0-18860 GCF_058792075.1 Ensifer sp. EB106-03-01-XG145 | reverse complement strand
GAGCGCTTTGATGCAGCCTCACTCTGCCAGAGCGCCGGCCGCTGTTCACTCCTCATGGGATCTATAGGCGATGTTGCTGGTCAAACCGTGGGTCTCGAACCTCTCGGAGAAATAGCGTTCGCTGTAGGAGAGGTTCTGACGGGAAAAAGCGCAAGGAGCCGATGTTTTCGACCGGACGGATGAAGCCGAGGTTAGGAACCGGAGTCATACTACGTTGCGCTTGTCACCATACACATTCGTGTGTATAATCTGGAAATGAAGAGCGGTGATATCATTGTGGCCTTGCAAAAGGATGGCTGGTACGAGGTCGCCACCAAGGGCAGCCATGTTCAGTTTAAGCATCCCGAGAAACCCGGGCGCGTCACTGTTCCACACCCGAAACGGGACATCCCGATCGGAACACTGAAGAGTATCGAGAAACAAGCCGGACTTAAACTGAGGTAACGAACATGCGCAATTATATCGGATTGATCCATAAGGACGCCGACAGTGATTACGGTGTGTCCTTTCCCGATTTTCCTGGCCTGATCACTGCTGGAACCGACCTCGACGATGCGCGAGCTATGGCCGAAGAAGCCTTAGCCCTACACATCGAAGGTCTAGCCGAAGACGGCGAAGCAATTCCCGAACCCTCCACACTGGAGGCGGTGATGGCAGACGCGGAGAACCAAGACGGCGTTGCAATTCTAGTTGGCGTCAAGACGGAAGCCAGAAGAGCGGTTCGCGTAAATATCACTCTGCCAGAAGACGTCCTAAAGGCAATCGATGCGTTCGCCGAAGCCCAAGGGTTGACCCGATCAGGCTTCTTGGTTCGAGCTGCCAAGCATGAGATCGGCCACGCAAACGACGACTACAACGATAACTACGCAGAGACGGGGCCAGGGGCCTAAGTGGAACTTTGTCTCCACCACCCGTTTACGACGCTGATTGTCTTGCGATGGCGGAAGCACGAAAACCAAAGCATTCGAATATGGCCTGACGGCCCGAGAGCAGACACACTAGCTCGCCTTGAACCGATCTGAACCGCCGACCTCATAATTGGCAACGCATCTATTTTGACGGGATCCCGCCATATGAACGGATTCGAAGCGTTTATCCGCTGAGTGATAGGCTACCCGACGCGGTCTTCGCGAAATGTAATTGCCGATTTTGTGATGCCGGCTGCACCGCCGGAACTGGCATCCCGCGCCTCCGGTCAACGCGTTGCCTGTTCGGCCGTAAGTGCCCGTTCGCGGGTGCCGGAAACAATGATCTCCAGAATCTCGTGTTCGTCAGTTTGCTTGATATAGCGGTCGCCGACATACTCGCCGCGCTTCAGCACCATCACGCGATCGCCGACGGCAAAGATATCGACCAGCCGATGAGAGATGATAATCTGGGCTACACCCTGTCTCTTCAATTCCAGCATCGTTTCAAGCAGGCGGTCGGTCGCCATCACCGAAAGATTGGCGGTCGGCTCATCGAGGATTACGACCTGCGGCTCGAACGAAATGGCGCGGGCGATCGCTACGGATTGCTGGCGGCCACCCGACAGGCTTTCGACCTTCTGATAAACGGAGTTGACGTCGACCTTGAGCCGTTTCAGGACCTTGTCGGCCTCCGCATACATCTTCCGCCGATTGACGAACGGGCCTGTGAGCGGCCAGCGGCCCAGAAAGATGTTCTGCCCGACGTCCAAGTTCCCGCACAGCGCGAAGTCCTGGTAGATCATCTCGATACCGACGTCTCGGCTCTCATGCGGGCTCTTGAAATGCACCGGCTGTCCGGCGACGAAAATCTCGCCAGCGTCGCGCTGATATGCACCGGTCAGGATTTTCATTAGCGTCGATTTGCCGGCGGAATTGTCGCCGACGAGACCGAGGATCTCGCCGGGATAAAGCACCAGGTCGACCGAGCGTAGCGCCTGGACGGCAACGAATGACTTTTCGATGCCCCGCATTTCCACGATCGGTGTGCCTTGGGTTTCAGCGGGCATGGGTGGCCTCCGATGCTTGTCCGCGTCGCGCCAAATAGGACCGCATACGTCCGAAGATATTGGTCTGACGCACCCAAATGTCGACGAGCACGGCCACGATAAGGATGACGCCGATGAAAACATTGATCCAGTGCTGCGGCATGGTGAACCCCTGGACGTTCAATTGTAGCAGCGCCCGCACGAGCGTGATCGCCGCGGCGCCGGCAAGCGAGCCGATGATGGTGCCGTAACCGCCGAAAATCGATCCGCCGCCGATGATAACCGAGGCGATGGCGTCCAGTTCGCGGAACTGGCCGGCGACGGGGTTGAAGCTGCGGAAGTAGGCGACGTTGATGATTCCGGCCATGGAGGCGCAGAGCGCCGACAACAGGAGCGCGAGGAAGCGCACGCGGTTCGTGTTGATTCCCGCATAAGCCGCGGCACGGAGGTTGCCGCCGGTGGACATGACCTTCAGTCCGAACGGCAAGTAAGCGAGCACAAGGCCGGCCACCAGGGCAACAAAGAACATCCAGATCGTCTGCACGCTGACGACTTCTGCGACGGTCCGAAGAAAGCCAGGCGGCAGCGAAAAGCCGAAATACAAGAGGACGTCGTTCGCCTTGCGGCCGAGCAGGTTGTAGCTTTCAGGCCAGCCCGTCAGTTGCTGGCCGGCGACGAACCAGGCGGCCAGGCCGCGGGCGATGTAGAACATGCCCAAAGTAGCGATGAAGGCCGGCAGCTTGAAACTGACCGTGACGCTGGCGTTGACGAGGCCGGCTGCCATTCCGACAAGCAGGCCCATCGCCACGGCGGTCATCGGGTCGGCGCCCAGCACCTTCAGGAAATAGGCCGCGGTGCTGCCGGAAAGCGCAAGCACAGCCCCGACGGAGAGATCGATATCGCCGGCAGCGATGACATAGGTGAGCCCGACCGCGATGAGGGCAAGTTCTGTGTAGTTGAGCAGGATCGCGAACGTGTTGGAGAGGTTCCACCAGTAGTCGGGCCTGAGGGCGAGCCCCGTCAGCCACAACAGGACGGTCAGGATGATGGCAAGCGCGTCGCGGCGGGCGAGAAACTTGCCGAACCCGGTAGCCGTCAGCGCCAGGTCGCTCGCCATCGCTCCCTTGGTCTGGACGCCCTCGAGGGCCACGCCGCCCATCTCATAGGCGGGGGGCGGCGGGCGGCCACGCAGCCACGCCCAGAAGCGGCCCGCGACCTGGCGGCGGATGAGGTAGGGCTCTATCAGCACGGCAGTGACGAGAAGGAGGCCAAGGAAAACCAGCACCGCGCCCGCGGGCAAGGTGAACCTGGCATTGACCGCAATATTCTCGCCGTCGATGACGACGATGCGCGTGATCGGCCATCCTTCGCGCAAGACCTTGTCGATCAGCACGACGACCGCGGCCCCGAGGCAAGAGCCTAACACGCGACCGCGACCGCCGAGGATCGACGCGCCGCCGATGACCACGGATGCGATGACGGTGAGTTCCCAGCTGACGCCATAAAGGGGGGTTACGCCCTTATCCTGCGCCGCTGACAGGAGAGCCGCAAGGGTCGCGCAGAGCGACGAGATCAGGTAGGCGCGGATGCGCACCCAGCGCGTGGGAATACCGGCATAAACTGCCGCCTGTTCGTTGCCTCCGGTGGCGAGTGTCTCGTAGCCCCAGCGGGTCTTGGCAAGCACAAAGGCTCCGAACGCGGCAACGGAAGCGAAGACGAGGATCTGGTTGTTGAAGCCGAGGACATTTATTTCGCCCAGGTGGAAGAAGAGCGGAAATTCACCCGCCTTGCCGGAATAATAGATCGCCTGGCCGTGCGTCAGCGCCAGCACGAAACCGCGGCCGATGAAGAGGATCGTCAGCGTCGCGATGAATGCCGGTGCCTTCAGGATGGTCACGAGCACGCCGTTGAGCAGCCCGATCGCCGTCCCCAGCAGCAGACAAAGAACGACCGAGGCCGTGATCCCGAGATCGAGAAAGCTCGGTGAAAAAAGCCGGGCGAACACGACCGCGACGATACCGTAGGTGGAACCTACCGACAGATCGAGGTCCTTGTTGACAATGACGAAGGTCATGCCTACGGCGATGATCCCCACGCGAGAGGTGTCGCGCAGCAGGGCGTGAAGCGCGCCCGTCGAGGCGAAGAAGGTCGGATTGGCGAACACGCCGCCGACATAGAGCAGGACAAGGAACAGGAGGAGACCGGCCTCCCAGCCGCCGGCGAGCTGCGGAGGCGCGCGGCCGAGCGATGTTGTCTCTACAGGCGCCATGGGTTTGTCCGGTTGACCTCTGCACTTCTGCGGGCGGCAGGACCGTTCAGCCCTCCCGCCCGTGTGTCAGGCGGCTCGAGCGAAATCAGTTCTCGAAGCGCTTGCCGACATTGGCGACGGTCGCCTTCGTCACCAGTTGGGCCCGCGTGTCGAGGTTGGCGGCCGAGATGCCGCGGTCGATCTGCAGGTAGAGCTGCATGACGGGCCAGAAGCCTTGCAGGAACGGCTGTTGTCCCAGCGAGCCCGTAAGGTTCCCCGCGGCGATGCCCTCTTGCTGCGCCGGCCCCAGGTCGAAGCCGAAGGCGCAGAACTTGCCGGTCCATCCCATTTGCGCGACTGCCTTGACGAGGGGCGGCGTGAAGACATTGTTTGCAGTGAAGGCCCCGACGACGTCACCACGCGACTCGAAGAGCGACACGAGCGCGTTCACGGGATCGTTCGGGTTCGTGTCGATGCCGACATTCTCCGGCCCGGCGTCCACCTTGAAGTTTTCAAGCTTTCCGGCGTCTTTCAGCGTCTTGACGATGGCATTAAAGGCCGAGGTCACCCGATTGTTCACTTCGATATTGCCCATCGCGGTCGAGGACGGCAGCAGGATCGAGCCGCTGGTCTTGCCGCTGTCGAGCACGCATTTGGCAAGTGCTTCGCCACCGATCGCGGCCGCGGATGCGTCCTGACCGGTATGACTGATGCTGCTGCGGTTGAGCAGCGTCCCGTCAAAGGAGTTCGTCGTGGCGACCGGAATGCCCTTTGCTTCGGCGGCCTTTACGATGTCGTTGTAAGCGCCGATCTGCGGTGTCGTCATGATGATGCCGTCGATCGTCGGATCCTGAACGATCTGATTAAGGATTTCGATCTCGCGGGCCGGATCGTCCACCGGCGACTCCGAGCCAAGCAGCAGGATCTTGGCGCCGATCATGTTGCCGGCCACCGTGGCGCCAACATAGACGGGATCGAAAAAGCCGTTCCCGGCCGTGTGCGTCACGATACCAAAGGTGAGGTGTCCGTCGGCCGAATGGAAGTCCTTGGTACCGGGCGCCTCTTTTGCGGCGTCCTCGAAACTGTAGCCTCCGACCGCCTTCTCGACACTGCCTGATTGCGCGGATGCATACGAGACGCCAAGCGAGAGCGCCGCGACCGATGCTGCCGCGTGCAACAAAATACGCCTCATAACTATTTCCTCCCTTGAAAGGGGCAGAAGCCGTTCGGGCGCGCTAGTCGAGAGGGCCGAATGCCTTCCTCCCACGACGCTAATTTTCCGCGTAATTCCATCGTAAGTAAATGGTGAACGCGTGTGCTCGCGAATTTGTTTGCCGGCGTCATTAAGTTGTTATCCGCCGAAGATGAAGCTGGAATGCGAAGGTGCAAAAAAGCGGACTCGGCGGGCATTCGATCGCGGAGATACACGCCATGATCTTGCCCTCCAGCGCCGAAGGCATTCGGCTACTGGGTATGACGCTGTCGTCGCTCGATACGACCGAGGGCAAATACGAACCACAGCTTACTTTTGCACTTTGACCCGGGCTGCTTAACAAACGATTGCTATCCGAATAAGCAAGAAGGGGACGCTCAGAACTGCTCCAACTTGGAAGCCACCTGTGTCCCCTTGCGTGCAGGTCTCGGAAAAGCCCAGCGCTTGCAGAATACACGCCACAATTGTTGAGACGAATGCAGATCTCTGCATACTAGAATGCGGCTAACAGAGCTCTATCAGCATCTGCCGGAGGGCCACCGCAAACGTCGCCCCCGCGGATCGAGGAAGCCGCGTGACGGCGCCTTTCCTGCCGCCTGCAGAATATCGCAACGTCCTGACTCTATTGGGGATCGATCGCAGTTCGGGCATTGGGAGGACGACTTGCTGATCTTCGAACGTGATCTCGGCAATGCCAACCTGACCTCGTTGGTCGAGCGCAAAAGCCGCTACACCGTGATGATCAAGAATCCGAGCCGGCGCTCGAGACCGATCATGGACAAGATCATCGAAACGCTCTCACCTTTGCCAGCCTTTGCGCGGCAGAGCTTCACCTTTGATCGCGGTACGGAGTTCGCCGCTTTTAGGGCTTTGGAAGAATCGGATTCCAGCGCCAGAATTTCGTGGACCGTCGAACGGTAAAACGGCAGGTTCAGATCGGACCTTGTGGGGGGCACGCCGAGCTGGTATTTTCGGATGCTGGAGCGATAGGCGTTTTAGTTGTTTCTTTGTCAAGGGATACGACACCGCTGGTGTCGCAGCAAAGGGATGAGTTGGCACTCACCGCACGTGCGGTAGCTTGCCGAAAAGATCTTGCGAGTGGGTTGCGAGCTTACGCCCAACGCCAATTCACGAGAGAGCACGTGAACTTGCGGCATGACCCCGCCGTATCGGACAGGGATCACGGCAAGCTTCAATTCTATCCAATCTGAACAACTGAATTACACGCGGGAATAGGCGGGCGGCTGCGCGTTTCCGCCTGTTCTTGTCATGGGGGTTAACATGGCCAAAAGTACCTCGAAGGCATTGCCCGACACGGTTTCTATTCTTGAGGACGCCAGCCGAACGGGGAATGTGCTCTCAAACGATACCGGGCTCATCCAGGTTACCAAGACGAAGTTCGCAGGCAGTTCGTTCAACGTGGCCTCGGGCGGCACGACGATTCAAGGGACTTACGGCTATCTGACGATTTGGCCCGATGGCAGGTACAGCTACACCGCCAATACGCCGAAGGCCGAAAGCCTCGCTGAAGGGCAAACGGGCACGGATGTTTTCACCTATACCGCCGTCGACGCAAACAAGAAGACCATGAGCACAACGCTCACGCTGACCGTCACCGGCGTAAACGACGGACCGCTCGCAGTGGTCGATTCCTTCTCGGTCAAGGAGGACACCAACAATGCGGCCTTCCCCAACCCGGTGAGCGGCAATGTGCTTGCCAATGACACCGACGTGGATCTAGCCGACACCCACACGGTCTCGGCAGTCAACGGTTTGGCAGCCAATGTTGGGGCCGGCGTCCAGGGTACCTATGGCACGTTGCGGCTGAACAGCAACGGCAGCTTCACCTATACCCTCGACAACTCGAAGCCGTCAGTGCAGGCGCTTACTGACGGCCAGACGGTGACGGACGTATTCACCTACACAAATGCGGACAACCATGGTGCTTCGTCCACCACGACCGTGAAGATCTCCGTCATAGGCACCAACGACGCGCCGGTTGCGGTGGCCGATGGCGCCTCGGTTAGAGAAGACACCAACAATGCGGCGTCTCCCAACCCGGCAAGCGGTAACGTCCTTACCAGCGACATCGATCCGGATTCCGGCGACGGGCACACGGTCTCAGCAGTCGACGGCTTGGCAGCAAATGTCGGGGTCGCCCTCCAGGGCACATATGGCACGCTGCGGCTCAATAGCGACGGCAGCTTCACCTATATTCTCGACAACTCACAGCCGTCCGTGCAGGCCCTCGCTGAGGGCCAGACGGTAACTGATGTGTTCAGCTATACCAATACGGACAACCACGGAGCCTCGTCCACCGCGACACTGAGGGTCACCGTAACTGGCACCAACGATGCGCCCATCGCTGGGAACGATGCACCGTCGACCGGTGTCAACACGGCGCTTGTTTTCGCCGCCGCAGATTTGCTCACCAACGACAGTGATCTCGATAAGGATGCCTTAGTTGTGACGGCTGTTTCCGGCAACAGCGATACCCATGGGACGGTGAGCCTCGATAACGGTACGATCACCTATGTTCCCGATCAGGACTTCGCCGGACAAGCGTCGTTCATGTACGAGATTTCGGACGGCAAAGGTGGTAGCGCGACGGCAACCGTGAGCGTCAGCGTCACATCAGCCCCGCCCGTCGCGGTGGCTGATGCAGCGTCGGTCAAGGAAGACACGAACAACGCGGTCTTCGCCAATCCGGTGGTTGGTAACGTTCTGGCAAACGACACCGATCCGGATCCAGGCGACACGCACGTGGTCTCGGCAGTCAACGGCGCGGCGGCGAACGTTGGGGCCGCCATATCAGGCGCATATGGCACGCTGTCGCTCAGCGCCGATGGCGCCTTCACCTACACCCTCGACAACCTGAACCCATCGGTGCAGGCACTCCGTGACGGCCAGACGGCAACTGACGTGTTCAGCTACACGAACGCGGACAACCACGGCGCCTCGTCCACCACGACCCTCGCGATCACCGTCACCGGCACCAACGACGCACCCACCGCCGGGAGTGATAGCTACAACTGGAGCATGGATACGAGCATCACGATTCCAGTGCGCAAGGGCGTCCTGGGCGATGACAAAGATGTCGATGGTGATCCGTTGCACCCGGTTCTTGTTTCCGGTCCCTCCCATGGGACGTTGGCGCTCAATGCGGACGGCTCTTTCACCTACACGCCGAACACCAACTATACAGGCAGCGACAGCTTCAAATATGCCGCAAGCGACGGGATTGCCACGAGCAACACCGCAACCGTCAATATTCACATCAGCGACACGCACGAATGGGCGACCAATATCTACCCAAGCGGCGACCCGGCGGGGCTGGGCTGGAATCCGTTTACGGGGACCCTCTTTCTTGTCGACTCTGAAGCCGATGAGTCTCCCTATTTCTCGAACGATAATATGTTCGAACTCAACACCAGAGGTGAACGTCTCGCGACGATTAGCCTGGCGGCCTTCACCAAAGAACCCACAGGCGTGGCCTTCGGCGTTGATCCGAACACCGGGCAGCACCTGATGTTTGTCACCGATGACGATAAGAAGAAGGTCCTGGTCCTAGTTGCTACGGACCCTTCACATCCCACACTGATCAGAAGTTTTTCGACGGTTGGGCTCGACAGCACGGTCATCGACACGGAAGACGTCACAATCAACCCTCAGACCGGCAATCTCTATATCGCCGGAGAACTGACCCACTCGATCTATGAGGTCACGCAGGCGGGCGATCTGGTCCGAAAGATCGAGCTGCCCAACCCGATCACCAATCCGGAAGGCATCGCCTACGACGTTCAGAACAACGTCTTCTACGTCGTTGGCTTCTTCAGCCAGAATGTGTTCAAGGTGAGCGCCGACACCGGGCAGATCCTGGAAACGATCACAGACCTAACGAAGCGACCAAATCCGTATAATGACGGCAGGGGCCTCTATCCCAAGGGCGTCGAGCTCGCCCCGTCCAGCGACGATCCAAGCAAGATGAGCCTATGGGTCGCCGACTACGGATATGACCAGCATGCAACACCCGACGGAAGGCTCTTCGAGATTCCGCTTCATGTGCCGTTTGAGAATTCTCTTTTGGTTTGATGTTTGATCCAAATCTCCGCTGATCCCCGCAAGGACGATGGAGAGGTTTTCTGACTTTACGCTTCCAAAAGCAGCGGAGTGGCGGGTTTGGAACGGCGCTCGTGTGTGGCTGGCCTTGCCTGCCGGACTTCCCGGCGGTGGAAGCTTCCCGTCTCCTCTTCGGGGTCGGAACAACTCGAGGCCTTCTCGGTCCGGCACGCCGGCTGACAAACCATTTGCTTCGCGAATGGCACAGCGGGCTGCGACTTCTTGCCTGCCATTTGGGCGCCATCATCCACGTTGGCTCAAGATTTCGATATGTGACCGACCTGCTCTTCCACGGCGTTAAGGGATCAGCACCGCTCCTTCTGTCAGGTCGCGGTTCCTTTGAGAAAGCCTGCCGCACGTCCTCGCGCGGCAGGCTTCTTGTTTCCATTTGTTGCTCTTTCAAACTCTTAGAGCGTGCTTGATGGACTAGTTGCCCAGCAGTCGCCTCCAGTCTGTGCGGTTCGAGCCAGATTCACTTCCTCATTCGTGCTGCGAAACCGGTTGGGGGCGGCGCCCATGCCCGGGGTGGTGGTGGTCCTCGGCGAGACGAAAGAAGAAGCCTTGCGCAAACACGAACTCTTCAGCGGCGCCGGTTCGGAAGACGGCCTGATCGCACGGTTCGTCAAGGAGAACGGCATCGATCCTGACGGCTTCGATCCGGATGCGGCGCTGGACGCCGAGCGCTTTATCCCGGATCCCAACCGTCTTCAGGCGGTCGGTATGGGTCTGGGGCTTTCCGATCTGTTGACGCACGAGAGACTGACGGCAAGGCAGGGCGTGCGCCGCTCCGAGGGCCACCATCGGCTACTACTCGGGACTGCAGATGAGGTGGCAGATGCGCTGATCGACCTGTGGGACGATGGCACCGTCGACGGCTACACGCTTCAGCCGCCAAGAGCACCTGACGATATCGAGGAATTCGTGAAAAAAGTCGTCCCGATCCTCCAGGACCGCGGTGTTTATCGCAGCCGCTACGAGGAGCGCACCGTCCGCGAACGTTACGGTTTGCCGTTTCCAGCTGATTGAAGATAGGTCGTGTCGACCCGGCGTCAGGGGGCAAGCGGCTTGTCTTCCCGATTGCGAAAACTGGCCCTCACCAGCCTTTGCACCGCACATGCAAAGACGCCGGTTTGAAATGCCTGCTTTCCCGCTTCAGATTACCCGTGCTGTTACAGAGTGGATCGAGTTGTTGCCGTAGCCCAGCCGGTTCCACACGGCGTGTTCGGGTTGTGTCCGGCCCGCTGTGTCGGTGGCGCGCGCCCGCACGGTGAGTGGCCCCGTCTCCTCAAGTCGCGTGATCAACTCCCACCATTGCCAGGCAGCCCGTCGTCGTTCGCCAACGAGCCGTGCCTCGCACCAAGGTCCGTCGTTCAGGCATACATCGACCCTGGATATACTCCCGGCGCCCGACCATGCGACACCCCGGATCGCGGTCTCGCCGCGCGGCAGGTTCTCCCCCTCATCAGGCGAAGATACCAGCGCTCGCACGTTCATCAGCTTCACCGGCGCGCGCTCGTCATGCCCGTTGCGCACCCAATGGTACCAGTACTTCTGCGCCTGATAGTACGCTTCGCAGGGTTTGTCGGTAACGACGATCTCGGTCAGCCACTTGACGGACGCCACCGCATACCAACCGGGCACGATCAGCCGCAATGGATAGCCATGAGGTGGTGACAGTGGCTCGCCGTTCATCTCGTAGGCAAGAAGCGCATCCGTTTCACCGATCTGGTCCAAGCTTAAACCACGCTCGAAACGAACCGGCGCGCCGTGCCCATCGACGACCCCGCTGTCGGCGCCGCGGAAGGTGAGTTCCGTCGCCCCGGGTGGCAGGCCCGCGCGCTCAAGCACCTCCATGAGGCGAACCCCGGTCCACTCGGCGGTGCTGACGGCGCCCAGTCCCCAGGCTTCGCCGGGTACGGCCGGATCGAATAGGCTGCGGCCGTTGCCGGCGCATTCCAGCGTCACCACGAGGCTCTCCGCATGAAGGTTGTGAAGCTCCCTCATGCTCAGTTTCAGTGGCCTTTCGACCAGCCCGCCGATCGACAGCCGGTAGTCATCACCGCCAAGGTTCGGAATATCGAAGTGGTTACGCAAGTAGAACCGACCGTTCGGCATCACGGCACCGCCTGCAAGGTCCGGCACCGAGGTCTCGCCATTCAACGGATTAACGCTGTGAATGAGAAGGCCAGCCTCGATGGCATCCTGGCACGCATCTGCGGGGTTGAGCACCTCCGCAGACACGTCCACCGGGCG
The DNA here is from genome assembly GCF_058792075.1 of Ensifer sp. EB106-03-01-XG145. Lineage (NCBI taxonomy): Bacteria > Pseudomonadati > Pseudomonadota > Alphaproteobacteria > Hyphomicrobiales > Rhizobiaceae > Ensifer > Ensifer sp. EB106-03-01-XG145. Next base: position 7,073 of record NZ_JBYTEC010000043.1, on the reverse strand, counting down.
CCCATCACAGCCGCCGCTCGAAACCATCGCAGCGCAGGTCATCGCTGCCGTCACCTCGACCTCGCCGGCTTGACGGAGAGGCGTCAAAAAAGCCTGAAGCACGGTCTCATCCGCTGCCGCGGCAATGAAGAACAGTGAATGTGAGCCCTGTGCGACAACTTCCCCCTTGATCAGCACACCGTGGCGGGCAGCGCTCGGCCGGCTCAAATGGTTCAACAGCATCGCGCCTTTGGCCGGATCGCGCGCGGGACAGGTTTCGGGTGAGTGCCGATGGTGCACAATGAACAGAGGCATCGAAAACTCCCTGCTGGGGTTTCGTGGAACTGGCTGGTCGGTCTGATACGGTCAGTGGTGGTCCTTCGGCCACTTCGGCACCTGCATGATCAGATAGAACCGCGCCGCTTCCCGGCCAGGATTAGACACCGGATTTTTGGATGAACATGCCTTGTCAGCCGCGCTAGGAATAGGTTGGCGGTTGATGTTGTGAGGCTGAAGGTCCGCTTTGGGGGGGGATCCGAGACACATCCCCCGCCTTGATGCGACTCGAACTGATGGTGCGGTACCTGCCATGTCAGCGGAGACACTACCGCCGGAAATGAGAGTAGAATCCGTCAGAGGGAGCGCCTTGAGCAACTCGGCGATCATCACAACTGACGGTCGTCGTGCTCACCTTGCGACAGCAGGATGTCCTGCAGGAATCGGAAGAGCGACCCCGCCAGGAAGCAGAGTGCCGCAACGAATAGTACGGCGGCGCCCGGTTCGTGACGGTATCCAAAAAAGGCTACGACGAAGCCGAAGAGGAGCAGAAGCGTCACGCCGATTCCGGCTAGCAACGCCAGGTACAATGCGCTGTTCAAGAGGCGTTCACGCCGCCTCAGTTCCCCGATTCCCTTCTTCAGCGGGGCTCGGGCGACGTCACCGTCGTCGATCTCGCGGAGGTTTCTGATCCGCTCGGTTACGCCGGAAATCCGATTGACCAGGACCGCCACCATCGCCGCGACGCCATTCAGCATGAACGCCGGCGCGACCGCGTGATTGATCATCGTTGAAAGCTGATCGGCTTCGACTGACATACGGGCACCTTCGATCGGTACGGCACGAATGGACGACCGCGGCGCCGTGGTGGCGCTACGGAATGACATTGACTGCACGCGCAGCCACGAGCACGAGTGTCAGCAGTGAAATGGCACTTTCGAGCATCATCAGCCCCTTCGCACGCCGGGTGAGTGGCAGCACGTCGGTAGGACTGAAAGCGGTCGCCGTATTGAACGCCAACGACAGGTAATCGACGTAGAGCGGCCGCCAGTCTGGCGGCGCTAGTTCGGGAGCCGACGCCTGGGGAAACAGCCAGTCGGGTCTTCCCGCCATCCCACGCGCGATGCGCGACGGGCCACCCGCGTCGATCTGCCAGTAGAGTAGCGAGAAGGTGAGAACGTTGGTGACCCAAATGGTAAATGACGACGTCAAGAGCGACACTGAGCGCGTCTCGGGAGGGTGCACGGTGATGATCCCGACCATATCTCCGAGTTCCGCTGCCGTATTCCCCGCGTAGACGCTGGCAAGCAGCATGACGGCGACGTGCTCGATCCGTAGCCACACAGCGTTGTCGGTCGATAGCGTTACCAGGACCATTGGAACGATAGCTGCTACCAGAACCACGTACGATATCCATCGCGGCATGGCATAGACGTGATGCGGCAGCACCTCCAAGAAGGCGAATACCGCAAGGATCGCCACCACCGGAGGCCAGCGTGGTTCGTCACGGCCTGCTTGGATGACATCGCTCATCGCTGCGCCCCCTGCGGCCATTGGGACATGCCGAAGTAGCGGACGCCGTCGAGCGGCGTCCGCGGGGTTTCCCCCACCATCAAGCCGCGACGATAGATGCTCGGCTGCATCCATCCGATGTCGTCGCGCATGATGAAGAGGATGTTGGGTTTCCGGGTCTCCTGCGCGTGCATTGTAGTGGTACTCGCCAGCAGGCTACCGGCGGCGGCAGCCACCGCTGTGAGGATCTTTGCCGTTCGTCTCATTCTGATGCCTCCCTCCGCGTGGATGGCCACGTTGGTTGAAAGACGTGTCAAAGCTAAAAGAGAGACAATTCGGATAGCTCCAAGTTGCGACGCACAAAATGGACAGAACATGGCGCTTCGGGGCACGCATATTTGCCCCTCGACTTGCCGAAAGAGGGCATCACCACTCTTCCATATGTTTTCTACACTGTACTAGCGGGCGCAGGATATTGCCCTTTAGGGAACCAACCAGCCGGGCCGCTTGCGTTTCGACACGGGAACCAGCCCGCCTCCTGCTCAGAGGCAGGGTTGAGCCGATCCGCGCTTTCGAGCCGCTTGAGGCGGAAATCTATGCGAGCGGCGCAACGCAGGCGTACATGGAGCTGCCTTCGAAGAGCTGGAGGCCGGCGATACTCGTGCCGTAGCTTCATTCGCTGCGCTGGTCGGTCGCAATCCTGAGGACCCGCCCGCTGGCTTTCACCTGAAGCGACTTCATGCGCAACCATCAACCTCAAGTATTTCCACTGATCGGCTAGTCTGTCAGGACCAGCTCATCGTCCAAACCTTCATTCCTCCCTGAAAGCGCGGGCGCAATCCCTTGGGCGTTGGCTGGTATCCAAGCCGGTCAGTTCCCGCCAAGCGTGTTCGAACCTCGAGCTTGCAGACTGCCAGGGGGGCATGGCCTTCGCCGCAGTTACGCGCGCCAAAACAGGGCCACCTGCCCTCTCAACGGTTACGATCACGCTCCGGTGCCTGTCGTTTTCTGCGATCCCGTCCGCAACCGATCTCCCGCGCGCCACCGCCTGGCTGTCGCTAGCATGAAACGCTCCGGTGTGGTCGCGATTGACCGTCCCAAGAAGATGAATGTGAAAGAGGTATCGGCGCATCTTCGTACTCGAACACCGGCACGGTTTTCTACTTCTTAGCAGTTTCTAAAGTTCTTTGCGCGTGACAGTTGCGTGACGTCCCTCGCCGCCTGGTTGCCCTGTTGGGGCGCTATCATCCGCTCATCTGTCTTGTTGCAAGCGGGCTCTGTGTTCCGAAATGGTTCGATGCCAGAGGCTGGTCGCACCTCCGCCTGCACTGCAGGGAGAGATCGAGACCGCCTGCGATCTGGAGAAATCCACCGTCGGCCTGGTTCGTTCCGGGCCGCCCCCTACCCTCCTCGCTTTCGCTCATTCTGGAAGCCCTGCCTTGAGATAGCCTCCGATAAAATGCTGTCGGTCGGCATCATCCCCGAAGGGCTGCGTCCGACCCCACTGCCGGGCCGAAAAATTCGGAAATTCCGAGAGGAATTCCCTTCCCACCCTGCGCGCTTCCGCGGTACGGTCCAGTCGCGCGAGCGCGGCGGCGAGATTGCGTTTTGAGCCAGGTCCACCTGCCTGTGGGTGACGGAGAGTTTCGACAGCATCCTGATATCGACCAGCAGCATACTGGGCCCAGCCGAGGAACGAGTAGTGGTCGCCCGGAGGATAGGGATTAAGGCGAAAACTATTCTCGGCGCATTCAACAGCCTCATTTGCACGCCCCTCGAACACCCGGAGATCGGCAAGGTGGGCCCAACCCGCAGAGTGATTGGGATTGAGCCGAAGCCCCAGCTCGAACTCGGCCACTCCCGCTTCGAACTCGCCCTCATAGGCGCGCAGGTAGCCCAGCACGATATGCGCGTCGGCGTTTTCCGGATCTATCTCCACGGCTTTCGCGGCGGCGGTGCGGGCGGCAGCGCGGTGCTCGTCGATAGGCTCGCCGTAATAAAGCGCATCGAAATGGTGGCTCATCGCGAGCCAGGCATGCGCCCCGGCAAAGCCCGGATCGATCTCCATGGCCCGAGCGAGGAGCGGACGGGCAGCCCTTGTTTCCCTTAGCGATTGCGTCGCGAGCGCTCGCCCCCGAACGAACAGGTCGTAGGCCTCGAGATCGGTAACTCTCCTGCTTGGAGGGGGTTTCGCCGACGGCAGGACGTCGGCCAGGGCGTTGATCACTTTGGTGACAACTTCATCCTGCAGGGCAAAGATATCCGCGAGGTCGCGGTCGAGGCGTTCCGCCCAAAGACAGGTGGCGTTGGTGGCGTCGATAAGCTGCGCATTGATCCGGAGGCGCGCCGCCGCCCTCCTCACGCTTCCCTCGATAAGATAACGAACCCCCAGTTCCTTGGCGATCGCACGCAAATCCAGCGCACGATCCCTGTAGGCAAAACTCGAATGACGGGCGATCACCAGGAGGCCTTCAACTTTGGAAAGATCGGTGATGAGGTCTTCCGCGAGGCCGTCAGCGAAATACCCCTGCTCCGCATCGCTGCTCAGGGTGGCAAACGGCAGCACGGCAATCGAAGCCATCCGCGGCAGTACCGGAACGGCATTCGGCTGGCCGTCCTCCCGTCCGCGGGTAGGTCCCCAGTCCACCCGGAAAACCCGAATGGGGCGGGCAATGTTCTTCAGCAGACACTCACCCTGATCAACGAAGTGCATCGGCAGCTTGCGGTTGACTTGCTCGTGAACGCTGTGACTTATAAGCACGCCGCCTGGCTCGGCCAAGGCCTCCAGACGGGCGGCGACATTGACCCCATCTCCGAACACGTCGTCCTGGTCAGCCAGGACGTCCTCGAGGTTGATACCCATTCGGAAAACCAGTCGGCGATCTTGGTCAACATCCTTGCTCCACTCGGCTGTTGCTCGCTGGAGATCAACGGCGCAGCGCACCGCTTCGATGGCGCTCGCGAATTCCGCCAGGAACCCGTCCCCTGCCGTTTTGAAGATGCGCCCCCGGTGTGTTTCGACCGCTGGCCGGGCGACGTCGCGCAGCAGTCCCTGCAGCCGTTCGTGAGTGTCCTCCTCGTCACGCTCCATCAAGCGGCTGTAGCCCGCGACATCCGCCGCAAGGATGACTGCCAGCTTCCTTTGGGGTGCGGCAGAAACCAGAGTTGGTTTGTCGTCGTCCGGCATTGGAGGAGGTTACGCTGCACAAGTTCTGCCTTCAACAGGCATCACGGTACAGCGTGTTGAGATTGGGGATGCTGCTAACCAGCGGGCACACACACAACGCCATTCTCCTTAGAGTTGATCGCACTTTCATGTTATATCCTCGCTGTGTGGTCCGTTTGCCTCCTTGTATCAAAGCATATCCAGGACAGAGCAGATGGCGGCGGAACACCCGCCAGCAGGTTTGCCTGAACATTGATCCGAGGCCGTTGCGCTTCGATTCCTACGATGCCGTCTCGTTGGGAGGATGTGTCATGGCGGGGATACTTGACGCGGTTGTCGTAGGAGCGGGTTCGGCCGGGCTTGGGATCAGCTATTTCCTCAAGCAGCAAGGTCGCGATCATCAGGTGCTTGAACAGGGCCGCATCGGAGAAACGTGGCGGACCCAACGTTGGGATTCCTTCCGTTTGAACTCGCCGAACATCCGCTCGTTGCTGCCCGGTGATGCCCCCGACGTTCCTGACCCTTGGGGCTCCTGCACGCAGCATCAATTCATCGCCTACCTTGAAAGCTATGTCGAGCGGCATCGTTTGCCGGTGATAACCGGCACTTCGGTAGGGGAACTGTGCACGGATGACGGGCTCTTTCTCGTGACGACGCCGCGCGGCGTACTTCGGGCCCGCAACGTCGTAATCGCGAGCGGTAGCCTGAACTGCCGAAACGCCCGCCTGCGTCGGCGGACCTGCCCGGAGCGCTTCGCCAGCTCGATTCCTCGGCCTATCGCAATGCCGCCGAACTAGAGCAAGGTGCGGTTCTGGTAATCGGTAACGGTCAATCGGGCGGCCAGATCGCCGAGGACCTGGCACTCGCCGGGCGCTCGGTCTTTTTGGCGACGAGCCGAGCCGGACGCCTGGTCCGCTATTATCGCGGCGGCGACATCTTCAATTGGATGACGCTTTCCGGTTTTCTCGACGCCCCGCGCAGCGAAGTCGTGCTTCCTTCCGGGAAGTTGCCGACGCGAGCCCTGCTTGGTGCCACGCACACCATCAGCCTGCAATCGCTGAGTGCCCAAGGAGTCGTGTTGCTCGGTCGCTTCTTGGGTATCGAGAACAGTAGCCTGATATTCGGCGACAACCTGGATGAGCACATGCGCTTTGCCGACCAGAGCTCAGCCGACGTCAAGCGCTTTATTGACGATTACATCCGGCGCGCCGGGCTGAACGCGCCGCCAGCCGAGGATGACCCAGCCGAGATGATCGCCCCACGCCTGCCATATCCACCGATCCGCTCAATCGAATTGGCGACGAGCGGCATAAGGACGGTGATTTGGTGCACAGGCTTCAGAGGCAATTTCCAGTGGATCAAAATCCCGGACACCATCGATGATGACGGCCGGCCTATTCACGAGGACGGGATCGGGCTCGTTCCCGGACTGTATTTTTCCGGCCTCGATTTTGCCTCGACACGGAAATCGGGAATCATAGCGGGGGTTGCTGAGGAAGCAGCACGTCTGGTGAACCATCTCGCCGTGAGATCGGCGAGATAATTCGATTGGGTAACACCTGCATGTTAAGCGCTATTACAGGACCCTTGTGAAGGGCCGGCCCCTTTTTCGGAACGCCGTGTCGGAGTTTCAGCAACTCGGGCGGGCCGACCGAACCTTTCTCAAGGAACGCTCGATGGGTGTCTCGAGACCCTTGCTGGACGCTTCGCGGAATCACGGTGACGCAACCGTCCGACGAGCCTTGAATCTTACCGGTGATGTCGATCCTATCCCTCACCTTGAGGGATTCGAACCAGCTTCGATTGCCCTATCGTTAATTAAGCGAAAGCGTTAATTAACAAAAATGCGGTTTCCTTTATTAAGGGGCCCCTGATCGCTCAGGGCACATTGAACGCGATCCGTGGCCTGCTCACTCGCCTCAGCGCGTCGCGGTGCGTGTATCTGTGGCGGCCGGTATCACTTTCACCTGCCCGGCCGCGCCAGCGACGGGGGATGTCGATGATGTCATCGCGAGACGCGGTCGGGTCTTCCTTATTCCAGGCAACACCAAGCCCGATCGCGAACGGGCCTGAGCTCGAAGTTGCGGTTCGGTAGATCCTTCGTCCATTCCGGCGCAAAGCCGATGCCGAGGCCGGCCGA
>NZ_JBYTEC010000042.1:0-22331 GCF_058792075.1 Ensifer sp. EB106-03-01-XG145 | reverse complement strand
GGCCGCGGCGCGTCTTTTCGCGCGGTGCCAGGCGCTCCTGACACCGCATATTCCGGCGGTGTCGAGCACCCGTTTTAGCATATCGAGGGGAACGGGGGCATGGGAGGCTACGTTGGAAGACATGTTGTCCTCCTTTGGCTGGAGGCATATCCGCAGGTCGATCGCTCGGGCCTTGCTTGAAAATTTGCCTGCTATCACTGTGGTCCCGATGCAAGGATATGGGAAGCACTTTCGTGTTCATCGTCCGATTTGATAACTTGGAGATGACGGAGCGGCCTGCTCCTGCCAAAGCGCCGGTCCCCTATGCGAGGCGGCCGCCGGAACCGCAGCCTTTGCCCGGCTCGATAACAAGCCGGGCTGGCGTTTTCTTCAGGCCGCTTTTTCTGCGGTCTGATTGACGACCTTGGTGGCGATCGCGCTCAGGGCAATGTCGGTTGCCTGCTCTTCGTCGAGCGTCGTCTGAAGCAGCTTGGCGGCGTCTTTCATGCCCAGCTCCAGCGCCCAGGTCCTCAGCGTGCCGTAGCGTGACATTTCGTAGTGTTCGACAGCCTGTGCGGCGGCAAGCAGTCCGGCGTCGAGCGCGGGCGAGCCTTGATACTCTTCCATGATCGAGGCGCCTTCCTTGGTGATGCCCATGATCGCGTCACATGTCTTCTTCTCAGGCTTCTTGCCTATGATCTTGAATACTTCGTCCAGCCGCTCGACATGGACCTTTGTCTCTGCGAGATGCTTGATAAACGCGTCCTTGAGCGGCTTGTTCTTGGCGGCATCGCGCATCTTCGGCAGTGTGTCGACGATCTTGTTTTCGGCGAAGTAGACGTCCTTCAACGTATCGTGAAAAAGCACGTCCAGTGTCTTGATGTCCTTGACCATGATGGCTCCTGTTGTTCGAGGGCTCACTGTCCTGTTCCAGGCGACGCGCCTGGTCGTGCCGGCTGCCCGTGAGCGGCGGCCAGATAGAAAAGATCGGACGGTTGGAACGGCGGTTGCAGCTGAACAGATCTGCTGCCTTTTCAACCGAGGTCGCGGTTCTCTCGGGTTCCTGCTGTTCGCATATCGACGACCAAGTGGCGCCCCGCCTCGGGCGGGATGCCTCGCGTCTCGTGCCATAGGGCACATTCAAGGAGCGAAGCCTCGTCGGTATTGCCGAAGCCAAACTCGTCCAAAATGAATTTGGCCAAGCGGTCGGCGTGCTCGCCGGGACGCAGAATGCAGATTTTCGAGCAGGTCGCTTCGAAAACCCTCCGGACCACCACAATTTCGTAGGAGCAGAGGTTGTGGCCCGTCAGGTTGGGCGGGGTGTGCATTGAATACTCGCGCCGATGCCGATCCTTTGGATCGCGGCGCGATCCCCATCGTGATGTCTAAGAATTCCCAATACAGAACTTCGTCGGTCATTGTCTGGGCTGATTGGATCGGGATCGCTGTAGAGCGTCTTTGGATCGGCTGAGCGCATGGCGCAGAGCGTTGCCGACTGCTTCGGCATCGCTCTGATATGAAGCGCCCTTGGGCCGTCGTCGGCGGCGGTGTTCAGGATGTCGGCAATCGTGTGCCGCGGACCACGTTGCCAGATCCCTCTACGATGAGGTGATAGTGCTCTTTGTCGAGTTCTGAGGCTCGATAAGCCCCGGCATTCCAATGCGCGATGATACGCGACATCTTCACCGGCTGGAACTATTCCAGCGGTAGGCGATAGGTCATCTTGAAATTCCCTCAGTGGACCAGGTTGTGGGGGTAATTTGAAAGCAACGGGAGGCAGCAGTGGATGACTCCGACAGCTTTGAAATTCAGTGCCAGAAGTGCGGGACGCCGGAGCGGCTTACGTTCTCCGAGATGAAGACGAGAGAATTGATCCAGTGCACGCGCTGCGGCGCAATCCGCGGCATGGGAAAAGAGAACCTGCTGGAGACGTGTCGCGAAGCAGCGAAAACGATGCGACAAAGGCTGTGATCCCCGAACGTTGTCAGAGGCGCTTTGTCGGCGCATATTTTGCTCATCGCCGGACTATGAAAAAGGCTCCGCGGCTCAGGGAGCATAAGCGCTTTCGCACCAATTGGAGGAGCTTGCGCCATGCTTGATCAACGGCAATCCGGATACATCCTTCCGGAAGGCTTTACTGTGATTTCAGCCGTCTTCGAGAGGGTCATGGATGCGCGGCACATTGATCGGCAAAGCGGTGAAGGCGGGTGGCTGGCTCGGGAGGCGCTCCATCTATTCATGAGCGGCATACGAGACGCATGGGAGCTCGAACTTCGACTGAAAGAAGCTTGCTGCCCCATCGACGTTTCACCGCCCGCAAGCGCCGGTGGCACCAAAATCGTGGATCTGTTGCCGGATCTGTCGGCATGGGCGCGGTGCTTGACGGCCTCACCGAACGCGGCAACTGCTCTCACAGAACAAACACTCGAATACGCCGTCGAACATATGGATGAGTTCGTGGCGAAACCGGATGTCAGAGGATGGCTGGTCCGACTGATGCTGGACCTCCGCCTTGGCCGGAGCCGCCGTCGACGCCGAACGTAGGAATGGCGCTCGCAGGCGCAGCATGAAGATCGTGCGACATGGATTCGAGGTCCCGACGCCGAACTCCTGCAGGCACAATCCGATCAGATGCTCAGTGTCTGGCATCTGACCGCCAGTAACGAGCAAGCTCGGGATCGAGCGCCAGATGCTCCTGCCATGCGGCTTCTGGAACCTGTCCCGACCGATAAGCCTCGATCAGCAACCGCTGATCGTCGCTCAACCGCGGCTCATCGAAATGATGCAGCTGGAACAGCCCGAGTACCGCTTCGCCGATATCTCGCATATGAATAGACATTGGAAGCCTCGCCTCGTGGTCAAGGATATAACGTGTGACCGCCGACGATGTTCAAATCTTTTGATGTCTAAGCAAACCTGCTGAGCGGTGATGACGCTGATCGGTTTTACCTGATCGTGGGTGGGGATGGCAGGCAACGACGCCTAGGCGACGGGAAGAGTGTCCGGAGCCACGTGCAGTACCTCCTTGTAGAAAAAAACAGGCCACCATTCCCGATGGGCTCGCACGCGGGGGCCGCATGAAAATCGCGCGATATGGAACGGCGTCGCGCTGGCGGCTTTGCTAACTGGGGACCTCCATGATCCTCGACGGCGAGGCCGTCGTGCTCGACGATAAGGGCTGCTCCGACTTCGGCTTCCCCTAGACCGCCGAAGCGCAAGGTGACCGGCAGCGGTGCCGTTCTAGGGGCGATCTTTGATGCGATGCAGCAACGAACCTGTCTTGACTAGTCATACTTTTCGCGGCTCCATGGAGAAACTGATCTGCTGGTCCAACCAGTGGGTCAGTTGGAGGCAGTGACGGCGATGGACGGCAGCCCGATACTCACGCAAATGCCAAAGGTCGGGCAGAGCCTCGACCGGCGCACGGCTCGTGACCTCATCGCTGACAAGCTGATGGTGCTGATCGCCACCAACATGCTGCGCCCCGGCGACGTCTTGCCGGGGGAACGGGAACTCGCCAATGTGCTTCATGTCAGCCGCGAGACGGTGCGCGGTGCCATCCAGACGCTGGCTGCGCGCGGTATCGTCGAGGTGTCTCAGGGCAGTCGCACGCGGGTCTGCAATGTCGATCTCAGCCATCTCACCGTTACCATCGCTTCCCCCAACGCCATCGACAGCTACGATCTTGACGATGTTCATGCGGCCCGGCTGCATATCGAGCTGAAGGTCGTCGGCGATGCAGCTGACAGGATTGACGAAGAGACGTTGGGCAAGCTCAAAAGCCTGCTCGAGGCTCAGAAGCTCTGCGGCGATGACGCTATGCGATTCCTGATCTGCGACCGCGAATTCCACATGGGAATCTATCGGGCTTGCGGAAACCCGCTGCTCGCCGATTTCGTCACCGATCTCTACACCTACATGATGGACTATCGGCGCAGCGCCATGTCACGGCCGGGCGCGATCGATGCCAGCTATGACGACCACACCGAGATCGTGGAGGCACTGGAGCGGCGCGACCGGGACGCGGTGATCGCTGCATTTCGCCAGCATCTGACCCGGATCTACGACACGACGAAGGAATTGCTTGCGGGGAGCGGGCAGAAAAACAGGGAAAAGAGCAAGAGCGAGATGGCAGGCTGATCCGGCTGAGCCGGGCGGCAGACGGGGAGGTTCGTCGAAAATGGATGTCATGGTGATTGGAGCGGCCGGGATGGTCGGCCGCAAGTTGGTGGAGAAGTTCGCCTCAGAGGAAGGCGTGCTTGGCTACGATATTTCTAGGCTGACGCTGGTGGATGTGATCGAGCCGCCCGTGCCTCAAGGGCTGTCGCCAATTGCAAAGGCACTCGTGCTTGATCTTTCGACCGATGACGCCGCCGAGAAAGTCGTCGGTTTGCGGCCCGACGTGATCTTCCATCTCGCGGCGATCGTTTCCGGTGAGGCCGAGACTGATTTCGACAAGGGCTACAAGGTCAATCTTGACGGAACGCGGGCGCTGTTCGAGGCGATCCGCCACGAGAGTTTGCGGGAGCCCTACGTTCCGCGGGTCATCTTCGCGTCGTCGATCGCCGTTTTCGGAAGGCCTTTCCCGGAAAAGATCGGCGACGAGTTCCTTACCACGCCACTGACGAGCTACGGCACGCAAAAGGCGATCTGCGAACTGCTTCTCGCCGACTATTCGAGGCGCGGCATTTTCGATGGCGTCGGCATCCGCCTGCCGACGATCTGCATCCGCCCCGGCAAACCCAACAAAGCGGCGTCCGGCTTCTTTTCCAATATTCTGCGCGAGCCGCTGGTAGGTCAGGAGGCGGTGTTGCCGGTGGACGAGAACGTACGCCACTGGTTTGCAAGCCCGCGTTCGGCGGTCGGGTTCTTCATTCATGCCGCGCGGATGGATATGTCCGCGATCGGCCCGAGACGCAATCTGACCATGCCCGGCCTTTCCGCCCTCGTTGGTGAAGAGATCCAGGCCCTTCGGCGTGTAGCCGGTGAGAAGGCCGTCAAACTCGTCCGCCGTGAGCCCGACCCGGTTATCCGCTCGATTGTTTCAGGCTGGCCGACCGATTTCGACGCGCGGCGTGCTTTCCAACTGGGTTTCAAGGCCGAAACCAACTTCGATGAGATCATCAGGATCCATATCGAAGATGAACTCGGAGGACATATCTGAGATGGCTCGCGCTTTAAAATCCGGCGAAGGCAAGATCGCATTGGTGACGGGGGGCGGCACGGGCCTCGGACGCGGGATCGCCGAGGCCTTAAGTGCGGAGGGTTATACCATCGTCATCACCGGCCGGCGCGCCGACGTGCTCGATAAAGCAGCTGGCGGCATAGCGGCGCAAACGGGAGGAACCGTGCGGGGTGTCAGGGCCGATATCGGCGATCCCAATGCGGTCGCCCGCCTTTTCGAGGCGGTCCGCACCGAGTTCGGCCGGCTCGACCTCCTGGTCAACAATGCCGGCTCCAATGTGCCGGCCGTGCCGCTGGAAGAGGTGACCTTCGAGCAATGGAGCGGCATTCTTGCCGCAAACCTGACGGGTGCCTTTCTCTGCACGCAGCAGGCGTTCCGGCTGATGAAGGCGCAGGCGCCGCGCGGCGGGCGGATCATCAACAACGGCTCGATTTCGGCCCAGACGCCGCGGCCGAACTCAGCACCTTACACGGCAACCAAGCATGCGATCACGGGGTTGACCAAGTCGACCGCGCTCGACGGGCGCAAATATGACATCGCCTGCGGCCAGATCGATATCGGCAATGCCGCGACCGACATGACGTCGAAGATGAATTCCGGAGTGTTGCAGGCGAATGGCGAGACCGCCAGTGAGCCGACGATCCCGGTCGCGCATATCGCCGCGGCTGTTGTCTACATGGCAAGCCTGCCACTGGAGGCGAATGTGCTGACGATGACGGTCATGGCGACGAAGATGCCGCTGGTGGGGCGAGGGTAAGGGCGGTCGAGAGGAAACTGGACGGGGTCTAAGAATGGCATGAGGCGGCCGCCGGACAATCCGCCGATTTCAGATGAAATTCACAGGGAGGAAAGCATATGGCAGGCGTTGACTTCGTCGATGTCAGAAAATCATTCGGAGCCTTTCCCGTCATCAAGGGCGTGAGCATCGAAATCGAGGATGGCGAATTCGTGATCCTTGTCGGCCCCTCGGGCTGTGGGAAATCGACGCTTCTGCGAATGTTGGCCGGGCTTGAAAACATTTCGGCGGGCGAGATCCGCATCGGCGACAAGGTCGTCAACACCCTGCCGCCCAAGGATCGGGATATCGCCATGGTGTTCCAGAATTACGCGCTTTATCCGCATATGACGGTCGCCGACAACATGGCCTTCTCGCTGATGCTGAACGGCTCGCCGAAAGCCGATATCGACAAGCGCGTCGGCACCGCGGCGGGCATTCTCGGGCTTTCCAAGCTGCTCGACCGCTATCCGCGCCAGCTCTCCGGCGGCCAGCGTCAGCGCGTAGCGATGGGCAGGGCGATCGTGCGCGATCCGCAGGTATTTCTCTTCGACGAACCGCTATCCAACCTCGATGCGAAACTGCGCGTGGCCATGCGCGCCGAAATCAAGGAACTGCACCAGCGGCTGAAGACGACCACCGTCTATGTCACGCACGACCAGATCGAGGCGATGACAATGGCCGACAAGATCGTCGTCATGCATGACGGCATTGTCGAGCAGATCGGCGCACCGCTCGACCTCTACGACAGTCCCGCCAATCTTTTCGTCGCGGGTTTTATCGGTTCGCCGGCGATGAACATGATCAAGGGCAGGCTCGACCCGCAAAATCCGACGTGCTTTATCGCAACCGATGGCATGGCGCTGCCGGTCGCGCGGTCGCCATCGGCGGCAAGAGGGCGTGATCTGATCTATGGCTTGCGGCCGGAATATATGTCGCTCGACCCGAACGGGTTTCCCGTGACCGTCGCGGTTATCGAGCCCACCGGCTACGAGACGCAGTTGATCGTGCGCTTCGGCGGCACCGAGGTCACCTGCGTTTTCCGTGAGCGCGTGACCGCCCGGCCGGGCGAGGCAATCCACCTATCTATCGATGCCGATCATGTGCACCTGTTCGACGCCGAAACCGGCGTGCGGCTGACCGACTGATACCGTCCCGTTTTGCGCTGCGTGAGGGAAGAGCAGCCCTGACGCATCGGCCGGCATTCCGGCATTTCCGGAAGCCATTAACTCAGCATTCGCCAAGCGGGACGGCGGGTGCCGGAAAGGATGATGTCCCGTGTCACCAGGAGGAGCATTATGACTTTCAAGAGACGTGATTTTCTTGCCGCATCTGCCGCGGTCGCGGGCATGGCCGGCCTTTCGGCTTTCGGCATCCGCTCGTCTTTCGCCCAAGGGGCGGAGCCGGCCTACAAGCCGGAGGACGGTGCAAGCCTGAGGCTGTTGCGCTGGACGCCCTTCGTCAAAGGTGACGAGGATGCATGGCTTGCCAATACCGCGAAGTTCACCCAAGCGACCGGTGTCGAGGTCCGCATCGACAAGGAAAGCTGGGAAGACATTCGCCCGAAAGCGGCCGTCGCTGCCAACGTCGGCTCCGGGCCGGATATGGTGATGTGCTGGTTCGACGATGCCCATCAATATCCGGACAAGCTCGTCGATCTGACCGAACTCGCCAACTACCTCGGCGGCAAATACGGCGGCTGGTACGATGGCGTAAAGGGTTATGCTTCGCGCGGCGACAAGTTCATCGCCATGCCGTTGGCGGCCATCGGCAATGCCATCTGCTATCGGGATAGTCACATGAAGGCGGCCGGCTTCAGCGAATTTCCGAAGGAAACCGACGGGTTCCTCGAACTCTGCAAAGCCATGAAGGCCAAGGGAACGCCAGCCGGCTTCCCGCACGGCAAGGCCGTCGGCGACGGCAACAACTATGCCCATTGGCTGCTCTGGAGCCATGGCGGCAAGATGGTCGATGAAGGCGGCAAGGTCGTCATCAACAGCCCCGAGACGCTCAAAGCAGTCAACTATGCCAAGGCGCTTTACGAGACCTTCATTCCGGGCACCGAGAGCTGGCTCGACATCAATAACAACCGGGCCTTCCTGGCGGGCCAGGTGTCGCTGACGGCGAACGGCGTCTCGCTCTATTATGCGTCGAAGAAGGACCCGGCGATGGCGGAACTTTCAGCCGACATCCGCACCACGAACTTCCCTGTCGGTCCGGTCGGCCAGAGCGTCGAGCTGCACCAGACCAGTTCGCTGCTGCTCTTCAGCCATACGAAATATCCGGAAGCTGCCAAGGCCTATATCAAGTTCATGATGGAGGCCGACCAGATGAATGCCTGGATCACGGGCTCCAGCGCGTATTGCTGCCAGCCTCTCAAGGCTTTCGCCGACAATCCCGTCTGGACGTCCGATCCGATCCACGCGCCTTATGCGCGCGCCTCGGAAACGCTGCGCCCGAACGGTTATGCCGGTCCGCTCGGCTATGCGTCCGCCGGCGTCATGGCCGACTACGTGCTGGTCGACATGTTCGCCACCGCGGTTACGGGGCAGATGACGCCGGAAGAGGCAATTGTAGAGGCTGAGCGCCGGGCAAACCGCTACTACCGGGTCTAAATCCCAACGTGGCCTGCATAGGCCGCTGAGACAAGGTATCGGCGGAAATGCCCCGCCGCTACCCGTTCCCCAATCCGCTATACGGGAGATGTCCGATGTCCACAGCGTCATCCAGGAAGCCGCCATCCGCGATGGCCTCGCTCATGCAGAACAGGAACATGATTGGTTTCCTCTTCATGCTTCCGGCCGCCGTCTTCCTTGTCTGCTTCCTGACCTATCCGCTTGGCCTCGGCGTCTGGCTCGGCTTCACCGACACGCGCATCGGCCGCGACGGCGTGTTCATCGGGCTCGAAAACTACATCTTCCTCGCCGAGGATTCGGTCTTCTGGCTCTCGGTCTTCAACACGCTTCTCTACACGATTGTGGCGTCGATCCTGAAATTCGTCTTCGGGCTCTGGCTGGCGCTGCTGCTGAATGAAAATTTGCCATTCAAGTCCTTCTTCCGGGCAATCGTACTCTTACCCTGGGTCGTTCCCACCGTGCTCTCGGCGCTGGCCTTCTGGTGGATCTACGATTCGCAGTTCTCGATCATCTCCTGGTCGCTGATGCAGCTCGGCATGATCGACGGTCCGATCAACTTCCTTGGCGATCCGGAAAATGCCCGCGCCTCGGTGATCGCCGCCAATGTCTGGCGCGGCATTCCGTTCGTTGCCATTTCATTGCTCGCCGGCCTGCAGACCATCCCGGCTTCGCTGCAGGAGGCGGCGTCGCTGGACGGCGCGACGAGCTGGCAGCGGTTCCGCTATGTGACGCTGCCGATGCTGACGCCGATCATTGCCGTCGTCATGACCTTCTCGGTGCTGTTCACCTTCACCGACTTCCAGCTCATCTATGTGCTCACCAAGGGCGGGCCGGTAAACGCGACGCATCTGATGGCGACGCTTTCCTTCCAGCGCGGCATTCCGGGCGGACAGCTAGGGGAGGGGGCCGCGATCGCCGTGGCGATGATCCCGTTCCTCCTTGCCGCTATCATGTTTAGCTTCTTCGGCCTGCAGCGGCGCAAATGGCAGCAGGGCGGCCAGGATTGATTGGGGGAGAATGACGATGACCACGACCGTGAAATCCGAAGACGCCGTTCTGACAGATGATGTACAGGGAATGAGCTATCTCAACCGCCTGCCACGCAGGATCGTGATGGTTTATCTGCCGATGGCGGTGTTCGTCTTCGTGCTGCTCTTTCCGTTCTATTGGATGGCGATCACTGCAGTGAAGCCGAATTCGCAGCTGACGGATTACAACAATTACAGCCCATTCTGGGTGGTCGGGCCGACGCTTGACCATATCAAATACCTGCTGTTCGAAACCTCCTATCCAGGCTGGCTGTGGAATACGATGCTGGTGGCGACCTGCGCGACGTTTCTGTCGCTTGCGGCTTCGGTCTTTGCGGCCTACGCGATCGAGCGGGTGCGGTTCTCGGGCTCGCGGCCGGTGGGCCTGATGATCTTTCTCGCCTATCTCGTGCCGCCCTCGATCCTGTTCATTCCGCTGGCATTCATCGTCTTCAAGTTTGGCATCTACGATTCCAGGCTGGCGCTGATCTTTACCTATCCGACCTTCCTCATTCCGTTCTGTACCTGGCTGTTGATGGGCTATTTCCGGTCGATCCCGTTCGAGCTCGAAGAGAGCGCGCTAGTGGATGGCGCGACGCGCTGGCAGATCCTGATCAAGATCATCCTGCCGCTTGCTGTCCCCGGGCTGATATCGGCGGGCATCTTTGCCTTCACGCTGTCGTGGAACGAGTTCATCTATGCGCTCACTTTCATCCAGTCTTCGGAAAACAAGACCGTGCCGGTCGGCGTGCTGACGGAGCTGGTCCGCGGCGACGTGTTCGAATGGGGCGCGCTGATGGCCGGCGCGCTGTTCGGCTCGCTGCCGGTGGTGATCCTCTATTCCTTCTTCGTCGACTATTACGTCTCGTCCATGACCGGGGCGGTGAAGGAATGAGTGCCTGCTTCAGGTGATCGCGTATCAATCGTGGTCGTGGTCGTGATGCGACGGCAGGTCGAGGCCGAAGGTCTTGGTGAGATCGTTGACCTGCGCCGGGTTGAGATAACGGGGGTTGAGATTGCGCAGCAGCAGATAGAGCTTCGCCGTCTCCTCCAACTCCTCGGTCGCGAATACGGCCGCCTCCAGGCTATCGCCGGCGACGACCGGTCCGTGATTGGCCAGAAGCACCGACGAATATTTTCCCGCCAGCCCGCGGATCGCGTCGGCCACCGCCGGATCGCCGGGACGATAGTAGGGGACCAGCGCGGTCTCGCCGGCGCGCATGAGATAGTAGGGGGTCATCGGCGGCAGGGCGGCGCGCGGATCGATCTCCGGCAGCATGGTCAGCGCCACCGCGTGGGTGGAGTGAAGATGGACGATGGCGCGGGCACTGCCGCGCGTGTCGTAGAGCGCCGTGTGAAGCGGAATTTCCTTGGTCGGCTTGTCGCCGGCGAGGTGCCGGCCTTCGGCGTCCAGCCTTGAGATGCGGGCCGGGTCGAGGAAGCCGAGCGAGGCGTTCGTCGGGGTGACCAGCCAGCCGCCATCCTCCAGCCGCAACGATATATTGCCCGACGAACCGGGCGTCAGCCCGCGCTCGAACAGCGAACGACCGTAGCGGCAGATTTCTTCACGCAGGCGCGCGTCGGACATGACAGTTTCTCCCTATCAGGCGGTTGCCCCTTCGATCAGCTCGAAACCGAGATCGACGACCTGGGGTGGCGCATTGGTGATGACTAGCTGTGCTGCCATCTGTCCGGTCGCGACGCGCGGCGTGCGGATGGTCGAGAGGGGCTGCGGCGTTGCCCGGCCGATATCGAGGCCGTTATAGCCGAAAATGGCAAGCTGCGAGGGGATCGCAACGCCCCGCGCCAGACAGTGAAAATAGCCGCCCAGCGCCATGTCGTCGTTGGAGAAATAGACCGCATCGAGATCGGGCGTCCGGGCGAGCAGCCGCTCCAGTCCCAGCCTGCCGTTTTCCACCGACGATGCTCCGGCGAGAATTTCGCGATCGGCGAGGGGGGCGTCATGCACGCCCAGCGTTTCGCAAAAAGCGGAAAACCGCTTGCTGGCGCGGGTATCGCGGTTGAGGTCGTGGCCGACATACCCGATCCGGCGATAACCCCGCTTGAGCAGGAAGGCAGCACTTTCGCGTCCGGCTGCGCGGTTGGAGAAACCGACCGCCAGATCAAGCGCATCGCCATCCAGATCGAGCAGCTCGACGATCCGGCAGCCGCTTGCGCGCAGCATCTTCACCGTGCCCTCCGTGTGCTCGTACCCCGCCAGCATCACCGCCGTGGGCCGCCAGGCGAGCATCGCGGCGGCAAGCGCTTCTTCCTTCCCCGGATCATAGTCGGTGACGGAGAAGACCGCCTGATAACGGTTTTCCTCCAGAACGGCGCTGGCGCCGCGCAGAACATCGGGAAAGACGATGTTGGATAGCGAGGGAATGACGAAGGCGACCAGGCGCGAAGCGGTGGAGGCGAGCGTTCCTGCGATCCGGTTCGGCACATAGCCGAGCCGCTCGACCGCAGCCATCACCCGGTCCCGCGTCTTGCCGGAAAACGAGCCGTGGTTGCGCAGCACCCGCGAGACCGTGCTCTCGCCGACGCCGGCCGCTTCCGCGACCTCGGCAAGCGTCACTGTCGCCTGGTGTTTGAATTCCATAGTCACTTTCGAACTCCACCTCGGGTGGGCGCTTCAGCCGCTAAGCCGTCATCCCTCTCCGATGTCGCCCACCATGCAGTCCTGATTTTTCACCACTCTCTTCAAGAAGCAAGATTTTTTTGGCAGCGCTACCAATTTCGCGTTGGCAGCGCTGCCAAAATGGATTAAAGAAATGGCAGCGCTGCCATTATTGGCCCGGCGTGCCGCGGAAGGAGACCGCGGCAACAATTGGAGGAGAATATCATGACGCTGCAAACGCAGGCGCCAGTCGATGGCGCGTATGCCGCACAGACGGTAGAGGACCGGGCCTATGGCAAGGTATTCTGGAGAATCGTTCCTTTTTTGATGCTGTGCTACGTGGTCGCCTATCTCGACCGCGTCAATGTCGGCTTCGCGAAGCTGCAGATGTCGAGTGAGCTCGGGCTGTCGGAAGCGGCCTATGGCATCGGCGCAGGTATTTTCTTCATCGGCTATTTTCTGTTTGAAGTGCCGAGCAACATTATCATGAACAAGGTCGGCGCGCGGGTGTGGATTGCCCGTATCATGGTCACCTGGGGCATCATTTCCGCCGCCTTCATGTTCACCTCGTCGGAAGCCGTTTTCTATGTCCTGCGTTTTTTGCTGGGCGTTGCGGAAGCGGGATTTTTCCCCGGCATCATTCTCTATCTGACCGCATGGTATCCGGCCCATCGCCGCGCCAGAATCATCACCACCTTCATGTCCGCAATCCCGATATCCGCCATTTTCGGTAATCCGCTGTCGGGTCTCTTGATGGACAGCTTCCATGGCACGCATGGTCTTTCCGGCTGGCAGTGGATGTTCCTGATCGAAGCCATCCCGGCCATCCTTTTCGGCGTCGCCACGTTCTTCTACCTCGATGATACGATCCGTGACGCGAAATGGCTGGACGACGACGAAAAGCGTGTGCTGGCGGCCAATATCGAGGCGGAGAACCGGGCCAAGGCCTCGAGCCCGCACAGCATTGCCGGAACGCTGACGGACCGCCGCGTCTGGCTGATGTGCCTTATCTATTTCTGCTTCGTGCTCGGGCAATACGGCCTGAATTTCTGGATGCCGTCCATCGTCAAGGCCTCTGGTGTCAGCGGGAACCTGAATATCGGCCTGATTTCCGCTATCCCCTATATCTGCACCTTCTTCGTCATGCTGGCGCTCGGACGCTCTGCCGACAGGCGGCGTGAACGCCGGTGGCACTTGGTCATCCCCGCCCTCATCGCCGCCGGTGGTTTTGTCGCGGCAACGACGGCGACAAGCACGACGGTCTCAATCGTCTGTCTCTCGCTGGCTGCTGCAGGTGCCATCAGCTGCGCGCCGCTCTTCTGGTCACTTCCGACGGCTTTTCTCGCCGGCACGGGCGCGGCCGCCGGCGTCGCCTGGATCAATTCGGTCGGCAATCTCGCCGGGTTCCTCGGTCCGTTTCTTGTGGGCTATCTGAAGGATCTTACGGTCAGCAACAGCGCGGGCATGTATCTTCTCGCCGCAGCCCTGGTCATCGGTTCGCTGGCCGTGTTGACGGTTCCGGCGAAAACCGTCAACCGCTAAACACCAACCCCTCCGGGTGGCAGCATCCGGAGCGCGGCTCTTTCTTTACAAGACTGGAGAACTTGTCATGTCACCGCTTGCTGAAAATTCAGGCCCCGCTGTTGTCGCGGCCGTCATCGGCCTTGGCTCCATGGGGCTCGGAATGGCCCGGTCGATGAAGCGCGCAGGCCTCGATGTCGTTGGGTATGACATCACTCCTGCGGCGGTGGACCGCTTCATCGCCGAGGGCGGACGCGGCGCTGCCACGCCCGCCGGTGCGGCAAAGGATGCCGACATTGTCGTCTCCGTCGTCGTCAACGGTGCGCAGACCGAGGCTGTGCTGTTCGGCGTCGAGGGTGTCGCAAGGACGATGAAGCCCGGAGCAGTCTTCATTTCGTCGGCCACCATGGACCCGGCTGTGGCACGCGACCTGGCACAACGGGTGGAGGCTCTCGGTCTGCATTACCTCGATGCGCCAATTTCGGGCGGCGCGGCCAAGGCGGCAAACGGCGAACTGACGATCATGGCATCCGGCTCCAAGCAGGCTTTCGACACGGCCCGCCCGGGTCTCGACGCCATGGCCGGCAAAGTCTACGAACTCGGCGACGCGGCCGGAACCGGCGCCTCCTTCAAGATGATCAACCAGCTTCTCGCCGGCGTGCACATCGCGGCCGCCTGCGAAGCGATAACGTTTGCCGCCAAGCAGGGCCTCGACCTCCACCAGGTCTATGAAGTGATCACGGCCTCGGCCGGCAATTCCTGGATGTTCGAAAACCGCGTGCCGCATGTGCTGGCCGGAGACTATAGTCCGCTGAGCAGCATCGAGATTTTCGTCAAGGATCTTGGCATCGTCCAGGATATGGCCCGCTCGCAGCGCTATCCGGTACCGCTCGCAGCTGCGGCCCTGCAGATGTATCTGGGCGCGTCCGGAGCCGGCATGGGCCGCGACGACGATTCGTCGCTTGCGCGCCTCTACGCCCAGCTCTCGGGCGCAATATTGCCCGGTGCGACCAAAGAGCTGCAGAGCCTGTAAAAGGAACACCACCATGCCGGTTTTCGCCGCCAACCTGACGATGATGTTCAACGAATGGCCGTTCCTCGACCGCTTCGACGCTGCGGCCGATGCCGGGTTTGCCGCCGTCGAATATCTCTTTCCCTATGAAGCCGCACCGGAGGCAATCGCCGAACGGCTCGCCCGCAACAATCTGCAGCAGGCCTTGTTCAACCTGCCGCCGGGCGATTGGGCCGCCGGCGAGCGGGGTATCGCGGCGCTTCCCGGACGGTTCGATGCGCTGAAAGCGGGCGTCGAGCGGGCGCTGGACTATGCGGCGGCGACGGGTGTCGGGCGGCTGCACCTGATGGCCGGCCTTGCTGATCCAAGCGACGAGGACGCAGCCTCATCTTACCGACGCTCCGTCGTCTACGTTGCGGAGCGGCTCTCAGAGAAGGGCATCGATCTGTTGCTCGAGCCGATCAACGGGCGAAACATGCCGGGATATTTCCTCGATGATTTCGGCGCGGCCGAGAGCCTGATCGGGGAACTCGGCCTGCCGAACCTGAAGCTCCAGTTCGATGTCTATCATCGTCAGATCATCCATGGTGACGTGGTCATGGCCTTGCGCCGCCTCATGCCGATCACCGGCCATATCCAGATCGCCAGCGTGCCGTCACGCAACGAGCCGGACGGGGAGGAGCTGAACTATCACTATCTGTTCGGCGAAATCGACCGCCTTGGCTATGACGGTTTCATCGGCTGCGAATACATCCCGCGCGGCCACACACTGGACGGTCTTGGCTGGTTCAGACCTTTTGCAAGGAGCTAGACGGTGGCTATATTGCTTGGATCGATCGCTGACGACTATACGGGTGCCTCCGACCTCGCCAACACGCTTACGAAAAACGGACTGCGCACGGTGCAGACGGTCGGCATCCCCGATCCGTCGCTGGCGCTGCCGGATGTAGACGCGGTTGTCGTTTCCCTGAAGATCCGCTCGGTGCCTGCCGCTGACGCCGTAACAGCCGCGACCTCGGCCGAACGATGGCTGCGCCGGCGCGGCGCCGCCCATGTGCTTTACAAGGTCTGCTCGACCTTCGATTCCACCGATGCCGGCAATATCGGTCCGGTCACCGAGGCTTTGAGTGATGCCGCGGGCGGGGGACTTGTGCTGGTGACGCCTGCCTTTCCGGAAACGGGACGCACCGTCTATTTCGGCCATCTCTTCGTCGGCGGACAGCCGCTGAACGAAAGCCCGCTCAAGGACCATCCCCTCAATCCGATGCACGACGCCAATCTCGTGCGGGTGATGGCCAGACAGTCGCGCGGTGCCGTCGGGCTTATAGATCTGCCGGCAATCGCGGCGGGACCTGATACAGTCAGGGCACGGCTGGAGGCTTTGCGTGAGGCAGGTGTCAGGTCGGCAATCTCCGACGCGATCTTCGAACGCGATCTCGAGACACTCGGCGCGATCGCACTGGAAACGCCGGTATCCACCGGCGCGTCGGGCCTCGGGCTTGGCCTTGCCCGTGCACTCGTCCGCTCAGGCCGGGCCCCTGCCGGCGACGCTACAACGGCGAACGCCATTTGCCCCGTGGGCGGGCTTTCCGCCGTCGTTGCCGGCAGTTGTTCCAAGGCAACGCTGCATCAGCTCGACGTCGCCGAACGGTCGATGCCCGTTCTGCGGCTCGACCCGGAGCGGCTGCTAGCCGGCCCGGACGAGATCGCCGCGGCGATTTCTTGGGCCGGAGACCGCATCTCGGCCGGTCCCATCGTCGTCGCCGCGAGCGCAGCGCCGGAAACCGTGTCCCGGTTGCAATCACTATATGGGCGCGAGGCGTCCGGTCACGCGATCGAATCCGCAACGTCGATTATCGCCGCCGAACTGGTGGCAAGAGGCGTGCGGCGCCTGGTGATCGCCGGCGGAGAAACCTCGGGTGCGGCGGTCGACAGGCTGGCCATTCCAGCCTTCCTGATCGGCCCGGAGATCGCGCCCGGCGTGCCGGTGCTGCGAACGGTCGGCAATGCGCAGGGCGATATGCTACTGGCGCTGAAATCGGGAAACTTCGGAGGCGAGGATTTCTTCACGGCCGCGCTGGCGATGATGCACTGAGCAAGGCTGATCTGGTCCTCGCCTTTGCGACGGAGCAGTCTTACGCCAGGCCGATCGAGCCAGCCATGGTCGGAGCTTAACCCACCCGGTCTCCGGCAAAGCCAGGGCGGTCAGTCCAACCCGATCCAGACAGAGCCGTCCTGCACGCGGCACGGGTAAACGACCAGCTTGGCGCGGTTTTTCGAAATGTCGCCCGCGTATTCATAGCCAGGCGCAGTGCCATCCTGCTGCAACTGCGCCCACTGCCTGATTTCGCCTGTGAGCAGATCAAAACAGCTGTGATGCCATCGGCAGACCAGGCCAAGATCGCTGGTAATCGCACTTTCGGTGTGGGGGAGTTGAAGCCCTTTTGTCTGGGCTGGACTGCGACGCTCGTATAAAGGCAGGTGAAGATGTGGGCAGGCGTTGTTGAAGGCACAATAGCCATCCGCTTCGCGAACGATGACGATGTCATAGTCCTCGAAGTCGAGGATCCGTCTTTCGTGGAGCTGAAGGTCTTGTTCAGCAAGAGCGCAAACCCACCTTCTGCCGCCATGTCGGATGGTTTCGCGGGACGGCTTGGCGTTGAGTTCGGCGTCGATTTCGGGCCTTAGCCTATCTACTTCGAATAGCGTTGTGCGCTCGCTTGTACCGCGAAGGCGCACTCTGACAAAGTCAGCGATTTCAACTTTATCGGCAAGTGCGTTACGGAGCGGTTCGGATATCAGCAGTCGCGTACCGGCATCCTTGTTGGCAGCCTCGATCCGGCTCGCCACATTCACAACGTCACCAACGGCGGTCAGTCGTCCATGTCCGGAAAAACCCAATGTCCCGATGACAGCCTCGCCGTAGTTGAGGCCGATGCGGATCTCGAAGTCGATGCCATACATCGAGGCAAAGAACGGCTTCAATCTATCCACGGTGCCGAGAGTCTGGAGGGCTGCATTGACGGCACGGAGCGGTGCGTCAGGTTGCCCATCAATGCCGAATATGGCCATGAGCCCGTCACCAATGAAACTGTCGATGAACCCGCCATTCTTCTCGATGACGTCGCCGACCTGGGCGAAGTAGCGATTGAGTAGATACATCACGTCGTAGGCAGAGAGCTTCTCCGACAGCGCCGTGAAATCGACAATGTCGCTGAAGAACACCGTGACGTGCTTCGCTTCCCCAGAACGTGTCGCGGCTGTTGCGCCAAGTTGGTTGGTGATCATCAGGTCGGTTTCGTCCAACACCAGTCGCCGGATACGAAGGTCGCCTTGAGGTTTAAGCTGGCAAGCCAACCGAACTTCGTCCGTCAAACTCAATCGATCCGCCATCGAAGCCTCAGCGGCATTCCGATTTGGGCAGGCCCCCAAGCCAGAAAGGATCCAGACACGGCAGGTCGAGCATTTCGCCCGCCCGCCGCATGCATGCGCGAACGGCACACCCGATCTCAAGGCCGCCTCCAGCAAGGTCTCGCTGGCTGTCACGTCGAAGTCCGTCTGATCAGGCAGGGCGGTTACTCTGGTCGTCATCTTCGACTCCGCGGGTTGGTCCCAATTCTAACACCAAGGGAACAGGCGATCGAATCCTGTACGGGGCCGGGAGGCCGCAAAGTCCATCGGTGATCTCGGAGGTGTCGGCTTAACGATTGGCGCTGATCGCGAAAGTATCGCAAGAGGGAAGTGCCCTGCACAAAGGCAGCGCCTCTTGCATTGTTCAATAGCGGAAGTGGCTTAAGCGTCGCGACAAAACGCCATCGGTTCGATTCCGTTCAAGGCGGCGACTTCTGCAGCCGATCGGCGATGGCAGCGTGCGAACCGCGCTCTACGAGGCGGCCAACGTCATCCTGACGCGACCAGTCAAAGGTTCCGATCTGAAGGGTTGGGCGTTGGCGGTCGCCAGACGTGCCGGTCCCAGAAAGGCGCGTGTCGCGCTGGCCCGCAAGCTGGCGGTGGTGTTGCATCGCATGCTCAGGGACCGAACCAACTTCATTGCTCGTAAGGGAGCGTCAGCCCTGGCGGCTTGACCGGAGGAGACGACAAGACAGGTTTCGGACGGGCACAGCCATCAGCCCTCCGCAGCAAGGTCCCTTCGCCGGGACGATGGATGGGTTAGGCCGCTATGCGACAAGCAGCACTGCGTGACTGCGCCTCTAAAGATTGGCCAACCGGTCACGATGCGACCCGAACGTTGGTGAGCACGCCCGCTAGCGGGACCATTGTTTTGTACGAGGTTGGGCTGCCACTGGCTCGTTGTCGCGAAGCCTTCAAAATACTTGGAGAACGACGAGGGTTTCGAACTATCTCGCCCCTGCCTGAAGCCTGTTGCGTAGACCGTCGATCGTGGCGCGGAGGGTATCGAGAGCGTCCGCTTCCAGCGCAACCGCATCGCCGATGCAATGCATGACATCATCGGCCTGACCCTGCAGGGCGCGGCCTTTCTCCGTCAGGTGCAGAAGCACCTCGCGTTCGTCTTGGGGGTTGCGCGTTCTCGTGATTAACCCGGCAACGTTCAGGCGCTTGAGCAACGGCGTAAGCGTGCTGGAATCAAGGAAGAGATTGTTACCCAGCTCCTTGACGTTCTGGCCGTCGCGATTCCAGAGCGACACCATGACCAGGTATTGCGGGTACGTCAGGCCCAGCTTGTCCAGTAATGGCCGGTAAAGCTGGGTGAATGCGTGGCTCGCGGAATAGAGGGAAAAGCAAAGCATTCCGGCGACGCCGCGATGGTCGTCTGGCTTCGTCATGGCGATCTCCTTTCTGCAAAAATAATTCGCGCACGATTTATTCGCAAGCGGTTGACACACTCATTTCGGAAACATATAGATTGTACACAAATGAATCGCACACAAATAAAATAACTGCCTCTCGCCTGAACCTAGATCCCGAGCCACGAAGGATATCGTCATGTTCAAACTCGCCGCCACCGTTGCCTTTGCCGCCGCTCTCCTGTCCGGCAGTGCAATTGCCCAGCCCGCAAAGCCCACAGTCATTCTCGTCCACGGCGCTTTCGCCGACTCGTCGAGCTGGAATGGTGTGACGAAGATCCTTCAGAAGGACGGTTACACGGTCGTTGCCGCCGCCAATCCCCTGCGCAGTGTTGCCGGTGATGCGGCCTATGTTTCAGACATCATCTCGAGCATCAAAGGATCCGTCGTCCTGGTCGGGCATTCCTACGGAGGCCAGGTGATCTCGACCGCTGCCAACAGCAAGGACAATGTCAAGTCGCTGGTCTATGTGGCAGCGTTCGCTCCGGAAGCAGGGGAAGCAGCTGCCGATCTCGCCGGTAAGTTCCCGGGCGGAACACTTGGCCAAGCGCTCGCCGCTCCGGTCAAGCTGGTAGATGGCGGCGTCGATCTTTCCATCGACCAGGCGAAGTTTCACGACCAGTTCGCCCACGACGTTTCAATTGAGGATGCGGCATTGATGGCCGCCGGCCAGCGCCCGATCACCGAAGCTGCCTTGACGGAAAAGTCCGGTTCGCCGGCCTGGAAGACGCTGCCCTCCTACTTCATCTATGGGGACGGCGACAAGAACATCCCAGCAAAGGCACTCGGCTTCATGGCCGAACGGGCAGGCTCAAAGCACACTGTCGTGATCAAGGGTGCATCCCATGTTGTGATGGTGTCGCGGCCCCAAGCCGTCGCGGACCTAATCGAAGAGGCTGCACAGTAATCTTTGTAAATTTCTGGTGATCAAAGGCCGTCACCCGGAAGGGTGGCGGCTTTGGAGTAAGAGCACCGACTGCGGCTACGCCTTTTTTCAGGGCGTCAGCCTTGCTCGCTTGCTTGGTTGTCAGCATGCTTCCCGGCTTCATGCATTTTCATTTCGCCCGACGGCTGAGGTGCGGTCCCTGCCTTCAAGTAAGCGCCTTTAGCGAGTTCTGGCGCCGCAATCCGGACCGTACTATCCGCTTGTAACACCGAGTGGAGCACATATGTGCTTTTGCAAAACAACAGTGAACTATATCCATGACCTTCTATAATTTGCGAATGGGTCTCGGTCTTATTGGTATGATCGGCATTATGGTGACGGGCTTTTGGGGTATCACCCGTGTGAAGCCTCTCGAGCAGCACGACAATCGCCAAAGCGACGGTGCCCCGCCGACGTGAGGGATATGCGCATTGCCACTGCGAAGACACTGGCGAGGTTGAGGAGGACTGATGGCAAAGCCTCGAAGAAAGCAGGAGAGTCATGGTCGCAGACTATATTGACGAATTCATCATGTTTTGCGCCGGCCTGTGGATGACGTCCGTGGGCTTTGGGTATGTGACTTTGTCGAGAAACCCGGAAAACCAACTGCCGTTGGCTCGCCACTTCAAGTGGATGGGCCCCTTGCTGCTCGTCATCGCAATCGTTCTGGCCTTCGCCTCATAAGCCTGCCATCAGAAACATGTAACGGGGCCGTCGAAGAAGCAGGAGACGCGGAGCCCTTGCCATCCTTCAGCCTCAGTGGACTTTCACGTTGGCGTGCTGGTTGGCGGCGTCGGTATCAGTAGCGGGCGTCTGGGTGTCATGGCCGGTGAAGGGACTGCCCTGACCGGGCGCCAAGGTACCACTATGGCCTGCACTGTTTGTCGTGAAAGCGTGCGTGTTGGAAGATGCTGTGCCGCCAGTCGCCAATCCGTTCTGTTGCGCTTGGAATAGATGGTCGTCCGCTTGGGCGATCGCACCGGAGGAGATCAGCAAGGCCGCCGAGGCGGTAATCAAGGTAACGATCCTCATTGTAACAACTCCATCGTTTTTTGTTGTCGAAGCGTATGACACGCCTGCTGGCGTCGTTAATCCTTTCAATGCGGTTGGCCACGATAGAATATGGGCTATCGCACTGGAATGTGCTTCCGCAAGTTGCAGTAGAAGAGCCCCACCTCCGCCCGAACGTCGATGGAGCTCTACCTTGATCCGGAGGGATTTTGGATCATTGGCGAGCCTAACAACGCGCGTGTTCTCGGAATGGTTCCTTAAAAGAAATGGCCCCGTCGGGGCGACGAGGCCAGAGGCTACCTTCGGACTTCACTCCGGGGATTTGGTGAAGCCTGCCATGTGATCCCGAGCGGGGTGTCGGGACCAAGACACGCGAGAAACGCGCATGCGGCGGAAAGGTTCCTGCCGGCAGGAAGCGAGCCAAAAAGAATGGCCCCGAAAGTCGTCGACGGGGCCAAGCAACCGTGTACCTGGCAGGCTCCGTGGACATAGGCTGCTCCTCGGACCGCCGTCGATCCATCCGGCGTCGTGGATCATCGGCAAAGCAAAGAACGGTCACCGATGCGGAATGTTCCCTATGCGTCCGGCCGATACTGAGCAACGTCGGAGTGCTGCTCCTGCCACATGGCGCTCTCAAACAGCGCAGCCTCATCGCTCACCCCGTTGCGGAATTGCTCGATGATATTCCGGGCCAACATTTGAGCGCGCTTTCCGTAGCGTGGGATGCTGCACCAGAGTAAGCGCCGTCTCCGCCCCATTGGATAGGCTGTATTTTGAGGCTGGCCGGGCGTGCGAGAAGGTTTCCAGGACTAT
>NZ_JBYTEC010000041.1:0-22726 GCF_058792075.1 Ensifer sp. EB106-03-01-XG145 | reverse complement strand
CTGCTTCTTCATTCGTCCGTCCTTTAATGGGCCGGACTCTAATCCAATCTGGAGGAAATTCGCAGTGGCAGGTCAACCTTCACCTCCGACTTCTCAGAGTTCGGCGGCAAGTGGAACGCCGGCGGATCGGACTTCCTGCCATGGAACGGCCGGCGGTGCCATCAGACGATCAGCTAAAGTTTACTTCGTGCGTTCACCGCAGCGCCCGGAAGAGGATGGAACCTGTTTGAGACTTCACTCACTATTCGTTATCGAATTTTTCCATCAAAAATTTCGATAGCTTCTTGGCGTCGCTTGCTACGATCGGAACCCATACAAATCCTTCGGGGCCTCGATGCTCTATCATCAGGTATTCAGCACCGGATGATTTATCTTTTCGCAGCTGAAACGAGACCTTCCCGTATTTATATTTGGTTTCAAAATCTATCATGTCTACGATCTCATCCGTCCAAACGGAAAATACGGAACGAGTCATCCTCGATCCGTAGCGCTTGGACATTGTCCGTATTTTAGACAACAAGCCCACGCTAACACTCCTTTCAACTTGGCGACAAGAAACGACAGATAGACAATAGCTAAATCTCCGGCAGAGATTCTAACAATTCTTCACAAACTGGTCTCTCGGATATTTAGATATTTTCTTCACCGGAGCCACGATGCATTAAGACCCGCATCGGCTTCCTCTCCACTGTGGGACCGCTGCAATCGTGCCGCAACGACGATCTTTGGCTGCGCCAGCATCCGCCAACACATTCACTGGGCGTGCGAGCACTGGGCATGCGGGTTGACCGACATCTCCGGAACATCAGAGGTAGACCTCCATCCCGACCATGCATCGAGTGCCTCGCAACACTGCGCCAACCCTCACGCCGTTATCACCTCCCGCATCAGCCCTTCCAGCCAATTGGCAAACACCTGCAATCGGCGCGACAGGTGCTGGCGGTGCGGGTAGAGCAGCGCCATCGGCATGGGTGCGGCTGAATGGCCTGGCATGACCTCCACCAGGCGCCCCTCTTTCAGATGGTCGACCACGTCGAAGGCCGGGATCTGGATCAGGCCGAGTCCGGCGAGGCAGCAGGCGATGCTGCCCTCGGCGCTGTTGACGCTGATGCGGCCGGGAACGGCAACCGTGCGCGCCTCGCCGCCTTCGATCCACTCCCAGTCCTCCACCCGGCCGCTTGAGGGCGAGGCATAGTTGACGGCGAAATGACTGGCGAGATCGCTGGGCACTAGCGGAATACCATACCGCTCGAGATAGTCGGGGCTTGCGACATTGATCAGGCGAAGCGTGCCGAACGGCCGGGCGATCAGGCCGGAATCGCTGAGCGGCCCGACCCGCAGCGCACAGTCGACGCTTTCCTCTATCAGATGCACCGCCCGGTCGGTCATGCCGAGATCGATGTCGATGCCGGGGTAGCGCGTCAGGAACTCCGGCAGCGCCGGCGCCACGATCAGCCGGCCGATGCGGCTCGGCAGGTCGACGCGCAGCCGCCCGGTCGGGTCGGAAGCGCTGCGGCGGAACAGGTTCTCCGCCTCGTCCATGTCCTCAATCAGCCGCAGGCAGCGCTCGTAGAAGGCGGCCCCGTCCTGCGTCGGCGCCACCTTACGGGTCGTGCGGTGCAGCAGCCGTGTGCCGAGCCGGGTTTCGAGCGTCTGCACCGCGGCCGAAACGGAAGAGCGCGGCAGCCCCAATGTGTCGGCCGCGCGGGTAAAACTCGCGCTTTCGACGACGCGCGTGAAGATGCGGAAAAGCTCGATCCTGTCCATGCCGGGCCACGCCAATTGTTCGTCAATTCTGACAAGTCATGTCACGAACTGGCGCTTTATACCAGCGGCGCGGACGGTATTCTCAACCCTGCGATGCCTGTCGCACCGCTGACCTCTCGCGTTGGCGGCGGCAAGGCCCGCGCTATTTGAAACGCGGCGTGCGGCGTTCAGGACAGACAACGTGTTCGGGACAGGCCGTCAGCGCCAGAGCAGACCGGGGACCTGCGCGCTCTCGCGCCGGCATTCCCGCTCGCCGCAAACCGGCTGCAGCAGGCGGCCGATAACAGGAGAAACCCATGGCAGACCACGGCATCAATGGTAAATCCGTTCTCATCGCCGGCGGCGCAAAGAACCTCGGCGGCCTGTTGGCGCGCGATCTCGCCGAACATGGCGCCCGCGGCGTCGCGATCCACTACAACAGCGCCGCCACCAGGGCGGCAGCCGAAGAAACCGTGGCGGCAATCAAGGCAGCCGGTGCCGCAGCCCACGCCTATGCCGGCGATCTCACCAGCGCGGCCAATGTCGAGAAGCTCTTTGCCGATGCGAAATCCGCGCTCGGCGGCATCGATATCGCCGTCAACACCGTCGGCAAGGTGCTGAAGAAGCCCTTCGTCGAAATCACCGAGGCCGAATATGACGAGATGAGCGCGGTCAACTCCAAGTCCGCCTTCTTCTTCCTGCGCGAAGCGGGCAAACATGTCAGCGACAACGGCAAGGTCTGCACGCTCGTCACCTCCTTGCTCGGCGCCTTCACGCCGTTTTATGCGGCCTACGCCGGCACCAAGGCACCGGTCGAGCACTTCACCCGCGCAGCCGCCAAGGAGTTCGGCGCACGCGGCATCTCGGTTACCGCCATTGGCCCCGGCCCGATGGATACGCCCTTCTTCTACCCGGCCGAGGGAGCCGACGCCGTCGCCTACCACAAGACCGCTTCCGCCCTCTCGGGCTTTTCGAAGACCGGCCTTACCGACATCGAGGACATCGTCCCCTATATCCGCTTCCTCGTTTCCGACGGCTGGTGGATGACCGGCCAGACGATCCTGGTCAACGGCGGTTACACGACGAAGTAAGTGGGAAGCGCCCCTCATGCGCGCGGTGAGTGAAACGCCCCTCATCCGCCTGCCGGCACCTTGTCCCCGTAATCACGGGGAGAAGGGACACGTGGCTCTCTCCGCGCTCTACTTCGGCGCACCGCGAGGCGTCGTGCCACGGCATACCGCGGGAACCAGGACGTCCGCGTGTGGCTGTATTCGCGGCCAAGGCAAGAAGACGAGAGTGCAGCACACGCGGCGCCGTCCCCTCTCCCCGCCTGTGGGGAGAGGGCTAGTCCTCGGGTTAAACCCGAGGAGAGGGGCAGCGGCTGTCAGGGATGCCCCGCCCCAATGATATCACCTAGCGTGGCACACAAGCCTGATGCATGCTCTGCCCATGGACGGTTCAGCGACAATCGAAACTGGAAAACTCTGAAAATTCAACGATCCCAACCCGTCGACCCTGAAAAGAGAGGAAGTCCCATGACCAACTCAGCTTGGCACGCCGATCCACTCACCTGGGGCACCGGTCCACATCTCTTCGAGGTCTTTCTGGAGCCGACCGATCCTTACTCCACCAAGGCATTTAGCAAGCTCGACGCCCTGCTCGACCAGGCCGGCGAAGACACCGTCACTATTAAGATCCGCCTGCAGTCGCAGCCCTGGCATATGTATTCCGGTGTCATCGTTCGCTGCATCATCGCGGCCTCGACACTTGAGGGCGGCAAGAATACCGCGAAGAAAGTCATCGCTGCAGTCGCTGCGCATCGGGAAGAGTTCGAATTCGTCCATCATGCCGGCGGCCCCAATCTGGACGCTACACCCAACCAGATCATCGAGCGCTTGGAAGGCTATAGCGGCGTCAAGCTCAAGGCCGCATTCGCGATCCCGGATCTCGACCGGGAAATCAAGTGGCATTGCAAATATGCGCGACAGAACGGCATCCACGTCTCCCCGACCTTCATGATCGACGGAATCGTGCAACCGGACGTCAGCAGCGGCGATGATGTTTCGGACTGGGCAAGGAAGTTGCTTGGTTGATGGGGTGCGCGGAAGGCTGGAGCAGCCGGGTCCGTTAAAGTGCTCATGCACATATGCTTGTGGGGAATTGCGCGGCTCGGCCAGGCGACCACCTCTTGGTCGGCTTTACCCATCGGGCATTCCGGCCGAGCTCGCTTCCAACCCGAAGCGATCGGGCAGAGCGTGCGTGCTGCTGACGCCCCTTCCATTCAAAATAGGATTGGAATTTTAGGACGTTGTGTAATGTGATGCGGATGAGCGCATGGCGCGCGACGGGGCTCGATGAGTGAAATTCATGGCATATAACTGCTTTTTCTGCCGTCACCTGCTGGCGAGCCTGGCGCTGCTTCTCGCGCTCGCCCTGCCCGCCCTTGCCCAGACGGCACCAGCGCCGATCACCGTCATTCTCACGCCCGGCCAAAGCCCTGCCGAGATCGAGGAAACCTTGCGCGCCGCGGCGAAGGCAGGCGGTCCGGTCACGGTCGAATGGCGCGACGCGGCAAATCAGGTCGCAGCGCCGGCGAGCGCAGCGACACCTGACAACGCCCACGCCGCCACGCCAGCCGTCGCCGCGACCCCGGCAGGCGCGCCGCAGCAAGCCGCTCCACTCGCTGATCCCGAGGATTCCTTCGACACCCTTTCCGCCCGTTTTCTCAATGGCTTGCAGATGGGCCTTACGGGCATCTCCGGCATCGCCGGGGTGATGGCTGACGTTGCGGCAGGCATCCGCGCCGAAGGCTGGTCGGTCGTCTCGGTTGCCGCCATTTCCGTGCTGGCCATTGCCGCCGGGCTGGCCGCCGCCTTCGCCAGCCGCTCCCTTATCCATCGGCTGTTCGGCGCTTCCTTCGAGGTGGTCGACCTCTTGCATCGCGTGCGCGCCTCGATGATCCGGCTCGGCTTCGACATCGCCTATCTGGTGATCTTCGCCGCCGTCGGCCACACGATCGCCCAGCTGCTCCTGACGCGCGGTACGGGCTCGGCCGAGCTTGCCCATGCCCTGATCACCATCGCCGTCGTCGCCGCCGTCTATGCCGTCGGCGCCCGCTTCCTCTTCGCGCCGACGCGACCCGAAATCCGCCTGCTCGATATCGCCCATCCGCGCTTCCACGCCAACATGCTTGCCACCTATGGCGCGGCCAGCGCCGTCGTCGGCGCCAGCATGCGTTTCGCCCATCAGCGCGGGCTGGACCTTTCCGCCACCGATGGCTGGCTGCTGATCGGCGTCAGCATCCTCACGGTGGTGAAGCTCCACTGGTTCATTGGTGGCGCGGGTGATATCCGCGCGCTCTTTGCCGGCGAGAACCCCGGCCCCGTGCGTCGCGCCATCGCCTTCGGCGTGCCGGAGTTTTATGCGCTGAGCGCCATCGTGCTCTGGCTGATGAGCGTCATCGTTGCCGGCAGCCCCAACAGCGCGGCCTGGAGCTTTGCCGGCGGCACCACGCAGATCATCCTGCTTGCGCTGCCGATCCTCGCCTTCGGCATCCATTCGCTGGCCGGTGCCGCCGCCGAACGCCGCCGCACGCCCGCCTCCTCCAGGCTGCATGCGGCGATCTCCGGCAGCATCCAGACGGCACTTGCCGGCGCCACCTGGCTGATCGGCCTGCACATCATCATCGAGCTCTGGCGCCCGATCATGGTCCAGGACGACACCGCCGCCGCCGTCGGCTGGATCGTCGTTCTCGAGCGCATCAGCCTTGCGGTCGTGGCCGCCTGGGTGATCTGCAGCTTCCTCTGGCGGAGCTTCGAAGCCTTCTCGCCGTCTGCCCGCGTCGCCATGCCCGGCGACAGCGAGGACGAGACGATGGTTCATCAGACAAGCCGGCTGTCGACCATCCTGCCGCTCGTCCGCAACCTCATCTTCGGCGCCATCTTTGCTGTCACCAGCCTCGTCGTTCTCTCGGCGCTCGGCATCAACATCGCGCCGCTGCTGGCGGGCTTCGGCGTGCTGGGTCTGGCGCTTTCCTTCGGCTCGCAGACGCTGGTGAAGGATGTCGTCTCCGGCATCTTCTTCATCGCCGACGACGCTTTCCGCGTCGGCGAATATGTCGATACCGGCAAGCTCAAGGGCACGGTCGAGCGCATCTCGCTGCGTTCGCTGAGGCTGCGCCACCAGAACGGCCAGATCCACACCGTCCCCTACGGCCAGCTTCAGGCGGTGACCAATTTCAGCCGCGACTGGAGCACGGTGAAGTTCGAGTTGAAATTCGAGCGCGACGCCGATCCTGAAAAGATCCGCAAGGCCATCAAGAAGGTCGGCCTCGCCATGCTGGAGGACCCGGAGATCGGCGGCGAATTCCTGGTGCCCTTGAAGATGCAGGGCATCCAGGACGTCACCGAAAACTCCCTCGTCGTCCGCCTCAAATTCACCGCCCGCCCCGGCAACCCCAGCATCCTGCAGCGCGAGGCGATGAAGCGCCTGCTTCCGGCGCTGCGCGAAGCCGGCCTCGACCTCGCCTCCAACGCCGTGACCGTGCGCTCCGGTGCAGCGGGTGCGGCGGAGGCCGAGGCGGCAGCGGCGAACCTGGCGCTGGCGAAGAAACCGGTGGCACCGGAAGCTGCAGACGCGGAAGGGTAACGGTCAATCCGGCGCGACGCGGCGACAGACTTCCTGTGTTCGTCGCGGCTGGTGTCAGCATGGCCTTGCCATCGGGCAACGCCTGAACC
Organism: Ensifer sp. EB106-03-01-XG145; assembly: GCF_058792075.1. NCBI lineage: Bacteria > Pseudomonadati > Pseudomonadota > Alphaproteobacteria > Hyphomicrobiales > Rhizobiaceae > Ensifer > Ensifer sp. EB106-03-01-XG145. The sequence goes on along the minus strand of NZ_JBYTEC010000041.1, from coordinate 16,244 downwards.
CTATCAACGACAAAGCCTTCGACAGCTTGACCGGCATGCATTTTCACGGTCGACGATCCCGATGGAACCTACGGCACCGGCCAGGTCATCCGGCTTGCTGCCGATGGAACGCGACAAATGGATCGACTGGCTGGACGCCCCCGCAAAGCCGCGGTTCATCTCGCTCGTCAAGCCAACCAAGTAGGGCCAACCAAGTAGGCCCGATCAGGCCAAGCAAGACCGCGCAATTAAAAAGCGCGACCGACGGCCAACACCCGCTACAGTTTTGACATCATTGTTGCATTACCTCAAACGCACAGACGAGGCTCAGGCGCTGCAGCACCCTGCCGACGCTGCCATGTTGCCGCTGCCACCGAGGATGTTGCCTGATGCGATCCATGCGCCTCGCCCCGTCTGCTCTAGCCCTGTCTGCCCTTGTCCTTTCGCTTCTGCCCGTGGCCACCGTCCACGCCGAACCGCCCACCTACGCGCTGCACTATGCGCTGATGCTGGACGGTGAGGAGCCCGTGGCAGGCGAGGTCGCCTGTGTCGTCGGGGAACCGTGCGAGTTCACGCCGTCCCCCGCCAGCAAGATGACCTTCAAGTTGAGCAGGCGGCAAAACGAAATTGAGATCACCTGCCCCGAGCGTGAATGCTCGCTTGGCTATGGCGAACGCCGAACATATTGCGGCACCTGCGAGAAAGTCGACATCTTCGAGGGGCGCGACTATGGCGGCGGCGCAATCGAGTTGGTGCTGCGCAGGTACCCGCGGCTCGGCACTCTGCTGTTGCGCTACCAGACACCGTAACCACGCTTCCAAGCTGGCGTTGCCTGGCCGCCCTGAGTTCTCACGCGCCCCTTGGGGTGAGGCGCGACCAGTCCTCCTCGCTCCATCACGGCAGATCACAGGCGCATCCGGCGGCAAGGCGTGGCCGCCGTCGCGGTCCCTTGCCCCCTGTCCCCGCGGGAACAACATCCACCCGGTTCCGTTGCTAAAACAAATGCACAAGGCCGGTGGCCTTTCAATCGGGGCATCGGTTCCGGTTCGGTCAACGCCTGGCCCAACGAAAGATCATGGTCAGGCAGCAAGAGCTCGGAGCGCCCCAATGCGTATCATCCTGGTAGCCCTCGTCGCGTCAGTCATGAGCATTCTGGCGTTCAAATATGCCGATCATTCCATCGGCAACACGCACATCGTTGCGACGGCCGAGGAACTTGCCGCCCTCTGAGCGGTCTTTGCAAATAGACCGGTCGCCCCCTCCCGCTCCCAGCGGGTCCTGACCACCGGACCGGCTCGGGCGATGCTCGCAGAAGTCGTTCAGCCCCTCCCGCATAGGTTTCATTCCGTCTTGCAGCGATCTCCGTCTTCTGCAATCCTCATCGCATGCGATCGTATCGGCTCATCATTGCTGCCAAACGTCTGACCGCCCCGGCGGCCCCACTCCCTATGTGCGTCTCTGGATAGCAGCGGGAACGGCTTGGCCGACCTTCTCGCTCTAGGGGCGGGAGATCAGGCCGATCCTTCCAACTGATATCGAGACGTTGACGATGCGACATGCGCTCTCCCGCAGCCTGGTGATCCTGCTATGACAGGATCATCCAGCGCTTCCTTCACCTTCATCCTGCTCATCATCTGCACCGCGCTTTCCCTTGCCGGCACCGACCTGATCCTGCCGGCGGTTCCGGTCCTGCCGGGCGTGTTTTCCGCCAGCGAAGCGACCGCGCAGATGGTGCTTGCCGCCTATGTCGGCGGCAGTGCACTCGGCCTCCTGCTCTTCGGCCACCTCGCCGATCACTTCGATCGCAAGACGCTGATGGTCGCAGCCCTTGCCGCCTTTGCCGCCACCTCCCTTGCCGGCGCCTTTGCGCCTGATATCGCCGTCCTCATCGGCCTGCGCTTCCTGCAGGGTATCGCCGCCAGCGCTGCGCCCGTGTTTGCGCCGGGCGTCATCCGGCAATTGTTCAGCGAGAAGACGGCCGTGCGCGCCATCGGCTTTCTCGGAAGCGTCGAGTCGCTGGTTCCGGCGCTTGTGCCCATCGCCGGCGTGGCACTTCTTGCGCATTTCGGCTGGCAATCGTCGTTCGAGCTTCTGGGCGCTGCCGGAGCGATCGTCTTCGTCCTGATGCTGGCGATCGGCCTTCCGCGCGAACAGCGAACGTCAGGCAGGCAAGGCACCTATCTGCAACTGCTGACGGATCCTGTGTTCATGCGCTATGCGCTGAGCCAGACGATGACGCTCGGCGGCCTTTTGACCTTCGTGTTCGGTATTCCCATGGTGATCGTCGAGACGATGGGCGGCACGCTCAATGATTTCATCATCGTGCAGATCGTCAGCGTCGCGGGCTTCATCATCGCCGCCAATCTGACCGCGAAGATCGCCGAGCGCTTCGGCACGGAGGAGGTCATCATGGCCGGCAGCGCGATGGCCGCCGCAAGCGCGCTCGCGCTCCTTGCCTATGGCCCGGCGGAACGAACCCGCTGTTCGTGCCCGTTCTCTTCCTGCCCATGGGCATTGGCCTGGGCCTGCGCGGCCCCATCGGCTTCTACCGCGGCATCGTCGCTTCCGGCGGCAATGATGCCCGCGGCTCGGCGCTGATCGTCTTTTTCATCTTCATGACGACCACATTGGGCACGATGGCGGCAGCGCCTGTCATCACCATGGGACTGCCAGCCCTCGCCCTCGTCGTCAGCGCAATCCACCTGCTTTCGGTCGCCATCCTATGCGCACTGCCGAAGCTGAAGGAGGCTCCGTCCGCATAGAGGCGACCGCGGCAGACGACCGCCCCCTGGGCGCGGTTTCGTGCCGCCGGCGGGAACTCTTCCTGGATCCCGCAAACATGGCCAGCCGGGGCGCACCCCCGGCTTGCGCTTCCATCCCCGGGGTATTCTAGTAGGAATATCCCCGGGGTGTTCTGGTAAGAACATCCCCGGGTGGTTCTGGTAAGAGCGAGACAGGCAAAACGGAGCGCTGCAACATGAACAATGACAATCTTTGGTACTGTCTTGTCGGCACGGGCGACACCAACACCGGCATGCTGCGATTCATCGGCGCCGTCGTCGCCTTCATCCTCGTGTTCGGCGCGCTGTTCTGGTTGCTGGGCCTGTAAACCTTTCCCCTTGCCCGCGACGCGGGCGGCCGTCACAGGGTGGCCGCGCCTGCCCCAGCCGCGGCCTGTCTATCGTTCCGCCACCCGGAAATTGGTCGCGCCCAATTGCGCAATGACTAATACGCGACGAACGATGAGAGAACGCTCCAAGCACGAAAGCGGTCTCGCTCTAACCATTTCCCCCAATTGGGTGAGGAACAATTCGTGAAAGCGACCGCGCGAGACTTGAGCGTCCGCCGTTCGGCGTTCACGCCTCCACTTGGTGTCACGATCCTCAGGCGCCTTGCCAAACGGCAAAGTTGCGATAGAAGACCAGAAGAGACAATTTATACGATCACCATCATGAACCTTCGTTTCGTTGCCGGCGGCATGGCCGTCGCGCTTTTGTGCGCAATCGCCATCGTTCTGTTCGCGCCACGAACGGAACCGCTGACGATAAGCTATTATAAGTACGAGTTTGTACTGCCCGCCTTGCGAAAGCGCCCGGACGCCGCACGGGAATTCATCGCGATGTGCGCTCCGGAAATCGAATCCGAACTCAAGGAGACGGACCTCAAGGAAACGTCCTACTCCAATCGAGCCGAGATGGCGCAAGATCTCTGCCGGCGCTATTTCGCCGTGGTGATTGATGGCAGGCTTACGCTCGCGGAGATCAACCTCTCCGGCTCCTTTCCACTCTCTTTGCTTGAGGAGGCTGAACGTCGGCAACCACGCTTCCCGCGATGATGGAAGCGTACTGGAACCGCGCCGGCGGTCTGGCCGGGAACCCTGCGAACCCGTCCCAACAAAAAAAGGCCGGAGCGCGCGGCTCCGGCCCTTCTGTTCTTTCGCTCTCAAAACGCGTGCCAGTACATCCGTGGTCAAGGTCGAAAGCAACGCGCAACTGCGAGCGTCGTGCTCAACAGTTTGCTTGTACTAATTTTATAGGACCGGGCGCGTTTCTGGACAAGCTGTCCCTTTGGGCTACGGCACACGCCAGGGATTAGTCTTGGCGACGCATCGAGGCCCGAAAACGGGGCCGTTTTCCAGCTTTTCCCGCCAAGACAATCAGCGATTACTTAATTATATTCGTCCTAGACTAAGGGATACAGGCGACGGCGCATGGCGGAAGCCTACCGCAGGGCACCCATCTCGCTCGCGGTCGTCGTCAGGGTCGTTCGGCGCGCCTGGGGAGGCAAATGTCGGGGTTCGATCACAGGCACATGAATGGCGCGATACTCGCCGCGATCCTGGTGCTCGCCGCCCTGTTCCGCCTGCATGACGTTCAGCAGCCGCTGGTCGATGCCTTCAGCTGGCGCGAGGCGAGCACGGCGATGATGGCCGACAATTTCTTCCTGCGCAGCTGGAACATCTTCTTTCCAGAGGTGAGCTGGACCGGTCCCGACCCCTCCTATCAGGGCCGCGAACTGCAGGTCGTCTCCTACATCACCGCCCTTCTCTATGCCGTCTTCGGCTGGGACGACACCTGGGGCCGGCTCGTCGCCATCGCCTTCGGCGTCCTTGGCGTCTTCGCGCTGCATCGACTGATTGCGCGGCTCTGGGACGAGGCCCACGCCCATGCCGGCGCCTTCCTGCTGGCGATCATGCCGGGCGCTGTCATGATCGACCGCTCGTTTCTGCCGGATCCGGCCATGCTGGCGCTGGTGACGACGGGCGCCTGGACCTATGTCGCCTATCTGCAGAACGATCGCCTGCCCGTTCTCATCGCGGCCGGCCTCCTCACCACGACAGGCGTGCTTGCCAAGCTCCCGGGCATCGCCGTGGTCGTGCCGATGACCTACGCGACCTTCGTCGTTCTGCACCAGCGCGGCAGGCTCAGCGTCGGCCGGCTCTTGGCAATCCTGCCCGTCGCACTCGCCGCCGGTGCGCTCATTCTCGGCTATTACTGGTGGGCGCATTATCTCGGCGCCAACTATCCGCCATACCATGTCGCCGGCAGCGGCTATCTCTGGAGCGACGGGCTTTCCCGGTTCCTCGACGAAGCCTTCTACATTCCCGCCACGTGGAGGATCGCCAGCAGCTGGCTTTTCACCCTGCCGGTGGTGATCCTCACCGGCATCGCGCTCCTGACCGCGCCGCCGGCGGCAAACGAAGCGGCGCCAGACGACGCTTCCCCCGCCGGCGCGCCCTGGTTCTTCCATGTCTGGTTCCTGGGGGCGGCGATCGTCTATATCTTCGCCGCCCGCGAGATCAAGACCAACCCCTGGAACTTCCATATCTTCAATGTGCCGATGGCGGCACTTGCCGGGCGCGGCCTGATCCTGCTGGTCGAGATCGGCCGCGAACAGGGCTTTCGCACGCGCGCGCTGCGCCTCGCGGCGATCGCCGCCGTCGTCGTCATCGGCGGCAGCATCCCCGGCCTGTCACTGATGAAGACACCCTATGCCGATCACGGCGAAAAGCTCGGCACGAAGCTCAGCGAACTCAGCCAGCCCGGCGATCTCGTCATCACCGCAACGCCGACGATCGGCGATCCCGTGGCGATCTATTACAGCCGCCGCCGCGGCTGGGTCTTCCCGCCCGGCGGCGGCGAAACCGAATGGTCGATGCTGATGGAAGACGGCGACGCGATCGAGGCGCTGGAGGAGCTGCGCGCCCGGAACGCCACCTGGTTCGGCATCACCAAGAACGCCCGCGACATGCAGCGGCGCAAGCTCCTCGAATACAACAAGGGCCTGATCGCCCATCTCGACCGGACAGCCGAACGCGTCGTCGACGACGACACGATGCTGATCTACCGGCTGGCACCTCGGGCGGATGCGGCGGCTTCGAATTGAACCACTCGGCTTCACCCGTCGCGGCGGGTTTGCGGCTCTCATGGGCGCGCGACATGGATTTTCATAATGTCGTGACGAATCCTTTCCGGTTGGCCCCGCCCCTCACCCTCTCCCCGCCTGCGGGGAGAGGGAATCGCGCGCAGCTCCCACGTCTCCTTTCCGCCACCTCTGGCATACGGAAACAAGAAGCCGGCTGTGCTCCCTCAAGGTATCCTGCGGCTGCAAGCGAGCAGAGGAAACGGTGAGCATGCCGCAACGTCCCTTCTCCCCGCCTGCGGGGAGAAGGTGCCGGCAGGCGGATGAGGGGCTCATACAGGAAACGCCATGCACCCGGATGAGCGCATGGCGTCCTGTTGTCTTGAAGCAGCGCCCGCTTGGGGCGTGTGAGCCCTACTGCAGCGTGCGGGTCGGGGCCGGTGCGGGCTGGCCAGCGGCAGCGCCGGCGGCATTGTTGGCCGAACGCGCGGAATCGAGGCCGGTCGCGACGACGGAGACGCGGAAGGTGCCGTCGAGCGTGCGGTCGAAGATCGAGCCGACGACGATATCGGCCTCGTCATAGACCTCTTCGCGGATGCGGGTCGCGGCTTCGTCCACTTCGAACAGCGTCATGTCCATGCCGCCGGAGATCGAGATCAGCACGCCCCTGGCGCCGCGCATCGACACTTCGTCGAGCAGCGGGTTGGCGATCGCCGCTTCGGCAGCCTTCAGCGCCCGGCCCTCGCCGGTTGCCTCGCCGGTGCCCATCATCGCCCGGCCCATGCCCTTCATGACCGACTTCACGTCGGCGAAGTCGAGGTTGATCAGACCTTCCTTGACGATCAGGTCGGTGATGCAGCCGACGCCGGAATAAAGCACCCGGTCGGCGATCACGAAGGCATCGGCAAAGGTGGTCTTGGCGTCGGCGATGCGGAAGAGGTTCTGGTTGGGGATGACGATGACGGTGTCAGCCGCCTCGCGCAGCCGCTCGACACCTTGCTCCGCCGTCTCCATGCGGCGCTTGCCCTCGAAGCTGAAGGGCTTGGTGACGACGCCGACCGTGAGGATGCCGGCCTTGCGCGCCGCAGCCGCAATCACCGGTGCCGCCCCCGTGCCCGTGCCGCCGCCCATGCCGGCGGTGACGAAGCACATATGCGTGCCGCCGAGGTGATCCATGATCTCGTCGATCGATTCCTCCGCCGCCGCCCGGCCGACGTCCGGCAGCGAGCCGGCGCCAAGGCCTTCGGTGACGGCAGCACCGAGCTGGATGATGCGCGACGACTTCGACATGGCGAGCGCCTGCGCGTCCGTATTCGCCACCACGAATTCCACGCCCTGCAGCCCTTCGTTGATCATGTTGTTGATGGCGTTGCCGCCACCGCCGCCGACCCCGATGACGGTGATCTTCGGGCGCATTTCGGTGATCGTGGGCTTCTTGAAATCGTTCATGGCTTGTCTCCTAGAGCCGACGCCCTGCAGGCGCCGACGGCGGGCGAATCGGGCAGCTGTTATTTTAGGAATTGAAAAAAGCCATGGAGAAGGCAAGGAAAAAGGACAGGACGCCTATCCACATATGAATTTTAGCGGGTCCTTTCGGTGGCAACTTGGCGCACTGCCCCGCGCCGCGCCAGACCCAAAAACGATATTCGGATCAGTATCTTGCCTAGGCTCGGGCCTAGGCAATTGCCCCTCACCCTAACCCTCTCACCGCCTGCGGGGAGAGGGGACGAGAACCAACGCCGCCTCACGATCTGACATTGTCCGTGCAAGAAGCGGCAACGGAGACTGGCCGAGATGGAACGAGCGGCCGCCGCGAGTCTCCTTCTCCCCGCGTGGCGGGGAGAAGGTGGCCGGTAGGCCGGATGAGGGGCAAATCCCCATCAGCCCGACGGACGAAATCCGCTGAATTCTACGCCTCAAAACTCGGCCGCGAACGCACCCGCTCCAGCCAGCTTTGAACATGACGGGCCGAAGCCGGGATCTCCATGCCGAAGACATCGCAGAGCCAGGCCGTCACACCTGCAGTGATGTCGGCGATCGAGAATTCATCGCCGGCGAGGAAGGGTCGCCCATCCGAAAGCTCGTCGTCGAGCCAGCCCCACTTCTTCGGCACCGCCACGCGCTCGGTCTCGGCAAAGGCCGGAAACTGCGTCAGCCGCTCGGCGAAGAAAGCATCCGAATGCAGCGCCACATTGCCGACGGTGCCGAGGATCACCAGTTCGGCGCGACGGTTCCACATCTCCACCTTGGCACGGCTGACGGCATCGCGGCCGAAGAGCGGGTGCTCAGGATTCGTCTCCTCGAGATAGCGGCAGATCGCGACGCTCTCGGTAATGATCGTTCCGTCGTCGAGCTCCAGCACCGGGATCTGCCCGAGCGAATTGACCGCCAGGAACTCCGGCGCCCGGTGTTCGCCCTTGGCGAAATCGACATCCACCATCGGCACCGAAATCCCCTTCTCCGCCATGAAGATGCGCACGCGGTACGAATTCGGCCCCATGCCCTGATAAAGCTTCATCTTATCCTCCTGTCGATGAGGCCACCCGCCTCGTTTCCCCAACCGCATCTGCGCGGGATACTGGTTGTTTATAACAACCGGTTTCATTTAACTCAATGGTTTATTTCGAGGCGTGTTTAAATGGATAAGGATCCAGCTGTCGCTCGCAAGCGATCGCATCATGAACCAGCGGCAGAGAGCCAGAACTCGGTAGCAAGCACCATTTCCTGGGAACGATCCTGATACGGCGACGGCTGCGTCACAGACGACGAAAGTCAATATCTCCCGGTGAAAGCGCCACCGATGCAAGCGACACCGCACCGCCCCCTCGCTTCGAGATTTGGAGCGAGTAAAAAACCGGCCAGCCTTGTGCGCAACTTGCCTCGACAGAGTGTCTCCGTCGCGTCCCGGAACTGATCAGCGCGAGCGATGTGTCCTGTGAGCTCTGCCGGTCTTTTTCGGAGGAATTAGGCCTGGCAGCCGGTGTTTTTCCTCCTCAATTACTTGGGGCATCTGGCCAACTACTACACCGCTGTCCGCAAAATATGCCTCAATAGCAGTGCCTGTTGAGGTTAGATTCTCAAGCGCTTGGTTCAAAAGGATACGTGCCTTGGTTCTCCGTCCCAGAACCTTCCCATCGCGGCTTCTCAGGACGTAAGCCGCCACCTTTTTCTTTTTGGTAGAAATGCGACCAGTCAGGCGTTTAGCGTTTGCCCTTATCTTTGCGCTCTCGGTGCCGTTGGCGATCTCAACCACCCGCGCTCGATAGCCCTCAGGAGCGGCCTCAAGAAACAAAGCAGCGGCTGGACCCGGCATACCCACGAGAGCGGACGCGAGCACACGATCCGGCACAACGTCCCAGAAGCCCCACTGTGATAGCCGTTTGCCGGCGAGATAGATCGTATCGCTAAATGCCCCTTGGTCTACAGGTGTAGAGGTCAGGAGTCCCCGGACTGAACCCAGGAAATCCTTGAGGCCTTCTTTACGTTCCAGACTTGACCTCAGTTCCTCCAGATCCTCAGGCATGAGGTATTCAAACATGATCATTGGCCAACCTTTTGGTTAGTCGGGCTCCAGAACACAACGTGGAAGTCTATGCCGAATTGGTTAAATTTGCGAGCGACAGCATCTAGATGATTTTTGGTTTGCCACGGCCTGTCTCCGTATCGACCCGATTGATTGACCAGTACCCAGCGGTTGTACCTCGGTACCCATTGGATTTCCCCGCCAATGCGCGCGTGCTTATCGATAGCACTGAGGAGAGATGGATGTCCGAGTTTAACATGTTCCGGCGGGGGCTTCAGTGATCGAGTTCTTGGGTACGTGTACAGCAACTCGCCCGAGTCCTGATGAACTATCTCCTCAATCGCGAACCATAAATCTCCCACGCCATCCACAATCCATAGTAGATTGGTGGTGCGGTGCAGAATTCTAGGAACCGCCAAACCTCGCTCCGCAGTAGCAAGGTATGATCGCAGTATGGGAGCTGTTTCTTCCGTCAATCTCTGAAGACTTTGGGGGCGATAATTGTGCTCGTGGGGATTTACATCTCTCCCGGGCGCCTCGCAGCGGCCGTACTCTTCGTCGAGACTCATTGACTAAACCGATGCTGTGACTTCTCTTCTTCTCTCGCACACGTTGAAACGGAGCGCAACAAATACCCTTTATTGCGGTCGTCGGATTTGACCGCTCCCCGCATACTGCACTTGCTGCAGTTCGAGTCCGAACGGAACCGGTTGCGTTGAGTCACGCTTCGTTGGCGTGGGAAACCAAACTTATTCGTCGTACATGGAAAGTCACAGAACAGGTGAGCGCTCTCAAAGCCGCCAGCCCCTGCCAACAACGAAGCGCCCGGTCTCTCCGGGCATCAGCGCGCTGTCGCCATAGGCTTTCAGCATCTGCCCGTCGGGCAGCGCCAGTGTCAGCGCGAAACGCTCACCCTCGAACACGCAGGCGATGACCCGAAACGCCATGCCCTCGCCGTCGCGGCGCACATGCTCCGGCCGCACAAGCACATCGCGAATTGGCACATCGCGAATTGGCACGTCACGGATCGCCCCATTGCTCGCACCCGCCTCGCCGATCCCGCCAAGTGCGGCCCGCAGCGCCGGCCACTCCAGCGCCCTCGGTGCGCCCTCCGGCACGGCCAGCCTGAGCACCGAGCCGCGGCCGATCAATCCGCCGACGACGGCGCCTTCCGGTCTTGCGTAGATCTCCGCCGGCGGCGCCATCTGCATCAGCCGCCCCTCGGACATGACGGCGACATCGGTTGCGAGCGCCATCGCCTCGGCCTGGTCGTGGGTCACATAGATCATCGTCGCGCCCGAGCGCTCGTGGAAGATACGGAAGGTCTCCTCCATCGATTTGCGCAGATGCTGGTCGAGATTGGCGAGCGGCTCGTCGAGCAGCACGACATCCGGCGAGGTCACCAGGCAGCGGGCAAGCGCCACGCGTTGGCGCTGGCCGCCGGAAAGGGCCGCGGGCCGGCGCTCGGCATAATCGGTGAGCTTCACCAGCGCCAGCGCCTCGCCGACACTTCGTCGCCAGGCTTCGCCGGAAATGCCGCGCACCTTCAAGGGATAGCCGACATTCTCAGCCACCGTCATATGCGGCCAGAGCGCATAGGACTGGAACACCATCGCCATGTTGCGTCTTTCCGGCGGCAGCGCCTGCGACGCGTCGGAAAGCCGCCTTTCGCCGAAATCGATCGAGCCGTCCGTCGGCTGCTCGAAGCCGGCGATCATGCGCAGCACCGTGGTCTTGCCGCAGCCGGAGGGACCGAGCAGCGCCAGGAAGCCGCCTTCCCGCACGGTCAGCGAAACATCCGATACCGCCGGCCGCCCGCCGCCGAAATGTTTCGTGAGGTGATTGAGGATCAGTTGCGCCACGGCAGCACGCCCTCGGGAAGATATTTCGCAAGCGCCTCGAGCGCCGCCATCAACAGCACGACCATCACCACGACAAGCACCGAGAGCGCTGCGGCAAGATCGGACGAACCGCTGTCGTCGAGATTGAAGATGGCGACACCGAGCGTCTGGGTGCCGGCCGACCAGAGCAGTGCGGAGACCGTCAGTTCGTTGGCAGCGATGAGGAAGACGAGGATGATCGCAGCCCCGGCGGCCGGCGCCACCAGCGGCAGGATCACGTCGCGCATGCGCCTGAGGAAACCCGCGCCGGCAAGCCGCGCCGCCTCTTCCAGCGACGGATCCATCTGCAGAAAGGCGCTCATGACGGGTTTCAGGCTGACGGCCAGGAACGAGGAGAAATAGGCGATCAGGATGATCCAGATGGTGCCGTAGAGCGAGACGCTGAGGAGAGGCAACGGAGCCGCAAAGGTGAGAATGAAGGCGACAGCCAGCACGATGCCGGGCAGCGCATAGGGGATCTCGATAAGGATGCCGAGCGTATTGGCAAGCAAGCCCTTGCGCCGGGTCATCAGGTAGGCCGCGGGTACGGAGACCGCGAGCAGGCCAAGTGCTGCGGTGGTCGCAAGGAACGTCGAATTGCCAAGCGCCTTCAGCGTCATCGACTGGCGAAAGAGGATTTCTTCGTAAGCGCGCAATGACACGGTCTGAAGGTTGAGCGGCACGCCATAGGCCGGCACCATCGAGCTTGCGACAAGCGCAGCCAGCGGCGCCACCAGCACGAAGAACAGGATCGCGACCAGCGCCATCTCCACGACCAGGCGATAACGCCCGAGCGCGAAAGCGGCATTGGCGCCGGAGAGGCCGATGATGCGGTAGTCCTTCCCTGAGAGCGCCCGCTGCTGCAGGATCAGCCCGGCCGCGGCAATCACGGCAATGAGGCTGGAGAGCAGCGCGATCTCGCCGAAGGTGCCGGCGCCGAAGCTTGCCAGCCTTGTGTAGATCAAGGTCGGCAGCACCTCGATCCCTGCGGGAATGCCGAGGATCGCCGGAATGCCGAAATTGCCCACACCCGAGACGAAGGCGATCGCCGCCCCGGCAATCAGCCCCGGCAGCGACAGCGGCGCGACGATATCGCGGAAAACGCGGAACGGCGTGGCACCGGCAAGCCGTGCCGCCTCCACTCCATCCCGCGGGGAAGCTGAAAGCCCGGCTTTCAGCGCCAAGAAGACCAGTGGTGCGTGCTGTACGCCGAGCAGCAGCGAAATGCCCGCGAGCGAATAGAGCGGCTGCGGGCTGCCGAGCGGCGGCGCGATCCCCAGCGTCTTCAGAAGCGGGCTCGCCGGCCCGGTCATTTCCACCCAGGCAAGTGCGGTCACCTGCGGCGGGATCATCATCGGCAGCATGAAGGCGAAGCTCAAGGTCAGCTTGCCGCGCACATCGGTCAACGCCACCGAGAAGGCGAAGAGCGCGCCGATGACGACGGAGACGACCATGCCGCCCGTCGCCGTCAGAAGCGTGTTGCGAATCGCCGCAAAGGTCGCGGGCTCGGTGAGCACGCCGATCGACTGCCCGGAGATGAGACCTGCGAAACCCGCCCTCGCCAGGCTGATGAGCGGCAGCAGGCACAGCAGAAACAGGCAGGCGAAAACGAAGGGCACCAGCCAGCACGGCTCGGCGGCGGGGGTGGCACCCACCCTCACCTGCCGCACGTCCTGTGTCCGGCTTTGAAAGGGAATGCGCAGCCAGCGGGGCCGGCTGCGCCGATCATTGCGTTCAAGCATCGAACGTATCAGTTCGTGCCGAAGATGCCGGAGAAGGTCTTGAGGTCGGTGTCGGAGTTCTTCACCGCTTCGGCGGCGTTGACGGGCAGCACCTTGATCGTCTCGCGGGCCGGATAGCCCTCGGGCAGAGCCACGCCGTTGCGGGCCGGAATATAGCCCATCTTCACCGCCGTGTTCTGGCCCTCCTCGGACAGCAGGAAGTCGACGAACTTCTTGGCGGCATCGACGTTCTTGGCAGTCTTCAGGATGCCGACCGGCTCGGTGACAGTCGAAACGCCCTCGGCCGGGAAGACGAACTCCACCGGCGCACCCTTGGCCTTTTCGCGGATTGCCATGAAATCGACGAGCATGCCATAGGCCTTCTCGCCGGTCGCAACCGCCTTCAGCACGCCGCCGTTGCCGCCAGCGGCCGTGGCACCATTTGCCGCGAGCGCCTTGTAATAGTCCCAGCCGAGACCATCGATGTTGGTCAGCGTCTGCGCATGGATCAGCGCCGCGCCCGAGGTCAGCGGGCTCGGCATGGTCACGAGGCCCTTGGCTTCGGTCTTGGCGAGATCCTGCCAGCCGGCAGGCTTCATCGCGGCCGAGGTGTTGTAGACGATGCCGGTCGTGATCATCTTGGTGGAATAGTAGGCGCCATCGGCGTCGTAGAGCGCGGCGTCGTAATTGGCGGCTTCCGGCGACTTGTAGTCGGCCAGATGTCCGGCTTCCTTCAGCCGCTGCATCGTCACGGTGTCAGCGATCAAGAGCACGTCGGCGACCGGATTGCCGGCCTCGATCTCGGCCATCAGCTTGGCCATGATCTTCGTCGTGCCCTCGCGCACCCATTCGACCTCGATGCCGGGATTGGCCGCCTGGAAGGCATCGACGGTCGCCTGCGCGTCCTCGTTCGGCTGGCTGGTATAGAGCACCAGATTATCGGCGTAGGCCGCGGTCGAAAGCAGGGCTGCGGTAAGCGCGCCGGCAATGGCGGAAACAAAGGATTTCATGGATATACCCTCGTGTTGAAACTGGCGCCGAGGGATAGAGCCGCCCTTTTACAGGGGTGTGACAGGCGAGAACCGCAAGCCCCCTGTCGCGCTCCCTCACCCGGGAGATCGCACGCTCCCTTGACAAGACGTGCGGGCCGAGAAAGTTTGCACGGCATGCGAGTGGCGGAACTGCCATGGACACTTTTCTGAAAATTGCCGGAGCGGTGGTCATCGTCGTATCGCTGGCGGTCGCGCTGAATGCAACCATGCCGTCTTTCGGCTGGCTGGGCATTATTCTTGCCGTGCAGTCGGCATTGCCGACCGTCGGCGCAGGCATCGCGCTTGCGGCCTTCGGCTCGTTGCTCGGACAGCTCAAGAAAATTCGCCTCGCCGCCGAGCGCCAGGCCGATCTGTTTCAGTCCATATTGGAACGCCGCAGCCAACCTTCCGCCGAATAGGCGCTGCCGACCGTGTGGATCGCGGGTGGAAAGGGCGTGATCGGACGGGGAAGGATGCCGCCAGATGCGCCTTCAAATGTTGCATCAACCAAGCTACCGACGAGCCCGCCGTAGAAGATTCCGTAAAAAATTTCGCGCCGATGTCACACCGGCCGTAGCTCGCTCGTCATGGTATCGGAACCAACGAAAGGAAACGGAACCATGACTGCCAAGATCGACCTTTTCGCCGCCGCCCCCCAGCTGATGAAAAGCTGGACCAGCGTTTCGATGGCCGTTGCCGCGAGCCTGGACCCGACCATCATCGAACTCGTCAAGATCCGCGCCTCGCAGATCAACGGCTGCGCCAACTGCATCAACATGCACACCCAGGAAGCGCGCGCCAAGGGCGAGACCGAGCAGCGCATCTACCTGCTTTCGGCCTGGCGCGAGGCGCCGTGCTATTCCGATCGCGAGCGCGCCGCGCTAGGCTGGACCGAAGCGCTGACGCGGCTTTCGGAAGGCCACACCCATGAACAGGCCTACGAAGCGCTGAAGCAACAGTTCACCGAGGAGGAACAGGTGAAGCTCACGCTGATGATCAACGTCATCAATGGCTGGAACCGCCTGGCCGTCGGCTTTGGCCTCTGGGTCGATCCGGCAGAGGCAAAGGCCGCAGCCGAGAAGGCCGCCTGATGACGGGCACCCCCCAGGAGGACGCAGCGGCGGTTTTCGACCCGCTGCGTCCGAAGCTGATCCGCGTCGCCTACCGCATGCTCGGCTCGGTCGCCGATGCCGAGGACATGGTGCAGGAGGCCTTCATCCGCTGGATGGGGGCCGACCGCACGTCCGTGCGCGAGCCGGAGGCGTTTCTGCGTCGCACCGTCACGCGGCTCTGCCTCGACCAATTGAAATCCGCGCGGCTGAAGCGCGAGACCTATGTCGGCCCCTGGCTTCCCGATCCCGTGGTCGAAGAGGAGCCGGAGGACGATGTTACCCTCCCCCTGATGCTCGCTCTGGAGCGGCTGTCACCGCTGGAGCGCGCCGCCTTCCTGCTGCACGACGTCTTCGGCCTGAGCTTCGACGAGGTCGCAACGACCATCGACCGCGATGCCGCCGCCTGCCGCCAGCTCGCCGCCCGCGCCCGCACCCATGTGCGCGACGAGCGGCCACGCTTCCAGATCGAGCAGCAGCGCGGCCTCGAGCTCGCCAACGCCTTCTACGCCGCGTCGCGCGGCGGCGACATGAAGACGCTCGGCGCGATGCTGGCGGCCGATGTCAGCGTCCATTCCGACGGCGGCGGCAAACGCCCGGCGGCGATGCGGCCAATCCTCGGCTTCGATGCCGTCATGAAGGTGCACCAGCAACTGGCCGCCCTCTTTGCCAAACACGGCTCGACCCTGGTGCGCGCCGGCTTCATCAACGGCCTCCCGGGCTTCGTTACCAGGGAAGCTGATGGCGAGTTGCAGTCAACCGCGCTGGACATCGAGGACGGCAAGGTGGTGGCGATCTATGTGGTGCGCAACCCGGACAAGCTGGTGCATCTGCATTAGGCGTGGGCATTATCCGGCGTTACTGTTCCGGGCGGCACTAAGCCACCCGACAGACAGCTGATAAAACTATGTTTGATCATTGTAAGTTTGCGGGAGAAGCCGGTGCGTCAGCCAAAATCTCCGTCGTTCCTGTGCTTGTCACAGCAATCTAGCCAGCCCAAGTCCTTGGGCTGAAAGGTTCTTTTGACCCGACCGACGTCGGGCCGCTGGATCCCCGCCACAGGTGTTCAGTCCGGGGAGATAGCGGACACCTGTTCGGAGAGATGACTGACAGTTTTGGGTTTGGTCAAGTCGATGGTT
>NZ_JBYTEC010000040.1:0-23315 GCF_058792075.1 Ensifer sp. EB106-03-01-XG145 | reverse complement strand
TCAAGACCAAATCCAGCCGATGATGTGTCAGCTATCTCCCCGAACACCTGTCAGGTATCTCCCCGGACTGAACAACAAGGGCGAGGATGACGGAGAATGGGACGCCCTTCGCGGCAGGAAGCCATCTTAGGGTTTGCCAGCAGCCTGAGGCCCGCTGACGCGGGCCTCAGTTGTGTCTCACAACCGGATAGCCGACCGGCATTTGCCAGAGGGATATGTCGGCCATCTCGGGCTTCTTCACGCCTTCCTCCGCGCCGATATCGCGGAGCAAGTGATCCGAGAGATGGCTGAGCTGGTTGAGCGTCCGGCGACGCCTCCAGGCAGCAACAAGGAAGGCACCGACGGTTCGCCGGAAGCCGAACGTTCGAAACAGATCGTCCATGATCGCCGGCAGGGTGCCGGCGGAGGTAAGTTGCAATTCGCGCATGATTATTCCCGCCGCCGCGAGCGGCCGGTCCTCTAGATTATGGATGCGCGCGGACACGGAAACGCGTTCCGGGAACCGGTCACATCAAGTCAAAATGGAAAATACGAAAAGGCGGAACTCGGGTCGCGTTTATGCGCCGAAGTAATTCACAGAATTGTGGCACACTCGTCGTGACGAGCAAGCCATTCCACCAGAGGCGAGCATCTGAACAAAATTATGAATCATCGTATGCCTCCTCTAGTTTGAGCTCCGATTTGGTGAAAATTACACGAGTTTACTTCTGCGGCAAGAGCACAATCGCAAACTGCCGGAATGACGAAGCGCCTGTTGCACGGGAGCAACAGGTGACGGGTGCGAGCGTGCCGCAGGGGTCGATCCGGCCTTTATCGCCAACAGACGCGGCTTTTCCACCGCGGCGAAGAGTTCAAAACGGAGCGATTGATTGTCTTTGTCTCGTTCTTCGTCTTCTTCGCACTGATCTGCATCGGCAGCATCGTTGACATCGCGACCACAGAGCCACGCCCCTCACGCCACGACGTCGAGGCGCTGCCGCGATGAGGCGGAGAGGCCTCCAAGGGTCGTCACGGCTGTCCTCACCTTCCGCCCGGCATGCCATTCGCTTTGCCCGCACTTGAGCATCCGCAATCCAGCCCCTAAGAAAAGGACGTCAATTGCGCTTCAAAATCAGATGGATGCTTCCATGAATCTCGACGTTCAGGACCTCAACGGCGCCTGTCACTGCAAAACAGTTCGTTTCAATGTTCGATTGAAGAACGGTCTTCATACGGCCCGCCGCTGCACCTGCTCTTACTGCCAGTTGAAGGGCGCGGTTGCCGTCTCCGCCGCAAAGGACGGCGTCACTGTGCTTTCAGGCGGTGAGGCGCTGACCAGGTATCAGTTCAACACAAAGGCGGCCGAGCATTTCTTTTGCTCAAAATGCGGCATCTACACCTTCCACAGGCCGCGCGCGAACCCCGATTTCTACGGCGTCAATGCAGCGTGTCTCGAAGGCGTGAGCCCCTTTGATTTTGAAGAATTGCCCGTGAACGACGGCATCAATCACCCGATGGACACCCAGGGATCGACCGGCCCGCGGCTCGCCGGAACGCTCCGATACTTTCCCGCCAAATGAACGGCAGCAGCGTCTGACGACGATATTGGTCACGCCGTTATGAATGTTCGGCGCACCGTTTGATGAGGGCGTGGTCGGTGCCGTTGGCGTCGCCCGCGACCGGCTCGACCAGGCGACCAATCGCGCTGGTCGAGCGCTGCACATATCGCCGGTCGGGATTATGGCGCCGCTGATGCGCCTCGTAGGCCATCGCAACAAGTGTCGGCGGACAGGACGGCACGCGGTCACGCCGGATGCTTAGGAACGGGCCGTGGATACCTCCCAGAACCTGGAAAGCGCACCAATATGCCTGCCGGAAAAATTGGAATTTAATCAGCGTCTTAGGAGAAGTTTTGGTGGGTGATCACGGGCTCGAACCGTGGACCCGCTGATTAAGAGTCAGCTGCTCTACCAACTGAGCTAATCACCCATCCGTGGCGTCGCTTTAGCGCACGGGCCGATGACACTCAAGAGGGTATTTGCGTCACGCGACGATAAACCCACAGCGTTTCCATCCGGCTCCGAGTTGATTGCGTTTGCTCTCGCCTGGCCGCGCCATCAGCGCACGCCGATGAAGCGGCCGCCCAGGTCAAAGCGGCAGTTGTCAAACGCGTCTTTCGTCGTGACTCCCGTGTTCCCTACAACCACGGCGGTGTGCGGGGCGTTCTCCACAGGGCGCGCCTTGGCCCCATGAAGTTTTTCAAAAGATTTTCACAAAGGCGCTGGACAAGCCAATCGAACGCCTTTATACGCCCCCTCACGACAGCGACGGGACTGGACCGACGCGGTCGCGGATGGGTGATTAGCTCAGTTGGTAGAGCAGCTGACTCTTAATCAGCGGGTCCACGGTTCGAGCCCGTGATCACCCACCAAATTCTCCTAAAACGCTGATTGAATTTCTCTTTTCCAAAACGCTTAGCTCCCGCTTCAGACGAAAAGTTCGCCTGCGCCGATCTTCACTGCGTGGCCGCCGATGCGGGCATTGCTGATCTCGCCGCCGGCGATATCCAGATGCAGGTGGATGAAGGACGGCCGTCCCATTTCCACCCCCTGCTCGACCAGCACCGGGTGATGACCGTCGACGAACTGGTCGAAAAAATGGATGGCACCGGAGAGAGCGGCCACGGCCGAGCCGGTCGCCGGGTCCTCGAGGTTGCCGGCACCGGGGCCGAACTTGCGCGCGTGGAAGCGCGCCGTGTGGTTCACGCCGCCGCGACAATAGACATAGGCCGGGGCCAGCCGCCCCTCGGCCATCGGCGTCAGTTGCTCCCAGCGTTGCGAATCGAACTCGATCGAAGAAACCGCCGCAACATCGTGCACCGGCACCATGACGAAGGGCGCGCCGGCACTCCAGAACGAAGGCACGTGGTTCTCGAAGCCGATCTGTGATTGTTTCAGGCTCAACGCATCGGCAATCGCCTGCCGGTCGAAGCGGGCATCGAGCCGTACCGATTTGCGCGGCAGGTCGAACTCGGCAAAGCTCGCAGCCCTCGACTTGAGGCGGACGGCGCAGCGCACCGGACCCACCTTCTCCTCCAGCACCTGCACAAGGTCGATCCCCTCCTCGATCGCGCCATGCTGCGCCTCGGCGATAGCGATCGCCGCGCCAACGGTCGGATGTCCGGCAAAGGGCAGTTCCTGGCTGGGGGTGAAGATCCGGAGCTTCGCCGTATGCGCAGCACCCCCGGGCCTGCGGATGAACACCGTCTCCGACAGGTTGAATTCCTGCGCGATCGCCTGCATCGCCTCGTCGTCCAGCCGATCGGCGCCGAAGACCACAGCCAGTGGATTGCCTTCGAGTTGCCTGTCGGTAAAGACGTCGTAGATCGCGTAACTCAGCGCCATTCATGTCCCCTTGCGAAGATGCCCCGAACTTTGCAGCGTCGGGGCGCGGGCGGCAAGTGTTAAAAAGCACCCGTGCACAACTCGGAGCAGGTGTCATGGGTTCGTAGCGCTACGCACCTCTATTAAAGGCTCACGAGAGCCGTCCAAACTTCCGGGATTATGTCGCAATACCTGCAGACATTGACCGAGCTTATTTGCTGTCTTCCGCGTAAGCCCTCGTCGGACTTCCTCGGGAAAATCCAATACCAATCGTTCGCCGGTTGCGAGCCACCGACGGCTGAACTTGGCTCTCAATGGCGCGGTGCAACAGCCTCCGGATGAAAGTGATACGTGCCGTCGCCCAATGGCACGACGTCCCCAATTCCCGGGAAAGGGAAATGGTAGCCATGATAGCGAATACCCTCGGTCACGACCTTGGCGAAAATCGCGGTCTTCGCATCCGCGGCCTGCTGCGGGTTGGTATCGTAGTCCATATGGAAATACCATTCCGGATGAGCCGGGTCGTATACCTGATGGTGGCAGACGTCACCGGTGAAGACAATTTTTTGCCCTTCGCTCTCGAAGATGTAGGCGCACATCCCGGCGGTATGACCCGCGACGGAAAACGTGGACACTCCCGGGAACAGGGTCTCGCCGACTGATAAAAGGCTCAGCCTGTCGCGATAAGGAGCCACTGCTTCAAGTGCTCCTCCCGTCCACTCCGATCGGAAGTCATTCCGATTCAAGTTTTCCGGATCGGTCCATTCAGCCCATTCCCGATCGGTGCAGAAAAGCTTCGCGTTGGGGAAGGTCGCGCTACCGTCGGGATGGATGAGGCCAAAGGCGTGATCCGGATGCAGGTGGGTCATCAGGACCGCGTCGATGTCTTTCGGATCAATACCGGCCGCGCCGAGATTGTCTATCAGACGACCCATGTCGCCACGCCATGTAAGTGTCCGCCCCGCGCCCGCATCGATGAGAAACAATCTGTCGCCCGTGTTCATCACGACTGGGTTGATATCCATTGGAATGTGGTCGATGGGCAACCGATGGACGGATTTCAGGCGGGCGATTTCGGCCGGATCAGCATCTGGGTAGAAGCCCTCGTAGCTGTGATGGATATAACCATCCCAGACAACCGTCCCCTCGAATACCCCCAGTCGGAAACGGTACCAACCGACGTTTTGGACGCAGTGTACCTGCCCCCATTCCCCGGGCGTGAAACCTGTCCCCGTTGCCATGAGCGCTCTCCCATCTTGCTCAACAGCCTGCGGCACACAGTTACCGCGCTACCTTCCATCATCTCGAGATCAGTAGCAAAAGCTGAAGGAAACATCAGCAACTACTAACAATCGTAGATCCGAGTCTTGCCAGCCGTCCCGCGCCTGGCTCGGGCGCTTCGGGCTAGCGTCATCGATCTCAACGCCAGTTGTTCCAGGATCGCGCCGGTTTTCAGTTATTTGAATGTCAGTAATGGACATTAATTTAAGTTTTGAATTATAATTGAAGTACAATAAATGACTGCACTTAATAAATATAATACTTGTTTGCAATTGTTGTTTGCTTATAGATTGCTTTCAGGAGGATGAAAACAATGGCAAAGATAGTCGGCACTGATGCGAACGACACCCTGTTCGGGACAGACGAAAACGACAATATCTGGGGTCTCGGCGCCAATGACACGCTGGACGGCGGGCTTGGGAACGATTTTCTCTATGGCGGGGCCGGTAACGACGGCCTGATGAGTTTCAGCGGCTATGACGAGCTCGATGGCGGCGATGGCGATGACCGGCTGGAACTCAACGGAACGGGCGGCGTGGCGCGGGGAGGTGCCGGCATCGATACGCTGGTCATCAATCTTTCAGGGACGGGCAACCGAGTCACGTTTAACGGCATGAACCGCCACGTAACCTTCGGTGACCCGGCTGAGACCGACAATCACATCTTCTACCGCGGCATTGAGCGGCTGGAGCTGACGACCGGTAGCGGCAAGGACATTGTTGAGGGTGGCACGGGTGACGACGTGATCTCGACCGGAGACGGCGCGGACATCATCGGCGGCCAGTCATTGCCGAACACCCATAATCAAATGAGTTCCCTGGGTGCTGATGTTATCGACGCCGGTGCGGGCAACGACACGATAATCGATCGGTTCGGGGCCAATCATCTTTCTGGCGGCAGTGGCGACGACAGCATCACAACGACACTTTCATCTGCCGAACTCGACGGCGGCGACGGTGACGACACGTTACGGTTCGAGGATGCGGATCGGACCGATGATGTCACGGTCGATGTGGTCAATGGCGTTACATCGACCGGTACGGCCTTTCACAATTTTGAGCGGGTTTACGCACATACCGGCAGCGGCAATGATACTTTGCTCGGTGGCCTCAGTCGCGACAACCTCTTCGGCGGCAATGGGGCCGACCGCCTGTTTGGCGGCGAAAATAATGACTATCTCTATGGCGAAGGCGATGATGACCGCCTTGAAGGCGGCGCCGGAGTCGACTCACTTAGTGGGGGTGAAGGCGATGACCACCTCTCTGGAGGCGACGGTGCGGATCGTCTGATCGGCGGTGAGGGCGCTGACACATTCCACTGGAGTGGATTTGAGGTTCGCCATAGCAGCATCGACCATATCGTCGATTTTGACACCCAAAGTGGCGACGTGATCGAGTTGGGGGGCTTCTATCCTGGCGACACCAACATCTATAATTTTGATTCCTTTGTGGCTGCCTCGCATGACACAGAGGAGGGTCTCTATGTAGCCTTTCATGGTGAAACCGAAGGTATCCTCATCGAAGGCGTTTCGCTTGCGGACTTATCTGCCGACGATATTGCTTTCACGTTGTGAGACTGCAGTGTCGGTGGCCGGTCCGGCGGAAGTCCGCTTTCCACCCTGCGCGGTCCTTCCTGATTATTGGGATGTGAGGACCGAGGGGCGCGGGCATGTGTGAAGGCGTGGCAGTTCTTCCTGCGCATCAACAGGGCCTAAGGCGCAAGCAGACGCGCGCGGCATAAGCACTACAAATACAAAAAGATAGCGCGATTTATTGATTCATGGTCGTGGCGAGCGGATGTTACCGAAACAGCCACTCCAGAATGGGCGGAATGAACGGCGGATAGTTGTGCGCCCCAGGGTCCGGCCCGAAAATGGCGATCGCCTCGTCGATCTCCGGCTCGGGATCACCAGCGATGTGCGCCGCGACGCGGGCAACCAGCGCCGCCGCCGTTTCCGGATAGCGGTAGACGCGAAGCACGGTCACGGCGCGGTCCATATGCAGGAGGTGATAGCCGGGCTCGGCCGTCGCAAGCGCGAGGTCGATGCCGGTTTCCTCCAGCGCCTCGCGGCGAATGTTGCCGGCGATGTCGCAGCGGCCGTCGACGATATCCTCGGGCTCCAGCGAGCCCGAAGGGCTGTAGACGCGGGCCGGATTGGCGGTGTGCGACCCCATGCGCACCAGGATCAACGCGCCGTCGGAGGACAGGATCGCCGGCATGGCGAAGAGATGGAAGGCGCCTTCGGCCCGCGTCTTCCGCCACCAGAGAAAGGTCGAATAGGGCACAACATGCCCCTCGCCCCGGATCCGCCCATCCTCGATGCGAAGCGCCCGCTGCAGCACCATGCGGCCATCGAAAAGATGCGGGTTGGCCGCGATTTCGCGTTGCCAGTTCTCCTGCGCCCGCTCGACCTCGTCGAGGTGAAACGGATGCGCCGCGCCGTTGACGCGGATATCGACGTCGTCGATCGGGATGATGACGCCCTCGGCCGGCCACAGCGCCGTATTGCTTTCAAGAGCGCCCATGATCACACGTCCAGCTCGATCGCCACGGGGCAATGGTCCGACGCCTTCGGCCGGTCCCAGCCGGTGCGCGGGTAGCGCTCCACTTCGAGCCCCGGCGGAAAGATCGTGCGGAACGGCTGGCCGCCGCGGATGACCTCGGGCACCTGGGATTGGTTGCGCTTGGCAAGCGCCGGCGACAGCCAGATATAGTCGAGCTGGCAGAGGTGCCGCTCCTGCGGTCCGCGGCTATGAAACAGCGTCCAACGGTCCATCACCGGCCGGCGCAGCATCGGGTTTTCCACGAAGCCGTCATGGCTGAACACGTCGAGCGAGCTCGTTTCCTCCTCGTGCGGCACGAACTGGTAGCCGTTGCGCCGGTCGCCGAGGATGTTCACCTTCTCCTGGTAGTCGTTCATGTCGCCGCAGATCGCAAACATCTTGTCGGCGGTCTTCCCGCGGCCGAAGCGGCTCTCGATGATATGGCGCACGGCGCTCGCCTCCGCCACGCGCAGCGGCATCGTCGCCTGCCGGCCGTCGAGCCCTTCGCGCGCCGGCCCCATGGACTTGAAGTGCACGACATAAAGCGTCAGCGGCCGCCCGCCGATGCGCAGGTCGAGCTCCAGGCAATCGCGCTTGAAGATCCGGTCGGCCGGCCGGTTGGTGAGCGCTATTCTGTCGTTGAAGAGGTCGAGATCTTCATAGGTCAGCCCCGCATGGCTCTTCACATCCAGGCACTCGATCGGCTGGCCGTCGCGTGTCTCCTCGCGCATCAGCACGGCCACGTCGATGCCGCGCGAATCGTTGCCTTCGATCAGATATTTCTGCCGGTAGCCGTTACCCACCATGCGGAAGAGATAGTTGTATTCGAAGGCCTGCAGCGAGGCCATGTTGTCGGCCTCCTGCAGGCAAAGGATATCCGCATCGCAATCGGCGATCGCGAGCGCAGACATCTGCCGCGTATCATCGGTGTGCGCGATGGTGCGCGCCTCCTCCAGCCGCTGGTATTCGGCTTCCGTCTTCACGTCGAAGAGCCTGAGGACCCGGTCCTGCTTGAGTTGGTTGCGAAAGCCGGAAAAATCGAAGCGGCTCAAAAGGTTCTCGATATTGAAGGTGGCAAGGCGAAGCGACATTTATCAATTCCGTGGCATGAAATGCCGGGAGCTTAAAGCAATTCCAGGAAAAGTGTGAAGCGGTTTTCCGCCTGGAATTGCGTCCAATACAAAGAGCAATTCCAGGAAAAGTGCGAAGCGGTTTTCCGTCCGGAATTGCGCAGATGATCCAGGCATCGAGCGGCAAATGTCGAGCCTGATTTCCTCGTCGGCCAGTCACGTCTCGGCGAGCGCGACTTCCCGGCCGATCGGCTTTCCGTCTCTGCGCCCGCAATATGATCCATGTCATTCAAACCATGAACCAATGTGCTCAAATGGCGTTAGTGTATGACCTTGCGCTCGTGGAGGATGGTTTGAACACCGAAATCGAACTCAAGCTCGAGCTCTCTCAAGAAGATCTTGACCGCTTTGCCGCATCCGGCCTCCTTGGTGAGCCGGCGCGCACGGAGCAGCAACGGTCCGTCTATTTCGATACGCGCGGCCGTGATCTCTATCAGTCAGGCTTCACGCTGCGCATCCGCACGGTCGGCGCGGCACGCACCCAGACGATCAAGGCGACCGGCCCCGGCGCATCGGTCTTTGCCCGTCCGGAATGGGAGCAGCCGCTTTCCGCCGATGAGCCGGTCGTCGATCACACCACCCCGCTTGCCGCCGCGTTTGACCTTGAGCCCGACGATCTGGAGCCGCACTTTACCGTCGAGGTCGAGCGCAGGACCTGGGAGGTTGACCAGGACGGCACGCAGATCGAAGTGGCCCTCGACCGTGGAATGATCGCCTCAGGCAATCGCCAGACCGCCGTCGGCGAAATCGAACTCGAGCTCAAGGATGGCGACCCGAAGGCGCTTTTCACCCTCGCCCGCCGCATCGAGGCGATCGTTCCCTTCCGCTTGGGCGTTCTTTCCAAGGCCGAGCGCGGCTTCCGTCTGATCGACGCCAGGCCGATCGTCTTCAAGGCGGAGCCGGTCGTGCTCGACCGCGAGATGCGGGTGACGAAGAGTTTCCGCACCATCGCGCTTGCCTGTCTCAGGCACTACCGCCTGAACGAGGACGTGCTGCGTGAACGAAAGAACCCGGAGGCGCTCCACCAGGTCCGCGTCGCCCTTCGCCGACTGCGCTCGGCCATCTCGCTCTACAAGGATGTGCTTGGCGATGAGGAGAGCGCGCGCATCAACGGCGAGCTGAAATGGCTGGCCGGTGTTTTCGGCAAGGCCCGCGATGTTGACGTTCTCCTGACGCGTGATCCGGAGCCGGAGTTGCGCGACCGCCTGAAGACGGCGCGCGCCGCCCGCTACGTCGAAGTCTTCGAGGCCCTCGACGGCGCACGCGGCCGCGCCCTTCTTCTCGATATCCAGCAATGGCTGCACTGCGGCGACTATCTGTCGACGCCGCCCGCCGAGCTTCGCGACCGGCCGGTGGCCGATTTCGCCGAAGCCGTTCTCGACCGCGCGCGCCGCAAGCTCAAGAAACATGGCCGCGCACTCGCCAAGGTCAGCGACGAGGAGCGGCACGAGGCCCGCAAGGATGCCAAGAAGCTGCGTTATGCCGCCGAGTTCTTTGCCGCGCTGTTTGACGACAAGCGGGGCACGCGGCGCCATAAGCGGTTCATCGATGCGATGGCCGGACTGCAAGACAGGCTCGGCACGCTGAACGATCTCGTGTCCGGTCCCCTCGTGCTCAGCGAGATCGGCCTTGAGGATCATCCGGACGCCGAAACGCTCGTTGTGCACGCCGACAAGGACAAGCTGATCGACCACGCGCAGAGCGCACTTGACGACGTGATCGACGCCAAGCGCTTCTGGCGCTGAGCCACGGTCACTCCGACCCGGCCATCGCACACAACCGCAAGGCTTCATTGTATTCGCCACGGAACGGCGCATACTCACGCCCATCGTTGGACTGTTTATACGGGCTCCAACGGCTGAAAGTTCATTCGCGCTTTCGCCCCAGTTCTGGAGGTCGCGCGATGCATTCCACGACCCGCCAACAGGCGATACACCCCCATGACATGCAGGAGATCGAGCGCATCTTCGACGACATCCTGCGTGATCGCGGGCTGACGCGACGCTGCGAAGCCGCAGAGCGGATCGCAAAGCGGCTTGTTGCGATCTACCAAAGCGGCGTCCGTGACTGCAGCGCGCTGAAGGCCCTGGCTAGAACATCCCGCTTTCAAGCGTGATCGCTTGAAGCGGAAAGATGCACTACAGCGCCGCGCGCCTTATCAGGCGCGCAAAGGTCGCTGTAGCACTTTGATTCTAGAGCATCTTTCCGCCTCCAGTGATTCCACTTGAGAGCGGATGCTCTAGCCGAGCGACAATGGCCGGGCTCCAGCAAGCCCGTCAGCCTTCGCGGTCCTGGCTGGCGATCGCCCGGTCGATCCGTGCTGCCAGCTCGTGGCTGACCGGCACCATCGGCAGGCGCATTTCCGGGCTGTCGATGAGCCCTGAGCGCCAGAGCCAGTGCTTGATCGGAGCCGGGCTCGGCTCGGCAAACAGCAGCCTCGGCAGATCGGCAAGACGCTGCCAGTCGGCCAAAGCCCCCGGTTGATCGCCGGATATCAGCCTGTTGCCAATGGCGGCGAAGGCTGCCGTTTGAACATGCGCCGAAGCCGTGATCCCGCCTTCCGCCCCTTGAGTCAGCGCCGTGTAGAACAGCGGGTCTTCGCCGGTCAGCACCGAAAAACCTTGGGGCTTGTGGCGCAGCAGATCGAAGGATTGCGTCGCATCCGCCGAACAATCCTTGACGCCGACGATGTTTTCCCGCTCCGCCAGCTGCAGCATCGTCTCGTTGCCGAGGTTCACCCCGGTTCTGTAGGGAATGTTGTAGATCAGGATCGGCCGTCCGGTGGCATCGGCAAGGGCCGAGAAATGGGCAAAGAGCCCGCGTTGCGACGGCCTTGTGTAATAGGGGCAGGCGATCAGATAGCCGGTGATATCCCAAGGCGCCGTCCGCTCCAGCGCCTTTACCGTCTTCAGCGTGTCGCTGCCCGAAAGGCCGAAATAGACAGGTATGCACTTGCCCGCCGCAGCCAGGGTCTCGTTGGTGATCGCAACCAGCCGCTCGCATTCCGCCTCGCTGAGCGCCATGCCCTCCCCGGTGGTAGCACCCAGGATGAAGCCGTCGATCGGTTCTGCGGCAAAGTGCGCCACCAGCCGGCGCAGCGAGCGCTCATCGAGTTCGCCATCGCGAAACGGCGTGATCAGCGGCAGCCAGAGGCCGCTCGGCGTTGAATATGTGGCTTCCATGAATTTCCATCTCCTTCAAGAAACCGGAGACGGAGCGCAAGCGAAAACCCCGTCCGAACCGGCGGGGTCGATCTGATCCTTGTGCTTGCTATGCTCTGCGCGCAACGACCGACAGCCCCGGGTACGGGGCTTTTTTCGAGGTCGTCAGTTTGGCGAGACGGCAGATCATGAGGCGAAACTCGAACAGTCCTCCATCTTTGTCAAGCGGCGACGGAGGGCATCGGCCCGGGAGGCGACACGTTCCATACAACGGGAGTTCTGCCGATCAGCCCAATTACATTCCCCTGAGGTCGGACCGGAAGACCGCCTCCGCCCGCGATCGGCGCGCAAGGACGAAGCCCCTGAAACGGTATCGGGATGCGCCGCGGCTGGAGATCCAGGTCCGGCACATCCCGATGATATCAATAGGATTTTCGGAGGGCGAGATCAGACGAGATTGGTCTCGACTTCGATGTTGCCACGGGTCGCCTTGGAGTACGGGCAGATCTCGTGGGCGGCGTGAATAATTTCATGGGCGAGGTCGCGATCGAGGCCCGGCAGGCTGACATTCAGCCGAGCGCTGAGGAAGTATGAACCGTCGTCGACGTTGAGATTGATGTCGGTCTCGACCTCGGGGCCGGCCGGCAGCTTCACCTTGCGCTGTTGCGCAGCAAGCTCGATCGCGCCGATGTAACAGGCCGACCAGGCGGCACCGAACAGGTTTTCCGCGGCCGGATGCGGCTGCGACAGCTTCAGTTCCAGCATGCCGTCTTGGCTGCGGGTGCCGCCGTTGCGGCCGCCGGTGTTGTGGGTCTTGCCAGTGAATACGAGCTTCGTGGTCATGTCATTTCCTCTCTGTTTGATTTATTAAGCGCATCCGCTTCAATCGGATGCGATGTATATAGATGAAGCTGAAGGCGACGTCAACACCATTGCGATTTAATCGGATACGATTTATATTAAGTGCAGATACGGAAAGAGAAAAAAGGACACCCCCATGCCCGCCTCCAAAACAGCGAGCCCTGAGACCACGCCTGCAAAGGGCGGCAAGAAGCTCTCCAACTTCCTTTGCTTTGCAATCTATTCCGCAAACCTCGCCTTTGGCCGCGCCTATAAACCCCTGCTCGACAAGCTGGGCCTGACCTACACCCAATACGTGACCCTGGTGGCGCTATCGGAGGAAGACGACCAGACCGTCAGCATGCTTGGCGAAAAGCTCTTCCTGGAATCGAACACGCTAACGCCGATCCTCAAGAAGCTCGAAGCAGACGGCTATCTGCAGCGCCGTCGCGACCCTTCGGACGAGCGGCAGGTGCGCCTCACCTTGACGCCGGCCGGTCGCGAACTGGTGGACGCGGAGCCGGGTTCGGCGCTCCTCGAAGCCACCGGCCTCGGCGACGACTTTCCGGTCGTGCAGCAATCGGTGGCAAGCCTGCGCGACAACCTGCTGCACTCGATACAACGCGGATCCCAGAAGGAATAGCCGTCGCTTCGATCCCTATGGCCGGCAACCAACGACGACGGGCGGCATGAGACCGCCCGTCCTCTCCACCCTCATCTCTGTGCTTGTCACAGAGATCCAGCAGCCGTGCGTCGGCACGGCAGGAGATGCAGAGCCGGAATGCCGACGCTCGACATCAGGATGATTTCCCGCGCCACCGACGCGGCGCCGCTGGCTGGCGACGGGCTTTTTCAGCATGCCTGGGATGATCAGAGATGTCCTTGTCAGCAGTCTGAGGGCGGCCGCTGGCCGCCCTTTGTCGTGTCGCCGGCTCGGGGCTGCTTTGAAGCGGCCCGTTTCGATCGCACTTACGCCTCGACGCGCCTGCGCGACTCCATCATTTCGGCCGCTCGCGCGTAGCCGCCATCCATGCCGTCGAGAAAATGCAGATGCGCATCCGGCCGGGCTGACGGTACCAGGCAGGTCATCAGCGCATGTGATTGCCGGTGCAGCCCGAATTTGACCTCACCCCTTGCCCTTGCCGCAAGGAGGATCGCTTCGACCCGATCGATCTGCCCGACTGCGGCGTCCACCGTCAGGCGAAGACCATCGTCGTATTTGCGAAAGTCCGAATTGGCGGCAACGCCCAGCCAGCGCTCTGGCGCGATATAGACCCGCTCATCCTTCGGCACGCCCATTTCCGCGGGCAACGGATGCGACTGCCGCGCCGCCTCGTCGAAGACGGCAATCACGTCTCTGGCGAGCGCCGCGAAACGCGCCGGCGCCACATCGTCCGTCGGCTCGACCAGCAGCGAAAGAATCTGCCCGCGCCGGCTCGGAAACGGTCGCCACTCGCAGGCAAGCCCCGTCAGATCAGGTTCGGTGCCATCCTTGTCCGGCTCAAGCTGGTAGCGCCCCCTCTTCAGCTGCTGCTCCGCCCATTTGAGCCCGCCGCCCGCAAACATTGCGTAAGTGGCGTCTTTCGAAGCGGCGTAGCGCGCGATCGTCACGTCCTGCCCGTTGGCGCGGATTTCCCTGACGCTCAGCAGGCCGACGCGCAGGTCGAGGCGAAATCGATCCTTCACGAAGGCCGCGATCTGCCTGAGCGCCGCGGTCGCCGTCATTTCCCCTTCCGGCGGAAGCGCAAAGGCGGCGCCATCGCCCCGAAAGACGAAGGGGAAATCGAAATTGCCCCAGGCATTGCCGATCGCGGCGATCGCCGAGGCGCCCGTGTAGTTGACGTCCTCGTAGCGCCCGGACCTGATCGCCCCGGTCGAATCGACGACATCGGTGATCCCCACCAGCCAGTCGTCGGGCAATGGCTCATAGGCATTTGGGTCCAGCACCAGCGAAAACTCGCTATAGGCCTGCACGCGTTGGGGCTCAAACTGCATCAGCTTCCTCCAGTCGACGGACTGATCGCTGTGGACGGGGATTTTCCAGGGAATGCCCGAGCGCTTTGAGGCGCACCGGCATCCATGGGCTTGCCGCCTCACATTAAATCGGATGCGATATAAATACTGAAGCGTGTCATAATGTCAATACAATGCGATTTAATCGCATACGATAATAATCACAGCGAAGATAGCTATACCAAAGCGTGGGTATCCTGAGGGATTGCCGCGGGGCTGAGGTTCCGCCCGATAGTTGCAAGAGCGCGCTCACGCGATCGCGGTGATTTCCAGCTCCTGGTCGCCGACGCTCATGACGTCGCCGACCGCCTTGCCCAGGAGCATCCGCGCCACCGGCGAGACATAGGAGATCGATCCTACCTTGGGATCGGCCTCGTCCTCGCCGACGATCCGGTAGGTCTGCACCCGCCCGTCGTCGCGGCTGAAAGTGACCGTGCTGCCGAAGGCGACGGTATCGTTGGACGCTGGCTCCGGCATCAGTTGCGCCGTGCGCAACCGCTCGGCGAGATAGCGCAGGTCGCGCAAGGGGCCGGCCTGCTGACGGCGCTTTTCGTTCACGTCGTCGACTGCGGCCGCCGCCTCATAGGCCACACGCGCCTCCTGAAGCTGCGCCTCCAGCGCCTTCAACCCGGCTTCCGTCACCAGGTTCGGATGCGGCGAAATCGGACGATCCGGCAACAGCGTCTCGGCGGCGGTTTCGGCACTTTCTTCCTTGGTGAAGGCAACGCTCAATCTTCAGAACTCCGTGTGGCAGTATGGCACGTAGCGTCCTTATCGGCCGGCTGCCTGCCAATCAACACTATACGCACTTGCGGTCGCTGGGTGGAAGAACAACGGCGCCGCCTCGCGAAGGATCTCAGACGATCGGCTTTCCACTCGCCCAGAATTCATCGACCTTGCCCCACCATCGAAGGGTCTCCGGCCGCAGCCATGGGCGAAACGCCTCAGGATGCGTCCCGCGGTGCAAATGTCCATTCTGCAAGTCTTCGAGAAAGCCGACCGTCGCCGCCTCTCACGCTCCCGTCACCGGTCCTGGCTACTCGATGGCTGGCGAGGCGACAACCAGTTTCTGCTTGGCGCCGGACCCCGAGCGCTCGATGGCATCCACCACCCTCACCCGCACGCCGCCCGCCTCGGCGCCCGCCGCATCGAGCGCCGCCTTGGCGGCCTCATCGACCTTAGCGCTGACGGCGGCAGCATCCACGCCTCCAAACACGGCGATGGTGATCTCCAGCCCATCGGGCAATTGCACGAACTGGAATTGTCGCACCCCGGCGGTGCCGGTCAGGGGCGAGCGCAGCCGGTGCGCGTGCACGCGCACGACGCCGCCGCCTCGCCCGGGCAGATGCAGTGTCTCTTCCCTGCGTCCGGCGATCGATCCGATCCGCCAGAACGGCAGGCCGCACGAACAGGGTTCCGTCGCCATCGCAACGATGTCGGAGATTTCGTAGCGCACCAGCGGCAGCACGCGATTGGTGAGCGTCGTCACCAGAAGCTTTGCGCCCTCGGTCCCATCCGGCACCGGGCGATCATTCTCGTCCACCACCTCGAAGACGAAGGAATCCTCGGCCAGATGCAGCCCATCGCCAAAGATGCACTCGTGGCCCATAGGCCCCGCCTCGGTGCACACATAGCTGTTGGCGATAGCCGCCTGCCACGTCTCGGCGGCGAGGTCGCGCACCTCCGGCGTCAGCGTTTCGGCGCTGGTGCGAAACAGCCGGGGCCTGATCCGCAGGCGACCGGCCTGCTGCTCCGTCGCCAGCACCCGCACGAAGGAAGGATAGGTCGAAATCACCTCCGGCTGGTGCAGGTTGAGGCCCTCGACGATCTCCTCGATCGGCATGAGCACGTTGAAGCGTGGCGCAGCCGGCCGGATCGCGCGAAGCTCCACGCCGATATGGTAGGAAATATGCACCGGCGACGAGGCAAAGATGGCAACGCTGCGCGTGGTATCGTCAATGCCGACGATCGCCTGGAAGCGCACCATGTTGGCGATTGCCGCAAGCCAGGCGGCGTCGTCGAAGGCTGCGATACCCCGCTCGCCCGTCGTGCCGCCGGTTGCCACCACACGGTATTGTCCGAGAAGAAGCGACCCGGGATCGTCTCCATCCAGGTGCTGCTCGATCAGGCCGCGACTCAGCCTCGGATCGGTGACGATCCGGTCGAAATTCTCCATCAGCGCCCGCTTCGTCAGCACCGGAAAGGCATGAAACGGCGCACCGCTAGCCACCAGCTCGCCAATGCTCTCGCGGTAATAGGTCGATGCCCCGACAGCGTGCCGCAAGGCGGACTGCAACTCGCTGCGCTGAAAGGCCAGTAATCGCTCCCTCGACCATTCCGCGCGCAAAAGACGCTCCTGCGATTGCCTGAGCAAAAGATCGGGATCGAGGGTGGCAGATGCGGTCACTGGTGGCATCGAATTGGTCCTCGTGTCTTGCTGCTGCGGCGCGGCCGCACGAACGCTAGCCTCGCCCGGCGCGGCCTCGACAGGCAACCAGGCTGGCAGCCCGTGGACAGGACCCGGCGCGCGCCCTTTCGCAACCGGGGTTTGCAAGCGATCATGCCTTTGCACCTCAAGGCCTTGATTGTATCGCGAAAGCCGGGATCTATGCGACAGCGATGCAATGGAGAGCTTCGCCCGCGCGACGTGTCAGCGGCGCGAATGCCACCGCATCGCTTTGGTATGACTGCATGTTTTTCCTTGAATCGCATAGCGTTTGAGGGAACGTGCAGGTGAGTCTCGAACGGACCTGGGCAGGCTTGAGCCCGAAGCCGTGCTGCGTCGTGCGAAGGAGAAAGATCGTTGGCCGAACCGTTTATCGTCTATGGCGCGTCAGCCTCGGGATCCGTTCCGATCGAGGCAACGCTGACCCTTCTCAACCTGCCCTATCGCGTCGAGGAACACGCGCCCTGGGAGAGCAAGCAGGAAGCAAACAGGCTCGCCCGCATCAATCCGCTACTCCAGGTGCCGGCGCTCGCGCTGCCGACGGGCGAATTGATGACCGAAAGCGCCGCGATCCTGATCTGGCTGGCCGATGCCCACCCCGACGGGCGGCTCGCACCGGCGCCGACAGACCCGGCACGACCGGCCTTCCTGCGATGGATGACCTTCGTATCGGCGGCCATCTACGCCCTCTACTGGATTGCCGACGACCCATCCCGCATCGTCGAACGGGAAGAGGACCACGCCGCCGTCAAGGCGCGCCTGTTCGAGCGCATCGCCCACTGCTGGGCGCGGATGGGTGCGGAGCTGCGCCCGGGCAGATACCTTCTCGGCGACGACGTGTCGGTGCTCGACCTCTATGTGGCAACGGCGTCGCGCTGGTCTCCCGGTCGGCGGCGCTTCTACGAGGTTGCACCGGGGCTCGCGGAAACCGTGCGCGGCGTCGACGCCGATCCCCGGCTGGCGACCCTGTGGGCCGAACGCTTCCCGTTCGCGGCCGGCTGGGAGCGCTAGTCCTCTCCGCTTCGGATCCCTGAAGCCCGTCAACAAAGCCGCCGGCTTTCCGCTGGATCTGCCGCCGCAGGCTCGCTCAAAACACCGATGTCGCCTCCAATGACCAACGACGCACTGCCACCGCTCCTCACCGAAGACGACCTACGCCACATTACCGGATGGGCGGTGCTCACAGCCGAGCGGGCGCTCCCGGTCTTCGAGGCGACCGTGCCGGGCGACAGCCGCCCGCGCGAGGCGATCGCGGCGGCCCGCGCCTTTGCTGAAGGCGGCCCGCGCACCGCGCATCTGCGCAAGGCCGCGTGGGGCGCTCAAGCAGCGGCGCGCGCGGTCGACGATCCCGCCGCCAAGGCTGCCGCCCGCGCCGCCATTGCCGCTGCCGGTGCGCCCTACACCCACCCGATCGAAACGCCGCATCAGATCAATCATATCCTCGGACCCGCCGCCTATGCCGTCCAGGCGCTGGCGCTCGGAGCGGACGACGAAGCCGGTACCAGCGAAACCGAACTGCGCTGGGCGATTACCGCCGCATCGGAAGAGATCCGGCGCATTGTCGCGAAGATGCCGGGGCGCAAGCCCAGCAAGGGCGCGTTTCACGCCCTGCTCTACCGGCTCGATACCGCCCTGCGTCGCTGATCGTCCCGTAATAAGGCCCGTAGCGTTGCCATAGCACCCTTACCCTCAAATAACCGTGGATTGAGCGGCCAAAAAAGCAACCCAGCATAGCACACCCTTCCCTCAGCCGTTCAGGAGTGCTTACGTTCGCATGGGGTATTTTAGTCAAAGCTGAGGGAAAAATGAAAATCCGTTATGCCGTGCTGGCCGCTGTGCTGGCTACTTCTTCGTGCGCCAAGCGCCCGGACGCGATTGTGCCTGTCGAGATTCCGATGGCCGCTTACTCAAATCAGAGCTGCCAGGGCCTCGCACAGGAACTCACAAAGGAGCAGAGCACACTGGCGAGTCTCTCCAAACAGCAGCACGACGCCGCGACAGGCGACGCCATGGGCGTCTTCCTTATTGGTGTGCCCATGTCGAGCACGTTTGGCGGCGACAAGGAAGGCCAAGTGGCAGTGTCAAAGGGCAAGGTCACGGCGATCGAATCTTCGCAGAAGGCGAAGGGGTGTAAGTAAAAAGACGCGAAACCAAGGCCCTTTCCAACGCTGGAAAGGGCCAGATTTATGTGTTGGTTGCGGACCGCTTCACGCTTCCTTGAGATGCTGCCCCCGAAGGGATCAACACGAGGAGCGCGCCCGCGCCTTGCCCGCTTCCTCGCTGATCCAGGCGATCACCGTCTGGAGCGCCGGCGATTTGCGATAGCGCGGCCAGACGAGATAGAAATCCGAGGGCCCGGACATCGACCCCTCGAAAATGCGGATCAGTCGTCCTTCGGTTATATCCTGCGCCACGAAATCGCCATTGGCGAGCACGATGCCCTGGCCGGCGATCGCCGCCTCGATCGCGTGCGAGGTCTGGTTGAAGCTGATGCCCTTGAACGAGGCCTGCCGGCTTCCGCCGAAATGGCGTTCGATGAACTCCGGCCAGAAATTATGGGCGTCGTGCAGCAGCGTATAGCCGGCAAGCTCGTCCGCAGTCTCAGGCACGCGTCGGCCGGCCATCAGCATCGGGCTGCAGACGGCGACGATCTCCTGCTCGAACAGCAGCTCGACAGCCAGCCCCGGCCCGAACGGCGGCCGCCCGTAGCGCACCGCCAGGTCCACGCCATCGGCCTGGAAATTCGACATGCGATCGGTCGCGAGAATATGCAGGTCGAGGTCCGGATGGCGCGCGGTGAAATCCGGCAGGCGCGGGATCAGCCATTTCGAGGCGAAGGATGGCGTGGTGCTGATCGTCAACCGCACCGGCTGCGGCTTCAGCTCATCCGTCGCCCGGGCGATGATGTCGAGCGCGCGCCTGACATCGGCGATATAGGCCCGCCCCTCGCCCGTGAGCGCCAACATGCGCGGCAGCCGCTCGAAAAGTTTCACCCCGAGCTCGGCTTCCAGCCCGCGGATCTGCTGGGCGACCGCCCCTTGCGTGACGCCAAGCTCCTCGGCCGCCAGCCGAAAGTTCAGATGGCGCGCCGCCACCTCGAACACTTTCAGCCCATTCAGCGAAGGGAGCCGTCCCGGTGCGTCACTCATCGAATAGTTTTTCTACTGCCATTTGAAAGCGAAACTTTCTCGTCGTCGCATGAAGGAGATGGTACTTCAATCGCGAGAGCCGCAAAATCCGGCTTCATCCTGAATGCGACGAGGAGAATGGACACATGGCAGTAGAAAAAGTAGCCGTTATCACCGCCGGCGGCAGCGGCATGGGCGCCGAGAGCGCGAAGCGTCTTGCCGCCGATGGCTTCAAGGTCGCGATCCTCTCCTCCTCCGGCAAGGGCGAGGCCTTGGCCGCTGAACTCGGCGGCATCGGCGTTACCGGCTCAAACCAGTCGAATGACGACCTCAAGCGCCTGGTCGACCTGACCATGGAAAAGTGGGGCCGGATCGACGTGCTGGTCAACAGCGCCGGCCACGGCCCGCGCGCCCAAATCCTCGAGATCACGGACGAACAGTGGCACACCGGCCTCGACGTCTACCTGATGAACGTCATCCGCCCGGTCCGCCTCGTCGCACCCATCATGCAGAAGCAGAAGTCCGGCGCGATCGTCAACATCTCCACCGCCTGGGCCTTCGAGCCCTCGCCGATGTTCCCGACCTCGGCCGTCTTCCGCGCCGGCCTTGCCTCCTACACCAAGATTTTCGCCGACACCTATGCGGGCGACAATGTGCGCATGAACAACGTTCTGCCCGGCTGGATCGACAGCCTGCCGGCGACCGAAGAGCGCCGCGACGCCGTGCCGATGAAGCGCTACGGCACCAGCGCCGAAGTTGCCGCAACCGTCGCCTTCCTCGCCTCTGAAGGTGCGGGCTACATTACCGGCCAGAACCTGAAAGTGGACGGCGGCCTGACGCGCTCGGTGTGAGGGCGGAAGACGCCGGAGAGCGGCGCGGCGGCAAAAGCCGCGGCGCCGCTGAAACATAGCGTCGGCGCGAACGACTTACTTCGGAAACAGGAAGGTCAGCGTCGCGCGCACGCCCCAGCTCGGTGCGCCCTGCGGCGCCTCGGCATAATATTTCCCGCCGATCTGGGCCTGAAGCATCTGGTCGCCCACCTTGAAGACCTGCGAAACGCTGAGGTTGATCGGCACGGTCCATTGATCGGCCTCCCAGTCGTAGGTCGACTCCGTGTTGAGTGTCAGGGTCGCACCATGGCCGAAGCCGTAGGACAGAAAGGGTTGCAGGAAGGTCTGGCTCACATCCGCCCGGTCACCCTCGCCGGCAACGCTCCAGATGTGGTTTCCTAGCGCGCCGACGGTCCACGGTCCCTCCTGCTTCAGCACGACCGCCGTCGGGCCGATGCCGAACTTGCCGGTGCCGAGGAAATCTTCGGTGGCGGTCGGGATCAAAAAGGCCGGACCGACACCCCAGACGATGCCCGAAGGGCCGGGATTGGCCGGCGACAGGAAGAGGCTCTGGGTGATGTCGCCGAGCCCGAACGTATTGCCGTCGGGCGGCGGCAGGTAGTCGCGATAGGCGATCGGCAGGATCGTGCGCGAGATCAGGTTCCAGTCCGCGTTCAGCGTGATGGGAATGACCGGCTGGACGTTGAGCGTATAGGAGAAGCCATCCTCCTCGGCGCCGGCGCGAAATTCGAAATTGCTCTGGAACGGCACGCTGACCAGGTCGGCGACCGGGTTCGAGAGCTTCTTTGCGAGATCGTCCGCATCCTGGGCCAGCGCCTGCTGCCCCTGCATGGCGGCGGCGACAAGCATCGCCGCCCAAAGCCTGGCTCCTATCTGCCCCACGCGCAATTCCCCCTTGCAGCGTCCGCGGCGGCGTCGCCAGTCTCAGTTGCACCGGACCACGCCTCGACCGAATGGCCGCAGGTTACGTCACCCTTGCCGATTCGGGAACTTGCATTTTCTCTAAAGCAACCCGGCGCCCGGCCGCTGGACGGGCGCTCGCCATCCCGGACGCTGAGACGACCGGACGCCATCGGACGGCCTTGCCGCAGCGTCACATGACGTTGCGGCAACGCGTCGGAGCGGGATGCGGAAAGACATCCCGCTCCGATCCGTGACGCTCATAGGGTTGCAAACACCTGAGATCACTGCTTACGTGGCGCGATGAGCGTCGCGCCCCTCCACACACATGCTTTCTTCGAAGAGGTTCTGGAGTCCGGCTTCGTCTGGACGATTCGTGACGAAACAGGTTTTTCCGACCTCGACGAACCAGTCGAATGAAACCGCGATGCCGTTCTGGTCGTCGCTCTCCAGAGCCCGGCTGATAATCGACCGGATACCCACCTATCGCAGCTTCACGCCTCATCAACTGTCACTGGACGTCTTTGTCGATCGCTGGCTACCGGGCCTTGAGAAGGACAATTTGGTGATCGGCACAAATTGGAGCAGCGCCACGGCAACCGGTTTCGATTTCGCGCCTGCCGATGTCCGCCGGCGGTTGCAAAGCTTGAGGCCAATAGTTCGTCAACACCAGTGACGTGCCACGCCATGCACTTCGACGCAGCCGCAAAGATCGGCACTGGCGTCCCTGCGTGAGTTCCGCCGCTATCCTGTTGTCTTTCTTGCAGAAGCTCCTATTTCCCTGTCGAAACCGCATAAAGGAGCTCGGCATGAACCGAAACGGCCTCTATCTCGTCATCGCCTTGCTCGCCGTCGCCGTCGTCGGCCTTGGCCTCTACGTCTATCAGGAAGAGACGAAGCCGGGCGTCGAGATCAAGATCGGCCGGGACGGCGTTTCGGTTCAGGAAAACTAGGGCTCAGGCAAAGAGCCTGGACGATGAGCATGAACTCAGCGCAAAGCCGAACCCCGCCAATTGCCGCGAGCGCGCATCGCTAGGAACTCTTCAACGTGAACCTCTGCCTCTTTGGCGCTTGCGTGCTCGCCCGTTAACCCGTCCGCCGAGAAGGCCACCCGGTCGGCAACGGTGAGGAGCGTGCCGGCAACGGGCGTTAGAGCATCTTGATTTTGCGTCCCGAATGATCGCCCATGGCAGCAGCCGTCACGACTCGTTCGCGCCACGATCGCGGCGCGAGGTAACGGCAACATGCCCGACACGCCAAAGGTGCCGCGTTGATAGCAAGCATTTCATGGACGGCTGCAAGCCTGCTCGCGGCCTCGGTCGCATTTGCCGCGATGGCCGGCGAGAGAGCCCCCTCGGGAGCCTATTGCGGCCAGCTCTCGTCCGCCGGCGTCCTGTCGGACGCGCAAACGCACTTCGAGACCGATGCGAGCGGCACGATCATTGGGAAATATATGTTCTCCGATCAGGGCCAGCCCGTTCACGGCGAGCTTGCCGAGACCGGTGACGACGGCGACGGCAGCGATCTCACGCGAAGCTTCATGTGGCGCGACAAATACGGCTACGGCCAGTTGCTCGTCACCTTGACCTGCCACGGAACTTTCACCCAGCAGCGACTAGAGCCCCGGCGGTTCTGAATACGCCAAGTGGCGCGGTGTGAG
>NZ_JBYTEC010000039.1:0-24634 GCF_058792075.1 Ensifer sp. EB106-03-01-XG145 | reverse complement strand
GAGAGGTTCTGACGGGAAAAGGCGATGATCCTTTCGGAGCGAAGGTCCTCGATGTCGATCTCGCTTCGAAGCGCCAGTGGGCTCGTCTTTTCCACCGCCAGCAGATAGCGCTCATGTGCGATCGAGAAGAAGCGCAAGGAGCCGATGTTTTCGACCGGCCGGATGAAGCCGAGATTGATCTGGCCATTCTCGATCGAGCGGATGATGTCGCTGGTCGAGCCGCTCGTCACATGCAACGCAACCTCTGGAAACTTCCGGCCGATGCGCGCAAGAAACGCCGGCAGCACGCCGACCGTTGCCGGATAGATGGTCCCAATCCTGATCGTGCGCGCCGCCTTCCCTGCCACTGACCGCGCCACCTCCATCGACAGCCCGACATCACCAATGATCCGGACCGCGCGATCGTAGAACACCTCCCCTTCTCTATTCGGCGGGTCGAGGTCAAGCATCGTCGAGCGCCTTCTCGGTCAAAGGAAATCCATCGCGGGGTCTTGCTTCTCTCCGGGATCGGCCCTGCGGGCCCTCCCACCATGGGGTCAGAAGAATGAAGCAGAACAATCTGCACCGACGTCCTGGACCACCTGCCTGCGGCGGCCGGTACAAGGGGAGGGCCGAACTTACTTCATCCGTCGTCCCGCGAGGGACTTCTTCTCCGCACGAAGCGGAAACTGTTATTGTGTCGAGATCAATGATCAGGTCATGCGTGCGCGGTTGGCAATCCCTCCTTCGTCCAGCGGAACTCGGTGCCATCGCTCCACATGCGGTGCATGATCACTGCCAGGCGGTGCGCCAATGCGGTAATGGCCTTTTGGCGCCCTCGCCTCTTGGCCACGTTCATCGCCCAGGCCTTCAACCACGACCATTTCCTTGTGACTGACAACAAGGACTGCGCGGCTTCGTGGAGCAGCATCCGCATCATCGCGTCCCCGCAACAGGAGATGTGCCCGATGCGTTTGCTTTCGCCCGACTCGTTCAGTTTGGGCGTCAATCCCAGTACAGCGCCGACCACTTTCGAGTTTCTAAACCGCTGAGGAATGTCGATCGTGCTGGTGAACGCGAGTGAAACGACAGGGCCGACACCGGGGATCGTCATCAGCCTCCGGCATTCAAGGTCGTTACGGGCGATATCCAGAACCTTTTTGTGCAGCCGGGAGAATTCGTCACGCAACTTCTGTCTTGCCGCCAGCAACGGCTCCATGATTTCCCCGATATCGGAGATATCATCCACCAGTTCCCGGATCCGCTCCTCGAACTTGACCGCGCCGACGATACCGACCTTCAGTCCAAAATTGCGCAACAGGCCGCGGATGTCGTTTTCAATCGCGATTGCCTTCCCCTGCAGCAATTTGCGCGCCGTCAGCAAGGCGCGGCGCTTCTGGCTGATCAGCGTCTTCACATGCACCGGCCGGAACAGATTGACGCGCATCATCTGGGCGATGCCACGGGCGTCGTTGCGATCGCTCTTGTTCGGCTGTGCCTTGAGAAATGCCTTGGTATGGCGCGTCTCGATGCAGATGACCGGTAGCCCGGCCCTGGCAAGGCCATCGAACAGCCATTGCGATAGGGGGCCGGTGCGAACTGAGCGCCGGCTGCGCGATGCACATCCGCGCAGCCGCGCGATTGAAATGCAGCTCCTCGGCGACCGCGACGAAGTACGAAAGCTGGCGCAGTTCCATGTAGGCTCCGAAGTGATCGCGCGTCTTCGCAACCGCAGATTTGTTGCGGGAGCGTGCTGAGTTCGGTTTTAGGCGTACACCAACATAGTCCGCGCGATTGTTGCAACCGCTCGGCCCGAAAGGTAGGTTGAGGAACATTAGGCTACGTAACTTTTGATTTCAATACCCAACTTTCGAAAAAAGAAAGTTTTATGCTCAAACCACCACAGTGCCGCGCCGCGCGAGCTCTACTCAATTGGACACAAGCGGAACTTGCTGAGCGCACGGCGATCAGTGCGGTTTCAATTCGAGCGTTCGAAAAGGGTGGCGAGATGCGTGAAAGCAACCTGCGCCTGCTCAAACTGACGTTTGAGGCTGCTGGAGTCGTATTTCAGGACGAAGGCGAGCTTATCAGTGGTGGTCTTGGTGTGAGGTTCCGGTCTTCATCCGCCGCAGATGGTTCGCTCGCGTAGCCATAAACCTCGGTTCCGTTCGATACATGGCCTTTATCAACCAAAGACAGCGACTGCTGATTTGACGATGATGCCACCATCCGGACTTCTGCGCAGTTGACGGCCGGTCGCGGCGCGAAAGATTTGCAGCAATTGCAGCGCCGGTGGCACGCGTGACCAAAGGGTTTTCATGCGTTCCCTGCCATTTCGGCTTTTCCGCACAGCCTGGCCCGTCACAATGCGCTGTGACCAGCGGAAACCGATCTCGTGGAAATACAGGTCGGCGTGCTGCGGGCTGATGTGATGAAAGACGCCGGCAATTGTGCGGCGGACGCGGGCATTGAAACCTTCGACCGAATTGACATGAACGGCGTCACGAACGTATTCGCGGCTGGAATGCTTCACAGTGTCATGTCTGGCATAGCTCTCGCCAAGGGCCATGAACGCTGTCGCCTCATCGCTCATCAAGCAGGCGTCGGGGTCGATCTGCGCTTCGGCGGCGCGCGCCGCTGCACGGAGCGAAAGACCAGTCACCACCGCAGCACGCGCGTCACCGGCCGGAGTGCCGGGTGTGATGTCATCTGGCCGTTGAACGATCACCATGACAGGCGTCTTCTGGGTATTCGGTAGGCCTTTTCGGCCTCGTCCAGGCGGTGGATCGTCCGGATTTATTCTTGCTCGCCCACCGAGATAAAAATGGTCGATCTCCACCGTGCCATCGAGCATGTGCTCGCGCGCCGCCATGAGACGCAGCGCGTGTCCCATCCGCCAGGCCGTGGGTTGGCTTACCCCCAGAGCCTCGGCCAGACGCACCGAGGACAAACCTTTATCCGACTGCAGAATAAGCCACATGCCCTTCAGCCAGACACTCAAAGGAAGTTTTGTGGAATGCAGCGGCGTGTGTGTCGTCACCGTAAACTGGAACCGACACTCGCCGCTGGAGCATTGATAGAGACCCGGACGCGCACGCCGCTTGCCCATATCGCGCCCGGCGATCGCGATCGAGCGCTTGTAACCACAGGCGGGGCAAACTCTTCCGGCCGGCCACACCATGCTTTCCAGCAATCGCCGACACTGTTCCTCATCGCGAAAGGCCACGACCATATCTTCCGCGGTCCGAATGTTGGTAAGCGCTGCAAGCATCTCCGACATTCTCATCTCCTTCGGATCATGCCCGAAGAATCGCATGGTAGCCCTTGTGTATCAAGGCTACCGCTGTCTTTGGTTGATAAAGGCCCGATACATTATGCGATCCCAAAGGCACATTGGGGGAACAAACACCGCACATCCCCCTGAAGCCGAGCATTGCCACGGCTTGCGACATGAAGTCGAGCTCGGGACGCGGGAGCTCTCATAATGTGCCGGGTAGGTCAAAAGGGGCCGGTTGAGCGGGTGGCAGGGATGTAACCTCCATGATAAAAGTCAATTCTAGATAGGTGGAGAATGCGGAATTAGATATGATGCCAACTGGTGACCCCGGCTTCACGCGCACCATCTCGAACTTCGTCCTCCGCCGCAAATGGCCCGCCGCCCAAGGTTACGCATTTGCCGCGTCCGCTGTTCTGATCGCCTTCCTCCTTCGCTACTTCCTAACGGACATTCTGGATGATCGGGCAATCTACATTCTTTTCGTGCCCCCCGTACTTCTTGCGGCTGTTACCGGGGGTATTGGTCCAGGAATGCTTGCTGTCTCCGCTTCCATCTGTTCGGCAGCCTATCTGAGGTCACTTACTCCTGGCGGGGTCCAAATTCCTGAATTGGTAGTGTTCACCGCCGTAGGTGTCGCAATTTCCTTCTTGGGCGAATTGCTCCATCGCGCCCGCGGCGACTTTGCAGCTGCAGAAGAGGCCTTGACTACAAGAGAGGCCCATCTTCGTTCGATCCTTGATACCGTTCTCGATGCTACTATCGTCAGCGAGCAGGACGGCACGATCGTATCTTTCAACGCCGCGGCTGTCAGGCAGTTCGGATACGCCGAGGAAGAGGTGATCGGTCAGAACCTACGGATGCTGATGCCGCAACCCTATCGCAAGGAACACGACGGCTATCTCAAGCGGTATCTCTCGACGGGGGAGAAGCGGATAATCGGGACCGACCGTGTTGTCGTCGGCCAACGCAAAGACGGATCGACTTTTCCCATGAAACTCGCCGTTGGTGAGATGCGATCAGGTGGCCGAAGGTTTTTCACGGGCTTTGTACGGGACCTGACCGAGCGCCAGGAATCGGCCGCTCGCCTCCAAGAGGTTCAGACCGAACTTGCTCGTCTCGCCCGCCTCAACGAAATGGGCGAAATGGCTTCAACCCTCGCCCACGAACTGAATCAGCCACTCTCGGCTATAGCCAACTATGTCCACGGATGCGGACGGCTCCTTCAGCAAGCCGAAAGCATGCGCGACATCCAGATACGCGATGCACTTAAGGAAGCCGGAGAACAGAGCCTGCGAGCGGGGCAGATCATCAAACACTTGCGGGAATTTGTCACCAAGGGCGAGACGGATAGGTCTCCCCACAACCTGCGGCAACTGGTGGAAGAGGCCGGCGCGCTTGCATTGGTGGGGTCGCGCGAAAAAGGGGTCCGCACGGTGTTCGACTTCGAATCCGGCGCAGACCAGGTCATGGTCGACCGAATCCAGATACAGCAAGTCCTGACGAACCTCATGCGCAACGCTGTAGAAGCGATGAAAAATTCGGCCAAGAAGGAACTTTTGGTCACCATTCGACGCTTGGGAACTGCAGAGGTGATGATAGCTGTCGAAGACTCCGGCCCTGGCATACCTGAGGAAATAGGCGCCGACTTGTTTAAGGCGTTCACAACGACCAAGGCTGGTGGAATGGGCATTGGATTGTCGATCTCCAAGCGCATCGTCGAGGCGCATGGTGGCAAGTTGACCGTGTCCACGGGCACCTTGGGCGGCGCACGCTTCAGCTTTACCCTGCCGGAATACAACGAGGAAGAAAATGCCGATTGACGACTTCACCGTGCATATTGTCGACGACGAGGAGGCGG
The DNA here is from genome assembly GCF_058792075.1 of Ensifer sp. EB106-03-01-XG145. Taxonomy (NCBI): domain Bacteria; kingdom Pseudomonadati; phylum Pseudomonadota; class Alphaproteobacteria; order Hyphomicrobiales; family Rhizobiaceae; genus Ensifer; species Ensifer sp. EB106-03-01-XG145. The sequence goes on along the minus strand of NZ_JBYTEC010000039.1, from coordinate 19,520 downwards.
TCAGGAAATCGCTTGCTTTTATGCTGACGATGAACGGACTGGGCGTCCGGGTGCACGAGTCAGCCACCGCGTTCCTTTCCCTTGCTCCAAATCTGCGACAAGCAGTGCTCATCACCGACATGCGCATGCCGGATCTCAGTGGCCTCGAGCTCATACGTCGTCTGGCGGCCCTCGAGATCGCAATCCCTTCGATTATGATTACTGGCCACGGAGATGTTCCGATGGCCGTAGAGGCGATGAAGGCAGGGGCGATTGATTTTATCGAAAAGCCTTTCGAGGACACCGCTATCGTCGACGCGATACGCCGGGCCTCCGAGCGACTGAGCGATGCATGCACAATCACAGAGAGCGCTGAAGACGTCAGAACGCGCATTGGCACGCTCAGCGAGCGGGAGCGGCAGGTCCTCACAGCTGTGGTCGCGGGGCAACCGAACAAAGCAATCGCCTTTGCTCTCGACATCAGCCCGCGGACTGTCGAGGTCCACCGCGCCAATGTAATGGCGAAGATGCAGGCCCGAAGCCTCCCCGAACTCGTAAGAATGTCGCTCACCGCGGGTGTCGCGAGCTAGCCACTCTTGATCTGAAACAAAGTACTGGCCGACCATCTGTGCGAAGTTCGAGACATTGCCCTGTCTCCAACCCACGGAACCGTTGTGTCCAGTCCGACCCCCGTCGTCACGATCGCGAAAGACAAAGCTTTGCTTCGCTCGCTGGTCTTCACCATGGAGGCCTATGGTTTTCGGGTGGAGCAGTTTCAATCGTGGAACGCGGCAAAAGAGCGAACCACAGCGGCGGAAATCCTTGTTCTTGACGGGTCCTTGCCGGCGACGGACATCGAAGCCTGTTTGGCTCTTGCGGGGGGCAAGAGGACCGTTCTGCTTGCCGATGGGGACATCGGTCAATCAGCGCGCAAGAACGTGCTCGTGGTACAAAAGCCGCTTTCCGGCCCGGATATCATTGCAGCGTTGAACGCTCTACGTAGAAACACGTAGTGGAACGAACGAATTTATTGCTCGCGCATTCTCCAGCATGATCTGGCCATCAACAAGGGCCGGTCAAAATGCACGCTTCTACTGTTTCCATCACCACTCCCCCCTTCAACCCGCCCACTGGGCTCCATGCGCGGTCATTTGCCCGCCACCGCGCTGTCTCGTTCTACGAGGCAGAAACCGAAATCTACGCCCAAGGTGAGCGAGGAGGGGCTGTCTATCGCATCGAGTATGGCGCCGTCCGTCTCTATCGCCTTCTTGCCGACGGTCGCAGACAAGTGGTTGCTTTTTACATTGCAGGAGAGACCTTCGGCTTCGAAGCTCGCCCGATGCGTAGCTTCTTCGCAGAAAGCATCGCACCTACGGGGCTGACCACCATCGATACCGAAGGGGTCGATTGCTGTCCTTCGGACTTAATGTCACTGGCACTTGCCAGTATGGTGCGGGCGCAGGAGCACCTATCGGTCGTTGGAAGACAAAGTGCACTTGAGAAGCTCGCCGTCTTCCTGGTGGATCTTCATGATCGCCACCGCGGAGACGGGCGCATAGCACTTCCGATGACACGAATCGATATTGGTGATTATCTGGGCATGACGATCGAAACTGTGTCGCGGAGCTTTTCGAAGCTACGCGCCATGGGCATCATTCGGCTCGAAAGCACACGCTCCGTGGAGGTTTTGAACCTGAAGAGGCTCCGCCTAATGGGTGAATAGATGCGGCCAGACGCACTGGCAAATAGGACTGCATGTTAGTAGCTCTACAGCGGCCAACGCCATCATCGCAAGTTCGCCATTTACGTTGCCTCCGGCTCTGACGCTACGAAGGTGATTTTCGCCGCGCCGATGAACGTGCCGTGGCTGACTGCAAGATCATTTCCACACCCTCCCGCGCTTGGCGACACGGTCAAGGTGGCTGCCAAGATAGGGCAGGCCACGAAACGCTTCGACGTTGCGTTGCTTGCCTCTGAGGTCTTGGTGGGGGCGGAGAGATGTCTCTCGTTGCCTTTAAAGGGCTCAAGTCCGCCGACTAAGGAAGGCAACCGAGGCGCCCGCCGGAGTTTTGGATGAACATGCAGACCAGCTTCAAACTCAAGACAGAAGAAATAGCGCTTCATGGCGAACTGGAGTTGATCCCGGAGAGGGAGCCGCATAGCCGGAGCCTTGCCCTGTGCGGCACGATCTTCTTAGCCCAGAACGTGAACATCGTCGCAATGAGCCGTGCACAGGGCTCGTGAAGGACGGCTCCCTTCGATGCGAAGCGGACTGTCAATTCGTTGCACCGGGATGGCAGGTTGCGCCTTCTTGTCGGTCGTTAAGGCACCCGGTTTCTCGTTCTGAGAGTTGCCGGTCACTACGAAAGCGATAATGCCGCCCGTGAGCCATTCACGCGGCTAGCGTTCCGCAATAATCGAGTGCTTTCCATCCCATTCTCAGGACTTTCTGGGCGTCAGGTGAGTTGAGCGAGGATATCGTCGACGACACTTGGGACGGTACCCGTCGTGTCGATTTTGCCTTCGGGTCGTCCTGCGAGTGCCTGGCCCGTCTCGGGGTCGCCGACATAGGCCAAGACCCGATCACCATGGACGACATGGTGGCCCCGCCGCTCCACTTCGGTAGCGACACACATTTTCCCAGTGCCGGAACCGCCTTCGATCAGATAGTTCTTGATTCCCATAGTCGCCGCTTATCGTGGACTTCGATCTGGTGAAAAGACGCTCTACCTGGGAACGCATCGCCAAAGAAATGACGGCCCGTCTCACCGCTCACATACGTTTTCCAAGCGGCCTAACCTTGGCCGAAGGAGATATTGAGGATGCACTGCGGAGCATAGACATGTTAGGCGCTTAGGGAAGGACAGCCGCATCTTGTAGCATTCGCACCGGTGCGCCTCACTGCCATCAACGGTGGTGCGCCTGAAGCGGGACGCTAGTAAGCCAGCTGCGCGCGTAGGCTTGGGACGATCCAGTCGAGGAAGCACCGCACCTTCAGCGGCAGGGGATCGGCTGGTCCATGGATAACGTTCACAGGTAGCGGTTCCGGTGCAAAGTCCGTCAGCAATTCGTGCAGAGCGCCGGAGCGCAACTGATCGGAGATCTGGTAAGACAGCACGCGGATAATGCCGATACCGGCTATTGCAGCCTGAATGGCAGCCTCCGTCGTATTGACCGCGAATTTGGGGCGCGGCTCGATGGCAAAGGCCGCGCCGTCCCGGCGGTAGCGCCATTCCGGCGCGGTCGCAAAGCCCTGAAAGCTTATGCCGTCATGGTGGCTGAGGTCTTCCGGCTGAAGTGGAACGCCTCGGCGGGCAAGATAGTCGGGGCTCGCGCAGATCACCCGTCGGACGGCGCCGACGCGCGTTGCGATAAGCGCGCTGTCCGCCAAGTGTCCGATCCGCAGGGCCACATCGACGTGCTCGTCTGCCAGACTTAGCTGCCGATCGGCGAGGGTCAGACGCAGGTTGATATCGGGTTGCTGCTTCAGGAACTCCAGAGCTATTGGCAGCAGATGGCGCTCGCCGAAGGCAATCGGTGCGGTCACGTGCAGCCCTCCACGCAGCGCGCCATAGTCGCCGCTGGCCTGCCGCTCTGCCGCGTCCAGTTCCTCCAGAATACGACGTGACGCGGCGACGAAGCTGCGCCCCTCATCCGTCAAGGAGAGGCCGCGGCGGGTGCGCAGGACCAGGCGCACGCCAAGGTGTTTTTCAAGATCCGCGACCTTGCGGCTGACCGTGGCGAGCGGTGCATGCAATCGCCGCGCTCCAGCCGAGAGGCTGCCGGCGTCCACCACCGCCAGCAGCACCGACATCGCTTCAAACCGATCCATCGGATCCTTCCGGAAATTGAGAGGAAAGTTCCTGAAATGGCAGGATACCCTATTGGTTTCGGATATCCTAGCTTTTGTGCCAATGATCAGGAGAAAGACGTCATGCCTCAACTTTCACGTCGTGCCTTTGCCAGCGCTCTTCCTCTCGGCCTCCTCGGGGGAGGACTGATCGGTGGCGCACCGGCCCTTGCCGCAGCGCAGAATACCGCCAAAACGCCGGTCAGCATTACGCCGCTGGCGCAGATCCGCATCGGTCGCTTCACGGTAACGGCGCTGACAGACGGGTATGCCGATATGCCCTACGACTATTTTCCGGGACGCGCCCCGGCCGAGGTGGAGCAGGCGGCAGTCGCTCAGTTCACCGCCCGGCCGAGTGGGGTGCGGTTCCTCTTCAACCAGTATCTCATCGATGATGGCGAGCGCCGCATCCTGATTGATGCCGGTGCAGCGGGCTCGATCGGGCAGACCGGCAAACTGCCGCAGGCGCTCGGCGCGCTTGGCCTGCAGCTTGACCAGATCGACGCGGTGATCGTGACGCATATGCATCAGGACCACATGGGCGGTCTGATCGCCGGAGGCAAGAACAACTACCCCAAGGCGGAGCTCTACATCGATCGTCGCGACGTCACCCATTGGACCGACCCGGCCAAGCGCAGCGGCGCGCCCGATTATCTGCAGACCAGCTTTAAGATGGCGGAGGAGGTGGTGCGCCTCTATCCGAAACTCCAGGCGATTGACGGAGAACGCGAAATTGTGCGCGGCGTCTCAATTGTCGACCTGACCGGCCATACACCCGGCCATATCGGCGTGCAGGTCGAGGATGACGGGAAGAGCCTCATCATGGTCTCGGACATGCTCTTTCCGGTCGTGCATCCGGGGGCGACCGACGTGTTCTTCCTGTTCGAGCAGGACCGTGCAGCGGCCAAGGCAATGCGCGACCGCTTTTTCCCTCGCGCCGCTTCGGAAGGCGCACTCATCGCCGCCACGCACATGCCCTTCCCAGGGCTCGGCCGTGTCGTCGCCGACCGTGGGCAGATGCGCTGGGAGGTGGCGGACTGGGCCTTGCAGGATTGAAGTTAGCTCCGGCGGTCTAGAAAGTTAGGAACGGAATGAGCAGCAGATATCTCAGTATCGCCACGACGCCCTCCGTAGCGGCCGCACAGGAGCACTATGGCAGCGCGGAGCAGTGGGCGCGGATCGGCGCGCGCGCTCACGCAGACGAAACTGCGCAGAGCCAGCGCCTCGGTCCGGCAGAAACGGCCTTCATCGGCGCGCGCGACGGTTTTCTGCCACGCGCGTGACCGCCGAAGGTCTGGCCCCATGCCCAACCGGCCATGCGGCCGGCCGGGCATGCGAGCTCACGTGTTGAGCGATCTCACGAATGGCATGACGCGGATCCGCTTGCCGAGCGCCCTGTAGGCGGCGTTGGCGACTGCGGGGCCGATGGGCGGAACGCCGGGCTCGCCTATGCCGGAGGGCGGATTGGCGGAGGCGACAATGTGAACTTCGACCTTTGGCATCGCATCAATTCTGAGGGGCGTGTAAAGGTCGAAATTGCTCTGATCGACCTTGCCGTCCGTCAGCGTGATCTCCTCGCCGAGTATCGCACCCAGCCCAAAGCCGATTCCGCCCTCCACCTGGGCGCGGACCTGGTCCGGATTGATCGCCAGACCGCAATCGACAGCGACTACGACGCGCTCGACCTGGATCTGGCCATTTCCGTCAGTCGAAACCTCGGCGATCTCGGCCACAACGGAGCCGAAGCTCTCGGCGATGGCAACGCCTCGGAAGCGCCCCTCCGGCAAGGGCTTCTGCCAATCCGCCTTTTCCGCCGCCAGCTTGAGGACGGTCGCGTGACGCGACTGCGGCTCAAGCATCGAAAGACGGAATTCGATCGGATCTCGTCCCGCCGTCTCGGCGACCTCGTCCAGGAAGGTTTCAGCTGCGAAGGCCGTATGGGTCGAGCCGACGGAGCGCCACCATAGAACCGGAACGCCGGCCTCAGTGGTGGTCAAACCCACCGTCTGGTTTGGAATGGCATAGGGCAGATTGTTGGCCCCTTCGACCGAGGTCGGGTCGACCCCATTCTTGACCATTCCATCGAACGCAGTCTTCGCCATGATGGACTGGCCGACGATGTGGTTGCTCCATGCAACGAGCTTTCCGTTCTCGTCGATACCGGCCTTGAGGCTATGCACATACGCGGGTCGATAGCGACCCGCGCGCATGTCGTCCTCCCGAGTCCACTGCACCTTTACCGGCGCGCGGAAACCGAGGGCCTTGGCCACATGCACCGCCTCGACGACGACGTCACCGTCGAACACGGCCCGCCGGCCAAAACTGCCGCCGGTCTTCATCACAATGAGGCGTACCTTTTCGGGGGCAATCCCGGCCACCTGGCCGGCAAGCATCTGGTATACGTCCGGGAACTGATGCCCACCCCAGACCTCGAGCGTACCGTCCTCGTTCATGCGCGCCACGGCATTCAGCGGCTCCATCGCGGCATGCGCGAGATAGGGAAACTCGAAACTTGCCTCGATTACTTTTGTTGCGCCGGCGAAGGCTGTTTCTGCGTCACCATCGTTGCGCGCAAGCGCGGCCGGCATCTTCTTCGCAAGCTCCCGATAGGCGGACATGAGCTCGGCCGTGCCGCGCTTTTCCGCCGCCGTTTCGTCCCAACTGACGGTGACCGCCTCGCGGCCCTTGATCGCCGCCCACATGTTTTCGCCGACGACGGCAACGCCCCGAGGCGTTTCGACGACGTCCACCACCCCCTTGACGGTGCGCGCGGACGAGGCGTCGAAGGACTTTACCTTCGCTCCAAACAGCGGCGGATGGATCATCACGGCGGTCAGCATGCCGGGAAGCTTGATGTCGATCGTGTACTGCTCCGTCCCGTTTGCCTTACGGGCGCTGTCGAAGCGCTTCAGTCTGGCATTGCCGATCAGCTTCCAGTCGCTCGGTTGCTTAAGTACCACGTCCGTGGGCACCGGCATTGTCGCCGCCTTTGCGGCGAAGACACCGAAACCGGCGCTCTTGCCTGACGGATGGGCAAGAATGCCGTTCTCGACGGTGATCTCTGCCGCGGCAACACCCCATTCGGAGGCAGCGGCGGCGACCAGCATGGAGCGGGCCGCGGCACCCGCCTTGCGATAGCGCTCCCAGGAGGACGCCATCGACGTGGACCCGCCGGTGCCCTGAAAGGCACCTCCAAAGGCGATGTTGCCATAGGCCTTCACATCGCCGGCGGCCCCCTTCACTTCGATCGTCGACCAATCGGCCTCGAGTTCTTCCGCCACCAGTGTGGCAATACCGTTATAGGAGCCCTGGCCCATCTCGAACTGCGACGAAAGTACGGTCACTTTTCCATCGCCGTCGATTGTCACGTAGGGGGAAAAGGCATGTGAAGCGCTGGTCGTCGCTGTCTCGCCCGCTACCGCCGGGGACGCGGACAGGAGGCGAAAGCCGACGGCCATACCAGTACCTGCAGCAAGGGCACCAATGAGGAACTGTCGCCGCGATGCCTGCGCTTCCGCGGCCGGAAGGAAAACCGATTGCATGAGTTTGGGCAGCATGGCTCAAGCCTCCAGACGCTTAGCGGCTTCGTGAATGCCGGCTCGGATTCGGTGATAGGTGGCGCAACGACAGAGATTGCCCGACATGGCCGTGTCGATGTCCTCATCGCTCGGCTTCGGATTGTTCGCCAGGAGGTCTGTCGCCGACATGATCTGCCCCGACTGGCAGTAGCCGCACTGCGGGACGTCGAGATCGGCCCAGACTGCCTGAACCGTTTGCGCGACCTTTCCCTTGAGGCCCTCGATGGTCGTCACTTTTGCCCCTTCGATGTCATCGACCAAGGTCTGACAAGACCGAACCGGCGAACCGTCGACATAGACCGTGCAGGCACCGCACTGCGCCATGCCACAGCCGAACTTCGTCCCTGTTAGTCCAACCAGATCGCGGATCACCCAAAGAAGCGGCATATCCGCCTCGGCCTCGACCGTGTGTTCGACGCCGTTGATCGTTACAATTGCCATGATGCTCTCCTCGCGTTCGGGCGCGTGGTCTCGGGATGCTTATCCGGAAACCCTGCTTCACGCGCCGCGGCCATTCGCCAGACCGCGGCTGCAGCTTAGAAGACCATCCTGCACGCTGGTAGGTTCGATCCTGTCAGATTATTGCCTATTCCTCTCGGCCTGACGAAATTGTGATCATGACAAAAGATGCGCCAGCGCACCAACGGGCGCTCCACTTGTGTTCGGCAGCCCGTCAACCGATGGAGTCGCGTCTTTTCGAGTCGCTGGAGTTGAGGATTGCCTTGATGTCTCTGAGCGGCGGATGACCGAAGGCGCGCCGATATTCCCTGTTGAACTGTGTCTGGCTTTCGTAGCCGACGCGCAGCGCGGCGGTTGCGGCGTCGAGCGATTCTGAAAGCATCAATTCCCGCGCATGATGCAGCCGTAGGTGCTTCTGGAACTGCAGTGGGCTCATGGCTGTCATGGCGCGGAAATGGTGGTGCAACGTGGATATCCCCATGTTCGCAATCTCCGCGAGTTCTTCGACACGAAGCGGCCGGGCATAGTTTTCTTTCAGCCATGCGACGGCCTTTGCCACCCGGTTACTGTTCGTGCCAGCGAGCGCGAAACGCCGCAGCCGCGCACCTTGCTCGCCGGTGAGCAGCCGATAGAGGATCTCGCTCTGGATTTGATTGGCCAGGAACGGGATGTCCGCTGGCGTGTTCGCGAGCGAAATTAGTCGCAATAAGGCGTCGAACAGCTCCGGTGTGGCGGCGCCAACCGCGACGCCGAGATCGCGTTCGGCTGCATCAAGTGGCTGGATGTCGTAATCGGCGATGATTCGACGCAGCTTTTCGAGATCAAGGCGTAGCGTGGCTGCCACATAGGGCTCGCTCTCGCTCGCCTCGCAGATCTGGCCGGTCATCGGCAAGCCGATGGCGGTCATGAAGAAGCAGGATTCATCGTAAACGAGCATTTCGTTACCGACATGGATACGCTTGCTTCCCTTGATGATGAGCGCCACGCTTGGTTCGGAGACGCTGGAAAACGGGCCCGCTGGCTCGATGATGCGATAGAGCGAAAGCTCCGGAACAGGGTGGCCGTAGCGAACACCGTCCCACGGCAGTTGCGAGAGCATGTCGAGAATTCGCGCCCGAAGGGGCGCGGTTTCCTCGCGCAGGTCGCGTTGCTGCATAATCGTCTTGCTCGCCATGCCCTGACTGTCCTCCGACCCGCCCGTCAAATTGGCTTCTTATCATATTACGTTGATCTCAACAGGATTAGACAACCACAATGCCGGAACACGCGGCGAAGCATCCGCGCCAGAAGGGCATCAACCAGCAGATCAGCGATCGAGCGCGTGTCAGTTCGATCGCGGCATGCGCCCGCGAGCTGCTCGATCGCTGGGGACCTCTCAACCTCCTCGCGATCGCGAGGAGGTAGCGGCAAAGGCGCGCGCGAGAACAGCATCCCGGTTCGCGTAAGAGAGTCCGTTACGCACAGGAGATCTCAGTCAGGTCTCAAGTTGGCGCATTTCAGCCTTGGGCCATCGTCTGCAGTCGGCCCGTTCGAGACGATCGGCCCTTGCCGCTGCGACGCAGCGGAAGCCGACTACGCATCCCTCGATTTGAAAGGAAGCGAACCGCCGACAGCCAAAAGAATTGGCGTAGGATTCACTCGTCGCCGAGCTCAAAGGGCCATATCTGGGCACCGTGCAGAATGCGCAGAATGCGAACGCGGTCGACTGTCACCGTGTAGGCGGCGATGTAGGGAGTGCGAGGAATTACCAACTCCCGCGTTCCCTCAATTCGACCAGGGCGGCCGCTTTCGGGAAAGTCGAGGAGACGCCGAACTGCATGCGCAATCTCCTCGTCGACGTACACCGCCGCTTTCGGGTTTTCACTTTCAATGTAGCTGAAGATAGCGTCTCGATCGTCAAGCGCATACTGCGCCCAGACAAGCCTCATCGGTCGCCAGCCCCGGCCTTACGCAGAGCTGCCGCCCGGCGCTCGCGAAAGCGAGCCTCAGCATCCGCATCCTCGTAATCAGGTCGCGTATCCTCGAGAGCCTCCAACACTTTGGCGCGGAACCAGGCATCGTGGGCGTCACTGCTACCGACCATCTCGAGCGGTAATGAGCCTTCGTTCGCCGTTCGCGTCAGAAGGATACGAACAGCATCCGAGACAGTCAGCCCCATGTTTTGCAGGACAGCCGTGGCGCGGTCCTTGATGTCAGCATCAATCCGCGTCTGGACCAGTGCATTTGCAGCCATGACAAATCTCCTTCACAAGGCCAATGTAATGCACCTGCATGACAAAATCCAGTATCATCGCGAATGGTGAGACTTCGGAGTTTAGCCGCTTCCCTACGATACATTATGCGATCTTCTGTAACGGGCGCTTCGTCAATCCCTTGTGCGCTTAATCCCTCGCCGAGTGCTTGCTTCTGTCCGCAGTCGGAGCTTTGCCGCTGCTCTATGGTGTCTGCTGAGGACCGGCTGACCAATCTTAGAGGCGCAGTCACCGCGTGCTGCTGATCGCATAGCGGCCTAACCCATCCATCGTCCCGGCGAAGGGACCTTGCTGCGGAGGGCTGATGGCTGCGCCCGTCCGAGACCTGTCTTGTCGTCTCCTCCCGATCAAGCCGCCACAGCGGACGCTCCCTTATGAGCAACGAAGTTGGTTCTGTCCCTGAGCATGCAATGCAACACCACCGCCAATTTGCGGGCCAGCGCCACGCGCGCCTTTTTGGGACCGGCACGTCTGGCGACCGCCAGTGCCCAGCGCTTCAGATCGGAGCCTTTGACCGGTCGCGTCAGGATGACGTTGGCTGCCTCGTAGAGCACGGTGCGCACGCTGCCATCGCCGATCTTCGAGATGCGACCGCTTTGATCGGTCTCGCCCGATTGATATTTCCTCGGCGTCAATCCGAAGTGGGGCCCGACCGCGCGGGAGGAGCGGAAGCGCTCCGGCGCATCGACGGCCGCGACAAACGTCAGCGCCACCAGGACACCAACGCCGGGCGTCGTCATCAATCGAAGTGCGTTGTCATCCTGACGGGCGATGGCGCGCAGCTTGCGCTCAAACCCAGAAAATTCCTGCACAAGCGCGTCGCGCACCTTCAGCAGTGCCATAGCGATCGCTTCCAAGGTCGAATGGCCTGCAATTAGCACGCGGATACGTCCCGCGAAAGTGCGCCGCGTCGTCGGCCCGACCTTGAGGCCGAAGCCGCGCAGGATGCCCCGGATGCTCATCTCGATGTCGTGAAGCTTGCCCTGAATGAGCTTGCGGGCAGTCAGCAGCGCACGCACCTCCTGGGCGGCCAGAGATTTGCAGTGGACCGGTCTGAACCAGCCAAGCCGCATCAACTGCGCAATGCCGCGGGCGTCCTTCTTGTCGGTCTTGACCGGCATCGTCTTGAAGGCGGCACGCACGTGGCGTGTCTCGATCAGCTCGACGGAAAGACCTGCTTTCACCATCCCGGCATGCAGCCACTGCGACAGGGGGCCGGCCTCCAGACCAATGCGCTCCATCGCCACGCCGTGCGCGCCGAACCAGGCGATCAGCGCATCGGGTTCGCTGAGGATCTTCGCTTCCCGGATGATCCGGCCATCCGCATCCACCACGCACACGCTCGAGTATTCCAATGATACGTCGATACCGGCATACTGCTTCATGGTCGTTTCTCCGTGATGCTATGGAGCAGGCCACTCCTGACTCCGCGACACCATCATTGTGAGGGACGACCACCGGCCCTTCAAACCTGCCGGGCCGGGTTCCGCCCGTTACACCATCTTCCTGGCTCATAAGGTGAACATCATAGCAACCAGCCGGTGCATAGTGTCCGTAGAGGCGTTCGAAGCCTATCTGGAAACGCACTTCGTCACGCACAAGAGCATCTGTGCTGACGGAGCGATTTGCGCTCCGTCCTACTTCTCGACAAACCGCCGCTATAGACGTCGCGTGAGCCTGATTGATGCTTCGGCGAACCGGTCGGATATTAGCGGTGCGCCAGGCCCGAGATCCGAAACCACAGGGCCTGTCAGGCATCCGAGAATCCAAACGGCGCCTCGGTTCGCCGATAGTTGTCGGGAAGAAGCTGACGGCCGATCGGTGGCTCCGATCGAGACGTGCAACCGGAGTTGTCACGTTATCGAGCGGTGATCGAACTAGCCCCGCGGCGCTCTGAGATCAGGCAACCGCGCCCGTCGCGACTTTCCAATGCGCTATTGCGCGGATGCGGTGAATGTGAGTGGCCAGGGCGGATCGTTTGTGATGCGGGGTGACGAAGAGATTTCGGAGCGCCGAAAGCGCAAACCAGAGATGTTTGCGGGTGGCGAAGCTGATGCTGGCTTCGATAGTTTTACATTCCCAAACCCAACCCCTTCTTCAGTCCGCGTGTAAGCTCATATTTTTGGCTCAACTCCGCCCCGTGCGCGCGATCAGCAATGCGGGCGACCTCGTTGATGCGATCGATCTTCGCGGTATCAGCTAGCTGAAGCCGGTCGAGTTCCTTCTTGAACGAACGCGGGTCTGAACTCCCGAAGCGCTGTTCAAGCGCGTGCGCGGTCCGCCTTGCCTCTTCGAGTGCGTCTCTACCTTCGGGATTGCGACCGAGCTCTTCCACGAACTGCGCCTTCTGGGCCTGGGGTAGGCTATCGAGTTGCTTCAGGATGCCCTCACTGCGCGGCGTAAGCCCTGGCACTTCGACCACGTCGCGCTTTTCCCGCTGCCAGGTCTCCGCGTCGCGCTCCGCTTCAAGTCGCCGCGTCCTGGTCTCGGCGGCCGCTGCAACGTGTTTGCCAAACGCGCTTGCGAATTGGCGGGCCGCCTTGCGCTCTTTGTTCTCGCCAAACAGCCCTACCCTGCCCTTCAACTCACCGAATTGCTCTGGCCGCTCTGCGATAGATTTGGCAAGCGCCTCTCCAGTCACACTCTTCTCGACGATCGCCGAACTGATCGTGGCGGCGGCGGCATCTGCATCGATGTAAACCCGTCGCGCGAGCGATCGCACCGACTCCATTTCGCGATCGAAGTTGGGCTTGGCTCTTTCGCGCGCTATGTCGTCGACCGTGCGGGCGTAAGAAGTGAGCGCTGGGACAAGCGGCTCGACCGGTTGGCGCCCATCGGCTTGTCTTTCTGACGCTGCAGCGTGGACGGCGGTTGAACGCTCATGATCGCCAGTCTTTCTCGGTGAACTTCTTTGGGACGTGAGATCAGGGCCAATCTGGATCTCGCTGCTTACTCCAAGCTGCTCCGCCAGTCCGCGCCGCTCGGCGAAGGCGCCGGTATAGTCGAGCGTTGTTTCCTTCGCACCTGAGCGCCCCATGCTTGCTGACAGCGCCGTCATGTCCTTCAGCTCGTCGCGGCCTATGTAGAGCTGCACGTCTTGCCGATGCCGCGTCATCGCGACGTAGGAAAGATGGCGGTCCATCGTTCTCGACGCCATGACAAAGGCACGATCGACCGTCGACCCCTGCGACTTATGAATCGTGGTGGCGTAGCCATGATCAAAGCTTTGGTAACTGTTGACCGGTATGGAGAGCGCGCGGCCGCTGTTGCGACCGCCAGCTCCGCCGTCGAGACGTAAATGTAGTGCGTCCGGCTCGACGGCGATCACGGTACCGAGCATGCCGTTCTTCACACCGAGATCGCGGTTGTTCTCGAGAAGGACGACGCGATCGCCACGCGCGAACGCCCGCTCGCCGTCATTCGTCCGATAGACGATTTCCTGCCCAAGAGAAGCGTGTTCCTCGCGGCCCTTCGCCAACAGCCCACGGTCCTGAAGGCCGGAACGGATCTCAGCGTTGATCGCTCTCACATCGATGCGCCGATGGGCGAGTGCGATGCGGGAGCCGGCTGGACGGGCTTCGTTGTCTGCCAGGTAATCCTGCACCAGTGCCGCTCTTGCCTGATCTCGGTTTTCGCGAAACTGGATCGCATCGTGCTCAGCATAAAGCGCAAGGCCCTCCCCCGTTCGATGCGTGGCAAACGCGGTCGAGGCGTCGCGCTGCCAGGCTGTGCCCTGGCGGCGGATTTCAGAGAGTTGCACCGCGCCGATTTGTTCGACAATTGCGCGGAACGGAGACCCGGCGCCGATCGCTTGCAGCTGTTCGTGATCACCCACAAGGACAAGTTTGGCGCCGGAGGTTTCGGCCTGTTTGACGAAGCGGGCAAGCTGTCGGCTGCCGAGCATGCCGGCTTCATCAATGACGAGAACGTCATTGCTGGTAAGCAGGCTTTTGCCGTTCTGCCAACCGTACTCCCAAGAGGCGAGCGTACGCGCGGCAATGCCCGATGACTCTTCCAGTCCTTCGGCTGCCTTGCCGGCAAGAGCAGCACCATGAACGCGATAACCTTGCGCGGCCCAGGCGCTCCTTGCCGCCGCCAGCATCGTTGACTTGCCCGCTCCAGCAAATCCAATCACGGCGGCAATCTGCTCCGACCCCGTGATGTGACGCACGGCGAGACGCTGTTCTTCGCTGAGCCCTACACGCATGTTCGCCGGGTCTTGATCCGCTGTTAGTTGCTGATGCCGAGACTTGGATGCGGATAGATTGGTGCGAAGGGCCGCGTCCTGGTTATCCAGCGCTCGCTCGACATGTTGAAGACGAACAGGGTGACTGGAGCGGTGCCCCATCCGCTCTGAACGTGCGGCCATCGCGTGTTCGGTCTCGACCATCTCCCGTGTCGAATAGCGCGCAAGTTCAGTCTCGGTTTCGGGCTTCAACTCAACGAGCGTCGGTGATGCCATGACAGCCGCAAAGGCATTGTGGAAACCTTGTGGATCGTCAATGTAGCGATGCAACGCCCGCGCCACGTCATGACGATCGAACACGCTCTTTTCGCCGGTGATAATTGTCAGTACCTGCTCGGGTTTTCTCCGGATCAATTGTGCGTTTAAGCGCGCTGCCTTGGGATCAATTTTGTCGCGCGACACCCCCAAGCCACGACGGTCCATCTGCGAAGCGTGAACGCCCATGTGCTCCGTTGGCTCGATCTCCAGACCGCGCTCCACATGCGAGCGATGATCGACGCGAACGTCCAGTCCGAGCCGCGTCAAATGACGGTTGGTGTGATGTTCGAACAGTTCTCTGATCTCGCGGAGCTGCATGTGCGAGGTCGGCTGATTGTTCTCCAGCAGCCACTTGTTCTCGCGTTCGATCAGCGTTTTTTCTGCGAGCCCCTGCTCCGTCACCACACGCGTTGTCATCACCACATGCGCGTGAAAGTTACGGATGTCAGTTTCGCCCTGCGGCTGGTGGATGGAGAAGTCGACTGCCGCACCGTAGCGGTTCGCAAGCTCGCGCGCGAAGTCACGTGTCAGCGCCAGGCGGTCGGCGGCATCGATCTCATGCGGAAGTGCCACTTCGAATTCTCGCGCGACGCGAGCGTCCTTGCGATGCTCCGCCTTCTCCACCGTATTCCAGAGCACTAAACGATCGAGTGCCCAGGCGGCGTCGACACCATCCGGAAGAACGATTTCAGAATGCTCGACGCCGTGCTTGCGCGTGAAATCATGCACCATGCCATCGCGCTCATTCAGCATCTTTGTCGCCGTCCGATAAGCGATGGCCGCGACCGCGCTGCGGCCGCCGCTCCGAGCGATTGGCTTCATGCTGCAATGGTAGATGGCCAAGCGACACTCTCCAAAGTCGCACAACCATACAAAGCGCTGAGTTGCCGCGCAACTCGTAAGTGCGCCCTTGTAGACTTTACTCGCTTCGCTCCCTGCGTCCGGGATCATGCAAGATGCACCATTCCCCTGCTAAATCGGGGGTTGTGCATTCCGCAATGTCGACTACCTTCCCCGTACAACGCGCAATGGCAGAAACACTGGGGCACTACATGCATTAGGAGAATCTGATGGCACGCAAGTCGATCTCACAGCGCCTCGCCGAACTGGAAGAGCGCAAGAAGACGCTCAAAGCTCGGATCGGAAAACAGGAGCGCGCGCAAGACACACGTCGCAAGATCCTGCTTGGCGCGCTGGTGCTTCATCGGCTGGAGCACTCGAACGATCGCGAATTTACGCATCGCCTGAGAAACTGGCTTCGAGGAGAGTTGCCCGGCTTTCTCACGCGTGACGGTGATCAGGAGCTCTTTGTCGATCTCCTCAATCCGGAAAATGCTGGCGCCGACCACACCACGCGAGGATCCGCGGATGAATGAGGTGACACTCGCATGGGCTGCTTTTAAAAACATGATGCGCGAGGTCGCGCGTGACCCGCTTTGGGCTGTCATTGCACTTCTCTCCTCGCCCTTTCGGATCTGGAAACCGCTGCTTGGTATTCTCCTTTTCCTCTTCTCCGCGTTGTTCATCGTCGGTTTCGGGGGCCGCTTCCTTCTCGCGCAAATGGGCAGCATCGGCCCTGGTTCTATTCCCTTCATGGTACTCGATCTCATTACGCTGCTGCTGCTCGCCGCACTCCTCTTCCGTTTCATTACGCGTCCCCTCATCCTCCGCTTCGGGGACACCGCTGACGACACGCACGGCTCGGCGCGCTTTGCCACCGACAACGAAGTCGCTCCGCTTTCGCGATCCGGCTCCGGCCTCCTGATCGGTCGCAATGGCAAGACGGGAAAGCTCATGCGTTATGATGGTCCGGCCCATCTGCTGACCATGGCGCCGACAAGAACCGGCAAGGGTGTGGGAACCGTCATTCCGAATTTGCTCACGGCCAATCGCTCGGTGATCTGCATCGACCCTAAAGGCGAGAATGCCAGGATCGCCCACCGCGCTCGCCAGCTTTTTGGGCCAGTTCATATCCTCGACCCCTTCGGCGTCACTGGGCTTCCTCCGGCGGCCTTCAATCCGCTCGCCACGCTCGATCCTGATGGCATCGATGTGGCGGAAGACGTAAGCACGCTCGCCGACGCGCTCGTGTTTGACGAACCGGGGGCCTCAGGCGATGCGCACTGGAACGAGGAAGCCAAAGCCCTGATTGCGGGACTGGTCCTGAAGATTGTTGCGGTGGAATCTCCAGGGCGCCGTCACCTCGGCACACTGCGTGAATATCTCACTTTAGCGCCTGACCGGTTCGCCGCACTGATGAAGCGCATGCAGGACATGGACGAAGCTGGCGGGCTGATTGCCCGCGCGGCAAACCGCCACCTCGGAAAGTCCGATCGCGAAGCAACGGGCGTTCTCTCGGCCGCGCAACGCCACACCCATTTCCTCGACAGTCTCCGGATGACGGAGGTCCTCGGGCGATCGGACTTCCGCTTCGCTGATTTGAAGCACCGAAACTTGACCGTCTTTCTCATCCTACCGCCGGACCGCCTCTCGACCTATTCGCGCTGGCTGCGACTGCTCGTCACGCAGAGCCTGCTTGAGATGGCCCGCAATCCGGCGAAACCGGAAGCGCCGGTCCTCTATCTACTTGATGAGTTTGCATCTCTTGGACATCTGGCTTCCGTCGAACGTGCCATGGGCCTCATGGCGGGGTACGGTGTTCAGCTCTGGCCCAACTTGCAGGATGTCCACCAGCTTCGTGCCACGTATGGACAACGCGCCGGAACCTTCCTCTCAAATGCCGGCGTGTTGCAAGTCTTCGGCGTCAACGACCATGACAGCGCGCGCCTCGTCTCCGATCTGCTCGGACAGGAAACTGTCGTCTTCCAAACCATGGCTCGCGCACTCGATTCCGAAAAGTCGGGTATCTCCTTCAACCAGCAACATACCGGCCGCCCGCTCCTCACTTCGGACGAAATCCGAAACCTGCCCGGCCAAGCGCAACTACTGTTCCTGGCAGGCCAGAGGCCGATCATCACCGCCAAGCTTGCTTACTATGCTGAACCAGAATTCGAGGGAGCATTCGATGCAGCTTGAACTTGCGCTTCTGACCATGGTCACGAGGCAGATTATGACTAATCCACTGAAGGACGAGACGTCGGCTTCCCGTCTCAAACAGGTCACCCTCATCACGGTAATTGTGATCGAAAAGCTGCACGCCACCGGCTCGCCGATCACGCTGGCACAACTCGTTGACATGACAGGTCTCGCCAGAAACGTTGCTGCCCAGACCGTCGACCCGCTCGTTGAGCGCGGCATTCTGATCGAAGAAATGGGGAAGAATTCGATGGGGCGCAGCATGGCACGGCAATTCCAGATCGCGCCCGCGGTGTTTGAAGCTGTCGCACCATTGATGGGCGCGCCGCTCGGCCGATCGAAGACGAAAACCGAGTTTTCATGAAGGGCGGACTAACGCGAGGGAAGCGAGGCGTTAGGTTGCGTCCGCCGCGTGGGCCAGTTCGCTCAGCCGCTCCTGACAGACCATCTCAGCGAGGCGGAGAAGATGCTCCGTCCGGTCGAGAAGCCAGCCGAGCCCCTCTTCGGTAATCTCAAAGTGCTTGGAGTAGCGTGCCTTCACATAGGCTTCGTTGAGAATGTTGTACCAGGCGGTAAAACGATGCTGGTCGCGGGGCCAAGCCTCGATCAGCCGCTGGTCGCGATCCTCGGCGAGACCGCGGAGGAATTTGAGATTGTGCGACGGCGGACTGTAGTTAGCGAGCGTGAGGAGCAGGCTTGAATACGCTGTTTCGACGGCCTGATGGAGCACAAAAGCAGCGAGGGGCAGATTTGATTTGTCTCGGTAGAAACGACTGCCATCCGCGAAGTCTGTTGCGTTCGTGAAGTGCCGTTCAAAATGATCCTTCGCCACGCGGAGAGCATCGGTCGGCGAGAGCCGTTTCGGCTCGGCGAGTGGCCGATCATCGAGCTCGTAAAGCACGATGCCCTCGCGCAGAATATCGACGAAGAAATATTGCCCGTCTGCAAGGAAGTTGTTCACCTCCCGGGCGCCATGGACGATCAGCCCGACGGGCGTCGAAACAGTTTTGTCCCACATCAACCGGTCGTTCGCCTTGTCCCAATATTCCGGTTCCGCAAGCTTCTTCGAATTGACGATAACGAGGATGTCGTAATCAGAACGGTAGCCCTTCATCGTGTGCGGTTCGTCGACATAGGTGCCGCGGGCGTAGGAACCGAACAGGATGATTTTCAGAATCCGACCGCGCTTCTTGAAGTCGGCCGAGCCGCCCTCGAGTGCATCCGCAAACTCCTGGTGGATGATCTCCACAACGCGGTCAAGCTCGCGCTGCTTCTTCTCGGGAAGATGTTCCAGGCTCGTTTTCATGTGCAACCGATAGGATAAAGACGACTCGCCGTCTACTACAGGAATTATCAGGCAGGTGCGCCTCTCCTTGACGGCACAGGTGGGCCGTGGCTCGCCGCACAATCGATTCAGAACTCTCGTTGGACGGGCGCGGCGCAACGCGCGACTCTGCGCGCATGATCATACAGCCCTATCGCCTCTATATCGAACGCAAGGACGCGACGAAGAACATGGCGCGCTTCTATTCGCTCGAGATCGGCAGCAACCTCTACGGCGAAATCTGCCTCACACGTCGCTGGGGACGGATTGGCGCGCGCGGACAAACGGCGGCGCATCAGTTTTCGCGCGAAGAAGACGCGGTCGGCCTCTTCCTTGATTTGGCGCGCCGCAAGCTGCGGCGCGCATATCGCCCGCGGACGCGGGCGCGGCCAGAAAAACAGACCACTTGATCTTGTCGCCCCGCGCGCGGGGCGACCGCCCGCAAAATGCAGCACGCTGACAGCGTCAGGACGCCAGGCACTCTTCACAGATCCCACAACCGTCTGAGTCCATGCTCGTCGCTGGGCGCTTCTTTTGA
>NZ_JBYTEC010000038.1:0-25050 GCF_058792075.1 Ensifer sp. EB106-03-01-XG145 | reverse complement strand
TAGTCCTGGAAACCTTCTCGCACGCCCGGCCAGCCTCAAAATACAGCCTATCCAATGGGGCGGAGACGGCGCTTACGATGGAATTGCAGCTCGAAGAGCTGGTGATGGCCGCGACAGAGGACGAGGTTGCAGCCCAGGCGGCTGCCGCCAAGACCGCGAGCGTGCATTCGTTCACGCGCAAACGGCCGGTCCGAAAGCCGTGGCCGGAGGAGATCGAGCGCGAGCGCGTGGTGATCGATCCACCAGTCACCTGTGCCTGCTGCGGCGGGTCGCGCCTGTCGAAACTGGGCGAGGATGTCACCGAGACGCTCGAGGAGGTTCCGCGCCGGTTCAAGGTGATCGAAACCGTACGCGAGAAATTTAGCTGCCGGGACTGCGAGAAGATCAGCCAGGCGCCGGCACCCTTCCATGCCACGCCACGCGGCTTCATCGGTCCTCATCTGCTGGCGACGATCCTCTTTGACAAGTTCGGCATGCATAGCCCGCTCAACCGCCAGAGCACCCGGTTCAAATGCGAGGGCATCGAGCTTTCGACCTCGACGTTGGCCGACCAGGTCGGGTATGGAACGGCCGCGCTCCTGCCGATCTTTGATCTGATCGAAACGCATGTCTTCGCGGCCGAGCGGCTTTTTGGCGACGACACCACCATTCCCATCCAGGCCAAAGACAAATGCACGACCGGGCGAATATGGACGTACGTGTGCGATGACCGGCCCTACGGCGGCGCGGCAGCGCCGGCGGCCATATACTATGCGTCGAGCGACCGCCGCGGCGAGCACCCGCAGAAGCACCTGGCCGAATATGGCGGCATTCTGCAGAGTGATTGCTACAATGGCTTCGAGCCGCTCAGTGTCGCCGAAAAGAAAGCGGTACCGATCACCTTCGCCTTTTGTCATGCGCACGCGCGGCGCAAATTCTTTGAGCTGGCCGACATCCAGAAAAATGCCCGCGACCGCAAACGCAAGGGCAAGCCAATCTCGCCGATCGCATTGGAGGCCGTCCAACGGTACGACGCGCTGTTTGAGATCGAGCGCGACATCAATCGATTGAGCGCCGCAGAACGGTTGGCCGCGCGGCAGGAAAAGAGCAAGCCGCTGTTCGATGACATGCACGCGTGGCTGAAACGGGAGCGCGCCTCGCTCAGCAAATCGTCCGAGGTGATCGAGCCGATCGATTACATGCTGAAGCGCTGGGATGGCTTTGCCCGTTTCCTCGACGATGGCCGGATTTGTCTCACGAACAATGCGGCCGAGCGCGCGCTGAGAGGAATTGCACTCGGGCGTCGAAACTGGACCTTCGCCGGCTCCCAGCGTGGGGCCGATCGTGCCGCCATCATGCTCTCCGTCATCACGACTTGCCGTCTCAACGACGTCGACCCAAAGGCGTGGCTCGCCGATGTGTTTAGCCGCATCGCCGATCTTCCCGTCTCCCGCCTGCACGAACTGCTGCCGTGGCAATGGAAGACACACAAAGGGACGGCTATTGCGGCGGCCGCGTAAACAGCTCCCGGAACAATGCTTCCGAACGCGCCAAGCCTTCATCGGTCAGGATCAATGACTTCGACTTGTTGACTGGGTCGCCGATCAAGCCCTTCTTGTGAAGCCGATCCGTCGTTGCCCAGTCGAAGCCCTTCCAGGCACAGCGTTCGTTATGCAGCGTCAGCCATAGCAGCGCCAAAACCGCATCGTCGATCTTGTCCTCATCGATCTCCATGAACCCACGTTACCACGCGCGGCGCTCAAAATCCTGCGGCCCTGCTCGGATGGATACCATCTAATTTCAATGCCGATTCTTGTGAAGCCGCTATCTTCGGGCGAACGACCGCCACGAGTGATGCGGTCGACTATGTTCGGGTTGGAACCGTGCCAACTATCGGAAGCCAGCCCATGCGGCGCCTTGCAAACGATGCTGGCGCCGGGCGTGTGGTTCGGCGGTCCCTATCGAAACTCGTCTACCGGCGCCACGACTATTCGCGTCGTTTAAGCAATGATCTCAGAACGGGTGGCGTGCACGTCATACCACTCGTCTTGAGTACCGACCCATGCGCCGGCCTCGTCGCGTACGGACGTGGTGAACGCCTTATAGGCTTCCTCGAACGTCAGCCATTCACCAGGCAATTCCAGGCCGAACAGGCCGGTATCCTTGCCGTTGAAATACTTCAGAGCATATGAGCCTTCGAGCGCGGGCGCTGGTGGCGGGTTCATCGCAGACTTGTTACTCTGGGGGATGAGTTTAAACCGATCGTAGCCGACATCATGAAGGTCGGTGACGCACTTGATCCCGTATTCTTCGACTGAAACGAAGGCTGGACGAGCAGGTAGCGCGGCAAGAGATGACACAGCAGTTTTGTCGGCGCCTTCAATATCGATCTTTAAGTAGTACGGAACGCCGTACTTCTTCAGGATCGTGTCGAGTGTGACGCAATCGATGTCGACCTCTTCGAACGTTGTCCCGTTGCGTGTGCCGTAAATTCGGTCAAACGAACTCCAGTGGTCGTTGTCGAGATTGCGGTAGAAAGTCAGCTTCGAGGCAGAATCCCAGACGCCGACGTTTAGGATCGTCAACTGACCAGTCTCGATCCAGATGCGGAACTCTTCAAGCATTTTAGCGTAGATAACCGGGCTTGCTTCAACGGCGACCACGCGGAAGCCTTTCTGGAGGTAGAAGAGGCTGTCTTCGCCGTGGTTCATCCCGAGATCGTAGATGAGATTCCGATCGAATGACGCAGCTTTACGTTTCGCGGGTGTCTTTTTGGTCGAATTGGGCATCGCGTTTGTCCCATGATTTCGGAGTGATCGTTGATGCACCGGGTATCATCTTAAGGTGGTGCGCGCAATCTCGTGAAAATCCTATGGTGAGGGACGGCGAATTGCGGCAAAGAGACCTGATTTAATTCAAGTTGTGTAATGGCCCCATAAATCACCGGACACGATCTCCCACTTACTAAGTGAGCGAGGTAATGTACCTATTATGTGCAGTCTATTATGAGCAGTCATCTTCTCGAGGCTGCCTGGTGCTATCGGCTCAGGGCGAAGGTCTGCACGCGGCTTCTGCGGCGCGCGTTGACTGATCGCTTCAATAGATAGGTTGCGGCAGGCCGCTCGCTTGCACCCTCTTCCAGGCTTTGGTTATTATCTCATTTAGAGATTTACATGAGCGCCAGCCATGCGTTCGCTCTGTTAGACGGGGGTCGAGCACCGCATATTTCAGATCGGATTGCCTCGCGGAGGAGAATTTAATGTTAATCTTGGCATTGAGGGCATCCTCAACGGCCCGGATGACATCCGTCTCTGAGCTTCCTACACCCGATCCCACGTTAGTGATTTGGAAGGTTCGCGGTGATGAGGTCGTTCCAATCCTAAGCATGAGTGCTGCTAGATCGTCGACATCAAAGTAGTCTCGAGCGTTTGAACCATCCCCAAAGACGGTCAACTCCTCCCCGGAAAGCCCACAGCGAATCGCGGCGCTGATGAACCCGTGGCGACCACGAAGTTGCCAATAGCCAACCGGGTTCGCGATGCGCAGCACGGTTACTGGCAAGCCATGAACGGTAGACAAAAACCTCAGTGTTTCTTCCGTTAGCACTTTCCCAAAAGCGTACGGAGTAGTGGGATTGACTGCCGTCGATTCAGGAATTGGGTGCGAATGCCCCTGTCCATAGACCGTTCCACCACTTGATGCGAACACCACATGGCAGTTCGGGTTTCTTGCAGCGAGTTGCTCAAAAAAGAATGCAGTTTCTCGAAAACTGTCCGCTATTGCGCCCGAAACGGTCTGTTCAGAGGTGGAGCCGAGGTTTGAGCTTAGGTAGATAACGCCACTATATTCCCGCGCACGGTCGAAGAATTCGCTGCTCTCGGAACAAAGGATATTGGTGGATGGAAAGATACTCCGCAAGAAGGTGTGGCCTCCCTTGCGAGAGTAGAGATCCAAATTCACTTCATCAACTATTGCTTGTTCGCCAACATGCAAACCTATGAAGCCGCCGGCTCCCATCACTGCCAGCCTCATACGGCGCCTGCCTTGAGTAGAAAGTCAGATTTCTCAAGGCTTCTTACCCTATTTTGCACGATACTTCTGAATAGCGGGCCGCCCCTGGGCAGGCAGCCAAGGGCATTTGTCTGTTGCACAAGCGAGTTTGGCTTTGTCCGAATTGCGTGACATGTGTTCCTCACAATTTTATGTAAAACTCCATTTTCGACAGTTCGAATATGCCAGTCCCAATCCTCATAGCCTATTTGATTGGCGATATCGGATTGTCGATAGGGACACTTCAGGAGCGTTGACTTCCTCACAAAACAGAGTGCCGTCCAAAGGTTCGTAAAAGCAAGCGCCGCCGGGTTAAAGGCAGCGTCCTCCATGTCGATATGCAGGAAGAGATGCGAACGGGCCCCAAAATATAAACACAACTCGGGATGCCACACAATTTCGCGGCTGTCGCAGGTCGCAGCTGAATAGGCGAATGCAAGCCATTCTGAGCCCCAAAGGTCATCAGCGTCAACGAAGCCGACCCACTCGCCTCGACACAATGCAACGCCCGCATTACGGGAACGTCCAAGGTCGCCATACTCTACCTCGAGCAACTGCCAGTCTACGTTTCGTTGTAATGAATCGCTCAAGACGTCGCGAGTAAGTTTATCTCCTCGATCGAGGACACATATAACCTCGACGCGGATGCCGCGTTTTGCAGCCACTTCTACTGAACGTTCGATGCTCTTTATTGTCGCGACGGCAATCAATCCTTCCCGATGTGCGTTGAGGATCACGGAAATGCTGACGTCGCTCATTGGATTGCTCCGAGGAATGAACTGTCACCCGACAACCCCTGTTTGAAAATCGGCCAACTATGAGTGCTCAAAACCGCTTTGCGTAACCGCTGCGCTCGCGCAAGCGCATCCGGCGTCCCATGCCAGAGCTCCCTAAGGCTAGCGACATACATTGCCTCATCTTGAAGGTCGCCGACGCACCAGCCCGTCGTGTGATCAATAAGGTCTGGGATATCACCAACGCCGGACGCGACGACTGGCAATCCGGCTGCAGCAATATCGACCAGCGTTGAAGGCATCCCCTCCCATAGAGAGGTGAACAGAAAAGCATCGAACTCGCTGAGGGGTAGCGCGGCGACCCCCGAAAATGTGCCTCGCAGAGTCACGTTTTCCGACCGTTTTTCCAACAACTGCAACTCAGTCTCGTAGTTTTCATCACCGGACCCGTAAATTACGAAGTCAATTTCTGGAGCCAGCTGGATGATGCGCTGCAGCAGCACAATATTCTTTTGGCGAGTGAGTCCATCTGCCCAAAGAACACGCATGCGGCGCTTCTCCGCTCTGGCTGGGCGATATTCGAAATGTTGAGGAGGGGGAGATAATTTTGTTAGTTTTTTTGATAGAGTTACTGGCAACCGATACGCCCTCACGAGCTCTTCGAGAAACGGGGTATTGTCTATATATACTCTCTGCAATACTTCTATTGTTCGAATGAGGTGTGTGTCTGCGTAAGTTGCCGTCGATCCATTGTTGTCGTCTCGGCAGAATAGCATCGCAAATAGTCGCGTGAATGATGAAAGCGCCTTCCCCTTTGTCGCAAAGAGGTCCCAACAAATCCTGCTGTTGATATTCAGGATCGCTTCTGGCCGCAGCGCAAAGACAAGCACCTCCGCCAATCTAACGAGGTCTTCGTGTGAGAGATCTGGCGCTGCTTTCGGCAAGACAAGAATTGACACTCCGCGAGGAAGCCAGTCAATGCCCTCCAAGATGGGAGAGTCGGTCACAACCAACAGCACAGAATCTATTCCATGGCTCTCGACCGCCGCCTTCACGGCATTAGCTGCAACCATATCTGCACCACTATGTTTTATCCAGGGAACGAACACAATTCTCTGGTATGTGTCCTCAAGCGATGAGAAAATCCTCTCCCAGTGCGCGTACACTAGCACTGAAGGCACGCTCCCGTTCTTATTTAGTGTAGTTATGTTTTGCAGCCGCGGATCTGCCCTTATTTCGCCGTCAGCGTCACTCCAGTCAGCGATGTTGGTTCTCAGCGTCTCCTGGAGCGATGTGGACATTGCCGTTTCTCTTCCGGTTCCAAATCGCTCGTGAAATACCAAAGGATTGCGGCCGCTAATATAAACGTCGCTATGTCTGGCCAGGTACCATTGAGTATCAAATCGCTCGCTGGCGGCTCGGCCTTCGCGAGCGCCATGTAGTAAGTAGTGCTCTACTGGGTCCGATCCCTCGACGTCTGGGTTCCGAGCTAAATACCATCGATGATCAAAAAGGCTGGAATTGTGGATAGCGGCGTATTCGTCGCTGTCGACGACAGTGGATTCCCGGACCGCTCGATACTGGCGCCCCTCCCTCAATCCATGCCTTAAAAAATGTACAAGCGGATCGATATCTCTCGCGGCGACATCCTTGTAGGTCCCAAGATACCAGTTGCTATCAAATTTTACACTGGGGGACCTGCCCTCCCGCCGTCCGTGCCGCAGATAATGCCAAATTGCATATTCTCGGCTGATGGTTGGCTGACCTTTTACATACCAATCGGGATCGAAAAGTCCTGAGGCGGACACGATCTTGTAATCTAACGCAAGTCGCACGCGCTGAGTAAGCGAGCCAATGACAGCGCAACCAAATTTTTGCATTAACGCTCTACATCGCCGCATCATTCAGGGCCCCTTTTAAGTTCACAACATTTGCTGCTTAAACACCTCGAACATCATGCAGTCTAGTAAGATTTCGGACTCTGGGTTTTTAACCTGACGCGCAACGACAGAACCCCTTTCGCGGGGGGGGGGAATGCCACCACCTTTGGCGAATTTGCCTCCTGTCGGAAGCAGTGGTAGCAGGACATTTCATCGCGACAATCAAGAGCGCGGGACACGCATATTCCAGCATATTTTGCGCGAAGGGTTCTGCGAATGGTGATTCCGTCGAACAAAGGGCAAATAACCTCCCCAGGCAGGCGGAGAGCCATGGACTTCATCTCGAGACGAGCGTTTCGCGCCTACGGGAAAGAAGTGCAGCTGATTCTGGATAAGCGACTATACCGTAGTCGGATAGCAAAATACGAAGCTTCCTTCGAGCAGGAAGTGCCGAAGGCTGATATAAAGGTGTCCCTGCTTATCACGACCTACAATACCGAGCCCAATCTGCTGAGAGACTGCATACAAAGCGCCTTGCATCAAACCTATGCGAATCTCGAGATTTGCATTGCGGACGACTGTTCTCAGCGGAAGGACACATTATCCGTTATTGAGGAGGCCAAGGCGGATCCCCGAGTGAAGGTGATATTCCGTGATCAGAATGGACATATAGCTGCTGCTACGAATACCGCGTTCTCCCTTGCCTGTGGCGAGTGGGTGGCCGTGCTCGACCACGATGATATACTTCATCCCCGTGCGATCGCCGAAGTCGTCCATGCAATACACCGGAATCCCAGCGCGCATCTACTATACAGCGATGAGGATAAAATCGACTTACAAGAAAGGCGCTTCGCGCCGTTTTTCAAACCGGCGTTCTCTCTGGAGTTGCTTCGTTCACAAAATTATATCAATCACTTGGCGGTGTACCGCGCCGAAGTGGTGAAACGCCTCGGGGGGTGGCGTGAAGGCTTTGCGGGAAGCCAGGATTATGACCTAAATCTCAGAATTGCTGAGCAGGCTGGGGCGGACGAAATCGTCCATGTTCCCAAGATATTGTATCATTGGCGTGCGACCCCTGGCTCGACTGCGCTTTCATCGGAGGAAAAGTCTTATGCTTACGATGCAGGGAGGAAGGCCCTTGTTGAGCATGCTAAGCGGCTTCGGGTGAACGCCGATGTTAAAGAGGTTCCCGGCACCTCATACTATAGGCTGGCACCACGGTTGCCCGTCCCCGAGCCACTCGTTAGTATAATAGTTAACGCTGCGCCAAATTCCGATGTATTTGATCGGGAGATGAGGGAATTGACTAGCAACACCTCATACGAAGCGATTGAAGTTATTGTAATCAACGGGGCCTGCTCGATAAAGTCACTATACCAGGGCTTCAAGGGCTCTTCCAAAATTAGGATTGTGACAGCGAGTCACCCATCACAACTTGCGACCGCACATAATAGAGCTGTTGCAATAGCTAGAGGTGAGTTGATCTGTTTCTTGGGAAGCGCGCTCAGGCCCCAGAATAGTGATTGGCTGGGGGAGCTAGTCGCGGATGCCCTGCTGGACGGGGTGGGGTGCGTGGGTCCAAAGTTGACTTATTACGACCATACCGTCCACAGTGCTGGTATTGTGTTGGGCGGCGGAGTTAGAAGAGCGGTTGGCCACTCCTATCAACATTTCCGGAACGGTGCTTCCGGCCATTTTGCTCGCCTAAAGCTGACTCACAACGTCGCTGCAGTGAGTTCGCTATGCTTGGTTACCAGAAAGTCTCAGTTCCAAAGAGTTGGGGGGTTCAACGAGAAAGTTTGCTATGGTGTTTTGAATGACGTCGATCTCGCATTGCGGATGCGATGTGCTGGATTACGCCATGTCATCGAACCCACCGTGGAGCTTGCCTTTCCGAAGAAGCGCAGTCCACCCGAACCCACCGCTCTTGAAAATGTCGCATTTGAGAAAGACTACAGCACTTTACTGGAAGCCTGGGGGGACCGCCTTCGCAAGGACCCGTATTCCCCGTCCAGTCAAGCCTTGAGCGTTAGGGGCGCTTCCTTGAGGGAAATTGTGAGTGCCTGTTTAGGGCGTTGGATGTCGAGCCTCCGTAAGGTTACTAGAGATTGATAGACAACATTCGCCAGTTCGTTGCCTTAATAAAGTCCAGATCCGGCATCGTGTACGCCCTCATTTTGAGGGATATGCGAACGCGGTTCGGACATTCGCACCTCAGTTTCTTGATTGCGATAGGTTGGCCGTTCGTTCACCTGCTTGTTCTTATCTCTATCATGGCGTTCGTCCACAAGCTCGCTCCGATTGGTGGTGACCCATTCGTTTTCGTTGCTAGCGGCGTTCTCGCCTATATTTTGTGCTTCTACCCTGCTCGAACGATGGGGATGGCTCTAGAATCGAACCGCTCGCTATTCTTATTTCCGGTGGTTCGACCGTTCGATGTAATTATTGCGCGTGCAGTGATTGAGTTTATCACCTCATTCATCGTCGTAATATTACTGTTTGTTACCGCTGCGTTAATTGGAGTCGATTTGGTGCCCGTCGACAACTTCCTGTTCGCGTCCGGGGTTCTCGCGATCATCTACTTTTCCCTTTCACTGGGTATTGTGAACGTCGTGATTTCGTCAGTTTTCCGCATGTGGAATCTTGTTTTCGCGCTCACCATGCTGGGCCTGTATACGACATCAGGCGTCTTTTTTGTTCCGGCCATCATGCCGCCTGCTCTCAGGGAGGTGATTTGGTTCAACCCATTGTTCCACGCCATCGAATGGATTAGATCGGCGTACTACGAGGGATATGGCGATGGAATGCTATCAAAGACCTATTTTATAGCAATGGGAACCGTGTTTCTGCTCGTAGGCCTACTTGGAGAGCGGTTCCTTCGTGGAAAGCTGCTCACGGGATGATAAAACTCACCAACGTATTCAAATACTTCCGAACCAAGGGTGGGTCGAAGATAATCCTCGACCACGTATCAATGGACTTCAGAGCCGGAATATCTTACGGCATTCTCGGTATTAATGGCGCAGGTAAGTCGACCACAATGCGGATGCTCGCGGGGACCGAATTGCCGAACGCGGGCAAAATTCAAAGGACCGCGCGGGTCTCTTGGCCGCTCGGATTTTCTGGTGGGCTACATCCTGCTATGACGGGCCGGGAAAACGTCCAGTTTGTCGCACGTATTTACGGCCAAGATCCCGTGCGCGCGATGGAGTTTGTGGAAGACTTCGCGGAAATCGGCACGTACATGGACGAACCCTACTACAAATATTCGTCTGGGATGTCGCAACGACTCGCGTTCGGGCTTTCGATGGCGATCGACTTTGAGTGCTATCTAATTGATGAAGTCACAGCGGTGGGTGATGCGAGATTTCAGATGCGGTGTCATGAAGAGTTTGAGAAACGTCGCAGCCGGGCCGATATTATAATGATATCGCATTCGATGGAAACAATACGGAATTACTGCAGTCGCGCAATAGTGCTCGCACACGGCGTTGTGCATGAGTTTTCAGATATTGATGATGCGATCGAGCTTTACAACAAGCTCAACCATTGAGGGGTTCTCTGATGGACGGCATCGCGATCCAAAAATCCGACGCAAAGCTGAAGCGCTTGTCAATTCAAGAGCGCTCGGACGCTATTTCCCAAGAATTTCGGAGAGTGGCCCGAAAGGCGCGGATCCCCAAACCTATCACTAGTGGAGGAGGTGGATTTAGGGCGCGGCGCAGCGACAAGTTGTTCCGCCGGTTCTTGATCGGGAGTTTTATTCTACTGTTCATTTTTCCTTCGATCGTCAGCGGCATGTACTATGGGTTCCTCGCGGCCAATCAATACGTCTCTGAGGCCCGGTTCGCTGTTAAGTCGTCCGACGGAGCTGGTTTGCAAGGGCTGAGCAGCTTGACATCACTGTTGGGTGGTGTACCGACGACGGATGCTGCGATGATCGCAGAATATATTCACAGCCGGACTATTATACAGGATCTTTCAAACAAGTTTAACTTGAAGGAAATGTTTTCGCCAAGTGGAGTTGATTTTGTATCACCTTTAAAAAAAGAGTCCTCTCTCGAGGATCTACTTGAGTATTGGGAGTCAAAAGTTGGCATTGACATCGACAGGGCCACAGGATTGGCCACCCTTCATGTACGGACGTTCTCTCCGGAGGACAGCTTGGAGATTGCGAGGGAAATACTCCGCCTCTCAGAGAAGATGGTGAATAGACTGACTGGACGAAATCAGGCCAATGGACTTAGGGAAGCGACGGACGAACTCGATCGCACTAAACGGGAGCTTGAGCGACGCGTATCTGAAATGCGTGATGCGCGAAATCAGGTGGGTATTCTGGATGCGGAGATCACGACAAAAGCATTTTCAGACATTTTGACAGCGCTCAATCTGGAAGCTGCACGCCTGAATGTCCAAATTCAATCGCTGAAAAAGAGTGAGGCGACAGACGGTCCCCACGTGCGGGCACTTGTCGCGCGATCCGAGTCGCTTCAACAACAAATCGCAAGTTATCAGGACCAGCTTGCAAGCAACGGCAGCACAGGAACCCTGCAAACCCAGGATGGTGAAAACGGGACGATTGCTGACCGCAGCGCGATGTTGTCGCAGAAAGGCTTAGAGCTTAGGATAGCGCAGAACGAATATGCTCGCGCTTCTGCCGCCTTTGAACTTGCTAGAATGACATCTGAGCGCCAGCGATCCTATCTCTTGGTTTACGTTCAACCGCAAACGGCGGAAGAATCGCTGTACCCACGGCGCGTTTTGAGCACCACCGCAATTGTTGTCGCATCCTTCTTGATCTGGGCGGCCACGGTCGGGGTTGCTGTACTTGTGCGGGATCACACCGCGTCTTAAGGCAGTTTCGTATGTATTTTCACGTAGATGAGGACGCTGGCTCGTATATATCCGGATGGGTCATTACGGATAACCCGGGAGAAGTCCCAGAACTCACGATAAGAATTCCAAATCGGAAGGAAGTTACGTTTTCCGCGAACGTGCTTCGCCCCGACCTGCGTGATCTCGGTATGCACAGCACGGGCCAGGCAGGATTTATCGTGGATGGCCGGCACGTCCCAGATTTGGCAGAAGTGCTTGAGATTAGCTTAGTTGAGCCTGATACCGGTTTGACAATCTACAAACGCTTTAACGCGAACCAACATATTGAACATAAGCTATTGCTTGTAGACGTGAGTGCTTTCCCTCAGATCCGAATGCTCCGTCAGTTAATGAGTTTCTTTACGCAATCTTATCCGGTTGTTGAGCGTCTATCTTTGGAAACAGTAACTGGTCTCATTTCGCTCACTAACATCCAGTCAATTTTCGTAACCGGCAACCCAAACTGGCTGCGACACGGAGAGATTGCGCTAGAGCGGCAATTCACAACAGCAGCGCTGCTCCGAGACCCATTCGAAGAGCTAGCTGAAAAGCTGCTGTTTCTTTCTCAAGCGCTCAAACAGCCGGAAGGCGTGCGTGCCAGCCCGACAATAGCGCGTTTCGTTGGGCTTCTCCCGCACTTAGAAAAAATGGACCTTGAAGACTCGAAATCCATACTGTCTGGATTCCGGAGTATGCCGAATGAGATCAGGCGCATGATTAGATCGCCGATGACATCAACTTTCGGAACCGCACCAGACGAAAATGTTCAAAGGCGCAACGTTAGTATAGCATTGGATAGTCTAGCGCACTTCAATGTAGTTGGATTGCGTTCAAAGTTCGACGTCTTTTGCGCGATGTTAAACGAATATGTTGGAACCCCAATCGCTGCAAATTGTGAGCTCGGTACACTGCCCGATACGCTAGATCTTGCAGAGCGACTAAGAAACTTGGGCATTGTCGCCGACCTGTTGGACGAGGACATAGCTTTGTATTCATTTGCGATCGAAGCGATCGAGGCCGGCCTACACTCAAATCGAGATAGGCAATGAACATACATAGCAGCAGTGTCGAGAACGCGATGGAAGATGTAGCGTTGGCAGAAGATAATTCGCTCGATCGAAGAACTGATACGGACACCGTATTGGAGGATGGAACGCCCACGAAAAGACTGCTTCCTGCACTCCGCAAAACCGTTAGATCGGATATACTCCATAGGGTCACCCAATCAGCTGGAAAGGGGGGGGGGCTTGCGTGGAGTTTTGTGGCTTTCGTCGTAGTGCCGTCTGTTTTTGTTCTGATGTATTACCTACTATTCGCGACTGATATATACGTTGCTGAAGGGAAGCTGACGGTCCGAGAAGCATTCGATCCAGAAGTTGCGCCGTCTCCCCTTGGGGCGAATTCGCTGTCCTCTATCGCTAGCAAAATTGGGATCTCGTCGGGTGCGTCAACCTCACAAGATTCAATGATCATTATGGACTATATCAAGAGCCGCGCAGCGGTTGTCGATGTAGGGGGGCGGGAAAGACTAGCTCATATCTATGGCCAAGCTACCATAGATTGGTTTTCCAGGTTAGATACTTCCGAGGATTTCGAGGAAATATGGGCCTATTGGAGATCCCGAGTCACTGCATCAGTAGATACACTTTCGAACATACTAACTCTTAGGGTGCGCGCATATTCACCTAATGATGCGCTGGCACTGACTCAGGACCTGATGTCGAGGAGTGAGGCGCTTATAAACAATATATCCCGACGAAATCGTGAAGACGCCCTTGAACGCGCCCGCGCCGAGGTGGATCGGGCCATGATTGAGTTGGCGGAGGTAAGAACCGACATTCTTTCTTTTCAAAAGAATAGTAGCATGATCGATCCATTGGCGACCGCGAAGCAGGTTATGACGATTATCTCCGAGCTTACGCTGAAAAAGATAGAACTGGAGAGTCAACTTGCCTCAGCGAACATGGTAGGGGCTAGCAACCGGCCAGGTGACAAGTTTCAAAAGACAACTCTTGAGGTCATAAGTCACCAAATCGCCGAGTTGCAAAAACTCTTGACCGGAACCACGAAAAGCTCGCTCTCTTCGCGGTTAAAAGACTACGAACTTCTGAAATTGAAAGAACAGTTCGTCGAGCAGTTATACACCGTGGCCCGAGCAAGTTTCGAAGAGGCACGTCGCAAACTCGGAAAACAGCAGTTGTATGTTGTTACTGTGGTCCCACCCCAGCTCCCTGACGCGGCAACTTATCCAAAGCCTGTGCAAGAAGCGGGCGTTGTCTTTCTCTCCCTTTTGGTCGTATGGGCAATCGGCTGCTTGCTTATTGCAACTGTTCGGGATAGCGCTCAGTCCGGCTAGCGACTGGTTTTCGGTTGAACTGGCATGCGACGATGGTTGGCGACCAGGGTCGGGTGAATTCTCGAGGCGGAAAGTGCTGACCAAAGGGGCTAACAATGGATCAAAAACCTCATAGTCAAAATCCCGCTGCACTATTCAACGAAGCCTGGTATCGGCGCCAACTCTCGTTTGACGGCCTTGGAATTCCTCCTAAGCTGCACTACAAAATCTTTGGCTGGAGAATTGGTAAAACTCCCCACCCTCTTTTCTCTACATCATACTATCTAAATGAACGCCCCGATGTAAAACGCGCAGGGATAGAGCCATTTGGTCATTTTTTAGCGCATGGTTGGCGAGAGCGTTCGAATCCCCATCCGCTCTTCGATGTCAGCTTCTATTTCTCGCAGAACCCGGATCTCAGTGACTTTGATCCGTTAACACACTATCTCTCGGTGGGGTGGCGACAGTCATTTCGCGCCTCGCCGCTGTTTGACGAAGATTGGTACATTGGTGCTTATCCTGAGATCGTGGGGACCGGACTAGACCCCCTTTCTCACTACCTCATGTATGGCAGGGATGAAGGACGGCGTCCGGCTAGGGACGCCGTGTCGACACAATATCTTGAAGAAGGAAGCGCGGTGAAGGCACTATTTGATCGGTTGCTTCGTTTTGGCGCACGAAAGTCTCGAAGCGAGCCTCCCATAATGCCGCCGGCGGTTGCCCTGAGCAAACCCAAAGATGAGGGATGGCTGTGCCAATCAAACGTGGCACTCCTGCGCGCATTCAAAGAAAGAAGTTTGCGGGGGCAGGTGTGCGAAAGCTCCGCCGAGTTGCGCTTTGCCGAAATCAAGCGCGAAATGCTCGGTAACATGGATTTTGACGGTAACCGTACGGTGCTTGCGGCGCTAGAGTCCGTCGTCGGGAAGGACGGCAGTTTCGCGGAAAAAATCGTATCATGGGGTATTACACCAAATCGGGTACAAATTCTCCACGGGAGCGAAAAAACAACAATTCTAGAAAACTATAGTAAGATGCGCTTAGATGCCACGGAGCGCTTTGTATTGCAGCCCAAGATGGCGGGAACATCAAGTGCTGGACCGCTCATTAGCGTCTTGGTTCCTGTTTTTCGAACCCCGTTAATCTTTCTTGAGCGCGCTATTTTGTCTGTTTTGGCACAGACTTACTCCAGTTGGCAATTGGTCCTAGTCGATGACTTTTCAGATCGTGCTGAAATCGATTCAGCACTTGCCTACTATTCTGCCATAGATGAGCGCATAAAATGCGTTTCGGCGCCCCAAAATCTTGGCATCGCCGAAGCCACAAATCTCGGTTTATCTCACAGTGATGGTGAGTTCGTCGCGTTCTTGGACCATGATGATATGTTAACCCGGGATGCGCTGGAGGTGGTTGCCGCGAAATTGAATTCGGATGCAGATATCGACCTCGTTTATTCCGATGAGTGCAAGATTGATGAATACGACGTAGCGCATGAGATCTTTGCCAAGCCAGACTGGAGTCCCGCCCTCCTTTTCAATTGTATGTACACCGGTCACTTCTCAGTTTACCGAAAATCTCTCGTTACTGAATTAGGTGGATTGAGATCTGAGTTCGATTTCTCGCAGGACTACGATCTTGCCCTTCGCGTTTCTGAGTGCGCAAGGAGGATTTGTCACGTCGAGCAGGTGTTGTATGGTTGGCGGATGATCTCTGGGTCAGCTGCGGCGGGTGGGAAACCCACAGCCAGGACCTCGAACATCGCTGCCTTACAAGCGGCTGTTGATCGCCGAGGCTTAGAGGGAACAGTCGTTGCGCTACCAACCGCAAACAGAGTAGTTCGAGACCTTCCTCAAATCCCACATAGAGTTTCACTCATCGTACCGTCAGACAACGTGATTCACATCCGCCAAACGGTAGTTTCAATTCAGAAAAACACGACCTACAAGCATTTCGAGGTTATCGTCGTTACAAGCTCGTCGACTGTCGCCGAGATGGGAAAGTTCTGGCGCGAAAATGATGTGAGATACTGCATATTTGACGATGTTTACAATTTTTCTGCCAAATGTAACGCAGGCGCGAAAATGGCTACCGGTAGCGCCTTGGTGTTCTTTAACGATGATGTCCGTGTCATTTCCCGAGATTGGATTGATTGTCTTCTTGAGTATCTAACGCTACCCAACGTTGGCATTGTAGGACCGAAGCTACTTTACGAAGACGGAAGTATTCAGCATGCCGGGATGGTAACGGGGGTACGGCGCTTGGTCGGGACGGCATTCCATACCTTTCCTTCCGAGACCTCCGCCCACTTCAATTTCGCCCAAAGCGTCCGCGAGGTTTCCCTAGTTTGTGGTGCGTGTCTTGCGATTATGAAAGATCTATTTGACGAACTCGGCGGATTCGATGCCGTCAACGCGGGGATAGCACATTCTGACGTCGATCTCTGTTTCCGTGCCAGACAAGCTGGTTACAGTTGCGTTTATACGCCTTATGCGCAACTCACGCATATTGGACATCTGTCGATCGGAAAGACAAAAAAGAAAGCGTTTAAACAGGACAAGGCAGATATCTATCTGATGAAAAAGTGGGGGGCGCTGTGCGCCAGGGATCCCTATTTTACCAGGAATATGAGAGATTTGTTGTTCATCGATTCACAGGAACCATTTGAATACTTTCCCTCCGTCCGTCCCTCTGTGGAACAGAATAGAGATATTCTTATATTCTCACACGATTTAAGTGAAAGCGGTGCGCCGCGAGTGGTTCTCGATATGGTTGAGACCCTAATCGAAGATGGCGCATTCGTAGTAGTGATCTCGCCGCTAGATGGGCCGATGCGCGATAGGATAGTTAAGGCGGGCGGTGACGTCATTGTCGATGCCCTCGCACTACAGTCAAATCGCAATGTTACGGATTTGGGAAAGAACTTCGACCTAGTTATAGCCAACACGGCGGTTTGTTGGCCTGTGGTCCGACAGTTTGCGCCATTTACGAGAGTCGCGTGGTATCTCCACGAGACAGCGCTCGTTGAACAAATCAGCAAGCGAGAACCGGAATTCACCCGCGCGCTCGATGATGCCGACCTGGTCCTAACTGGGTCACCCAGTTCGACTACGTTCATAAGAAAGATTGGCTATTCGGGATCTGTAACGGAGGTGGCATATGGCACACAAACTAAGGGGGACGTAATTCGGGCGAAAAAGGGGTCGAATGCTGCGGATGCTATCACAATCGCGGTCCTCGGGACTGTTGAGCCTCGAAAGGGCCAGGATCTGGTGGTTCTCGGGTTTCAACAGATGCCCGATAGCATACGAGCAAAATGCAAGCTTGTGATCGCAGGTCGCACCAACGACAAAAACTTTGAACGTCAACTAATTGAATTAGTCCGGAATGACCCGGCTATTGCTGTACAGGGCGCTTTGGAATACGACGCGTACCTTGAACGCTTGCATGAATCCGACGTAATTGTCTGCGCGTCTCGTGACGATACGCTCCCTTTAATATCTCTTGATGCGTTGGCAGCGGGAAAGATTCTTGTATGCAGCAAAGAAACAGGAACCTCGTACTATCTTAATGATTCGGGTGCTGGTTTCGTTCTTGAGGAAAACACAGTAAACTGCATCGCTACAGTTCTTTCGTCAATCGTTCAAAATATATCGCAGATGGATTCGGTGAGGGCGCGCGCCGTACAGCTGTACGAACAAGAATTTACCAAGATGTCATTCAAGGGGCGCTTTCTGTCCGAGATTGAAGCGGTTTTCACTAAGTAATATTTGATCGCATTGGGTCGTTTTGAAGGTTACGAACTATGTCAGTATTGGTAACGGGTGGAGCAGGTTATATCGGCAGCCACATGGTCTGGAAACTCCTGGATGCTGGGTACAGCGTGGTCGTCCTTGATCGACTTTCGACCGGGTTTGAGTGGGCAATTGCGCAAGCTGCAAGGTTCTACCGGGGCGATATCGCGGACCGCGAACTTCTGCGCAGCATTTTTGCCAATCATAACGTGCATGCGGTAATACATTTTGCAGGTTCGGTTGTTGTGCCCGAGTCCGTTCGGGATCCGCTCGGCTACTACGAGAACAACACTGCCAAATCTCGCGAGTTAATTGCTGCTGCCGTGGAAGCGGGGATAAAGCAATTCGTCTTTTCATCAACCGCCGCGGTCTACGGGACACCAGAAACCACGAAGCCCGTGCGGGAAACAGATCGAGTCAGTCCAGAATCGCCTTATGGCTATTCGAAGTTAATGACAGAGCAAATGCTCCGCGACGCGGCCGCAGCACACGACTTCACGTATACCACGCTGCGATATTTCAATGTAGCGGGAGCGGACCCACTCGGGCGAACGGGCCAATCAACGAGAGGAGCCACACATTTAATGAAGGTTGCTTGCGAAGCCGCACTTGGCAAACGTTCGGGCGTCGATGTCTTCGGCACTGACTACGCCACGGTAGATGGCACCTGCGTTCGTGATTACATTCACGTGAGTGACCTGGTTGCTGCGCACCTGAATGCGTTGGAGCGAATGGCTGCCGGTGGGCAGTCGATCACAGCCAATTGTGGTTATGGGCATGGCTATTCCGTACTTCAAGTTCTGGACCGGTTGAGAACACTCGTGACTTCCGACTTCGCTGTCAGGTACGGCCCTCGTCGTTCCGGAGATGCTGTTGAAGTAGTGGCAGATGCGACTATTGCTAGGCGTGAACTGCAGTGGAAACCGCAATATGACGACCTTTCAGTAATTTTGCGAAGCGCGTTAGATTGGGAGGCCCGCTTAGACAAGCATCTTGCAAACGTTGCAAGCGCGTAGACCTGAGCTTGCTGCTGCTTTCGGGTGCGAATGTTTGTGCGTTTCTCGAGGCGCTAGTCGAATCTGCTTCCGCTATTGTCTTCGCGTAATCGCTAGGGCGCTTTACGTAGAGCCGGCGTCGCAAAGCCTGAACGAGGTTTTGATGAGCGTCAGTCGCTGCCAAGAGCCCCGTAGCCAATGACGCGGCTACAGCTCCAAGCCTTTGGTCTTCGAAACGGGCTTGGCGGTGCGAAAAATGTTGCGTAGAGAGACGACGTCATTTGACTTTTCCGGTCCCGCGCGTCCGGGACGTAGGATCATATGGCTTCCTTCTTGTGACCGACGTCGACGGTGTCGAGATGGGGGTACCCCTCCGGTGACGGCCGCCTTACTGAGTTAGGCTGAAGGTCTTTGATGGCCGCTTGCGTTGCCGTACGAGAAAAGTAAAGTCGTAAAGTCCGCATGTCTGTGAAGTCGAACGCTCAGACAGAAGGCTCGTTGTGCGGATTCCAGGAATTAACCGGACGGGATTCCGATCAAAATCCGGACAGAGTTCCGATCTGAAGCCGGACAGCATTCCAATCAATTACCGGACGGTTTTTCCGTCCTGACGATGCCTTTGGGTCAGCAACCTTGGCATGAATCTCCTCAGTATCCACGAGGGGAATTTCATGCCGTCGAAGAGAAGGCTGACCATGCGACACATACGACAGATGCTTCGGCTCTCTGCCGGCGGGACAAGCGTACGCGAGATTGCGGTGGTGCTCGGGATCGCCCGAAGTACGGTGCAAGATAATCTGGATCGGGCTAAGGCCGCCGGGTTGAGCTGGCCATTGCCAGGAGAACTGACAGACGATGCTCTGGAGCATCGGCTTTTCACCCGCGCCGGCGTCAAACAGGGCCAGCGGCGACGTCACGAGCCGAACTGGGCGGAGCTTTCCATCGAGCTGAAGAAGCCCGGCGTGACGCTGCTGATCCTGTGGGAGGAATATCGCAGCGTCCATCCCGGTGGTTATGGCTATAGCCGTTTCTGCGAGCTATTCCGCGGTTTCGAGCAGCGCCTTTCGCCGACGATGCGCCAGGAGCATGCTGCCGGCGATAAGGTCTTCGTGGACTATTCCGGCAAGAAGGTGCCGATCGTCGATCGTGAGCGCGACGAACAGCCCACTGCTTTCGGCGTTGACGGGATCGCAATAGCACTTTCCTTCAGAACTTCTGCTTTGCCCGCTTCGGCATAAAGTAGGTTCGGATATTGACGAGTGCTTCGGCGACCTCAGCAGCATCCTGGCGGGTCGCTTTCCGTTTTGTCTCGCCGAGCCTGCGGATGGGCGCGATGATATCGCCAGTCCCGGCATGACCTCGAAGAACCGGCTGCCAAAGCCTCGGCGCGTATCCTGTTCCCAACAAAAAGCAGAGGTCCCAATCGAACTGATCAAAGGTCTGATCATCGATCCGGGTGAACCTGGGCCGGTGGTCTTTCGGTCTTTCGGAAAGGCTCGCCGAGATGCGGTTATACTCCGCAACGATGGTCTGCACGGCCCGATGCTCGGTCGTTTCCATCGGCAGGTTCAGGGCCTCCGGGCCAGTCAGCTCCGGGATCCATTTGCGTGGGTCGATAAACTTCGGGCCGATGATGAGAGCCGTGAGATAGCCGTCGAGGCCGCTCATCGACCAGATCGGCGACACTGGACGACGTGTCCTGATGAAGGCTTCGAACGCCTCGTCATCGAGCTTCGGTCGTGCCGTCGTCCCCTGGCTGTTCTGTGTCATGCCGCCCGTCGCTCCTGCTCTGTCATCGCCTCGCGCTCAGCCTTCCAGTTCCAAGGGAGGAGACTTTCCATCTCGCTGGCTTTCACTCTGTCGGAGATGATGCGTTCCAGCACATCGGCAAGCCAGACCTCGGGGTCCACACCATTCAATTTACTGGTGTTGACGAGTGATGCGAGGACCGCGAAGGTCTTGCCACCGCGCTCGTTGCCCACGAACAACGAATTCTTCCTCGTCAGGGCCACCGATTTCATCGAACGCTCGACCACATTGGAGTCCACCTCGATCCGGCCATCCTCCAGGAAGGCTGCCAGTCCGCTCCAGTGGTTGAGCGTGTAGGTGACGGCCTTGCCAAGCGCCGACTTTGACGACACCTCTTCGCGCAGTTCGGTGATCTGGGCCTTCAGTTCTCTCATGATGGGCGCTGCCTCGCGGCGCCGCACCCTCAGCCGGGTATCGTCATTCTCGCCGCGCAGTTTCGCCTCGATGCGATAGATCTCGGCAATCCTGGCCAGGATCGACAGCGCCTCCGAAGAGCCGGTCAGCTTGACGACATCGACGAACTTGCGCCGCGCATGGGCAAGGCAGAACGCCAGCCGCATGGGCGCGACATTGCTCTTCCCCCGGCGCTTGGCCAACGTTTTATAGGCTTGGTACCCATCCACTTGAAGCACGCCGCCAAAGGACGACAACTGCCCCTCGACCTCGCGAGCGCTGCGGCTTTCCGCAAAAGTATAGGCCACCGCCGGCGGCGCCGGACCATTCCATGGCCGGTCGTCGACGGCTTGCGCCCAGAGTTGGCAGACCTTGGTGCGTTTGCGCCCCGGATCGAGCCGCGGAAGCGGCGTCTCGTCACAGAACACCCTTGGCTGGGAGCGGATGAAGGCGGTGAGAGCATCGTAGAGAAGTTCAAGCCACCAGGCGATCCGTGTCACCCAGGCGCCAAGCGTGCCGCGATCGATGATCACGCCGCAGGAGGCAAGCATCTGCGCCTGGCGATGCAGCGGCAGATGCCAGGCAAACTTCGAAACGGCGACATGGGCGGCAAAGGCCGTAGTCACCATGCCGCCATCCATTACGCGCGGCGGTGCGGGCGCTTGCACAATGACGCTTTCGCAGGCTCGGCATGCGTAGCGCGGCCGGATCGTCCGTTTAACCCGGACGACCGCCGGCACGATGTCGAGCGCTTCGCTGACATCCGTGCCGATGCAATGAAGCTCGAACGAGCAGCACGGGCAAACCTTGCTCTCCGGCTCGATAACCTCTTCATACCGAGGAAGGTGCTTGGGTAAACGGCCGATATTACGCGATGGCGCAGGTCGAACCTGCGGTGTCCCCTCGGTGACGGGCGCAACATCGTCATTGGCAGCAACGGGAATGTCGCTGAGATCGCCAAGGTCGAGCGTCGCCTGCGTTGGGTCGATCGTCGTCATTTTCTCCGACTTCGCCCCAAAGAGCTGCTGCTCCAGGAAGGCAACGCGCGCTTTGAGATCGGCATTCTCCTCGTCGAGCGAGAGAATGATCCGGGTTAATTGCGCAGCATCCTGAGGCAAGGGGGTGGGTCGAAGCGGCATGGCAGACCCTACCATACAAGCTTGAATCTGCAAGCAAATCCAATAGGATCAGCCCACTTTCGAAGGCCTCCTCACCGCGTTTTGTTTGACCCGCGTCCAGTCAATGCCGGCCAGCAAAAGCGAGAACTCCTGGCTACTCATTTGCATCGCGCCATCGCGTATCGGTGGCCAAACGAACTTGCCCGCCTCCAGCCATTTCGTCGCCAGGATCATGCCTGATCCGTCCCAATAAATGCAGCGAAGGCGATCGAGACGCTTGGCGCGGAACACGAACACATCGCCACAATAGGGATCGGCCGCAAGCGCTGACGCCACCAAGGCCACAAGCCCATTCATCCCGCGCCGGAAGTCGACCGGCTGCGTCGCCACCATGATCTTCACGCCATTCGGCGAAAGTCCGATCACCGGCGCCCTCGCAACGCCGCCACCATCGCCTGCGCCAACTCGGGCGACACCGAGCCGAACACGGTCATGCGCGCGCCAGCAATCTCGATCTCAATGCGACCGGAAGCAACGGAAGCGATATCCGACGACGCGCTCTGGGGAGGCGTTCGTTCTCCAACCACGGTCACCGGCACGAACATGGCCTGCTGTGCGCCGGCTTGCGCAGATCGTCGAGAGGTCAGCCCGGCTTCGCGGCGCCAGACATTCAGCAAGCCGCGATTGACGCCCCAGCGCCGGGCGACGGCCGAGATGTTCACGTCGGGTTCTGCGCTTTCGGCAAGGATCCGCGCCTTCTCTTCGTCGGTCCAATTCCGCCGCTGGCGGCGACCGGTGATCACCTCGATCCGCCGGTAGACTCCATCATGCCTGGCTTCATCCATGACTCCAAGCATGGCATCAGTGCGATCTCCAACCATCCTGTTCCGCTCCTATCGATGAAGGAGCTTATCTCGCGGTCTCAATCAGCAAAGAAAAGGTGGGCTGTTCGTCGCGCTCACCGTCGATCGCAAGACCGGGGAGGTCCGCGAGGCGGAGCTGTTCCTCGGCGTGCTCGGCGCGTCGAGCTTCACATTCGCCGAGGTGACCTGGTCGCAGACCTTGCCGGACTGGATCGGCTCGCACGTGCGCATGTTCGCCTTCTTCGGCGGCGTGCCCCGCCTGATCGTGCCCGACAATCTGAAGTCCGGCGTCAGCCGCGCCAGCTTCTACGATCCCGAGATCAACCGCAGTTACGGCATGATGGCGTCCCACTACGGTGTCGGCGTTCTGCCGGCGCGGCCGCGGCGTCCGAAGGACAAGGCCAAGGTCGAGAACGGCGTGCGCTTCGCCCAGAGCTGCATTCTCGGTCGCTTGCGCAAGCAGACTTTCTTCTCGCTCACAGAAGCCAATGCCGCGATCGCCGGCGTGCTGGAGCGCATCAACAATCATGTCATGCGCCGGCTGGGCGTCAGCCGCCGACATCTCTTCGAGACGGTCGAACGCGCCGCGCTCGCAAGTCTGCCCGCCGAGGATTACGAGTTCGCCGAATGGCGTTTTGCGCGGGTGTCGACGGACTATCATGTCGAGTTCCAGAGCTTCTTCTATTCCGTCCCGCATGGCCTCATCCGCCAGCAGGTCGATATCCGGGCGACAGTGCGGATGGTCGAGATCTTCCATCGCGGCAAACGCGTCGCCGTGCATCAGCGCCGCTATGGTGGGCCGCGCTATGGAACAGACCCCGCGCACATGCCCAGTTCCCACCGCCGCTACGCCGAATGGACGCCGGAGCGCTTCCGGCGCTGGGGCGCGTCCATCGGTCCGCAGACCGAAGGGCTGATCACCGCCATCCTCGCCAGCCGGCCGCATCCCGAGCAAGGCTTCAGAACATGCCTCGGCATCCTGCGCCTTTATCGCGACATCACCGGCGACCGCGCCGAGGCCGTTTCGGCGCGCGCCGTCGAGATCGGCGGCCTGACCTGCAAGACCATTGCCTCGCTCATCGCCACCCACAAGGACGCAAGGCATTCCACCGAACCTGCTGCCGTCATGGAGCACGCCAATCTGCGTGGCCCCGGCTACTTTCATTGAGGAGACAACGAACGATGCTGACCAATCCCACCATCGACATGCTGCGCGAACTCGGCCTGACAGGCATGGCCAGCGCCTATCAGGAACTCGAGGCGCAACCGGAAGCCAGAAGCCTCGAGCATGGCGAATGGCTTGCGCTGCTGCTCGAACGCGAGACGACCACGCGCCGGCAGAAGCGCTTCGAGGCGAGAGCCCGCGCCGCGAAGCTGCGCCATGACGCCCAGATCGAGAACGCTGACTTCCGCGCCGCCCGCGGCCTGGATCGCAATCTCTTCATGAAGCTCGCCGGTTGCGACTGGATCAGGCAACACCATAGCCTCTTGCTGATCGGACCCGCCGGCGTCGGCAAGAGCTGGCTGGCCTGCGCGCTCGGACACAAGGCATGCCGCGAGGATTTCTCCGTCGCCTATCACCGCCTTCCAAGGCTGTTCGCCACCCTTGCCCTGGCGCGCGGCGACGGCCGATATCCCAAGGTCCTCAAGGCGCTCGCGAGAACCGACCTGCTCATCCTTGACGACTGGGGCCCGGAGAAGCTCAACGACGAGCAGCGTCGCGATCTCCTGGAAATCATCGAGGACCGCTACGAGAGGCGATCGACGATCGTCACCAGCCAGGTGCCCGTGGATCACTGGTACGACATGATCGGCAATCCAACCATCGCCGACGCCGTCTTGGATCGCCTTGTTCACAATGCCTATCGCATCGAACTCAGCGGCGAGAGCATGCGAAAACAGAAAGCCGTGAGCACCGACCAAACAACCCTGGCTTGACCGCGGAACGGGTTCAGGTCAAAAAAACACACGACCCAGGGGCACAGCCACTGTCCGGCTTCAAATCGGAATCGTGTCCGGCATGCGATCGGAATACCTGTCCGGCTTCAGATTGGAATAGCCGTCCGGCATCATCGGAATACGCAGCTCGTTGCGCTCTCAAGGCAAAAGGGGCCCTTTTTCGTTGTTGAGCATCTTGAATGCGCCAGGTGCACCTGGATGC
Source organism: Ensifer sp. EB106-03-01-XG145 (assembly GCF_058792075.1). Classification (NCBI taxonomy): domain Bacteria; kingdom Pseudomonadati; phylum Pseudomonadota; class Alphaproteobacteria; order Hyphomicrobiales; family Rhizobiaceae; genus Ensifer; species Ensifer sp. EB106-03-01-XG145. The sequence goes on along the minus strand of NZ_JBYTEC010000038.1, from coordinate 70 downwards.
CTCTAAAAACCTCCCCTTCAGCCGGTTTTCGTGATTCAATCCGGCCTGCGTGATTTGCAGGGAACGGATG
>NZ_JBYTEC010000037.1:0-25710 GCF_058792075.1 Ensifer sp. EB106-03-01-XG145 | reverse complement strand
AATCGCAGGCGAAAGACGCCAACAGCCATCAGGCCGCGCCGCCGATCACCAAATCAGCGGTAATTCGAGGTCTCCATGTGCGGTTCCCGTCGGGCAGAGGCACCATTCCGATCTGGCCGCCGAGGGACTGAGCTCTCCCTGAACCAGACATTGAACACGGTGACGGGGCCGCGTCTTCGGCTTTCGTCTCCGTGTGAACACCTACCGGTCCTGGAGGTGAGAGCGTCGCGTCTTGCGCGACGAAATCCCCGGCAGTCGCGCTCGCGCGCGATACCATCTTCACCAATTGCGCGCTCATGCCTGGAGATATCTGGTGGGGCGTGACGGATGTGCTGCCGCCGGAGCTGATCGATTGGCACGGTCTCGACTGGACGCCTCACGCCGGTCGTGCAGGGCCGCCGCACGACCGGTGCGTCGCGCGGATGTTGCTGCTGCGTCAGAGCGCGCGACCGCCATCCACCTGGATGATATGGCCGGTGGAAAAACCGAGCAACGTCGCACAGGCCAGGATGGCTGCGGCAATATCGTCGACCTCGCCGATACGGGCGAGCGGGGTCGAGGCCGCGACCTTTTCATTGAAGCCCGAATCCCGCCCGGAAACGAATTGCGTGTCGACGACGCCGGGAGAAACGGCAAGCACCCTGACCTCCGGCGCCAGCACGCGGGCGAGGGCTTTGGTCATGACGTCGATACCAGCCTTGGCTGCGCAATAGGCGATATTCGACCCTATGCCGGTGAAGGCTGCGATCGACGAGATGGAGACGACGAGCCCATCGCCGGACTTTTTCAACAGAGGGGCGAAGGCCCGGATGGCTGCGAACTGGCTTCGCCAATTTACCTTGAAGATCTCGTCGATCAGTTCGTCAGTCAGTGCATCGAGATGCCGGTGGGCGATTGGCTTGGTGAAACCGGCCGCATTGACGAGGATGTCGAGCCGGCCGAATTTCTGTTCGATGGTGCTGGCGAGGCCGCTAAGGGCGCTGGAATCCGTGATGTCGACGGCGTAGCGCGCGTGGCGTTCCGCGTTTGCAAAGGAAGAAAGCGCCGCATCCGCGCTCAAGACGCTCTGTTCGCTCGGCGTATGGGTGATGAGAACCGTTGCGCCTGCCTCCGCAAACAGGCGCCCTGTCGCGGCGCCGATCGCACCGTTCCCGCCGATTAGGAGAACTGTCTTTCCAACCAAGGACCGCGGATACGCCATAAGTTCCTCCTTCTTGACGCGCTGTCTTCGCAGTCGGCGGGAACCCGCCTGCAATTAGACGATTGATCGATGTGAGCTTAAGGCAATCGATTGCGCGAAACAACGAGCAATCGATTGCATTTCGAAGACACGGATTCTACGATTCGGGCTTGAGCCTGGAGAGGAGAGGTGGCTCTCCAATGAAATCCGACACTGTTGGCGACCAGCGCGCGATCATTCGGCAGGGAACGATTGTCAGCGCCTTCGCGCAGCTACCGGCCCTGTGCTGTCGCGCTCCATGAGTTCCACCGGCAACACGGTCTCCAATGGGATATCGTCGTCGGCGCCGGAATTCATCAGGCGCAGCAGGATCGACGCGGCGGTGATGCCGGCATCGTATTGCTGGATCCTGACAGTTGTCAGCCGTGGACGCGCCAGATGGAGGAATGGCATGTCGTTGAAACCGCTGACGGAAATGTCCGACGGGCAATCGAGGCCATTCTCCCGCAGAACGTCGATGCACCCGAGCGCTAGGCGGTCGTTTGCGCAGAGCACGGCCGTGAAATCGTGCCCGGAGGCAAGCAGGTCGCGCGTGCAGCGGGCGCCTTCGTCTTCGTCGAAGCGTATGGCGGTAACGATGAGTTCCGGATCGAAGTCGATCGACATTCTCTCGGCGGCGCTGCGAAACGCCGCGAGGCGCAGCTGGCCGGTCGAGAGATCCTGCGGTCCGGCAAGATGCGCGATTCGCCGGTGGCCGAGCTTCGTCAGGTGGCGCAGCATCTCGCAGATGCCCATGTCTTCGTCATTGATGACGTAGGGGATGTTCGAGCGTTCCACACGTCTGTTCAGCGTCACCACCGAGAGACCATCCTGGGCGGCTTTGGCAATTGAGGGATCGCTTCTGAGCACCGCCGCGTGAATGAGGCCGTCGACACCACGATCCCTGAGCACTTCGAGAAGACGAATTTCGCGCTCGCGTTCGCTATCGGTGTTGACGATGATCGACGCATATCCGAGCGGTTCCAGAACGCTTTCGATTCCGCGCAGGATCGGCGGGAAGATGGGGTTTGTGATGTCGGGGATGACCACGCCGACCGTCATCGTCCTGTTGGTGCGGAGCCCGAAGGCAATGCGATTGGGGCGATAGTCCAACCGTTCCGCCGCCGCCTGGATCTTTGCCACGACTTCCGGCGTGATGCTCTTTCGCTCAGCGGGGTCAAGCGCGCGCGACACGGTCGACACGTGAACGCCGGTCGCGCGCGCGATGTCCTTCAGGGTGGTTCGTTTCTTTTGCATGTATCACCTCGCTCCTCCATTTAAAATCTTGCCAGGAGTTTTGCAATCGTTCGCATGGGCGCTTGACAAAGCGCAAACGGTACGCATAATCGCGAACGTGCAATCGTTTGCATATCCAATTTGCGGCAAGGATTTGAGGAGCTGCCCTGCCGTCGATCGAACACAAGGCGTGAGTGGCGTCCGGCGGAGCTGGGCGATTTGTCTTTTACTCGAATGCAAACGATTGCACGCAAAACCTCTGGGAGGAGAAGAAATGGGAATCAATCGGCTGATCGCGGCAGCAACCATCAGTGTGCTTTCAGCAAGCACCGTTGCTAGCGCTGCGGAAACAATACGGATCGGAGCGTCGCTGCCGATTACCGGTGGCCTTTCGGTCAGCGGCGAGAAGCACAAGCGGGGCTACGAGCTCTGCAACAAGCTCATCAACGAAGCGGGCGGTGTTCTCGGCAAGCAGGTGGAATTGATTGTTAGCGACAATCGCTCTGATCCGGCAACGGCCATCAACCAGTACGAACGCTTCATCAATGTCGACAAGGTCGATGCCGTCTACGGCACCTTCTCGAGCCGCCTGACCTTTCCGGTCGGCAACGTTCTGTCCAAGTACAACATGGTTCACCCGGTTCCCTCGGGCGGGGCGCTCCGGATCTATGCGCAGGGCTACAAGAACCTCTTCTACTTCCAGGTCAATGCCGCCGAATACACCGGCAAGGACGTGATCGGCCTCCTGAAGGAGATCAAGGACCCGGCAGATGCGCCGAAAACTGTCGCAGTTGTCCACGCGGACGACTTCTTCGCCAACGCGATCGCCACCGGTCTCCTCGGCCAGAAGGTGATCGATCCGGCCAACGACAAGGAAATCGCCGACCTCGCTCCCGGTTACTTCAAGGAATCCGGTATCGAAGTGGTGATGGAGGAAAAGTGGCCCGAAGAAGGGTTCAATGACTGGCTGAACCTTGCAAATTCGATCAAGCGCTCCGGCGCGGAAATGATCGTCGGCCTGACGGCTTCTGCGGAAGAAGCGGTTCAGCTCATGCGCGCTCTGAAGACCGTCGGTGCATCAGCAAAGCTCGTCTATCTCAGCCAGGGCGCGCAGACGGAATTCATCGAGGGTGTCGGCAAGGATGCGGCCGATGGTGTCGTCATCCACACCACCTGGCACAAGGATGTTCCTTTCAAGAGTACGCTCGCCGGAAAGCCGTTCGACAATGCGGATTTCGTGAAGGCATTCGAAGTCGAATACGGCGTCGAGCCGGATGAGGACAGCGCCATTCCTTTCGCCGTCTGCCAGGGCATCGAGCAGGCGATCGTCGGGGCCGGCACCACGGATAACGCCAAGATGGGCGAATGGCTGCACGCCCGCACAAAGGAGCAGCCGGTTCAGACGGTTCTCGGTAATTTCAGCTGGGACGATCTGGGGCTTCCGGTCGACAAGGCGCACATCATGACGCAGTGGCAGGACGGCAAGCTGACCTTCGTTTACCCGACCGGTCAGTTCGAGGGCATCGTGCCCTTCCGCTATCCGAAGTCCGGTTTCTGACCGTTTGCGAGATAGGGGAGGGCGTTCCGCATGCGGCGCGCTCTCCCGATCGGCAGGCGTCTACTACTGAGATATCTACTGAAAGGAGATCGCGCGGATGCTCGAGGTTAAGAACCTGTGCAAGCACTACGGCGGAATTCGCGCCGTGGATGGCGCAAGCTTCACGGTCGAGAAAGGCTCGATCACGGCACTCATCGGCCCGAACGGCGCCGGCAAGACCACGGCCTTCAATTGCATCAGCCGCACCGTCGTTCCGACTTCCGGCGAGGTCTGGCTGGACGGAGATCGCATCGACAATCTGCGCCCGCACAAGATCACCGCAAAGGGTCTTAGCAGGACGTTCCAGATCTCACGCAATCTCGCCGACATGACGGTGCTAGAAAACGTGATCGTCCAGGCACGCTGCCGCGGGTTCACGGAGCTGTTTCGGCCCGCAATCTCGGCGGACGAGCGGGACAAGGCGATGTCGATCCTCGATTTCCTCGGGATCACCCGCATTGCCTACGAGGACGGGCACAACCTGTCCTACGGCCAGAAGAAACTGATGGACCTGGCCGCGCTGCTGATGGCCGATCCCAAGATCATTCTGCTGGACGAGCCGGCCGGCGGCGTCAATCCGACGCTGCTCGAGGAGATCGTCGGCCACATCAGGGCGCTCAATGCCAAGGGGCTGACGGTCCTCATCGTCGAACACAACATGGACCTGATCATGCGGCTTTCGCACCGCGTCGTCGTCATGGCGCATGGGCGGGTGATCTGCGACGGCACGCCCGATGTGGTGCGTCGCGATCCGCATGTGCTCGAAGCCTATCTGGGCGGCGTACTGGAAGAGGAAGCGGCCTGATGAGCGATCTTTTGCAAGTCACCAACATCACTGCCGGCTACGGCGACGGCCCTGCCATCCTTGATGGCGCCCGCCTGACGGTCGAGCCTGGCAAGGTCCACTGCATCATCGGCCCAAACGGCGCCGGCAAGTCCACGCTGTTGAAGGCGATCTGCGGCATGCTGACGATCCGCAAGGGCGATGTCGTCTTCAAGGGCGAGCGTCTGAACGGGCTGCGTCCGGACCAGATCCTTCGCAAGGGCATCTGTTTCGTGCCGCAGGAACGCGCGCTGTTTCCGAAGATGACGGTGCGCGAAAACCTGCGCATGGGCGGATACGTGCTCGACGACACGAAACTGCGCGACCGCCGCATCGACGAAATCCTCGAGCGCTTCCCGGTTCTGCGCGAACGGGCCGATCAGCATGCCGGAACCATGTCGGGCGGCCAGCAGCAGACGCTGGCCATGGCGCGGACGCTGATCGTCAAGCCGGACATCGTCATGTTGGATGAACCCTCCCTCGGACTCGCGCCGAAGGTGGTCCAGGAGATGTTCGACATCATGAAGATGATGTCCCAGGAGGGCGTCACGGTGCTGCTCGTTGAGCAGAACGCGATGATGGGCCTCAAGAATTCCGACTGGGGCGTTGTCCTCGACCTCGGCCGCACCCTCTTCGAAGGGTCGGCCGAAGCGGTACTGGCGGACCCTCGCATCCAGGAACTTTACCTCGGCGGCCGCAAGGTCGCGTAGCGGAGGACGTGATGACAGACATTCTTCAGATACTGATACTCGGCCTCGCGCTCGGCGGCGTGATCGCGCTGATGGGATCCGGCCTTTCGCTGGTCTTTGGCGTCATGCGCATCGTCAACCTGGCACACCCCTCACTGATCATCTGCGGCGCCTATGTCAGCTACTGGGCATTCAAGCTTTGGGGTCTCGACCCGATCGCGACGTTGCCGATCGCGGCACTGATCATGGCTGCAATCGGCGTGCTTCTCTACCGCCTCATGTTCGAAAGCCAGGCAAAAAGCGCGCGCTACTCGGAAATGACAGTGCTTTTGACCTTCGCACTGGCCATGATCGTCGAAGGTTTCCTCGGTGCCGCCTTCACCAACACCCAGCGCGTGACCTCGCCCGATTACGCGACGGATGCCTTCTTCATCGGCAGCCTGTTCATTCCGAAGGGGCAGTTCTATGCCGGTGCCGTTTCGCTGGCGATCATCGGTGCGCTGACGCTGTTCCTCAACTACTCGCGGCTTGGCTACGCCATCCGCGCAACGACCCAGAACCGCGAGGCTGCCGAGCTTCTCGGCGTTAATGTCAACCTGATCAGCATGGTGGCCTTCGCGATCGGGATCGGGCTTGCCGGCGCTGCAGGCTCTTTGGTGAGCTTCGTCTTCAGCTTCTTCCCCGCCAAGCAGTGGGAATGGATCGCGATGCTGATGTCGGTCGTCGTCCTCGGCGGCATGGGCAGCGTGCTCGGCACCGTCGTCGCCTCGCTCCTTCTCTCGGTCATCGCAGCCTTCGTCGGCACCTGGGTGGGCGCCACCTGGTCGACCATGACCTTCTTTCTCGCACTCTTCGTCATCCTGCTGATCCGTCCCCAGGGCCTGTTCGGCGAAAAACCGGAGTTGGCATAATGGCCGCAAACCTGCAACAAGCCGACGCGAGCTCGGTGCTCGAGGCCCGTCGCATTCACAATCAGAAGCTTGCGCGCCAGCATGACCAGACCCGCGCCACATGGTTTCCCCTGGCCGTGCTCGGCGTCCTGCTCGCCCTGCCGCTCCTGCAACTGACCGGCAACTACAACTACCTGCTGCATCTCGTCCTGTTTACGGCCTCCTATGCGGTCATGGCCAGCGGCTGGAACATCATCGGCGGCTTCGCCGGCTACATCTCGCTCGGACACGCGGTTTTCTTCGCGATCGGCGGCTATTTCTCAGGCGTGCTCCTGGCGCGATACGGGATCTCATCGCTGCTGACGGTACCGCTCGCCGGGCTGGTGGCTGCCGTCTGCGGTTATCTCATCGGCCTCATCACGCTGAAGGTTCGCGGCCCGAGCTTCATCATCTCTTCCATCGCGCTCCTGATGATCGCCCGTATCCTGTTCGATCACTGGGAGTTCATCGGCGGCGCCAATGGCTTGTCGCTGCCGGTGACCGACCTGCCGGTGGAGACTGCCAAACTGCCCTATTATTATGCCTTCGTGCTGATGGCTGCCTTCACCGTATGGGCGACCTATCGCATCAAGCATTCCAAGTTCGGGCTGGGCCTGCGCGCGCTTTCCAAGGACGAGGTCAAGGCGGAGAGCGCCGGCATCAACACCCGCTTCTACAAGGTCCTTGCCTTCGCGTTGTCGGCATTCTTCGTCGGGATGGCGGGTGCGGTCTGGGGCGAATACCTCACCTATCTCCGGCCGAACATCTTCCTGGTCATCCTCGTTTCGGCAAACCTGGTGCTGATGTGCATCCTCGGCGGCAAGGGCACAATTGCCGGGCCTGTCGTGGGTGCGATCCTGATCGTGGCCTTCAACGAAATCTTCGTGGCGACGCTCGGCGCGTCCGAGATCAACATCATGGCGACCGGTTTCGTCATGGTCCTGGGACTGATGTTCTTCCCCAACGGCGTGATCGGGACGCTCGCCCGCAAGGGCAAGCTGCCCCGCGTCCTCAACTGGGATTGATGGAGGCGACCATGCAGGACTTCATTCTCTACAACGCTCCTCAATCGACGTGCAGCCAACGGGTGCGATACGTTCTGCACGCGAAGGGCCTCGCCTTCGCGGAGCACAAGCTCGATCTCTTCACCGGCGATCAGCTGAAACCCGAATACCTCGCCATCAATCCGAACGGGGTCGTGCCTTCGCTCGTTCACCAGGGCCGTGCGGTCACCGACTCCGCCGTCATCATGGAGTATCTCGAGGACATTCTCCCAGGTGCGTTTCGACCACGGGACGCCTTCGGAGCGGCGAAGATGCGGGCGATGATGCGCTTCATCGACGAAGTACTGACACCTGCGATCCGGGTGCCTTCCTACAACCTCGCCTTCCTGCCGCACTACCAGGCGATGACGGCAGAGGAGTTCCAGGCGGTCTGTGACGCAAAGCCGCTTCGTCGCGAGTTCCTGATGAAGATGGGGCGCACCGGCTTCCCGGAGCAGGAAATGAACGAAGCACTCGGCCGCCTGCAACGCGGTGTTCAGCGCATGGCGAGCTGGCTCTCCGACAATGGCGGACCGTGGATCATGGGCGATGAGATGACGCTGGCAGACATCGCGGTCATGCCGGTGATCGTGCGGATGGAGGACATCGGTCTCTCGTCGATGTGGACGGAGGCGCCGGCGATCCAGCGTTGGCTCGACGCCATCCGCGCAACCGACGCCTTCACCGAGACCTACTACTACGGGTCGCTGCTGACCGAAAAATACCCGCACCTAAGGTCGGCGAAGCCCGAACTTCGGGTCTCCCAGTCAGGCCAGTGACGCGGAAAGGAGAACAGGGATGAACAGCCATATCAGCCCCGAAGTAAAACTGATCTCGAAGGAAACCGACGTCACGCCGACTGTGCTTGCCGCCATGTCGCACGGAGACGATCCGCGGCTCAAACAGCTCATGGATGCGATGGTCAGCCATCTGCATGCGTTTCTGCTGGAGACGCGTCCGACCGAGGCGGAGTTCGAATACGCCCTGCGCTGGATCACGGCGCTCGGACAGGCGACCAATGAGGCCCACAACGAAACGGTTCTTGCCGCCGACGTGCTCGGCGCATCGACGCTGATCGATCTGATCAACAACGACGGCATGCAGGGCGAGACGCTGTCGGCGCTTCTCGGGCCATTCTATCGCGGTGGCGCGCCGAAATGTGTGAACGGCGACTGCATCGCGCGCTCCGATACGCCTGGGCCGAAGCTCTATTTCACGGGTCGTGTGACGGGTCCCGCCGGTCGGCCCGTCGAGGGGGCGAGCCTCGATGTCTGGCAGGCGTCCCCGGTCGGGCTCTACGAGAACCAGGACGAGACGCAGGACGACTTCAACCTTCGCGGTCGGTTCACGACGGATAGCGATGGAAACTTTCATTTCGTGTCCGTGAAACCGGCAGGCTATCCGGTTCCAACCGATGGGCCGGTCGGCGACCTCCTGCGGGCACAGAAGCGGGCGCCGATGCGTCCGGCCCACATCCACTTCATCGTCTCGGCACCCGGCTACAAGACGCTCGTCACCCAGATCTTTTCCGACAGTCACGAAGCCCTGGTAACCGACGTTGTTTTCGGCGCGAAACAGCAGATTGTCGGGAAATTCTTCCGGCACGACAGCCCGGACTCCGCATTTCCGGGCGCCCAGGCGCCATTCTACAGCTGCAACTATCACTTCAAACTGGTGGAGGGCCAATCGATCCTGCCGGAGCCTCCGATCTCCGGAAAGAAGGTGGCGCATCATGGCTGACGGATCAAATAGATCACTCCATGGGAAGGGGAGCCAGTGATGCAGCAGAACGTCATCATTACCTGTGCGGTCACGGGCAACCTCACGACCCGGGAGAACACCCCCGCACTTCCCGTCACGCCCGAGGAGATCGCCAATTCCTGCCTGGAAGCGGCCGATGCCGGTGCGGCGATCGCGCATATTCACGTGCGGGACCCGGTTACGGCGAAGCCCTCCATGGAGCTTGGATACTACCGCGAGGTCGTCGAGCGCATACGGGCGAAGAACACGGCGCTGATCCTCAACGTGACGACCGGCCCTGGCGGGCGCTACCACCCGAGCGATGAGAACCCAGCGATCGCCGGACCACGGACCACGCTGATGCGGCCGGAAAAGCGGGTCGAGCACATTGTCGCGCTGAAACCGGACATCGCCACGCTCGATCTCAACACCATGACCTTCGGGTCGGAAGTCGTGATCAACACGCCGGCCAACGTCAAGATCATGGCCGACATCATCAACGAGGCGGGTTCCAAGCCGGAGCTCGAGGTCTTCGATACCGGGCATATCCAACTCGCACAGGACCTTTTGAAAGCGGGCGTGCTGAAGTCGCCGGCGATGTTCACGATCGTGACCGGCGTCAAGTACGGCTTCCCGTCGACCACCGACGTCATGGCGACCGCCGCTCGCATGCTGCCCGGCGACGCCGTCTGGACCGGGTTCGGGGTTGGTCGAATGTCGTTCCCGATGGCCGTCCAGGCCTATCTGCTCGGCGGTCACGTCCGCGTTGGCCTGGAGGACAACTCCTACATCGCCAAGGGCGTGCTCGCCAAAGGCAATGGCGAACTGGTCGAACGGGCAAGAGACCTGATCGAGAAGCTCGGCGGAAGGATCGCCGAGCCTTCCCAGGCCCGTCAGATCCTCGGACTGCGCGCATAAGCATTGATATCTGCAAGGAGGCATAGAATGAACATTCAGGTGGAAGCCAAGTTCGCCCGGGCATTGAGGGTGACGGAAAAATCCCCCGATCTCGACAATCTCAAGATCGACGTCGTCGACGTTGCGGTCCCGCGACCGGGACCGGGCCAGGTGCTGGTGGAGATCATGGCGGCAGGGGTAAACCCCAGCGACGTGAAAGCATCCCTCGGACACATGCCGCACGCCGTCTGGCCTCGCACGCCCGGTCGCGATTTCGGCGGCATCGTGCGCGAAGGTCCGTCGTCGATGATCGGCATGGAGATCTGGGGTGGCGGCGGCGAGCTCGGCATCACCCAGGACGGCAGCCACGCCAAATGGATGGTGCTCGATCAGAAGGCCGTGCGTGCCAAGCCCGCGAATTTCACGATGCAGGAAGCAGGCTCGATCGGCGTGCCCTTCATCACCGCCCATGAGGGCCTGCGCGAAGCCGGCGGCGTGCAGCCGACGGATGTCGTGCTCGTCTGCGGCGGCAATGGCAAGGTGGGGCAGGCGGCCATCCAACTGGCGACCATGGCGGGGGCCAAGGTCTTTGCGGTCGAATACAACGAGCAGCCGCTGCTGGCGCATACCAACGCGCCCGTCGAGATGCTGAACAGCGCCAAGGATGATGTCGCCGCGATCGTGCGCGAGAAGACCGGCGGCCACGGCGCCGACATCGTCTTCAACACGGTCGGCAGCCCCTATTTCGAAATCGCCAACAACGCGATGGCGAAGCAGGCTCGACAGGTGTTCATCTCCACCTTCGATCGCGCAGTGCCTTTCGATATCTTCAACTTCTTCCGAGGCCGCCACAAATATATCGGCATCGACACGCTGGCACTGTCTTCCGTCGAGGGCGCGCGCATCTTCGACAAGCTCAAACCGAAGTTCGAAGAGGGCAAGCTCAAGCCGTTCCCGATCAATCCGGCGACCGTCTACGGCCTCTCCGACGCCGCAAAGGCCTATGCTTCGGTGTTGCGCGGCACGCCCGAGCGTGTGCTGCTGGTGCCTTAAGGAGAGGGCGATGCAGGTGACACGCTATGGCGGCGCCAAGCCATACGAGGCGGCAGAGCATTACGGCATGCATTGTCTGCGGCTTCAGGGAAAGGAGGCGACGACGACCGATACGATCTGGATCGGCCTGTCGCACCTCCTGCCTGGCGGCCATACGTCGCTGAAAGACGCCACGGTCGAAAAGATCTACATCGTCGTTGCGGGCGAGGTAACGGTCGAAACCGGCACCGAGGGCGCCACACTGGGCTTTCTCGACAGTTGCAGGCTGGCACCCGGCGAGGCGCGCTCTCGTCAACCGCACCAATGCGCCGGCGTCCATCCTTCTCGCCATGCCGACCTGAGCGCGTCGCCGAGAAGTGGGGAGCTTTGATGGGGTCATCGGGTCGGTACAGGCTGGGGTGCGTGAGCCACGCATCCCCAGCGACGGTCGATTTTGTGTCGCGCCGGGAGCAATGGTGATCGGTGACGTCGGCTCGATGAACGTGTCAGCATACGGGAGGACGTGCATGGTGCAGAGTGAAAACCGGTTGGCCAGCGTCGTCGAGCACTGGCTCCCGCGCATGGAGGTTGCCGGGATACCGTCGGTGACGGCGCGCGCGGTGATCGAGCGCGCCGGAGTATGGCAAAAGTGGCTTTCGACGTGGAGCGAAGAGGGCGAGCGTCAGGCCGAACTCGGCGATATGGCTCTTGCTGTCGGTCGCCACATAACAGCGGGCGAGGCCTATGCCCGCGCAAGCCTTTTCTATCATTTCGGACAGTTCATGGCGTTCGAGGACCTTGAAGCCAAGGCGAGGGCAGCCGCTCGGAAGGTGGAACTCTACCGCCTCGCCGCTCCCTTGCTCGATCCGCCGGCCGAGATGATCGCCGTACCGTTCGAAGGCGGGGTCCTGCAGGCGTCCCTGCGGATCCCGAAGGGAGAAAGCCGCTATCCGCTGGCGCTGATCATTCCCGGCTCGGATTCGACCAAGGAGGAGTTCCCGGCATTCGAGCGGCATTTCCATGCCCGCGGTGTTGCCACCATGTCTTTCGACGGACCCGGGCAGGGCGAGGGGCGTTCAATGGGAGCGTTGCGCCCGGATATTGGTCCGGCCGTTCAGGCGGCAATCACGTCGGTAGAAGCGCATCCGAGACTTTCGGGAAAGGTCACCCTCGTCGGCATGGCCTTCGGCGGCTTTCTCGCCCTGCGCGCGGCTGCGTCGGTGCCGACAGCGGCTGGCATCGTCTCCATCAACGGCTCCTTCGATCTCGGCGGGTTCTGGGGCGAACTGCCGCAAGTCTATCGAGACAACATGCGCTTCTCACTTGGCGGCGAGGACGTCCGCGAGCGCGCGGATTGCTTCACCCTTTGGGGATGCGCGCCGCCAACTGTGCCGGCTCTCATTCTTCACGGCGGCCGTGACAGGATCTTCCCACCCTCCGAAGCGGCGAACTGTGCCGACATCTGCTCTCGTGGAGCCGAGCTACACATATTCGAGGAGGGCAACCACGTCTGCAACAACATCCCCTGGCTCTATCGCCCGCTCGTCGCCGATTGGGTGGCGGAGCGTTTGAGCCGGTAACAGAGCCGCTAGGCCCACCAGCGCGGCCGTCTCGCTTGGCCCGACCGAGGTCACGGGCAAGAGTCAACGCCGTTTGCATAGCAGCCTCTCGCGGACGGCTATTCCTCACAAAGCGCAATCAGTGCCGTCGGCGAAAGCTTGTCGAGCGCAAGGTCGGCAAATGGTCGTTGTCGCTCACGAGATCGCGGCCCATCGCCGCCGAGAACAGGCTGGCCTCGAGCAACCATGCGGGGGTGGCCGACGATGCGGCCGAGAAGGCTGGTCAGCTTGCTGACGGCCGGTCAGAAGCGTCACGCCCCAGACGTTGATGAGCAAGCTCACGCCCTCCGTGCCATCCGTCGCGGCAGATAGAGCGCACCGAAGGAGCTGTGCGAACTGACAACGACCGGCCTTGGCGAGGAAGCCACCATGTCGCAAGCGATCGCACCCGCGCCGAGAACACCGAGACGCATAAACCCCTCCCTGCAATCCGCTTCAGAAGCTCTCGAAGGCCGGCCCTCACGGTCTTTGAGACGGACCAAGAGCCGATGTGTCCCGTTACGAGCCGGCTCATCGGATTTTCTACGAACGGCTCCAACAAAGAAACTTGTCTTTTGTCACTAGCGTATAGAATGCGTTTTATGCAGTATGAGTAAGTCACAATGCATGGAGCGCATGATAATCCATGGAAGTTCGCGATCTCGAGGCCTTTCTCGCAGTCATGTCGACAGGCAGCATCACCGGCGCCGCCCGCATGCTTGACCGATCGCAATCCCAGGTGACGCGGCTTATTCAGGATCTGGAAACGTCGCTTGGATTTGCGCTGTTCGAGCGAAATGGTCCCAAGATCTCCCCGACAGACAAGGGGATTGCCTTCCACGAAGATGCCGAACGCTTTCTCAGCGGCATCGGCCACCTGCGCAATCGCGCCAAGGCAATTGCCGGCAAGGAACCCGAGCCGATCGAGATCGCCGCAACGCCGGCTTTTGCGAGTGGCATCATCCCGATCGCGCTTGCGGAACTACCCGAGCATTTTCTGCCGCACACAATCCAGCTTCGCAGCATGCCGGCGGAAGCGGCCGTGCAGTCGGTGCTTGCGCGCACCGCGGATTTCTGCGTGACGTCTCTGCCGGCCGATCAGCCGGGGCTGGAAGTGCTGGGGCTTTTCGAGGGGCGCTGCGTGGCCGCGGTGGCGCCGCATGATCCGCTGGCCGCGAAAGAGGTGATTTCGATCGCCGATCTCGCGGGACGCACTCTCATAACCATGGCCAACCCGTTTCGTCTGCGCCGTCGTGTCGACGAAGCACTGGAGGCGGCGAATGTGCAGCCCAATCGCGTCATCGCGACCAATGCGGCCAACAACGCCGTGCAGATCGCGTCGCTCGGTCTAGGCATCGCGATCATCGAGCCTGCGACGGCCTATGGCTCGCAATCGGCGCCCGTCGCAGTTCGCCCGCTTGATGTCGAGATTCCCTTCCTTTGGGCGATCCTGTCGGCGGCCTCGCGCCCGCTCTCGGCCGGCGTCCAGGAACTGGTTCAACGCATCGCGCGGATCGCATCGGAGCGCATGCCGGATTTCACCGTCCACGATCCGCGACAGATGGCGCGCATCGCCGAAAAGACCTTCGCCGGCCGAAATGCCGGCGATGGCACGCTGTCGGACAACCGGCAGCGAAATAAAGGGGAGCAAAAGCTCGACACGCCCGAGAACGAAAACTGAGCTCGTAAAATGAGGAGAACGACATGAAGAATTTGGACGTAACCCGCCGCTCGACTTTGAAACTGCTGGCGACGGGCGCAGGCGTATTGGCCGCGCCATCGATCATCCGTCCCGCCTTTGCTGAGAGTAAGGTCGTCAACATCACGACCTATGACAAATTCGTACCGCAATCCTTCATCGACCAGTTCCAGAAGGATACGGGCATCGAGGTCCGCATCCGGCTGACCGACGACCAGGGAAAGCAGTACAACCTGCTGACCGCCGAAGGTGCCACGCCTTCCACGGACATCGTGACCGTTACCGGCCACCGCCTGTCTCAGTTCATGAAGTCCAACTTGCTGGCGTCCCTCGACACCGCGCGGCTCAAGAACTGGGACAAGCTTGCCGCCGCCTACAAGGGTGCGCCGCAGCTCACCGTGGACGGCAAGACCTTCGGCGTGCCGCTGCTTGCGGGCTTTGAGGGTCTCGTACGCAACACGGAATACGCCAAGGCCTCCGATAGCTGGGGCATCATGTTCGATGACGAGAACAAGAACCTGACGTCGTACATCGTCAGCGACTTCCTCTCCATCGTCATGCGCTACCAGGGCAATGACGGCGACTATGTGACCTATGGCGACAAGCCCGATGTAGCGCAGACCGCAACGAACCAGGCGCGTGACTTCCTGATCCAGCACAAGGACAAGGTGCGCAAATACTACGATGCGGGCTCCGAGCTGCAGCAGATGTTCGTCAACGAGGACATCTATCTGGCGCAGGCCTGGTCCGGGCCGGCCGCCAAGCTCGTCATGGACGGCCATCCGATCGAGATCTCGGTGCCCAAGGAAGGGACCTTCGGCTTCCTCTATTCGTTCAACGTCGTCAACAACGCGCCGAACGCGGACGCCGCCTACACCTTCCTTGATGCGATCCTGTCCTCGCCGGAAATCGGCGCGGCGATGACCCGTCAGTCCGGCTTCTCTTCGGCCTTCGACGGGGTCGACAAGGTGCTGAACGACAAGGAGCGCGCGGCCCTGTCGCTGCCGCCCGAGCAGGTCGAACGCATCCAGTTCTTCAGCTCGATCAACCGCGACATGAAGAACGACATGATCGACAAGGCCGCTGCGGAGATCAAGGCAGCCTGACTGCGGCCTTCTGGGTGACCGGTCTTCCGGCCGGTCACCCATAAAAAATGGACTCTTCCAGAGCCGGGAACAAAAGAATGCTGGATACGACAACGCAACCGCGATCCGTCGGTTTGCCGACGGCACCGCGCTACGCCGGATGGATCGGCAGGGCGGCGAGTTCGGGACTCTATCGCAACACGATCGGGCTTCTCGTCGACAGCCGACGTGTGCGTCTCGCCGTGCTTGCGGGCGTGCCGCTTCTGTGGATCGCCATGCTGCACATCGGGCCGATCCTGCAGATGGCCAATATCAGCCTTCTCGCCAACTATCCGCCGCAACCCGACAAGAGCAGCGAGTACACGCTGGCAAATTACGGGCTTTTCTTTTCCGACCGGCTCTATTTCGTGCCCTTCGTCCGCAGCCTGGTCTTTGCCGCGGTGGTCACGATCTCGACGCTGGTGATCGTCTATCCCGTCGCCTACTACGTCGCGAAGGTGGTGCAGCCGAAGAACCGGATGCGGGCATTGTTGCTGTTGCTCATTCCCTTCTGGGCCGGCGAGCTGATCCGTACCTTTTCGGTCATCATGTTGCTTGCCAATCGTGGAGCGCTGAACGTGCTCCTCAGGGAATTCGGCTTCATCGACCGGCCGATCCCGATGCTCTACACCTTCTTTTCGCTGAGCTTCGGCGTCATCTACCTGCTGGCGCTCTACATGCTCCTGCCGCTCTATTCGGCGATCGAGAAGATACCGACGCCGTTGATCCAGGCGGCGGCCGATCTCGGCGCCGGGCCTTTCCAACGGTTCCGCCGGGTCATCCTGCCGCTCTCGAAAGACGGCATCGTCTCCGGTTGCAGCCTCGTCTATCTGACCGCCGTCGGCGTCTTCGCCGCGCCGCTGCTGCTGGGCGGCCCGAATTCAGTCATTTTCCCCGAGGTTATCGCGACGCTGTTCCACGGGTCGAACGACAAATGGCCGGAAGGCGCTGCGTTCTCGATGATCATGCTGGTGGTGTCGTTGACGACCGTCGGGCTTTTCATGCGGGTGGTCGGCGGCCGCTCCGTCCGGTTGATGTGAGGGCGGGCTGATGCGAACCTATTTCAAAGACCTTCCCAAGACCGCGCTCGGCGCTTCCTACTGGATCTTCGCCGTCTATCTGGTTCTGCCGCTGGCGCTGATGATGGCGATGAGCTTCAAGGATGCGAACTTCATCGCCTTCCCGATCGGCAACTGGACGCTCTCCTGGTACAGCAAGGTGGTTCAGGACAAGCAGTTCCTCGAAGCCTCGCTCTATTCGATCGGCATTGCGCTCGCCACCACCATCTCGGCGACGATCATCGGCGTCTGGATCGCGCTCCTCGTTTCGGCGGAAAACATCTGGGGCAAGGCGGTCATCTTCGCGCTCGCCTGTCTGCCTGCGGTCGTGCCGGGACTGATCAACGCCATTTCCATGCGCATCTTCATCCGCACCGTCGACATTCCGACCGGAACCTTCGCGATCATCCTCGCGCATGCGGTTCACGCGGTGCCCTTCGTCGTCATCATGGTGCTGACCCGGCTGCGTTCGATGCCAGCCAATTTGGTGGATGCGGCGCGCGATCTCGGAGCCGATCCCTTCATCGCCTTCCTGCGCGTCACCATCCCCTATCTGATGCCGGCGCTCTTCGGCGGCATGATCTTCTGCGTCCTGACCAGCATCGACGACTTCGTCCGCACCTTCTTCCTCGGCGGCTACCAGCCGACATTGCCCATGCTGATCTTCGCCAAGGTGCAAGGGGGCATGTCGCCGGAAATCAACGCCATGGCAACGATCGTTCTCGTCGTCACCACCGCCATCGGCGTCTATGCCGAGCATTTCACCCGCCGTTCCAGGAGCTGACGCGAATGCAGCCTGTCGTCCATTTCAAGAACGTCAACAAATCCTATGGGGCCCTTACCGCCGTCGACGATCTCGACCTGGCGATAGAGCCGGGCCAGTTCGTCACGCTGCTCGGCCCGTCCGGCTGCGGCAAGTCGACGACGCTGCGCATGCTCGGCGGTTTCGATAGCCCGACCTCAGGGGAGATCTATCTCGAAGGCAAGCCAATCACGCACCTGCCTCCCAACAAGCGCAACGTCAATATCGTCTTCCAGGACTACGCGCTTTTCCCGCACCTGACGGTCGGCCGCAACATCGCCTTCGGCCTGGAATTGAAGGGGATGGAGCATGCGGCGATCCACAAACGGGTCACCGAGCTTCTCTCCCTTGTCTCGCTCCAGGACCATGCCGAGCGGATGCCCGCTCAGCTCTCCGGGGGACAGCGCCAGCGCGTGGCCCTGATGCGGGCGCTGGCGCCCGATCCGAACGTGCTCTTGCTCGACGAGCCGCTTTCGGCGCTCGATGCGAAACTGCGCCAGCAGATGCAGATCGAGCTGAAATCGATCCAGCAGAAGACCGGCAAGACTTTCATCTTCGTCACCCACGACCAGGAGGAGGCGCTGACCATGTCCGATGTCATCGTCGTGATGAACAAGGGCAGGATCGAGCAGATGGGCGGCCCCGATGAGCTCTATGCCCGGCCCCGCAGCCGCTTCGTCGCGGATTTCATCGGCCAGAGCAATTTTCTCGAGGGTGCCGTCGTCTCTGTTTCGGACGGAATCGCTGCTGTCGAATGGCGCGGCAATGTCGTGCACGCGGACGTGAACGGGACGTCGCCCGTGCCCGGTGAACGCGCCACGTTGGCGCTTCGGCCGGAGGCGCTTTACTGCCTGTCGAGCAAGCCCGAGGGACGGCCGGCGCTCAAGGGACGCGTCGATCAGCGTGTCTTCAAGGGCGCGCACACCACGCTGACCGTCGCTCTCGAAAACGGCAGCAGCCTGCTGGTCCAGATCGATCCCGTGGCGCTTTCGCATATCGAGGGTGACGACGTGTGGGTGGGCTGGCGCGACCGGGACGCCGTCCTGCTGGCGAATTGAACTGGAGACCGGGATGATCAACAATCTACAACAACAGCAACGGCTTGCGGAGCTGAACGCGCGGGTAAGGCAGGATCTCAGCTATCTCAACTACCCGCCAGCCAATTGGTCGAAGCCCGTCACCACCTCGGCTGGCGAGCCAGTGAGCGATGTGGTCGTCATTGGTGGTGGCATGTGCGGGCTTGTCGCCTGGCATGCCCTGACGCGCGCCGGCATCGCCAATCTTCGCGTCGTCGATCGCGCGCCGAAAGGCTATGAGGGGCCATGGGTTACCTATGCACGCATGGAAACGCTGCGCTCGCCGAAGATCCTTCTTGGCCCGGCGCTCGGGGTTGCCTCGCTCAGCTTCCGTGCCTGGTTCACGGCACTCCATGGCGAAGCGGAATGGGAGGAATTGTTCCGGATCCCGCGCTCGATGTGGATGGATTACCTCCGCTGGTATCGCGATGTCATGGACATTCCGGTCGAGAATGACACGCACGTCACCCGTGTCGTGCCGCGCGCCGACGGGCTGCTGGATCTTGAAATCGCCGGTGGGGCAAAGCCTGCGATCGTCACCCGCAAATTGGTGATGGCCACTGGCCGCGACGGCCTGGGTGAACCGACCATTCCCGACTTCGTCAAGGGCATGGAGCGGCATACCTCCTGGGCGCATTCGGCCGACGACATCGACTTCGATCGACTGAAGGGCAAACGCGTCGCCGTCATCGGCGTCGGCGCTTCGGCGGTCGACAATGCGGCAGAGGCGTTGGAGCAGGGGGCAGGGGAGGTGCGCCTTCTCGCCCGGCGCAAGGAGATGCCGACGGTCAACAAGCTGATGGGCATCGGCTCCTACGGGGTCACCGCAGGTTTTGCCGAGATTTCACCGGAATGGCGCTGGCGCCTGATGGACTATGCGGCCAAGCAGCAGACGCCGGCGCCGCACAACTCGACGCTGCGCGTCAGCCGGCATGCAAACGCCTATTTCCACTTCGACTGCGGTATCCGGTCGATGAAGGAGGAGGGCGGTGAAGTCGTCATCACCACCACCAGCGGCCGCATCTTCCGCACCGATTTCGTCATTCTCGGCACGGGTTTCACGATCGATCCGTCGAGCCGCGGCGAGCTAGCGCCCTATCAGGACCAGATCGCCTGCTGGGAGCACCGCTATACGCCGCCGGCAGGGGAGGAGAATCCCGGACTTGGGCGCTTCCCCTGGCTGAACGGAGACTTCTCCTTCACCGAGAAGGAGCCGGGTGCAGCACCCTGGCTGATGGATATCCATTGCTTCAACTACGGCGCATCCGTCAGCGTCGGCAAGGTCAGCGGCGATATCCCTGCCATTAGCGAGGGCGCCCTGTGGTTGGCGCGCGGTGTTGCCGCCTCGCTCTTCATTCGTGACGTTGATTACCATTGGGAAGCGCTCATCGCCTACGAGAAGCCGGAACTCGACGGGACCGAATGGGTCGATGCCGATGCGCCAACGCCGGCACAGAAGACGGCATGAACCCCTCCGAATTTCAGACGACTGGAAAAGCCAATGACCGCTCCATCGACAAATGACGTGATCGATACCGTACTCGGCCTTGATCGCTTCCCCGACCTTCAGGCGCTGCGCGAACAGCGGACAAAGCAGAAGCACCTGAGCCAGACGAGCTACCAGGCGGCCCTTCGTCCCGCCGAACCGCGCAATTTCTCCTATGCGCTGAGGGCTGCGCTTGCTGCACGCATGGCGGCACTCTGGAAGTCGCATGAGCTTTCCGCGCATTTCCGGGATTTGCTCGAGAGCGAGGAGGGGGGCTCCGCCCTGGTGTCGATCGCCAATGCAGGCAACGGGGCCGAAGGTGCGGATACGCGCCTTGTTGCGATCCTCGCCCATGTCGATCTTGTCACGCTTTCGCCGAAGGAGGCGACGCGCGCCAACATCGAAAAGCTCACCGCCGCAGGGCTCGACGACCGGGACATCGTTGCGCTCGCCGGCCTCATCGCCTTCGTGAACTATCAGGTGCTGGTGGTGGCCGGCCTCAAGATGCTGAGGGACAACTGAGATGTCGCAACCCGTACACGAATTCACTGTCGAGGCGCTTGACTGGAAGCCCTACGTCAAGCCGGTCGATGTCGAAACGGCGACGGTCGAACAGATCGATGCGCTGAAGATCACGCCATCCAACAAGAAGATCTCGGACTATGTCCTGGTGCTCGCCAACGAGCCGGAAACCTTGAAGGAGCGCACGCCGCTCTTCAACGACATCATGTATAGCGAGGGCGGGCTCTCCCGCGGCGGGCGGGAGATCGGAGCGCTCGCCGCCTCCTTCGTCAATCGCTGCATCTATTGCGCGTCCGTCCACGCGGCGCGCTACATCCAGCTCGAAAAGCGGCCGGAGGTGGTGGACGAAATCTATGACCGCGGCCTCGACGCGAACTTGCCGGAATTCGAGCAGGCGCTGTTCAATTTCGGCGTCGACCTGACGGCCCGTCCCGACAATGTCGGCGCCTACCAGTTCTACCATTTGCGCGAGATCGGCCTCGACGAGCTCCAGATCCTCGATCTCATTCATGCGGTCGCGATCTTCGGCTGGGCCAACCGGCTGATGCATACGCTCGGCGAACCGCACCGGCTGGATTGAGTGGGACACGCGCCTTCCGACCGCGCGGGCTTTACGATCCGCCCCTTCGACATCGCCCATCGCGACGTGCTCCGCATCGCGTTGCCGATGATGATTGCCTATCTGTCGAGCCCACTCGTCGGGCTCGTCGCGACCGGCGTCATTGGTCAGTTGCGCGACGAGGCCCTGATCGGGGGCGTGGCGCTTTCCACCGTCATTTTCGACGTCATCTTTGTCACCTTCAACTTCCTGCGCGGCGCGACCACAGGTTTCACCGCGCAGGCGCTAGGGGCGGGGGACCGGCGCGAAGAGCAGCGCATGCTTGCCAGCGGTCTCATCATCGCGCTTGTAGCGGGGTTGGCGCTGCTCGCGCTGCAGAAGCCGATCGGGGCGCTTGGTCTTGCCGCAATGGGGGCGGAAGGGAAGGTGGCCGAGGCGGCGGCCACCTATTTCGCCTGGCGTGTCTGGTCGGCGCCCTTCGTGTTGTTCAATTTCGTAGTCTTCGGCTGGATCATCGGACGTGGCGACGCGCTCTGGGGCATGATCCTGCAAACTCTGCTGAACGGGCTGAATGCAGCGTTGAGCATCTACTGGGCCCTGGGCCTCGGCTGGGGCGTGGCGGGTGTTGCGGCCGCCTCGCTGGTGGCTGAAGCGATTACGGCTCTGGCAGGACTTTATCTCGTCTGGGCGAAGACCGACCGAACCGCATGGAACCTGCCGAACCTTGCCGCTTTCCGTCGTGCCTTTTCGGTCAACGGCGACATGATGATCCGCTCCTTCGCGCTTCTGATCGGCCTGTCCTTCTTCACGCGCCAGAGCGGCATGCTCGGTATCGAAATTCTTGCGGCGAATACGATCCTTCTACGCTTCTATTTCTTCGGCGTCGCTTTTCTCGACGGCGTGGCAACCGCGGCGGAGCAGCTTGCCGGCCGCGCGGTCGGCGCACGCTACCGGCCGGCCTTTGATCGTGCGGTCGGACTGACGACATTGTGGGGCTTCGTCTTCGCCGGTCTTGTGGCACTCGCGCTGCTTGCCGCCGGGGACTGGGTGATCGCCATCACCGCCCCAACGGAGAGCGTGTCCGCGCTCGCGCATGGCTATTTGCCCTATGTCGCAGCACTTCCGATCTTCGGCATCGTCGCCTTTCAGATGGACGGCGTCTACATTGGCGCCACCTGGTCGAGGCAGATGCGAAACCTGATGGTGGCGTCGCTGGTCATCTACTTTGCTGCCTGGGCGGTCCTGCAGCCTGTCTTCGGCAATGACGGACTATGGATCGCGCTGATCCTGTTCCAAAGTGCCCGCAGCGTTGCATTTCGACTGATGCTGCCGCGGCTGGCCGATCGTACGTTTCAGACAGGAACGGTAGCGCCTGGCTGATTGCGTCGCTCGGGTGCGTCGTTCCAGGGCAGGGCGGAAGTCCAGCGGTGCGGGTTGCATCTCACGCCCCGCCGGAAGCGACGCTCTATAGACAACTTCTCGCGGACCTTGTCCGCACATTCCTACTGCAGAACGACGACGGCTTCGACCTCGAACAGCATAGGGTCGATTGCAAGCTTGGGAACGGGAACCAGGGTCTGTGCCGGCAGCGCCGTGCCGAACATTTCCTTGACGTTCTCGGTCAACACCCCAAGCTTTGACATGTCGTGGTCAACCACGAAGATCGTGAGCTTGGCGACCTGATCCGGGCGCGCGCCGAGCGCATCGAGGGCCGCGCGCAAATTCGCATAGGCCTGCTTAACCTGGACGGCGAAGTCGGGTGACAAAGCACCCGTGCCGTCTTGGCCGCCCTGTCCGGAAATGTAGGCCACCCGGGCACCGGGGGGCGTGACCACTGCGGTGCTATAGCCATTGGGCGAGGGGTCGTAGAGGGTCTTGGGATTGACGATGGTCAGCTTGCTCTCATTCGCCGTTGCCGCACTGGGGATTCCGATATTCATGATGATTAGCCCTCCGATAAGCACATGCTTGACTGTGCGCGACATGATTTTCTCGCTCCGAACGCCATGAGCACGGCTCTCGCGCCGGCATGATTTGACCATGAGTCCGATCATTGATGAATGAATCGTACGCTGTACGATTTATTTGCATCGTACCGCGTACGAGTCAACGGGTGAGGGTCGACATTCATCGTGTTTCCGGCCAAATTCGATGGACTGATTGACGAGGAAGACGGAATGGCGGCCAAAAGTAGCGGCACGCGGACGAAACGATCGCAACGCGCGAATGTGAAACGCCAACCCGGGCAGGAACCGCGCAGTGACGGCTCGCTTTCTCTGGAACGTATCGTAGCGACCGCTGTGGAACTGCTGGACGCTGAAGGCGTCGGCGGGTTGACGATGCGTCGGTTGGCCGAGCGCTGCGGATCGGGGGTGATGAGCCTCTATTGGCACGTCGACACAAAGGAGGATGTCTTCGATCTCGCGCTCGACTCGGTGCTCGAATATCGCGGCCCTTGGCAAACAGGTGAGTCCCAGGACTGGCGTTCAGAAGTCGTCCATATGCTCGAAGACTGGCGCGCCAGCATGCTGCGTCATCCTTGGTCGGCATCGCTTTTGCCGAGCCGGGCACTTGGCGCAAACGTCCTCGGCCGTCTGGAACTGCTCGGCACGGCCTTGTCCAGAGCCGGTGTCGCAGACGCGGATCTGAACGTGACAATCTGGTCGCTTTGGAACCATGTCCTGGGCGCCACCGTCACGCTCGCGAGCTTCGACCGATCGGACGAAGACAAGGCGGCCGCGCAGCAGCGCCTTACGCAGCTCAGTGAACGCTATCCGACGATCGAGCGCTCGCGGCTGTTGCTGGACAACAATTGGGACGGCACGTTCAGGAAGGGCCTCGATTTCCTGCTCGATGGCCTGACCCCGAAACAGTGAGGACGCTCACGTCGAGGCAGTCTTGTCGACGTGCCGTTAGCGGCGTCGTCTCAAGCACATGCAAGCGAGGACAAGAGGGAGAACGGGGCGACCGTGTCCAGATAGCGTTCGCGGATCAGATCCAGCGCCGCATTGCGGAAATCCTCGCTGTGGCGCCGATTGCTCGGCCGGGATCGCTTCTTCGAAACAAGACCGGCCGGACCATCTTGATCATAAGCCTGCAGCAGTCTGTGGATCTGACTTCGACTGAGGTCGAGTACTTTCAGGTCATCATCGGTGATCGAAAGCGGATCGACGTCTCTCGAAAGCCATTTGCGAACACGACGATTGGTGTTCTCGACCGTGCCTTTTTGCCAGGGCGACTGCGGGTCGCAGAACCATGTCTGCGCTCCGATGCCGGCCTGCAGATACGGCCATTCGGTGAATTCCGTGCCGCGGTCAAAGGTAATCGACCGGCGGGCGAGATGGGGCAGGGATTGCAGCGTTTGGATCAGCCCGTCCATGATCGGTCGCGACTGCCGGTCATTGTTGCGCAGGATCAAGGATGAAGTGCGACTTGCGATAGATACCAATGGGTTGTCACTCGCAAGGAATGTCTCATGAGACGCACCTACTCCCAAATCGATATGGATGAACGTCGTAGGATCGCCAAGTGGCGAACGGCTGGTCTTAGCGCCACGGTTATCGCCGAGAAGCTTGGACGGCATCGCTCGACGATTTTCCGTGAACTGAGCCGCAATGCTTTTGAAGACGCGCAGATGCCGGAGCTCAGCGGCTACTACTGCGTCACCGCCAACGAGATGGCGCGTGAACGCAGAGCCAAGCTGCGTAAGCTTGCTCGTTTCGCGCATGTGCGTCGATCGGTGATTGAGCGGATCATGCATGGTTGGTCGCCACAACAGATCGCCGGTCGCATGCGGCTGGAGCGTCATCCGATTTCCGTCAGCTACGAGACGATTTACAAATTCGCCTATTCGGCAGACGGCCTTGCCATCAAACTGTGGCGGCATCTGCCGGAATGTCGCGCGAGACGTCGCCCGCGGCATGCCAGGCGTCGCTACGGCCGCCGTTTCAGCCCGGAACTCAACATTCTCCACCGTCCGGACACTGTCGCCGAGCGCAAGCAGTTCGGCCATTGGGAGTGCGATCTCATTCAGTTTCGCAAGAAGTTCGGCAAGGCCAACGTGACGTCGCTGGTTGAGCGGGTCAGCCGCTTTGCCGTCTTAACCCACCCGGCTACACACGATGTGGCGGCCAGGTTGAACTGTCCGCTTTGGCGCAAAGTAGAAATGTCACTTGAGCTGCCCTACTGCACAGCGACCAGCCCCGATCTGACCGGCTGATCCGGTTGCAAGATCAGATCGGGGCGGGTGGGGAGCACTCCTTCGGCTTTAGCTTTGAGAGCTCGGTCAGGGGATCATTCCGCAGCATCAAGTCGGGACAGGGCCTGCTCGCGCCGAGCAATCACCACCGGATCGTTCATGAAATCCGTCCGCTTGCCCGGCTTGCGGCCACGCGGTTTGTAGCCATTCTTCTCGCTGTTCGTCTTCACCGCCGGCTGCGTCTGCTGCTCCTGGCGTTCCTTGATATAGGCCAGGACATCACCGAGCCGCTTGTTCTCGGTGATCGCTGCGCGGCGGCAATCACGGTGAGATTCAGCGTCAATCAGGATGAGACTCGGCGGCGGGGGTGTGACGAAGGGAGG
>NZ_JBYTEC010000036.1:0-28850 GCF_058792075.1 Ensifer sp. EB106-03-01-XG145 | reverse complement strand
CAACCCCGAAACTCACGAAGCCAATGAATCACGGCTAAAGCCGTCAGGCCAGATCCTTTTTTCAACAGCCTGCTAGACGGATGAGTCCGTCCCATTGATAGTCGCCATAGAATAGCGCCAAGTTTCCCCAGGGCTTGAAATAGCAGAGGTCTCCGGGTCGCTCGTTGTCAAAAGGCCCGCTTCCCTGTTCGGTCAGCTTCCGAGGAAGGCGGACGATCTTCTCGTTGTTGCTGTAGTCTTCGATCGTAAGGTCCAAGGGTAACATAGAGGCAAAGTCACGAGCTGACGGGCTGTCGTAGAGCGTCGCCGTCATTTCAGATTTACCGAAAGTAAACTTCACGCGGACAGCGGCGGAACGCTGACCATCAACCGGAGTGGCCTCTAGGCCGAACCCGACACTTGGCACGATCATGGCGGCCCCCATTCCCAAGAAGAGATTTCTGCGACGTGTGATCATTGAGGCAGTCTCCTTGGCTTCACCGTTGAACGCCATGCAAAGAAAGCAAACAGGGACGAACCAAGCAGCGCAGCCGCCGCGAAGAAAAACGTGACCTGCCAGCCTGCCTCATCGAACAACACACCCCCTACGGAAGCGCCCAGCGTGATGGCGAACTGAATTGTCGCCACCTGTAGGCCGCCTCCGGCTTCAGCATCATCAGCCATGGTTCGGCTGAGCCATGTTCCCCACCCAACCGGCACTGCGGTCCCCAACAGCCCCCAACAGACAAGCAAAAGCGCCGTAGCGGGGATCGAGGTGCCGAACACGATCAAGCCAATGGCAACAACCGCCATCGCGACGGGCACCGTGCCTAGAATGCTGAACAAGCGGGACTGAAGAAGACCGCTGATCACATACGTTCCGGCGACCCCAGCTAGTCCCATCAGCAAAAGAAAAACCGAGAGGGTCGATATGGAGACGAGCGTCACTGTCTCCAGAAAAGGGCGCAGATAGGTGAAGAGCGCGAACTGCCCTGCAAAAAGGAGCAACATGGATGCCATGCCGAATGCCACGGGTCCCCGCAGGAGCAACTTGAACACGAGCGGCGATCGACCGGATCTTCTTGCAGGAAGCGACGGCAGGCTGACCCACTGCCAAACAAGGGCGGCCAGCGCGAGCGGAACAACCGCGAAAAACGCGCCCCGCCATCCAATGTAACTACCAAGCAAGCTGCCCAAGGGCGCTGAAATTGTAGCAGAAATGGCATTGCCCGCGTTTAACGTGGCGAGCGCCTTAGGAACAGAACCCGGAGGAACCAGACGCATGACGATCGCGGTCGACATGGACCAGAAGCCACCAATGGCTACGCCAAGCAGCGCGCGACCAACCATGAGAATTGGGTAGTTCGGCGCGAACGTGACGATCGTTCCGGAGACAATGAGGATCAGCGAGAAGGAAACCAACACGAGACGACGATCGATTCCGCGCGCCAGGTTCGAAATGAAGAGGCTGGTGAGGACGGCGAAAATCCCGGAAACCGATATAGCCTGGCCTGCACGTCCTTCGGTGACACCGAGGTCGCTCGCGATCGGCGAGAGAAGACTTACAGGCATGAATTCGGAAGAGATCAGCACTGCAACGCAGAGTGTCATCGCGAGAATCGCGCCCCACGCCGCGGAAGCCGCTTGGGGCCGAGGAAGGTTGTCTGAGTGAATGAGAGCTTGTTGGGTCATGTCCCGAACATAAGGCGGGCCAACTTATTTGATTACCCGGATCAATTCGCTTGCAGTTATCGATCTTGCTCATCAATGCGCACTTAGGGTGAATTTCCCTCCTGCCCATCCCAAGGCCTCCAACAGATTGCGGCCAAAGACGCAGCGGGCACCTGAACGGAACCTGCAAGCAAAAATAATGCCGGCGTGAAGCGATCACACCGGCATTCGATTTTATCGAATATTATCAGAACTTCGGCATCGTAACCGTGAAGAACAGGGAGTCTTCGTTAGCCTTGATGTCAACTGGGCCGTCCGAGGGCAGAAGCTCGATAGCAGTCTTGTCGCCGTAGGTCTTGCCGTCGACCGTAATGTTACCCTTGCCCATGAAAAGCACTTCGATCTGGTCGCGCGAGCCTGTGTTGAACGTAGCACCGCGGTCGACCTTGACGAAACCGATCTTGGTGTTGCGCTCGGTGAACGTACCCAGGAGCTTCGTCGAAACGCCCGGCGTGCCAGTTTCCACCCAGTCGTACGATTCCGGATCCATCATGACGACATCGTCGTAGCGTGCTGGGGCGAGAACCAGTTTCTTACCGGTCGCCTCTTCGTAGCAAGCGGTCGCGCCGTCCTGATTGTGCTTCTGCCCCTTTTCATCGATCCAGGTGAAAATGCCGTCCTTGAACTCTCCCTTCGCCTTGAGGGCTTCGTTTGCAGCCTCGCGACGCGGCGTGCTGAGGAAGCCGGCACCGCTTGCGCCACCGAACTGGATAACCATCATTTCCAGCCCTTCCGGGCGATCCTGCGGGCCGTAGTAAACACTTTCCGGGAAGTAGGCGACCGAGCCTTCACCCATGATCTTGTGCGGCGACGCAGGGTACTTGCCCTTGAGGACGTAACGGATCTGATCGAAGTTGTGGCGGTGACGCGGGGTGCCCCAACCGCCCGATCCGGTAAGGCCAACGTTGAGCAGATAGTTGTTCGGGGAGTCGTCGTCTCCTTGCAACAGGAACTTCTGATCGAGCTTGCCAGCTCGCATCGTACCTACTGCACCGCCTTCTGCGGTAGCTGCTTCTGAAATACGCATCTTTCACTCCTCTTATCTTCGGTGAGAACAATCCTGTTGCCCCTCAGATAATAGGAAAGTGGGCGGCTCCGAAATCCTCCCCAAACTCGAGCTATAACATCTTGTTATTGCTCCGCGCCCTCGACTCGCCAGCGCACTTGATCGCGACCATCGTTCGCTTCAAACCTTTAGCACAGCCCAACGACAAGAATGAACGAAGTCGGAACGCGGTAACCTAGCTAGTTTGGAATCTCATATGCAAACGCTCGAAACGCCCACGAAGAACCTGATGAAGACGCGCATGAACTCCGGCGAGCTTGCCGTCGGAATGGTTGTCCGCATCGTCCGCGGCGTTGAGATCGCGGCGATTGCCCGAAGCGCAGGCTTCGACTGCCTTTACATCGACCTCGAACACAACAGTTTCTCGCTAGAGACCGTCAGCCAGATCAGCATCGCGGCGGCAGCGCTGGGAGTGACACCGCTTGTTCGCGTGGCCGGACACAACAAAGCCGATATCAGCCGCGCCCTCGAAACGGGCGCGCAGGGCGTGATTGTCCCTCACGTAGAAACACGGGCCCAAGCGGAGGATATCGTCGAGGCGGCGTTGTTTCCGCCCAAGGGGGACCGCTCCCTTCTCGCGACCAACGCCCACACGCTGTTCCGCGGCGGCCCTGCAGCTGAGACCATGTCCAAGATGAACGAGGCAACCTTGGTTGTCGGCATGATCGAATCCGTGAACGCGGTCGAGAACGCAGCTGACATCGCATCAGTCGACGGAATGCACATGCTTCTCGTCGGCACCAATGATCTCTGCAACTCGCTTGGCATCCCCGGCCAACTCGACAGCCCTAAGGTCATGGAAGCCTACAAGCACGTCCTCGACGTCTGCAACGCCAACGGCAAGCATCTTGGTGTGGGAGGGCTCAATACCCGTCCGGAAATCGCCAAGGAGATCATCCGCATGGGTGCACGATATGTCTCAACGGGCAGCGACACTGGGTTCCTGATGAACACGGCGATCGCAACTGCTGCGTCGTTTCGCTGAGCCTAGACAGAACAAAGCCGTCAATCAGGCGGTCTGACGAAAACACACCTCGATCCATTGGACCGCACAGCGAAAGTCCAACGGGAAGTCTATTGGAGGACTATCGTGAACATCGGAACCGTATCGAACAATGTGGATTCACCCGTCCCGGCCCAAGCACGAGATTTCAGCGTGAAAGGCCAGGTGGTCCTGGTGACCGGTTCTGGCCAAGGTATTGGTCGGGAACTAGCCCGGCAATTCGCCGCAGCCGGCGCAATCGCCGTTATCGCCGACCTGAGCATCTCCAACTCTGAAAACGTCGCGAAGGAGATCGCGGACGCCGGCGGCAGGTCACTTGCTCTGTCGGTCGACGTATCGAAAAAGGAGTCGGTCGATGCGATGGTCTCTGCAGTCCACAAAGAGTTCGGCCGCATCGATGTGCTGGTCAACAACGCCTCCATTTTCTCCGCTCTCGTGAAGCGTCCGTTTGACGAAATTCCAGCTGCGGAATGGCAGAAGGTGATGGACGTCAACGTAAACGGCGTCTTCTACTGTGCTGCTGCGGTCGCCCCGGGGATGCGGGAACGCGGATTTGGTCGCATCATCAACATCTCGTCAGCCTCCGTTCACCGCGGCACCAAGAACTATCTGCATTACGTGACCTCCAAGTCGGCGTTGATCGGTATGACCAACTCGCTCGCTCGCGAACTTGGGCCGCATGGCGTCACCGCCAACTGCATTCGCCCCGGCACCGTTGCGACCGAAGTAGCGGAACGCAAAGCCAGCCTCACGCAGGAAATCATTCAGCGAAACATCGATCTCCAGTGCATACCGCGCACCATCGTCCCGTCGGACCTGGTTGGCATCACGATGTTCCTCGCCTCGCCAGCTGCGTCCTTCATCACCGGGCAAACGATCGCCTGCGATGGCGGCTACACCCATAGCTTCTGATTGGTGGATCGAGCGGAGCAATTCGATGAAACACTACGGAAAATTGTACATCGATGGCCGTTGGGTGGAGCCCTCAAAGGCTGGCCAGAAGCTGTTGACGGACCCGTATACGGAAGCGCCGTTCGCCTCCGTCACCACTGGTGGAACAGCGGCAGACGTTGACAAGGCCGCGGTAGCTGCACGGCGAGCGTTCAACATTTACTCGAAGACCTCGCTGAAAGAGCGAGCCGAGCTGATCGATCGTATCATTGCCGCCTACGAGGAGCGTGTCGATGAATTCGCCGACGTGATGGCGCAGGAAGTTGGGATTCCCGTCAGTGCCCGCGCTCAGGCAACTGGTCCCATTGGCCATATGAAGGTCGCTCGCGACCTCCTTAGAACGTATCATTTCGAAAGCCGCCTGGGCGACACCATCGTTCGACGCGAGCCGATCGGTGTTTGCGCTCTGATCTCCCCCTGGAATTGGCCCGTTCAAACGCCGGTGATCAAAGCGATCTATGGCATCGCCGCGGGCTGCACCGTCCTCCTGAAACCTTCGGATGCCTCTCCGATCAGCTCGGTCATCCTTGCCGAAGTACTCGAAAAAGCCGGCGTGCCCGCTGGTGTCTTCAACCTGGTCATTGGCAGGGGCAGCGAAGTCGGCGCGGCGATGTCCACCCACCCGGAGGTCGACATGATCTCCTTCACTGGGTCGACGTCAGCTGGTGCGCGAGTTGGCGAGGCAGCTGCGCAAACCATCAAGCGCGTTTCGCTCGAGCTTGGCGGAAAGTCAGCGAACATCGTTCTCAAGGACGCGGACTTGGAAAAGGCCGCTCGCTGGAACATCCAGCGTTGCTTCTTCAACGCGGGCCAATCGTGCCACGCCCCTAGCCGCATGCTCGTTCATGAGAGCCAGATCGATGAGGTGACCAAGTACCTGGTTGACGAGGTTTCGAAGTACAAGCTCGGTGACCCACGCGATCCGGCCACGACCATGGGACCGGTGGTCAACGAATCTCAGTACAATAGCATTCAGCGGTACATCCAGGTCGGCATCGACGAGGGCGCTCGCCTTGCCTGTGGTGGCACCGGGAAGCCCGAAGGCCGCAACCAAGGCTATTTCGTCAAGCCGACCGTGTTTACCCATGTGTCTCCGGAAATGACGATCGCCAAGGAAGAGATTTTCGGTCCGGTGCTCGCTGTGATCCCCTATTCTTCCGAGGACCAGGCCCTGGAAATTGCGAACGACAGCCCCTACGGCCTGGGCGGCTACGTCTTCGCAGGCGATCGAAAGAAGGGATACGAATTCTCTGCCGGCCTACGCGCCGGGCGCATCTGCTTCAATGGAGCAGCCACCAACTCGGTAACTCCAATGGGCGGGTACAAGCAGTCCGGCATCGGGCGGTCCATGGGCAGTGTCGGCCTTGAAGAATATCTCGAGATCAAATCCGTTTATGGCTTTGAGGAGGAGGCAAGAGGCTTGCCCGAATTCGCATGACATCACAGACCGGACGACGCACGCACAAAATCGCGGCCATTCCAGCTGACGGCATCGGCCCGGAAGTCATCGGAGCCGGCCTGGAAGTGCTCGACGTCCTGCAGCGTCGCTCGGAGGAATTGCGGATCGAGGTGACTCACTTCGACTGGGGTTCCGACTACTACCGCAAACATGGCCGGATGATGCCGGAAGACGGCCTTGAGCAATTGAAAGGTCACGACGCGATCTACTTCGGCGCGGTCGGTGCGCCGGATATCGCGGATCACATAACCCTCTGGGGCTTGCGCCTCCCGATCTGCCAGGGGTTCGACCAGTACGCGAATGTCCGCCCGACGCGGATCCTCCCGGGGATACCGACTCCTCTGCTCGGCAGGGGGGTCGGT
This sequence comes from Ensifer sp. EB106-03-01-XG145, assembly GCF_058792075.1. Classification (NCBI taxonomy): domain Bacteria; kingdom Pseudomonadati; phylum Pseudomonadota; class Alphaproteobacteria; order Hyphomicrobiales; family Rhizobiaceae; genus Ensifer; species Ensifer sp. EB106-03-01-XG145. The sequence goes on along the minus strand of NZ_JBYTEC010000036.1, from coordinate 22,299 downwards.
GACCTCGACTGGGTCATTGTTCGCGAAAATTCGGAAGGCGAGTACTCAGGTCATGGCGGCCGTGCTCACCGGGGATTGCCTGAGGAAGTCGCTACGGAAGTGGCGATCTTCACGCGGGTGGGTGTAACGCGGATCATGCGCTTTGCCTTTCGCATCGCGCAATCGCGGCCGCGGAAGCAGTTGACGGTGGTCACGAAATCCAACGCCCAGCGCCATGGAATGGTGATGTGGGACGAAATCGCGGCTGAGGTTTCCAAAGAGTACCCGGACGTTACCTGGGACAAGGTGCTGGTGGATGCGATGACGGTTCGGATGACGCTTCATCCGCAAAGCTTGGACACCATTGTCGCGACGAACCTTCACGCTGACATACTTTCGGACTTGGCCGGCGCGCTTGCAGGGAGCCTCGGCGTAGCGCCCACGGCAAACATAGACCCGGAACGACGGTTTCCGTCGATGTTCGAACCGATACACGGATCGGCGTTCGACATCACCGGCAAAGGTATCGCCAATCCGATCGCCGCCTTTTGGACAGCATGTCAGATGCTCGATCATCTCGGCGAGACGGACGCTGCGGCTCGTCTGATGAAGGCGATCGAGTTCGTCTGTGCAGCCGGAATTTCAACACCTGACGTAGGAGGCACCGCGACGACACGAGAAGTGACCGACGCGGTGATCAAAGCAATCATGGGATCCAACACCTGATCGTTGGAGTGGAGTAGTAAAATGAAAGTTGGTGTCTTTGGTCTGGGATCGATGGGTTTCGGAATGGCTTCCTCCCTCCTTCGAGCGGGCCACGAAGTCTTTGGCGCAGACGTGAACCCTGACGCGGTCAAGCGACTTCACGCCGCGGGCGGTTCCGAAACCGCGCTGAACGCTGCAGCAAGCGAGCTTGATGCCGTCGTTGTCGTCGTCCTGAATTCGGCCCAAACCGAAGAAGTGTTGTTTGGCACGGACGGCGTCGCTTCGAAACTTTCCCCCGGTACGGTCGTCATAATGTGCGTCACGGTCGCTCCGGATTTTGCGCGCAGAGCTGCGGAACGCTGTTCTGCCTTGGGAATCCATTTCCTCGATGCTCCGATCTCCGGAGGATCAGTGAAAGCAGCCAATGGTAAGCTTTCAATCATGGCCTCTGGCACCCCGGAAGCGTTCTCTCGTGCACGGCCAACATTGGACGCTATGGCTGAGACAGTCTTCGAGCTTGGCGACGCCGCGGGGGCAGGCTCGGCAATGAAGGCCGTGAACCAGATGCTTGCTGGAACTCATATCGCTGCAATGGCCGAGGCCATCACTTTCGGCATCACGCAGGGCATCGATCCTCAGACTTTCCTCAAGGTGATCCCCCAATGTGCCGGCACAAGCTGGATGCTCGAGAACCGAGCTCCGCATATTGCCTCGGGCGACTATACGCCTCATTCGGCGATCGACATCTGGCCCAAGGACCTGGGTATCGTGCTCGACGTGGCCCGCACTTCGAAGTTCTCGGCTCCTCTTACTGCGGCAGCACTCCAGCAGTTCGTTGCGGCGTCGGGCATGGGACTGGGCCGCGAAGACGATGCAGCTGTGGCTAAGATATACGCACGTAACGCCGGGATTGAACTCCCTGGCGTGAAGTCCGGGTCGTAACCTATCGGCAAGGACACATAAGATGGCAACGTTCTTTGGTGCGATCGCCGATGATTTTACCGGCGCAACCGATCTCGCTGGACTGCTCGCCAGATCAGGGGTGCCAGTGTCGCTCCGGATGGGAGTTCCCGCGGAACCACCGCAAAACAGCGCCCCGGTGGAAATCATCGCTCTCAAATGCCGTACAAGCCCCGTCGAAGAGGCTGTGCACGAGACTCAAGCGGCGCTCAGATGGCTGCAAGATGCCGGCGCGCAGCGGTTCTTCTGGAAGTACTGCTCTACCTTTGATTCAACGCCTAAAGGCAACATCGGTCCCGTCGCAGAGGCGCTGATGGAAACACTAAGCGTCAAGCAAACGATCTATTGCCCGGCCTTCCCTGAAAATGGCCGAGCAATCTTCATGGGTAATCTCTTCGTCGGCGAGCAACCGCTCTCCGAGAGCCCGATGAAGGATCATCCCCTTACCCCGATGCGCGACTCCAACCTTACACGCTTGCTCGCACCACAGGTCACGAAACCGGTCGGGCTGGCGAACCGCCTCGCTGTTGCCAGGGGCGCGGCTTCCCTTACCGAAAGGTTGTCGCAGCTCGCCGAGGACGGCGTGGCCCATGTCGTCGTCGATGCTGTGGCCAACGACGATCTCTACATCATTGCGGAAGCCTGCCAGGACATGACCCTTTTAACGGGAGGCAGTGCCGTGGCGATGCCCCTTCCCGAGCTATGGGCGAAGCAGGGTCGTCTCGCGAAGTCGACTTCCGATGCCCGTTCGTACGATCCCGGTCCCGCAATTGTTCTGTCCGGGAGCTGCTCATCGATGACCAATCGCCAAGTAGCCGACTTCCTGGCAAAGGGCGGCCCGAGCTTCAAGCTCGACCCCTTGGAGATTGCCGAGGCCGGAAATGCGAAAGTGCTAACCTGGCTGGCTGCGCAAGACTTAACAGCCACTCCCTTGATCTACGCGACGGCTGCCCCCGATGCCGTCCGCGCTGCCCAGGACCGTCTGGGTGTCGAGCGAGCCGGCTCGCTGGTCGAGGCCACGTTGGCGGCCTGCGCAGAGGAAGCGCGAAACATCGGCTACCGCCGATTTGTTGTCGCCGGCGGCGAGACCTCGGGCTCCGTGACAAAGGCTCTAGGCGTCACCCGCCTCAACATCGGGGCAGAGATCGCACCCGGCGTCCCATGGTGCTTCGCGAAGTCCCAGAACGCCCGGATCGCGATCACGCTCAAATCCGGTAATTTCGGCAATGAGGAATTCTTCTCGAAGGCCTTGGAGGTTCTCGAGCGATGACAGAAGAAGCGCGCCTGCGTGAGCAGATATGCGACCTCGCGAAGTCCTTGTTCGACCGCGGGCTGACCCACGGATCAACGGGCAACATTTCGGCCCGGACCTCCGACGGGGGTCTGTTGGTTTCCCCGACGGGGACCAGTTTCGGTCGCCTCGACCCATCGAGACTGAGCCGTTTCGACAATAAAGGACGGCATGTCGCCGGCGACAAGCCAACCAAGGAGATGCCCCTCCATACGGCGTTTTATGACACGAGGAGCCAGGCAGGCGCTGTCGTTCACCTGCATTCGTGCCACGCCGTTGCCTGGTCGATGATGCCGGACGTCAACGAGGACGACTTTCTTCCTCCGTTGACGCCCTACGCGATCATGCAGCTTGGCCGGGTCAAACTCCTGCCCTTCTTCCGACCGGGCGACCCGGCTATGGGCGACGCGGTTCGCGGGCTGGCAGGGAAGCGGACTGCCGTGATGCTGGCCAATCACGGTCCTGTTGTTGCTGGGAAGGACGTCGAGGCAGCGTGCAACGCAATTGAGGAACTCGAGGCAACGGCGCGGCTCGCGATGCTGACGTGCGGATGTCGTCCTCGCCAACTCAAGGCGGAAGAGATTCTCGACGTTGTGACGACCTTCAATGTGGAGTGGGAAGCGTGAAATTCTCGGCGAACCTCGGATTCCTCTGGAATGACCGGCCCCTGCCCGCAGCGATCAAGGCCGCTAAGGAAGCCGGTTTCGATGCCGTGGAGTGCCACTGGCCGTATACCGTGCCGGCGGAGCAAACTAAAGCGGCGTTGGAAGAAACCGGCCTCAAGATGCTTGGTTTGAACACCGTCCGCGGCGACGTGACAGTTGGCGAGAACGGCCTATCCGCGCTTCCGGGACGGGAAGAAGAGGCACGATCGGCAATCGACCAAGCCATTCTGTATGCCAACGAGATTTCGGCTAGCGCGATCCATGTGATGGCCGGAAATTCCAGTGGACCGCGCGCGCGCCAGACATTCATCGAGAACCTGACGTACGCATGCGAGCGGGCGGGACCGGACACTACGATTTTGATCGAGCCGCTCAATCACTACAACGCACCAGGGTACTTTCTAAGCACGGTGGAGCAGGCCGCCGACGTCATCCGTCAGGTCGCAAAGCCGAACCTCAAGATGATGTTCGACTTCTACCACGTTCAGATCATGGGCGGCGATGTCACTCGCCGTTTTGAGGCTGCCCTTCCCCTGATCGGCCATGTCCAGATCGCCTCTGTGCCGGATCGCGGCAGTCCGGACCACGGTGAACTTGACTACTCGTTTGCCCTCCGCCGCGTGCGTGAACTCGGCTGGTCACAGCCGATCGGTGCCGAGTATCTGCCTGCGAACGGTCCAGTACCCGATCTCGCGTGGCTTGCATCTTTCAGAGACTGACAGCGAACATCCGGGAGAGGAGAAATTCATGAGCAACAAACCGGTCATAGGCTTCATCGGCGTCGGCATGATGGGACACGGTATGGCGAAGAACATTCGCAACAAGGGCTATGAGCTCTGGTTTCTGGATCAGCGCCCCATGCCCACGCTCTTGGAGATCGGCGCGCAAAGCGCTGCAAGTCCCAAGGACATGGCAGAGAAGTGCGACATCATCCACATCTGCCTCCAGAACTCGGGTCAGGTGGAAAAGGTCGTCAAAGGCAGCGACGGTATCATTTCCGGCGCACGGCCTGGTCTAATCGTGGTCGACACATCGACCTCCGACCCCTCGTCCACACTGTTGCTGGCACAGGAACTTGAGGCAGCGGGCGCAACCCTGATCGATGCCTCGCTTGGACGCACACCTAAGGAAGCCGAGGAAGGCACGCTCGATGCCATGGTCGCGGGTAACGACGACGTGTTCGAGCGGGTAAAGCCCGTCATTGAGTGTTGGGCCGGCCGCATCATTCGAGTAGGCGCGGTCGGAAACGGGCACAAGATGAAGTTGCTGATGAACTTCATCGGAATGAGCTACGGTGCGCTTTATGCCGAAGCAGTGGTTCTCGGGGCTAAAATCGGCATCTCACCGCAGGCAATTCGTGACGTCATCACCGGCAGCCGAATGGACAGCGGTTTCTTCGGCACCTTCATGAAGTACGTTGTCGAGCGCGACCGAGACGCTCACAAATTCATGATCTCGTATGCTGCGAAGGACCTGCGTTACGTCAACAACATGGCTGCAGACTCCAAGGTGACCAGCGTGATGGCCTCGGCCGCAGTCCAGTACTACACCCATGCCGAAGCGATCGGACACGGTGGTGACTTTGTTCCGATGCTGAGCGACCTCGTTGGAAAGCTCAATGGCGTGGATATGGAAGAAGAGGTTCGAAAGGGCGCGCGCTAGAACGAGCTGCGATGGAAAAAACGAGAGCGAGCACCTGATGTCGCGCTTTGGCGGACAGCGGACAAATCACCTTCGGCGGTTTTTCGCCAAATACAGTCATGTGATCCACGGAGAGCGGTAGCCAATTGGGGGCCGGGAGCGGAATGGCAGCTTTGGGCAATAGGTGATGGGTATAGCTGACACGATGCCAACAGCAGCGGCGTGCGCCGGCCCTGTCGATCAACAGTTCGTCCACAATGCAAAAAAGGTTTACTAACATATTGACCGTCAGAACCTTCAACGAACGGGCGATCTACGGACGGGTTAGCGATGAAATCAGCCATTCGAGTTCCGTGCGAGCGGACGAGAGCACGCTTGCATAGGAACTGACGGTCGTCATGTCAGTCCCATATCTCTTGTCCATAGAGGCTGCGGAGCCCTTACCGATCATCAAGATCCTCAACGGGCTGCTTGAGGTGATGGTCCCTGACAAGTCATCACGATATTGCTCGGCTTGAGCGATGTCTTCCCGAGAAATCGGATGGTTGGGGCGTTTGAACTCAATCAGCAGATAGCTGTCAGCTAGATCCTGAGACAACAGAAGATCAGGCCGCTTCGAGGCCCGCTCGCCCGCAAATTTCTTATCACTATAGTTCGCGATGACCCGTTTCAGTGTGATGTTCGATGACATCAGAGCGTATTGGCGGCCAAGAAGCCACAAATTCGTCTCGAAGGCCTTATGGACGTCCTTTTCGAGGGTCGCTTCGTTGTCGATAAGCTCCTCGAGGTAGTCCAGAAATCTCATTCGTCTGGTCGCTTGAGCAGCTATCCCAGAGAGCTCAACCATACCAAAATCTTCAAGCGCCGCTGCAAAGGAACTGACATCTGTGCGGTCGGTGGCATTTATCCGCTCGAGTACAGCCCAGTAGGCGTCATGCTCCATGGCGTCGAGCGCAACCTCTGCGATTGTCGCAATGCGGTCTTCGCTTTCCCGATAGAATCGCTGCAGGATCCGGTGGAGGGCTTCCTCAGCGTAGCGTCGGCGGTGTTCTGGGAGGTCTTTCAGCCTAGCGTCCAACTGCTTCTTCAATCGAGCTAGCTGAAGGCTCATATCGCGAGAGTGGCTCTCCCTAAGCCCTTCTTTGACGATCGATTTCACATAGGATTGGATTTCTTGGAAAGCCTTGCTGTTCTCGACCACCCCGCCCCAATCGGCAGTTACGAAATGATCGTTACCCTCGAGATCCACCTCTCCGTAGACTCGTTTCGACAGCTTGAAGGGAATTTCCTCGTCATCATCTAGGCCGAACATCATCGGCTTCCCGACGACCTTCCCGTCCACCTTCAGCACTATACCTGGTGATTTTGGTGCTTTCTTGCCGTCTGCAATCGTAAACTTCAAGCGAACTGAGCCCCCCTCTGCAAGCGTCTTCTCGACTTCCCTTAATACGCCCGGAACATCGTCGACCGACAACTGCGCCTCATTTACGAATACCTTGAAGGCATCCTCCCGGCCGTATTCGTGCACGAGGACTTCTCGAAAACGATCGGGTGTAGGGAAATTCAATCGGCTATCAAGACCGGACAGGATGATTGTCGTGCCTGCATGAGCTTCGCCTGCATTCTCCTCGATGAATGGTAGAGGCACAGCTTCCAGGTCATTCTCATTCTCGGCCAGGACGAGCTTGTCGATCGTCAGGCTGCATTTCCGACCTCGGGCGACCGCTGAAACATCCATCCGGCTTGCCAATGACAGGCCAGCGAACTTACCGATACCCTTGCGACCCTTGACCTTCCGCTTGAGTAGAGGGGTCCGTTCGCCTGTACGTGCCCGCTTATCGCTGGCGATGTTCAGGTATTCGTTCCTCATTTCCAGAGATGTCATTCCCGAACCGTCGTCGCGGACGATAATCGGATCAGACGACATAGGCGTCGGCAATGTGATCCAGACATTTTTGGCGTCAGCGTCCCATGCGTTGTCGACCAGTTCCTTTAGGGCTGCTTCGCTCGATCGATAGGTTTCACCCAGAAGCCTTGTCAGTCGTGTATTGACCGAAAAATGCACGTCATCCATAAAACGCGTTCCCCAACCCGTATGTAAATCAGAGGTAGCAGAAGAAATAAGTCTCTGTAACCTTTGTCGATAAGCCCCCACAGGAAACAGCGCGGCGCGGCTAAGTGCGCGTCGGAACGTTTGATTTGGCGATCCACAGCCGCAGGAGAGAACAGCCGCTTCAGTGCTTCGAGAGCAGCGGTCTTCCCGGCAGCGTTATTGCCCACGAAGGCATTGGTCCCGGCCTTCAACGAAAGTTTCGTGGATACATCGCCGTAGCAACGGAAACTACGGATTGTAAGGCTCTCGAGGAACAGTAATAGCCCCAATTAGGTCACATTGAACAACCTTCATACCCAACTTCAGGTAGTGGCGCAATTCATGCCCGATGACCCCTTTGGTTCGCAGACTGATGCTGCGATCAGATGGGGAAAATGGTTAGAAACCTGTGTGTTAGCATACTTGCTGATAAAGATTTCAGCGGTAGTGACCCCCACTGTGGCAGTTGCACGCGACCGGCGAGATTGCCTGTCGAGAAATGCCATTTCCGGGATACTCCACACCGCTTTGTGGAACTCCCAGCCGATGGGTTTCTACGCGCCCGCCCAGATTGCCGGCGATGCACGCGCACGGCGTTGAGGTCCCCAGTCAGTATCAATGCAAGCCGCTGGAACTGTACCTTGGAGGCAATTCCTGGAACTCAGCGCTACGGAGTCCGCCTCGGAATACGCATAGTGAAAGGACTTGCCCTGCGCGATGCTCCCATAGCTGTCCTTAGAACATCGATTTTGCACGTCCGCAATCGTCCCCAGTCGGCCGGCCCGCAGTGATATGTAACAACTGCTAATGGCGCAAAGGCGACCTGACGCCGCCGCGTAGCGGTGTCTACTGTCGGGCGCGAGCTATCATTGCCTCTATGACCGGCATGGCGGCGCAAAGCAGTCTTGCATGTCGAGTGCGCCGAACGGCGAGTTCGGGCCCAGATGGGGTTATTCGTGTAGTCTACGAGCGTCAAACGGTAACTAAGAAGACCTGGAATTGCCTTTCGCAATAATGGATAGCGCAACAAGCGTCGAAAGGGAAACCATAGCGCCGGTTGCCACAAATATCGCCGGCACCCCGGCTACGTCGCCCACGAGCCCCAGAGCCGGACCGCTAAAAGCGAGGGCCACATCAAGACAGGCTGAGTATAAGCCCATCGCCATGCCACGGCTTTCTGGCGGCGCTGCGCGGACAACCGCTATCCCAAAGCCCGGGAAAACAAGCGAGTAGCCGAATCCCACCAACGCCGCTCCCGTCAAGGCGATGACGGGTTGCGTGGCTAGTCCCAAGGTCAACAAGCCAATAGCTTCCACGATTGCGAAGACCAGTGCAGTGACCGGCCCGCCAAGCTTGTCGGGAACATGTCCGAGGAAAATGCGACTCGCGACCAACGCCGTCGCGAAACAAGTCACCGCGAGCCAACCGTCAGCCCATTGCCGGTCTACGAACAGAAGAGCGGAGAATGCCAGAATGCTCCCGTATCCGAGACTTGCGAATGCCGAACCAAGCCCCGGAAGCCAGACTGCCTTCATGACACTGAATCTCGATGCAGAGGGTGAGGAGCGTCCCGCGACAGGCTCTAGTGGTGCGACCATTGCCGCCATTAACAGAGGTAACAAGACCGTCGCCGCAGCAATTGCGGCAAATCCCTGAATAGCAAACAACCCGCTGCCGATGGGAGCACCAGCGGCAAGTGCTCCGAACATCGCCGTCCCGATCCAGGCGATCACTTTTCCCGCGTGTTGAGGACCAACAGTCGCCAGCCCCCAAGCCACCGAGCCTGTGATGATCAGGCTCTCGCCAGCTCCGAGGACGCCCCGCCCGGCAATAAGGATAGAGGCGGACAAAAGCGGATAGCCAACGGAAATCAAGGAAGCAAAATACAGTCCGCCGGCGACGGCAGCCAGAGATAGACCCGCGATAACAGCCGTCTTGGGGCCCTTTCGGTCCGCAAAGTCCCCGGCCCATATCCTTGTCAACAGTGACGAACAGAATTGGCTGCCGGTGATCAAGCCGATTGCGAAAGTGCCAAAGCCCAAGTCGCGACTGACATGGATGGGCAGTACTGGCATTCCCATACCGGCGATGAGGAAGCCGACAAAAACAACCGCCATTTTCGGAGCGAGTGTAACGACGACATTGGCTCGAGCTGTCAATGTACGGCTCCGGGACTTCTTAGTGGCTTGGAGGAGCGTTGGTGAGTGGCGCGGCCGCGGGGCGTCGACTAGGAGCTCGCCACTGGGCGTACCCGGATGACAACATCGACGTTTGCTATCTCGAAGCCTTCGGGAGGCTCTGGGAGGTTGGCAATCGATATACCGTCGCGATCGATATCGCGGATCTCGCCCCTGCCCTCAAGGTAGAAGTGGTGGTGATCCGAGGTGTTCGTATCGAACCACGTGCGCGCGCCTTCGACAGCGAGAATCCGAACCAGCCCGGCTTGGGTGAAATCGTTAAGGGCGTTGTATACCGTTGCAACCGACAGCACGATTCCTCGCGCCAGCACCTCAGCATGCAGCTCCTCGGCGGTAACATGGCGATGGCCCTCCGCGAAGAGAAGCTTGAACAGCGCGATGCGTTGCTCCGTAGGTCTCAGCCCCACGGCACGCAGGTCCTTGGCGATCGAGGATGTTCGTTCCATTGTGAGCGTCCAAAATCCACTTTGGGCTCGTTGTAGCAGATATCGGACGCACAGCACGCCGGTGAGACATAGAGCTTCGCACTACATATAATATGGCATTATAACCATGCGCTGACCCATGCCGTGCATGGGTAGGCGCGTCGACGATCCTTCCCTATCAAGATTGATCGGGAGGCCGGATGCAGAAGCCGGTCACCGAACTGGTGCTGTTTGCGATGGAGGTTGCAGATAGCTGCTCAGATTCTGGAGGAGACATAATGAGCGGTACGGAAGGCAAGCGCCGATTGGGCGCTGGTGCAATTGGGAATTTTGGCGAGATCTATGATTTTGCCGTGTTCGGATTTTCGGTCCCAATTCTCTCACAACACTTTTTCCCGAAAAGCGACCCGACTGCGGCGCTCCTAAGCACCTTCGCCGTTTACGCGGTGGCGTTCTTTGCTCGTCCTATCGGCGGGTTGGTGTTCGGATACCTCGCAGACCGGATCGGCCGCGTGAAGGTTCTTGCCATCACGATCTGGCTCATGGCCGCGGGAACAGCCGTCATCGGGCTCTTGCCAACATACGCCTCCATCGGCGTCTTTGCGCCAGCTCTGCTGGTACTTTGCCGACTGGCCCAAGGGTTTGCCCTCGGTGGAGAAACAACCGGGAGCACAAGCTACATCCTGGAATCGGCCCCTGACGATAGTCGCGGATGGTGGGTCGGCATCATTTGGTTTTTCGCGCATATTCCCAACGCGCTCGTTGCCCTGATGCTGGCTGGCCTTCAGTTTGTTGCCGGCGAGGAACTGTATGGCGATTGGCTATGGAGAGTGCCGTTCATTCTCGGCGGCCTGATTGGCGTGATCGGTTTCTGGTTGCGCCGTAGCCTGGATGATCCGGAAGAGTACAAGGCGGCCATGCGAGAAAGAAAAGATACGAACAGCTTCCGCTCGATGGCTCGCGCTGGTGGGTATAAACCGGTCCTGTACGTCTTGATGGTCCAACCGGTCCAAACCGTTGGATCTTACCTTCTTCTCGGCTTCATGTACGCATTCCTGGTCAAGGAAGCTCACCTTCATCCGACGGATGCCCTGATGACCAACGCAGCAGCGATCCTGGCGCTTTCTGCCATCATTCCAGTTGCCGGCCGGCTAAGCGACCGGATTGGGCGTAAGAAGGTTTTCACTCTTGGGGCTGTCTGGATTCTGATTGCCGCCTATCCCGCCGTCATGTTGGCTTCGACAGGCAATCTGGCAAACGCATTCATCGGTCAGTTGCTGTTGGCTGTCGGTATCGGCATCTACAACGGGGCAGCGTTTCCGGCTGCAGCGGAATTCTTCCCGACCTCGTATCGCGCGACCGGACATGCGATCGCCTACCAACTCGCAGTGGCCATCTTCGGCGGCACGACACCATTGATCGCCACTTGGCTGGTTAGCAGTACTGGCTCACCGCTTGCGCCCGGTCTGTATGTAACTGCCATTGCCCTCATTGGGTTGATATTGGTTCAGTTCGTTCCCGAGACCAAGGGTATCCGCTTGCGAACAGCTTCTGCTTCGGACGAGGAAGCCGGGGTGTTGGCCTCTGGTGCGGCCTCAGCAAAGACCTGAAAAGCCTCCCCGACCTCATTTGAGGTTCCAAAACAGTTCCACTGCGGGCGGCCGATGGTCGCCCGCAATGCGTTTTGAGCCGCAACAGGAAAGCGCGCAAAAGCTCATCTAGGGCGAAAACCAAAACACAGTGCCAACGAGAAGAGAGAGCATCGTGGACATCGTCAACGCGTTGCACAAGCGCGCAATCGCCAAGGTGCACCATGGCTCGAGACTTCAACTTGCCTATCCTCGATTAATGAATTTCCCTCATAACCGCTAGCGAACCAGCCGATCTAATCCAGGAGGCCGGCGTCCATTACATCTCCGCAAGGTAGTCAAACCATCGGAGATCGACATGACCACACCTAACGAAGACCTCAATCTTGGCACACCCGACGAAGGACGCCGCACCTTGCTGAAGATGACGGGTGTCGGAATCGCAGCGCTTGGCGTCGCGTCAGTCGCCGGTACGCCGACCTTTGCCCAAGCCAATTCCGAGTGGGACAAAGTCTTCTCCAAGAGCGAAAAGGTCGATCACCAGAAGGTAAGTTTCAAGAACCGCTACGGCATCACACTGGCAGCCGATCTTTACCTACCAAAGGACCGGGGCAACCAACAGCTGCCTGCCATCGTCGTGAGTGGACCGTTTGGAGCCGTGAAGGAGCAGTCTTCGGGTCTCTATGCGCAGAGCATGGCCGAACGCGGCTTTGTCACCCTGGCATTCGACCCGTCCTATACCGGAGAAAGTGGGGGTGAACCGCGTAACGTCGGCTCTCCCGATATCAACACCGAGGATTTCAGCGCAGCCGTGGACTTCATTGGTCTGCGGCCCGAGGTCAACCGCGATCGGATCGGTGTTATCGGTATTTGCGGCTGGGGTGGCATGGCATTGAATGCCGTCGCCGTGGACAAGCGCGTCAAGGCCGTGGTGGCCAGCACGATGTATGACATGACGCGCGTCATGTCCAAGGGCTATAACGACAGCGTGACGCTTGAGCAGCGTACGAAGGCACTGGAGCAACTAAGCCTGCAGCGTTGGGCAGATGCGGAAAAAGGCACGCCCGCTTACCAGCCACGCTACAATGAGCTTAAAGGTGGCGAGGCGCAGTTCTTGGTCGACTACCACGACTATTACATGACGCCACGCGGATACCATGCCCGCGCCGTCAACTCAGGCAACTCCTGGACGCAGACCACGCCGATATCATTCATGAACATGCCGATATTGAGCTACATCGCGGAAATCTCGCCGCGTCCGGTTCTGTTCATCCATGGGGAGAAGGCACATTCGCGGTATTTCAGCGAAACCGCCTACGCCAACGCGGCAGAGCCGAAGGAGTTAATGATCATCCCGGGTGCGAACCACACAGACCTTTACGACAAGGTCGACGTGATCCCGTTCGATAAGTTGCAATCTTTCTTCGAGCAGCATCTCAGCGCCTAACTGGAAACCAAATGAATGGCCGCTCGATCTACTCACCGTTCGTCGGGCGGCCAATGCGCATTGAGTCGGGGCGCGTGGTCGCATTGCCGGCGTGGTCATTTCCACCGACTCCGTTCAGCCGTAAAGTATCGACATGTCTTGTATTCTTCGCAGGCGATCAATTCCGACTAAAGCGTTCACGGCACTTGTGAGATAAGCGCCCTCGCCTCATCGCCTTCCTTCTTGGTCATAGTAGGCAACAGGGTCATGTAGTCCCGCTTGCCCATGAGGCGGCGCACCTCAGCGATATTCGAGCCGTCGAGACCGTAGACGTACTTCCGCCCCTGCCCGATCACGGCTTCGTTCGTGGACCGGACAATTTTTCCAGTCGGCATCCGGCGAAACCACTCCCCGAAATCCTTTTGCATGGAAGGCGACGAACAGGTGTCGCGGTCCAATTGGGATAGCAAAGTGCCCATCTGGCCGCTTGAGCCCATTGGTCATCACAAACGGATGGTCTGAGGTCATGAAGGGCCGCTTCACACGGCTGCTCTCGAATATCCCCTTCTTCCGGTGCTCGTCAAACGCCTGAGCTGGTGATGCCTAGTGGAAGCCCTGATGGTCCCCGCTCTGCTCCGCCGTTCAGCCAAGTTCCGTAGATCGCTCACCGAAGGCTCCCTCCTTGTTTCCCCCTGACATTCGATCGGTCGCAAGCGCGACGGTTCGGTCACTTGTTAGCCGTTCCCGGGATGTCGACGACCTATTTGAATAGCAAAGTGTCGGCTTCAGCCCTGCAATGACCAGATATTTCCTGGGCACGCCTATGTGAAGACAATGGAACTCGGCATCGGCGTCTTGATTCCCCACCCACTCCAGGCTCATTCTAAAGTTGAATTAGCAAAGTGATTCGTATTCGTCAGGTGGTAGCCGATGTTTGATGGAATACAGTACTTCCCCGCTATGAGCACGCGAGCGCACGAGCAACTTGCTTACGCAAAATGCCCCTCGTCCGTTAAGGATCGCATGGTCCCGATTGTCACGCTCACCCGCTATGATCGGGAAGAAACGCTCGAGGAAACCGCTTCAATTCTCTTGAACGATCTGGACGGCAGGCCTGCAATTGTAGACTTCGACCCGCTTCCACGGGAAATGACCTCGGCGGAGGAAGCTGCGGAACGTCGCAGGCGCAAGCAGGAAGTTCGCGCGGCCACTGGACAGCAGGAGGCGCGTGCGCGCTCGCCGAAAGAACTCGCCAACGACGCCGAGCGGAGGCGCAAAACGGCGGCGTTCAATGGGGATATCCACAACCTCACCGATCCCCGGCAGGGACCGATCCGCTGGGTCGAGATGATCTCGGAATTTCCCGAGTTGCTGCCAATTCTCGGGCATGGAAGTCGCGATGTCATACAAGGACAGTTGGATGTCATCGGCCGCAAAGGAACGCGTGGCGCGCTGCGCCTCGACCCTCGTCAGCCGTACGCGTCGACAGCGATTTCCGGGAGCCTCGGATCAATCCGAGATCACATAGAGTCATTGCTGATCATCGTGGATCTCAAGAGCATCCGCGGAGAAGCCACCGCTTCCATCGCGGCGGCGAAGTCTTTCCTTGCCCAGCTCTATGAAGGTCTCGACAACGACGCCGATCACATGGAGGTCGTTCTGTTATCCAACAGCTTCCCTCCTGCTAAAAGCTCTCTGAGGGACTTGTCGCGTACGCTGCACATGGACGAAATCCGCGTCCACCGTGAGATCACAGGGACCTTCCCGGGGCGTTATGGAGACTACATGTCGGTTCCGCCTCGAAAAGGTAGCAGTAGAGGCGGCAACGGATGGTTCCCGCATGTGGACCTGGTCACCCCGTCGGCGTGGCACATCGGTCTTTACGAAAACAACAGCGATAAATGGAAGTATATCGACGCGTCCATTGACACCGTCGGTGGAGAGAATTGGGCAAGCCGGGCCGATTGCTGGGGAACGTCGGTGATCAAACGCGTCGCTGAGGAGAGGACTCTGCAGATCGACGGGAAAAATTTCACCAGCCCCACAGGGTGGATATCCGTGAGGGCAAACCAGCACCTTACGCAGATGGCGCTGAACAGATAATCGCGTTCCGCCCAAAAGCACTGTCGGCGAACTCAGCCCCGAGCGTGGCCCGAAGCTTCAACATCCGCTTGGCACACGCCGAAATGTCCTTGCGCGACAGACGCCTCACCGAGCTGTCGACCAAATCCGCATAGGTCGCGGTCCGCATGCCTTTGTCGATCCCGTGCACCGACATCATTGCGAGGATTTCGTCACGCTCGAGCACCTCGACGAGTGCCCTGGTGTCCCGGGATCGGTTAAGCCTCCCCTTCTTTGCGACAGTGAGCTTCAAGGAACCACTTTCGCTTTCGGAAGAAGCCATGATCGACCACCAATCTGGAACGATCAGTTTCGCCTTTTCAAGATGCCGTTCACCTACGACCAGCGTCATGCGATCGGCGATTAGACCGAACATCTCAGCCTGGCGTGGCAGCCGATCCAGCGTGTCCTTATCGCTTTTGATTTCATAGCCTTCGATCAGGCCATTGATGACGGCGACGTCCATTCTCGAACTTCCTCGAGAAACCTTGAGTTCATCGACAATCACCGCGTCCTCGCCTGCGTGAGCGACGGCGAGCCTCGCCCGGACTGCCTGGCGGATCATGTTGTCGTCAGTGACAAGGCTTGTACTTTTTCGCACGCTTTCAGCTCCCCAGCCATGGTCATCCGGCGTTTTGCCGCAGTCAATCGCCGATTGGTCCAGGCTGCGGGGCTGTATGGGGGAAAGCGTCGCGGTTTCAAAATCACGATCTGTTTCGAGTCTGCCAAAAAACAGTTAACGATACGTGCGTTTAGCCCACCGACGCGAATGTCCACGCAAATCTTTGGGTTCTGTCCGGTTAGCCAATCGCAAGTTGAGTGGAGACTATGCTATCTAGGCGTATCGCAAGCGTCGAGATATGCCGAATGTTCATCTCCCGGATTCAAATAGAAAATTTCCGCAATTTTTACGAACTCGACGTCGAGCTGAAAGGCAATGTTGTCGTGGTCGGCGAGAATAAGGTCGGTAAGAGCAATTTGCTTCATGCAATGCGTCTCATTTTCGATCCGTCCCTCCCCGACAGTGCGAGAGAACTCGGCCTAGCCGATTTTTGGGACGGGCTCGACGGACCGGGAGAGGATGACGAGATACGCGTCTCGGTCGATATCAAAGACTTCGAAGGAGACATGGACCTATTGGCGGTTCTGTCCGAATTCCGACTCCCGAAAGACCCTCACACCGTCCGGCTGAGCTACGTATGCCGGCGACTTCCCACCCAAAATGGCCCGCCCGCGAAAGACGACGACCTCGAGTTCCTCTGTTTCGGCGGCGACGATGAGCGCAAGAAATTCGGCCATGAGGTTAGGCGACGGCTGACGATGGATGTCCTACCCGCCCTGCGTGACGCCGAGGGCGATTTGTCAAGTTGGAGGCGGTCACCGCTCCGGCCGCTTATCGAAGAGGCCTTCGCGGCTATTGACGAGGCAGACCTCGATACAATCTCCGATTCCATCCAAGAAGCGACCGACAAGCTCACCGAATTCCAGAGCGTCGGCGACATCGAGGACAATCTGGCGACATTGCTGCTGGCGATGAGCGGTCCCAAGCAGAACATTCGGCCCAAACTCGGTATCGGTGCCACTGAAATCACCCGGCTCTACCGCAACATCCGTCTGCTTATAGACGATGGGAAGCGGGCGATCGGTGATGCCAGTCTGGGTTCGGCGAACATCGTGTTCCTGGCCCTGAAGTCGCTCGATCTTGCCCGGTTGATTCGAGAAAACAAACGGGATCATACGATCCTCGCCATCGAAGAGCCGGAGGCCCACCTCCACCCTCACCTTCAGCGGTCCGTCTACCGAAATCTGTTCGAGTCCGCCATCGGCCCGGAGGAAACCTCCCCGATGTCTGTCTTCCTGACCACCCATTCGCCGCACATTGCCAGCGTCGCGCCCCTCCGGTCGATTCTCCTGCTTCGAGACAAGACGGGAAACGGCACAACCGGGCGGTCTACGGCGACAATCCCGCTCTCGGTCGACGACGTCGACGATCTCACCCGATACATGGACGTAACCAGAGCCGAGATGCTTTTCGCACGCGGGATCATCCTCGTTGAAGGGGACGCCGAGAAATTCCTTCTTCCGGTTTTCGCCGAGGCTCTGGGGCATTCGCTCGACAAGCTTGGCATCAGTGTCTGTTCGGTTTCCGGGACGAACTTTCTGCCATACGCCAAGGTTCTTTCAGGTCTGGAAATCCCCTATGCGGTCATCTCCGACTGGGACCCCTCTCCAGGGAAGCAAGCTCTCGGGATCAATCGAGGCAAAAAGCTCGTTGTTACCGCTGAGAAAATAAGGACGAGGGCCGCGCCGGTCGCGTTGAAGGCCGAACTCGATGGCATGACGGACGATAACTCCCTGCGCAAGCGGTTCAAGGACTTCGGTGTCTTCATGAACTGGCAGACGCTGGAACTCGACATGTACGACGGCGACGACTTCTGGAAGGAAATCCTGGCCACGTTGACAGAAGCGAAACTATCGGCGGCCAAACAGGCCCTCATCGATTCCTGGGTGGCCGAACCGGACGACATGGACGGCGTTGAGCTTCTCAAGATGATCGAAACCATCGGAAAGGGGCGGTTTGCACAACGGCTGGCGTCGCGCATCGAAGGGGTGAAGCCTCCGAAATATGTCGAGCAGGCGATCGAGTATGTGGTGAAACGTGTCTAGTTCCCGGCGATACGCGCATGTTGCGGAGGACCTGCGTGAAAACCCGGGTCAGTGGGCCGCTTATCAGTCCACCGGGCATTGCGTCATGCTGGCGGGGCCAGGCAGCGGGAAAACCAAAACCCTTACCCTGAAGATGGCGCGGATGCTGGTGGAGGATGTCCAAGAGCCCAGAGGCATTGCCTGCATCACATACAATAATGAATGCGCGCGTGAGCTTGAAAGCCGCCTCTCGGACCTCGAAGTCGAGCCCGGCGGGCGCGTGTTTATCGGAACCGTACATTCCTTTTCGCTGACCCAGATCATCCTTCCATATGCGAAAACCGCCCGGATGGGGCTGCCCAATGACTTCCGGGTTGCTACCCGCAAAGAGCGCGCGGTGGCTTTGGAGCGGGCATACAACAAGGTGATTGGCGGAAGGGACAACCCGCAAGACCTAGACCAGACGATGAGTTCGTACCGAAGGAGGACCCTCAACCGCAAGAGCGAAGCTTGGCAGAGCGATCCGCAAATGGCGGCCCTGATCGAGGAATTCGAACGACAGCTTCGATTGCTAGGATGCATCGATTTCGACGACATGCCCTTGTTGGCCGTCAGAGCGCTGCACAACAATGACTGGCTGCAGAAGGCACTGCTGGCCAAGTATCCAATTCTCGTTGTCGATGAGTATCAGGACCTCGGCAGAGCACTCCATCGAATGGTTCTCGGCCTTTGCTTCAGCACAGGGATGCGTCTGTTTGCTGTGGGGGACGCCGACCAGTCCATCTATGCGTTCAACGGGGCGAACCCCAAACTCCTCCAGGAACTATCTCAACGTGGAGACGTCGAAACCGTACGGCTTCGTCTCAACTATCGATCTGGATCTGAGATCGTCCGCGCTTCGAGTTTCGCGCTTGGACAGCAGCGCGACTATGAAGCAGCGGCGGGGGCCGAAATCGGCGTCGTCTATTTTCACCCAATGACGGGCAGCTACGAAAATCAGGCGCTCGACGTTTTCAGGACGATCCTGGCGGACATAGAAAAGCGAGATCCAGACCTCAAACTCGGCGACATCGCAATAATTTACCCTGAGGCTTGGATGGGTGATGGGATAGCAAACATCGCTCAGAGGGCCGGCATATCCTTCATAAGGGCAGATAAGAAAGCGCTCTATCCGCGCGCAAGCCCGCTTATGCGCTGGCTGGAGCGATGTGCAGTCTGGTGCGTCAACGGATGGGAAACGGGGTCACCGCGTTTTAGCCAAATCGTGCGCGAGGGTTCTCGCTTTTTCGCCGAAGCGATAGCGACACCGGAAGCCAAGACCATGTTCCAGGGCCGCCTCGTCCAAACTTTGTGGAAGAGGCGTGAGGGATCGGCGTTGCTGTTCGACTGGATGTCGGCGATCCGCTCGGAAATCATTTCCGAGATGGTTGAGAAATGCCGCGGGGTTAAAGACGAAGCTGAAGTCCTGGACACATTCATATTGCGCACCGCGCCAGGCGGCGACTGCGCGGCAATGACACTGGAGCAGTTCGCAGGCCAGACCAATCAGTCCGGCAGCTTGAATTTATCGACACTTCACAGTGCGAAAGGTCGCGAGTTCCGTTATGTCGTCCTATTTGGAATGGATAAGGGGCGGATACCCCGCGCGGATGCCACCGAGGAAGCCCGACGCTTGTTCTATGTCGGCTTCACACGCGCCAAGCGAGAGGTTCACATAGTCTATACCAAGACTAAACCGTCTCCATTCGTGCTTGAGGTGCAAAAGCGGCTCGACGACGGAAAATCTTGAAGAACGATCGGTCGGCTCCCGAAATCGAAAACACAATACACATCTTGTGTCGGGTCGCCGCCACAGGCCCGCGAAGCCTGATGCCGGCGTTTCGAAAACCTCACAAAGCCATGCCCGTCATTGCTCGGTGGCCTCTCGGCGCGATCCACGTCGTATCGTCATTTCCAGCGATACCGTTCCTCCCTCCAATGTCCAGATGTCTTGTACCCTTCGCGGGCGATCGTTTCGACGATAGCATTGGTCGCAATGAGGGCTGAACACGCAAAGCACTCGCGTGACGCCTGAGGTTTGCCATCTTTAATGTACGTTGCTTCTACTGAGTATCGGCTCAGCATCTGGTGCGTATAAAGTTCAATTCGGCCGGACTGTTCGGCCGTAATCCAGAAAACAGGTCTCCAGTCGCTGGCGTTGCCGTAGGCGTCGAAATTTAGCTTCGCGAACCTCTGCTCGATTAGTAGTGCTCCCAATTTTCGTCCATTTCAGGCTCGGCGAAACCGCGACGTAAACGTCCCCAAGCGCGGAAGCCCTTTTGAGATAGCCCAGTGTTGCGGGCTTGCATTGGACGCAGTGTCCGTGCCGTGTACGTAACCGATGTCCTCCGGAGCCACATGGCACACCAATCACGAGTACCTTGCCGACTGCCTTCGCCTCGTCCTTTACTTCTTTGATAGAACGACCCTTAGCGTCGAACACATCATCCGCACCAAGTCCCTGCGTTTTCAGAAATAGAAGTTCGGACTTTGACAGCACTCCGCATCCCTCCCACCGCAACTATTTGGGTCGGCACTCAGCCGATCGTAGCCAGCCTTTTTTCTCCATCGCGGAGCGTATTCTTTAAACTTCGGCTGTCTTGGCGATAATCTCAACGTCCCGCGGTGAAGATCGTCCGAAAAAGCGCTCGTGGTTCAATCGTGTTCGCCAATGAACTCCTAAGTTCCAAGCGAACTTCAGTCCTTCCATATTTCATAGACTTCGGCTGGCCCTTCCATTTCTCGTACGCCCTTGAATGACGGATGTCGAAGCTTTCCGTCTCGCGTCCAAGCGCGATACTCGATGTCGGCGACCAGGAGTGGCCGCGCGAAAACGGCTCCTTTGCGCCTCAACTCTGCCGCCGGGTTATCGGCTGGAATCGCATTAAGCAGTTCGCAAAGCTTCGCCGACTCCTGATTGCTCCAACCCGTGCCGCAGCCGCCTACATAGACGAGGCCGTCGCCCTTCTTTGCCGCCAACAGAAGTCGACCGATTGCGCCGGGGACAGTCGAAGGCTCGTAGCCGACGATCACAAATGTGTCGCGACGGGAGCATTTGATTTTCAGCCACTCCGGCCGCCGGCCCGACCGGTAGGGCTTATCCCGGCGCTTCGCGATGATGCCTTCTAGCCCAAGCTCGCACGCCACACGAAAGAATTCCTCGCCATCGGCGTTGACCTCCTCCGAGAAGCGTATTGCGCCCGTGCGGCCGGCGACGATCGGCTCCAAACGGCGACGGCGCTCAGACAGCGGCAGTTCTCGCAGGTCATGACCATCGAGATAGAGGACATCAAAGGCATAGAAAATGATCTCGTCGGCATCGTGGAGGCTCGGGTTTTTACCTACAGCCCGTTGCAACAATCCGAAATCCGAGCGCCCCTGATCGTCGAGAACGACCGCCTCGCCATCTAGGATCAAAGATTCATGGCCTAGCTGCTGCGCCTCGGCAACGATCGATCGAAACTTTACGGTCCAGTCGTAGCCGCCCCGCGTAATCGCCCTCACCTCGCCTGGCTCAACATACACGCCGAGCCGGTAGCCATCCCACTTCACCTCGAAGACCCAATCCGGACCTTTCGGTGGCTTGTCGACGAGGATTGCGACACAGGGATCGACCCGGCGAGGCATAGGATCAGCCGACGGCGCAGGGGGCGGTTTCCGATTTCGTGTTTTAGCCATTCCGCATTTACGCATGAAATGGCGACTACGCCCCAATAAATTAGCTGATACTTGCGAATGAAATCAGAGCATGCACATTGCTACGCATCGTTGCGTTCTTTGGCCTGCACCTGACCTTCCCGCAACTTGTGTCTCCCGTCGTCGAAGATGGGCGGCCCTGACCGCGTTTCTGGTGCTCTCGCTACTTTTATGTTGGACGGCTCAGCTAGCGTCACAGATGCGTTCAACGGACTGGCCGCATCGCCCAGCCACAGTTCCGACTCAAGGATTGATCCATCGGGAGGTCATCAGTGCACCGAAATGGCTATATTCGAAAACGGCGCGACGGTTGTCGGCGCGCCGTAGCTCGAACCAGTCCAGGGACTCGGCACGGAAGCTTACAACGCCGAAGAAGGCCTTCCCATCAGCTTCTCCCCCCGCCGAAACCGGTTCATCGTTGCCGGTCTCATCTCCCGGCGGGCCACCCGCGTAGGTGCTTCGCGTCCAGGCGGAAAGCTCACTCCATGCCTTCTCGGCGCGATCGCTGCCAGGTGGATGAAGACGGACCGACCCGACAAGGCGGAGTTGAACTCGGGTCGATACGGAGAAGCCGAGGATTGTGACGGTGGGATTGCGAGATAGTTCGAGCCATTTAGGGCTACGTGTATCGGTATGAATTTCGATAAGACGAGCCGCCGTATCTACCCGCCGGAGCACGACCATGCGCGCCTGCGGGCGGCCTGCCGCATCAACAGAACACAGGTTGATGAACCTGAACCCAGACTGCGGTGCGCGGCGGCAATCACGGTGAGATTCAGCGTCAATCAGGATGAGACTCGGCGGCGGGGGTGTGACGAAGGGAGGG
>NZ_JBYTEC010000035.1:0-31381 GCF_058792075.1 Ensifer sp. EB106-03-01-XG145 | reverse complement strand
GTCAGCCGACGTGTCCGGCCCGTCAACCGTCGCGCCTGCACCGTCGTCGCTCCGATCCAAGGGTGCCGGAATGCCCTCTTCCGGAGCGAACGATGGTTCGTCCGGCTTCGACGTTTCGGCTTCCGGCGGGCTCGCAGGCTCCTTGATCGTCCGGCCAAAAGGCGTCAAACCGGCCAGGTATTTCCAGGGTGACTTCATCGTGCGCCCTCATCTCACGCGATGGCGTCGGCACCCATTGCTAGGACCGTAAGCCACCAAAATGTAGGAGGAGGCCGATCGCGCAGACCGATCGGCCATCACCGAAAACGATCAGGAAAGACCGAGCCGCTTGCGCAGGTCCGCGTTCTCGGCCCGCAGCTTTTCGGCCAGCGCCTTACGGAGTCGTGCATTCTCTTCTTCGAGCTGAAGCAGGTCCGCGATGTCGTCAAGGACCGGAGCTGCCGCTGCGGTGGTTTGCTTCGGCGCTCGGGTCTTTCCGGCGCCCTTGGCGCTGTTCTTTGCCGAGGTCTTGCCGCCGGCCACGACAGTGGTCACGCCTTCGGCCGACGTCGCGGAATTCTTCCGGCGTCCCCTTCCCGTCTTGACACCATCTTCCTTTGGGGCTTCGGCGGTCGCTCCCGCAGCGACGTTCTTCGGCTTCGGGCCCCGGCGCTTTTTCGGCGGCGCAATTTCCGCCGGGGTGGTTGTCGTCTCGACGGTCTCGATATTGCTGTCATCTGCCATGGCTGTTCCCTCTGCAACTATCAGGCTTATTTCCAACGCGGAAAGGGCAGAGTCAATGAGACTCTCCGGCCCGCAATAACCCGGCTGTCAAAAGACGGCGCCGCTTTTCGGCAGCTTGAGACTTTCGCAGAGGCGTGAACTCAGCGAACGGGTTTTGTACGGGAGCCCCTCTCCATCCAAAAACGCTGTACAGTCGTTGGCGGGCTCCACTGATCCGAGCCCTTGCTCGGCCTACCACTACGACTGTGCCAGAGCTCCGTAACCCGGTCTCTTGTAGAGCATGCTCTCGTTGGCCGCGATTTCAGGATCGTAAACTCTTGCATCCCACTCCGCCGGTTCCACTTCGGAGATGGAAACGGAAAGGGAAGCATCGCTTGAACCTAAGATGGTTTTCGCGGCTTCGACTACTTTCGCGGCGAATTCCTGCTTCTGCTCCTCGGTGCGGCCAGGGAACATCTTTACGGCTATGTGCGGCATTTCCATTCCATTCGTTGGTAGCGAGTGCACTGATGCGGACAGAAACGACCTTGAGTATGACGCGGGTCGCGTCTCTGATCGATATCCCACCCGCTCACCGGGCGATAGCCCGTTGTGGCGATCAAAACGCTAGGAGCGGCAAGCAGGATCAGCCCATCACGGCTGATGCCTGTGCGGTCGCGCTTCGCCCGGTCATTCGCAAATCGATGCTGCTTCCCATTGCTCCACTCCGGCGCGCAATCGACTGGGAGCTGGACGCAGATTTTTTTGGCGCCGGAATAAGCTTCAAAAACATAGGCATAGCCGATCCGCAGGAAGAACGCAGCTCTATTAGCTGATTAGAAAATTTAAATGCCAAGCAAGCGATTAACCAGTATAGCTAAATTGGTATGCACCTATTCGCTCGGCGCGCGGTCCGGGATAGGAGCCTGAGGTACGCGCGCTCAGGAGGTATTTCTGCCGGCAGATTGCGCAGCTTAGAGGGGAGTCAGCTTGCATAGAAAAGATTGGAGCACAGACGGACGAGGCAATATTCGAACATCTGCCGTCATCGATTGGAAAGCTGAGGCCGTCACTGCAGATGCGAGTGGCGACGTCTTCTTGAGGATCGAATTCAGCGTCGATCCGAATCGAACCGACGTGTCGTCACTGCAGTTCAGATTAACCGAGCAGCAAGCGAAACACCTTGGTGCAAAGTTGGCTTCCATCTCAAACCAGTCACCGCAATCATCGGGGCTTTTCAGCACAGCCCGACAGTGCGTTTCGACATAAAATAGCCAGCAACCCACGACGAAGGCACCAAATGCCCGCATGCGAAGTACGTCCCGTGCCGATTGGCGGCCGTGTTCCAGACCGTTCGAACCGTGGATCGCCTGCGAAGCGCGCATCGCGCAGACCCAAGCACTATTCTAGGAGGCACTGCATGACAGCTGAAGACATGTCGCCAAAGTTTCTCACGCTCCAGCCTGGCGGCGCCATCGGCGAATTTGCATTGAACCAGGAAATCGCCGCAGCACTCACGAGGCTTCCGGATGACCCTTCGCTTTACTTCGATTTTGGCGAAGAACACCTGCTTATTCCGCTCGAGCAGTTGGTCAACGCGCGTGCGCGCGAAAGAGGGATCGTCAATGCAAACCGCCATATGCTGGCGGCGGCCAATGGCCGTCAGGAGAAACGAAAACCGCTCACCGTTCGCGCGCTGGGCAAGGAGCTATGGCTCGTGGTCGATGGGAATTCGACATTGCTCAACGCCCGACATTCGAACTGGCGGGCGCTCCCCTGCAGCGCCGGGTGACCAGAGCGCCTTATCCAACAGGCATGGACCCAAGGGCCCAATGGAACGGCTTTCGACGAAAGGCCACGATTGCGCTGTGGAAATCGTCGGTATTTGGGCCGTGCACGCTGGAACGCCAGATGACAAAAGGGATCCCGTCGGATGAGAATTCCCGCGTCATCAAGAGGGGAAAACAATGACAACAACCAATGAGATTGCAGAAAAGATCGCGACCGAACATGGCTTGACTAAAGTCCAGAGCAAGGCGGTTGTCGAAGCGGTCTTCGCTGCCGTGACTGCCGCCGCCACAGCTGGCGCCGAAACATCGATCCCGGGCTTCGGAAAGTTTAAACTCAAGGATACGCCAGAGCGCGAGGCTCGCAACCCGGCAACCGGTGCGACCATCAAGGTTGCTGCTGCGAAGAAGCTGACCTTCGCGCCGGCCAAAGCTCTCAAGGACGCGCTGAACGGCTGACGCAAGCGGAGCGGTTTCACGCCCGCCGACGGCCTGAAGCGTCGCTCATCATACGGCGGTTATCGAACGCTTACACCAGGCGAGTGACGAGCACCGCACCGATCCCCCTGGAGGGGGTCGGCTTGGCCCCGAAGGGACGAGATATGCGTCGATCGTTCCGGTGCAGCATCGAGGATGCGACTGCAGCACAACCCTTGTGGTGCTCCGGCCCCAGAGCTTCTGCCGAGAGCAGAGGCTCACCCCGACGTCCAGTGCCGCTGCCGGAAAGGCTCATCTGCTCCTCGATTGCCACCCGAAGGTTTACTGGCGGCGGCGCAAACCTGCCCCAGTTCCGGACGATACATGGCCTTTATCAACATGGGGTAATCGCGGGAGCGGTGCCCTACTGGCTGCTGAACGGATATTTCCACGACGTAGCCAAGGTGGTTGTTCCCCGACAAGATGGAAAAACGGGATCATGGCGCGGGGCCCGTCCCAAGCATCGAACAGGAAACAACCATGGAAGAATATATCGGGCTCGACGTATCGTTGAACGACACCGCGATTTCGGTGCGGCGAAATGGCAAGCGAGTATGGCGTGGAAAATGCGCATCCGATCCGCAATTACTGGCAGCTGTTATCCGTGAACGCGCTCAGAAAGCAAAGCGCGTGGTATTCGAGACGGGACCTTTGTCGGTCTGGTTTTACCATGAGCTGACTGCACAGGGTGTCCCGGCAATCTGCATCGATGCTCGGCACGCCAAAGCGGCGCTCAATATGGCGACGAACAAGACCGATGCAAACGATGCCGACGGCTTGGCTCATCTTGCCGAGGTTGGCTTTTACAAAGCAGTCCGGGTGAAGGATTCTAACAGCATGCTGACCCGTACCCTTGTCGGTGCCCGCGGTCAGTTGATCAAAATTGTGACTGATCTTTCCAATCAGATACGAGGTCTCATGAAAACCTTCGGGCTCATTGTTCCGAAAGGAGCAGGACGCGTCTTTGAAGCCCATGTGCGCAGGCTGCTTGCCAGCAATGGCATGCTTGAACAGATCATCGTGCCACTGCTGGAAGCTTGGTGCAGTATCCGCACCCGGGCTGCAGAGCTTGACCGGCAGCTTGTTGCCACCGCGCGAACGAGCACTCCATGCCGATTGCTCATGTCCATTCCAGGTGTCGGTGCGGTTACAGCGGCAACATTCACGGCAGCAATCGAAGCACCGGAAAACTTCAAGACGTCCCGCGCTGTCGGAGCATGGCTGGGTCTGACCACCCGGCGTTATCAGTCCGGTGAAGTTGATTATGACGGGCACATATCGCGGCGCGGCGACAAATATCTGCGGGTTCTCTTGTACGAAGCGGCTGGGGTTATCCTGACCCGAGCCCAGGCCGACAGCGCACTTCGCAGATGGGGCCTGAAGCTGAGGGAAAGGATCGGCTTCAAGCGGGCGGCGATTGCAGTGGCGAGAAAGCTCGCCGTCATCATGCACACGATGCTGAAGACTGGGCAGCTCTTTGAGAGAGCTATCGGCACAACCGCCTGAACTGATGATAAAAAACGTCGGGAGCGCACAGATGATGTAAGTCAGGGAGCTATCAGAATTGCATCCATTGCTTCGGATGCATCGAGACGTCCTTGCCGGGACGTGGGTCGGGTTATTCCGCGTATTTGGTTGCAGCAAGGGTTTACGTCTTGAACTGCGTTATCAACATTGGAAGACCCATCCAGCGAAACCCATACTGCTGCGGCCTCAGTTGCCGACCGCGAAGACAACCGTGCTCCTGGCAAACGTACTTCAAAGACGCATTCCTACGTAACGACCATGCTACGCGATTGTTTATCGAAATCGGGCGGCCACGTGCGACAAGCCGAGCAAACGGACCCTAGTGAAATAATGCAAAAAAGACTTGTTTTGCAGGGAGCGATTAGACAACCAAAGACAGCAATATCCTTGCTGTCTAGGGATTGCCGTGCGATTCTTCGGGCATGATCCGAAGGAGATGAGAATGTCGGAGATGCTTGCAGCGCTTACCAACATTCGGACCGCGGAAGATATGATCGTGGCCTTTCGCGATGAGGAGCAGTGTCGGCGATTGCTGGAAAGCATGGTGTGGCCGGCCGGGAGAGTTTGCCCTGCCTGTGGCTACAAGCGCTCGATCGCGATCGCCGGGCGATATGAGCAAGCGGCGTGCGCGTCCGGGTCTCTATCAATGTTCCAGCGGCGGATGTCGGTTCCAGTTTACGGGTGACGACACACACACCGCTGCATTCCACAAAGCTTCCTTTGCGTGTCTGGCTGAAGGGCATGTGGCTTATTCTGCAGTCGGATAAAGGTTTGTCCTCGGTGCGTCTGGCCGAGGCTCTGGGGGTAAGCCAACCCACGGCCTGGCGGATGGGACACGCGCTGCGTCTCATGGCGGCGCGCGAGCGCATGCTCGATGGCACGGTGGAGATCGACCATTTTTATCTCGGTGGACGAGCAAGATTAAATCCGGACGATCCACCACCTGGACGAGGCCGAAAAGGTCTACCGAATACCCAGAAGACGCCGGTCATGGTGATCGTGCAGCGGCCAGATGACGTCACACCCGGCACTCCGGCCGGTGACGCGCGTGCTGCGGTGGTGACTGGTCTTTCGCTACGTGCAGCGGCGCGCGCCGCCGAAGCGCAGATCGACCCCGACGCCTATTTGATGAGCGATGAGGCGACAGCGTTCATAGCCCTTGGCGAGAACTATGCCAGGCATGACACTGTGAAGCATTCCAGCCGCGAATACGTTCGTGACGCCGTTCATGTCAATTCGGTCGAAGGTTTCAATGCCCGCGTCCGCCGCACGATTGCCGGTGTCTTTCATCATATCAGCCCGCAGCACGCCGACCTGTATTTCCACGAGATCGGTTTCCGCTGGTCCCAGCGCGTCATTACTGGCCAGGCTGTGCGAAAAAGCCGAAATGGCAGGGAGCGCATGAGAACCCTTTGGTCACGGGCACCGCCGGCGCTGCAATTGCTGCAAGTCTTTCGCGCTGCTACCGGCCGTCAACTGTTGGGGTGGACGGCCCCCGACGGCATCGTTTGTGCCAGAATGAGTCGTTGAACGCTCAAACCAAGGAGGCCGTCCGTGGACGAGATTACCAGAATTGGAATGGATACGTCTAAGCATGTTTTTCAACTTCACGGCGTGAATGCTGCCGAGGAAGTGGTGCTACGCAAGAAGCTGCGGCGCAGTCAGATGATTGCCTTTTTCGAGCAGATGCCGCCGACAGTAATCGCGATCGAGGCCTGTGGCGGGTCGCATTACTGGGCGCGATTTCTTAGCTCCTTTGGCCACGAGGTGAAACTCATCGCACCTCAATTGGCCAAAGTTTACGTCAGGCGCGGGAAGAACGACGCCGCAGATGCGGAGGCGCTCTGCGAGGCAGCAAGCCGGCCGACGATGCGCTTTGTACCGGTGAAAACCGCTGAGCAGCAGGCTGCGCTGATGCTGGTCGGCGTGCGAGAACGGTTGATCCGCAACCGTATCGGGCTGCCTTGACGGGCGTCGGGTGACGGGCTCTTCAGGTTGCATCCGCACCTAATGATGCATGAAGGGGAATGCGGCGGAGTCGTGGGCGCACCAAAAGATGCGGTGGCGTCGCTACGAATCCCACTGCCGCTGGCAAAGGGAAGAGGCTGAGGCCCACCCTCTGGCCGCGCGCAGTACCGGAAGCACGTGTTGCGTGCGGAGGTGAATTCCGCCGGTCGACAGCGTGGTGACGTGGCACTGTGAATTGCCGCCTGATCCCTTAAATCGATTCCTATCCAAGGAATCATCCAGTAGACCATCATGCAAAGATGGAGGCTACGACCCTGCGGTGCATCGATTGAGTTGGGATGCCAGGTTTTTCGCGCGCCCCGCCGTCGAGGTGGCGGCGGACCTGATCGGCGCCGAATTCGCGGTGTCCGGCGTCGGCGGAATTATTGTCGAGACCGAGGCATATCTGCCCGATGACGCCGCGTCGCACAGCTTCGCCGGCGCACACCTATGTTTATCTTCCCTATGGCCTCCATTGGTGTCTCAACTTCGTTTGCTTGCCCGGCAGCGCCGTCTTGATCCGCGCGATCGAGCCGAAGTGGGGCATCGAGGCGATGCAAGCGCGGAGGGGTGTTCGTAAGGACAAGCTCTTGTGCTCCGGGCCGGGACGCCTCGGCCAGGCGTTGGCGATCAATAGAGCGCAGGATGGCCTGCCGCTTTGGCAGGAGCCGTTTCACCTCCACCTACCGGCTCAGCGTCCGCCGATCTCCAGCGGTATCCGTGTGGGAGTTACGAAGGCGGTGGAACACCCGTGGCGTTTCGGGCTCGCCAACTCGCCCTTCGTCAGCCGTAAATTCTAGCGCGGAAACGCCTGCGCCGATTTTAGCCTGCTCCCGAGGCTCGACTTGTCGGAATCGATCGCGTTCAATGACTCTCGGGCCCCGACCCAGAATCATCGTGATCTCGATAGCCAATCAGTGGAGGCGACCAAATGACGAAATCAAATGTGGGCTTCATCGGGCTCGGGCTGATGGGTCAGGGCATGGCGGCGAATATCCTGAAGAAGGGCTCGCCGCTTTGCGTGATGGCGCATCGCAATCGCGCGCCGGTCGACGCGCTGGTCGCCGAGGGCGCGACGGAGGCAGCAACACCGCGCGATATGGCCGAGCGTTGCGACATCATCATCCTTTGCGTAACCGGCTCGCCGGAAGTCCTCTCGGTGATTGAAGGCCCGGACGGCATCGCTTCCGCCGGCAAGCCGCTCACCATCGTCGATTGTTCGACCTCCGATCCCTCCGTCACCACAAAACTCGCTGCGAACCTCGCCGGCAAGGCTATTACCCTCATCGATGCGCCGCTCAGCCGTACCCCGGCGGACGCCGCCGCCGGTACGCTCGATGTGATGGTCGGCGGCGCGGACGAGGACGTGCGCCGTGTCTGGCCCGTGCTCGAATGCTTCGCCGGCAGAATCGTCCACACAGGCCCAACCGGCACCGGCCACACGATGAAGCTGCTCAACAACTTTCTCTCGATGGGCTATGCGGCGCTCTATTCCGAGGCGCTGATGCTCGGACGCAAGGCGGGGCTCACCCCGGAAGTCTTCGACAGCGTCATCCGAGGGGGCCGCATGGATTGCCCCTTCTATCAGACGTTCTTCCGCTGGGTGCTGGAGCGTGACCCGAACGCCCACAAGTTCGCAATCCGCAACGGCTTCAAGGACATGAGCTATCTCGCCGGCTTCGCCAATGCGAGCGGCGTCGCGAACCCGATCGGGGCCGCAGTCAGGAATTCCTTCGCCCAGGCGGTCGCAGCTGGTCGCGGCGAGGAATACGTGCCGATGCTGTCGGATTTCGTCGCCGAGGCGAACGGCATCAAGTGAGAGGCGGCTGTTAACGGCGCGGCTTTCTCCGGCGTCGAGCACGACATCGAAGCGTCTATGCGCGCCAGCCATTCACGTCGTCAACAAGGACCCGGGGCTCCGATTTTTGTGCCTCGCATCGTTGTCCGACGTGGAGCCTTCTATTCAAACTTGGGCATGACGTCCGTCAATTGCGCCATTTCGCGGGGCACCTGGTGTCATTGGGTATTTAATTAGGTTCATCCTCAATTTCTGCACCCCACCCCGGAGGCAATCCGTATGTTCAACGGGTCGCATGTGAAGAAGATTGGCCTTTTTCACGTGACCTGCTGAAACGCGGGGTGCCGGCGCCGTCGTGAACTCTGCACTCGATCACGACCTCCGGAGCGCCAACACGAACGGCACGTCGGGTTATCTGCGTGAATTCAGCCTCGGCGAGCGAACTTCTGACTGGGTCGTGATCTATCACCAACGCGACGGCGAAGCGGAGGGCCGCAGCGTTGTCGTAACCCGGACACGCGGCTGGAATGCAGGACAGCGCATCGTGCGCGGCAGGGAGACGGCAGGACAAGACCCGCTCTAACGGGTGGAAGCTGACTAGATCACGATGATTTTCGGTTAGATCGAATCGACACGCGGGATGCGGGCGGAAAATCGCGCACACTATTCCTCGTCCCACTCCCTTCTCGCAGATTACTTCAAACGATGGTCACCGCAGAAGCAAATGGTCCTTTTTCACCGTCGTGCTCGGCAAATCTCACTTCCGTTCCGATTTTCAGCTGTTTCCACTGGTCTCCAGAGGCCATGCTTTCACGGCGGAAGAAGAATTCCCGCCCGTCCAGTGCCGAGATGAAGCCAAAGCCTTCTTCATGCGTGAGACTCGTCACCCTTCCATGAAGCCTCTCCGGATGTGGTTTCACGCGGTATCCGCTCATTTCCCGCACGACATCCTCGATCTGCCTTTGTGCAGCATCGAAACTGTCGCGGACCGCGACGAGAACGTAGGCGGGCGATCCGCCTCTACCATCGCCGAAGGCGCCATTCCGCGAAACCGAACTTGTGGGGTGACTTCCATGGTCCTGGTCACATCGTTGTTGCAACCATGGTTAGCTTGCCCACATTCGCTGCGCACCACATTGACGCCGCGCAAGGACGGGCCGCTCCGATAGCGCGGGATGAGGAAAGTGCGCGTGGTTTTTCGCCCGAATCCCGCACCACCTTATTAGAATCCATCACGTTATGGCTGCAGACTACTCCGGAGTAAAATCACCGTTACTTAGGCGAGCGAGTGGGCTCGCCAAATGGCTCAGGCGGAGCGCGCAGCGAGCAGCCGAACGACGTCGTACTCGGTGAGTTGAGTGAAATCGTGGTAGAAATAGCCAATGGCGCCCATCATAGTTGGTTGAAGCAGACAAAAGACTTCATCCGACTCGGCCTGCAACTCCGCCACTGCGGTTCGAGGAGCGACCGGAACGGCAACGATTATTTTCGCGGGTTTCCGTTGCCTAAGCCCGGGAACGGCAGCGCGGACGGTGGCCCCGGTCGCGATACCGTCATCAACAATGATGGCGATGCGACCGGCAACGTCCAGAGGAGCGCAATTGGCAAAATATCGGCGCCGCCGGCGTTCGATCTCGGCGAGTTCTTTTTGGCAGATGGCATCGAATTCGTCGCCGCTAATGCCGGCGACGCGGATTGTTTCCTCGTTGCGCACAACCGTCGGCTTGCTGCCGTCGATCACCGCCCCCATTGCGAGCTCTGGCTGCCAGGGTACGCCGATCTTGCGCACCAGAAGGAAGTCAAGCGGTGCGTCAAGAAAGCTCGCAACCTCGGCCGCGACAGGCACGCCCCCACGTGGCAGCGCGAGCACAACGACGTCTTGGCCCCGATAATGTTCGAGCGCCTTAGCCAGCTGTCTTCCCGCCTCGGAGCGGTTCGAGAAACGCACGCACCTATCTCCGTTCCTCTTTGTCTTCACTCTGGCGGCAATAGTGGCCGAACCACTCCGCTGCCGCGGCGGCTACCGCATCGAGCGTTCCCGGTTCCGAGAACCGATGGGTGGCGTTCGGAACGATCTGCAGCTTCTTGGGACCGGCAAGCACTGCCAAGGCTGCCCGGTTCAACCCGAGAATGTCGCGATCCGATCCCCCCACGATCAAGAGCGTCGGCATCCTGACCTCTTCAAGCGCCGCCGCGAAGTCCGGGCGACCGCTTCGCGAGACCAGTGCAGACACCTGGTCGCCGAGCTCGGCCGCCGCTTGAAGAGCCGCAGCCGCGCCGGTGCTCGCGCCGAAAAGCCCGACCGGCAGCCCTCGAGTCCAATTCGCAGCCGAGGCCCACTTGCATGCGCTAACCGTCCTTTCGGCCAGAAGCGGGATATCGAAAACATCGGCGCGATTTTCAGCTTCCTGTTCGCTGAGGAGGTCGAAAACGAGGGTTGCAAACCCCAGCTCCCGCAACGCTTCCGCGACATAAGCTTTGCGCGCGCTGTTGCGGCTGGAACCACTACCATGAGCGAAGACGATGACTCCGCGGGGGTTTGGCGGAAGGCGAAGGCAACCCGGCAAGCCGTGCAGCGCGATCTCGATATCGATGACTTCGGATCGGTTGATTGTTGTCTGCGCAGTGCCGGATGTCATGGTTCGAAGGAAATGCGATGGCTTCACAGAGACAGTTGCAGTGTCGCACAATGTCGCCGAATGACTTTGATCCTGCTCAATCCGCATCAGCAACGGCAGCCGATACGAGAGCAAGGTGCGGAGAGAGCGGCACAAGCCCATGTCGGCCCGTCGTAGCGATGCGCTCAGCAAGCCGCGACAGACGATCTTTGACCATAATCAATGCTGCTAGCCCAAATTCCGGTCACTCTCTCGTTTCGAGGAGAAGGAGGTGGTCATGGCAGCGGTTATCGACGGGGGGAGTGACAGACAGCGGTCGTTGCCGAACCTTGGTGACTATGAGGCAGTCCACGATGGCTTTGTCTGGCCCATGCCGGAGGAGACTTTCGGTCGCCGCGCTGACGCGCCCGGCTGCTTCAATATCGGCTACGAAGCGACCGATCGCCATGTCGCCGCCGGACGTGGCCAGCGTGTTGCCCTGCGCTCGATCGCTGCGGACGGTCTGGCGACGACATTGACCTATGCAAGGCTTGCAGAAGACAGTGCCCGTTTTGCCAATGCGCTCGCCGATCTGGGGATTGTGCCGGGCGAACGCGTCTTTACCCTTCTCGGTCGCGTGCCTGCTCTTTACATCGCTGCCCTCGGGACCTGGAAAAGAGGTGCCGTGTTCAGCCCTCTCTTCTCCGCCTTCGGCCCGGAGCCGATCAAAGCGCGCATGCAGATCGCCGAGGCCAAAGCGCTGGTCACCACCGCACGGTTCTTCGAGCGTAAGGTCAAGCCGGTTCTCGCCGACCTGCCGAGCCTGAAGACGATCATCCTGGTCGGCGGCGGCGATGGCGGGGTGGATTTCGATGCGGCGCTCGCCGGACGACCGACAACCTGCCACATCGCTCCGACCCGCGCGGACGATCTCGCCGTCATTCATTTCACCAGCGGCACCACGGGCCGGCCGAAGGGAGCGATGCATGCGCACGGTGCGGCTGTCGCGCACAAGCTGACGGCGGCCTACGCACTGGACCTGAAACCGGATGACATCTTCTGGTGCACGGCCGACCCTGGTTGGGTAACGGGCACCTCCTACGGCATCATCGCGCCACTCTTAATCGGCTGCACACTCGTCTCCGACGAGGAGGAATTCGACGCTGAAAGGTGGTACGGCAATCTCGAGCGAGATAGGGTGACCGTCTGGTACACGGCACCAACCGCGGTCCGCATGCTGATGAAAGCTGGCGACGACCTGCCGCGGCGCTTCGACCTCAGCCGTTTACGGCTGATCGCCAGCGTCGGCGAGCCACTCAATCCGCAGGCGGTGATCTGGGGTCGTGATGTCTTGAAGCGCCCGATCCACGACAACTGGTGGCAGACCGAGACAGGCGGCATCATGATTTCCAATTTTCTCTCGATGCCGATCAGACCAGGCTCGATGGGCCGGCCGGTTCCGGGGATCGAAGCGGCCGTGGTGAGACGCGAGGCGTCCGGGGCGATGACCTTCGTCGAAACGCCTAATGAGCAGGGCGAACTGGCGCTGAAGGCGGGATGGCCCTCGATGTTCACCGGCTACCTCCACGAGGAGGAGCGCTATCGCCAGTGCTTCGTCGACGGCTGGTACCTAACCGGCGACCTCGTCAGGCGCGATACCGACGGCTATTACTGGTTCGTCGGCCGCGCCGACGACGTCATCAAATCGGCCGGGCATCTGATCGGACCTTTCGAGGTCGAAAGTGCATTGCTGGAGCATCCCGCCGTCGCAGAGGCGGGCGTGATAGGCATACCGGATCCGGTTGCGATGGAAGTGGTCAAGGCGTTCGTGGCGTTGCGCCCCGGCCACACCCCCGACGAGAGCTTGCGCAAGGATCTGCTCGCCCACGCCCGCAAGCGGCTTGGGCCTGCCGTTGCGCCCCGCTATATCGAGTTCTGCCATGGCCTTCCGAAGACCCGCTCCGGAAAGGTGATGCGGCGGCTCTTGAGGGCCCGCGAACTCGGCCTGCCCGAGGGTGATACCTCAACGCTCGAGGTCGAAAAATGAGGAACATCGCTGACGACCGCGTCCACCTGACCCGCGAGCATGCTGTCGAGCTCTTGCGCCAGATGACGCGCATCCGCCGTTTCGAGGAAAAGTGTGCCGAGCTCTACACGCAGGAGAAGATCCGCGGCTTCCTGCACCTCTATATCGGCGAGGAGGCGAATGCCGTCGGCGTGATCTCGGCGCTTACGGAAGATGAAGCAATCGTCGCGACCTATCGGGAGCATGGCCATGCCCTGGTCCGCGGCCTGCCGATGAACGAGGTGATGGCCGAAATGTTCGGCAAGGCGGCGGGCTCCAGTCGGGGCCGCGGCGGTTCGATGCATATCTTCTCCGTCCGCCATCGCTTTTTCGGCGGCAACGCGATTGTCGCAGGTGGGCTGCCGCTCGCCGTCGGCCTCGCACTCGCCGACAAGATGGTGGGAATCGAACGGGCGACCTGCTGCTTTTTCGGGGAGGGAGCGGCCGCGGAAGGCGAATTCCACGAGTCGCTGAACCTCGCAGCCCTTTGGCACCTGCCGGTGCTCTTCGTCTGCGAGAACAATCTCTATGCCATGGGCACGGCCCTTGCCCGGTCGCAATCCAACCCTTCCATCAGCGAACGCGCCGCCGTCTACGGTATTGAATCGGAAGCGGTCGACGGGATGAATGTCGTGGATGTCGAAGCGGCGGCGCGCCGCGCCGTTCATGCCGTTCGCCGGGGCGAGGGTCCGCGCTTCATCGAAGCCATGACCTATCGCTTCCGCGCGCACTCGATGTTTGATCCAGACCTCTATCGCGAGAAGGCTGAGATCGAGGAATGGAAGAAGCGGGATCCACTCACACTGTTCGCCGACTGGGCCTTGTCCGCCGGTATCCTTCACCAGGACGACCGACAGGAGATCGAGGCGGGTGTCTCGCAGGAAATCGACGCTGCCGTCGCTTTCGCCGAAGCGGCGGATTGGGAGCCGGTCGAGGACCTTGTGAAAGACGTCATCTCGCCGCCGGAGACCGTGCCATGACCACACGCCGCACGACCTATCGCGAAGCCGTGCGGGAAGCGCTGCGAGAGTCCCTCACCAGGGACAAGCGCGTCTTTCTCATGGGCGAGGACGTCAACCGTTACGGCGGCGCCTATGCCTGTTCGCTCGGTCTGCCCGCCGAGTTCGGCGACGAGCGCATTCGCGATGCGCCGCTCTCGGAATCCGCTTTCGTCGGCGCTGGTATCGGAGCCGCTCTCGGTGGCATGCGCCCGATCGTGGAAATCATGACGATCAATTTCAGCCTGCTGGCGCTCGACCAGATCGTCAATAGCGCCGCAACGCTCCGGCATATGTCGGGCGGGCAGTTCTCCGTCCCCATCGTCATCCGTATGGCGACCGGCGCCGGACGCCAGTTGGCGGCGCAGCACTCTCATAGCCTGGAGGGATGGTACGGTCACATCCCCGGCATACGGGTTCTCGCGCCGGCGACGGTCGCTGACGCCCGCGGCATGCTCTGGCCGGCCCTTCAGGACCCGGACCCCGTGGTCATCATGGAACATGCTACGCTTTACAATGACGAAGACGAACTCCCCGCGGACGGAGAAATGTCTGTCGACATCACCAAGGCGGCGACGCGCCGCCAAGGCTCGGATGTGACCGTCGTCGCCCACAGCGCTTGTGTGAAGAAGGCGCTGAACGCGGCCGAGATGCTTGCCGGCGAAGGCATCGACTGCGAGGTGATCGACCTCAGGATCCTGCGCCCGATCGATGATGAGACGATCATCGCCTCGGTCAGGAAAACGCACCGCGCCGTCGTCGTCGACGAAGCCTGGCGCAGCGGCAGCCTTGCGGCGGAAATTACGAGCAGGATCACGGAGCAGGCCTTCTACGATCTCGACGCTCCGGTGGAGCGGGTCTGCGGCGCCGAGGTGCCGATCCCCTATCCGAAGCACCTCGAACAGGCGGCACTTCCCCAGCCGCAATCGATCGCCGCTGCCGTCAGGAAGGCAATGCGACGATGATCGAGTTCAAGATGCCGTCGCTCGGCGCCGACATGGAGGCCGCAACGCTTGTCGAGTGGTTCAAGCAGCCGGGCGATCGCGTCGAGCGCGGCGATATCATCGCGCTCGTCGAGACGCAGAAGGGCGCGATCGAGATCGAGGTCTTCAACGAGGGTGTCATCGGCGAGCAGTTGATCCAGCCGGGACGAAAGGTTCCTGTCGGCACCGTGCTTGCGACGATCCTCGGCCCTGCGGAAGAGCCACCATCTCGTCCCACCGCGAAAACGACCGAGGCGATCGAACCGAAGGCGCCCGAGCGGCGGGTGAGCATTGGAGAGACGCCAGCCCTGGCAGCGCCGCCCCGCTTGCGCATCACGCCCGCGGCGCGCCGGCGTGCCGCCGGCCTCGGCATATCGCCGGAGCGATTGTCCCCTGGCCCCGACGGTATCATCGGCCTCGAACAGGTGCGCTCCGGTATCGAACGAGAACCCGACCTGGATAGGGCACCGCGCAGCCGCGGAGCAGGTCTCGACCTCGACGAGATGCGCAAGGCGATCGGCGCGGCCATGGTCCGCTCCCATCGCGATATTCCGCATTACTGGGTCGTGCATGCGATCGACGCCACACCCGTCTTCGAATGGCTGGAGAAGCAGAACGCCCTTCGTCCGATCGAAAGACGGCTCCTTTATGTCGCACCGCTGATGAAGGCGGTGGCACTGGCGATGAAGCAAGTGCCCGAGCTCAACGGGCATTATGAGGAAGGTGTCTTCCGGCCGTCGCCGGCCGTCCATATTGGGCTTGCGACCGCCTTACGCGGCGGCGGACTGATCGCGCCGGCGATTCGCGACGCGGATTCGAAAAGCGTCGGCGAACTGATGAGCGCGATTGCCGACCTCGTGCCCCGCGCCCGGCTCGGCCGGCTGCGCAGTTCCGAGATAACCGACGGCACCGTCACCCTGAGCAATCTCGGCGAGGGAAATGCCGACAGCGTCTTTCCGCTCATCTACCCGCCACAGGTCGCGATCGTCGGCTGTGGCGCGGCAACCCTGCGCCCCTGGATTGTCGGCGACGCCGTGGCCGTTCGCCGGGTGATCCAGGTGACGCTCGCTGGTGATCATAGGGTGGGCCACGGCCGGCACGCGGCCCAATTCCTGACCCGCCTGTCCGAACTCCTTGCACATCCGGAGGCCCTATGACCGATGCCGAACTCTCCGACCTCGTGGCGAGGTCCCTCTATGCAGTTGCTCCGGATATCGAAGGCGAGCCCATTGATCCGAACAAGTCGTTTCGTGCGCAATTCGAGATCGACTCGATGGACTTCCTGAACTTCGTCATCGGTCTGCACAAGGCGACAGGCGTCGAGATCCTCGAACGGGATTATCCGGACCTGCGAACGCTGTCGGGCGCGGTGGCCTTTCTGCGTCAGAGGCTGCCGTGATGCGGTTCCAGTCTGCACTGGCACGCCAACCGTTTTTGAGAAATCCTGGGCGTTCTACGCAGTCGGGTGCCGGTTTGTCGCAACGGCATCGAGCAGGCGAGAGAGCCGCACCTCCCCTTCCGGCCCGTCAACCTCAGCGGCCACGCTGGCGGCCCCTCGCCCGGTACGAACGAACTGATCGTAAAATGACGCCAAATCGATCTCGAGCATGCCTGCCCTGGCCGGCCGAGGCCCGATTTCATCCTCGACGGTTACAGTCAAGACCCAGCCGCCGGCAGCCTTCGGCAGTCCCTGGGGACGGACGACCAGTGCAAGGGTCCCGTTTACGGCGGCGACCCCAAGGACTGAAGCCGGCAACAGCGTGAGGGCCATGCCGAGGATCCATCCGCCTGCCCCCGCCCCAACAGCCGAGAGATACGTCGCTGGAACGAGCAGCGCGGTGGCTGTGGCCGCAATCAGTGCAGCGGCGTAAAGTACCCCGGCGTGGCGACGGAGCCAATGGCTGCAGACGGTTAACCGCGCACGACGCAGGCCAATCAGGGTCTCGAATTCACCGCGCCCTTCGCCAACCAGCCAGTAGCCGACGTGATCATGCGGAGAACCTTTCGCCTGGCGCGCCCGAAAGACGGCGCACTCCGCGATTTCCATCTCTGGCCGGCCGGCGCATGCGGCGATTTCCTCAACCGCTTTGCGGTAGCGGTCGCGGGAATCGAAATCCATCAATTGGTAAGCTCTAGCCGGTTCATCGCGCAGAATCGCTTCGACATAACTGGCCCGGTCAAAAAAGTCCTTCCACTGTATGGACGAGATCACGCCGAGATTGGCCAGCGCTCGCGATACGCATTCGGTATCGTCGAAACGGTCAAGTAGCGGCCGCGCAGCGAAAAGCACGTTGATCGCATCTTCAATGAAGCCGAACAGGCTGCCGATGAGGCTGACGCCGACGGCGAAGATGGCGATGTCGTCGATCTGCCGGACACAGGGTTACCGGCGGGCGAAAGCACGACGGGAAAGAAGCGCGGCCGCAAGACCTTGCCGGCAAACCTGCCGCGCGAGCGCGTCGAGTATGACCTTGCCGACGACCAGAAGCTCTGTCCGTGCTGCAGCAACCAGATGCATCGCATGGGCGAGCTGTTTACCGAGCAGCTTCATATCGAGGTGAAGGCGAAGGTTTTGCAGAATGCGCGGTTCAAGTATGCGTGCCGACACTGCGACCGCACCGGGATCAGCACGCCAATCGTTATCGCGCCGATGCCCGCGCAGCCCTTGCCCGGCAGCATCGCCACGGCCTCGACGCTGGCCTTCGCGCTGGTTCATAAATTTGTCGATGGCACGCCGCTCTATCGTTTGGCGCAAGCCTTCGAGCGTGCCGGGGTTCCTGTCAGCCGTGGCGCTCTGGGGCACTGGGTTATCGGTTCGAGCGAGAAACACCTGTATCGTATCTATGATGCGCTGAAATCGCGACTCCAGTCCCAAACCGTCATCCATGGCGACGAGACCACGGTTCAGGTGCTGAAGGAAGCGGGCAAGGAAGCTACCAGCACGTCGTATATGTGGGTCTATCGCAGCGGCGAGGACAGCGAACAGCCAATTGTTCTGTTCGATTATCAGCCCGGGCGCGGGCAGGAACACCCGCAAGCCTTCCTCGGCAACTATCGCGGCATCCTGATGAGTGACGGCTACTCGGCCTGGCGCACGTTGAAAGGCGCCACGCATATCGGATGCATGGCCCACGCCAGGCGGCGCTTTGTCGACGCCCTCAAGGCGAGGAAGAAACCCGGCGGGCCGCCGGCGCAGGCCCTCAAGTTGTTCGACCAGCTCTACCGGATTGAACGGCAGGTGCGGGACGAGAGGCCGGATGACGGCGAACCACAGGCCGACTACATGCGCCGCTTTCGCCAGAAACACAGTGTCCCGGTCCTGAACGCCCTCAAGGCGTGGCTCGACGCGATCGCACCGAAGGTCGTGCCCGACACCAAGCTTGGCGATGCCGTCTCCTACA
Organism: Ensifer sp. EB106-03-01-XG145; assembly: GCF_058792075.1. Taxonomy (NCBI): domain Bacteria; kingdom Pseudomonadati; phylum Pseudomonadota; class Alphaproteobacteria; order Hyphomicrobiales; family Rhizobiaceae; genus Ensifer; species Ensifer sp. EB106-03-01-XG145. The sequence continues at coordinate 13,039 of NZ_JBYTEC010000035.1, read as the reverse complement.
CGCGCAACCAATGGGAATATCTGACGCGCTTCATCGAAGACGGCAGGATGCCGATCGACAACAACCTTCTGGAACGCGACATCCGAATTTTTGCAACCGGAAGAAAGAGTTGGCTCTTCAGCGATACAGTCCAGGGGGCCAAGGCCAGCGCCGTTATTTACAGCCTGATGTTGACCTGCCGGGCCTGCCGCGTCGAACCCTTCGCATGGTTGCGACATGTTCTCACCGAACTGCCGCAGCGTCCCGATGACGCCGATATCGACGACCTGCTGCCCTTCAACTTCAAAAAACAGCCAGCCTGAGCCGCCGCTTCAAGTCGCTTTACGACGTGCACTGAAAAGCGCGCTTACGATCCGGAAAGCATCGAGAAATTCGTCGACATAGCCCTGCTTGACGTGAATTGTGAGATTTGGATGAGCATATTTTCTCCTAATTTGTTGTTCGATCTTCAAAATTCAGAGGCCGGGTGCTTTCCACATCGCCGTGGTGACGCCCTTGTCGACGAGTTGGCGCTGCAAGGCATAGGCGCGCGCCCATCGCTCGACGGAGTCATGGTAGATGGCCTTGTGTTCGAGGATGGCTTCGAAGCGCCTGTTCCAGCGAACCCAGCTCTGCGCAGTCTGGACGAAATCGCGAAGGCCGATGCCAATCGCCGCTGACCGCATCCAAGGGCGGTTGCCTCCTTGACGACGGGCGTGACGACGGGAAGGCCGGTTGCGTCTGGTAGGATTTGCGACCAGTGCGCGCACTTCGACGGACCCGCGACAAACGTGCGCGACTGCATTCTCGTGATGTCGAAGGCGGCGGGCGAGGAACTGATCCGCTTCTTATGCAGGCCGCGCCTGCTCATCGTCGATGAGATCGGATATCTGCCGGTCGTCGCCGGCGGCGGCAACCTGTTCTTCCAGCTCGTGAACGCTCAGTACGAGCGCGGCGCTATGATGCTGACTTCCAACCGCGGCTTTGTAGAGTGGGGTGACGTTTTGGCGATCCCGTCGTCGCCACCGCACTGCTCGACCGACTCCTTCACCACGCCGTCGACGCGAGCACCGTTCCGATTTCGGACAGGCATTGGTCGATGACGCGGCGCGTCGGCGCGTGGCACTTTGCAGGCCTAAAGCCTCAAAAGCCAGGTCTCCACCTTGCCTTTGCCCTTGACGTCGATTGCACCGCGCGCCTCGAAAACAAACTGGCCTTGAAGCTGGTCATACACTGTGCGTGTCACCTGAACCGAGTCGGGAACGCCCGCAGACTCCATCCGGCTCGCAAGATTAACCGTGTCGCCCCACAGGTCGTAGATATATTTGCTCTTGCCGATGACGCCGGCCACGACCGAGCCGCTGTTGATACCGACTCTCAGCTTCAAGGATGTGTTGTGCTCCAGCGCGTGTTCGCGGCTGATATGGATCATGCGAATGGCCATGCGCACCATGCGCTCGGCGTGATCGGAACAAGGCTCGGGCAGGCCGCAGACCGCCATGTAGGCGTCGCCGACCGTCTTGATCTTCTCTATCCCGAGCTCTTGCGCCGCCGCGTCAAAACGCGTGAACAGCCCATTGAGCAATCTCACGACATCCTGCGGCGGCAGGTTGGACGAAAGCTCGGTGAAGCCTACCAGGTCGGCAAAGGCGACCGTGACGTCCGCGAAACCATCGGCAATCCTTTCCTCGCCGCCGCGCAGTCGGTTGGCGATCGGCGCCGGCAACACGTTCAGCAACAATTCCTCGTTCTCGCGGTTCTTGTTTTCGATCACCGCGTTCTTTTCGCGCAGGTCCGCAACCATACCGTTGAACGCCGAACAGAGTTGCCCGATCTCGTCACCTGTGCGAACCGGCACGCTGGTCTCGTAGTCGCCTGCGGCGAAGCGTTTAACGCCGGTGGTAAGCTCCCTGAGTGGCCCGAGGATTGCACGCGCAAGCCACGCGGCGGCGGCAATCAAGGCGAGCAATGCTACCCCGCCAACCACCATCAGGTCTCGGCGCAATTTATCAATCGGCGCGAAGGCTTCGGAGCTGTCGATCTTGGCGACAACGCCCCAGTTGACGCCGGCGATCGCCAGCGGCCCCCAGGACGCGAGTGTCGGAACGCCGCGGTAACCGACAATCTCTCCAGTCCCCTCAACCCCGGCGATCGCAGCCCGGGTGGCGGCGGTCTCCATGCGCTGATGCAGCACGGGCGTGCCGTAGCGCTTGATTGCAGCTACTTCCTCGTCGGGTGAGCCGACCGCCACAAGTTCGCTGAAATAATGCTCACGGTCTTCATAAAACGTTCGCGGCCCCGAGCGAACGAGATAGTCCGGCCCGACAAGGTAGGCTTCGCCCGTCGCGCCGAACCCCTCCTGCTGCCAGCGGCGGTTACCGGTGACGACCTTGTCAATCTCGTCGTTCGACAGTTGCGCCACCAGCACGCCGATGACCTCGCCTCGGTCGATAACCGGCGCGGCCATGAACGCAATGGGTGCGCCACCGGATGGCGCGTAGGGTGCGAAATCCTCGAGGCAGATCGCAGATCGATCGGCAGTTTCGGCACATCGGACAACGGCCGTGGCGACGTTGGAGCGACGGTACGGACCGAATTGTAGAGACGTGGAGAAATCCACTTCCTTCTGAACGGTGTAAATCAGGCGCCCGGTCTTGGGATCGGCCAACATGAAATCAAAGAAACCGACCGTGTTGGCCGCCGTGCGCATTAAGGGGTGGTAAATGGCGTGCAGCCGGCTGTAGTCGCTCCCGTCGCCGGCGTCGTCGACGAGCTTCCGCCTCTCCGGCTGGTTCGGATTGGTGACGATATAGTGGTACTGCAGGTAGTATGGGGCAGTTCCGACCGGAAGATAGTCAGTGAGCGCCGGCTCTCGGCCCAGCACCCGTGCCATCTGCGGGATGAAATTGTCGGCATACCAGTTACTGACCTTCTCACGCAGTTCTGGTGACAATTCCTGTCCATCGAGCCGGTCGACCGCGCCACGAAACTCCCGCGTTGCATCGACAACCATCTTCGAGGTGGCCAGCAGCCGCAGCTCATTCTGGATTGTGCGGAAGTAGGTTTCGACCTGGCGAACCTTGTTCTGGCGGGCTGCCGTGAGGTGATCAAATATCACCGCTTCAATCGCATCACGGGCGCGGAAATAGCCAAGAACCGCTGTGATGAGAATAGCGATCGCGCCAAGCAGAACGAGAACGGCGAAGAGTTTTCCAGCCAACCCAAAGGCTGGGCGTGATTTCGATTTCGTTTCTGTCGAGCTCACTCACTCTTCACCATGACACGACATCCGCTCCTCAAGTGACGCAATGCTACACGGCCGACGAGGACTGAGGCCTGTCGCTGGTCTCGTTGTCCTTGCAGGCTCTAGCCAAAACGACCTTCCTTCGTAGACACTCACAATACAATAATGCCTTTCGGCAGGGTTTAATTCCGGGCGGCTACCGAACGGGCTGATAATGCCCGTTTGGGTTGCCGCTTTCCACTTCAATGCCCACCGAGCACCAGCGTCTGCACCGGCAGCATCAAGGCCTGCATGCGCAGGATCATCGCATGGACGAGGCCCACGGCGTCGACCACGTGCAGATAGGCCCAGCGGGCGGTGCTGATATCGGGCGACTCGAGCTCGTCATGGCTGTTGGTATAGGCATTGGCGATGCAGCTGCTGCCGGGCGGAATGTCCTCGAGCACGCCGGGATAGAGCGGCTCCATGACGACAGTCAGCGTACCGGGCTGCGAGATCTGGGCGACATCGATCAGCTGGTCGCTCGCCCTCACCTGGCCGGAGGCGATCACGTCCTGCACGTCGGTGACGACCAAGGGAATGATGGTGAAGGGCTTGCCGATGCAGGTTGCCTCGCCGATCATGCCGACCTTCATCACCTGCGCCTCGATCTGCCCGAAGCCGGCAACAAGCCGCGCCCGGCCGGCATCTTCAGGGACGAGAACGCCTGCTGGCCGCAGAAGCGGATTGACGACCTCGCCGACCCGGAGTGCGAACTGCTGCACCCTGCCGGCCACACCGGCGCGCACGGTGGTCTTGCTAATATCGATCTCCGCCTCCTTCAAGGCGGCCTCGGCGCTCGCCTTTTGCGAGGGCAGCAGCGACGAGAGCTTCGTCTCCAGCGTCTGCTTGCTGGAAAGGACAGCGGTGAGTGCGCCCTTGCGGCCTTCGAGGTTGACCTGCCGGCGCTCGATCTCGCGCCGTGCGACGACATTGGGGTTCAGCTTGTTGAGTTCGACCTGGGTGTCGTACTCGTCCTGGGCCTGTTGCACGGCCGCCTGGGCTTCCACGATCGCGCCATCGGCGGCGACCAGCTCGGTGCGGGCGACGGTGATCTCCGCTTCCACTTCGGCAATCTGGCGGCGGGCAACCTCAGCGGCGGCTTCCTGTTCGGAGCTGTCGAGCTTGAACAACGGCTGGCCGGCCTCCACCTTCTCGAAGCGCGTCGCATAGATCTCCGAAACGCGCCCGCCGGCTTCCGGCAGGATGGCGACCGTGCGGAACGCCGCGGTGACATTCTTCGTCGACGGGTGGAAGTAGAAGATCAGCGTGATCAGCGAGATCGTCAGGATGATGCAGGCGGTGATGCCCCAGCGCAGTTCGAACCACACCGAATAGATGGTGATCTCCCGCCCGAACCTCTTGCCCTGGACATAGCGGCGGAAAAGATAGTCAGGAAGGATCGTCAGCATCGAGCAAAGCATGAATTCGAACATGGCTCAGGCCTTCCCTTCCATCGACGGCTGATCTGCAGGCGCGGCCGGATGGCTCGCCACCGGCTCGGGCTCGGGCGGCACCGGTTCTGTTGATGCATCCACCTTGCTGGCGATCCTCTCCAGAGAGCGGGAGATCGATGAGAGCGGCGACGAAAAATCCGGCAGGTCGATCAGCGCCAGGATCAGCGCCGCGATCCAGAAGATGTTGTTGTGCGTGAGCAGCGAGATCAGCCCCAGCACCGCCACCAGCTCGTATTGCACCTTGTGGCTCTTGTGCGCCATGGTTTCCGGCAGCGAATGCAGCCGGAGATAGAAGGTTCCGAGGGCGAAGATCGCCAGGATCATGAAGATGACGACGACGTTGAACAGCACGTCACTCTGTCCCGGCGCCGTGATGAATGCCGGCAAATAATGGATTGCAGCAGGATGTATGCTGTCGGACATGGTTTTTCCCCGAACGCGCGGACCAATAGGATTATCAAGTAGATGGAAGAAGCGCTATGCAGTTGGAACACGGCATGGAACTTGGCGCTTTTCGATTGTCGAGCCGGTCTCGATATTCGGATCTTGCAAAAAAAGCGGAACCTGCCGCGGAGAGAAACCATTTCATGCGGATATGTCCTCAGCGGGTACGCCGCATTATTTCACGAGCTCTTGCGGCTTCAGGTCGTCTTCAAGCGTCGTATTTGACGAGTGTGCTCGTGCTCGTCCACTCAAGGGCTGCTCGACCAAGGTTGCAGGTGCGGCGACCGCGGTTGCCGCTACGTTGCCAATGTTCTTAACGGTTCCGCCGACGACCGCTGTAATGCCCTGTCCGAGGGTAATGTTGGAGTCGGTGAGCGTCTGCCCTTTCATCAGGCGCTGACCGATGAGTTGGACAATTGCAGGGCTTTCGGCGAATTTGCCATGGCTAAGGCTGTCCTCGGTATCGAGCGTCGTCAGATCAACCGCCGTTATGCCGGCCTTCTCCAGCTTCGAGCGGTAGGGTTCTTCCGCCGGATTGATGGCGCCCAGTCTCGAGACCTTGCCTGTAATGAAGCTAGAGACGGCAAGCGCCTTATCGTCCTGAGACACGAAGATCGTGAATTTCGGCCGCGGTTCTCCCATCTCCACGTACTGCTTGGCGAACACCTGAATATCGATGTCCGGCGATGCGAGAATGACATTGTGAATCTTTGAATTCACATGTCCATCCCGGATCCCCATCTGACGGAGTGATTCCATCGCCAACCACGTACCCATCGAGTGGGCCATGACTGTAATGTCCTTTACGTTCGGATCGGCTGCGAGTGTACGCAGGGCCTGCTCCAACGCCGTGCGCGAGTAGTTCGTGCTTTCCTTGTCATACTGGTAGGCGGTAATTTCAGCACGAGAGGGCCAGGTAAACAGCACCGGCGTCGCCTGCATGCCGCTATCGTGAACGATCTGCGCCAGTCGGAATACCGAGTCTTCGTACTTGTTGTTGAAACCATGAATAAAGACAAGTGCGTGGCCTCCATTCACATGCTGCTTGAACCAGGCCCGGCCTTCGTCCACCGTCGCGATCTGCTGGACGTTTGTCACGGCGAAGTCTGTCGCCGGGTTGGGGGGAAGGCTCTTCGGCCATTGAACGGTCCCAGACTTCCGGCTGGGCGGCAGTGAAACCGAAAGATGCGTGAGGGAGGGCACAGGGCTGCGCTCTCCGTTGAACAGGGTAGCCGGGTCGCCGGAAGGCTCACGCGTCGTCGCTACCAGCATATCAACTTTCGAAGTAGCCACGTTTGATGCTGAAGGTGATATCGGCGCCATAACGCCGCTTGGATGTCCGCAGCCAGACAGAACGAAGAGAAGAAGAAGTGCAGAATTCCGTTTACTCATCAATGCGTCCAAAATCGGCTGGAGAGGATTCTTCATCATGCCGGACGCTTATCATCTCGACGCGAGTTGCCAGCGTAGCTTCGCGTAACCTCTATCCCTTACAACGAGGGGTCGTTAATCAGTTGGTCGCCCTTGGAGAGCTATCGATTTCTGCACCAGCCGCGCGCAAGCCGGCAAAGATGCGTTCCCGATCCTCCTGGCGCGAGATGCGCACTGAGATCTCTCGGGCAATATTCGGCATGAGCTTGGGGGCGTGTTCTTTGATCCATTTTAACTCGGCCTGGGCTTCATCGATCCGGCCAGCAGCACCCAAAATAGCCGTCAGGACCATGTGGTGCATGGGATTGTAATTGAGGTCAGACATTCGCGACCAGAGCTCCGCCGCCCCCAAGTCACCGTCGATGAATGCGCAGAGCGCCATACCAACTTCGAAGTACCCCTTCGGACCAGCTCCCTTGGTGACAGCGTTCGAGATAAGTCCGCACCCGGTCTCCCATTTCCCGGACATCGCCAGGCGCAAACCGTACTCTCCTGCGACCTCTGTATCGTTCGCGTTGATGGCATAGGCAGCCGCACCGGCCCGCAACGCCGATTGGATATCGTCTCTGAAAACGTTAGCGAGCATAAGTGCCTGCAGCGCGCGGGCGTTTCGGGGATCGAGTTCGACCGCGTGCTCAGCCAACTTGAAAGACTTCTCCAGCGTAGCCGGAACCGGTTTTACCCCGAGCTTGTAGGAAAAACGCACTTCATCGAGATAGAGAAGCGACAAAAACGCCTGCATCGTAGCATCAGGCGGCGCCCGGTTGGTCACCTTTACCAGACAGTCTTTCGCCATTTCGTGCGCCGGCTGCGTCATCTCGGTGCGATAACTGTAATAGGCCAAGGTGCAGGTATAGGCGTCCCATCCACCTACACTCTGGGACGCAATATCTTTCGTGTCGGCCTGGAAGATCACGCCGAACGGCTGGGCGACTGCGGTAGCAATGTCTTTTGCAAGCGCGCTTTGAATTTCGAATGCGCTTTGCGCGCGCAAATCTGAATCGTAGTTATTCGCCCAGATGATCATGCCATCTGAACGCCGAACGAGCCGTGCAATCGATCGGACCTTTTCATTTTCCAATCTCACAGAGCCCTGCAGGATGTAGCCTGAAGCGGTAGGGTTGCGTCCAGCGGACGCCGTACCCTCAATAACGACGATCTCTTTGAACTTGACCAGATTGCCGATGATCTCTTCTGTCAGCCCCATCGAGAGACTGGAAGAGCGATCGCTTGCCACGACATCCCTGAATCGCTCCACTGCGATTGCGGGGCGGGCGGATGCCGTCGCCGCCACGGACGCAACACTGTAATCTGTGCCGCCCGCTCTTATCAGCAGCGTGGACGTGACCAGCACGCCCACCACAGCGGCAGCAAGCACGGCTTGCGACGGGAATCCGATGCGAAACCTCGTTTTGGGAAGCTCCGGGATCGCAGGCTGAGACTCAAGCCCATGCTCGATCTGGGATTGCGTCTCAGTTCCTGCCTGCTCGACACCTTTGAACTCACGATTGAATTCGAAGGCCGGCACGTAGCCACCTTTCGGAATGGTGATGACCACTCGTTCGCTTGAACCCGACAGCAGGTAGTAGCGCTCCAGTTCGCGACGGATTCGGCCAGCTTCAATTCGAACGACCGGATCGTTCTGCGCGTCAAACGTGTCTCTTCGCCCGAATACATCATGTGCAATGGTGAATGCCTTCAGGTACTCGGCACGACCCTCGAGGGTTTCATTGACTACAAACTTTAGGAAGCTTCGAGCCCGTTCAGGAAGATGGAATTTGTCGCTTGAAAGGATACGCTCCAGTTGTGCTCGTACGTCTTCGGCAGAGGGTCCTTCGATTTGCTCCTTGCCTGAACTTGCAGCGACCATCGGATCCCCTTCGAAGTCGACCGAGCCCAACTTATAGACGATCGGGTTACGAATAGCCCTTTCCCGAGCCACACTATCTTTAGAACCTTCGCAAGAATAGCGGTGAGTAAAAAAAATCTTTTAAATCAACCACTCCGCTGGCCAACATCGATTGTTTGGCTCGCAGTCACTGCTCTGTGCCTATCAGGGGCAACGATATCGGACCGTATTGTCGCGTATCATACCTGTGCAATCAACGTGATCCGCCTACTATCCGGTAAAGGTAGTCGAGAAGAGTTGCCTGTCAGGCTAGGGGGGAGCATGGAGGCGCGATGGAACTCAAACCGCGGTAGCCCGGGGCTCCAGGCGGCATTGAGCCGGTTTCCTGACAAGTCCCTTCAGATAAGACAGCTTCTGCTCGCTCGCGAGAGTTTCCGAGGATTGTGCGACGACCTGGCTGTTGCTGACGATGCCCTGGGCAGGGTCGACATATATTCGGCAGATCTGCGCGAAGAACGCCGGCGAGAATACGAAGAGCTGATTGACGGTCTCGTCCAGGAAATTCGGGAATTCCTGACGTAACTGGCGATGCCCGCCATAATTGCTTGCTCGTGCTCACGCTGCCTCTTCAACTGCAGATCGTTTTTAGGGCTTTCATATCCAGGATCTCGATGCGCCGAGAGCCATCGAGCCGGATCAGCTTGCCTCGCTTCAATCTCGTCATAGCGCGCGAAATCGATTCGATGGTTAAACCGAGATAGTCCCCAACGTCGCTACGAGGCATCGGCAACTCGAATTCGTGGGCGCCATGGTGCCGAGCCGACATTTCGAGCAGAAACGCTGCAACCCGTTCATCGGCGCTCGGTCGGCCGACGACGAGTTGTTGCTCCTGTGCGGATGATAGTGCCAAGAATATCGAGGATAAGGGCACAGCTTTATCACCGGCGGTGGCGTTCACGGAGACAATACCGGTCGATCCTATTGCTTCCGCGGAGAACTTTCGATGCTTTTCGTGCTCGATTCCGAACCATTGGCCCGCCATATGAAAAGAAAGGATCTGCCGCCGACCACTGGCAAGCATGCGATAGACGCGAACGGTCCCGAAAGCGACACAGAAGGCGCGGTCGGCCGTGTCTCCGGCGCTATAAATTGCCTGACCATTCGAAAATGTCAGTAGTGGAGCAGCTTCGTGGAGATGAGTGTGGCCCCTGGTCCATATTTCTACAGTCATTCGACCTCGACAGATGGCGGCAACGATGCGCCAGTGGGTGTAGATACGATCGAGTTTAATCGGGACGGAAAATCATACCGATGACAATACGGCGTCCACCCGCGCACACAGCGTAACTTACGCGAATTTACGACTGCCCACCCAAAGTTGATCTTTCGCGAGCGAACGCAGCCAGCTTTAGTCACTCGTGGCCCGGCCAGATTTGTTGAATTCGGGACGCGCCGTCCTCATCCTCGGAGAAGCGTTTATGATCCGGAAGACGACCATCGTACTTGGCAGTGCCATTGCCATGATGATCTCATCACCGACGAGCCGGGTATTCGCCCAGCAGACGGCGAGCGCGCCGGCGGCTCTGCAGCAAGTGACGCCGGAACCGCTCAGTGACGACGAACTCGAAATCCTGGTCGCGCGCATCGCACTCTATCCGGACGAATTGGTGGCGCTTATTTCCGCTGCCGCGCTCTATCCGCTGCAGATCGTCGAGGCGGAACGGTTCCTCGAGGCCCGCGAGAAAAAGCCGGACATGAAGCCAAAGGACGATTGGGACGGCAGCGTCATTTCACTGCTCAACTATCCCCAGATCGTCAAGATGATGGCTGAAGACCTCGACTGGACCCAGTCCTTCGGCGATGCGATCGCCAATCAGCAGAAGGACGTGCTGATCGCGATCCAGCAATTGCGTGACGAGGCGGTCGCCAAGAACATCATCAAGTCCGACGACAAGGTGACGGTGGTCCAGGAGGGCGACAACGTCGTCATCCAGGCAGCCAACCCGGAAACGATCTACGTGCCGCAGTATCCGCCGGAGATGCTGTACGAGCCGAATTATGCACCGGCGCCGATCAGCTATTATGAAGAACCCTCTCCCGCCTACTGGTATCCGGGTGCGACCTTCTTCGCCGGCGCGGTGACGGGTGCCGCCTTCGCGGCGATCGTCGACTGGGACGATTGGGGCGTCTGGGGTGGCCGCTGGAACGGCGGCGACATCGACATCGACTGCAACAACTGCTTCAACAACATCAACGGCAAGGTGAAGTGGAACGATCTCGACTGGAAGAATGTCGATCGCAGCAAGATCAATTTCGACAGCACCCAGCTTCAGAAGTTCGAACGGACCAACATCAAGAACAACATCAAGGCCGACGGGAACAACAACCTGCGCAACCGCGCCAACGAGATCAATCGCGATCGGCCGAACGCACGGCCCACCGGTGGCAGCGCAGGCCAGATCAAGGACGTGCGCAAGAACACGCTTGATGGGCTGAAGGCGCAGCAGCGGTCCGCGACCCGTCCTGCCGATGGTCAGGCGACAAGACCGAAGGCCGGAGACACCAAGGCAAGCGCAAACCGTCCGCAAACAAAGCAGACCCCGGCAAACCGACCCGCAGGCAAGCCGAAGATGGGCGGCAAGGCCGAGAATCGACCCGTGAACCCGTCGGGGCTCGGCAACGTCAATTCCGGCCGGCGTGAGGTCAATTCGTCGAAGCGTGGTGGACAGAGCATGGGCGGAGGCCAGCGCGGCGGCGGGCGGCCACAAGCGACCCGCGGCGGCGGCAAACCTCCTATCCAACGCGGTGGCGGCGGCGGTGGGCGCGGCGGCGGCAGACGATAGTCAGATAGGAGAACGACCATGACAAAGCTCTTTCATCCGTTTCTCCTCGGAACGGCGATCGCCCTCACGTTGGCCGCTGTGCCACTCAACGCGTCTTTTTCGCAGACACAGACGCCGGCGGAACAGGCGCCAGCGGATCAAATGGCTGCGGGTCTCGATGCCTATGCGGCCGACGAAGATCCGCCGGTCTTCGATGATCCCGCCAAGGCGGTCGACGAATTCAAGGCGAAGCTCGCCGCCAATGACTTCGACGGTCTGGCGAAGCTTCTGGGGCTCAATGCGGAGAAGCTGAAGGCCGGTGAAGGGGCGATGGATACCTTCGCGCTCATTCGTGAAGGTGCCGCCCGCAATGTCGTCGTGCGCGACCTCGAAGGGCGCAAGATCATCCAGCTCGGCGATCGGCTCTGGCCCCTGCCCTTCCCGATCACCAAGGGCGATGACGGCAAATGGGCTTTCGACACATATGTCGGGCTCGAGGAGATCGTCAATCGCCGCGTCGGCGAGAACGAGCTCGAGGCGATCGATACGGTACAGGCCTATGTCGATGCGCAGAAGGAATACGCCTCGCAGGATCGCGACGCCGATGGCGTGCTCGAATACGCCCAGAAGCTGATCAGCACGCCGGGCCAGACGGACGGGCTCTACTGGCCGGCCGATCAGGGCGATGGCGAAAGCCCTGTCGGCGACGCGATCAGCGAGGCTGCATTGGAAAAGGCCAAGGCCGGCGAAGGTTACTTCGGCTACCGTTTCCGCATCGTGACGTCGCAAGGGGATAACATTGCCGGTGGCCGGTACGACTATGTCATCAACGGCAACATGATCGGTGGTTTTGCCTTGATCGCCTGGCCGGTCAGTTATGCCGAGACCGGCGTCAAGACCTTCGTCGTCAACCAGCAGGGCATCGTTTACGAACGGGACCTCGGGCCGAGCACCAAACAGATCGTGCCCTTCATCGATCGTTTCGATCCCGACGACAAGTGGGACGTAGCCGCAGATTGACTGCACGCTTATTGAGACACAGCCATGCCATTTGTTTTGCCTCGCCTGCCTCTGCTTGCGAACCTGAACGGTTACCGCATCGGCTGGCTACGCAACGATATCTCCGCCGGACTTGCGATTGCCGCCGTTGGCCTTCCCAGCGCCATCGCCTACCCGGCCATAGCCGGACTGCCCGCCGAAACCGGCCTCTATGCCAGCATCACGCCGCTCATTGCCTATGCGCTCTTCGGCCCGTCGCGCCAGCTCATCGTTGGTCCGGACGCTGCCACGATGACCGTGTTGGCAGCGGTTCTGACAACGGTATTCGCTACATCCGGCGCGACGGTCGACCGCGTGACAGCAGCCGCGCTGCTGGCGCTGATCGTCGGCATCCTATGCCTGATTGCGCGCCTTGTACGGCTCGGGGTGCTGGCGACCTTTCTGTCACGCCCGATCCTGACCGGCTTCTTCGCCGGCATCTCGCTGTCGATCCTGGTTGGGCAGATCAAGCGCTTTACCGGCGTCAATATCGAGTCCGATGGCTTGGTATCACCTGTGCTCGAACTCCTGCGGCAAGCCGGTTCGATCCATTGGCCCACGCTGGCGTTCGCCTTGGCCTGTTTTGCACTCTTGCAAGTGGCCCGCATCTATCGCTCGCCCATACCTGGCCCGGTAATAGTCGTTTTTTTGGCTGTGCCGCTTTCCTTTCTCTTTGACTTCGAGGGACGCGGAATGGCGGTCGTCGGCGACATACCGCAAGGGCTGCCGTCGCTCA
>NZ_JBYTEC010000034.1:0-33001 GCF_058792075.1 Ensifer sp. EB106-03-01-XG145 | reverse complement strand
CATCTCTAACTGGCCTATGTGTCGCATCTCTAAAATGCCGCTACACACGATGATCGCATAACATACATTATGGAACTACCGGATATGCCGGAAAACATGGATTGCGGCTGATCCTTGCCTTGCCGCGCTTGACCCGGCCTCCCGCGAAACGCGTGCGCGACGCAAACCTCAGCGCAACAGTTACCCCGGGAACGGTCGATGCAGTTGAGTCGCCTACAATGTAATCCAACTCTGGTTCGGTCATGGACGTTTCCGATGCCCACTTCACCCTGCGAAAGACACCTCAGGATATGCGATAAGAGCGGACATAAGCGTTTTCGCCCGTCTCGTCTCCTTCGCGCAGCCAACGACAACCGGCATGATGCCGATCACCTGTTCGTCGCCACTCCTGAGAGCGCTACGATATCCCTTCCTCGCGAACGCATGCCAGCGATCGAAATCGGATCGGCCTTGTCCATGCTGGCAGCGGTAGTCCTCGCTACCTACGTAGAGCTAGAGGTCATTACCGGCACACTGAACCAGGTGGTCGACGGGTTGTTCGTCGAGGTGTCGTCGGTCCTCTGGTGACGTCACACGGGCCATTGGAGCGGAGCAATGATTCCGAACCAACGTCCACCGCCGCATCGAACTCGGCCTCCTTATACGCTCCAAAGGAGCTTGGCGGATGAGATGTCTCTGCCCGAATGGGTCAACGGCCTCTCGCGACATGCATGCCGTTTCAGTTAATCCTGGCGCCCCCCGCGGAGAAGAGGTGAATCTTCTCTCCTTTTGGCGCGAGGTGGACCTGCTGTTCAGGGCGAAGGTCCGCGCGTCGATGCAGAACGATAGCGGCCGTCTGCGTGCCGACGCGCACCGAAAGATGGGTTTCAGCGCCTGTCGGCTCAACCGTCAGGACCGTTGCTGGAATGCCCGTTTCGGCAAGCTCGAGGTCTTCCGGGCGGATGCCGTAGGTTCGGGCTTCTTTGCCGCCCAGGAACCCCGGTAGTGGCAGGGAAAGCCCGCCCTCGATACGGAAGCCGCCGTCGCGGATGTCGCCTTCAAAAAGGTTCATCGCAGGCGAGCCGATGAAGGTTGCGACGAAGGTGTTATCTGGGCGGTCGTAGAGGTCGAGCGGTTTGCCGATCTGCTCGATGCGGCCAGCGCGCATGACGACGATCTTGTCGGCCATGGTCATAGCCTCGATCTGGTCGTGCGTGACGTAGACGATGGTGGTACCGAGTCGCTGGTGCAATTCCTTGATTTCGCTGCGCATTGTCACGCGCAGCTTGGCATCGAGATTGGAGAGCGGCTCGTCGAACAGAAACACCTTGGGGTGGCGGACGATCGCGCGGCCCATCGCGACGCGCTGGCGCTGGCCGCCGGAGAGCTGCTTCGGCAGGCGGTCGAGCAGCGGTTCCAGCGCCAGAATGCCGGCGGCTTCCCTGACAAGCCGGTCGATCGTCGCCCTGTCGCGGCCCTGAAGTTTCAGGGCAAAGCCCATGTTCTCGGCGACCGTCATGTGCGGATAGAGTGCGTAGCTCTGGAACACCATGGCGATGTCCCGCTCCTTCGGCGCCACCTCGTTGACGATGCGGCCGTCGATGCGGATCTGGCCGCCGCTGATGTCCTCCAGCCCCGCCAGCATGCGCAGAAGCGTGGACTTGCCGCAGCCGGACGGGCCGACGAGCGTGACGAACTCGCCATCCTCGATATTCACGGAAACGCCGTGGATGACGGAGGCTGCCCCATATTGCTTCAAAACGCGATCGATCGTTACCGATGCCATTGTCTTCCTCCCTTAAAGCTTGAGTTGCCAGATTTTTGCACTGGCGGCGGCACCGGTTAGCGTCGCCGAACGAGCGGCGGAAAATCCCGGAATGCGCTTGGTGCCGGCCCAGCGGCCGTTGTCGGCGAACACCTCGATGGAACCTGCGTCGAGAAAGATGCGCAGCTCCGAAGGCTTGGCGCCGGATGCGAGGTATCGCGGCGGCTCTTTGCCAGTGCCGGCATCAAAGAGGATCGCCAGGCCGTCGCCATCAAGCTTCACGCCGAGCTTGACGTCCGGGTGATCGAAGGCGAGTTCAAACGGTGCGCCGGGCTTGGGCAGCGAGAGTACGATCTCGACCGCGCCGCTTTCAAGCGGAACCGTCTCGCCGGCAGCGAGCGCCGCTTCGTCGAGCAGCATGTGGCGGAGGCTTTCCGCTGCGACGCTCGGCGGCGTCAAAAAGGCATCTCCGTCGAGAAGCACGCGACGCGGCAGCGTCATTGCGGTCGGGAAGTCGTCTTTCTTGGAAAAGTCCGTCCAGTTGGCGAGCCAAGCGATGCCGACCGGCTCGTCGCCGTCGACGAAAGCCTGGAAGGCATAGGCGTCGGAACCGAAATCCAGCTCCTGCTCGAACTCGGCCAGGAATTTGCGGCCGTCAAAGCGGCCGACGGTAACCGACGTCAGGTTACGCCGGCCGGTTGCGGGATCGCGGCTCGTTAGCAGGCCGAAGATCAGTGCCCAACGGGTATCCGGATCGTCCGCCTTCCCACCGAGCGGCACCATGCAGGGGCATTCCGCTGCGGTCATACCGAAACGGTCCTCGCGATGAATGATGCCGAGGAAGGTCCAGCCGGCAGCGCCTTTCGGGTCTGTCGTCTCATAGAGCAGAACGACGCCGCCCGACCTGTCGCGGCTGCCGAGCAGCATCTTCCAGCGGCCGTCCGGGCCCCTGAAGACATAGGGATCCCGGAAGTCGGTGGTGAGGTTCAAGCCTTCCGGACGGACCGGCAGAACCACCTCGGATGCACCGGCGACGATGCCGTCGCGGCTGAGGGCGGAGAGCTGGATCTGCTCTTCCGGCTGCCGATCGCGAACGTGTTCGGTATAGAAGACGCGGATCTCCTCCCCCTCAGGTCCGGAAATGGGGATCGCCGAGCCGGAAAAGGCGCCGCCGCGGCCGTCGTCCTTTTCGGACAGATGATCCGCCGGAAAGAGGAACATCGGCAGGTGCGTCCAGTGGATCAGATCTGTCGAGACGGCGTGCCCCCAATGCATGGTGTTCCAGCGCAGACCGTGCGGATAGTGCTGGTAGAAGAGATGGCCGCGGCCGGCGAAACGGCCGAAACCGTTCGGGTCGTTCATCCAGCCGAAGGGCGGCCGGAAGTGGTAGCCGGCCGGCAGCTGAGGCGATGCGGTACGCATGTCGTGGTGCAACACGTGGATCCCCTCCTCCAGCACCGTCTGCGGATGGAATGCGTAGACCACTGAGAGCGCGGTCGTTTCCGCATCATAGGCAAGCACGGTGTGGCCACCGGTCCCGAGCGTCACCGCGAAGAATTCGAACTCCTCGGCCCGGCACGTGAACGGATCGGCGATGTCATTGCGCTCCACGCTCACGAAGAGCTTCGCCTCGCGGCCCGCTGAGCGCGCCTTTAGCCAGAGATGCAGGACTGTGCCGGCGGCAAACTCGGCCTCGATGATTTCAAGCGCGGGGCTCGCGGGTTTTGTTTGGGAAGTCATAGTCAACCTTTCACGGCGGAGCCGACGAACGAACTTACGAACCAGCGCTGGAAGGCGAGGTAGAGAATGAGAACGGGGATCATCATCAGCACGGACGCGGCCATGGCGCGGTCCCAGTAGATGCTGTCCTGTCCAAAGAAGGTGGCAATCGCGACCGAGATCGGCCGTGCATGGTCGGTCTGGGTGACGAGTGTCGGCCAGAGATACTGGTTCCAGCTCTCGATCCCCATGAGGATCGACACCGTTGCGAGCGCCGGCAGGCTGAGCGGCATGTAGATCGAACGGTAGATGCGAAAGGCCGAGGCCCCGTCCATTTCCGCCGCTTCATAGAGTTCCTTCGGCAGTTGCGCGAAGAACTGGTAGAAGAGGAAGACATAGAGCGGGCTTGCTACCCAGGGCAGGATCTGGACGGCAAAGGTGTCCGTCAGCCCTGCCCGCGACATCATGACGACGAGCGGCATGATGATGCTTTCCTGCGGGATGACATAGAGCGCAACGACGAGCGCAAGCAGGACCGCCTTGCCGCGGAGCGACCCCCAGGCGAGCACAAAGCCTGCCATGGAGTTGATGATCAGTCCCGACACGACGGTGACGACGAGGATCACCAGCGAGTTGAACAGGTAGCGGCCATAGGCAAGCTCGCCGGAGAAATTGGCGATCTCCCTATAGTTCGAGAGCGTCGGGTCGCTCACCCAGAAGGCGCGGAAGCTGCCCATGTCCGCAAGGATGCGGAAACGGTCGTCCTTGAGGCTGGCAATGAGCAGCATGAAGAGTGGCGATATCATCACCAGAGCAACAATGAAGATGCAGACAGTTTGGACGGCGCGCAGGCCCGTCTTGCTGTTGCCCCGGGGTATGGCCAGCGGGGCGGGCTGGTTGAGCACGAGATCAGACATCGAAGCGCCTCAGGAGTTTGCGCTGGAGAAGCGCGATCAGAAGAACGATGACGAAGAGAATGACGGAGACGGCAGAGGCATATCCGAGCTTCTGTTCCTCGAAACCGGCGCGCACCATGTAGTGCACCACGGTCTCCGTGCTTTCCTTCGGCCCGCCCTGGGTGAGGATTGCAACTTGGGTGTAGAGCTTGAAAGCTTGGATCGTCGTGATAACCAGCACGAAGACATGGGTGGGACGCAGACCCGGCATGGTCACGTGCCAGAAGCGGCGCAGCGCGCTTGCCCCATCGATGCGGGCGGCGTCGTAAAGCTCTTCCGGAATGCCCTGCAGGCCGGCAAGGTAGATGATCATCTGGAAGCCATAGGCCTGCCAGGCCGACAGCAGCACGATCGAGAACATCGCCCAGTTCGGGTCGCCGAGCCAATCGATCGGCTGGATCATTCCAGCGGACAAGAAGCCGACGATCTGATTGAGCGGACCGCTCGGATACTGAAACAGCGTGCCCCAGATCACGCAGACGACAACCATGGAGGTGATCGCCGGCAGGAAGAACATGCCGCGCAGAAGATTGCGCATCGGCAGTTTCTGGTGGAGCAGCAGCGCCGTCAGGAAGGCCAGACCGCACTGGACCGGGAGCACCCAGACCGTGAAGCGCGTGACGTTCCAGAGCGACGTCCAGAACAACGGATCGGTAAAGACGCGCTGAAAGTTCAGGAGGCCGACGAAACGAACCGGCGTCGGGCGCGGCACGAGCGGCTGGTTGGTCATCGCCGTCCAAAAGGACAGAAGGAACGGCGTGATCAGGAAGATGGCGAGCAGCAGCACGGCGGGCGCGATCATCGCGACTTCCTGCCAAAATCGCTGCCGGTCACGTCGCCTGCCGGCGCGCGGAATGGCCGGCGCAGACGTCTGTTGCAAAGTCATGGTCTCCTCCTCATCGCTCATCCTCCCGAGATGGCGCAGGGCCGGTCAGAGTGACGGCCCTGCGGTAACGCCTTATTGTTGCTCGTCGAAGGGCGGATAGCCGGCGTTGTCCTCGATGTCCTGGTCGATCTTCCTGGCGGCGGCCGTCAGGGCTTCCTGTGCGTCGCCGCCGTTGAAGATCTTGTCGACCGCCTGCATGAAGGCCGAGGTAATCGTCGGATAGGCCGGGTGCGGCGGACGGGCGACCGCGGACTTCGAGGCCTGTTCGAAGGCCACGGCAAGTGGTCCGCCCTCGGCGTAGAGCGGGGATTCGGCGGCAAAGCTCTTGAGCCCCGGATAGGCCGACTGGGTCTTGGCGTAGTCGCGATATTCCTTGTCCTTCAGAAGGAAGCTCAGGAACTTGCCCGCGGCCTCAGGATTTTCGGAGGTCGCCGAGATGCCCCAGATCCAGGTGCCGTTCGGGCTGACGCCCTTCTTACCGATCTTTGGCAGCGGCATGACGACGATATTGTCCTTCATCGCGGCGGCGGCTTCCGCATAGAACCAGTGCCCGCCCATGGCGAGTGCTGCCGGCTGGCCTTCGGCATAGAACTGGTTGGTACCCGACGACGTCGGAACGACCCAGCCGTTCTTTACCCACGTCTGCATCATCGTGAGCGCCTTGACGCAGGCTTCGCTGTCGAGCGCACCGGTCGCCTTCCAGGCCTTGCGATCGATCAGATCGCAGCCAGCGCTTTCGAGCAGCGGGCCATAGGCATAGGTGATCCACTCGGTCTTGATGCCGTAGCCGCGGAACGTGTCGATCGGCCACTTCACGCCTTCGAGCTTGGAGAGCTTTTCGAGATAGCCTTCGAATTCCTCGCGCGTCCAGGCGTCGTCGACGGATTTCGGAATGCGTGCGCCGATGGCTTCGAGATACTTCTTGTTGCCGTAGAGGACGACCGAGGAGTCGGTGAGGCCGATCGCATAGAGGTCCTTATCGATCGGATAGGTGCCCTGGGCGATGTTCGAGCCGGTCATGTCGTCGAGGACATCCTTATCGACGAGCGGCTTGATCGGCTGCAGGTATCCGGACCAGACGTAGTTGGCGAGGAACGGTGCGTCGAGTTCCATCACGTCCGGCAACTGCTTGGCCATGACGGCGGCGCTGAACTTCTCATTATAGGCGTCGTGCGGCGCGTAGATCAGTTCGATGTCGACATCCGGATTGGCGTCCTCGAAGCGCTTGGCGACATCGCCATAGGCCTTCACCCAGCCCGGATCCCCCTGGTGCATGACATGAACGACGGTTTTTGCGTCGGCAATACCGGCGCTCCCCAAGAGTGCCGTGGCGGCGCAGAGTGCATTGCGTAAACGATTACCCAAGTGCGCAGTCATTGTTTTCTCCTCCTGTTGAATGCGATCATAAAACTGAATTTAGACGGATGCCCGCTCGACCAGATGGAAGGGCAACTGCCGCAGATGCGGCGGCTCAGGTTGCCCGGCGAGCAGGATCTCCATGGCAAGGCGGCCCATCGCGCGGTGCGGCAGGGCCATTGTCGTCAATGGCGGATCCAGCCGCGAGGCAAGCTCGACCTGGTTGTCGAAACTTGCCACCGCAATGTCGTCCGGGATGCGAAGGCCGGCACGCGCAAGCGCCGCATAGACCTCCATCGCCACTCGGTCGTTGCCGCACAGGATGGCGTCCGGCCGCTGACCGGAAAGAAGTGCTTCCGCATGGGATGCGACAAGGCTTGGCGCGCGGTCGCTATAAACGCTGCGGCGCACGGCGGGAAACACGCCGAGCGGATCGATGCCTGCCTCCTCCAGCGCCGCACGAAAGCCCTTCTCGCGCAAGGAGCCGGCCAGAATGCCCGGCAAGTTGATGAAGGCGATACGGCGCCGGCCTGCGGCCAGCAGGTAACGCACGATCTCACGTGCCCCGCCCTCTTCGTCCGGGACCAGCGACGTGACACGGCCCGAGGCCTCGCGGCAGTTGATCATGACCCCGACGGAGCCGGCCAGCGTTGGCGGCAGATCGACGTCCTTGTGATACATGGCGGCGTAGGCAACGGCGCGCGGCCGGAACTGCTGCACCTCGTCGAGCACCGAGCCAATCGACTGTCCGCTGCTGTGGTTGACAGCGAAGACGGCCATGCCGGCGCTGCGCGCAGCCCCATCGAGTCCTCGGACGATTTCGGTGGCGAAGGGCGAGGTGATCAACCCATCGGACACGACGCCGACCAGCGGAAGCCAGCCCTGACGCACGCCGCGCGCGGCCAGGTTCGTTACATAGCCGAGCTCCTCCGCAATCGCCTTGACCTTCTGACGGGTCTCGTCCGACATTCGAGCGGACCCGCCGTGCAATGCGCCGGAGACCGTCTTCACTGAGACGCCCGCACGCTCCGCGATGTCAGAAAGGGAGATTGTCACGTTGGTGCCCTTGTTGGGTTATCGATTACCCATTAATTCAAGCCCGGCCCCATTGTCAACCGGTCACCCGATCGAAACGCCACCCTAAGCCTTGGAAGATGATCGCTCCGTAGAGCTTTGCACCACGCCAAGACGGCGAACAACCCTCCGATGACGCGAAATAGAGGTTGGAACTTGGCTCAAGAGGAACGGAAGCCGCTGTGCGTCCCACTGCGGCTTTCTGTTTCAGTCGGGGTCAGGCCTGCTCAGAATTGCTTTGCTGCCCTCACCCGTCCACCAAGAGATTTCTGGCCGTCACCCTCGATGTCGAGAAGGAGGCTGGCGTCGAGCATCCAGAAATCGACGGTCTCCAGCGTCAGGCCGGCGGTCAGTGTGCCGTAGGCGCCGGAGCCGTCGAGACCGGCATAACCGGCTGTTGCACCGAGCTTCGGCGTCACCGTGGAGCCGTTCTCCAGGGTGAAGGAACGCGCGATCTCCGCCCCGAGACTTACTCGGAACTGTTCGGCGTCGAAGCCCTCGATGGTGATTTCGTCGCCCGCACCGTTGCGCACGCTATAGTCCTTGACCGTCTCGTTGAAGTAGACAGCCCGGAGCTCCGGCGTCAGCACCGTGGCCTCGTCGATTTGCCATTCGCCCATGATCACCGTGTCGATCAACCAGCGTTTCGTGTCGAACGAACCGTCCCAGAAGGCTGTGTCGATGTCGTTCGCCGAGCCGCCATAGAGCAGGCTTGTATCCCAGAACACGCCCTTGCCGATCTCGAGCGAGGCATAGGGGCCGGCGAGCCAACCGTTGCCCGTCAATTCGGCGTCCTCCTTCGTCGGATCGGTCATCCGGTCGAAATGCAGTGACAGGCCGACCAGCGCCTTTTCAGAAATCAGATAATCGGCGCCGAGATTGAGCATGGCGAAGCTGCCCCACTTGTCGTCGTTCTCGTCTCGCTTGTGCGCCATCAGCGTGCCGTCGATCCAGACGTTGAACGGCGGGGCATAGCCGCCAGCCGATTCCATTTGCGCAAGACTGGTCGCGAAGCTGGCCGTTATGCCATCTTCCGAAGGCGTCATACGGGCAGTGACTGGATCCGTGGCGTTGCCCAGCTGCCGACGTTCCAGAAGGCCCGGAACCCTGATCGAAGAGGCGATCAGGCCCTGCCGGGTCTGGACGAAACCGTGCACGAGGTCATCAATATTATCGGCGACCTCGGCAGGATTGTAGCCGATCTTGTAGGTCACCGTACCGGTGTTGGAGGCGCCTTGCGCGTTCATCAGCCTGAAGCCAACCCGCACAGTACCCGAGTAGGCTGGGTTCGGGATAAACTTCAGATACCAGCCGAGAGGCGTCGGACCCGCTGCGGCAAATTCACCCCGCACGATGCTCGCCGTGCCGGCATTGGCCGGTTCCACGAATGTGGGGCTCGCATCAGTGAACGGACCGCCAGTGGCGCCGGCCTCGAGGTTGACATTGACCGGCATGCTGCCCGACGGAACGTCGACTGTCTTGTCAGTGACGGTGACGGCGCGTGTTTTGACCGTCAGAGTGTAGCTTGCCGTTCCGGTGGTGCCGTGACCGTCACGCGCTTCGATGGTGAAGCTATAGTCCTTCGCCTCGGCCGCCGTATCGAGGGGACCCGTCAACTCGCCGGTGGAGATGTTGAGGATCATTCCGGCCGGCAACGTGCCGGATTTGAGACTGTAGCTCAGCGCTCCCGCTCCCCCCGTTGCGAGGATCTGCTGGCTGTAAGCCTCACCAGCCATGGCCTCAGGCAGCGCCCCGCCGGCGGGACTGAACGTTATGGCTGAGGCAGCCACCGTGACCGTGACAGCGCCCGAGGTCGCAGCGGCATTATTGCTGTCACCGGAATATTCGGCGGTGATGGAATGTGCACCGACGGCCAGCGCCGCGGTGCTGAACGTGGCCGTGGTGCCGGAGACGGAGCCGGTTGAAAGCGTCGTGGATCCGTTCTTGAAGGTGACGCTTCCCGTCGGTGACGCGCCGCCGGCCAAGGTCGCCGTAAAGGTCACCGATGCGCCAAGCACCGGGTTGCTGTCGGAGACCGAGACAGTGACCGTTGGAGCAAGCGGCCCGACCGTAACGGTCACGGCGGACGAGACCGCAGCGGCATTGTTGCCGTCACCCGAATATTCAGCGGTGATGGAATGCACGCCGACGGCGAGCGCCGCGGTGCTGAAGGCGGCCGTGGTGCCGGAGACGGAGCCGGTCCCAAGCGTCCTGGATCCGTTCTTGAAGGTGACGCTTCCCGTCGGTGACGCGCCGCCGGCCAAGGTCGCCGTGAAGGTCACCGATGCGCCGAGCGCCGGATTGCTGTTCGAGGCCGAGACCGTGACCGTCGGGGCAACCTGCCCGACCGTAACAGTGACGGCGGCCGAGACCGCAGCGGCGTTGTTGGCATCACCCGAATATTCAGCGGTGATGGAATGCACGCCGACGGCCAGCGCCGCGGTGCTGAACGTGGCCGTGGTGCCGGAAACGGAGCCGGTTCCAAGCGTCGTGGATCCGTTCTTGAAGGTGACGGTTCCGGTCGGTGACGCGCCGCCCGCCAAGGTCGCCGTAAAGGTCACCGATGCGCCGAGCACCGGATTGCTGTCGGAGGCCGATGCCGTGATCGTCGGAACCGATGTCTGGTAGGTAAAGCCACCATTGAACGTATCGGTTCCGTTCGGCGTAGTAAGGGCGACTGCTAAGGCTCCAGCGGGATGAGCGGGCGTCGTCACCGTGACCTCACCGTCGTCGACGACGGTGAGGTTGTTCCCGGCAATGCCGCCGAAGGTAACCGCAGTCGTATCGGTGAAACCCGTACCGGTAATGGTGACCACCGTACCACCGGCCGTGCCACCGGCGTTCGGGGTGATGTTAGCGATCGACGGAGCAGGCGCTGCGTCGTCATTGAGGATAGTGCCCATACCCTGGCTGTCGACGACCGTCGCGCCGGCGACGTTTGTGACATTGACGAAGAATGTCTCGTTCGGCTCAAAGTCCGTATCACCGAGCGCAAGCACTGTGAATGTGGCGTCGGTCGCGCCCTGGCTGACGTGACCGCTTGTGGAATTGGTTGTGTAGTCGCCAGGGGCGTTGGCGGTGCCGTTTGCCGTCGCAATGTCGAAGGTCACGCCGCCGACACCGGCCGGTTTGTCCAGCGATATCGTGAAGGTGAAGCTCGCGGTGCCGGAATTACCCTCGGCCTGGCTTATGTCATTGATCGACAATTGTGGCAGCGCACTCACCGTGATCGTGACCGTCGCGGCCGCGGACGTGCCCGCGGTATTGGTGGCCGTATAGGTGAAGCTGTCGGAGCCGGAATAGCCTGATGTCGGCGTGTAGGTGATTGTCGTGCCAGAAGCCGATGCGGTGCCGTGGGCCGGCGCCGACGTAACCGCAACGCTATCTGCCGCGCCGCCTGTGAGGGCGAGCGTGATTGCGTTGTTCGCCGAGTTCGCATCGACCGTCGCGGACGCATTGCCGGCGACGGGCGCCTGCAGCGCCAGTATGGTCGTCAGCGAATAGGCGGCCGAGCCGCTCGCACCGTAGGTGTCTACGGCAGATACGGTGAAGTTGACGGTGCCTGTCGTCGTCGGGGTGCCGGAAAGAGTGCCCGTTGCGGTATTGAAAGACAGTCCCGCTGGGAGCGTGCCGGACGTGACGGTGAGCCCATAGGTATAGGGCGCGGTGCCGAGCGATGCGGTCATTGACTGGCTATAGGCAACGTCGGTCGTGCCGCCGGGCAGCACCCCTGCCGCTGGCGACAGGGCCAGTGTGGGTGGGTTCACCGTGATGGCAACCGTCGCTGGCGAAGAGGTACCGGCTGAATTCGTGGCGGTGTAGGTGAAGCTGTCAGAGCCGGAGTAGCCTGGTATCGGCGTATAGGTAACGGTCGTGCCGGAGGCCGACGCCGTGCCGTGCGAAGCCGCCGTGCCGATCGCCACCGACGTCGCCGTGCCGCCGGAAAGGTTCAGCGTGATCGAGTTCGCTGACGAGTTCGCATTGACCGTCGCCGATACCGCGCCTGCAACCGGGACGATCTCGTTGACGTTCAGTGTGTACCCCCGCGAGCCCGAGAACGGCGCGCTAGGGCCAGTCGAGCTGTCGGTAGCGACAATCTGGAAGCTGTAGCTCCCCGCAACGGTCGGCGTTCCGGAAAGTACACCTCCGGACGAGAGGGTGAGACCAGCCGGTAATGTGCCGGATACGGAGAAGGTATAGGGGCTGGTGCCGCCGGAAGCCGTCAGCGTCTGGCTATAGGCCGTCCCAACGGTCCCCGCCGCCAGCGAGACGTTCGGCAAAACGATGGTCGGGGCCGATACGGTGATGGTAACCGTCGCCGGCGACGATGTGCCGCCCGCATTTGTCGCCGTATAGGCGAAGCTGTCGGGCCCGGCATAGCCTGGCGTCGGCGTATAGGTGATGGTGGCTCCCACAGCCGTCGCCGTGCCATGCGCAGCTGGCGCGCTGACCGCCACCGATGTCGCTGTTCCACCGGAAAGGTTCAACGTGATGGGGTTCGCCGACGAGTTGGCGCTGACTGTCGCCGAAAGCGCACCGGCAATCGGAACGGCGGGGTTGACGGCAAAACTCTGCTGTACCTGCGGGGCGGCGTTGTAGGACGCATCGCCGGCCTGGTTGGCATTGATCGTGCAGGTCCCGGTCGTCACGAAGCTCAACACACCTGCGCCATCAACGGTGCAAACGCCGGTGGTCGCGGAGGTGAAGACGGGGCTGAGCCCGGAACTGGCGCTTGCCGTCAGCGTCGGCGTCGTGCCGAAATTCTGCGGGCCCGGATTGTTGAAGGTGATGGTCTGGTCGGTCTTTCCAGCGCACGTAACCGTCGCCTGTACGGTTCCGCCAGCGGGCTCGCTCCAAGCGTAAACCACAAATTGAGTATCGTCAGCGGGTATTGTCAATGTAGCGTTTAGATTCAACTCCGCGCCGGGTGCAGCATATGCTTCAAATGAAGTGCCGTCAGACATATTAACGCCAGCGTTCTTGTAAATCGCGAAGCCTGCGCTGTTCGAATTCACAGTGCCAGATGAAGTAACCCTGTAAGTGACTTTTTCGCCGGCGAGGACGCTAAGGTTAGCCTGCCACAACTCGCTTGTATTCGAGAGGGAAACGCCGCTCCCCCACGTTGCGTTGATCGCACTGCAACCAGCCGATTGCGCGTGCGCACTCTGGAAAAACGCCAGGCTGATCAAGAAGGCAGCAATGAAGGCGAACCAGGCTTTCCACGGCCGAAGGACTGCATTGGTGACGGCCCGGAGCATCCAAGCGGCGGCGGCGAGAGCCGACTGAAAACGCTCGAGCACTTTCAGCCATGTGAACGCCATGCCTGCAAGAGCAAGCACAAGAACAACTATCGTTGATGTCATCGGTTCCCCGTCCACCTTCCCCCGAAGGCCGTCCAAATCGCGCAAGCACCCGCAATCCATGCCCAGGGTGCAGCAGAGCTTTCCTACAGTGAAGAACTTTCGCCCAGCTTGTGAGTCAGAAAATCGCAAGTTACGCGTGCATTATCATCCATAGATTGTTGTCATGGTTCGCGCCACACGTATGATGCGGTTGCCCAATTTTTTTCTACGGAGCGTTGCAACAAAGCTGGCTACGTCATTGGGAAAAATCGTCTGCCATCGCGGTCGCGTCAAACGGCATCGCCTTGGTATCGGTTGAGAGAAATGTCCATCCCGGTTGCCATTCGATGGACCTCTGCCAGGACGGGTTCGAAGATCGCGTTGCGGCGCTCAAGTTCGGCGTGTTCGGCAAGATATGCCGGCACGAGTTCGGAAATTTCATCGAAAACGGCCTGTTCATCCACCGTGGTCAGGCGTCCGCCCTGCATGACGATTCGTCCGGCAACCATCACTGTTTCCACCGACGATCCGTTTTCCGAATAGACAAGGTGTTTGGCGACCTCGTTGAGCGGCATGAAAGGATAGTTGCGCATATCCAGGACAAGTAGATCGGCCGACTTGCCGACTTCCAGGGAACCGGTCACCTGTTCCAGCATCGCCGTCTTGGCGCCGCCGATGGTCGCCATGGTGAGGATTTCGTCCGCCCTCAGCCATTTCTCGTAGTCAGGACCGGCGGCACTATGAACGAGACCGGCGACGCGCATGACGTCGAAGATGCGAGACGTGTCGTTCGACGAAACGCCATCCGTGCCAAGGCCGATCGTCACACCGGCATCGAGCAGGCGGCGGATCGGCGCGATCCCGGCCCCAAGCTTCAGGTTGGAGACGGCGTTGTGGGCAACGGAGACGCCCCCCTCCCCCATCAGCTCGATGTCCTTGTCGCTGACCCACACCGAATGCGCGATGGTCGTATTGCGTTTCAGAAGGCCGAGATCATGCATATAGGCGATCAAGGACTTGCCGTGATGAACGAGCCCCGTCACCGCCTGTGTCTTGGTTTCGAGGACATGCGTGTGGAACGGCACGCTTCTCTCCACCGCCAGCTCCATACAGGCCGCCATGAGATCGGGCGTGCAGCGCTGCGGCGCAGAAGGGGCGATCGTGAACTGGAGGCGGCCCGACATCCCGTGCAGGCTGGAAAAGGCAGCGCGGCAATAGTCCGCATACGCTGCTGCCGACATCGGCGGACCAAAATCGAGAAGATCCTGCATCGCCGAGGGCATTATCTCGCGCACAAAAGGCAGCGCGTCAAGCGTATGCACATTCATCGCCGCGCTCGAAACATTGGCGCGGATTCCGGCATCGTCGTAGGCGCGAAAGACGGTGGCAAGCCGGTCGAGATCGTGCCGGGGCGGGTCGAAAAAATCGTCGCAGAGCGTCGTGACGCCGTTGCGCAGCGATTCCATCGCCAGCAGCAGGCTGCGCAGGTACAGCAGGCGCTCGCCGATCGGGTCGTTCATCAACAGCGGATAGGCATAAAGCAGCCAGAGTTCGAGCGGCATGCGCTCATAGCGCCCCCGCAGGAATGTTTCACTGGAATGCGTATGGGCATTGACCAGTCCCGGCATGACCAGCTTACCGCGTGCCTCGATAATTTGGGCATCGGGCCTGGCGGCAAGACCCAACCCGATCGATCTGATCTCGGTGCCTTCGATCAGAATGTCAGCGGCAAATGGTGTTGCGCCGTGAGCGCGGTCCATCGCAACTATCGTCCCATTGCGGATAAGAATTTCGCTCATGACAAATGCCCCGGAAACCATTGAATGACCTGAGGATAGCGTCCGCCGCACATCATGATTACTGATCCCTGAGCTCGGCGAACGAGCTTGCGGCCTTCGCGCCGCCGCGAAGCTTTCCGGACAGCCAGACGCCGAAGACCGTCGCGAGATAGGGCAATGCCTGCAGGAGATCGTGCGGAATCCTGTCGCCGAACGTCAACTGCGCCCGGATGCCGATGGCGCTGACGATGGCAAAGAACAAGGCGGCGAAGGTGGCACCCACGGGATGGGCCGCGCCAAAGATGACTGCAGCAAACGCCATGAAGCCGCGACCGGCCGTCATGCCCTGGGCAAAGAACTGCAGGCTGCCCGCCGCAAGTTCCGCGCCGCCGATAGCGCACAGCACCCCACCGATCGAAAGCGCCACGAGCCGCATGCGCGACGGGTTGGCGCCGACGCCGCGCGCAGCGAACGGATGCTCCCCACAGGCGGCTAGCCGCAGGCCGAAGCGCGTTCGCCGCAACAGCACCCACATGGCAAAGACGACGAGCGGCATGGCGGCAACCGAGACTGACAGCACGCCATAGGAACCAAAGGCCGGCCCCAATTTAGGAATGCCGAAAGGTGCCGTCACGGTTGCCTGGCTGCCGAAGATAGACTGGACCGCAAGCGCCGTACCGCCGATGCCGAGACCGGTCAGCCCGAGGCCGGCGATAATGGGATTGGCCTTCAGCCTGTCGATGACAAACCAGAGAAGCACCGAGGCCAGCACGCAGGCGATGATGGCGATGAGGATGGCCGCGCCGACGGACTTTGTGAGCATGATGCCGAGAATTGTCGCGCAGGCGCCGATGATCATCAGTCCCTCGAGGCCGAGGTTCCAGACCCCTACCCGCTGCGCGATGACGCCGGCGAGCGTGACGTAGATCAGCGGCGTTCCGGAGCGCAGGATGGCGATGAAGATCTCATTCATGTCGAACGCCCTCCGAGACGCAGCACCCGGTCGATGAATGTCGACCTCGCGGTTATGAACAGCGCGATCGCCGCATTGATGATGTCGATCGCCGCCGACGGCAGCCCGGCCATGATCGGCAGATAGAGTGCCGCCGAGGCAAGGCCGCCGAAGAAGATGGCAGCAACAGCCGTTCCGAGAACGGAGAGATTGGCGACAAGCGCGATCAGGATCGCTGTGAAGCCGTGCGCCGGCAGGAAGCCCGATGCGATGCGGCCGTTCGGCCCCATGAACTCGATGGTGCCGGCAAGGCCCGCAAGCGCCCCCGAAATGAGGAAACTGGAAAGGCCGAGCTTCCAGAGGCGCGCGCCCTGCCATTCCACCATCGTGCCATTGCGGCCGGCAAGGCTTGCCAGTATGCCGAAGGAAGTTCGGTTCACCAGCAGCCACATGAGGATGCCGACGACCACCGCGATTGCGATGATCGCCGGGGAGAGACCGAGAGAATTCGAGATGCGGTAGGCCGCATCAAGCGGGCGGCTCGATGCCTGCTGACCGGAACCCGAGGGATCCTTCAGCGGCCCTGAGGTGACATAGACCAGCAGCAGGCCGGCCATGAAGTTGCCCATCAGCGTGGTGATAACCTCGTCGGTGCCGGAGCGGAGCCGCAGCAATCCTGGCCACAGCGCCCAGAGAGCACCGCCGAGCATGCCGGCAAGAAGCAAGGTCGGGATAACCAGGAAAGCTGGTCCGCCCTTTACCGCTTCGGCAGCGAAGGCGGCGCAGATCGCGCCGACATAGAACTGCCCCTGGGCCCCGATGTTGAAGAAGCCCGCGCGGAAGGAAATGCCGACGCCGACCGCCGTTATGAACAGCGGCAGCGCCCATCTGAGACTTTGCTCGATCGCGCCGCTTCGCAGGAATGCCCCATCGAGCACCGCCCAAAGCGTCACCGGAGCATTGTAACCGGCAAGCTGGAACACGAGCGCGCAAAGGATGAGCGCGAAGATCACAAAGATCAGACTGCGGACGACGGTGATGAGACTGTCTTTCATGCGCTTGCCCCTGCAACGGCACCGGTCATGGCCGCTCCCACCAACCCTATGTCGAAGGGCGCACGGAACTCGCCGTTCAGGCGTCCCGACAGCATCACCACGACGCGATCCGATATGTCGAAGAGCTCGTCGAGATCCGACGAGATCAGCAGTATGGCCGCGCCACGGTCGCGCGCCTGCCGGAGCGCTTGCCAAACGAAGGCGGTGGCCCCGATGTCGAGGCCGCGGGTCGGCTGGGCCGCGATGATCAGCTTCGCATCGGGATCGATCTCCCGGGCGAGGATCACCTTCTGCGCATTGCCGCCCGACAGGGACCCCGCCTTCTGCGCGGAATTGTGGTAGTGAACGCTCCATTCCTTGAGTGACCGGTCGCAGGCATTGCGCACTGCCGAGGGACGGATCAGCTTGAGCAGCCTGCCCTGCAGCAGCTCCCTCGCGCTCCAGTTCTGCCAGAGCGAACTCGTGAGGCTGAGACCTTCGACGTTGCGCTCGAAGGGAATGATCCTAAGACCGATCGCGCGACGGGCGACGAGAGGTTCGCCAGTCACGTCATGGCCTGCAAGCTGGATCGATCCACTTGTCAGGTCGGCGAGAGCGGAGATAGCCCGCACCAGCGTCTTCTGCCCGTTGCCTTCCACCCCGGCGATACCCACGATCTCACCCGGGCGGATCTCCAGATCGACGCCATCGAGGGCAATGCCCCCGCTGTCCGGCCGGGTGGAGACGGCCTTCATCGAAAGGATGGCAGGGCCGGTCGCATGCGCCGGCTGATCGGAGTCCCCACGGACCCGTGACTTCGTTCCGACCAATGCATCGCGATCGTGCCGATCGAGCGTCTTCGCGACGGCCTCACCGACGATGAGGTTGGCCAATCGCTCGCCCGAAACCTCAGCCACCGGAAGCGGTCCTTCGACCTTCTGGCCGCCCCGCAGCACCGTGACCGTGTCGGCGATGCCCAGCACCTCGCGGATCTTGTGCAGGATGAGGATAACTGTGACCCCACGTTCCTTGAGACGGCGAACGCGTGCGAACAGCATGTCGATGCCCGCCGGTGAAAGGACCGCGGTCGGCTCGTCGAGAATGAGGACGCGCGAATCCGTGACCAGGGCCCGGGCGATCTCTATGCCCTGCTGCGTTTCGATCGGCAGGTCCCGGATCCGCCGGTTCAAGTCGACCTGGACGTCGAGCCCCGCGAGATGTGCCCGCCATTTTTTAGCGAGCCCCTTGCGGCTATAGATGCCGCCCTTGCCCGTAGCGCCAAACTCCATGGTCTCGGCGACGGTAAAGGACGGTGGCAACGCAAAACTCTGGTGGACGAGCTCCACGCCCGCGGCCCGGCTTTCGCTGACCTGCCCCGTCCGGATGTCGTGTCCCATCACGTTGACGGCGCCAGAGGTCGGCTGGACGAGGCCGGCCGCCACGCGGGCAAAGGTGGTCTTGCCGGCCCCGTTCTGACCGACGACCGCATGGATCTGGCCGGGAGCGAACGAAGCTGAAACCTCCGACAACGCCGTCACGTCTCCGAATTTGACGGTGACGTTACGGCACTCCAGGGCCGATTTCGGAGAATTGGACATGCAATGGTTCCCATTGAGAGCAGGAGGTTCGCGGCTGTCAACAGGGCTGGAAACGATCCGCGAACCCCAGTGACCTCCCCCAAGAGGGAAGGTCTGTGCCGACGTCATTCGAAACCTCGGGCTGGCTCGGCGAGCCAGCGCCAGGAGATCAAAGGGTGGTGTTGAACGGAACCTTGATCGACCCATTCAGGATGCCGACACGAACCTTGTCGACCTCGGCCAGCGCTTCCTTCGCCTTGGCATTCAGATCTGCCGGCCCCTGTTCGGCGAAGACCGGCGAGAGAATGAAGTCGATGACGCCGGTGCCAAGGCCCGTATGCTCGTGCGCACCGCCCTTCCATTCGGGCCCGACCGCCTTGCTGGCCTCGTTGTAGAGCGAGGCGCCGAAGTCCAGGCTGACGATCGATATCAGTGATTTCGGACCGAGGTCATATTGTCCGGGCGCGAGGCAGCTCACCATGCGCCCTTCCTTCTCGTTGGCCGCGGCAATGATGCCGCCGTCGGTGGCCGCCGCATCGGTCTGGATGTAGTCGATGCCATCATTGTACATCTGGGTTGCGATTTCCTGACCCTTTGCAGGGTCCTGGAACGAGCCTGCAAAGGCGGCGATGACGGAGGCATCCGGTCGAATGGAATGCACGCCGGCCTTGAAGGCGTTGAAGTCTGCGTTGAGAGGCGGAATCGAAACGCCGCCGATGAAGCCGGTCTTGCCGGTCGACGACATCTTGGCCGCAAAGACCCCCGAAAGATAGCAACCAAGGTAGTAGTCGTAGGAGACAGTCACGACGTTCGGGATTGCCGGCTCGAAAGGGTCGGCGAAAAGCTGGATCCACTTGGTGTTGGGATAGGACGGCGCCAGCGCCTTGAAGGGCTCGGCCACTTCGTTGAAGGTCGAGACGATGATCGCCGCGCCCGCATCTCCCAGCGTGCGGTAGACGGTCTCGTAGGTCGCCGGATCCTGCGCGTAGACAGCGCGGCATTCGAAGCCCTTTTCTTCCGAAAGCTGCTTGAGCTTGGCGATCATCTGGTCCACCGGACCATTGTCGCCTGCAGCCTGTGTGTGGACCAGCGCGACCAGCCCGCCCGACGCACGGGCGAACTCGGGCACGATGCTGGCCGCAAAGCCGAGCGCCGCGGCACCCGCGCTCGCCTGCAGGAATGTTCGGCGCTGCATCATGTGCTGTGTAATCTTCCCAGTCTTGTCTGTCATGATCGTTCCCTCTTTTATCTTGTTGTTTCTCATTCGCATTTGCCAGGGCGCTTGCCGCCTCAAAGCGGCGGGGAATAGGGGGCCGGGTTCATAATCATCACCTCCTGCTTCTGGATCGCGTCCAGCGCCCAGACTTCGGAAATGAACTTCTGCCAGTCCGGGTCCGCATACATGGCCGTCCGGCGCGCCTCGCGGTCAGCGAGGCTGTCGTACGCCCACATCAGAACGGTGGTGTGAAGCGTTCCCAGTTCCGAAGCATAGAGTCCGACGAACTTGTTGAGATGGCGCTTCTGCACGGGCAAGCCGTCGGCCTCGTACTTCTTCATCCACTTGTCGACCGTGCCGGGCTTAAAGGTATAAGTGCGGTGTTCCAGGATCATCGCATTGCTCCCTATGCGTTCAGGATGAATTCGGCGCATTTCTCGCCGATCATGATGGCTGGCGCGTTGGTGTTGCCGCTTGAGATGATCGGCATGATCGAGGCATCCGCGACACGCAGCCCCTCGATGCCGCGCACCTTGAGCCGCGCATCCACCACAGCCATGGGGTCATTGCCCATCTTGGCGGTTCCAACCGGGTGGAAGGTCGTCATGGCGGTCGCCCGCAACCAACTCGTCAAAGCGGCATCGTCGAGCGCTTCCGGCCCCGGCGCCAGCTCCTTGCCGCGAAAGCGGTCGAAAGCCTTCTGGCCGACAATGTCACGCGTCAGCCGGATGGCATCGATCATCGTGCGGACGTCGAAATCGTCACGGAGGTAGTTGGCCTGGATCTTCGGCTTGTCCGTCGCGTTCGCCGAGCGCAGCGTGATCTCGCCGCGGCTCACCGGATTGACGGGGCCGACGCGGATCGTGAACCCGTGGTTGGCCTCCACGGCCTGTTTCTTCCGGAAGGGATTGGGGAAGTGCAGGTTGGCCGTCTTTTCCAGCGCCGGCATGAAGTGCAGTTGTATGTCGGGCGCAACCAGGCCATCGTTCGAGCGGATGAAGGCACCGGCCTCATAGGGGAACGTCGTGGTGACGCCCTCACCGAACAGCATGCCCTGGGCAACGGCGGGAATAAGCTTGTCCGCCCGCAGGTCGCTGAAGAGCGTGATCGGCTCCCGGCATTCCCAGCTCATGACGCAGTCGACATGGTCCTGGAGGTTCTTGCCGACGCCCGGCAGGTCCAGCACCGGCTCGATGCCAAGCGCCCGGAGCTCGTCTGCGGGGCCGATGCCGGACAGAAGCAGCGCCTTGGGCGAATTGACCACCCCTGAGGAGAGGATCACCTCCCGCCCGGCGCGGGCGCGTTCCAGCACGCCGTCCTTCAGATACTCGACGCCGCACGCCCGGTCGCCTTCGATGATCAGGCGCGTGAGTTCCGCTCCCGTCAGCACGGTGAGGTTCTTGCGGCCGAGTGCCGGACGCAGGAAGGCCCATGATGTGGACCAGCGTTTTCCCTTGCGGATGGTGAAGTCGTAGCGGCCAAAGCCTTCTTGCGTCTCTCCGTTGAAGTCATCGTTGGCCGGATAGCCGGCCTGGATGCCCGCCTCGCAGAACACGTCCATCAAAGGATTGTTGCCACGGGCTCGGCAGACGGTGAGTTCCCCGTCGCCACTGTGGAAGGCGTCCTTGCGCTGGATATGCGTTTCGGAGCGTCGGAATGCCGGCAGCACTTCATCATAGGACCAGCCGGGTAGCCCGAGCTGCGACCAGCGATCGTAGTCGTGGCTATTACCGCGCACATAGATCATGCCGTTGATGGTGGAGGTCCCACCCAGCACCTTGCCGCGCGGCCAATAGAGCGAGCGGCCATTGAGATAAGGCTCAGGCTCGGTGTGATAATGCCAGTTGTAGATGCCGGAGTGGAACAGCTTGCCCATCAGCATCGGCAGCCGGAACAGCGGGTTGCGATCCTTGCCGCCAGCCTCGATCAAAAGCACGCGGTTTGCCGGGTTCTTCGACAGACGGTTCACAAGAACACAACCGGCCGAGCCCGCACCAACGACGATGAAATCATATTCCGGGTTACGCGCCATGGTTCACCACGCGATGGGCCGGCCGCCCATCGCCTCCAGATGAGAATTGCAGAGAAGGAACGGATTTTCCCGGCCGAGCACCTTGTCGGCAAAGGCGGGATGCTCGCGCTGGACATAGGCGACATGGCCGAACTGCCCCTCGGCAACGCCGACTTGCGAGAAGATGTCAGCCGCGGCCGCACCGAAACCCAGGAAGACAACGGGCTCGCCTCGCGCCACAAGCATTTCGACCACGCGCAGCATCAGCGGCCGCCAGAAGGCAAGATGCCCGCGCGACTGGTGCGGATCGATATCGACGCGGAAACGAGAGAGCGTCAGCGATGCGTTGAGCAGGAGAACACCCTCCCCCACCCAGCGGTCGGCGATCAGGCTCGGCGCCTCGAACGAACCGGTGGGATCGCAAAGCAGATGCCGCACATCCGGCCAGCGGCCGAAATCGCGTGCCAGACTTTCATCACCAAGGCGCGCGGCCGCAATCAGCTGCATGTAGGCACGGATGCTCTTCGAGAACATCTTGTCCAGCTCACCCCATGCGGCCAGATTTCCGGCCTCGAAGGCACGCCCCGTCGCAAAACCCGGCTCGGGATAAGGATCCTGACCAAGAACCAGACAACGAACGCCATCGGGTGCAATTCCGTCGAAAGCCGCCAGGGCATGCGCGCCCCTTGGCTGACCGGGAAAAGTCTTGCCGCGGCGCGCCGGGAAGATCGGCTCCCAGGCCTCCAACTCGAGGTCCGCAGCGATACGGGCGAAATCGTCGCCGACGGCGCCGAGCGCATCGCGCCAGGCATGCGGGAGGTCGCCCTCCCAGCCAGCAAACGTCTCCGCCATTGCCTCTCTCAAGCGCATCGGCATTACGGCTCCCCTTCCGTTCATTGCAGGGAGACTAGACAAAAGCTGACCAAAGTGTCAACTTTCAAAAAGCAGAAAATGACGAAGTGGTCAATTTTTCTTGACTACATCGTCAGCTTTTTGCGAAGGGTGATACGCTTGCATTTCGCTGGAAAACGCGGCAATTGCAAAGGCAATCTCGCCACCACGCATGATTGCCTGGTAGGAAGCGACGGCGAGATGGAGGCGGAACCATATGGCAAGGGCAGTACGAGATCCCGAAGAGCGCATCCGCGAACGTAACGTGCGGCTGATCATCAAGGCGGGGATCGAGATATTTGCCCGCAAGGGCTTCGATGGCACGCGCATCGCCGAGATTGCCGAGGCTTCGGGCCTGCCCAAGGCAAACGTCTACTACTATTTCTCTTCCAAAGAGGAGATCTACACCGCCATCATCGCGCATCTGCTCGCCAGTTGGGATGATGCACTGAAATACATTTCGCCGGAGCGCGAACCGGCGGAGGCGTTCAGGCTCTACATCAAGGCGAAGCTGGAATACACGCGCAAGAACATGGCCGAGTCCCGGCTCTTCGCCAGCGAAATCATTCAAGGCGCCCGCTTCCTGACCAAGAAGGATCGCGAACACATCCGTCAGGTAACGGATACTCATGTCGCGGTCATCGAGGGCTGGATCGCCGCCGGCAAGATGCTGCCGGTCGATCCACGTCATCTCTTCATCATGCTCTGGGCGTCGACCCAGTTTTACTCGGACTTCGAACCCGTCACCGTCGACGCGCTCAAAAAGCCCCGTTTGAAAGCTGACGACTATGAAAAGGCGGCGGCCACGATCACCGAGACGATCCTGAGAGGTATCCTCCGGCAGCCTTAAGCCCGACAGGCGAACAAAGGCGCTTGCACACGATCCTGGGCTGTACGGCCGGGTGATCAAGCTCGTTTCAGGTTGGCGCTTACCGCAAAACTTCGCCACGCGGCGACATCAAACAAGATCGAAGAAGCACCGGACGTTGCCTTTTTGGCAATCGAGGTTGCGAATATCTGTGCTTCTTCGGCAAGGGAAACTCTGAATAATTGGCCGTGCAAGCAACTCTTCAGAGACCAGCAAGATGGCCTATGTCATTACCGAACCCTGCATCGACGTGAAGGATGGCGACTGCACCGCCGCCTGCCCTGTCGACTGCATCTACGAGGGTGGCCGTACCTTCTACATCCACCCCGATGAATGCATAAATTGCGGGCTCTGTCTTTCGATCTGTCCCGTCGATGCCATCGTCTGGGATCACGAGATCGCCGACAACCAGCGCCATTTCATCGCTGTGAACAAGGAGTTCTTCGGAGCCGACGTCACCGGAATGGGTTCACCGGGCGGGTGGAGCAAGGAGTGCTCGACGGTGCAGGACCATCCCTTCGTTGCCGCCTTCGAGAAAGCGGCGACCGTCGCATAATCGAACCTGATCCGCAGGAGCAAGACAGGGCCGTTGCGCAAACGCAGGTCGACGGCTGGCCCAGAGAAGCGAAGCTTGAGGCCGGTAGAAAGCCGTCCCGTCTCGGCCCTCGCCGCACGTATCCCGAGATGTTTTTGCGGCCTCGCTGCTTGGGCTCACCAGCCGGAATAATAGGCCCGCGTCGCCGCGGCGAGCTTGGTCACGAGTTCACGCTCGCAGTTCAGCCGCGGAAGGTCTGCACGCGCCTGCTGCAGGAGTTCGGCCCGGGCACCTTCGAAATCGACCCGGGTCAGCTTCCCATCGCACATGACCTCCTGCCCGCCGACGTAGAGCCCCTTCGCGTGCGCCGCCGTCATCCGGGTGAGCAGCACCTCCGCCTCATCCAGATCGTCTATCAGGCTGTCGACAATCAACGCACCGTAATCCACGAGCACGAGATCTTCGTTCGCCGTCGCATTCACAACCTTGGCGCCGACATGGATCGCGGCATCGAAGACGCATCCAGTCGTAAACGTCCGCGTCAAGCCGCGGCCACCGTGCAACAGATGGGCAAGGCGCAGTTCGCGCCAAAGGTCCTGGTCGTCGTCAAGCCCTGTCCCGTCGAGGCCGAAAGCGAAGGCCGGCCCGCTTGCCGGAATGGCAGCGAGCGGCGCCACGCCTGAACGCAGGCGCAAGTTTGCCGACGGGTTCGAAACAAGTTGCACACCCCTTACTGCCAGCAACTCCAGCTCATCCGGCCGCAGATGAACGCCATGGGCAACGGCAAGGCGGGGCGAGAGAAAGCCGATATCGTCGAGGTATCGGACGACCCCTTGCGGAAAGCGCCTGTCCAGCCACAGCCTCTGCCTTGGGCTTTCGAGGAGATGCATGTGAATGCGCCGACCCGTCGCGTGAGAGGCCTCGGCGATGGTTTCGAGCAGTGCATTGGAGCACCACTGCGGCCCGATCGGGCCGTACTGGACATCGATCAGCGGGTTGGTGTTGGCTGCGGCGACCGCGTCGGCCGCCGAAATCTGGACCGAAGGCGAGGCATATTGGGGGATCGAGGCACTGAGTTCGTCCCAGTCTGCCGGAGCGAGATACGACCGCAATCGCTGCGGCCCGCCATCATAAGCCCACGGGTCGTAGTCGAGAAGCGGGCAGGATAGCGCAAGTCTTATGCCGACATCGCGCGCCGCGCGCATCACCGCACCAGCCTCCTCTACCAGTCGGTCGACATTCAGCGAATTGTGACAATGCATGGTCGCACCGACGCCCGTTTGCGCCAGCCGGGAGAATGCCACAAGCGCTTCCAGGTAGGGATCGGTGCGCGGTCGGAGCCGAAGCCCGGGAATCCACACTTCCAGGGCATCGTCGACATTGCCGAAATCGAGTGTGCGGATGCCATAGCCGTGGTCATGCGCGTTGACGGGCGGCGGCATCAGGAGGGCATTGGCCGGGATCGCAGCCGAGGAGGCACCGTCAGGCAGATGCCGTAAGAGGTTTGGCTCGCGCCTTGCGGCCTCGTGGCCTGGACGCAAAAGAACTCGCCCGGGGACCTGGTGTTCACTCAAGGATTGATTGCCTCCATGATCTGGTCGCTGAACCTCAGCAGTTCCGCACCAACGAATTCGATGACGGCTTCGGCCGCGTGGGTGCGCTGCCGGCGTCGCTGCACGAGAATTCCGATATGCAGGTTCTGAAGGCGCGATCCGGAAAGCGGTATCGGAACGACATCGCCCGCCTTGATTTCCGCGAGGAAGCCGATCGGCGTGAAGAAAGCCACTCCCTGCCCCGAGATGATGAATGGCTTGAGCATCATCTGGCTGTTCGACAGCACAAAGGGCCGCCCGGTTCGTTCGAAGACGGAGAGTTCGATTTCGATAAGCGAGCGGATCGGCTGCGTATCGAGTTGCAGAAGCAGGTCGTACTGAGCGCATTCGGCGAGCGAGACCTGCCGCTGCTTCGCCAACGGATGTCCCCGTCCGACGAAAGCCATCAGCGGCATCGGTACGCGAAAGAGCATCTCCGTGTCGTCTGGACGGGCGAGATCAAAGGTCAACCCCATGTCGACGTCACCTTCGGCGACCAGGCTGCTGATGTTGCCGTGACCGGCGGTGTGGATATGGAAGCTCACGCCCGGATGGATGCTGTGGAACGTGTTGACCATGTCCGGCAGGAACTGGATGGCGAGGCTGTCCAGACAAGACATCTGCACGCGACCGGCCTTTTTTCCCTGCAAGGCGCCGAGGTCGCTGCGCAGAAGCTCGAAATTCTCGAGCGTGACCCGGGCATGGCGCAGCACGTTTTCCCCGGCGACGGTCAGCCTCAGGCCGTTCGAGAGCCGTTCGAACAGGGCGATCCCGAGCTCGTCCTCCAGTTTCTTGATCTGCCGGCTGACCGCCGAGGATGCGACGTGAAGCTCCTCGGAGGCCTTGCGAATGGACCCGGACCGCGCGACCGAGACGAAATATTTCAGGATGCTGGCGTGCATTCGATTGGAACCTCCCCTCCCCTGGGCTCCGACCTATAACACGCTCATCGTCCCCTCCAAACGGGCGCGCGCTTCTCCTGGAAGGCGCTGACGCCTTCCAGGGCATCCTCGCTTTTAAGCGCCTTCACGAGTGCAGGCGTGCGCAGCCCTTGTGCCTCCGCCGGCGACAGATGCCCGGTGCGATTGACAGTCTGCTTGATCGCGCGAAGCGAAAGCGGCGCGCAGGCGACGATTTCGGCCACCCAGCGGGCAACGGCGGCATCGAGCTCCTCTGGTTCAGCCACCTCGTTGACGATGCCGAAGCTTTGCATCTCGGCTGCGGAAAACCGCCGGCCGGTCAACAGCACGCCCATCGCGAGATTGTGAGGGATCCTGCGCTGGAGAAGCACCATGCCGCCATCAAGCGGCAGGCGTCCGACGCGGGCCTCGGGCAAGCCGAACGCGGCCTTCGTCGAGGCTACGACGATATCGCAGCCGAGCACCATCTCGAACCCGCCGCCCAGCGCATAACCGTTGACCCTGGCGATAACAGGAACATCCAGCGAGCGGCGAAAGGCGAGCCCGCCGAAACCGTTCGGCCGGCTCTCGCTCCAGTAGTCGAGGCCGGTCGTCTCGGCACCCTTCAGATCAGCTCCGGCGCAAAACGCCCGTTCGCCTGCGCCCGTCAGCACGACGCAGCTTATGTCGTCGCGCGCTTCAATCTCCTGCCAGATCGCCTCAAGCTCGCGTTCGGTTGCTGCGTCCACTGCGTTCATCCGCTCCGGACGGTTTAACGTAACGGTCGCAACGCGGTCCTCTACGACGAACGTAACGCTCATGCCGCATTTCCCTGGCGAACGGGGAGCCCCGAGAGTATCTCGTCATTGTGCTCGCCGAGCTTCGGCGGGGCGATGCGCACCGTTACGGTCGCCGCCGACATATCGATCGGCGAACCGACCAGCCGGATCGGACCGGCCTTCGTTTCGCCGGCGTGAAGGATCATGCCGTTGATCACCGTCTGCTCGTCGTCGAGTGCTTCGGGAAGCGAGCGTACCGGCGCGCAGAGAATGTCCACCTGCTCCAGCCGGCCGAGCCAATGGGCGCTGCTGTTCTTCGCGAACGCCTCGCGGAAGACCTGCTGCAATTCCGGCCGGCGCTGCATCTGTGCGTCGAAATCGGCAAATTGCGGCCGTAGGGACAGATCCTCGATCTCCAATGCCGTGCAAATGTCGCGCAGTGGGTTCTGCTTGAACGCGCCGACCATGACGATGGCGCCGTCGGTGGTCTCGAACACGCCTGTCAGAGGGAAAGCGCCCCAGT
Organism: Ensifer sp. EB106-03-01-XG145; assembly: GCF_058792075.1. NCBI lineage: Bacteria > Pseudomonadati > Pseudomonadota > Alphaproteobacteria > Hyphomicrobiales > Rhizobiaceae > Ensifer > Ensifer sp. EB106-03-01-XG145. The sequence goes on along the minus strand of NZ_JBYTEC010000034.1, from coordinate 5,269 downwards.
TCAGGTCCTTCTCCCGCATCATGTGCGTGGTGCCTTCCTGCATCTGCATGGCGAGCATCGAGCTGTAGAGACTGACCGCAACCTGCTGGCCGTGGCCGGTCTTTTCGCGGTGCAGCAAGGCAAGCAGAATGCCCTGGACGAGGTGCATGCCGGCCGAATAGTCGGCAAGCGGCGTCGCGTAGATCGACAGCGGATGGCTCGCGTCCGACTTGCGGCGCATGACGCCGGAAAGTGCCTGCGCGAGGATGTCCTGTCCGCCCTTGTGCCGATAGGGCCCCTCCAGACCAAAGCCCGTACCGACGGCGTAGATCAGCCGCGGATTGGTCTTCCTGAGCTCTTCGTAACCGAAGCCCATGCGCTCCATGACATCGGGGCGAAAATTGTTGACGACCACGTCGGCCGTGTCGATCAGGGCGCGCACGGCGGCTCGCGCCTCGTCCTGCTTGAGGTCGAGTGCAAGGCTCTTCTTGTTGCGGTTGAGCGACGAGAAGACCGGATTGTTGAGGCCATCAGGGTCAGACCCGAGCGACCAGCGCGAGAGGTCGCCGATCTTGGCCTTTTCGACCTTGATGACCTCGGCGCCATAGTCGGCCAGCATCTGCGTGCAGCACGGGCCCAGCATGACCTGGGTGAAATCGACGACGCGGATACCGTCGAGGGGAAGAGATGTCATTCTGCGGCCTCCAGATAGGTTGCATTTTCGGATGGTACGTCGCCGGGATCGGCGCCCTGGGCCCGCAGCTGCTTCTGGATTGCCCTGACATCGGCGTCCCGCACCTTCACGCCGGCGTTGAGCGCAACGGTGGCGGCAACGCCGGCAGCCTCGCCCATCGCCATGCACGGCGGGATTTCGCGGCTCGACTTCTGCGCCTGGATCGTCGCCGAATAGTGCCTGCCCGCGACGATCAGCTGGTCGACTTCCTTCGGCAGCATGGCTCGGTAGGGCGTGTAGTAGTCGCGGCCGCGGCACACCGTATCGGCGAAGTGCTGGCGGTTCATCACGTCGTCCTTGGTAACGACATATTCGCCCTGGAGCAGCCGCGACTGGCGCACGCCCGTCTGTGGTGCAAAATCGATCACATGGGCATTTTCGAAGCCCGGCAAGTTGGCCCGCGCGAAATCGAGCAGGCGGGCAATGCGGGACCGCCCTTCGAGTTCCGCGTAGGTCAGGTCTTCGACACTGAGCCCGGAGAGCTTCGGCATGTGCGGGCAGTTCAGCCAGATGACGCCCGGCAGCGGCGTCTTCAACCACCAGAACGACCAGCATCCGCCGATCAGACGCTTGGCCTCATGATCGATCGCCTTGAACTTTTCCGGTTCTTCGAATTCGAAGCGCTCTGCTGCGGCGGTGTCGATCCCGCCCCAGCGGGAAACGGTCGTCAGGATGAAATTGCCGTCCGTATGCTGGGCGCCAGCGTCGGCAGCAACGTCGAGGTCGCCCGATGCGTCGATCACGACGTCACCCATGATGGCCTCGCGGCCGGATTTCGTCTGGCAGACCACGCCCTTGATCGTCCCGTTCTCGACGATCGCCGAGGAGAACCAGCTGTGCGTTCTTAGCTTCACTCCGGATTCGCGAAGGATGTCATAGGAGACCCGTTTGAAAGCGTCCGGATCAAAGGCGGCCGCATAGCAGATCGGATGTGGCGCGGATGGCGTATGGAAGTCGAACAAGCCCCAGCGCGCCCACTTCTGCCAGGCTTCCGGCGTGTCGCGAAAGTCGAGCTGGCGGTCGCCGTCCGTCGGGGTGACGCACAGACCGAGCGTGTTCATCCGTTCGATCATCTCCATGCAGATGCCGCGCACGGTGATTTCAAGCCCGTTGACCATGTCGTCGAGCACGAGAACCATGCCGCCAGCGGCAAGGCCGCCGACATAGGGGTAGCGTTCGAGCAGCGTGACGCTTGCCCCAGTGCGCGCCGCCGAAACCGCGGCGGAGATGCCAGCCGGTCCGCCGCCGACGACGACCACGTCGGAGCGGTCGACGATCCTGGCATTGCGCAAGGGTTCTCTGATTGTTTCCATAATCGTTTCCTCCATAGGGGACCTGTCCGGCGAAATGTGAGGAGCTCACAGCCAGTGACTTCGTCGGTTGACCGGACGCGGATATCCAGGTCCGGCAGCAAGGGGTTTGGGGGTCAGTGGTCCGTCGTCGGTTTCCAGCGGACGATCTTCGATTCCGCGAACGAAACGGCGAAGAAGAGAACCACGGCAAGCGAGGCCGCAATCACCACCGTCGCATAGAGCAGAGGCGAACGGAAATTATAGGTCGCCTCGATGATCAGGGCGCCGAGGCCGTAGCTGGAGCCGATCCACTCGGCGACGATCGCGCCCATCACGCTGCTGGTTGCCGCAATCTTCAGCGCGGCGAAAAGGAAAGGCAGCGAGCCTGGCAGCCGAACCTTCCAGAAGATTTCGGAGTTGCTGGCAGAAAGGATGCGCATCAGGTCGAGCATTGCGGGGCTCGCCGACTTCAGACCCTGCACCATGTTGACCAGGGTCGGGAAGAAACAGATCAGGCCTGCAATGATGATCTTCGGTGCGATGCCGTTGCCGACGAGCAGCACCAGGATCGGCGCCAGCGCAATGATCGGGATCGACTTGATGATTACGGCGATCGGATAGAAGGCGCGCTCGGCGAGCGGACTGTGGACGAACCAGACCGCCAGAAGAACGGCAATGACATTGCCGAATATGAAGCCGAGAACCGCCTCCATGAGCGTCGGCCAGAAATTCGCCCACAGGATGCCGGCGTTTTCGCCGAAGGCCTTGATGACGTCGACTGGTCCGGGCGCCATGAACGTTGGCACCGAAAAGCCCCAGACGACGAGTTGCCACAGCAGGATGCAGCCAAGGATCGCAAGCGTTGCCGGCAGATGTCGCAGGGCAGCGCTGACGGCAGCGTCGATCGCTCTGAACCTGTTGCCGTCGGTCAAGTCGCGGCCATCCGCTGGTGATGGAAGGGCATTTGCCATCAGCATTCTCCCAAAAGTTTGCGCAGATAGGCGGTAACCTGAATGAACTCGACCGTGTCGCGCATGGCGAGAGATCGCGGATAGGGTAAGTCGACCTTCATGAACTCCTTCACTCGTCCCGGATGGGCCGCGAGCATCAGCACATGTTGACCGAGAAAGACCGCCTCGGGGATCGAATGGGTAACGAAGAGGATGGTGGTCCCGGTTTCCTGCCAGAGGCGCAGCAACTCTTCGTTCAACTTGTCGCGCGTGATCTCGTCGAGCGCGCCGAAGGGCTCATCCATCAACAGGATGCGGGGCCGGGTCACCAGCGCGCGGGCGATCGCCACGCGTTGGCGCTGGCCGCCCGACAGTTCGTGCGGCATCGCCTTTTCACGCCCCTTCAGTCCGACGAGAGCCAGAAGTTCTTCCGGATCCGCGTAGGTCGCGCCCGCTTCGCGCTTTCCGACCAGCAGCGGGAGACGCACATTGTCGATCACGTTGCGCCACGGCAGCAACGTTGCTTCCTGGAAAACGAAGGCGAAATCGCGGCCCTCGCGCGCCTTGCGCGGCGTCTGGCCATGCACGGACACGGAGCCATCGGTGATGTGCACGAGATCCGCGACCGTTCGCAACAGGGTGGACTTGCCGCAGCCGGACGGGCCGAGCATGGTCACGAGCGAGCCGGCCGGTATCTCGACCGAGACGTCGGAGAGTGCGGTGAAGCCGGAATCATCTGCGCCGAAGCGGATATGAAGGTTCTTCACCGACACGGCGGAGCTACCGACTGCTGCCTGGTTGGGTCTGCTACGCGTTTCCAGCATCGCCTTACCCTACGCTCTTGCGGACATCGGCCGTCGCATCCAAGATTGCCATGGTGTAGACGTCGTCTGCATTCGGGACAGGGCCGGTGAACTGTCCGAGATCCGCATAGGTCTTGATCTGCTCTTCCCAGTTTGCCCGGTCCATGCCACCCCATCCCTCGGTAGCAGTGGTTTCGTTGAACACGAATTTCATCAGCGGCCCGATGGCCTCCAGTTCGCTTGCCTTGTCCAGGTTCGGGTAGGCTTCGAGCAGGATGTCGACGGCCTCTTCCTGGTGATCGCGTGCATAGCCCCATCCCCGCGCCGAACCCGACACGAAGGCAGCAAGATGGTCCGCGTGATTTTGCAGCTGGTCGTCGGTGGTATAGTAGACGTTGGCATAGAGGCGGATACCGCCATCCCAAAGGGTCAGGTCGACCCGGTCATCACCCAGAACCTTCAAGGCGTTGACGTTCGTCAGCCAGCCACAGACCGCATCGGCCTGGCCGGTCACGAGCTGGTTCATGTCCGAACCCATGTTGACGATTTTGACCTCGTCTTCCGATATCCCGTTCTTGGCGAGGAGCGCGCGCAGCAGAATGACCGAAGTCGGGATCGCTGCGATCGTCTTGCCGATCATGTCCTGAGGCTTGGCAATCGGGTTTGCCTTGCGGGAGAAGTACGCGAACGGATGTTTCTGGTAGCCGGCTGCGAATGCCTTGATCGGCGCGCCGGCCGAACGTGCCAGCATCACCGATGGGCTGGAGGAGATCTGGCCAATCGTCGACTGGCCGACGGCGACGCCAGCAACGCCGTCGACATTCGGTCCGCCAGGCACGATTTCGAGCTCGATGCCCTTCTCGGCATAATAACCCTTCTTGCGGGCAACGAGTTCTCCGAGAAGCCCGTTGGAAGGCAGCCAACCGAGCTGCATCCGAATCGTCGTGGAATCGGCGGTGAGACCGGGCGAAACATTGATAAGGCTATGGGTCGCAGCAATCGCGCCCATTGCGGCATTCGAAAGGAAACCTCGGCGGTTCATCATAAAACGAGACATATCGTTCCCCTTGCTTGTTATGGGAGCGATGATGATGGAATTCGGCATCTCATAAAGCACAATTTTTAGCAGTTGGTATTGCCGATATGGCAACGCCCAAGGGCCATTCAGGTTTGCCGTTTCGGCAATGGCGGGCTCGAAAGATTGTGCTTTGTGCGAGTTCGATCCCGTCCGATAAGCGAAGACACGATCAAAGTCTGAACGCCGCGGAGGATAGATATGGTGCAGAAAAACCTGATCGATGGGGAATGGATCGCCAGTAGCGAAGTGTCCCGCAACATCAACCCCTCGAACACCAATGACGTGGTGGGCGAATATGCCCGCGCCTCGGCAAACGATGCCCGCGCCGCGATCGCCGCTGCCAAGGCGGCGTTCCCGGCCTGGTCGCGCTCCGGCATTCTCGAGCGCCACGCGATCCTCCGGAAGACCGCCGACGAGATCCTCGCCCGCAAGGA
>NZ_JBYTEC010000033.1:0-35316 GCF_058792075.1 Ensifer sp. EB106-03-01-XG145 | reverse complement strand
TCACACCGCGCCACTTGGCGTATTCAGAACCGCCGGGGCTCTAGTCGCTGCTGGGTGAAAGTTCCGTGGCAGGTCAGCCGCCCTAAACTCCTCAGCGTTGCTGTGATGTTCAAGCGCTCTCCAGAGGCCCTGTATTTGGTCGTCAAGCTCCAACAGACAGCGCGCTGTTTGCTCGTCCATGCATCCCTCCTGTCCTGCCGCGGTCTTCGCCACAACTAGGGCGAGACGATAGCGGGTATGCATCTGCACGAAAATAGGAAGGATAGCGTGGGACGTCCGCCGTGATCGCGAATCCACGTCTTAAACGGCTGGACACTCTTGAGGAAAGCATAGTGGAAAAGCTGGACGGGCGAGTGTCCAGCTTTCTCGTAAGACTTTGATTTCCGCCACTTTAGGTGGCCCGCCTCGGGATGCCACTTTTGCTATGACAGCGCTCTCGGATGTTTCGAAGGCGTGCCGCCATACTTGAAGCTTTTGCTGCACCCTGGGTGCGCGTCAAGGTGCTCGAAGTGCGCAGGGTTCCCATCGCCTTCTTTGTGTGCGCGGACTGCGCCATGGCATTCACAGCATCGCAACTTCCTGCCGCTGAATGATGCGAGCGCCTCGTCGATCGTAATCTCGACCCACGTCCTGTTTGCCCAAAGTTCGCAACGATCCGATGCAACCGCCATCCATTTCCTCCCTAAGTTGGATGCGTCACTTTCGCGTTTCTACCGTCATTTGCAACAGATCCGTGGGGCATGGCCGAGAGAAAACATAACAAATCGGAACCCGGTCGCTATGTCCCGCAAAGCAGCAATTATCTGAATTTGTGCCCTTACCTCGCTCCGGCATGGGGCACCATCACACCACCCGAATTCACCGACATCATCCCCGACCGATGTTTCCGGCTTGGACGCGCCTTGGCCCGTGCTTGCCGCACCGGTCATTGAACTGGCGCTTGGGAAAGTGTTAGGTGCGCTGCAGCAGAAATCTGTCATGGCAGTGTCATGTTACCGAGAATCGAGACTTACGACGAACTCTATCGCGCCTTCCAATGGCAGATCCCGGAGAGGTTCAACATCGGCGTTGCCGTCAGCGACGCCTGGGCGGCGCGTGAGCCGGAGCGCGTCTGTCTCCAGCACTTCGATTCCGATGGCGCGCATCGGGCGCTGACCTATGGCGAATTTGCCCGACAATCCTCTGCCTTCGCGCAAGGGCTCGTGGGCGAGGGCATTGCGCCGGGCGAACGTGTCGCAATTCTCCTGCCGCAGGGCTTCGAAACGGCGATTGCCCATGCGGCGATCTACAAGCACGGCGCGATCGCCTTGCCGCTTGCATTGCTCTTCGGCGTCGAAGCGCTCGAGTACCGGCTGCGTGACGCCGGCGTCGCGGCGGTTGTTACCAACGGTTTCGGCTTCGAGCGCATCGCCGCGATTCGGGACCGGCTGCCGGAACTGCGCCTCGTCGTGCTGGCGGAAGATCAGCCGCAGCCGGGGACGATCGCCTTTTCATCACTCGCATCCGGCGACCCCGAAGGCTTTGTGCCGGTGGATACGGGCCCGGACGATCCGGCGCTGATGATCTACACCTCGGGCACCACGGGGCCGCCGAAGGGGGCGCTGCACGGGCACCGGGTGCTGCTCGGCCATCTGCCGGGCTTCGAGTTTCATCATCATTTCCTGCCGCAACCCGGCGACCGCATGTGGACGCCGGCGGACTGGGCCTGGGCGGGAGGGCTGCTCAACGCGCTCTTGCCGTCGCTGCTTAACGGTGTGCCTGTCGTGTCATCGCCGGCGCAGAAGTTCGATCCGCATACCGCCTTTCGCATCCTGGAAGAGATGGACGTTCGCAACGCCTTCATTCCGCCAACGGCGCTCCGGCTGATGAAGGCGGTTGAGAAGCCGCGCGAGCGCTATCGCCTCAACCTCCGGACCATCGGTTCTGCCGGGGAATCTCTCGGTCGCGAGACCTATGAATGGGCAAAGGCGGCGCTCGGCCTCGAAGTGAGTGAGTTCTACGGCCAGACCGAGTGCAACATCGTCATCTCCTCGGCCGCCGATCTCGGCGTCGTCAAGCCTGGATCGATGGGCAAGGCGGCACCGGGCCACCGGGTGGCGATCATCGACGCCGAAGGTCATGAACTGCCGGCCGGAAGCGTCGGCCAGGTGGCGGTCAAGCGCCCGGATCCGGTGATGTTCCTCGGCTATTGGGGCAACGAGGCGGCGACGGAGAAGAAGTTCATCGGTGACTGGATGACGACGGGCGACCAGGGCGTGATGGACGAGGAGGGCTATTTCACCTTCTTCGGCCGGGACGATGACGTCATCACCTCGTCGGGTTACCGCATCGGCCCCGGCGAGATCGAGGATTGCCTTGCCGGTCATCCGGATGTGCAACTCGCCGCTGCCGTCGGCAAGCCGGATCCCGTCCGCACCGAGATCGTCAAGGCCTATGTCGTCCTGCGGCCCGGCGTGGTTGGTGACGAGCGTGTCGCCACGTCCGTTCGCGAGTGGGTGAAGACGCGGCTGTCGATGCACGAATATCCGCGCGAGATCGCCTTCGTCGATAGCCTGCCGCTGACGACTTCGGGCAAGGTTATCAGACGGTTCCTGCGCGAACAGGCAATAGCGGAGGCGCGCGGCAAGTGATGTCGCGAACGTCCCGCGGTGCCCAAGCGGACCTCTCTAGCGCCCGGCCAGCGCCTTGATCTTGTCACGCAGGATCCGCGCCATGTTGCGGGTGTTGCGGTAGAGGTGGAGCTGGGCTGCGACCTGGCGCACTTCGCGGTCGCGGGTTTGCTGCAGGCCGATCACCAGCGTGCCCATTTCCTCGCGCTCCTGCCAGAACCGGCTCATGACCGGGTGATCCGGCACGGCGCAGGAATCGGAGCGGGCGATGTTGGCATCGTCGAGGTGCCATTCCGTCAGTTCCGCCAGCAGCAGCTTGCCCGGGGAGAACTTGGCATAGCGCTCGTCGTACGCGGTCTTCCAGGTGTAGGCCTCGCCCGACATCAGGAACACCACCATGGATGCGATCGCCCTTCCGTCGAGGTCGAGCGTGTGGATGCGCACACTGTCGCCGTCGGCAAGATTGGTGATCGCCTCGCGGGCAAAGGCCGCACGGAAGCGATCGAGCACCATGGCGCTGCGGCCCTTTCCCTTCCATCCCGATGCTTCGAGCGCCAGGAATTCCTCCATGCGCAAGCGGACTTCGGCGGGTTGGCGGGCGACCGAATAGGTGAGCGCGCCTTCTTTTGCGAGGTTGTTCCACTGCCGCCGCAGCTCGCGGAAATGCGCTGGGCTGATGGCGTTGCGCAGATAGGTCGGACCGTCGAGCAGGCTTTCGAGCATGGGGCGGCTGAAGGTGTCGGTCACCGTCAGCGGCAGGTTGCGGCCGATGGCGACGGCGCGGGTGAGGCGGGCGACCTTGCCGTTGAGGCGCATGTCGGGAAGGACGAGCACCGAGGGCAGGCCGGTCGAGGGCGCGGTAAAGGCTTCGAACAGGTTGTCGATGGTTTCTGCAGCGTCTTCAGCGTCAAGCAGCGGGACGCCGAGCGGACCGAAGGGGTTCGACCAGGCGCGGATGATCGGTGCGCCGATCGAGAAGCCGGGCTTTTCGATCGAGAACGGCATGAGAAACCGCAGGCGGCTGCGACGCTCGTCGTTGTCGCGCATGATGGCGAGCCGGATCACCCGTTCTTCGAGGCGGGGCATCGCCGGTGCAAGGAAGCGGCCGGTGAAGAAGACGTTCGGCTCCAGTGCCCGGTTCGACAGGAAGTCGAGCTCGCGCTGCAACTCGTAGCCGGCCTTGGCCGGGTAGATGGCGAGATGGCGTCCAGGGCGGCCGACCTCGATCAAATGCTCCGCGGTCGGGCCCGCATCGCCAGGCTGTGCCAGCCCGCCAAGGACCCGGGCGGCCCGACTGTTTGCATCGCTCGGAAGATTGGTATTGCCGATCATGGATGGACAGCCCCGTTGTTATCATTGCCGGCCCGCACGCTCGCGAAGGCGAAGAGCGCGAAGCCGAAGGTACGCCGGACGGCGATATGCAGCAACATCGCCTCGAAGAACATTGCACCTGCGGTTGCAAGAGCAGCGCCGGTCAGTCCGAGGAGAGGGATGAGGCTCAGGTTGAGTGCGATGTTGGCCACCAGCGCGCCGGCGTAGAGGATCACGCAGAGCGTCTGCTGGCCCGCCATCGTCAGAAGCGTTTCCGCCGGGCCGACGAAGGCCTTGGCGAGAATGCCGCCAAAGAGGATCATCATCAAGGGCATGCCGGTGACGAAGGCCGGCCCGAAAAGCGAAAGCAGGAAGGGGCCCGCCAGCAGCACCAGCGCGCCGACCAGGAGCGACGGCCAGAAGGCCCAACGCGCGCTTTCGATCGCGATGCCCGCGAGCTGCCTGCGGTCACGGGCCATGGCGTTCGAAACGCGTGGGCCCGTTGCCGCCTTGACGGCGAACATGACGAAGTGCACCAGCGCCATGGTCTTGGCGGCTGCGAAGTAGATCGCGACGTCCTCGGGATCGAGATAGAGGCCGACGATCACGACGTCGGAATTGGTCAGCAGGAAGCCGAAGCCATCGACCAGGAAGATGGGGATCGAAACCCGGAGCCAGCGGCCAAGCTCGATCCGCCGCGGCCCTTCCACATAGCGCGAGCGGAGACGATAGGTCAGCACGAGGAACTGCGAGACGGTTGTGACATAGGCGGCCGCCATGGCCGCGACCATGGCCGTTTGCGCCGTGTGGGGCGCGCCTGCCGTGACTGCCAGCACCATGAATGCCAGCACCAGCAGGGGGCGGATGATGAAAGTGGGGCTCAGGGCGGAGAGCGCCCAGCCATGGGCCCGCGAGGTTCCGTCCATCACGTCGCCAAGGGCGATCATCGGCAGGGTGAAGAGGCCGAGATAGAGCGGCACGAGGTAATAGGCGTCGATGTGCGCCGAAAAGAGCCAGAGGCCGAGCAGACCGACGACGGCGACCGTGGTGGCGGAGGTGAGGGCGAAAACGCGCACTGTCGTCGTTACGCCACGAATCTCGTCGAGCGCCGCAGTCGCCTGATACTCCGGCAGGAAACGGATCACGACGGAATGGAAACCGACGCAGGAGAGGCTGCCGAAGAGGATCACCAGCACCCAGACGAAGACGAAGATGCCGTATTCGAACTCGCCCATCATCCGGGCGAGGATGATCTGCGACAGAAAGGCGATGGCGGCGCTGAAAATGCGAACCGCGAAGGCGACGAGCGCCATCCGGCGGGCCGTGTTCTTCATGTCGGTGCCGGTCAGAATAGCGGCAACTGCGCCGATCAGCGCGGACAGGCGGTGTCTCAGCGCCGACGGCAGCATTCGTCCGGCCGTTTGACATACCGCCATGAACACGAGAACACCCTGAGATTACGCAATACAGGGCTTCAGTACTGCCAGAACAGCGTTAACAAACGGTTCAGCGCGGTTGTATTGGCGGGACGAGGCAATGCCGAAAAGCGACAGTGAGCGAGAACGGATGATGCGGGCGAAATCCATCGGCTGGCGCATGGTCGGCTGTCTCGAGGAGACCGGCATTGAACGGCTCGCTGATCTGAAGGCGGCGAATGCGGAAGACATCGCCTTCCGCATCGACACCACGCTCGGCCGCCGCCACATCAACAACACGGGCATTCGCGCGCTCGAAAACCTGATCACCTACGCCAAGTCGTTCGATCGCTAGAGCATCCCGCGCGCTCCAGGAAGCGCGCTACCGGAAACGAAAATGCCGCCCGAAGGCGGCATTTCCTGTAAGGAACCCGGGAGCGGAGAAACCCGCACTTTTATCCTGCGTCTCTTATGCCTCGTAGATGCCGTGGCAGTGCTTGTACTTCTTGCCGGAGCCGCAGGGGCAGAGTTCGTTGCGCGAGACCTTGCCCCAGCTCGACGGATCGCTCGCATCGCGCTGCACGGGGGCCGTGGCCAGAAGCGTTCCACCGTCGCCACCAAAGTCGTCTTCGCCCGTCAACGGGTCGATATGGTGGCCGTGCATGACCGGCGGTGCCGGCTGCGGCGCTTCGGCTGCTTCGCGCACCAGTTCGACGCGCATGAGTTGTGCGGTTACCGCCTGGCGCAGGTTGCCGAGCAGGGCCTGGAACAGTTCGAAAGCCTCGGACTTGTATTCCTGCAGCGGGTCACGCTGTGCGTAGCCGCGGAAGCCGATGACCGAGCGCAGGTGATCGAGGTTGACGATATGCTCGCGCCAGAGATGGTCGAGCGTCTGCAGCACGACGGAGCGCTCGACATACTGCATGATCTCCGGACCGAAACGTTCCGCGCGATCTGCGGCTTCCTTCTCGGCGGCGGTGGTGACGCGTTCGAGGATATCGGCCTCGTCGATGCCTTCTTCGGCCGCCCATTCGACGACCGGCAGATCGAGATTGAGGTATTGCTGCACGTCGGCCCTGAGGCCCTCGACGTCCCACTGCTCGGCATAGGCCTTCGCTGGAATGCGCTTGCCGACCATGTCCTCGATGACCTCGGTGCGCATGTCGGTCACGGTTTCGGTGACGCTTTCGGCATCCATCAGCTCGATACGCTGCTCGAAGATCACCTTGCGCTGGTCGTTGAGCACGTCGTCGTATTTCAGGAGGTTCTTACGGATGTCAAAGTTGCGCGCTTCGACCTTCTTCTGTGCGCGCTCGAGCGCCTTGTTGATCCAGGGATGGACGATCGCTTCGCCTTCCTTGAGACCCAGCTTCTGCAGCATGCTGTCCATGCGGTCAGAGCCGAAGATGCGCATCAGGTCGTCCTGAAGCGACAGGTAGAACTTGGAGCGGCCCGGGTCGCCCTGACGGCCGGAACGGCCGCGAAGCTGGTTGTCGATGCGGCGGCTTTCGTGACGTTCGGTCGCGAGAACGTAGAGGCCTCCGGCAGCGAGCGCCTGCTCTTTCAGCTTCTGCACTTCGGCGCGGATCGCCTCGATGCGCTGGTCGCGCTCCGGGCCGGGCTCGATTTCCGAGAGTTCCTGCTGGATGCGCATGTCGATGTTGCCGCCGAGCTGGATGTCGGTACCGCGGCCGGCCATGTTGGTGGCGATCGTGACCGCGCCCGGCACGCCGGCCTGGGCGACGATGAAGGCTTCCTGCTCGTGGTAGCGCGCGTTCAGCACCTGGAAGTTCGCAAAGCCGGACTTCTTCAGGAGGTCGGCAAGCTGTTCGGACTTTTCGATCGAGGTCGTTCCGACCAGCATCGGCTGGCCACGCTCGTGCGCCGACTTGATCTCGTCGATGATCGCCTTCAGCTTTTCGCCTTGCGTACGATAGACCTCGTCGTCCTCGTCGATACGCTTGATCGGCAGGTTGGTCGGCACTTCGATCACTTCGAGGCCGTAGATGTTGCCGAACTCTTCCGCTTCGGTGGAGGCCGTACCGGTCATGCCGCCAAGCTTGGAATACATGCGGAAGTAGTTCTGGAAGGTGATCGAGGCGAGCGTCTGGTTCTCAGGCTGGATCTGCACCTTTTCCTTGGCTTCGAGCGCCTGGTGCTGGCCTTCGGAATAGCGCCGTCCCGGCATCATGCGGCCGGTGAACTCGTCGATGATGACGATCTCGCCGTTGCGAACGATATAGTCCTTGTCGCGCTGGAACAGCTTGTGGGCCTTGAGCGCGTTGTTGACGTGGTGGACGATCGCGACGTTTTCGATGTCGTAGAGCGATTCACCCTTGAGAAGACCCGCCTCGCGCAGAAGGTTTTCGAGCTTCTCCGTGCCGTCTTCCGAAAAGTTGGCCGAGCGCTGCTTCTCGTCGATTTCGTAATCCTCGGCCGAAAGCAGCGGAATGAACTCGTTGATCGTGTTGTAGAGATCCGAGCGGTCGTCGAGCGGGCCGGAGATGATCAGCGGCGTGCGCGCTTCGTCGACGAGGATCGAGTCCACTTCGTCGACGATCGCGAAGAAGTGGCCGCGCTGGACCATCTGGCCGCGCTCGTACTTCATGTTGTCGCGCAGGTAGTCGAAGCCGAGTTCGTTGTTGGTCGCGTAGGTGATGTCGCAGGCGTAGGCGTCGCGGCGCTGCTCGTCGGTGAGACCGTGGACGATGACGCCCGTCGTCATGCCGAGGAAGCTGTAGACGCGGCCCATGGTGCCGGCGTCGCGCTGGGCGAGGTAGTCGTTGACGGTAACGACATGTACGCCTTTGCTGGCGAGTGCATTCAGATAGACCGGAAGCGTCGCGACGAGGGTTTTGCCTTCACCGGTTTTCATTTCGGCGATCGCGCGCTCGTGCAGGATCATGCCGCCGATGAGCTGAACGTCGAAGGGACGCAGGCCGAGCACGCGGCGGGCGGCTTCGCGAGCAACAGCAAAAGCCGGTACCAGCAGGTCATCGAGCGTCTTGCCGTCGGCGAATTGCTGGCGGAATTCCACGGTCTTGGCGGCGAGTGCCTCATCCGACAAAGCCTTCGTTTCGGCTTCAAGTGCGTTGATGGCGTCCACCCGAGCCTTGTAGCCGCGCACGCGACGTTCATTGGCGGAACCAAACAACTTGCGGGCTAGGCCGCCGAGACTGACCATACGAATGGTCCTTTCTTTTTTGTTGCCTTAGGTCTCATGGCCGCGCCGCGAAAACCGCGCAATGCCGTGAAACGCCCGGAAACTGTTCTGGACGCGAGGTTGCGTGACAGATAAGAGGGGGGTCGAATTATGTCAACGCACTTGCACTGCCGGACGGCTACAGAACCGCCACATTCTGGTGGTGTGCAGCCGCTACAAGTCGCAGGTAATTGCGCCGAAGGCTAATGTGAAAGGTTAGTGAGCATGTCCAAGTTGAAAACCCTGGCCGCCGCGGCACTGGTTGCGGCGATGGCCGTTCATGGTGGCGCGCGCGCGGAAGACGCCGATCCGGTGATCGCCAAGGTTGGCGGCGAGGAAGTGCGCCAGTCCGAGCTCACGCTGGCGCTGGGCGGTCTCGACCCGCAGCTGCAGCAGATGCCGGAGGAGCAGAAGCGCGCCGCCGCCCTCTCGGCGATCATCGACGTCAAGCTCCTTTCGAAGACTGCCGAAAAGGAAGGCCTGCAGGATGATGCGGCCTTCAAGCAGCGCGTCGCCTACCTGACCGAGCGCGAACTGCACAATGCCTACTTCAAGAAGCATGTCGTCGACGCCATCACCAAGGAAGAGGTGAAGGCGCGCTACGACAAGGAGATCGCCGCGATCCCGGTGCAGGAAGAGGTGAAGGCACGCCACATCCTGGTCAAGACCGAGGATGAGGCCAAGGAAATCATCAAGGAACTCGACGCCGGCAAGAGCTTCGTCGATCTCGCCAAGGCGAAGTCGACCGATCCGAACAAGGACGACGGCGGCGACCTCGGCTACTTCACCAAGGGCCGCATGGTGCCGGAATTCGATACAGCTGTCTTCGCACTCGACAAGGGTGCCTACACCAAGACTCCGGTCAAGACCCAGTTCGGCTTCCACGTGATCCTGGTCGAAGACAAGCGCCCGCAGGCCCCGCCGCCGCTGGAGCAGGTCGAGCCGCAGGTTCGTCAGCTTGTCATGCGTGACAAATACGTTGAGCTGCTTGCTGCCGCCAAAAAGGACGCAGGCGTCGAGATTTCCGATCCCGCTTTGAAGAAGGCCTATGACGAGGCCAACAAGGCGCAGGAAGCCAAGTAATTTCGATTGGCAGGCCCTGCCGCTCGCGGGACCTGCCATCACCGCTTTTTGTCGATGCCCGGCGGTGAAAACCGTTCGGGCATTTGTCGCAAGATAGATCTGGAGCAGCTTCGGTTGTAAACCGCTCCAGGTCTTTGTTCTTACGCATTTCCTGACGGAAAACCGCTACGCACTTTTCCTGGAAATGCTTTGGCCCCAACACGTCACAGCAGGTTTCCCATGTCCGGCTCCGTTTCTCCGCTTGCTCCGAAAACCTTCGCCGAAATGCCTTCCGTCCGCGGTGTCCGCATGGCGACCGCTGCCGCCGGCATCAAGTACAAGAACCGTACCGACGTGCTGATGATGGTGTTCGACAAGCCGGCCGCTGCAGCCGGTGTTTTCACCCGCTCCAAGTGCCCGTCTGCTCCTGTTGATTTCTGCCGCCAGAACCTTGCCGGCGGCATCGCGCGCGCTGTCGTCGTCAACTCCGGCAACGCCAATGCCTTCACCGGCAAGAAGGGACGCGAAGCCACGGAATTGACTGCAAAGTCTGCGGCGAAGGCAGTCGGCTGTGCGGAGAGCGAAGTGTTCCTCGCTTCGACCGGCGTCATCGGCGAACCGCTGGATGCGACCAAGTTTGCGGGCGTGCTCGACGATCTGGCCGTTGCCGGCAAGGAAGATTTCTGGTTCGAAGCCGCCAAGGCGATCATGACGACGGATACCTATCCGAAGGTTGCGACCCGCATGGCCGAAATCGGTGGCGTCAAGGTCACGATCAACGGTATTGCCAAGGGCGCCGGCATGATCGCGCCCGACATGGCAACGATGCTCTCCTTCGTGGTCACCGATGCAGACATCGCGCCGGCCGCACTGCAGGCTCTGCTTTCCGCGGGCGTCGGCCCGACCTTCAATTCGGTCACGGTCGACAGCGACACGTCGACCTCCGACACGCTGATGCTTTTTGCAACGGGTGCGGCGGCAGCCGACGGGCAGCCGGCAATCTCCGACGCGGCCGATGCGCGCCTCGACGCCTTCCGCGTCGCGCTCAACGACCTGCTGCGCGATCTGGCGCTCCAGGTGGTGCGCGATGGTGAAGGCGCGCGCAAGATGGTCGAAGTCACCGTCGAAGGTGCTGAAAACGACGCAGCCGCCAAGCGCATCGCGCTCTCGATCGCCAATTCGCCGCTGGTGAAGACGGCGGTTGCTGGCGAAGACGCCAATTGGGGCCGCGTGGTCATGGCCGTCGGCAAATCAGGCGAGATGGCGGAACGCGATCGGTTGGCGATCTGGTTCGGCGATGTGCGGGTGGCCGTCGAAGGCGAGCGCGATCCGACCTATTCGGAAGCGGCTGCCACTGCCGTCATGAAGGCCGAGGACATCACCATCCGCGTCGATATCGGCCTCGGCTCCGGTCGCGCCACGGTCTATACCTGCGACCTTACGAAGGAATATGTCGAGATCAACGGCGATTACCGCAGCTGAGGCTCCGGTCGAGCGATCGTAAGCAGTCTGGTATCCCGGACTGGCGAGAGGTAGCAAAATGACATCGAGTGATGCTCGGCCGGCGGGCAACGTCGCGGCCGAAGGTGGGGAAGTGGTAATGGTGGATCTTCCGAGCGTGCGCCGTCTCGAGGCCGTGGGCTTCCGGGCCTGGCCGGCAGCATCGGTGCACTATGACGGCAGCTGGCTGATCCGGCTCAACGCGGGCCATGATTCCAAGCGTCTCAACTCCGTCAACCCGCTCGATCCATCCGACTATCGCGATATTCCAGTGCGCCTTGAAAAGGCGGCCAGGCGCTTTGCGGACTATGGCCGGCCCCTGACCGTGCGCCAGACGCCGCTGACGCCGCCGCAACTCGTTGCCCATATGGATGCCGAAGGCTGGACGGCATTCAGCCGCAGCCTGGTGATGACGGCCGATCTTGCCGAGCGTGAATTCGGCGACGGCATCGATCACCTGCCGATCAAGGACGTCGGTCGCTTCGTCGATGCCTGTATCGGCATCGCCAAGGGCGATCCGAAGAGGAAGGCGGCGCTTACCGAGATCATCAATGCGATCAAGCCGGAAAGCGGCCTCTTCCTGTTTGAAGATGCCGAGACCGGGCCGACCGCCGTGGCACTCGTCGTGCAGGACAACGACCTCGCCGGCATCATGCAGTTTGCCGTGGACGAGCGGGTTCGCGGGAAGGGTGTCGGCAAGGCGATGCTCGATGTCTGCCTGCGCTGGGCGCGGCTGCGGGGAGCAAAAAAGGCCTGGCTGCAGGTCGAGGCGGAAAACAGCGCGGCGCTGGCGCTTTATCGCGGTGCCGGTTTCTCCGAGGTCTACAGCTACATCTACAGAACGCCGGGGGCTTGAGGCCATGAATGTCAGCGGAAAGAAGATCGTCCTCGTCGCCGCCTGCGCCCTGGTCGACAGCGACGGCCGCATTCTGCTGGCGCAACGGCCGGAAGGAAAGTCGCTTGCGGGTCTTTGGGAGTTTCCGGGCGGCAAGGTCGAAGCCGGCGAGACGCCCGAGGAAACCCTGATCCGTGAGTTGGACGAGGAACTCGGCATCCGCACCAAGGTCGCGTGCCTCGCGCCACTGACCTTCGCCAGCCACACCTATGAGGACTTCCATCTGCTGATGCCGCTCTATGTCTGCCGGCGCTACGAAGGGGTGGCGACCGGACGCGAGGGCCAAGCGATCAAATGGGTCAGGCCAAAGGCCCTGCGCGACTACCCGATGCCGCCGGCTGACGAGCCGTTGATACCATTTCTTATGGATTTGCTCTGAACCTACCCGAAATCTGATTGATTATTAATCGATCGTTTATCTCCCTCGCGCAAAGATAGCTCAATTCATTTTCGGTACGCATTGTTGGTGAACGGCGTACTGATTTCAGGCAGTGCGGTGGAACCAAGCTTGGGAAGGGCGCTTGCGTTCGCCGTGCTTTGTGCGTTTGTGAGGCTGGGATGGTGGACGACGATTTCTGGAGCACGGTTCAGGAAAAGGATCTGGTGACTAATCAGTCCCGCCGGACGGGTGTGCTCAATCTGTCCCTGCTGTTTGGAACGGCAGTGATCGCGCTGACGCTGATCCTGACGCCGATGCTGTCTTCGAAGAACGACAGGCGCATCATGGCCAATACGCCCGTCGACTACGACAATATTTCCACCGGCTCCATCCCCTCGAGCGGGACCACCAAGCGCTATACGGTACGGCGTAGCGTGCTGCAGGAGATGCCCGGTGCGGTCTGCATCATCGATGCGGACGGTCGCAAGAGCGGGTGCTGACCCGAACGCCTCCGGTTTTCGGCTGCTGCCGCACGTTTCGGACTGAACACGAACCGGACTGGGGAGCATGGAAAAGCTGAAACGCCTGTTTCGCGATAGAAGCGCTGGTATCGCAATCGAGTACGCGCTCATCGCCGCCATCGTCTCCCTGAGCGTGATCCTCGGGGCCGAACAGATCGGCAACGTCCTCTCAGCCGTCTACAACTCCGTCGCGACGGCTTTTCAGGGGGCCTGAGTTCGGGGCAAGCACGACCGCCCTTGTTAAAGCGGTTGTTCCTTGGTGCCGAGCGCTGTCGACAGCCGCTGCTTCGCGGAGCCCGGTTTCAACGGCTTCTGCTGGCTTTCATGCGGCGCCCATCCGGACAGATAGATCACCGAGAATGTCGCGCGGACGCGGCCGTCCGGATCGGAGAAGCGTTCGGCATAGATTTCCGCGGCCCGCAGGAAGAAGCGACGCGAAACGGGCAGGCGGCTTCGGGCAGTGAGCGGGCTGGCCATGCCCATGGCGCGCAAGTCGCGCATCAGCGCAAACAGTGAATCGTAACGCACCGTATAGGTTTCGGTGTCCGTGACCGGCAGCGCGAAGCCGGCGCGTTGCAGCAGCGCGCCCACATCGCGGACATCGGCGAAGGGGATGACCCGCGGACTGGCTCCGCCCGTCAATTCCGCCTCGGCGGCTAGGAGCGCTTCGCGCAATTCCTGCAGCGTACCGCTGCCCGGGATGGCGGCGAGAAAAAGCCCGTCGGGCTTCAGCGCCCGACGAACCTGGATGAAGGCGCCCGGCGTGTCGTTGGTCAGGTGTAGGGAGAGTGGCGAAACCACCAGGTTAAAGCTTTCCGGTTCGCCCGGAACCTCTTCAAGCGAGGCGATCGTTACCGGTGCTTGCGCAGAACCAAATCGCGCATCCGTTTCCACGCGCTCGACGGCACCGACCTTGCCCGTTGCCATGAGATGGTGGGCCGTTTGCCCGGTGTAGCCGTGCAACTCCAGCGCGCGATCGAAGTGACGTTCGACCACGCTGACGCGTTCGGCGAGTTCCTGGGCGACGATATCGAGAAGGAAACCGGCCTTCGGATCGGCGTTTCTGAGCGCCCTTGCCCGATGTGCCTCGACGAGGCTCTGGTCAAAGATTTTTTCCACGATACTGTCTCCGCAAGCTGGCCAGCAAAAAGACCTTCGGAGGTTCAAAGTCAACAGCATGGCATGGGAGAGACCGCTGTTTCCGGAGGAAGGGTGGGGGCGGGTGCTGCGGGGGCTCGTCTCCGGGGCGGTCGATCTCGTCTATCCGCCGGTCTGCTGCGGTTGCGGCCGGATGGTGGGCAGTCATCGCGCGGTTTGCGCGCCTTGCTGGTCGACGCTGCCGCTGATCGAGCGCCCTTTTTGCGATATTCTCGGGACGCCGTTCTCGGTCGACCATGGGCCGGGCTCGGTTTCGCCCGAAGCCATTGCCAATCCGCCGGCCTTCGACCGTCTGCGGTCGGTGGCAATCCATGAGGGCATTGCCCGCGATCTGGTGCACGGGCTGAAATATCGCGATCGCACCGATCTTGCGCCGATGATGGCGGAATGGATGATCCGGGCGAGTGACGGTGCGGTCGCCTCGGCCGATGCGATCATCCCGGTGCCATTGCATGCCTTTCGGCTCTGGAGGCGTCGGTTCAACCAATCGGCGGAACTGGCACGGGCCATCGCGCAGCTCTCCGGCAGGCCCTATCAACCCGATGTGCTCAAGCGTATCCGACGCACAAGCCGGCAGGTGGGCCTTGCTAGGCAAGCACGTGAGGACAATGTGCGCGGTGCCTTCGCGGTCTCGGAAGGCGGCAAGGCGGGTCTCCGTGGGAACAGCGTGGTTCTCGTCGACGATGTATATACGACCGGTGCAACCGTCTCCGCAGCGACCCGTGCGCTGAAGCGGGCGGGAGCCGGGCCGGTCACGGTTTTGACCTTTGCAAGAGCTATATCCGGTCTTATATGACAATCAGTTGTCCGGCACGGTGGCCGGTGAAGGAGCGATTGAGGATCATGGCTTCAGTGGTCATTTATACGCGTCAGTTCTGCGGTTATTGTTCGGCGGCCAAGAAACTATTGGAAACCAAGGGCGTGCCCTTTCTCGAACATGACGCAACCTATGATCCGAAGGTGCGGCAGGTGATGATCGAAAAGGCCCATGGCGGCTCGACCTTCCCGCAGATCTTCATCAACGACATTCATGTCGGCGGCTGTGACGATCTGCACGCGCTGGAACGCGCCGGCAAACTCGATGCGCTGCTGGCGGCCTGAGGCGGATCTGACGTTTCGCACATCGCCAACGCGAGGCTGTGTTGGTCGCGTGGACCAGGAGTAGAACGACGATGACCTTCAAGGCTGCAGCCATTCAGATGTGCTCCGGCGTCGATCCGCTAGACAACGCGGAGACGATGGTTCGGCTGGTGCGCGAGGCAGCGGCTCAAGGGGCGATTTATGTCCAGACGCCGGAAATGACCGGCGCGCTCCAGCGGGACCGGGCGGGCTTGCGCTCGATCCTGAAAGATGAGGCGAGCGACATCATTGCCGGTGCAGCGGCAAAGCTCGCCGGTGAACTCGGGATCTATCTCCATGTCGGCTCGACGCCGATCGCGCTTGCTGACGGCAAGATCGCCAATCGCGGCCTCTTGTTCGGACCCGATGGTCAAAAGATCTGCGACTATGACAAGATCCACATGTTCGATGTTGACCTCGACAATGGCGAAAGCTGGCGAGAAAGTGCTGCCTATCAGCCCGGCAGCACGGCACGCATTGCCGATCTCGAGTTTGGCAAGCTTGGTTTCACCATCTGCTACGACGTACGCTTCCCGGAGCTCTTCCGGCAACAGGCGGTCGCCGGCGCCGAGATCATGTCGGTTCCCGCCGCCTTCACGCGCCAGACCGGCGAGGCGCATTGGGAAATCCTCCTTCGCGCCCGTGCGATCGAGAACGGTCTCTTCGTCATCGCCGCGGCGCAAGGTGGCACGCATGAGGACGGGCGCGAGACCTTCGGCCATTCGATGATCGTCGATCCCTGGGGCAGGGTGCTTGCTTCGGCCGGACTGAGCGGCGAGGCGATCGTGCTTGCCGAAATTGATGTCGCCGCCGTGCATGCGGCACGCGCCAAGATACCGAACCTGAAGAACGCCCGCAGTTTCGTGCTCGATGAAGTGGTGCCAACCGGGAAGGGAGGCGTTGCCGCTTGATCCGCTATACAATTTCCTGCGACAACGGCCACGCCTTCGAAGGCTGGTTTTCGTCGAGTGACGATTTCGACCGCCAGGTCGACCGCAAGCTGGTTTCCTGTCCCACCTGCAATTCAACATCCGTTGCCAAGCAACTGATGGCGCCTTCGGTCGCGACCGCGCGCAAGAAGGAAGCAACACGGGCGGTGATTATGGATCAGGCGCAGAAGGAAACGGTCGCCAAGATCCGCGAACTGGTGAAGACCGTGCGCGAGAACGCCGAAGATGTCGGCGAGCGTTTCCCAGAAGAGGCGCGCAAGATCCACTACGGCGAAGCGGAGGAACGTGGCCTGATCGGCAAGGCGACGGCGGAAGAGGCCGTGGCGCTGCTTGAGGAAGGAATTGCGGTCGCGCCGCTGCCGATCTTGCCTGACGAGGTCAACTGACGCGCGGTCTATTGGCGCCTCGGGTTCGCGTTATTTGTTGCCGGCCCCTTAAAAACAACGTCTTGCTTCCCACTTCGCGGCTTCGCAATGGGAGATTTTTCAGCCATGACATTGTCCGGGCTTCGCATTTCCACCGATCGCCTCGTCATCCGGCCATTCGTGCCCGACGATTTTGCCGCCTTCTTCGCCTATCACCGGCTGCCGGACGTCTATCGCTA
The DNA here is from genome assembly GCF_058792075.1 of Ensifer sp. EB106-03-01-XG145. Taxonomy (NCBI): domain Bacteria; kingdom Pseudomonadati; phylum Pseudomonadota; class Alphaproteobacteria; order Hyphomicrobiales; family Rhizobiaceae; genus Ensifer; species Ensifer sp. EB106-03-01-XG145. The sequence goes on along the minus strand of NZ_JBYTEC010000033.1, from coordinate 18,591 downwards.
TCTCTATCAAGAACCGCTGGACGAGACGGCTGCGCGGGTGAAGTTCGCCAAGGCTTCAGCGCCGCAACTTGCTGACGACGGGGATGTCGCGGTGTTCGCGGTCGAACGCCAGGAGGATGGCGCTCTGATTGGCGAGGTGCTGCTGAAGCTCGCAAGCCGGGCGGCCGAGCAGGCGGAGACCGGCTACATCTTCAATCCGGCATTCGCCGGCAAGGGCTATGCCACCGAGGCGATGCGCGCCATTCTCGATCTCGGCTTTTCGACGCTGCACTTCCACCGGATTTTTGCCCGGCTCGATGCGCTGAACAAGGGATCGGTCGGTGTCGTCGAACGTCTCGGCATGCGCCGCGAAGCGCATCTGATCGAGAATGACCGGTTCAACGGCGCCTGGGGCGACGAACTCGTCTATGCGCTGCTGAAACGAGAATGGCAGGCCAAGTCTGAGATCGGCTGAGTCCGCAGACGAGCCGGCCAGCGGCGTTACAGCGGACGCTTTGCGACGAGCATGTAGTTGACGTCCATATCCTTGGACAGGTTCCACTGATTGGCGAGCGGATTGAAGAAGACGCCGGTGCGTTCAGTGACTTCGAGACCGCTCGCCGAGAGCGGCTTTTCCAGTTCTTCCGGGCGCACCAGCTTTTCATACTGGTGGGTGCCGCGCGGCAGCCAACGCAGCACGTTTTCGGCGGCGAAGATGGCAAGGGCTGCTGCCTTCATGGTGCGGTTGATCGTGGCGACGAACATCAGACCGCCAGGTCGAACCATATGGGCACAGGTGGTCACGAAGAAATCGACGTCGGCGACGTGCTCGACCACTTCCATATTGAGCACGATGTCAAAACTCTCGCCGGCTTCGGCGAGCGCTTCCGCGGTCACAGCGCGATAGTCGACCGCCACGCCGCTCCCGGCCGCATGTGTCTTGGCGATGCCGATGTTTTTCTCTGAGGCGTCGGCGCCGAGGACGTCTGCACCCATGCGCGCCATCGGCTCGGACAGGAGGCCGCCGCCGCAGCCGATATCGAGCAGCCGCAGACCTTTCAGCGGTTGCGGGCCCTTGGGATCGCGACCCAAATGTTCGGCCACCTTGTCGCGAATGTAGGCAAGGCGAACGGGATTGAACTTGTGCAGCGGCCGGAACTTGCCGGTCGGGTCCCACCACTCCGCAGCCATGGCGGAGAACCGGTCTACCTCGCTCTGGTCGATCGTCGTGCGTGCGGTCTCGCTCATGTCGCCGTCTCCTTGCATCGTCTCTGGTGAAGTCGGACGATCGGGCAGGGAAGTCAAGAGCCGACGCTGGGCCAGATGGGCGCAGGTCAGGCGGGCGCGTTGTTCTACCTGCTCTATTGCGCATCCGCCTGCGGCTGGTAGTGCAGGATGACCACGCCCGATTTCAGTGGGCGAGCGTGGGTCAATTTGAGTTCCGTTCGCTTCAACCCCGGCTTGAACAGGGGCACGCCGTTGCCCAGAAGCACCGGATTGATGCCGAGACGATACTCATCGACGAGGCCCTTCGCGATCAGCCCTGCTGCGAAGTCCGCACTGCCGAAAACGAAGATCGTGCCGCCATCGCGTTGCTTCAGCCGTTCGACTGCCTTGGCGGCGTCGCCGGTCAAGAGTGTCGTCCTGTGCCAATCGGCGGATGTCAGCGTGCGCGAGAAGACGAACTTCTCGACGCCGTTCATGAAGGTGGCGATGTTACCTTCGGCGGACGGCCAATAGGCCGCCATCATTTCATAGGTCACGCGGCCGAAGAGCAAAGTGTCCGCTTCGAGTTGCGTTTCGCCGATATAGGCGGCGAGTTCGTCCTCGAAGACGAACCAACCGATGTCATGCCCCGGTGCTTCGAAGAAGCCGTCGACGCTGACCATGTCCCACATGATGACCCTGCGCATTGTCTCTCTCCCGTTGCTGCATGTCCTGGCATGGGGAAGATTGGCAAAACTGATATAGTTTTGCAAGTGGTTTATCTTTCGAACCAGATTGATTCGCGGCATGGCTCTTCGCCGTGCTAGCATTCTTAGGATCTGCGGCGGATGGGGGAATTCATGGCGCTTGGCAGGATCGATTGGGCAGTCGCTGTCGTTGCGCCGAAGCCTTCTGATCAGCTGCTCGAAATCGGCTGCGGTCACGGCGTTGCAGTGACCAAGGTTTGCGAGCGGCTTGTCGACGGGGGGATTGTAGCCATCGATCGATCGGCCACCATGGTCGCGGCGGCAATGCGCCGAAATGCTGCACACCTTGCTGCCGGGCGGGCCATCGTGCAGGTCGCGGACCTTCGCTCACTCGATCTGGATCATCGCCGCTTCGACGAGGTGTTTGCGATCCGCGTCGGCGTCTTTACGCGGGGCGATCCCACGCGTGAGTTTGCTGCGCTGGTACGGCTGTTGAAGCCGGAAGGGCGCCTCTTTCTCTTTCACGACGAGCCGTCCACGGGTGCGGATGAGGTTGGCGCGCGGATCGAAGCGGCAGTTCTTCGCCATCGGTGGAACGTCGAGGCTCGGTCGACGCACGTCTTCGACGGCGGCGAGGTCGCCTGCGTGATCGCCCGGCCGCCTTCCTAGCTACGATGCAGAAGGTGACGCCCGCTCATCGCGGGCGTCACGGGTGCCATCGGGTTCGCTTGCGCGATCGCTAGCCGAGTTCGCTCGCCGCAGCTGAGGCGAAGAAGTCTTCCGGGTCCTCGACTTCGACGAGCCGGCGCTTTTCGATCAACCAGAAGCGGTTGCCGACATTGCGCACGAAGCTGCGGTCGTGGGAGACCAGAAGGCAGCTCGTCTCGTGTTTCAGCAACTCCGCCTCGAGTGCCTCCTGGCCCTCGATGTCCAGATGGTTGGTCGGCTCGTCGAGCAGGTAGAAATTCGGCTCCTTCAGTCGCAGTACCAGCATGGCGAGGCGCGCCTTCTGGCCGCCGGAGAGTCGGCCGATTGCCTTCTCCTGCATGTCGATGCCGACACCGGTACCGACAAGGAAGGTGCGCGCCCGCTGATCGCCGAGCGAAAAGCGGCGGGAGAGGGCGGCAAGCGGCGTCTCGTCGTCCGAAAGCCCGGCAAGCGCCTGGTCGCTGTAGCCGAGCACCAGCGAAGGCGTCGCCTTCAGTGTATCTGGCGCGCGGCCGGGCTCCTCGATCGCGGCACGGATCAGGTTGACGAGCCGCGTCTTGCCGGCGCCGTTTTCGCCCAAGAGCACGATGCGATCGCCCTGGCAGATCCAGCGCTTGCCGGTGCGGAAGAGCGCCGTGCCGTCCGGCGTTTCGACCGGGACGTCGTCCAGTGTCACCAGGATCTTGGCGTGGGTGCCGCGGTTGGCGAGCCGGATCGCGCCGGCGGAGCGCTCCTGATGCGCCGGTTTCGCCGCGTCCTCCAGCCGTTCGGCTCGCTGCTTCAACTGTTTCGTCTTCACGGTCAGCAAATCGCTGCCGGAATTGATGCCGATGTTGTTGAGCTTGGCGGCCTGGCGGCGAAGCTGTTGCGCCACCTTCATGTCACGCTGATAGCGCCGCTCCTCGGAGGCGTCCACTTCATCGAGGGTAGCGCGCGCCCGCGAATAGGGGAGCGCGAAGATTGGCGATTGCTCGGGTCTGAGGAACAGCGTCCGGTTGGTGGTGGCGTCCAGGAAGGCGCGGTCGTGGCTGGCGACGAGCACCGGCACGTCGCGCGGCAGGGCGTTCAGCCAGGCTTCGAGCCGGGCGATCTTGGCGAGATCGAGGTGGTTGGTCGGCTCGTCCAGGAGCAGGGCGTCCGGATCGCTGACCCAGACGCGGGCGAGAAGCATGAGCCGCTGCCAGCCGCCGCTCAGTTCCGAGACCGCACGCTGGCGCAGCACTTCCGGCACGTCGAGCGAATCGAGCACGATGTCGACGCGCCAGCTCTCATTTTCCGCCTGGTCGGCCGGAAGGGCCGAAAGAACGGCGTCGTGGAAGGAGAGGGGCAGCAAGGCGGCCGCAACGTTCTGCTCGACATGGCCGATGGTCAGGCTGCGTGAGCGCGTGATTTCCCCGGCCGTCGGATCGAAGCTGCCTGCGATCGATTTCAGCAGGGTCGTCTTTCCGCGGCCATTCGCGGCGACGATGCCGATACGGTCACCGGCGGCGACGGAGAGGTTGAGGTTGGAAAAAAGCGGTGCGCTCAGGCTGACGCCGAGGTTGCGGATATTGATCAAGGCCATGGTCGATCTCTGGACTGCGCGAGCGACGATGAGACATCCGTGGCGGCACTTCAGGCCGGGTTTTCGGATGATTGGACCCGGAACAGCACGCATGCTGTCAACGGGCAGTCAGCTCGGTATTGGAAGACGATGCAGGCGCTTAAACCGAAACGGTTCCGCACTGCATCACTCTGGGCAGACCAGGGATAGGATCGCGATTTTCGCGAAAGGATGTCTGGTCAGCCCTGCAAACGCATCTGCAGGGCTTGGACGGGGCCACGCTGGCGGTGGTGCCGGAAAAATGTCATCACGTGCAGCCCCCCTTTCTCGAATTCAAGTTGCGAGCCACCTTTAGCATCGAGGCCGGTAATTTTCAACGTGGCATTGCGGGGTCTATCGGTACGGATATTTCCGTGAATTCCTGTCCTGGGCAATATTGTTGCGAAATGCGGGGTCGTGGTGCGCGGCGAGCCCCGAATCTGTGTCCGCGTGCCATTGCGTGCCGCCCCCTGATCCGCTAAGAGACGCCGCGACTTTCCGCTCCCCGAAGCGGTGACTGCCGATGTCCGAGAAGTCTCCCAAGCTTTTTGACCGTCGGGCGCCGGCGGGGGCTTTCCTGTCACGCGCGCCTACGCGCGCTAAATTGGGTACCGGTAGAGGCACATGGCACGCATCGTGATGAAATTCGGCGGAACCTCCGTCGCTGATTTGGACCGCATCCACAATGTCGCCCGCCATGTGAAACGCGAGGTCGATGCCGGCCACGAAGTCGCCGTCGTCGTTTCCGCCATGTCCGGCAAGACCAATGAGCTGGTCGGCTGGGTGCAGAACATGCCGAAGGCAACCGGCGCCAACTCGCCGTTCTACGACGCGCGCGAATACGATGCGATCGTTGCTTCCGGCGAACAGGTGACGTCCGGTCTGCTTTCGATCGCGCTGCAGTCGATGGGCATCAACGCCCGCTCCTGGCAGGGTTGGCAGATCCCGATCCGCACCGACAACGCCCATGGCGCTGCCCGCATCCTCGATATCGACGGCGCCGAGATCATTCGCCGCATGGGCGAGGGCCAGGTAGCTGTCGTTGCCGGCTTCCAGGGTCTCGGTCCCGATAATCGCCTCGCCACACTCGGCCGCGGCGGTTCCGACACCTCGGCCGTTGCTATCGCCGCTGCCGTCAAGGCCGACCGTTGCGACATCTATACCGACGTCGATGGCGTCTACACGACCGACCCGCGCATCGAGCCGAAGGCGCGGCGGCTGAAGAAAATCGCGTTCGAGGAAATGCTGGAAATGGCATCGCTCGGCGCCAAGGTGCTGCAGGTGCGCTCGGTCGAGCTTGCCATGGTGCACAAGGTCCGCACCTTCGTGCGGTCGTCTTTCGAAGATCCCGATGCGCCGGGCATGGGTGACCTTCTCAATCCGCCCGGTACGCTGATTTGTGATGAGGATGAGATCGTGGAACAGGAAGTCGTAACCGGCATTGCCTATGCCAAGGATGAAGCCCAGATTTCGCTGCGCCGTCTCGCCGACCGGCCGGGCGTCTCCGCCGCGATCTTCGGCCCGCTTGCTGAAGCCCATATCAACGTCGACATGATCGTTCAGAACATCTCCGAGGACGGTTCGAAGACCGACATGACCTTCACGGTTCCGTCGGGCGATGTCGACAAGGCACTGAAGGTGCTCGGCGACAACAAGGAAAAGATCGGTTACGACGTCGTCCAGTCCGAGGCCGGCCTCGTCAAGGTATCGGTCATCGGCATCGGCATGCGCAGCCATGCCGGCGTCGCCGCGTCCGCATTCCGCGCGCTTGCCGACAAGGGCATCAACATCAAGGCGATCACCACTTCCGAGATCAAGATTTCGATCCTGATCGACGGTCCCTATGCGGAATTGGCGGTTCGCACTTTGCATTCCGCTTACGGTCTCGATAAGAGTTAATCGACAGACGACCGATTTGGGATTCGCGGCGGTTTTGCCCGCGTTTCCCCTTGCCGCCGTCACCTCTATTTCGGGAGACCCCACGCGATGAGAGACCTTTCCGCAGGTCCGCGCGTTCTCCTCAAGCGGTTGCGCGAGTTGATGGCGGAACCGCTGGAGCCGCAGGAGCGCCTTGACCGTATCGTGCGCCAGATCGCGCAGAACATGGTTGCGGAAGTGTGTTCGGTCTACGTGCTGCGTTCCGACGGCGTGCTCGAACTCTACGCGACGGAAGGTCTGAACAAGGCGGCCGTCCACCTGGCGCAATTGAAGATGGGGCAGGGCCTCGTCGGCACCATCGCCGCCTCGGCGCGGCCTCTCAATCTTTCCGACGCACAGTCGCACCCGGCCTTTACCTACCTGCCGGAAACCGGTGAAGAGATCTACCATTCCTTCCTCGGCGTGCCGATCCTGCGCACGGGCCGCGCGCTTGGCGTTCTCGTCGTCCAGAACAAGGCGATGCGCAACTATCGCGAGGACGAGGTCGAGGCGCTCGAGACGACCGCCATGGTTCTCGCCGAGATGGTGGCGACCGGTGAACTCAAGAAGATCACCAAGCCGGGCCTCGAGCTCGACCTCTCGCGTCCCGTCTCGATCGAGGGCAACAGCTATGGCGAAGGCATCGGCCTTGGCTATGTCGTCCTGCACGAACCGAGGATCGTCGTCACCAACCTCCTCAACGAGGACACCGACCAGGAACTGCAGCGACTTGCCGAAGCGCTGGGGTCGCTGCGCATCTCGATCGACGACATGCTGTCGCGCCGCGAGGTGTCGATGGAGGGCGAGCATCGGGCGGTGCTCGAAACCTACCGCATGTTCGCCCATGATCGCGGCTGGGTGCGCAAGCTCGAAGAGGCGATCCGCAACGGCCTGACTGCGGAGGCGGCAGTCGAGCGCGTCCAGAGCGAAACCAAGGCGCGGATGATCCGGCTGACGGACCCTTATCTGCGCGAGCGCATGCATGATTTCGACGATCTGGCCAACCGCCTGCTGCGCCAGCTTTCCGGCTATGGCGCCAAGCTTTCGGCCAGCGACTTCCCGACCGATGCGGTGATCGTCGCGCGCGCCATGGGCGCTGCCGAACTGCTCGACTATCCGCGCGAAAACGTGCGCGGTCTGGTGCTCGAAGAGGGCGCCGTCACCAGCCACGTGGTGATCGTTGCCCGTGCCATGGGCATTCCGGTCATTGGCCAGGCGACGGGCGCGGTGGCGCTTGCGGAAAACCGCGATGCGATCATCATCGACGGCGACGATGCCAAGGTGCACTTGCGGCCGCTCGCCGACCTGCAGCGCGCCTACGAGGAAAAGGTTCGCTTCCGGGCACGGCGCCAGGCGCAGTTCCGGGCGCTGAAGGACGTCGAGCCGCTGACGAGAGACGGCAAGCGCATCACGCTGCAAATGAATGCAGGCCTGCTCGTGGACCTGCCGCATCTGAACGAGGCGGGTGCGGAAGGCATCGGCCTGTTCCGCACCGAACTTCAGTTCATGATCGCCTCGACCATGCCGAAGGCGGAAGAACAGGAAGCGTTTTACCGCAGTGTGCTGAAGCAGACGGGCGGCAAGCCCGTGACCTTCCGCACCCTCGACATCGGCGGCGACAAGGTCGTCCCCTATTTCCGCGCAGCGGAAGAGGAAAATCCGGCACTTGGCTGGCGTGCAATCCGGCTTTCGCTCGATCGCCCGGGTCTGCTGCGGACCCAGCTTCGCGCGATGCTGCGCGCGGCGGCCGGTGCCGAGCTCAAGCTGATGCTGCCGATGGTCACCGAAGTTTCCGAACTCAGGATTGCACGCGACCTGCTGCAGAAGGAAATCGAGCGGCAGTCGAAACTTGGCGAACAGTTGCCGCGCAAGCTGCAGTTCGGCGCCATGCTGGAGGTGCCGGCGCTCTTGTGGCAGCTCGACGAACTGATGATGGAAGTGGACTTCGTCTCGGTCGGCTCGAATGATCTCTTCCAGTTCGCGATGGCGGTCGATCGGGGTAATGCCCGCGTATCCGATCGTTTCGATGTGCTCGGGCGGCCGTTCCTCAGGATCCTGCGCGACATCGTGCGCGCCGGCGACCGGCACGAAACCCCGGTGACGCTCTGCGGCGAGATGGCGAGCAAGCCGCTCTCGGCCATGGCGTTGCTGGGCTTAGGTTTCCGTTCGGTTTCGATGTCGCCGACGGCCGTAGGGCCGATCAAGGCGATGCTGCTGGCGCTCGACGCGGGCAAGCTTGGTGCCGCGCTCAATGCGGCGCTGGACGACACACGCGACCAGACGTCCGTTCGCCAGATGCTGGTGGATTTCGCCGCGGAAAACGGCATTCCGGTTTAGATTGAATTGACGCGTCGCGACCCTCGTCCGGACCATGATCCGGGCGAGGGGAGATGCATTTGGAGTGAGACTTGGCAAAGCTTCCCGTTGAAAAGATGCGCGAACTGGAACGGCGGTTCGGTGAGATCGAGGCCCGCATGTCGGCCGGCCCGGCCGCGGACGTTTATGTCAAGCTCGCCTCGGAATATTCCGAACTGCAGCCGGTCGTGACGAAGATCCGCGCCTACGAGAAGGCAATGACCGAGCTCGCCGACATCGCTGCCATGCTCGCGGACAAATCGACCGACCGGGAGATGCGCGATCTCGCCGAAATGGAAAAGCCCGAGGTCGAAGCGACGATCGAGGCACTGGAGCAGGAAATCCAGATCCTGCTTCTGCCGAAGGATGCGGCCGACGAGAAGAGTGCGATCCTCGAAATTCGCGCCGGTACCGGCGGATCGGAAGCGGCGCTTTTTGCCGGCGATCTCTTCCGCATGTACGAGCGCTACGCGGCCGGCAAGGGCTGGCGCGTCGAGGTGCTTTCGGCGAGCGACGGCGAGGCCGGCGGGTTCAAGGAAATCATCGCAACAGTTTCCGGGCGCGGGGTGTTCTCGCGGCTGAAATTCGAATCCGGCGTGCACCGGGTGCAGCGTGTACCGGAAACCGAGGCGAGCGGCCGTATTCATACATCGGCGGCAACCGTCGCCGTGCTGCCTGAGGCCGAAGACATCGACATCGAGATCCGGCCCGAGGATATCCGCATCGACACCATGCGTTCGTCGGGTGCCGGCGGTCAGCACGTCAACACGACGGACTCGGCCGTGCGCATCACCCACCTTCCGACCGGTCTCGTCGTCACCAGTTCGGAAAAGTCGCAGCACCAGAACCGGGCAAAGGCGATGCAGGTCCTGCGCTCGCGCCTCTACGATATGGAGCGCCAGCGCGCCGACAGCGAACGCTCGGCCGACCGCAAGAGCCAAGTGGGCTCGGGCGACCGCTCCGAGCGCATTCGCACCTATAATTTCCCGCAGGGCCGCCTCACCGATCACCGCATCAACCTGACGCTCTACAAGCTCGATCGGATGATGATGGGCGAGATCGACGAGGTCGTCGATGCGCTGCTTGCCGACTACCAGGCGAGCCAGCTGGCGCTGCTTGGCGAACAGCGGGGCTGAGCCATGGCGGAAACGCTCGCGAGCCTCGTTGCCGAAAGCCGCGACCGCCTGCAAGCGGGCGGCATAGAGAATGCGGCGCTCGATGTGCGGCATCTGATCTCCGGCCTGCTCGACATGTCGCTGAGCGCGGTCGTGTCTCGGGGCAGGGACCCGATTTCGGATGAGGACGCTACCCGGATCCGGGTGGCGGTGGCGCGGCGACTGGCACGCGAACCGGTCTACCGTATTCTTGGTGAACGCGAATTTTTCGGCCTGCCGCTGAAACTTTCGAAGGAAACGCTGGAGCCTCGCCCGGACACCGAGACGCTCGTCGATCGGATGATCCCTTATCTGCGTGCGGTGGTAGCGCGAAAGGGCGGTTGCGCGCTTATCGATCTCGGCACCGGTACTGGGGCGATTTGTATCGCGCTGCTGTCGCAAGTTCTTGAAGCAAGGGGCACGGCTACCGATATATCCAAGGACGCACTGGCAACGGCGACGGCGAATGCAGCTGCGCTCGGTCTTGCGGATCGGTTCCGGCCGCTTCTCAGCAACTGGTACGAAAAGGTGGATGGTCGCTACGATGTGATCGTCTCAAATCCGCCGTATATCCGGTCCAGTGTCGTCCATGAGCTTGAGCCGGAGGTGAGACTTCACGACCCGGCCGCAGCGCTTGATGGCGGAGAAGACGGGCTTGATGCCTATCGCGCCATCGCTTCTCAGGCTGGTCATCATCTTGAGACAAACGGCGTGATAGGCTTGGAAATCGGTTTCGACCAGAAAGAGGCGGTGACGGCGTTGTTTAGCGCCGAAAATTTCCGTCTGCGTGAAGAGGCGAAGGATCTCGGCGGTAATGACCGCGTCCTGATCTTCGAACGCGACACAAACCGTTGAAAAAATGCTGCACTGACGCATCTTCTTTCTTGCACAGGCAAAGAAAGGGCTTGGAATCCCAGAGGAAGCGGGCTAGTTTGCCCGCGCACTGGGCAGAAGGTCATGGACCTAAGATTCGTTCCGGTATGACCTGGCCACGGGGATTGCTCTCAAGAAAGAGTTGCTAGGGTTCAACAAGTGCCTTGTGCGGGTACCTGTTAATTTGACGCCAGTCGGCGCCGAAGCCGCCATTGTGCGAGCGCAACGGCGCGTGTTCTGTCGGGCGTGAACGGATCCGGCCGGAAGACGAAACCACATGATCATCATTATCAAGAGAATTCGGGTGAATGTACTATGAGGCCAGGACAGCAAAACAAGCGCGGCCGCGGGCGGAATAACAATAGCAACAACAATAACAATGGAAATAACAACAACCACAACCGCAAGGGCTCGAACCCGCTGACGCGGACCTATGACAGCTCAGGCCCGGATGTGAAGATTCGCGGTACTGCCCAGCACATCGCCGAGAAGTACTCAGCGCTTGCGCGCGATGCACAGAGCTCCGGCGACCGCGTCATCGCGGAAAACTACCTTCAGCACGCCGAACACTACAACCGCATCATTGCTGCCGCACAGGCGCAGATGCAGGACCGGTTCCAGCGTGACGATCGTCAGGATTTCCGCGGCCACGACGGGTCAGATCAGGACCAGGACGATCTGGATCAGGGCTACAGCGACGACATGCCGACCCCGGTTGCCGCAGCTCAGGCACCTGCTCCCGAGCCGCAGCCTGTCGTCATCGACGGCACGGGCCCGCAGCCGGTGATCGAAGGCACGCCGGCGGAAGTCGCGATGGAAGAGGAAGCCCCGGCTGCCTCCGGCCGCGCCGCATCCCGCCGCCGCAACGCGCCGCGTCCACGCCGTCCGCGCCGCAGCGCACAGGAAGGTGCCGCTGACGAAGCCCAGGCTTCGGGCGATGCCGCTCCGGAAGCACCGGCGCTCGCCGCTTCCGAATAAGCGGCGGTCTATCAGCGTTGCCCATTCTCAGGGCACGACAAAAACCCGGCCTGTCACGGCCGGGTTTTTCTTTGTCTGGTCATCGGCGATCAAACGTCGACGCTGTCGACGATCAGTGCGGCAAGATTGGCGCTGGCGGCTGCCTCGTTTGTTCGGCCGCGGATCAGCTCGCGGCCGATCGCCTCGGCTGCTCCTGCGATACCGGTGCAGCGCAGGCGCAAATCGTCGGCGGGGATTTTCGCGAAGGGTCCGAGTGCCGCCTGGATCGCGGCGACATAGTCGTCGGCCTGCTGCTGCTGCGTCGCGATCATGTCCGCATTGCCGCGTAGCGCTCCTGAGATGGCCTGCCATTCCTCACCACTGTCGACGGCACAGTCGATGTAAACCGAGCTGATGATGTCGGCGACCGCATCGAGCTCCTTTGGTGCGCCCGTAAGCGCGGCCTGCAGCTTGGCAGTGTGGCGATCTTCGATTTCCTGGGAAAGCGCGATCAAAAGCCGCTCGCGCGTGCCGAAATGCTCGTAGGCGATCGGTTTGCTAACGCCGGCGCGTTCGGCGAGGTGGCCGAGCGTCAGGGCATCAGCTCCGGAGACGCGCAGGATCTCCTTGGCGGTCTCGATCAACTGGGCACGCCGTTCGGGCTTGGCCAGCTTTCGGCTTTTGGTCGGGGCCATCGATCGCAATCCTTTTTCGCGTCGGCTCGTGGCTCTTGAAAGCGGCGTTCGGCAATCTATCTACCAATAGTAACTTACTAATGGTAGTTTCGGCAATCAGCCGGACACCTTCGTTTAGGAGATAGGAAGATGTCGAGCAAGTTTCAGCCTGTTTTGATCATCGGCGGTTCCGGGGTTGTCGGATCGCAGGCGGCGAAAATCATCCGCCGGCTCCACCCCACACTGCCGATCGCCATCGGTGGCCGTGATCTCGGCAAGGCCGAGGCCGTCGCGCGCGAGGTGGGAAACGCCATCGGCGTCAGCGTCGATCTGGCGCGGCAGGATCTCGGCCTTGGCGACGAGAAGCGCTTCAGTGCGGTCGTCATTTTCCTGAAGGATGAGAAGCTGAGCTCGATGCGTTACGCCCAGCACCACGGCATCCCCTATATCAGCCTTTCCAGCGGCACCTTCGAAGTGGGGCCGGAAATGGCGCAATATATCCACGCGCCGGACAACGCGCCGATCCTGCTCGCCAGCCACTGGCTTGCCGGGGCCGCCATCTTTCCGATCCTCGAATTCGCCAAGGCCTATGAGGCGATCGACATGATCCGCATCGGGGTCCTGCTTGACGAACAGGACATGGGCGGGCCGGCAGCACTTGCCGATTACAATCGCATCACTGGTCTCGTGCCGGCGGCGTTGACCGTCACGGAGGGCAGGCTTCACTGGGCCGGCGGCGAGGATTCGAAGGCGCGCTACGTCAGCGTCGACGGTGTCGAACTCGATGCGGTCGCCTATTCACCCTTCGATGTCATGGCGCTTTCGGCTCAGACCAATGCCGCCAACATCCGGCTGGACCTTGCCTATAGCGAATCCGCGAGCCGGCGCCGCGGCGAGCCGTTTTCGACCGAGATCGTCATCGAGATGGCGGGACGGGGGAAGGATGGCCAGCCCTTCGACCGTCGCCATGAGATCGTGCACCCCGAGGGTCAGGCGCCGCTAACCGCCCTTGGCGTCGCGCTCGCCGTGGAACGCATGCTCGGCCTTGAAGGTGGCGAAGCATCGGCCCCCGGCCTCTATCTCCCGGAGGTTTTGATCGACCCCGCCTACTACGTGCGGCGCATGAAAGAGTTCGGTGCTGCATTCGCCGAACGGTCGCTGATGGCGGCTTAGCGAACCAACCGGCTTCTCGCCTCCTTGAATATAAATGCGGCCGCGCGGCAAACCGTCGGGCGGCCGCATTTTTCGGTTGCAGATTTCCGTCCAGAGACCAGCGACGGCTCTTTAATTTCCAAAATCGGTGCCCCATATTCGCTTCGGATGCGTTGATCCGGCGCAAGGCGGGGATCGCTCCACACTGACAGGCTTGCCGAATGCGGGAGCCTGATCCTGAACCACCGACGGGTGCCACGCGATGGGCCTGCCGGGTTATGGAGGTAGAGTATGAACATTGAAAAATATTCCGAGCGCGTGCGCGGTTTTCTGCAATCGGCGCAGACCTATGCGCTGGCGCAAGGACATCAGCAGTTCACGCCCGAGCATGTGCTGAAAGTGCTGCTCGACGACGATCAAGGCATGGCCGCTTCGCTGATCGAGCGCGCCGGGGGCGACGCCCGCGAAGCGCGCGCCGGCAATGATGCAGCGCTTGCCAAGCTTCCCAAAGTTTCCGGTGGCAATGGCTCCGTTTACCTGTCGCAGCCGCTCGCCCGGGTCTTTTCGAGTGCCGAAGAGGCCGCGAAGAAAGCTGGCGACAGCTTCGTCACCGTCGAACGGCTGCTGCTGGCGCTTGCGATCGAGAGCTCTGCCGCGACATCAGGCATTCTCGCCAAGGCCGGCGTGACCCCGACCAAGCTCAACCAGGTGATCAACGACATCCGCAAGGGCCGCACCGCCGATAGCGCCAATGCCGAGCAGGGCTTCGACAGTCTCAAGAAATATGCGCGCGACCTGACGGCCGATGCGCGTGAAGGCAAACTTGACCCCGTCATCGGCCGTGACGACGAGATCCGGCGCACCATCCAGGTGCTGTCGCGCCGCACCAAGAACAACCCCGTGCTGATTGGTGAGCCCGGCGTCGGCAAGACCGCGATCGCCGAGGGCCTGGCGCTCCGCATCGTCAATGGCGACGTGCCGGAAAGCCTCAAGGACAAGCAGCTGATGGCGCTCGACATGGGCGCGCTGATTGCCGGTGCGAAATATCGCGGCGAGTTCGAGGAGCGGCTGAAGGCCGTTCTCAACGAGGTGCAGGCCGAAAACGGCGAGATCATCCTGTTCATCGACGAGATGCACACGCTGGTCGGTGCCGGCAAGGCGGAAGGGGCAATGGATGCCTCCAACCTCTTGAAGCCGGCGCTTGCGCGCGGCGAGCTGCATTGCGTCGGCGCCACCACGCTTGATGAATACCGCAAGCACGTCGAGAAGGACGCGGCGCTTGCCCGCCGCTTCCAGCCTGTCATGGTCGAGGAGCCGACGGTCGAGGACACGATCTCGATCCTGCGCGGCCTGAAGGAGAAGTACGAGCAGCACCACAAGGTCCGGATCTCGGACTCGGCGCTGGTTGCCGCCGCGACGCTCTCCAACCGCTACATCACCGACCGGTTCCTGCCGGACAAGGCGATCGACCTGATGGACGAAGCGGCGTCGCGTCTGCGCATGCAGGTGGACTCCAAGCCTGAAGAGCTCGATGAGCTCGACCGGCGCATCATCCAGCTGAAGATCGAGCGCGAAGCCCTGAAGAAGGAAACCGATGCATCGTCGAAGGATCGGCTGGAGAAGCTCGAGTTCGACCTTGCTTCGCTCGAAGAGCAGGCATCGGCCCTGACGGCCCGCTGGCAGGCGGAGAAGCAGAAGCTCGGCCGGGCTGCCGATCTCAAGAAGCAGCTTGACGAAGCCCGCAACGAACTGGCGATCGTCCAGCGCAAGGGCGAGTTCCAGCGCGCCGGCGAATTGACCTACGGTGTCATTCCGAAGCTCGAGAAGGAGCTTTCCGATGCCGAAAGCCAGGAAAACGCCAATGCCAACCCGATGGTGCAGGAGGTCGTGACCCCCGACAACATCGCGCATGTCGTCTCGCGCTGGACCGGCATCCCTGTTGACAAGATGCTGGAAGGCGAACGCGACAAGTTGCTCAGGATGGAGGACGAACTGGCGAAGTGGGTCGTTGGCCAGGGCGACGCCGTGCAGGCGGTCTCCCGTGCGGTCAGGCGCTCGCGTGCCGGGCTTCAGGATCCGAACCGGCCGATCGGCTCGTTCATCTTCCTTGGGCCCACTGGCGTCGGCAAGACGGAGCTCACCAAGGCGCTTGCCCGTTTCCTCTTCGACGACGAGACCGCGCTGATGCGTATCGACATGTCGGAATACATGGAGAAGCACTCCGTGGCCCGGCTGATCGGTGCACCTCCCGGCTATGTCGGCTACGAGGAAGGCGGAGCCCTGACCGAGTCCGTCCGTCGCCGGCCCTACCAGGTCGTACTGTTCGATGAGATCGAGAAGGCGCATCCGGATGTCTTCAACGTGCTCCTGCAGGTGCTCGATGACGGTCGCCTGACCGATGGTCAGGGCCGCACCGTCGACTTCCGCAACACGATGATCATCATGACCTCGAACCTCGGGGCTGAGTATCTGGTCGGACTTGGCGAAAACGAAGACAGCGATGTCGTTCGCGACCAGGTGATGGATGTCGTCAAGTCGGCCTTCCGGCCGGAGTTCCTCAACCGCGTCGACGAGATCATCCTGTTCCACAGGCTGCGTCGCTCGGAGATGGGTGCGATCGTCGATATCCAGCTCGAAAGGCTGCGCAAGCTGCTTACCGAGCGCAAGATCACGCTGGAGCTTGAGGATGACGCTCGAGCCTTCCTTGCCGACAAGGGATACGACCCCGCCTATGGTGCACGTCCGCTGAAGCGGGCGATCCAGAAATACCTGCAGGATCCGCTCGCCGAGAAGATCCTGCAGGGCGAGTTCCCGGATGGTTCGTCCGTCAAGGTGCTTGCCGGCTCCGACCGCCTCAACTTCAAGCGCGGAGCGACGGCGGACAAGGAAGCCGCCTGACAAGGCATCAAACACAGAGGCCGCCCTTCGGGGCGGCCTTTTTTGCTTGTGCAGACTTTGGAAGAGGGGAGGGGTGCCTAGTTGCTTGCGACTTCGGCGCCATCCTTGTTCAGCAACTCGTCGATGCGATCGCGCTCCTTCTCGAACTTCGCCAGCGCGTCGCCGGAAAGCGACTTGCCGCCGGGAAGGCGGATGCGCAGTGGATCGACCTTGTTGCCGTTGACGATCAACTCGTAATGCAGGTGCGGACCGGTCGAAAGGCCCGTTGTGCCAACCCAGCCGATCACCTGGCCCTGGACGACCTTGTTGCCGACTTTGACGTTCTTGGCGATGGCGCTCTGGTGGTTGTACGACGACACGTAGCCGTTGGCGTGGCGGATCAGAGTCTGGTTGCCATAGCCGCCGGAATCCCAGCCGGCCTTTTCCACGACGCCGCTGCCGGCAGCAATGATCGGTGTTCCGCGCGGCGCGGCCCAGTCGACGCCGGTATGCATGCGCGAGAAGCCGAGGATCGGGTGGCGGCGCATGCCGAAGCCGGAGCGGAAATGGCCGTTCGGCACGGGGTTGCGCAGCAGGAACTGGCGGATGCTTTTGCCTTCGGTATCGAAGTAGTCGATCGAATTGTCTTCCGGATCCTGGAACCGGTAGAAGGCGGTGACCGCATCGCCGAATTTGGCGCGGACATAGAGAAGCTCGGATTCTTCCGTCGCCATGCCGCGTTCGTCGGTCACGGAGAAGAAGGCTTCAAGCGAGTCCGTCGGCTTCAGCTGCGCCTGGAAATCGACGTTGCTGGCGAGCAGCTTGACGACGAGGCTGACCATGTCGGCGCTCATGCCATAGGAAAGAGCGGCGCGGTAGATGCCATCATAGACGCGCGGCAGATCGTGGCTGCTGGTCATGACCGGCGCGCCGTTGTCATCGAAGGCGGTGGCGACCGCGTCGAGCTTCGGCGGTTCCGCACCCGGAACGAAGCGGCCCTTGTCGTCGACCGCCATCGTCAGCACATGGCGGTTGCGCGAATAGATGGTGGCGCGCACGATGCGGGCCTCGTCGCCCTTCTGCGCTTCGCCGTTCTGAATGATGCCGATGCGCAGAACATCGCCCTCGCTCAGTTCGTTCGCACCGAGCGCGTCGCCGATATAGCCGGCGGCGTCGTCGGCCTGCGCCTTGGCATAACCGGCATTGACCATGACGGTCGCGATGTCGGTCTGACGCCGCACCGGAATGATGTCGTCGGCGTATTCGGTGCTTTCTTCATCGATGGTCTCGTAGGCGGCATCGCTCTTGTTCTGCTCGACGATACGGGCGGTCAGGCCCTGAAGCAGGTCAAGCCCGTCGCTCTCCGACGCGAAGCGCTGCGGATCGACGTAATAGAGTGACGCGACCTGGGTGCTGCCCTCGGTCAGGACCGAACCGTTGGTGCGGACATTTTCCTCGACCTCTTCGAGCGACATCGAGCTGTCGAAGGCAACGCCACCTTTCAGCGGGAAATCGACGGTCTTCAGCGCCACTTCGGAATCGACGTTCGAGCCATAGAGCGTACCGGTGCGGGCGACCGGGGATTCCTCGTCCGCCTTGTCCGTGGAAAAGATCGCCAGCGGATCGAAGTCCGGATAGTTTTCCGAGGGCTGATGGTTGGCGGCAAGCGCCATCTTGACGTGAACGAAAGGCTGCTTGCGCACCACTTCCTTCTCGCCGTCATGGGTCATGGTGGAAACTTCCATGACGGTCTTGTCGGCCGGCTTGGCGACGAGTTTGGGCGAAAGGATGCGACCGCCGCGCACCGCGCGTGCCTGCTCGTCTCCGTTCGGCGCGCTGTCGAGCGCCGCATAGGCTTCGGCGGGGATGGCCAACTGTTGGCGCCCGTCGAGTGCTGCAAAAAGAGCAACGCCCATAAGAAGGCTTGAGGTGATGCCGGTCAGAAAGGTGCCGGAAAGCCAGCGGAGGGAGATCTCACGCCTGTCGGGCGCGCGGCGGCCATGCGCAAGGATCGGCGGCTGATCGCCGAGCGACCTGACCATGTTCTTGTCGGTGTTCATGCCGAACTGAGTGTCCCCGATTTCTCTAAACCGTATTCTTGCCTGCGATACGTTGCGCGAAGATGTGCATCTTTCGCGTAACGGAGTCAAATCGCGGGGGAGGGGAGAGGGCGGATATCCAAGAGATCCCACGCCTACCCGCGCGAAAGCATCCGCGAAGCATCGTCGTTCTCGCTTAGATCGGCGGATTGTGAAAAAGTGAGGGCCAAAATGTGTCTCCACAGGCCCGGGAGAGAGGGTAAAACTTTTTTGGGGGCTCAAAGCCCTGCGTTTCCGGCCTTTGTCAGAAATCTGTCATTTTTTTCCAAAAAGCCTGTTGACGTCTGTGAGGATGGGGGTCTATAAGCCCGATCACTGACGAGGGCGGCGGCGCTGCTGGCGACGACGACC
>NZ_JBYTEC010000032.1:0-35924 GCF_058792075.1 Ensifer sp. EB106-03-01-XG145 | reverse complement strand
TCAACCCCGAAACTCACGAAGCCAATGAATCACGGCTAAAGCCGTCAGGCCAGATCCTTTTTTCAACAGCCTGCTAGGAGTGACGTACGCTCCTTAGATGCTGCTGGAAAAACGCCTTTAGATCCCGGAAGCTTTCAAAGCCGAGGACAGTCGCGAGCCGTGTGACCGTGGTTGGTGAAACGGAGCAAGCGGTCGCCACTGAGCGGGCGCTGCCAAAGGCTACGAGATCCGGCCTTGCCAGCGCCTTTCGGGCAACCTGCTCCAGCTGTTTCGGAAGCCTGAGGGTTCTGGACGCAACCATGCCCCTAAGCTCCGTCACATCACAGGGACGCCGTGTTGCCTCGCTTGCCTTCATTACCGCTTCTCCATCGCTCGCCGATGTTTCACCAACCCGGTCGAGCCGCTATCGCAAAGACACGGGTGCCTTCTTCGAGACGGACTCAATGCAGGCAAGGGCGATCGAAAGCGCATTGCGCGCATCAGCACCGCCCGGCCCTTCAGTCATTTCGCCGCGACGAACGGCTCTCACGAAGGAGGCAAGCTGCGCCGTGTAGCCGTGAACGAAATGCTCGGTGTCGCGGCGCCAGGTATCGTTGGAGGTGCCGTCCTTGTCGAACAGCGTCATGCTTGAGCGGCGCACATCCCCCATCGTCACCATGCCACCGGAGCCGAAGACCTCGCCGCGGATGTCATAGCCATACATTGCGCAGAAGTTCGCCTCGGCGACAGCAATGGAGCCGTTGTCGAACCGGATGGTGACGACCGCCGTGTCATGGAAGCCTTTCTCACGGAAATCCGGCCGGACGAGTGCGTCAGCAACGGCCATGACCTCGATTGGCTTTGCATTTGGGTTCAGCCAAAGAAGCGTATCGAAATCGTGGATCAGCGTTTCGTAGAAGATCGTCCAGTGCGGGATCTTGGCGGGATCGGCGCCGAAGGGACCGGGATCGCGGGTCAGCGACCGCAGAAGCTGCGGCGCACCGACCTTGCCGGCATCGATCGCGGCGCGTCCTTCCGCAAAAGCCCGATCCCAGCGCCGATTGAAGCCCACCTGGAGGGGCATGCCGGCTGCGCGCGCAGCAGCAATCGCCCTATCGGCGTCCTCAAGGGTCAGCGCCATCGGCTTTTCGCAAAAGATCGCCTTGCCGGCCTCGGCCGCCTGTATGAGGACGTTCGTGTGAAACCGCGCCGGCGTCGCGATGATGACGGCATCGAGATCCGGACGGGCAAGCAGGTCAGCAACGTCGGTGTATGAGCTCTCCACGTCGAGCTTGCCGGCGAGAGCGGCGGCAGCCCCTGGCGCGGGATCTGCAATAGCGACGAGTTCGGCGTCGACAAGGCGGCGTGCGACGGTCTCACCGTGGAAGGAACCGATGCGTCCGGCGCCGATAAGGCCGACATTGACGGGCTTGTTCTTGGGCATGGGATTGATCCTGTCGGAGTTTAAAAGTTGTCAGAGGGTGAATGCTGTGCGGAAGGCCTCGAGCGCCACTTCGGGATCGCCGGCAGCCCAGGCTTCCATCCCGATCGGGCCGGAATAACCCATGGCAGTCAGGGCCTTTGCGATGCGGTTCCAGTTAACCTCGCCGGTACCGGGCTCAAAGCGGCCGGGCACATCGGCCACCTGAATCTCACCGATAAAGGGCAAGCATTTGCGGCAGAGTTCGATCAGGTTCCCCTCGCCAATCTGGGCATGATAGAGGTCGAGGTTGAGACGCAGACGCGGGTGATTGACGCTGGAGACCAGCGCCAGGGTGTCCTCAGCGCGGCCGAAAGGTACGCCAGGATGGTCGACCGGGAGATTGAGGTTTTCGAGCGTAAAGGTGACGCCTTCCTCCTCGGCCATATCCACCACACGGCAAAGCGTGTCGCGCGCCTTCAGCCACATGGCACCCGTAACGACTTCGATCGGCTGAACGGGCAGGCCTCTGTCTCCAAGGCCCGTACCGTGAAGATTGAGCCTTTGGACGCCAAGCCGCTTTCCAATCTGAGCGGTCTCGCGCGCTGTCCTCAGGAGTTCTGCTGCACCCTCGTCGTCCGTCAGGCGGCCGGCAAGGTAGCCGTTCATGATCGTGAAGGTGGCGCCGGTCGCTTCCAGTCTATCGAGATCATGTTCCGGCCAGTTCCAGAGGCCGACGCCGAAACCCATTTCCTTGAGGCGCGAAGCACGCCATTCGATCGGTTTGTCGCGCCAGAGCATCTCTGCACAGGCGGCAAGTGGGAAGGGAGAAGTCTTGGATGCACTCACGGTGGATTCCATATTTTGTGGACATGACGATGGGTGGAGCGGCGCGAAAAGCGCCGCACCGACAGACTGGGATGTGAATTCGATCAGATCGTTCCGCCGAGCTCTTCGGACAGTGATTGCAACTCCTTGCCCCCGGCCATCAGGTTCTGGAGCTCGTCAATTCCGATGACGTCCTTCGTGTAGGTGCCGAGCGTCTTGCCGCGATTGAGCACCGTGAAGCGGTTGCCGACCGCATAGGCGTGGCGGACATTGTGCGTGATGAAGATCACGCCGAGGCCCTTGGCGCGGACTTGGTTGATGTACTTCAGCACCATCGAGGTCTGGGCGACGCCGAGCGCCGATGTCGGTTCGTCGAGGATCAGCACCTTGGCGCCGAAGTACACCGCGCGGGCGATCGCCACGCATTGCCGCTCGCCGCCCGAAAGCGTGCCAACCGCCTGCTGCGGATCACGCACGTCGATGCCGATCTTGTGCATCTCGTCGCGGGTGACGTTGTCGGCCTCGTCCATGTTCATGCGTTTGAAGGGGCCGAAACCGACCAGTGGCTCCCGCCCCATGAAGAAGTTGCGTGTGACCGACATCAGCGGGATCATCGCAAGGTCCTGATAGACCGTGGCAATGCCGGCATCAAGGGCATCGCGAGGCCCGGAAAACAATCGCGGCTGACCATCGACCAGGAAGTCGCCCGAAGTCGGCTTGTGCACGCCGGCAAGCGTGTTGATCAGGGTCGATTTTCCGGCGCCGTTGTCGCCGAGCAGGCAGAGTACTTCGTTCGGGTACACATTCATGGACACGCCATTGAGGGCGATAACCGAGCCGAAATGCTTGACGAGGTTTCTCACCTCGACGAGGGGCGTCTGAGATGTGCTCATCAGCGTTCTCCCGTGACGCGTTTGCGAATGACGTTGTTGAAGACGACGGCGGTCAGCAACATGCCGCCGAGAAAAACGAGATACCAATCCTGGTCGATCGACGTGTAGGTGAGGCCAATCAGCACCATGCCAAAGACGATCGATCCGAAGAACGCGCCGATGGCCGAGCCATAACCGCCTGTCAGTAGGCAGCCGCCGATGACCGCGGCGATGATCGCTTCGAACTCCTTTTGGAAGCCGCGACGGGCGTCCGTCGAGCCGGCATCGAGCACGGTCAGGATGGCGACCAGCGTGGCACAAAGGGCGGTGACGACGAAAAGCGTCGTCTTGACGCGGGCAACCGGTACGCCAGATTTGCGCGCGGCGCGCGGATCGCCACCGGACGCAAAGATCCAGTTGCCGAAGCGCGTGCGCAGTAGAACCCAGGTGGCAAGAAGTGCGATCGCGACAAACCACAGGATCTCGACCGGGATGCCCGGAACCTTGGGCGTGCCATTCGGGAAAGTGTCGATGATGCCGGCCTCAGCAAGCCAGGCGAACAGGCCGGGAAAGGCATCGCCGGAGAAGAGCGGCGCGAGCGGGCTGTCGACCACTGCTTCCTTCATGCCGCGAAGCTGCGTTGCGCCGCCGCTTGCCCATTTCAGGCCAACGAGTGTCAGACCGCGCAGGATGAAAAGAAAAGCGAGCGTAACGATGAACGAGGGGAGACCAGTGCGCATCGTGAGTTGCGCGTTCATCACTCCGATGAAGACTGCGAAGGCGATCGCGACAAGGATCGCCACGCTAAGCGGTACCTGCCAGACGACAAGCGCCGTTCCGAAAACGAGGCCGGCAAAAGCCACCATCGATCCGATCGACAGATCGAACTCGCCGCCGATCATTAGAAGCGCCGCACCGACGGCAAGAATGCCGAGTTGAGCGGCGGGCGCCATGAAGTTTACGACACCCGCCAGCGTAAACATGGCTGGGTTGGCGGTCAGCAGGAAGAAGACGGTTACGAGCACCAGACCGGCGACGGCGCCAAGTTCGGGACGCCGCAGAATTCCAGTTAATGTCGATACCTTCTTAAGCCGCTCGTCGGATCTGACGGCAGACCCATTTTGTTCGTTGGCGAGGGTCATGGTTCGTTCCTTAAATCTCGGTCATTGCCCGTGCGTGCGACGACTGCGTGCGAACAAAAGTCCAGCGTCGGTCGAATGCGCGGCGACAAGGGCGGCCCCGTTTGCACGGGGACCGCCGAGCTCCGCCTAGCGGATGCCCTGGGAGGATTTTTCGATAACGGATGCGGCCGCGTCCTTCTCGACGAAGCTCGGGCCGGATGCCACGTTGCCGGCAGGAATGGTGCCGTAGCGCGCATTGAGCGCCAGGAACGTCACCGGCAGATAGCCCTGCAGGTAGGGTTGTTGATCAACCGCAAACAGCGCCTTGCCGTCAGCAACGGACTGCAGGAAGCCTGCCGAGAGGTCATAGGAGGCAACCTTCACCTTGTCGCCAACCCCCATCTTCTCGACGACGGCGACGGCGCGCTCGCCGACCAGCGGGGCGGATAGCCCGAGCACCACATCGACCGACGGGTCGGAGGTGAGTGCCGCCTGGATCTTGGCCTCGATCTCGGCCGGGTCTGCCGTCGTCGGCAGGATCGTCACCTTGCCACTTTCAAACCCCTGCTCCGTGCCGGCGCAACGCTGATCAAGTGCGGCATTGCCGACTTCCTGGTTGACGCAGAGCACGTGCTTGAGGCCGAGCGACTTGAGCTTGGCACCAACCTTGATGCCGGCCGGAAGCTCGTCCTGGCCGACATGCAATTTGATGCCGAGCTTTTCGGCTGCAGAAATTCCGGAGTTCATCGAGATCACCGGGATGCCCGCGGCAACCGCCTTCTCGATCGCCGGACCGAGCGCGTCCGGATCCGGGTTCGAAATAACGATCCCGGCAGGGTTCTGGTTCACGGCAGCTTCGATGAGCTGCGCCATCGCCACCATGTCGAAGGTCTCCGGCGCGCGGTAGTCGACCTGGACGTTGCTATCCTTACCGGCCTGCATGATGCCGTTCTTCACGATCGACCAGAACGGGTCGGACGCCTGCCCGTGGGTCACCGCGATGATGGTGGGCGCCTGAGCCTTCGCGCTGATGGCGGCCGTGGTGGCGACGCCGAGCACGACCGCGCCGAATGCGAGCTTCTTCATAATGGATTTCATTTGTTCCTCCTCCAGTCGCCACACCCTCCACAGGATGGCGACAAAAACGATTGCTACCGGGTGCATTTTTGTTTGCTACCGGGTGCAAACGGGTGCATATTACGCTGGAATGAATTAAAAGCAAGCATTCATTTCATCTGAATTGGAAATGGAATGCATATTCCATTTCATAGGGAGGCTCCATGCGCAAACGGGCGACAGCGAAAGAAGTGGCAGATGCCGCGGGCGTTTCAAAGTGGACTGTCATACGGGCATTCACTCCGGGCGCGTCGATCGCCGAGGAAAGCAAGCGCAAGGTCCTCGAAGCAGCCGCAGCGCTCAACTACACGCCAAACTTGCTTGCCCGAAGCCTTGCGACGAATTCCACCAATCAGGTGGCCGTCTTCGTCGATGACTTTTCCAACCCTCAGAAGTTGCCATTCCTCGAGACATTGACCGAGAGACTGCAAGCCGAGGGGCTGGTCGCCGTACTGATCAATATCAACACCCACTTCGACCACGTGCACGCGTTGCTTCACGCAGACCAGCGGCAGGTCGATGCCGTCATCCTCTTCGGCACGGCGTTTCGGAGTGAGACGCTCACCGATCTGCAACTGGGCCGGGGGACGCCGCCTATGTTTGTGCTCGCGAGAGACAGCCAGATCGAGGGAGTACCGGCTGTCGTGTGTGATGCCGAACTGGCGCTAAGGGAGATCGTCGGTCATCTGCACGAAAGAGGATATCGCCGCCCCGGCTTCATGACGGGCGCGACCGCCTTGTCGACCGCTCTGAGGCGACGGCATCACTTCGCCGACTTCTGGAAAGAGAAGGGGGTGGACGACATCGCGGTTCTTTCGGCTGAAAAATACAGTGCCGACGCAGGAGCCGTAGCGATCCGTAGCTATCTCAATCAGACTGCTCCTGCCGACAGAATCGACGTTCTGATGTGCGAAAACGACATCCTGGCGCTCGGCGCGATGGATGAGATCCGCGGACGATTTGGCATGCGCGTCCCCGAGGACATCGCCGTCGTCGGCTTCGACAACTACGAATTCTGCGGATCGCCTGCCTACAGCCTTACCACCTATGAGCAGCCACGGCAGGAGATGGTCCAGGCCATCGTGGGGATGATTGCGGGACGGCTGGAGCCGGAAACAGTGACGCTGCCGGGCACCCTCGTGGTCCGCAACTCCACCTGACGCGCCTGCATTGGCGAGGCCCGCCTCTCTCAAGGAAACCGAGCTCCCTCGTCCGAATTTCCTATACTCTGCGGAGAAAGCACTCATGTCGGAAATATTGATCTGCCCACCGGCGTCCGCCTTGCGGTAAGCCCCCTACCGGAACCGACCCCTTCCTCGTCATTGTGATGGTGACAGCGCAGCAGCGCGGGCCTGCGGCCACACAGAACACCCACCGGCTGACAAGATGTGTGCCATCAAGAACGCGTGCGAAGGCCTGCCATCGCCCTGTAGGCGTCGTCGAGAGCACTGTCGTCTGCGTAATGCGTGTCGCACGCGGTTTCGAGTGCCCGCAGGAGATGCTCGGCAACATCCAGTCGGCCCTGACAGAAGGCTCGTTGAAACGCCGCAAGGATATCGTCTTGAAGGTCGTTTTGGGAGAAACCAGTCATCGCCAACTTCCTCGCAACACCTTGCAGCTTCCAACGCTGGCAAGGTCAAGCGTCTCCAATCCGCAACCGAACCTGTTGCCAGTGCTAGAAACTCAGTCTCCCTCCGACGCTTGGCTCTCAGGCTCTGCGGCCGCGCCCCCCTCCAGCGCCTGCCGGCTGAGCAGCCCCGCGTCTTCCAACCGCTCGAGGTCGGGCAGCTCGCGTAGCGTCTCCATGCCAAACACGGAGAGAAAGTGCTTCGTCGTCACGTAGGTATACGGCGCGCCAGGCGTTGGGCTCCGTGGTCCGGAGACGAGGAACCCGGCATCGCGCAGGCTTGCAATCGTGTCACGACTGACCTCCTTACCGAAGATTTTCGACAACTCCCCGCGCGTCACCGGTTGCAGATAGGCAATGGCCATCAGCACGGCCGCCTCGTGCTCTAAGAGGCGTGCTCCCCCTGAGCGGGTCGGCGCCTGCGATGCCCGGATCGCCGGCGCGTAAGCCGAACGGCTTCGATGTTGCCAGCCGCCGGCCACAGTAACGATGTCATAGGGACGTGCGCGCAGTTCCTCGCGCAGATCGTCGATCAGCAGGTCGATGCTGCAGTCCTTGCCTACCACACGCGCCAAGGTCTCACGGGTGACAGGCTCGGCGGAGGCGAAGATCACCGCCTCGACGCGCAGCATCCATTCGCGCCAGCGAAGCTCCGCCGGCAGATCCTCCAATTCCCGGTCAAACAACTGTTCACTTGCGCCGTTCGTCTTCGCGCTCCGTGGTCCCCTCCTTGCCGCCGCTCCGGTCATCGTCACAACCCATATACCCGGAAGGACAGCCGCCCCGACAGTTCGCGCACCGCGCCGGCGGCCTCCAGCCGTTCAAACAGGCGCTTGCTCGCCCAGCGGGACAGATCCGTCCCGGGCGCCGCGACCGACACGGCATCTTCATCGAGCAATTTGCGGATGACCGGTTCGGCGCCCTTGGTGCGCACCTTCGACGCGGTCGCGACAAGCAGGTCCGCGCGCCGGGCAATCTCGCCGGCCGAACGTAGCGCAGCGCTAGCACCTTCGACCAGGGCGAGGCACACGGCACGGGGGAAGGCGGTCTCGCCCGGCCGCACCCGCCCTCTGCCTCCAAGCGTGCGGAAGGCGGGGCCATAGCGCTCGCCCATCAGCAGCGGCACGGGGACCGGCCAGTTCAGCATGGAGGCGACCAGCACATCGGCGAGTGCCCAGGCGAGCGGCTCGGCATCCGGGCGGGCAGCGTGGATGGCGCTCACCAGGTCCGCCGCGGCAAAGGGCGCGGCGCGTCCGGACTGCAAGGCAGTGTCGGCATGATCGACGGCGGTCGCCAGACAGTCGTCCCAGGCAAGCTCCAGTAGGTCAGCCAGTTCGGCGACACTTTTCGAGGAGAAGCCGGGTTTTCGGCTGACAAGCCTTTTGTAGGCCAGAAACACCTTTCCGGCCGGTCCCGGATCGTCGCCAGCGGCAGTGAGCATAAGCGCATCACGCAACGCGGGTTCGTCCTCGGTGCGCCCCATCAGCCGCACCGCCACGGCGGCACATTTCAGCGCCTGGCGGGCGCGCCAGCAGCCGGCCCACTGCGGTTCGGCTTTGACGAGATCGTCGAGCGATTTCAGGGCGATGCCAGCTGCGAAGGCCGCGTCTGGCTCGGTAGGCTCACGGCCGCGAGGCAGCGCCCAGGGCGGCAACTGAGCGGACGGAAGGGACGGCGATGACGACTGGAGCTGGCGCGAATCCATGTTGCCGAGCTTATGCTCCGCGTGCACTTATAGCCATCAAATTCGACACAAACCGCACAGCTTGTCGATTGCAGATGATGTCCGATAATCTTGCCTTATCGGACATTTTGCGCTTTATAGAAGGAATGGCCCAAATCGTCGCGCAAAACCGTAAAAATCACGCAAAAGAGACCTCTGCTCCGTCTGACAGCACGGCCCATTCTGGTGATGATCCGGCGTTGGTGTCGGCGGTGGAGAGCCCCTCCCCTCTTCCCGCCCATCTCGAAGACCTTGCCGATCGCGCCCGCGGCTATGTCGAGGCCGCGAGTTCCGCCAACACCCGCAAGGCCTATGCCTCCGACTGGAAGCATTTTTCCGCCTGGTGCCGGCGCCAGAACCTCGCTCCCCTCCCCCCGGATCCGCACGTCGTCGGGCTCTACATCACCGCTTGCGCCTCCGGAACCACCGAGCGCAGCGTGAAGGCCAATTCCGTCTCCACGATCGAGCGCCGCCTCTCGGCGATCGCCTGGAATTGCACCCAACGGGGCCAACCGCTCGACCGCAAGGACCGCGCCATCGCCACCGTCATGGCCGGGATCCGCAATCGCCATGCCGCCCCGCCCCGGCAGAAGGAGGCGATCCTGCCGGAAGACCTCATCGCCATGCTCGAGACCCTGGAACGCGGCACGCTTCGGGGCCTGCGCGACCGCGCGATCCTGCTCATCGGCTTTGCCGGTGGCCTGCGCCGCTCCGAGATTACCGGTCTCGACCTCGGACGCGATCAGACCGAGGACGGGCGCGGCTGGATCGAGATCCTCGACAAGGGGCTGCTGCTGACCTTGCGCGGCAAGACCGGCTGGCGCGAGGTCGAGATCGGCCGCGGCTCCGCCGACACCACCTGCCCGCTCGTCGCCGTCGAGACCTGGATCAGGTTCGCCAAGCTCGCCAAGGGGCCCCTCTTCCGCCGTGTTACCGGACGCGGCAAAGATGTTGGACCGGACCGTCTCAATGACAAGGCGGTCGCCCGCCTCGTCAAATCCGCGGCCCTTGCCGCTGGCCTGCATGGCGACCTCGGTGAAGACGAGCGGGCGGCCAGATTCTCCGGTCATTCGCTGCGCGCCGGCCTGGCCTCTTCGGCCGAGGTCGATGAGCGTCATGTGCAAAAGCAGCTCGGCCATGCGAGCGCGGAAATGACCCGTAAATATCAGCGCCGGCGCGACCGTTTCCGGGTCAATCTGACCAAGGCATCCGGGCTTTGAGAAGCCCTCCCCCGCTTGACGTGTGAAGCCGTTAGGTAAAAATCGAGGGCGTGAGATTTCAGCTTAGCGCTTCAATTGAAATCGCTAAGTAAAAGCCACATCAAATTTCGCAAACAGAAAATAACGTGGTCTTTGTTTCCGTCATCCAGACGCCATTTTCCGCGCCTTCTCACTATCGATAGGTTTCAAGTATCGATAGTGATGTGGTCTACCGGTTGACCAACCGGCGAACGCGCTCTATCGTGGCGCAGAACGGCAAAATCGCGATCGTCCACAATCTGCGCGACCACACAGTTTCAACGGAGTTTCCCCATGAGCGTCACCGTCAAGGTCGCCGAGGCCAAAGCCCATCTCTCTGAGCTGCTGGCGCGCGTCGAAGCCGGCGAGGAGGTCATCATATCCCGCGGCAACGATCCGGTTGCCCGTCTCTCGCGGGTCAACAAGGACAACGAGCTCGCAGCGCTAATCGCCGAGGTGCGCGCGGCCAGGATGCGGGCAAAACCGGTCACCAACGACGAAATCCTCGATTGGAAGCGCGAGGGACAGCGGTTTTGACCATCTTTGTCCTCGACGCGTCGATCGCCGCCGCCTGGCTGTTGCCGGAGGAATACAGCGAGGCGGCCGAGCGGCTGATCGCCGGCATCTCCAGCCCTTGCCCGGTGCCCAACCTGTTCTGGCACGAGACACGCAGCATTTTGATCAGCGCCGAGCGGCGACAGCGGATCGCCGCCGGCCAGGCGCTCAACGCGATGGCCCGGCTGCGCCGGCTGCCGCTCGACGACACCGGCGCCGGTCAGGATGGCTCCGTGCTCGAGCTCGCCAGCGCGCACGGCCTGAGCGCCTACGACGCCGCCTATCTCGACGTTGCGGTCCGCCAGTCCCTGCCGCTCGCGACCCTCGACCGCAAGCTCGCCGGCGCGGCGCGCGCCGAGAGGATTCAGGTGCTGGGGCCGTTCGAGAATGAGCATTGACCCTACAGCGTCGGAAATAGAGCGGCGCGCCGAAGAACTCGACGCCCTGGACGCCATCCTGCCGTTCGACCGTCGCGATCAGCTCGCCGCCCTGCTGACCGACGACGACGTCGCCACCCTCAAGCATCTCGCCAGTGAGGGCATGGGCGACAACACGCTGCGAGCGCTTGCGTCCGACCTCGGTTATCTGGAGACCTGGTGCCAGCTCGCTACGGGCAGCCTCCTCCCCTGGCCAGCACCGGAAAGCCTGTTGCTGAAATTTGTTGCCCACCATCTGTGGGATCCGGAAAAGCGCGTGGAAGATCCAAGCCATGGCATGCCGGTGGAGGTCGACGCTGGCCTGCGCTCGCAGCGGCTGCTGCGCGCCAACGGGCCGCATGCCCCCGCGACCGTGCGGCGCCGATTGACCAGCTGGTCGATCCTGACGCGTTGGCGCGGCCTGACAGGCGCCTTCGACGGTCCCTCGCTCAAATCCGCGCTGCGACTTGCGGTCCGCGCCAGCGCGCGGCCGCGGCAACGCAAGAGCAGACAAGTGGTCACCCGCGACATCCTGGCGAAGCTGCTGGACGCCTGCGCGGGTGAACGCCTGGTCGATCTTCGCGATCGGGCACTACTTCTGACCGCGTTCGCCTCCGGCGGCCGCCGCCGGTCGGAAGTGGCGGCGCTGCGTGTTGAGGACATCACCGACGAGGACCCCGTCCAGGCGGATTCATCGATCCCGGACTCCCCTCCCCTTCCCTGCCTCGCCATCCGTCTGGGCCGGACGAAGACGACCACCAGCGATGACGACGAACATGTTCTGCTGATCGGCCGGCCGGTGCTGGCGTTGAAACGCTGGCTCGAGGAAGCTGACATCAAAGACGGCGCCGTTTTTCGCGGTATTGACCAATGGGGGAACATCGATCGGCGCGCCCTCACACCGCAGTCGGTCAACCTGGTCCTGAAAGGCCGTTGCAGGCAGGCCGGGCTCGACCCGACACTGTTTTCGGCGCACGGACTGCGATCAGGCTACCTGACCGAGGCGGCCAATCGCGGCATACCACTGCCTGAAGCCATGCAGCAGTCATTGCACAAATCGGTGACGCAGGCGGCGCGCTATTACAACAACGCGGAGCGAAAACAGGGGCGAGCAGCGCGCGTATTTGTCTAAAGTCGCCCCGCCCGGAAACCCGCCAGCGGACCCGGAAATCAATCTCTACCTTGCATTTCTGGAATCACACTCCATAAATGCAAGGATGCTCGAGCGCCAAATAGCCACCACGTTAACAGAACTCATCGATACGAACCCCGCCGTCGCGCTCATTGGACCGCGCCAGGTTGGAAAAACGACGTTAGCGCTCGCAATCGCCGAGCAGCGGCCATCGGTCTATCTTGATCTTGAATCCGATGCCGATCGCACCAAACTGAGCGAACCAGAGCTCTACCTTGAGCAACATAGAGACAAGCTTGTCATCCTTGACGAGGTTCATCGGCTGCCCAACCTTTTTCAGAACTTGCGTGGCTTGATCGATCGCGGCCGAAGATCAGGCAAACGATCGGGGCAGTTTCTCCTGCTGGGTTCGGCGTCTATAGACCTGCTGAAGCAGTCCGGCGAAACTCTTGCCGGTCGGATCACTTATCTTGAGATGCACCCAATCGATGGCCTCGAGGTAGCGGATAAGGATATCAACCCTCTCTGGGTCCGAGGAGGCTTCCCGGACAGCTTTCTCGCCGTCAACGATCGGGCCAGCTCTCGTTGGAGGCAGGACTTCATACGAACATACCTGGAGCGCGACATCCCCCAGTTCGGCCCTCGAATCCCGGCCGAAACCCTCAGGCGGTTCTGGACGATGCTGGCACATCATCAATCGGGTCTCCTAAACGCCGCTGAATTTGCTCGTGCACTGGGGGTTGATGGCAAGACCGTTGCGAGCTACCTCGATCTACTTGTCGATCTCCTGTTGGTTCGGAGGCTCGAACCTTGGCACTCCAATGTGGGCAAGCGCCTGGTAAAATCGCCCCGCGTATATGTTCGCGACAGTGGCATAGCTCACACCCTTCTGGGATTGACGAACCAAGAACAAGTCCTCGGACATCCTGTCGCGGGGGCGAGCTGTCATTGAAACTCTCTCCGGAGCCGTGCCTTACGGCACCCAATTGAACTTTTATCGAACAGCAGCGGGTGCCGAGATAGATCTCCTCATCACCCCGCCCGGTGGGCGCCCCTGGGCCATCGAAATCAAACGCAGCCTCTCTCCAAAACTCGAGAAAGGGTTTTACCTCGCTTGTGAGGCGATAGATCCCGAAAGACGACTGGTCATCTATCCCGGCTCGGAAACGTACCCTTTGAGCGAACAGGTCGAAGCAATGCCACTTCCGTCCGCTGGAAAGCTCCTACGAGGTCTCGCCTGATCGCCTATAAATCGACCCATTGGAGGAGCGCTGAGCTCCGTCAGCTCAGTCGCATTCACAAGATCGCCTGCCTCGGATACCCGCACTGCACACTGTCGCTACGAAGCCTCGCGCCCTGAGCCTGCATTTGCACGCATCAGCGCCGGCAGCATTGGTCCGAGTGAAAACTCCCCACGCTCGGCCTTTCGCGTCCAATCGCGCGAATAGCCGCCGGCCGAGTTGATGTGTCCTGCCGCTCGAGAGTTGAGGCGATGATGGGAGCTACATTTCCGCCACAGAAGCCCGCTGGTGCGGTTTCGTTACAGCCTGCGGTCCGTCAGTCATCCGCATCCACACTTGGAGTCTGGCGGGCTTCCATTCACACTATAAAACACGCTTGCAACCGGTTAATTTCTCATGCATTTCGTATCTGTACAGATCACGTTCGAGCGGGCCGTTCAAAAGTGCTATGGCGAAGCGACAAACAGTAAACGTCCAACAACCTCCCAAGCGGCTGATCGGCTACGCAATCGCCACGGTCACGACTGGACCGTTGAGCGCCTTCGTCGCGCCGTTCATCAGATGGTCCGCGAAAAGCTCGCGGAGAAAAAACTCCTGGCCCGGTCCCCTCGCCGCGCCCCCGAGGACCATCTGATGAAGCTGGTGGCGGCGATCGCCATTGCCGATCCCGACCTGTCGCTTCGCGACATTGCCGCGCAACTGGACCAGATGGGCGAACGGCCTGTGCGCGGCGGCAAGAAGTGGCAGCCCTCCTCCGTTCGAGACTTGCTGGACGAAGCCCACCGCTTCGGCCTTATCCGCCGCTGAGGGCCCGGTTCATCAGGCGACCGATCACGCGGTCTTTTTCTGGGATAAGGCGAAAAACTCCCTGAACCTGGCAGAGTCCGCCGATCTTGGCCCATGTCGCATCGCAGGAAAACAGCTAATTGAGATCCGATGATCCTCGAAGACTGACAAGGTAAATCTGCGTCAAGCACCGCTTTATCCGCCACCCGATCGTGGGCCTATTCGACTCGGTACGCTTTGCGGCGGTGGTCCAGGCGTCGTTGCCTTCTCGGATCGCGTGCCTTAGCGTTGCCGTTCGGTGCATGTCGATTGCCCCCGTCTACGCGAGCGTACATGCGCTTGCTATTCGGGCCATATGGCGATCCTACCGCTAGCGGCCGACATAGTTGCGGTCGATCAGCCTACGCATTGGCGCTTGATCGCGTCGCGGCGTTAGCCAACGGCTCTCGGAACGGCAAATGCAGAACTTCGGCACATTTGTCTGGACGCTGAGCTGGCGGTTCTGGTGACGCGTCGCCATTCGGTTGGAGTGCGTTATGTTATCTCCACCCAGACCGCTGCAATGTTCTTTAACGATAGATTGTGGTTGGCAGAGCGGTCCCCGGTGACACCGCATAGTCCGCTCGTTACTTCGGTACCGCGCATAGGAGGCGGAGGCGGTCGCTTTAGGGTACCCGAGCAAGCATGGGGACGATAGTAGTCGTCGCATTTGTCCATTGGCGCAGGCAATGAAGCTATCGCTGGTCAAGCGGTGTCAATTTCTCCCGAAGCAAATGGGCCTCCTTGCTGTCAACTGAGAACAGAAACGGCCTTGCACAGGGTGCTTGCAACAATGTCAAAGCGCCAAGCTCGGGGTTCGGCGAAACTGTTGCCGACACTGCGCGTAGCGGAGGAATGCGAGAATATGGGTCCCGCAGGGCAATAAGAAATGGCCCGGAAGGCAGGCTCTTTGGTTCGCCAAAAGTTGAATTGTCCCATGACAACGAAAGCAGATGACCTGGTTGACCCAGCAAGACCTCATCGACCACGATCTGAAATCGGCGAAATCGGAAAGGAAGCCTGACGGCTCCTTGGCTGTTTTGTTAAGTTCAGGGTTTCTGGCGACGAACGATTTATGGCGCTCGCGTACATGGGGATCAAGGACGACGCGGTAGTCGGAATTGTCCCCACGACCACGACATCAGCGTATTGGACATCGTCAAGGTCCAATGGGGCGTACATCGAACAGGCGTCCGCCCTCCCCCCGAGACCTGAAATCACGAAAGCGATCGCAGAAGTAAACAACGAAACCGCATATGAACTCCATTGCTGCGATCGGCCTTAGTCAACCTGGAATTCTAATCGCGGCGGAAGGATGACCGAGGAATCTGCTCACCGCTGAGACGCCAGCCGTCTTTCTGCTCCTTGCCCCAGCGTGACTTCACAGCCCTAATCCGGTAGCGGCTGACGATCTCGACAATGTCTCGTGTGCGTGTCGCCCGCACGCACCATTCAGTATCGAATTCGCCTCCCGAGGATCGAGTGGCGGAGTTCGCCGCCGCCGGCAGTGTGCTTCGAAGGGTCGGTTCGGATTCGGGTGCGCTAGGCGCGGAGTGCCCCATACACGGGCCATGCATCTGGCATATGGCTATCGTACCGCCGGTCGAAGGGGCTCGGTCCACTTCATTCGGAACATCGGCAAGCACCGTGGCTTCAAGTCATTGAAAGCCGCCTGGTTGGCCCCGGAGGCGGCGCGATGCACTGATCGGTATAGTTGATGAAGCGGAGCTCAGCTGAGCGCATACTCGCTGAAATGACAAAACCCTGACAGCTGTCAGGGTTTTTAGAGAGCCAATCCCGGCTTAGAAGCGCGCCGGCCCCTTGGCTTCATCTCCATCTGATTACGCGAGCAGACGGAAAGTCGCCGCGTCGGCAGCGTTGAGTTGCCCTGGCCTTCGACCGCAGCTCGCTGTGTAATCTTCGGGCATCCTTACATGGCGGCTACGATAGTCGGCTCAGGTGGACCAAAAAACCCTGACAGCTGTCAGGGTTTTGGATGTGATTTTCGCTCAATGCGGATGAGTGAATGCGAAGCTCTATTGGGTCTCTCAGGCCTCCGACTACCCGCTGGGCAGGTGTGCAGATCTGTGACAGGGCACAAAGAGTTGAGACGATCGAGGCGAACTATGACGCGCACGCCGGCGCCGAATTTGTAAGCCGGCAGCATATTTCGTATGGCGACGATGGCGCCGTTCTGAGAGTACAAAACCCTGACAGCTGTCAGGGTTTTGTAGAGAGACCCAGGCTTAGAAGGACGCCGGCCCCTCTGCTTCATCTCCATCTCACTACGCGCGCAGACCGATAGCCGCCGCGTCGGCAGCGTTGAAATGCCGTGGTCTCCAAGCCCAGCTCGGTGTCTGATCTTCGGGCATCCTCACGTGGCGGCTACGATCGCCGGCGGGCGAGGACCAAAAAACCCTGACAGCTGTCAGGGTTTTGAGCTATTCGACCTCACGGATTATCTGGCCATGGTGGGCCACGATTGCGGCCCGAACGGTGCGGTCGCGACCTGGCGCAACCTTTTGTCTGCGGCTGTCGTGGTTCGATCGATGCTCGGGGTCAGTCCGAGCGCCTATGAGAGGCCTGCGGAATTCTTGGAGCGGAGAATGCAGCCGCCGTCATGGCGTGTATTATCGAAAGGGCAGGGGCACATCTATTCGGCCGGCGGCTATTAGCGCAACTTGACGCGAAGGGCCGAGCGCGGCGAGTTTTCGCTTTGGCCAATGCTGATGGCTGATGCGCGCTGGCACAACTCACGTTGCCCCCAGGGACTTGCTGCGCGGTAACGCCATTAACCATTTATCGGAGCAACCACGCCTCCTGAAGCGCTTCGGTCCAACGGGCAGCGCTCCTCGTGCTCCGCTGGCGGTCACTCACGCTAGGGTGGCCCACCTCCTTCTACGCCAGACTTTTTAATTGCGCCAAACTGTGAGGTCTAATGAACCATCGCGATTCTGCCCTTGTTGTTGATCATCATTGTCCTCATGCAAACAGAATCTCGGGAGCGATGTTGGAAACGGACGACCGCGAACTCATCGTCGTGATGAAACGCTATTTTGCGGTGAAGGCCGAATTGGCCACACTTACGGCGGAGTTGGAAGCGGAGCGAAAGGCAGCCGGTGCGCAAATTGGCGTGTTCTACGATCCGCGACAAAATGCCGAGCGCGCCGCCGACCTCCAACGCTCGCATCACTTGAAGGCAGAGATGGCATCGCTTATGCAGCGGGCCGAAGCCTGGGGAAGGGCCGCAGTAGCCGCTGACCTGCGCGATAGATCGGAGGCGGGAGGTGAGCCAGAAGAGTGGCAATCGTTTGAGAGACGAGCCGATACATTGTTCGGCGCGTAGTCTCGCCTAGACGATCAGCCGGGCCGCTCGTCCATTCTTTCGTTCGGCGTTGTTGTAGTAACTCGCCGCCGTGGTCACCGATTTATGCAGCGACTGCTGCATCGCTTCCGGCAGGGGAATGCCACAGTTGGCAGCCCCAGTCAGGTCAGTCCGAGCGCCTATCTGGAGGCCTGCGCGGGGGCGGAGAACGCAGCGGCCACCATGGCATGCATTTTGGAAAATGGGCAGGGCAGATCAACTTGGCCGGCGGCAACTTGCGCGATCTGACGTGAAAGGCGGAGCGCTGGGAGTTGTCGCGTGCGCCGATGCCGATCGAGCGACTGGGAACCAATGGGAGGAGTGGACAGACGAGTTGGAGCGGATACGGCGGACCATTTAGGGATCGCGGTCAGCGTTATGACTTCTGTTCGCTAGAGGTTCAGAGAATACCGCGTGTGCCTTCGTTCACCAGCTCTCGTGAGTGCTCCTTTTTCGACCAAATCTTGCAGATCACGGGTGGCAGTCGCTCGAGATGTGTTGGTGATCGAGATATAGTTTTCCGCACTTAGACCACCTCGAAAGCCAGCGAGGCCCTCGCGGAACATCCGCGCGATGACCTCTTCTTGACGTTCGTTAAACTGGTCGCGGAAGCGATCGAAATATTGCGCCTTGGCAAGATGAAACGCGACGCGTTTTAGCGTCGTCTGCTGCGCCTCAAGGATGGTCTCGGCAAAGTAGACAAGCCATTCCGTTATATCGAGTGTCCGCTGATGCTGCTCAAGCTGATCGTAGTATGCTTTTCGGTAACGCTCGATAGTGAAGGCTAGGGCAATGAGGCTGGGCTGCCCGATATTTTGTGCAAGTGACTTCTCGGCCAGCGCTCGACCCAGCCGCCCATTGCCATCCTCGAACGGATGTATGCTTTCGAAGTAGAGGTGACCAATCCCGGCGCGTGTGAGGGCAGGGAGGGGAGTTTCAGCCCCGGGTGCAGATCGGTTGAACCACTCGATATATGCCGCCATCTCCGTGGGTACGCGTATCGATGGGGGAGCCTCGAAATGGATAACGGTCTTATCGTAGCGACCGGACACGATCTGCATGGCATCCTCATGTGTTCGGTACGCGCCAATAGTTGCGAGGTGACGGTTCCCGGCCATCAACATCCCGTGCCAACGAAACAGTGTTTTATCGTCCAAGCGCGTGGACCAGTTTGCATAGACGTCAACCATCATCTCTGCGACGCCGCGCTCCTGTGGCCTCACAGGTCGTGTGTCTGCCTCGAGACCAAACTGTCTGCGCAGCGAGGATTGCACACTTAAACGATCGAGCACTTCGCCCTCGATCGCGGAGGTCTTGATCGCCTCCTCGCTAAGCAGCTCGATGCGAATCTGGCTGCGGTCATCATCACTGGCATGACGGATTGCACCAATGACTTCGCCCGACGAGAGGAGGAACTGCCGTTCGAGCGGCGCAAGCCGGGCGGCATCATACTTGAAGTCGGGCCAACCTTGATGTGTCCAGCTCCAATTCATGAGTTATAGATTTCCTTTCTATAACTCACTTTTGACGGAGAAAATGAGCTATAGCAAGTGCGCCTATAGCTCATTCACGCTGGCAGAAGAGAGCTATAGTGTAGCTAAATGATGGCTACTTCATAGGCGCCGAAGCCACATCGGCCTTTCGGAAATCGGAGCAACATTTATGACCCGCCAACTGTCTCTCCCACGCGACCGAATTTCCGTGCTTCTGCTGGAAGGCATTAGCCAGACCGCGGTGGACTACTTTTCTTCGTCCGGCTACACCAACCTCATTCATTTGCCGAAGGCGCTCGACGACAAGGATCTTAAGAGCCACATCGCCGACGCTCATATCATCGGCATTCGTTCCCGCACGCAGCTGACGGACGAGATTTTCGAATCCGCCAAGAAATTGATCGCCGTTGGCTGTTTTTCCGTCGGTACGAACCAAGTCGATCTGGATGCAGCGCGGCGGCGCGGCATTCCGGTGTTCAATGCACCTTATTCAAACACGCGATCGGTGGCCGAGCTTGTGATCGGCGAGATTATCATGCTGACACGGCAGATCTTTCCGCGCTCGGCTTCCGCGCATCAAGGTGGCTGGGAGAAGTCCGCTGTCGGCAGCCGGGAGGTCCGCGGCAAAACGCTCGGCATTGTCGGCTACGGCAATATCGGATCGCAGCTCAGCGCGCTTGCCGAAAGCATGGGCATGGTCGTGCGCTACTTCGATCTTTCCGATCGGCTGCGCCGGGGCAATTCGGAGTCGATGGCTTCGCTCGGCGACCTTCTCGAAATCTCTGACTATGTGACAATGCACGTTCCCGAAACACCCTCGACGCATAACATGATCACCGAAACCGAATTGCGCCGCATGAAGAAGGGCGCCATCTTCATCAACAATTCTCGCGGCACGGTGGTCGATCTCGATGCGCTTGCGAAAGTCCTGAACGACGGGCATCTAGCGGGTGCCGCGGTGGACGTGTTCCCCAAGGAGCCGGCATCGAACAACGAGCGTTTTGAGACGCCGTTGCAAGGCTTGAGCAATGTTATTCTGACGCCGCATATCGGCGGCTCCACTGAGGAAGCCCAAGAGCGCATCGGCGGGGAGGTTTCAAGGAAGCTGGTCGAGTATTCCGACATCGGCTCAACGATGGGCGCCGTCAACTTTCCGCAGGTACAGCTGCCCGAGCGCCCGAACGGCACGCGTTTCATTCACGTGCATGAAAACCGCCCCGGCATGCTCATCCAGCTCAACGAGATCTTCTCGTCGCGCGGGCTGAACATCGTCGCTGAGTTCCTTCAGACGCTTGGCGACACGGGCTATGTGGTGGTCGAGGCCGAAGGAATTTCCGCAAATGCCGACGAGGTTCTTCAGGCCCTACGCGAAATTCCTGGAACGATACGAACGCGATTGGTCTACTGACAGCTGACCGGGGCTCAGCGCATCAGCGAATGATCGCCTTTGGTTTGGTTGCCATCGCTGAGATCGCAGGCCTGGTGGAGCCGCGCACGGGCCGTTCTCCCATCTGGTCCAGTTGCGGGGCAATGTCGCGAAGCGATAGGTCGGGATCGGCGATGGCGATCGCTGCCACCGACCGCAGGGTGTGACGAAACCACATCGGCGGGCTTCTATTTGAGCGATTTAGCACCGGCGAAGATCGGCGGACTCTACCAGATTCAGTGGATTTTCCGTCACCTCAGAGAAGTTGCTGCCGTCGGTCTGGAGCCGCGCGATCGGCCGCCTGATGAACCGTGCCCTCAGCGACGGATAAGGCCGAAGCGGTGGGCTTCGTCCAGCAAGTCTCGAACGGAGGAGGGCTGCCACTTCTTGCCGCCGCGCACAGGCCGTTCGCCCATCTGGTCCAGTTGCGCGGCAATGTCGCGAAGCGACAGGTCGGGATCGGCAATGGCGATCGCCGCCACCAGCTTCATCAGATGGTCCTCGGGGGCGCGGCGAGGGGATCGGGCCAGGAGGTCTTTTTCCGCGAGCTTTTCGCGGACCAGGCGATGAACGGCGCGTCGCAGGCGCTCGACGGTCCAGTCGTGACCGCGGCGATTGAGCACCCGCACGACATTGTCCCAACTGTGCTGGGGCCGGAGTTGCCGAACCATCGGCAACCACGTCTGCGCGGACGCAATGAGCTCATCGAGATAGCGTTTCTCGCGCGCTTTGGAGACGGCCTTGATTGCCTCCGGTCGCCGTTCTCGCAGGCCGGGGTTTCCGGGAAGCTTGCCGCGCGCCTTCGCCGCCTTGATGCCGGCTTTGGTGCGTTCGGCGATCAGCGCCCGCTCGAGCTGGGCGACCGCGCCGAGAACCTGGAGGGAGAACATGCCCTGTGGCGTCGAGGTGTCGATCGGGTCGCGGATCGACCGGAAATGCACGCCGCGCGCCTCGAGGTCTTCGATCACCGCCAAGAGATGACTCACCGATCTGGCCAGCCGATCGAGGCGGACAACGACGAGGACGTCGCCCGCGGTGAGCTCGCCAAGCACTTTGGTCAAGACTGGGCGCGCGCGCGATGCCCCGGAGCCGTGCTCCTGATAGATCCGATCGCAGCCGGCGGCCCGCAGCTCATCGATTTGGGCATCGTGGACCTGGTCGTCGGTCGAGACGCGGGCGTAGCCGATCTGCCGCTTGAGGGGCTGTGGGACGTTAACGGTTTGTCGCTTCGCCATCGCGCTTTTAACGGCCTCGTTTCGAAGTGCTTTGTACAAATAAGAAATGCGTTAGAAATTGCTCCGTTGCAAGCGTGTTTTATGATGTGAATGGAAGGCCGCCAGACCCGAAACGGCATGAAGGATGACCAATCTCCCGCAAGTGTCCACGACAACGCGCCAGCGGCCTTCAATGGAGGAAATGCCGCAGCAATCATCGCGTGAATTCGCTAAAGGTCAGCGCAGATCAACACGACCCGCAGCTATCTGCGCGATCTTAGGCGAAAGGCGGCGCGCGGCGAGTTTTCGCTTGGGCCGATGCTGATGACGCTGATGCCCCAGTCGCCGAGACTTAAGGCCTCCTGAGACTTTGCGGCGAGAACGCCGCCCGAGAGATTAGATGGTATTGGCCGTTCTCGAACAGACGGGTCAGCTGCGTCACTCTTGAAATTTGGCGACGAAAGTCGATCCTGAGTTGAAGCTGGGATTCTGACTTGTCAGATTTTGATTTCGATGCGGCCCTTCGCTGGATGAAGTTCGATCCCGGTCGGACTCTCTCAAGGCGTCCTGACAACGAGTTGCCCTTTCTTGGGGAGCAAGCGGAAGCAGGGCCGGAACTTCTCCTCGAGACCTGCGTCTACATCGATGGTTTGCAAGGGCGGGCGCCGGAAGTTGTTGGAGACCTGCTCGAACTCCGTCACAGCAACCATTCCACGATCGCCATCCAGGAGTTGATGCACACGGTGGGCGTACTCGATCGAGCACACCCGAGTACGAAACCTGCCATTCAACAGATCAGGACGACGATTGAGGCCATGCGGCCCCATCGCGTGTTCGCACCCGATGCGGATGTCCTCGGACGCGCCGCATTGCTGTCAGGCATGTTGTGTCGCCTCCAGGGCTATCAGCGCGATGCTCGCTTGCGAGCGCTGCACGACTGCGTCTTGTTTCTGCAGGCCCAAAAGCTCGGGCCTACCGTGCTTACCGCCAATGTGAGCGAATTCGACTATCTGCTCCAACTCATGCCAGGCGGAAGGGTCATCTTCTATAGGTCGGGCAATTAGTCTGAGCTGTAGGCTCAGTTGATCGAAACGACTGCAGTTTCGACGGTATCCGCTCGGTGTTCGACCGACTCTGCCATACGCGGCAGAGGAAGGGGATACCAACCAAGAACCGTAAACGTCCGTGCCAGATCGAAAACGATCTCCGGATTGACGTGCTTCTCGTCGAGCAACGCGATCTGAAGGCCGCGTCTAATTGCGCCGCTATCATGCACGCCCCAGCTGAATCTCAGTTGACGTGGAAACGGCCCAGCGCTGTTCTCATATATCTCTATTCAACGCCAACTCCCAAATTACGTGCGCCGCCAGCATCGTGATTGGACAGCGCAATTGACAGGGATCACTCTATTGCTGGGGTCTGCTTTCGCAACGTCGTTTGATTGGAGGCGACAATGAAGCATCACACCTTGGAACAACTGCAGACCATCGCACAGGTTGAGCCCTGTTTCGATCCAGACGATATGACGCGCCGGCAGCGGCTGGAGCGCTGGGCCGAGCTTCTGGAACTAATCAGGTACAGACACCTGGACACGCTTCATGAAACCGAATTCCAGGTTATGGATGAGCGAAATGCCCTGCGCTGCGACTATTCGCCAATAACGATCGCATTTAGGGATCCGGTGCTCCGTGCTGCAGGTATGGAAACGGACACCTATGGCGAGGCGAAGCGCTTCTTCGAAATCAGCGATGACGAACTGCATGACGTTGTCTGCTACTGCCGCTTTGGCACGACGG
This sequence comes from Ensifer sp. EB106-03-01-XG145, assembly GCF_058792075.1. Classification (NCBI taxonomy): domain Bacteria; kingdom Pseudomonadati; phylum Pseudomonadota; class Alphaproteobacteria; order Hyphomicrobiales; family Rhizobiaceae; genus Ensifer; species Ensifer sp. EB106-03-01-XG145. Next base: position 12,538 of record NZ_JBYTEC010000032.1, on the reverse strand, counting down.
TAAGTGCGGCGGTGGCAGCCCGCCAGGTTCGCTCGTTACTCGCCGACAAGCCGAAAGGCTTCTGGGCGTCGGTAGCAGGGTTCTTCATCGGCCGGCAACCCAAGGAGCAGCCATCCTAGGATTAGGTTTCCGTACTTCGCCCGCGGACGGAGGGGGAAAGGTTGCTCAGATCATGCCGGCAACTATGATCTTCTTGCGTCCTGCGGGGATCCGCCTAGCTCTGCCGCAGGGATCGACGAACGCGAGCAGCGCCCGGCGGGCGCCACGGGGCTTCCATGCCATCGCGAGATCCCAGGTGAGATCGTTTAGCATTCCCGTGAGCGGCACCATCACCACACCGTCCACCCGCATCGAGCGCGCCCCTTCTGGCTCAAGATCGTGTGCATCAAGCGCCCGTCAGCCGACCGTGTAGCGATGGTCCTTGAACATGGGGGAAGAGTACAAAGCACCCTTTTAACAGATCAGCCAGATCGACAGGGTGGGCGGCGGTGACGAACAGCGTCCATTCCATTCGTGGGGATCACGCTAGCGACCGTGCTCCCGCGATCATAGAAACTCACCTTTCCCGGCCGAGTTGGTATGCGGTCCGCACCGATCAATTGACGAACTTGACGACGACGCCGAACTAGACCATCCCCGCGAGTTCTTCGGCATCCCAGTTCGTCAGGCGGACGCAGCCATGCGACGCTCCCTTGTCGATGAGGTCGGGGTCGGGAGTTCCGTGGATCCCATAGGTCGGTTCGGTTAAATCGATCCACACGCTGCCGACCGGGCCATTCGGTCCCTTGGGGATGATAAGAACCTTGTTGTTCTTGCCCTGCTTAAAGTTCACATTCGGATCGTACCGATAGACGGGCATCCGGGCGACGCCCTTGACCTCGTGCGTACCGTAGGGCGATGGATTATCCTTGCTTCCAACCGTCGCGGGATAAGCCGCCAGCAGCTTTCCTGCCTCTTCATAGGCGAGCACCTGTCCGATTTTTCTACTCACCTCGATCCGCTTGACATTCCCCTGTCTTGGCGGGCCCGTCCCCACAACCTGAACCGTCTTGCCGGGTGCAAAGTCGGCGCCGGCATTAAGCGCTTTCAGCAAGTGATGCGGTGTTGATGGCTACCGGCCGAAGCCCCTGGGCAGCGACGATGCCGGACGAGAGAAACAATGCCAACATTGCGATCGGAGCGATAGTGTTCATACACGATCGAATAATCTTCGGTGCAAGTTGTTCCACACAAAGAGTTGGGACAACCTCGTGCGGGTTGTCAACCGCCGTGGGTAGGGCTGGATCGTTGAGCGGCTCCGACGCGCCGTTCATCGTATGGTCCGCCCGCCGCAACAGATGTACAGCTATAGCCCAGTCGGCCCAAAGCCGTGATTTTGGCCGACTTGGGCTTACACCGCGAAGCCGCTCCTGGCCGTAGGCTGAGAACCGCACTCACAGCGGACCGTTAGCGCGAAACCGGGGTCAGGGTCAGTACCTCGTTGTTGGTCTTGCACGAACCCGGTACGCCGTTGATGCAGCCCTTCGTGGTCTGCTTGATCGTCAGCCTAGAGCCATCGCCCGACGGACCGATCGTATAGGTGCCGCTGCCGGCGCCTGAAAAGCCGCCCCCCGCAAGCACATATTTCACAGTCCCGCCGGAGCGCGACGTTGGCGTGTAGACGAAATCCGCGGTGCCACCGGGGAACTTGCCGACGACCTTGAACGCCTCGTTCAACTTCGCCACGGTTCCGCTCACCTTGATCCGGGCGCCGCCGCCGGTGACCGTCCACGGGCCGGGACAAAGCTTGTCCAGCACATGTTCGGCAATCCGGGCAGCCTCGTCCAGATACGCATCGTCGTCTGAAAAGCCGGTGAAGCTGTCGACAAGGTCACCGCCAGGGTTGGTTCTTGTCTCTATGGTCCAGTCGGCTTTTCCGGCGCCGAATGTGATGCGGCCGCCAATCAAAAAGTCTGGTGCGATAGTACCCAGCTTCTTGATCGCCGTGGCCGGATCGGCATATTTCGACTGCTGAAACTTCTGTTCCTTGATCACCTCATCGATCCGCCGCCATTCGACGACCTTTCCCGCGCACCACGCAAACTCCCCGCCGTCGCCCAGCGTGGTGACGAGGTGGTGCAAGATAACCTCGCCTAGACCATTGCCAGCAGACTCCCGACCGGGATAGTTGTCATCGGTGATTGTGCCGACCGCCAGCGCCACATCGGCTTGCTGCGCTGATGCGATCGCCGATGACAGCAAGACAAGCAAAAGCGCACAAAGCACCGGCACGAAATGCGACGCTAATGACCGAACCTGCACCTTGATGCGCCCCCGCTCACGGACCGTGCCGTTACACTGCCTCTCTAACCAGGGGTCTGTCCAACGAAATCTCGGGTGAGGTCCAGGCCATCCGATCGGGCAAAAGAGTCCGCTGAACAAGGGTCAGGAAGGGACTGCAATGCCCGGATTTCTGGCGTTTCCGGTGATCCTGGGCGGCTGACATACGGCGTTTCCGACTCCAGATCCGTCATGATTGATACCTGATCCTGCAGTGCAGCCGGTTGGTCGCGCCGATCAAACGGCAGGATGCGTCGAGCGCGTCATGCTCTCGATGCACCGCTTGGCTGTCAGAAGCCGCCCTTCTATGGTTGTCGATCATCGGACCACAGTCTCCAGGGGCCTTGCCGAAATTACGACAATCCGTTCTTTCCGGAAAAAGGAGTATCAAAATGACGTCGACCGTCACCGCTGCGGCGGTTTCGAAGAATTTCGGCGCCTACCAGGATGCCGCCGTGCGTGAGCCGGTGATCATCACCAAGAATGGCCGGCCGCGCATCGTGCTGCTTGCCTATGAGGATTATCTGCGGCTGTCGCGGCGCGACCGTCGCGTCGAGGCGACGGCGGACCTGCGCGGCGCCGATCGCGCCGCCGTCGAAAAGTCCGAAATGGAGCCGGGCCTTGATCATCTCAATGCCGAACTGCTGACGAACAAGCATCCTGCCGACTGATATCTCGGATCATTGCGTTTGCGGTTCCCTGGTGCAATGGATGCCATGTCATGCCGCCTCGATGTCTGTGCGGGAGAAATCATCGCCTTTGTACAACAGCGGTTCATTGCGTGTCTTGGCCAGCGCATAGGAGAAGCAGTCCCCGTAGTTCAGGCCGGCCGGATGTCGGCCCTTGCCATAGCTGCGCCAGGCTCGCCTTGCCACCGCGATCTGTTCCGCGTCGACGGCGACGATTTCGACACCCGCCTTGTAAAGCCACAGATCGAGCTCTGCGGCACCTGCCTCGCCGAGGCGCGCCTCGATGACGATGGCGAGTTCAAGGATTGTCGCCGCGGAAATGAAGCGCCGTGGCGCGTCGACGACCTTTTGTTCGTAGGTTTCTGCTTCGGGCTCATTGAATGCGATCGCGACGATGGCGGACGTGTCGATGACCATTAGCTGGGGAGCCCGTTTTCGTCATACCCCAAGATCTCGTCGGCAGAGCGGTTGTCGACAATCGGCAGCTTGGCCCAACGCTTACGGCTGGCGGCCAGTTCCTCGAGAAGGACATCGCGACTTGCGGCATTTGCGAGGCGCCGCAGCCGTTCCTCCAGTGCGCGGCGGGTCGCCATGGTAATGGTTTCACCGGTCTTCTCGGCCAGTGCCTTGGCAAGGCGTTCCGTCTCTAGATCTTTGATGCTCAGTGCCATTCTCTGGTTCCTTGGTGCCTAATCGTCTATATTCTACCTCGCTCCGGCTGGGACACAAGCGCCAGGACATCGTATCTGGCCGAACCTTCCGGACTTTCGCGCGCAAGTCTTTGGCTCTTAATCGGCTGTGATTGCCCCGAACGCAGGTCGTCTGCGACTCTAAATCGATCCCTATCGATACTTAAAAGTTTTCGCTCGGGCCAATGCTGATGGCGCTGATGCGCTCAAACGCGCCTGCCGGCAGCAAAGTTGAGAAACACGCCTCCTAAGATGAAGCACCACAGAAATGATCGTGCCGTCGGAACCACGCCAGGTTGACAGTCCTTCGAGATGAATTCAGCCTTGTCCGGGGCGCGAAAGCGTCTAATTGTTCACGCGTAGAGGCAAGCCATGTCCGCCGTTGGGGCGGCACGGCAAATGATCGAAGGAAGACACTATGGCGACTGGTACCGTGAAATGGTTCAACGCGACGAAGGGGTTTGGCTTCATCCAGCCGGATGGCGGCGGCGCTGATGTCTTCGTCCACATTTCTGCGGTCGAGCGGGCTGGGCTGCGAGAGCTGAAAGATGGTCAGAAGATCACATACGAACTGGTTTCGGACCGCAAGTCAGGCAAGATGTCGGCGGACAATTTGCAGGCCTAGGCCGATTTCTCACGGCGATCTTTTGGGGAGGGCCGGGATTGCTCGGGTTTTTTCGCTTGCAGTAACGTCTGACAGAAACCACACCGCCCGGCGTGATGGCTTGGACTTACTGCGCGGTAACGCCATTATCCATTTATCGGAGCAACCACGCCTCCTGAAGCGCTTCGGTCCAACGGGCAGCGCTCCTCGTGCTCCGCTGGCGGTCACTCACGCTAGGGTGGCCCACCTCCTTCTACGCCAGACTTTTTCGTTGCGCCAAACTGTGAGGTCTAATGAACCATCGCGATTCTGCCCTTGTTGTTGATCATCATTGTCCTCATGCAAACAGAATCTCGGGAGCGATGATGAAAACGGACGACCGCGAACTCATCGTCGTGATGAAACGCTATTTTGCGGTGAAGGCCGAATTGGCCACACTTACGGCGGAGTTGGAAGCGGAGCGAAAGGCGGCCGGTGCGCAAATCGGCGTGTTCTACGATCCGCGCCCGAATGCTGAGCACGCCGCCGACCTACAACGCTCGCAACGCTTGAAGGGAGAGATGATGTCGCTTATGCAGCGGGCCGAAGCCTGGGGAAGGGCGGCATTAGCCGATGACAAGTGCGATAGATCGGAGGTGGAAGCCGAGCCAGAAGAGCGTGAGCGCACGGCGATCGATGTTCCCCCACTGATCGATGCGCCGAAAGACCGGACCGTTCCTGATACCGGCCTGCTCCAACCATCCTTTTAAAGCCAGCACGGGCCGACCGATCAGAAACATCTGGTCGTCATCATCGTTCGTGGTCGTCTTGGTGCGGCCGAGACGGATCGACAGGCAGGGGAGGGGAGCCAGGATCTGCCGGATCGGTCTGCACGGGATCCCCATCTGTCAGGTCCTCGACACGAAGCGCGGCCACTTCCGACCGGCGACGGCCGCCGGAGGCGAAAGCGGTCAGAAGCAGTGCCCTATAGCGCAGATTGACGGGGCGCTCGCCGGCTGCAGGCCTGCAGCAGCTTTGCCAGGATATCGCCGGCCACCGCTTGTCTGCTCTTGCGTTGACGCGGCCGAGCGCTGGCTGCGGACCGCAAACCGCGGCGCCGACTTGAGCGAGGAACCATCGAAGGCGCCTGTCAGGCCGCGCCAACGGGTAAGGATCGACCAGCTCGTCAACCGGCGCCGCACGGTCTCGGGGGCATGCGGCCCGTCGGCGCTCAACAGAGGTTGAGAACGCAAGCCAGCTTCCACCTCCGCCGGCATGCCATGGCTTGGATCTTCCGCGCACTTGTCCGGGTCCCAGAGATGGTGGGCGACGAACTTAAGTAGCAGGCTCTCCGGCGCCGACCAGGGGAGGGGGCTGCCCGCGGCGACGTCGTCGTCCGTCAACAGGGCAGCGAGTTGGTCGCGACGGTCGAACGGCAGGATGGCATCAAGCGCGTCGAGTTGCTCGGCTCGATGCAGTATCGAGCCGGCAGTAACGTCGATCGATTTGCGGCGTCCGCCACCTTACCTGTCCCGCCACGGGTTTATGATTACCAAACCGACATCCTCGAAATCCGGAACATTCCGAGTTGCCAGCGCGGCGCCACGGGAAAGGGCGATGGCGGCGATCTGGGCGTCGAACTGACTGATCGGGCGACCCGCCTTGCGCCGCTCAGTTGCAATCATCCCATAAACGTCTGCGGCCTCCCGATCGAACGGCAGCACGCGACCGGCGAGGTCTTGCGCAAAGATCGGCAAGATTGCAGCTTCAAGGTCGCGCCGGCGGCGACCATCGGGAAGCAGGCGTAGACCATATAGGATTTCGGCTTCAGTGATCGTGGTCGTGAAGATGGCGGCGGGAGGCTGTTCCGCAAGCCAATCGACAACCGCGGGCTCGGGAGCCGGTAACAGCAGCTCAGATATGATATTTGTGTCGAGAACGATCATATTGCAGAGAAATCCGGAGCGTCACGGATCGGTTCGCGCGCGGGAATTTCCAGCTCGACGCCGCCAAGCGGCTGCAAGCGCGCGCGGATCGCGCCAGCGAGGTTTCCCGCCGTTGTCTCCTGCTGCGCCAACACCATTTTCAGGATATCACGGGCCTCGTCTTCCATCGATCGGCCATGGGTCGCTGCGCGGACTCGCAGCCTCTGTTTCAATCGATCGTCGATGTTGCGAATGGTCATGCTGGCCATGTAAATCGCCTCCAGTCATCATTGATTGCATATAGTGCAATGATGGCATTTTTTCAATTGGAGCCACAGTTTCCGCGGCCGGAGTAGGCAAAACGTCGAGCGAAACATGGCTGTTACCCGGGACCCCGCGGTAGGGTTGGGTACAGATCGACCCAGGTCGGGACCGTTCCTGGTCGCCGACAATGAGTTGCCACTGTTCGAGGGGCGTGGCGGTAACTCGGCCGGATCTATCTCATGATAGCTGCTTCTACACCGATGGTGCACAGACGGCGGCGCCGGATCTTCTCGGAAACCTGCTTGAGCCCCGCCACAGAAACTGTCCACCATCGAGAAGCGCATGCCTCAAGCGGGGTTCCACACGAACGGTCCGACTTTGTCGGCCGCACGTCAGAAGAAGCCAATGTGCTCTCCTCTCAGGATCGGCCGCATACTGCACGGGTTGCCACTGTCGCGCCCGGTTCCGCCAGGAACGACAATGCGAAAACCGGGACGGAAATCGTCTACCCAACCTGCCGGTCGGGGCTTCCGCTCGCTCTCAACAGGGCCATCAGCATAGGGCCAAGTGAAAATTCGCCGCGTCGCGCCTTTGACGTCAGATCGCGCAAGTAACCTCCGGCCGAGTTAATGTGTCCTGCCCGCTCGAGCAAACACGCCATGGCAACCGCCGCATTTTCAGGTCCCATCACTTCGCAAGCATCCTGGTAAGCGCTCGGGCTCACCCCAAGCATCGAACGCACCACCACGGCCGCCGCCATCAAGTCGCGCCAGCTCGATATGGTCCCGCCTTGTCCGTACATCGTGATCTCAGGGCAGGCCCGCATCACCATACTCAACGGGAATGCCTTCAGCGGCTCGCTCAGTGGCGGCTTTTCTGGCTCAGCCTTCGCCCCCAGCTCGTTTCTAGAGCTAGGTTCAAGTTCATTGGTGGATTTGGTATTTGAATTCTGTATGTGACGCTCAATATGAGCATCATTGCTGCTCATATTTTCAGAAATATCCAAAACATCCAACTGATTGACTATCTCTGCGCAGAGAAGATCCATCTCTTCGAGGATCGATGCCAGGTCGTGGATCGTCGGAGATCGCGGTATCCGGGCTACGAGCGCCAGGTACACGCCTTCAATCTTGCCCCAATCGCCGCTCGCGCCTTCTTCGATCGCTGCCGAGATGAGCTTACGGGCATCGCGTCGGCGAATGGTGAGCGCCTCTTTGGTCCGGCGAAACAGTGCGCGTTCTGCCGCCATCTGTTGGGCCATCTGCGCAAGCTCCTCCGATCGGGCAAGAAGCGGGGAAAGATCGAACCCGAACGCATCCTCGATGTCGCCAGCCCTGTCCTTCCGGACATAACGCTTCCCATTTGCACTGTCTTTGCGAACAATCAGCCCAGCGTCAACAAGCGTCGCCAAGTGCCGCCGCAACGTGGCGCCGGCGATACCGTGCGCACGGACCGACAACTGAGCATTCGACGGAAAGACGATGAGAGAGTCTCCCTGGCGCAGATCGGTCTCCGGATAGAAGCTCAAGAGCGCGTCAAGAACGGCAAGTGCACGATCCTGTAGCCCGAGAAGCGTCCTGGCTTCGCAGGCGTCACGAAACACTTTCCATTTGTCAGCCGTCTTGTTCGACTTCATCTCGGTGGATGCCACCTGCCGTCTTACCAGCGCAAGCGTCATCGGCCGCCGCCCGAAAGGCGTCGTCACACTTCCACTCTGCATTTCCTTCACCTCTCAAAAGGCAAAAGAAGTCCGCTCACCAAATTCGGTGCCAATCACTCTTGACGGGGATTCGTGGAAATGCGATTCTCAGATTGTCCAGATATGAGAGAGGCTTCCACTACGGCAACGTTTGGGGGCCTTTTTCTTTTGCGGTGTTCCTTTCCGTATTCCCTTGTCGAATGAGATCCTCTGACAGCTGTCAGGGTTTCTAACTTTCACGCTCGCGAGAGAAGCGTTCAATGAGGGTTGGCAACTCCTTCCCGACGAACTTCACGAACTCCAGTCCGAGAGGGCCATCCGCCGATATTCGAAGCTCCTTGGGCGACATCTTCCAGGCACCCAGTTTCTTGCCCGCGCTGTCCGACAGCTCTTTGCTGTCATCTCGAGGCTTGTCCGACGGCTTTATGGCTTCGAAAGCCCGCTGGAAGCGTTGATCCGACACCAAGACGCCGTCAGTCGCATCCGTAAGCACCCGACGGACCACAGCTAGAGAACCTGGATCGCTTTCTATCGTTTTTGCAAACTCTATCCAGCGAGGCCGACCCACTTTGGGCGCGCGACCGATCGCTTCGATCACGTCGGCAGGGACCGCCCGATAGACGCTGCGCATTCGGGCGAGTTCCGCGTCCGCAATCGACAGCGCCGCATAGATGTTCCGCGCCTTGATGCCGGCATCATCCATTCGCGATGCAAACAGCGTCCGCTCGATCCAGGTCAGGTCCTGCCGGCTGGCATTCTCGATGCCTTGCGCGACGACCAGATCCAGGTCGGTGATCTCAACCTCGAGCGCACGAACGGCGCGCCCAAGTTCCCTGGCAGCACGCCAACGCCTGTGGCCATAGACAATCTGATAGCGCCCAGTCGACGACGGGTGACGCCGAACCTGAATAGGAACCTTTTGCCCTTCTGACTCCATCGAACGCTTGAACGTTTCAAAATCGGCGGCGTCATCGTCCGCCAGCCGGTCCGGAAAGGGGGAAGGATCGATGAACGCGGGATCCAGATCAAGGATCGTCCCTCCACCTGCCTCGACGATCGCCTTCAAACGGTCCCGCTCGGCCCTGATGTCATCGATGGCGCGATGTGCTGCACCGACGACGCCCGCGCCGACACGCGGCGACGGGGCAGGGGGCGCAGGTTGCGGGTCGTCCGCGAGCTTGTTCTCCAGTTCTTGAGACAGCAAACCGAAGCTCGCGACAATCGACTTGCGAGAAGACTTGCTCATGGCCGCCCCCAGCTATTGTTGACGAGGCGGATAATCGCTTCATTGACCGCATCGACGGCTTCACGCGCGCGCTTATGGGTATCACGGCCAATCTGGCCCATTTCGAGCTCGTAGATCGAACGCTTCGCCAGGCCGGCCGCTTCAACCGCTGTGCTTTCGATGGCAGTGGGCAGGAGGACGTCGGTCCCGAACATATGCCGTAACATCGCAACGACTTGCGACTGAGGGGCATCGTTCGGGTCATGCCGAGTCACGAGGTATCGGATGAAGTCCTGGTCGAGTTGGGCACCGTTCTCATTCAAAACGCTGATCAGATCGCCCATCATCAGGAGGAACTGGCTCATGGACGCCACGTCCAACATGGCCGGATGAACGGTGATGACCATGCTTGTGGCAGCGTAGATCGCGCTGAGCGTCAGGAAGCCAAGGGACGGGGGCGTATCGAGAAGGACAATGTCGTAGTCTTGTTCGACTTCCGCCAGCGCAAGCTTCAGGCGCTCGAAGAAGATCGCACCGGAGCTCGACTTATTCGCCAGGACACGAGGGGTCTCGTGCTCGTACTCCATGACTTCGAGGTTGCCCGGAACGAGATCGACGCCATCAAAGTAGGTCTTGCGGATGATGTCCCTGATCGGCCGTCGCTCAGCGTCGTCGTAGCGAAGCGCCGCGTAGATCGTTTCGTTGGCGCCAACATCGATTTCCGGCTGCGCGCCGAACATTGCGGAGAGCGATGCCTGGGGATCGAGGTCGAGAGCGAGAACGCGATAGCCTTGCAAAGCGAGATAGTGCGCAAGATGAACACAGGTCGTCGTCTTGGCACTTCCGCCCTTGAAGTTTGCGATCGCGAGAACCTGCAAGTGCTCGCCCGGGCGACGGCGAGGCAGAAAGCGCAGGGCCTCGACAGGCTTCTGCTTGGCAAACAGCTCACGAAGCTCGTTGATCTGGGCGAGCGTGTAGACCCTATGGTTGTTTTCGAGGCGGCTTGGCGTCGGCCCGCGCCCTTCCGACGACATCAGTTTCAGGGTCGAATCCGGTATGGATGTCAGCTTCGAAACTTCGTTGGTGAGAAACGACCTCAAGGTCTTCTCGGATTTCGGCGGGTACATGCGGGTTCGCAGCTGCTGCAGCTGGCTCGACAAAAGACCGGCGTGCCGCAGGATCTTGGCGGCAGCATCTTCCTTGAGTTGAACGTCAGTTTCTGCGCGTCTAGCTATCGCCATTTTTCCCTCTTGGCGGCCTAAAGCCGGTTTACCGACCATTGCCCGCCAAGAGGTAGAACACGATTCTCCCGAACCGTCCAGAATTATAGGGTTAACAAAGCCTTAACGCCAAACCCGAGCCCTCAGCGTTGAAAACCGGCCTACTCCCTGAAATTGCAACCTTTTCTGCAGAATGCAACGCAGGCCGACCGTTGAGTTTACGCACACTTTTGCTCATCTGACCGACGTCGTTAGCGCGGCGATCTCCCACACCGAACACCTCACCGCCCGAATCAGCATCGGTGCATCAGCCCCGACTGGTCACTTTTCGATGTCGCGAATGCGCTGACTGTTCTCCGACGGGCCGCACATCCGTTCGGTCAGGGAAGATTTCTCTGCCCCTAGAATCGACGTGGCGAAATTTCAGGAGCATTTTTGCCCCTCGCGACGGCGTCCTCAGTCGTAGCACTTCTCCTCCAATAAACGGAGGAGGACGACTGATGATGGTGATTGCCATTGAGAGTGGCAGTTCGAGCGAGGCCCGGCACTTCCTCGACCAGATGTTTGCGCTGCGCGCGAAGGTCTTCGATGAACGCCTGGGTTGGCAGGTCGCCGCGCGCGATGGCCAGGAGCGCGACCAGTTCGACGATCTTGATCCCGCCTACATACTCGCTGTCTCTGCAAAGAATGACGTGGTCGGCTGTGCTCGCCTTCTCCCCGCCATGGGTCAGACGATGCTTTTGTCCGTGTTCCCGCAACTCATCTCGGACCAGGCGTTTCACCCGCACGCACAGATGATCGAGAGCTCGCGCTTCTGCGTCGACACAACAATCCAAAGAAAGGGCCGCGGCGGGTTGCACCACGTTACCCGCCTCATGCGCCCTTGGATGCCGCTCCTTCGGAACGGCCGGGATGATCGTCAAAGGCGTTGGCGGTGCCAACGGACAGTTTTGTCCCTAGATGGGCCGGCCCATCTAGCGAAATCTCGTGCCGTTCGAAACACGGCACGAAAGGACGATCGGAATGAAAAAGCCTCCGTCGAGAATTCGAGAAGAGATCGCAAAACTCCAGGAACAATTGCGACAGGCCGAAGCCCGCGAAGCCGAACGGATCGGTCGTATTGCCTTGAAGGCGGGTCTCGGAGAGATCGAACTGGGCGGCCTCATCGTCAAAGCGGGCTTGCGTTACGAGACGCGCGCGCTGCTCCTCGGCGCATTGATCGAACTTGGCGAGCGGCTGCAGCTCGACGAAGGCGAGCGTCCACGCCTGACAGCAATCGGCGCGGAGGCCTTTCGCAATGGGCGCGGGTAGGATCGCGCTCGCAGCAGTGCCGGTCACTCTGATGGTCCTGATTTCAATCGCGGCGGCGGGGGCAGAGGACTGGCTCGTGGGGTTCGCCAGGACCGAACCTCAGCGCGCGCTATTCGCCCGAACAGGTGCCGCGTTGCCCTATGTTCTAGCGGCGATCACCGGCATCGTGTTCTTGTTTGCCGCCGCCGGATCCGCCAACATTCGCTTCGCGGGATGGGGCGCATTCGGGGGAGGGCTGGTTTCTTGCTTGCTCGCGCTCCTCGACGGGTACCATCACACTACCAACCAAGACCCATTCCTGCCTTTGCAGTTCCAGATGATACCCATTGAACCGTCGGCGCTCATTGGCGCGGTCGCAGCACTTACATCGTCAGGGTTCGGATTGCGGGTCGCGATGATCGGAAACGCTGCCTTCGCAAGTACCAAGCCGAGGCGCGTTCGTGGCATGCGCGCGATCTACGGTGAAGCCAACTGGATGAAGCTTTCGCACGCAAAAAGGCTCTTTCCGCAGGCCGCGGGGATCGTGATTGGCGAGGGTATAGCGCGGCGATCAGGATGAGACGGCGGCGACAATCTGGATGAGATTCTTATGTCGCGGTCGGGATGACCGTATC
>NZ_JBYTEC010000031.1:0-37794 GCF_058792075.1 Ensifer sp. EB106-03-01-XG145 | reverse complement strand
GGCCGTGCTTTGGGCTCGTCACATGTGCATGTCGGGGAGGCATCTTCCCGACGAGATGAAGCCCGGCGCCAGCGCATGAGAGCATAGCCGGCGGCTCCAGCCAGGAGTGTCAGCACACCCCCTATCACGAGACCTTGCCCGCTGAACCAGCCCAAAACGCCGCCCACCGCCGAGCCGATGACTACCGGTCCAAGGCAGCAAAGCGCGACTAAAGGCGTGATGATAATCGCGGTCACGATGCCGGCGGTCGGTTTGTCGTCCATGGGGCTCTCTTTCGGTTGTGGCCGCATCACCACAGCATCGCGGTCCATTAATCACATGCAAGACCGCGTCGGGTATCCCGATGACGCGATCGCTGCCAAAGAGACTCGCTACAGCCTGTACTGACTACAGGATCAAGTCAAAAACTTGATCCGCTTGCCCACGGCGGTACTGCAGAAACAGCGAGGTAGCGCCTCGGTTCATGATGCTTAAAATCCCCCGCTACGGTCCTCAGGCGGCGGCGACTGCTCAACGGGGTTTGCGCAGAGTATTTCGATGTTTAGTTCCGAGAGTGCACGACCGAACTGGGTCATGCCCTGGCCACCCTTGGCGTCCTTCTTCGCCACCCGGATACCGATGCTTATCGGACTAAAAGGCCACAGGCGCGCCGTGACGCTAGAGGTAAGAGCGCCAGTGCCTCGAAATAGCTAAAGGCGCTTTCCGAACGGACAAAGCGCAACCGCATCAACCTGCCCGTTGCATCATCGATGAAAACCAGCAGCGAGCATGGATCACCGCGATCCTCGAACCAGAGCGCCGCCACGACCGCCCCATTGATGCCTGCTTCAAAAAGGGCGCGGCCATTCATTGCGGTCACGTCAGCGCGCGAGAGCCGCGGTCTTCAAGCCCGTCACGGTCGAAGGATAGCCTGCATTCGTGGTCGCCTGGACCAGTGCCTCTGCCGTGACCTTCTCATCGTCGAAGGTCACGGTCGCCGTGGCCTGACCGTCCCGCTCCACGACCACGACCTGGCTGACACCGGGGATGCGCGAGAGTGTTCTTTTTACGATTGGGGCGCAGGACACGCAGCTCACATTCTCCACCGCAAGCGTGGCGGTCTGAGGGGCTGCGTAAGCGCCGCCGGCCAGAGTCAAGGCGGCGACAATCAATGCAGAGCGAATCAAGGTTTTCATGGTAAGAAGTCTCCTGGTTTGAGAGGTTGCATCAGAGGTCGAGAAGGAAGGGCGCAGCATAAGGGAACGCCACCGCTGCAAAGACGAGCACCGTCGCTGCCCACAGCCCGATTTTGGCAATCCGGCTCGCGCCCGGGCGAGCACAAGAACTACCTTCCACGCAGTCCACCTTCGGCTGGCGGTAGACGCGCCAGAAGCCCACAGCGAGAAAGACAAGCGCTGCAGCCACAAAGACGGGCTGGTAAGGCGCAATCGCAGTCAGGTTTCCGATCCACGCCCCACTCACGCCAATGCTGAACAGAACAAGCGGCAGTATGCAGCAAGACGATGCGCCAAGGGCGGCCAGGATCCCGCCCGCCATCAACAGTTTCTGCCCGCCTTGCGACGTCCCCGCTTCGGGTTTGCCGGTCAGCCGCGTCGGGGCCGTTCGAACATACTCACTCATTCCTTGTCTCCTCGACGTTTCAAGATGGGGCCTGTAGCACCTACAGGTTCAAGTGTTATTTCAGAACGAGGTGTGCGGCCTCGTTTCCAGGCGCCCTACCACCATAAGTTCGTAAGCGCGGCTCGATCGGTTACATCGAACGTTGAATTTCAGCGGGAGCTCGAGGCGTTTTGTAAGCGCAAGCAGAACCCGTAGCATGCTTTGATCCCGGGAAGCGAAAGTCGCCTTCGCCTAGACTGCTCGCCGCGAGGCAGGATCGTGGGGCAAGGACCCGATCGAATCGGCCAACGCGCGGTATGGCGCAGGCCAGAGTGACGAGCAAGACTCCCCCCGCCGATCGATGCTCACGCCGGCATAGTGGGTCAGACGATATTGCGTGTATGGACAATTTGATACCCGCCTTGATTGCTTTGAGGCCTAACCGGCTAACATAACGTAGAGTGCAGCCCGCGCCTACGAAGCAAATACCAGCTGTAGAATTGCTACCTAATCACGATTTCTCGATGGAATGGTCTGCAGCAGATGTCGATTAAGCTCTTGGCCCAAGCGGAAGGCATCTTGGACGCTTACGATCTCCACTCCTTCATGCTTGGAGGCCCAATCTTTCGCCGTCACGACCGATGCAAAGAAATGGACGTGGCAACAGAATGACTGACGAATGTCCGCTGCTTCCTGCGGCAGGACCAACGACACTGCGGCGTCGGTCGGTGCGATATCCCGGATTTCGTTCGGCGAAACCGTGAGCGAGACTGGTGCTCCGGTCGCGGCGCAATGCGACGAGACGCGCGCCATCTGGCCGATGAGGGCCGGAAACATCAGAGTGTCCAGTGCGCACCAGGCGTATAGTCGGCGGCCGTCAATCTCAAACATATGCGAAGTCTCGCGCAAGGTGAGGCCATAACCAACGATATTCCCATCACTATCGTACTCGGTACTAGTCGTCGGTTCGAGCACCGCATCGACTTGCTGAGCAGGCCAGTCGAGAGACTTGGCAAGCGTCGTTCGCGAAACTGGACGCCCCTTGGCAAGCTCACGCAGCAGCACGATGAACAGCTCCCCGAAGCCTTGAGGCCGATTGGCTGGCGTCAGACGTTCTGCGATCTCGGTGATGTAGCGGGTATGGTTCATACTGATTTCCTTTAGAAGGCACAGCACCAAAGCTGCTTGGTTCCCTGAGGAGGAACCGGCGGCATGTGCGATCTGGACCAGAATGCTCGCGCGTGGTGCAACACGAGCTAAGCCTCTTATTTTTCACCGGGCGCGGGGCGCTCTCCCTTCGCAAGCGCCTCCTCGAATGCTGTCACTCCAGCTGTGCCGAGCTGTGCCCGCGCTATGTCTCGAAGTTGCTCATCGCGGGGCTTTTGATCGCCTGTGCGAGGCGCATCGGAGCTGCGGATGAAACGTGCCTTGAGGATGTCGGCGAAGCTCGCCGTCAGCAACCGTGCCTTGTCTTCGGAGAGCGCCACCTTCGCCTCGATTCGGTGCACGAGCCGAGCGGCGATGATATCGGCCTCCTCGATGCTGAGGGCATCCACCTGAGCCCCTCGATACCAAGGAGCGTCCGACCGGAAGCTGGCCAGCTCCGTTGTCCGTGCTCCGCCCTGGAGCTCCGTCGCGACATCCTTTTCGAATATTTCCCGCAGAAGTGCGAGGACAGTTCTCGTGCGGGCCTCGCGGTTCCGGTCCGATCCCACCACGGCGAGCACGGTTCCGGCTCGGTTTATCCAAGCCTCAGCAATTCCTGTGTTTTGCTCCAGTTCGAGGAGAACTGGCTTGGCGAGACCTCCGCAGGCGATCTCTGGAGCCGCGGGGCACTGCCAGGGCACTTGGTAGAAGCTGATGGTCTCGGGTTGAACTTTCGACCTACCCTCCTCGGCAAAGCTGGCTGTCGTCCACACGGCGCTAACCACGGCAAAGGCCAAGGCGATGAAGGATTTTCTCATCTATTGTTCCCTTCTATTCGAGGGTTCCATTGAAGCTTCCCCGACATCGTTTCTGCTGACATGCTGTTACGGTTGCGAGCGAGGCCTTCGGCTCGCGCTGCAGGCACCCTACGAAGATAAGTTCGCAAGCGCCGCTCGATCGGTTACATCGAGTGTGATTTATTCGCGCGAAATTTAAGAGTGAGCCGAAAGCGCGCGAGCGATTTTGTTCGCGAGGTAGTTCGCTTGTCGTCGCGCCTTCTTCTCTGACTTCTCTGCGCGTGCGGGAGAATACCCGAGCGCCTCGAGCGTGAGCGCAGCCGGTTTGTTAGGCACATAGAAGGGAAAAGCTGTGAGATTTCGGCGCGCCCACAGGGCAAGCTCAGAAATTTGTATTTCTGAGAAGTAGCTATTGGAGGGGCTGATGTCGATGACAGCATGGCCTCTGCTGTCAAACAGCTCGGAACAACGAAAGTACGGTGATTGGCGAGCATGCAAATTCCAGATGGCTCCAAGCACCTCCGACAGACGCCTTACGAGCATAAGTCCGCAAGGGCGCCCCGGTCGGCTACATCGAATATCGGTTTCCACCGGAAGGTGCAGGCGATTTCTCCGCGGGGACAGAGTCCGCGCGATGAACTACCAGCGCAGAAGCCGTTGTCCGAGCATGCCGCCGATCAAGCCGCACATCAGGATGGCGCTGCTGTACCAGCAAGCGACGAAGGGCAGAGAATCGTCGCCGCAAGCGAGGGCGTAGGCGCTAGCGCTGACGCCGCCGGCTAGCAATCCTGCGAGTGCTCCCGTGCGCCAGAGGTCTGTGGGCGCGCCCCAGCGCAGCGCCAGCACCATTAAGGCGTAGGGCACCGCAGCCATAACCAGGATGATCACCAGGCACTTCGGCCACGCATGACCAGCAATCAAAGCTGCCCATTGTGCGCCCGGTGTTACGTAAAGGTCCAGCGCCGCCAGCAACACGATTCCGACGAAAGGTAGCGCCGCCACAAGGTTCGACGACCGTCGTGCTTGCCCCGGCCTGGCAAACCGGAGCAACAACAGGAAGGCGGTGGCCGCCACTCCAGCCGCAAATACAAGCTTCAGCAAGAGAAAGCCAAGAGCGTGGGGTTCTCGAAGGTCGGGCCGCAGGCCGAGTGTCAGGCAGATCGCGGCGACAGCCGCTAGGCTTCCCGCTGCGAATGCGAGGCCTAAAGCGCGTGAGGCGCGACGATGGTCAACGGGTTTGAGATCGACCGTCAACCGGTTGATCAGATCAGCGGTCTTCACGCCACAACCTCCCGCCGATGGCAACAGTCATCGCCTTGAGTCCCCGATGGATCCGGACTTTCGCGGCCGCCTCAGTAATGCCTTCACGAGCGGCGGCTTCGGCGACGCTTCGTCCGTCGAGTTTGACATCGCGAATGACACGCTGGCTATGTTGGGGAATCGTCGCAAGCAGTTTTTCCATATCGATTCCGGACTCCACCGCCATATGGTCGAACCCGTCCAACATTGCCTCGGCCGCGTCGAGCGGCCCCTCGGCATGGGCCATCTTGCTCCGGCGGAGATGGTCGATAAGCTTGTAGCGCGCGATCGCGTACAGCCATGGCGTGAAGGGCTCGGAGGGATCATAGGTATCTCGTCGGGTGTGCACCGCCAATAGCACCTCCTGGACGACGTCCTCAGCATCGGCGACGTTCCGTCCCATTTGGCTCAGCTTACTCCTCATATAGCCGCGAAGCAGCGAGCTCAGCTGTTCCAGGAGAGTTCGGTAAGCCGTCGCATCTCCGAGCTGGGCTTGTTCCATCATCAGCCTGAGGGCACCTTCCTGACGTTTCATCCCCGGCTCAGGAGCGCACTGCTTACAATGCCTAAGGTAAGACCGAAGCCCGCGTGTCCGACGGCTTCCCAGATGAAATTCGCAACGGTGTGGGACCCCATTGCGAAGACCATGCCGGGATAAATCACCAGCACGAGGTAGGGTGTCGCCCATTTCCATCCCCGTGCGCCAAACAGCACCAGGAACGAGAGGCTGAACATGATCCCGCTCCAGTAATGCCAGGCATAACCCAGGGCGACCGTTCCTATCCCGGTACCCGACGGCGCGGTTAGCGAGCCGGGTTCGCCGGCGTCCATGGGGTCGTGGCCTCCACTGACACTCATCGAGCCATGCATCGACTCATGGCCTCCGGGAGCAACTTGCCCTGTGAGGCGTCGCCCAAAGTCGAGCGCCTCGTCCATGGCGACGACGCCGGCGCTCATCCCCGCCACCCTGCTGGCGTCGTAGGTGGCGGTTGCCATATAGCCCGCCAGAAGAGCCACGATGACTGTCCGGACGAAGCGTTGGTAACCGGTCCGTCTGGCCAGTGCGACGGAGGCGATGGTGAGCAGGATCGAAGCCAGCCATAAAATGGGTCCGATGGTTGACATCGGCACCCCCCATTTCAGGTCAAGGATCAAGGGAAGAGGCCCGATCACGCACGCCGCAAGCGCCAGGATGCGCGGCAGCCAGAAGTCCCTGGACGTTCGCCCCTGTCGAAAGCCATCGAAAATCGAGTCGTCGAGATTGGCAGTAGCGGCGGCCATATTCAAATCTCCCCTGTGATCAGCGGTCGGGCCGCGCCGCGCGGCTGAAACACGCCGTCGCCTTGGGTTTGAGTGGCATTGAGCCCGGCTAAAACTTCACGACGCCGTCGGGGGGAGGCCGCGCGCAAGCTTCTTCGACTCAAGCCCGCTGAGCTTCCAGCAGACCAAGGAAGAAGTGGTAGTCGAGGAACCCGGCCGTTCCTGCCACTGACAGCGGCGTGTAGGGCGCGAGCGCCGTCAGGTTGACGATCCATGGCCCCGCTCCGATGCCGAGGCTGAAGATGATCTGCGGTCCGATACCGCAGGACGAGGTGGCCACCGCACCGAGGAATACCGCCGACGGCAACCAAGCGCCGCCGCTCCACAGCGACGTGTTGCGACGCGTGCAAATCCGCGGTGGCAGCCGTTGTCGCCGCCGGTGCGGGGTGCGATGCATTCATCAAGTCAGACCTTACTCCCGTTGCCGAAATTCGATTGCAGGAATGAGCCCATCCGCGTTGAATCGCGGTGTCAGGATGGAGTTTTCTTCGATCGTTTCCGCGAGGTCCGTGGCTGGCGTGGTCATGGGCAAGGGGATATCTCCGAGTGTACGGGGTAGTTCGCGATTGGAGCGTGCCGGCTCAAAGGATGGTGGGTGGTTGGCGGCCGCCGGGCCGTGCTTTGGGCTCGTCACATGTGCATGTCGGGGAGGCATCTTCCCGACGAGATGAAGCCCGGCGCCAGCGCATGAGGGCATAGCCGGCGGCTCCAGCCAGGAGTGTCAGCACACCCCCTATCACGAGACCTTGCCCGCTGAACCAGCCCAAAACGCCGCCCACCGCCGAGCCGATGACTACCGGTCCAAGGCAGCAAAGCGCGACTAAAGGCGCGATGATGATCGCGGTCACGATGCCGGCGGTCGGTTTGTCGTCCAAGGGGGTTTCTCTTTCCGTTCTGAGCGCAGATCCACAGCATCGCCGCGGCGCGGTCCATTAATCACATGCAAGACCGCGTCGGTTATCCCGATAACGTGATCGCTGCCAACGACATTTGATACACCCTGTAGTCGGTACAGTGTCAAGACGAAATCTTGATCCGCTTGGCCGCGTAGGCACTGTGGAAACAGAGATTGGTAGCACCACAGTTCATGATGCTTGAAAGCCCCAGCTACGGTCCTCAGACGGCAGCGACTGCTCAACGGGTTCCACTTTGTAGTGTCCTCACAGAGGCGTGATCGCAAATCGCTGAAAGGCCCTTGCCCTTGAGTCTTGGTCGCGTCCGCGCAGGGTGAGCTGCCGACGTCCCGGTTCTGGGGCATGGGAACAACCGCATCAGGCGAGGGTCAGCTTTTTCTTCGGCACGGCAGGGCGAGGCCATGAACATGGTCAATGCCAGGTACGGCTTTGAGCTTGGGCTCAAAGCCTATACGCATGTCAATGACCAGTTCGCGTCACGGACTATTCCCGCGACCGTCAGCGAAGCGCCGTATAACCTCGACGCCTGCTGATGAATGAAGCCGGCCAGCAGGTTCGCGAGGAATACGCCGATACCGCCGGGTTTACCGGTCACCTGTTCGGCAACGATGCGATGCTCGGCTACTGGGTCGTCTTGCGCATCCGCGACTTACCGCCCAAACGGCTTTAGGTCTTCAATCCCGCGGGGACGCCCAAAGATTTGCGCAAGCTGGTCGGCGGCAGAATCCGAGAAGAACTGATCGTGTCAAAATGGCCTGATCTCTTCCGCTGTGCTGCCACGATGGCCGCGGAAAGATCAGACCGAGCTCGCGCCCCCTCCGCGGGGTCAGCCGCGTGGAGCGCGTTCTCTTTACTATAGAGTGGATTCTCACACCGACATCGAGCGACGTGCCCAGAACAGCCCCGATTTCAGGAAGGTGCGGCGGTCAACGTCACAAGAATGATGATCGCACATGGGATCGTCCTCTTCATGAGTTCCTCGACTTGCTTCCATGCGGCACGCCATTGCGACCGGCGCTGGAATGCACACGGTCACCGAACCTGAAGCTGCTCCAGGTTCGACGCCGCAGCAATTTTTTGATTTCGGGCCGTACCACTTGCAGGCGGTGGTTTCAGCAACCGACCACCCGCGCCAAGAGCGCCATCTTCAGTTCTTCAGGGCGGCTATCCGGCTGAAGGAAACGATTCGCGTGGGGCAGCCGGATGGTCGCTAAGCGACGTCGCGCTCGGGAGCATTCGGAAGTCTGGGGTTCCGGAGCACCGGCCCGAAAACGGCACGGCCGAGTTCCAGCGCCTCGTCCATGGACAGGCGGAAGCCCTCCCTCCGGGGCGACTGGTTTTCCAGCCAGCTTCGCAGGCATTCGTCAGAGCACAAGAAGGCGATGGCCGGGCAGCAGGAGGACGAGGCGCTGCCCGAATAGGCAAGATCGTACCACACGACCGCTCCCGCGGGACTATAGTCCCTCAGTTCCCGCCCCGACGAAGCAGTCGCTACTCGGACCTCGCCGCCGCAGGCGCGACAACAGGATTCGACTGCAATGTCGGTGTCATACATGTCGCCGACGCCGAGAGCGTCGATCGCGCAAAGCGCGTTGAGGGACTTTCCGCCTAAGACGACCTGGATTCCGGTCGAAGTCTCGGTGAAGGGGTATGCGTATCGGATGGTCCCGGTGTCTTCGTCGAGCGCCAGAAGGTCACGTGACTGAAGTTTCCGGAGAAGGGATTCGGAACGTTCCAGCGGAAGTGCGGTTTCAGTGCCGACTTCCGCTAAATGCGGCGAGCGGCCGTTCCGTGCGTAAAGCCGGAGGACTGCCCGCCATACCAGGTCCTCTTCAACCTCGATCTTCTCCGCCCATCGGTCGATCAGTCCCGCGCGCGCCGCCATGCGTCCGGCAAGGGCTCTCCGCGCGGCGGGCAGCCTCACCGCCTCCCAATCCGGACGAAACACCCCAGGCCTGATTTCCGCCGTCACCTGGATCGACTTGGTAACAGTTCCTGCCATGTTACTTCCTGTCCAACTTGTCTTGACCTAATTTGCCTAGCGAGAAGCAATGCACCCAGGGCGAGCAGGCTTGCTCGCCGCCTCATCCGGCCCGTTGCAGTTCTCGGTATCCCTTTGACATATCTCCCTTTCGCCGAATCAAAACCACTGGCGCCACAATATCTCCCCTGACAGTGCAGTGGGGGCGGACTTATGTCTTTCGACATTCACCACCATCGTAGCGGCGGCTTATTCAGGCTGGCCGTGCGGGGATGTCTGACGTGACCTTCGCCAGCATCATTGTCATTCATGCGCGCACTGCGCCGCCACAGATAGAGTCCACTCAGAGCGAGTGCGGCTGCGGTAAGCCAGAAGTAGACGCCGCCGACAAGCCAACTGGCAAGACCGGCAAAGCTCACCGCGCCGGTGGCGGCGAGTACCAACCCGCCACAGCACACGATGTGGGCGACAAGCACCCCGGCAATGCCATATCGCTGTGAGGGTTCCATCTTGGCCTCCTATCCCGCTCGCGCGGGGCATCTGCAATAGTACCGACCGTGGTGCCGGATGGGTCAAAGACGACCGTCGCCGTCTTTTCGGCGACGTCAACGCTGACCGACTGGACACCTGCCGCGCCCTCAATCGCCCTGCGCACGATGAACGGACAGGACGCGCAGTTCATATTCTCAATGGCGAAACTCTGGATCCGCTCCGAGGCCGCAACCTGAATCTGCCCGGGCGTGCCCGACCTTGCGGACGGATCCGGTCCGGTCGAGGCAAAAGTCAAAGCACCAAGACCGCCTGCGCCAAGCGCAAGCCCAACAACAGCGATCTTCGAGAGATGTTTCTTATGTCTCCCTGATGCGCCTCACCAACTGCGCGGTCACGCCCTTGAGGAATGTTCACTATCGAGTAGAATTCTCCTGTGTGGTTGCTACAGGATTAAGCGAACTTTCGTGCGGGGCTCGTCCTGAATTATCCAGACGCAATATCGGCAATCAGTATACCGACAGAGAGTTCACCCCCCGCATCATAAACAACAGTGGACCAGGTTCAGCCTCCCGCGTTGAACGCCAGTTGGGAAGGATATCCAGCGTTTGTTGTAACGCTGATCAGAGCGTCGACGTCGGTAACTCGGTCATCAAAAACGACGGTAGCGGCAATCGGCGGAGATATGTTGTAGTTCTCCACGATATCGACGCTGGAAACACCCGGCACGCGCTTCAGGACGCTCTGGACGATCGGACCACATAGGGCGCACGTTGCGTTCTCAACGCTCAACGTGACTGTTTTTTCAGCGGCGTACCCCGTTATCGGCGAGAGCATTACGAAGGCCGACAACGTGAGTGCGGCGTGGCGGACACATAAACGCTTCATGTTCCTTTTCCTTTCAATTGTATCGATCAGAGGAAATAGACGGCAACCCTGGGGAACGCATAGGCGAGAATGACCAGAACCGTCGCTGTCCAAAGCCCGACCCGTGCAACCCGGGTCGATTTCGGGGTGGCGCAATAGCTGCCTTCCGCACAGGCTTTCTTTGCCTTCCAGTAGACCGCGTAGTAACCGTAGGCGAGAAACGCCACAGTTATAGCGATGAAGTAGGGCTGGTAAGGTTCCAACACTGTCAGATTGCCGATCCAGGCGCCGCTGACACCAAATGTGAACAGTGCAAAGGGCAAGACGCAGCAGGTTGATGCAGCGATCGCCCCAAGAATTCCTCCGACAGCGGCCAGCTTGGATCCCGCGACGGCGCCTCTGCCACGGTCGATCCCGCGTGCAAGTTCCAGGGACGCTTCTCGCACATCATTCATCATCCAAAACCCTCATGACAGTTACTCTATGCCATGATACATAACTCCTGTAGTAACTACAGGCTCAAGAGGAAAATTGCATTATGATAGAACACGTTCCTGTGAAGGGGTTGCAGCGCAGCCAACTTTCTAGGCGAACCGGCTGCAATATCGAAACCATCCGCTACTATGAAAACATCGGCCTGATGCCGGAGCCACAGCGCAGCCCAAAGGGGTATCGGCTGTACGACGAGACCCACGTCCGGCGCCTGCGCTTTATCCTGCGTAGCCGCGAGCTGGGCTTTGGCATCGAAGAGATTCGCGGCTTGCTCCACTTGGTTGATCGCAAAAGCCAGACCTGTGCCGAAGTCCAGGAACGGACAAAGCCACATCTGGCGGAAATCAGGACCAAGATCGCCGACCTTCGCCGAATCGAGCGTCTTTTGGCTCAGACGATGGCGCAATGCTCCGGTGAAGACGTGCCGGAATGCCCGATCCTCGACGCGCTCGCTGCATGACGGCGAAAGTCACCGGGTCGCCGCCCTTGCGAAGACTGCTGGTTGACTGCCTTTTGGGCTTAAGTGAGACTGGAGAAGCACGATCTGATGGATCATCTCAGGCGTGGTCTGGCTTGTGCTTTTCGCGTGGCGCCGCCATTGAGCGCGGCTCGCGGGCGCTCTCGTTCGGACCGGCGAACCGAACGGCCTGCTATCGCCGCGTGGTTGTCCCTCCCGCAAATGATGCGGGTTGTCTTCTCTATTTGGCGTGGTGAGGTCAAGCACCTTCTGACTATCCGCACCTATGGTGATTAATGTCTTCGCAGTATCGCGCTTCTCTCCGGGCTCGGCCTTTGTGGCCCTCCCATTATGGGACCAGAAGAATGGGGCGGGACAATCTAATCGGCGACCTGATCGCAATATGCGACCGCAACAGACAACCACGCGAACTCACCCCATCCATCGTCCTGCGAAGGACATCTTTCCACCGGCGGCGGAATTTTATTGTCTCCTTTGGTTCTCGCTATCCTGGTGCTAATTACGCAGCAACAGGCAAGCTCTCCCGTGTCCAGCAAAATTCGGTTCCGTCGCTCCACATACGATGCATGATCACCGCAAGCCGTCGAGCCAACGCCACAACCGCCTTTTCCTGTCGTTGCGGAAACTCGCAGCGAACTGGAAATCCATGTCCGGCAAACGATCATTATCCGGTCATATCGGAGAATGTCCGGCAACATGCTTGAATTATGGGTTGCCGGACATTAAGATAGGCGGACGGAATAACGGACAAAAAGGGGCGACGATGACGCTGATCGGCTATGCGCGAGTATCGACGGCGGAACAGGATACCGCCTTGCAGACGGATGCGTTGCGCAAGGCGGGCTGCGAGCGCGTTTTCGAGGACACGGCTTCGGGGGCCAAGGCTGACCGGCCCGGCTTGGCCGCCGCGCTGGCTTATCTGCGCGACGGCGACGTGCTGGCCGTCTGGCGGCTGGATCGGCTCGGGCGCTCGATGCCACATTTGATCGAGACAATAAGCGCGCTGGAAACGTGCGGCGTCGGGTTCCGGTCGCTGACCGAAAACATCGACACCACAACGCCGGGCGGACGGCTCATCTTCCATGTCTTCGGCGCACTGGGCCAGTTCGAGCGCGACCTGATCCGCGAGCGCACCAAGGCCGGATTGACTGCGGCCGCTGCTCGCGGACGAAAAGGTGGGCGCAAGGCGGTCGTCACCGCCGACAAGCTGCAGCGGGCGCGGGAACACATAGCCAATGGGCTGAACGTTCGCGAAGCCGCTGCTCGCCTCAAGGTCGGCAAGACAGCACTGTACACCGCACTGCAAGTCGGGAGCGGGCCAGGATGAAACACAAGCCAGGCAGCGCCTTCATCACCACCAGAAAGGGCTTTTGTTATCTCACGATCAAAATCGGCAGAAGCAACTTCAACGTCATGCGTATTCGCAATTATCCGTATCGATCGAAAGGCCATAGCCGAAATTGTATCCGTCGAGATCGAGACCGCCAACGGCAACATGCTCGAACGGCACTGCCTTTCTCAAGTGCTCGACAAAGTTATGATTGCGCAATTGTCGATGCGCCGGAACGGACGACAGGTCAGCATACTGATTGAATGAACCAACCGCGACGCAACCGGGCGTAGTCCTATCTCCGCGTTTGACCAATTCCCGCATTCTGGGGTTGTTTGGTTAATGAATCCTTAATTCGAACTGATAGAAACAGGGACTCCCCTACCGGGCGCATCCTTCGGATCAGGCTCTATTCCGCCGCGGCTGAAGCCACGGCTCCACGGAACCTCGTTCCGAGTTTCCGCCGATACCGGTAACGATCCTTCACGCTGCCGGCGCCTTTGCCGGGTGATGACGCGCCAGTGCGCGAAATCCCTTGCCATGATGGGGGAACCGAGGGCTTTGCCCTTCTCGCCCCCAAAATAGCCTTCCGCCCAGCTTCCTCCACGTCCGCGTGCGCAGCCGCTCCGTGCAGCCGGTTCCCCGCGAAGACTATTTTCCCCCTCCAACCCACCGCTCGCGCGGCCCCGGGAAGCAGGACGAGGTCCTGCTTCGCAGTCCAAGGAAAGAAAGGACAAAGGGAAATGTGCGAACCCACTTTTGAAGAATGGTTTGAAAGCTTCGCGGGTGAACTGGCGCGGCTGAACAGCGCGCCCGTCGATTTCGACGCCGCTTATGACCAGTACTGGCCTGCCTATGAGAATGGCATTTGCGGCGGGACATGCGCCCGCCACGTCGCCGGCGCCGAGGATGACGGCTGTGAATGGGAGGACGCGGAATGATGTGCTTCGCCCTTTCCCGCGAGTTTTATATCCCGAAAGGCTCCATCAAAATCGCCGACAAGGCCAGCGACGGCGTTGTTTATATCTACACCAGCCACAAGGATAAGCCCGCCGCCATCGCCTTCCACGGCAAGGCGCAGAAACCCGACTGGCACCACATCTTTGCCAGCCTGCAGGCCCGCGAACGGAAGATCGCGGAGCATTTCGCGGGACGGCAACGCTGGGCCGAATGGCAGCAGGAACGCCGCGCCGAGCGCAAGAAGCCGCATGGCTTCGAGGTCGGCCACCTTCTCTATGCCTCATGGGGCTACGAGCAGACCAATATCGATTTCTATCAGGTGACGATGATCATCGGCAGTCACATGGTCGAGGTTCGCGAGGTCAGCCAGATTGCCGCCGATACCGGCAATGAGCCGTGGATGACCGGCAAGGTCGTGCCGAAGATGGACGCCTTCACAGGTGATCTCATGCGCCGCCGCGTCAACGGGCGTTCCAAATCCGTGCGCATCGACAATGTACGAACCGCATTCCTTTGGGACGGCAGGCCGCTCAACTGGACCGGCTACGCCTGACCCCTCCCCTCAGCCACTGACAATTTCAATCACACCAGCATGAGGACCATTCCCATGAACGCTATCACTGTATCCGAAACCACAGTCGAAGCCGTTGAATCCCCCGAGGCCGATGCTATCGAGACCACGCAGGGCGTCACCTACCTGTTGCCGGAAACGAAACAGATTCCGCTTTCCAAACTGGTGCCGAGCCCTGCCAATGTCCGGCGCGTCAACGCCGCCGTCAATATCGGGGAACTGGCCGACAGCATCGAGGCGCATGGCCTCATCCAGAACCTCACCGTCAGAAAGGCGAAGCGCGGCAACAAATATGAGGTCGTCGCCGGTGCTCGCCGTTTTGCCGCCCTCACGCTGCTGGCGAAGCAAGGCCGGATCGACAAGGCAACGCTCATCACCTGCAACCTGCGTTCCGACGCTGACAATGACACCGAGATTTCCCTTGCCGAAAACACGCAGCGCGAGGCCATGCACGTTTGCGATGAGATTCTGGCCTATCGCCAGCTTGTCGAGGATGGCATGACCCCGGAAAACATCGCTGCCCGCTTCGGCCAGTCGGTCGTTACCGTGCGCCAGCGGTTGAAGCTTGCCCATCTTTCACCGCGCATTCTCGATGAACTGCGCGAGGACCAAATCACCATCGAGCAGGCCAAGGCGCTGGCAATCAGCGACGATCATGCCGCGCAGGAAAGCGCATGGTTCGACGCCCCCGCATGGGGCCGTGATCCGCGCAGTCTCCGCGCAGCGCTCACCAATGCGCATGTGCGCAGCGGCGACAAGCTGGCGCAGTTCGTCGGGGTCGAGGCTTACGAGGCGGCAGGCGGCGCGATCATGCGCGACCTGTTTGCCGATAGCGGAACGACCTTTCTGACAGACCGGCCCTTGCTGGTAAAATTGGCGACCAAGCGGCTTGAACAGGCAGCGGACCCTCTCAAAGGTATGGGGTGGAAATGGGTTGAGATCAGCCTTGAAGCTCCGGCCATTTATGGTGGCGGGTTCGGCCGCATCCATCCCATGAGCCACGTTCCGACCGAGGCGGAACAGGTGGAACTTTCCCGGCTTGGCGAGCAGTTCGACGAGATCGCGGGCCGCCTTGAGGACTATGCCGAAGGTGATCCGGCGATTGAGGCCGACGAGGCCACCCTTGCCGGGATCGAGCAGCGCATTAAAGCGATCCAGACCACCGGCAAGGTCTACGATACAGCCGAGAAGGCACTGGCCGGTTGCATCATCGGCATCGGACACGGTGGAGGCTTGCAGATCGAAAAGGGGTTGGTGCAGGCCGAGGACAGGGAGATATTGCGCCGCTTACGCCAGCCGGAAGCGGCGACATTGGACGGTGAGGACACCAACGGCAGGGCCTCTGTCCTTCCCGATAGTGACGAGGCCGAGCAGCCGACCGCCTATTCCGCCGCGCTGGTGGAGGAACTGACGGCGATCCGCACTGCCGCGATGCGAGTCGAGTTGGTCAACCGCCCTGACCTGGCCCTTGCCGCGCTGCTTTATCCGCTGGTCGTGAAAGTCTTCCATGACGGCCCGAGCTATTGGCGCGTTGGTTCTACCGTCGAGGTTACCGGTCAGGCGAAAGACCTTCGTCCATCGATCAGGGAGGCGGACGCGTGCGCGGCGCTCACCGAATGGGAAAGCATCCGCGAAACGTGGAGCTACAAGGTTCCCGGCAATCCCGGCGACCTTTGGGAGTGGCTGCTGGAGCAGAGCGGGGAAGAGCTGTTGGACCTTCTCGCCGTTGTCACTGCCGCCAACATCAACGCCGTGGAGGCCAAGCACGATCACGACCGGGACCGCCTCGCCCATGCCAATCAGTTCGCCGTTGCTCTGAAACTCGACATGCGTCAGCACTGGGAGCCGAAAGCGCCGTTCCTTTCCCTGCTTTCCAAGGCACAGATTGCCGAGGTGATGGAGGATGCCGGCTGCACGAAAAGCGCCATCAAGGCTGCGACCAAGGCCCCTAAGGCCGAGGCCGTCGCGCTGGCGGAGAAGGCACTTGCCGGGAAGGCATGGCTCCCCGCTCCGTTGCGCTCCCCTGTCGAGGACGAGAGCGGTATGGTCGATGTCCCGATGACGATAGCCGCTGAATAATAGGGATCGGGCCGCAAGGCCTGTTCCTTTCCCGACCGACCGGCACCCGGCGCGGAAATGCGCCGGGTTTTGCATGTCGGCGTAAGAGTGTCATTTCGCCCCTTTCCGCATCGCCCAGGCTGGTTCCGTTCGGGATCGACCCGCCCGAAACCAGACGAGAGGCGCCCCCGCCCCGCCTCTCGTGCTCTCCACCCGCCCTTTGGATGACATCTTTCCGCTGTGCGACAGCCCTGAATCCTGCTACAAGCGCTGCAACTCAGTCGTTTTTCGCTGAAATCTGCCAACTGGGTAGGCGAGACTACTACCCCACGGTGGGCGAGGGTTTCCACCCAGGTGGGCACTGAAACATCACCACTAAGCAGCGTAACCGTCCAGTTCTAAGCCAGCAAGATGAAACACGAGTAGGCAGGTATGGTAGAATTCTAGCCGACCAGCGCAGACGCGACCTATTGAAGCGGCGGGCTTTCCCCCTCACATTCTCGTTAAGTTCAATTTTAGCGAGATAGCCATGACCACAACAGACAATACCGTCGTCGCCTTTCCGACGAAGCCTGAAGAGCCAGCTCCGAGCAGTTTCGAGAAGATCTGGGGCAAGAAGGTGAAGAGCCATGGCTATGCAGCCATCCCGACGATCCTCATCCGCTCCCAGCATCGCCTTGGGATCAACAGCACGCAGTTCTGCCTGCTGATGCATCTGCTCGACCTGTTCTGGTCGCCGGATCGCCCGCCCTTCCCTACCAAGCAGCAGCTTGCCGATCGCATCGGTATCAAGCCCTCCAGCATCAAGCCCAATATGAAGGCCCTGGAGCAGGCAGGACTCATCCAGCGTGTCCAGCACAAGACCGCGGCTGGTGATTGGGGAGCCAACACCTACCACCTCGACGGGCTCATTCAGCGC
Organism: Ensifer sp. EB106-03-01-XG145; assembly: GCF_058792075.1. NCBI lineage: Bacteria > Pseudomonadati > Pseudomonadota > Alphaproteobacteria > Hyphomicrobiales > Rhizobiaceae > Ensifer > Ensifer sp. EB106-03-01-XG145. The sequence goes on along the minus strand of NZ_JBYTEC010000031.1, from coordinate 20,574 downwards.
ATCAAGGACCTGGAGTCGGACTTTGATCTGGAGAAGAAGAAGAGGCAGGCAGAGAGGAAGAGGGTAGAGACCCCCAAGGGTAAGCGCCCCAAGGAGTGAGGGTCCCCTAGAAACGAATTACCCCGGCCGCATGCCTAGGGCAGAGACGGTACCGGGGTTTACGAAGACAGATATATACAGGGGTGGGGGAGAAATCAACCCCATTGGGTACATGGCTATAGACGACGATAGACCCTTCCCGGGCATAGAGGACACCCTGTCAGCCGACAGGTTCGGCACCTATCTTGGATGGGCAGGAGGAGACCGCAACAAGGCTGTCGTCCTCTATACCCTCAATACCCTGTTGAGCGAGAGCCTGTACTCGCCCCTTCATATGCTTGAGGTGGCGCTGCGAAACCGCATCCACCAGGTGATGAGCGCGGCCCACAGCGACACCTGGTTCGACATGCCGGAACATCAGGCAAACCCCATACAGGCCGATATGATCGCAAAGGCTCGTAAGGAACTCGCAGAACAGGGCAAGGATGACACAGCCGCGCGTATCGTGGCGGCCCTCACCTTCGGTTTCTGGACTGCGATGCTCGGCAAGGAATATGAAAACCTGTGGCAGACGACGCTGAAAGACATCGCCAGGCGCGAAGATGGCAAAGGTCTGCGGCGCAAGGATTTCACGAAATCCCTTGGAGCGATCCGCACCCTCCGCAACCGCCTTGCCCATCATGAAACCGTGCTGCATTGGGATTTGCGCAAACACCACAATAACATCATGCAGCTAACCGGCTGGCTGTCGCCCGTCGCCGCCGATTGGTGCAGGGCATGCGGCCGTTTCGAGAGCCTCTATCCCGCGGAAGGAGTGGTGCTGGTGTTCAATGCCGTGCAACAGGAGCAGGCGGTTTGACGTGAATCGTACTTTCGTATTGTGGCGCCTACCATATATCGGTGTTCCAGAACGCCAGAATAGACATAGGTAGCCCGGAAGCTGGTCGGAATCACCCTGCCCAAAAATCCGTAGCGAGGCACCCACCCTCTCGCTGTGGGTGAACCGCTGGCGAAAATTCGCAGCTAACAGTTTTATCAGTTGCAGAATCACGTCGAATCGTCATTTCATGTAACACATGGTTCAGATCGATCGCACAGTTAGCCGTGAAAGAGTGTCCGCCCATCGGGAGCGTTTGCGCGCGGCCGGGCGGACATATGTCAGTACCGATCTGCCCACGGATCTCGTGGACTGTCTTGATAAAATCAAGACAGAGCGAGGCCTGCCATCTCGAGCGCAGTTGTTCGAGCAAGTTTTGAGAGAGTTTGTTGAAAATGAAATGAGGGCATAACGAAAAAACCCCTCACCGCTGGTAACGGCTAGGGGTTTTCGGTCAGTTAAGACGTCGGCTTTTGGGGCCGCAGAGCTTTCAAGTCCCAAGATAACCGAGCGTTCACGAGCCTGCAAGGGGTATCCCTTGTCGGAACGATGAATCTTTGTCCGCTGTCCACAGTCATGCCCGCCCATGGACGGAGGCTGAACAGGACCATGTTTGAACAGATCGGGGCGGCGCTCGCAGGAGCGCCGAACGGACGGGCACCTACGCCTGTCCGAAGGCAGAGCCGTGCGCTCGGCCGATGCGAAGCCGTCTTCTGGCGGCGAACGAACCGCGAGGAGGTGCAACGCATTCTCCTCGCTGCCAAACGTTATGAGAGGATCGAGCGTCAGCCAGGATCGCGAAGTGGTCCGCTCGGCTCCGTTGCGATCGAGGTGCTGGAATTCTTTGTCAATCTCGTGGATTACAAGACCGGCCGGCTCGAACCGTCGATCGACACCTTGATGCTCCGGCTTCGCCGTTCCCGTGACGCCATCGTGCGGGCGCTGAAGAGCCTTCGAACCCATGGTTTTCTCGATTGGCTGCGGCGCTACGAGCCGACGGGTAATCTGGGCAGAGGTCCACAGGTCCAGCAAGCCAGCAATGCCTATCGCCTTTCCCTGCCGGAACGCGCCAAGCGGTTCCTGGGGAGGTTCGGCATAGCCCCTCCCCTTCCCGACGATCATGCCCAGGCGCAAGCCGCCCGCATGGCCGTCATCGAGGAACACCGGGCAAGCCTAGCCCTCGACGAGCTGGCCCTGTTTGATGTGGGCGACAATCCCCTTGGGCAGGCCCTCGCTCGACTTGGAAAGTCGATCAAACAACGCGAGTCCGCCAGACAGACTGAATCCCAATCTGGTCCTATAATCTATAGACTAGAATAAGCGGTCGCCGCTGTTCGGACCGCTCACGCGGCCCTGCGGCGGTTCCGACCCGCGCGAAGTGCGGGCCGGCGGGGCACCATCATAGCAAAAATCGCAACATCCGCGAACGCGGAGAGTCCAGTACGGGCTTTTGAATGAAGAAGGGGGTAAAGCCGTTGCCAGAATGGCGGAGTTGTGCAAATATTAGATAAACGCATCGATTTTATCAGAAGGGATTGCCATGCAGCCGGATACTATCGATGGCAAAGCCGTCAAAAGCCTCGCGATCGCTCACGCACTCAATGGCGCCGTCGTTTTTGGCCAGCCGGGCGGCTTTGCGGTTCTTGTAAAATATGGGGCGAATGAAAGAGCGGTTGCCGCTCAAAGGTCCCGCCGGATGCGCATTTGGCGGAATCTGAACACGGCCGCCGCTTATGTTCGCGACGAGCTCGGGCTTGCGCGGTTCGAAATCGACATGACCGAACATGATCCGGCCGCCGTAGAGCGGAGGCGGCCCGACACGGCGGAACGCCAGCGCCAGCTACATGAGGCCGGCGAACACGACGCCTGGTTCCGAAGCCAGGTGCGAAAGGCGATGGATGGTATTGAGGATGGCTCGAACCGTGCAATCCCCGAGGAAGAATGGGCGGAAAAGTCGCGGCTGAAGCGGGCCGGCCTACAGCGTCGTATCGGCGCGCAGGATCGTTGAATAGATGCGGATCATCAGGCGTGACTCTTATGCCATCGATCTCGACCGGATCGTTGATCACATTGCCTTGGACAATCCTTCGGCAGCTCTCGATATATGGGATGAAATCGAGCGCCAGGTCGAACGGTTGCGTGATTTTCCTCGCTCCGGCCGCATTGGACGAATGCCGGAAACAAGGGAACTGGTGGTGTCCGGAACGCCGTATATAGTCGTCTATCTGCTTTCCGACGACGTCGAGGTAATTCACGTCCTGCATGGCGCGCAGCAATGGCCGCCTGAGAACTAGATCCCGGCTTTGCGCATCAGCTCGTCCAGGGCTTCACCGTAGGAAAAGCCAGTCTCGTTGCAATATTGCTTGAAGCGGTTGATGACGTCTATCGGCGCCCGAACAAACGCTTGATCTAGCGGTTCGCTTGCTTTTCGCACGCGCTTTATGCGTTGGACTGGTTCCCGACTTTGAAAGCCGGCCCGGTCGGCTGCGCGATCGGCTGCTTGCTGTTCCTTCATCGTATCGGTCTTCTCCGCCTGTCGCGGGGCAAAGCCCGATAAATCCAGCTTGTTTGTTTTCCCAAATCCGAGATCGCTTGACATCAGGCAGCCCTCTCCGTCGAACTCGATCGCAACAGTTCCAGAATTTCTGCCGTGAGCTGGATTGCGTTTTCTACAGCCGCATCAAGGCCATTGACCTTAAGCGGGTCTAGTTCGAAGAGGCTCAGGCGCTCCATGAACATCGCGTTATAGGCCTCACGCCTGTAGAGATGTGTATTCAATACCGGAAGATCATTCGTTCGCATCTGATCCGAGATTTCTCGCTCGATCCGCCGGGTAAATGGCGGCGGGCTGGTTCGGTTGAATGCAAGTGTGAAGTTTAACCGCCGCCCGATGTCCTCTTCGCTCTCTCGAACCAGGCCGACAGCGCGCGCAGCTTGCTTCGCATCCAGTGCGCTTCCTCCGAGAGGGATAAGTGTAAGGTCTGCCCGAATAATTGCCCTGGATGCAAGGCGGCTGGCCGTTCCTTCAAGATCTACGAACACAAACTGCGCTTCCGCAGCCGCGGTGTTGATCAAGTCTCGGATATTCGCTTCCGTGGCATCGCTGACAACCTTGATTGGAAGCTTACTTTCTCCAGATCGCCAATCTGTGATCGGTTTATTCGGGTCTGCGTCGATGATCACAACGGACCCCCCTTGCTGAGCAAGGGTCGATGCGACTGACAGGATGGTTGTCGATTTTCCAGCTCCGCCTTTTGGGTTGGCTGCGCATATCACGGGCATCGAAATACTCCTCGGTAACTTAGGAGACTTCTAGCATGCAATCATGAACGCTTTCTGAATGCAAGCATGAATGATATCAAACATGCTTGCTATATGATGGCTATCAAAAAAGATATCACAATAGATATCTGAATCGGAATGTTAGTGGCGATCGATTTTGAGAGGTAGCGGCCACGACGCGCTAGCGCCGGGGCCGACTGGTGTCAATCTTGAGAAGATCGGCCAGAATTAAGCGCAGTTCCGGCCATGGCGTTTCCGACAGACACGCGCCTGGATCCTGCGTCTCGATGACAGAGTGCAATTTGGCGGTGACGCCGGCGATCGACTGAGCGGGTGTGCTCCATAAAGCCTCAACCAATGTCGCTTCCGTGTCCACCATCTCCGTTTCCGCTTTATAGGCGAGGGTATATCCAATCTGCGCATCAGCAGCCTTCCATGCCCTACGACGAGCCGACAACTCGGCCTTAGCCTGCTTCCTGGATCCGCTCATTTCAGTTCCGGACAGCAAGCGATCTATCTCCTTGTTGGTGGTCACGGAGACTGTTCCGTTTTTGCCGGGAATTCGAAGTTCCACCTGCGGGAAGCTGCCAATCATTGTCAGCAGCTTGGTTTCGAGCTTCTGTTGCCGGAGGCATAGTACATACCGGCATCTGTGGGCTGCGCTCCATTCTCGCCAAAGCAATATTGCAGGGTCACTATGGGCTCCATCTGAATCAGAGGTAGCCATGTCCGACGGGGGTGGTGCGGCCGAGGCTGTCAGAGACGTCACGGCGACTGACAGCAGGTTTCGGCGCGTGATTGATGACGAAGTTTCAATATTCCTAGAATCAACCACGATCCGGTCCCCCATCAACTTGCTTGAGATCGGCAAGGATGGAACGGAGCTCCGGCCATGAAGGTTCTTCAAGCGGCGCAGCGCTGGATGCAAGCCTTTTCGCCATGCGGCGACAGGCGTTTTCATTTCGATGAAGGAATGAAGCTTTGCGGCAGCACCGGTGACCGACTGCGCAGGCGTGTTCCAAAGAGCTTTAGCTAGTTTCAAGCGGAGGTCGCACGCCTCTTTTTCCATTCCGACGGCGAGACTGTAGCCTATGCGTTCATCTGCTTCGTCCCATTCGAGGTGCCGCGCAGCTAACCGGTCCCTAGCTGCCGCGTAGGCCTCCGCCATCTCCGGCCGTCCGCCGAGAAAATCGTCAATCTCTTCGGCAGTAGAGGCGCAGAACGTCGCCCTCTGAGAGGGAAGATGGATTTCTATTTCGTGACCATCGGTCAAGCCGTATAGCTTTGTTCCAAGGTCCCACTGCAGATGGTACGCCTTTACATAGCTTTCATGTGCCGTCACCCATTCGCGCCAGAGTAATAACGTCGGATCATCGGTGCGTTTGCCAGCCAGATCGTTGAAAGGCGCGCCAAGGGAAGGGCTCGCAGCCAAGGCCGGCAGGGATATCACCGCAGCTGATAAGATATTGCGGCGAGTAATTGAGGGTAAAGTTCTGCTATTCTCAGAATCAGCCATGATCCAAGCTCCAGATAGCTAGGTTGTGGTTAGGTCGAGCGGATCGGTTGCAACGATTTGCTCGGCCGTCTGCAACAAGGCAGATCGGCATATTCTAGGTATGAAATCAGGGCGGATCAATCAAATTCGCCTGTAATAGGCGATTTTACATGTTACCAGTTCAGTGTCGGATGGCGCGTGCAGCTCTTGGCTTAAAGATCGCGGAACTCGCGGAACTGGCAAAAATGTCCACCAACACGATTGTCCGTTTTGAAACAGGCAAGGAACTTAAACAGTCGACAATCGACGATCTCCGCCTTGTGTTGGAAAACGCCGGTATAATTTTCATCCCTGAAAACGGGGATGGTCCTGGCATACGCTTGAAGAAACCTGCGTCGCGAAATTAAAAAGATGACTTGGCGGACATGCGACGCAGTCGCTCCGACCGGAGGCGAACGCTCTTTCGATTGAGCTGTAGAGAGCCGGAGGGCCGCCAGTGACATTGCCCCGGTGCGTCAGTGCCGGGACCGGTTTTCTTTGGCTACAGCCGTTTCGGGTCGGGATATTCGGTGGATCGCGGCGACGGTTTCCTGCAGGGCTCTCACACGCTCGATGAGCCAGGCCAGTTCCTCGTCGGTGATTTCGTAGTGCGGCGAATAGCGGGCATCGACATAGGCGCGATCGAGGCGGGTAAAGCAGCGCTTGGCGAAACGGCTTTCGCGCGGCCACACGTCGATGAGCTGCGGGGCGATGCGCTCGGCCTGGGATCGTAGGAAGGTCAGCCGATGGGATTTGGGGCTGTAGAGCGCCACCACAAGCAAGGTGCAATGGTAGAGCCGTTCGGCGGATTGATGCAGCAGGAATGCCGCTTCGTTTCGGAAGTCGTCACCGATTGCGACCGTCGCAAGTTTCAGGAAGCGCTCCGCACTCGGAAACCAGTGGTCGAAATGTCGCCGTGCCTCGGCGCGGGCTTCATCGGGAGCGAGGGTCTTGGGAGAGGCCAGGGGATAGCCGGGGGCTTCATAGAGCACGATCCCGTCGCGGGCGATGTCGACGAAGAAGGGGCGGCCTTGGGTGAGTTGGTCGTTGAGGTCCTGATAGGTGTGGACGATGAAATTGACCGGCGTGGAGAGCCTGCGGGTGATGGCCAGTTCCTGCAAGAAGCGTTCCGCCGCCTTTTCCCAGGATTCGTGCTGCTCGCCAAAGCTCTCGTAATTGACGACGACGAGAAGGTCATAGTCGGAGCGATAGCCGCTCTTGCGATCCTCGACCCAATCGCCGCGCGCATGGGAGCCGAACAGGATGAGCTTGAGGATGCGGCCGCGCTTTCCCTTGTCGGAGAGCTTGGTTTTCAGGGCATCCTCGAATTCATCGAACAGGATTTGCGCCGCGCGTTGCAATTCGCGGCGCTTGTGGTCGGGCAGATGGGCGAGCTGGTCGTTCTCATGGCGTGGCCCTTCAATGCACCGTCGGTTTGGGCAAGGGTAGCATTTTCACGGTGTTGTTTATGACCTTGCGGAGCTTTCGCCAATCGGGGAGGTCTCGTTCATTCACCCGCTCCTGCAAAGCCGTCAGTATCCAACCGACGCAGGCTATGTCGTCTGCCGCTCTGTAGGCATCTGAGCGCTCGAAGCAGGCGACGATACGGGCATCGCCATTGTCCTTCGGGATTCTGGCTGCCAGTTCCTGGGCTTGCCTGTAGGCCAAAGCGATACGTTGGCGCTCCTCCGGCCCGCTTTGGGTGACCATGCCGATGGTCCAGATCAGTGTTTTTCCCATAGCTTCGGTTTCATCTTCATCATTCATGCCGGATCGAACGCCCCTTTGAACTCCGGATCAGCATAATAGGCGAGCTTGCCGGCGACGATCGGCCGTTGCCCGGCGAGGAATAGCAATTGGCCGTGTTGCGGCAGATTGCGAACCTCGTCCGGTGTGAGCAATGGGCGAGCGGTGTGTTGCTGGCTGTAGGAGATGCCAGACTTTTCGGAATCGAGGGCGCGAGCCATGGTCTGGAATACGACGGTCTCTTGCCCGAGCAGATCGGAGACGAGGCGGGCGCTGTCGTGATCGTTGACGCCGAACACCTGCAGTACGCCGGCGTTTGAGAGGAAGGTGCCGGCACGCTGCCCATATGTGGCGCGGAGCTGGTGGACGTCCTGCAGGATGGGCCAGAGCTGGACGCCGTAGCCGGCCATGAGGCCCATGGCGCGTTCGACGGGGGCCAGGTGGCCGAGAGATGCGAATTCATCCAGCAGGTAGAGGACGGGCATTTCCGGCTTCACCGGATCGCGCGCCATGTCGAGCAGGCTTTGCGTAACGAGCAGACGCAGCCAGCGCGAATAGGTCGAGAGCCGATCGGGCGGCAGGACGAGGAACACCGACACGTTGCGGCGCTTGAGATCGGCAAAGCGGAAATCCGAACGGCCGAGAACTGCCGTCATGCGCGGACTGTCGAGGAAATGGGTATGGCGTTGCGCAGCGGAGAGAACGCCGGCGGCTTCGCGATCGGACTTGCCGAGGTGGCGGTTCGCCGCTCTGGCAATCAGCCCACCGGCCTCGTCCATATCCTGCATGCGCTTCATCAGGGCGGCGAAGCGTTCGGGCGCGAGGGTGAGATATTCGCGGAGCGTGCCGAGGTGACGGCGGCTCGGAGACTCGACGGCAACGATTTTGAGGATCAGGCCGCCGACGAGGGCCTTCGCTTCCTCGTTCCAATGGGCCTCACCGGCCATGCCCGGTTCGTCGAACACGAGGGCGTCGGCCAGGGTGCTGGCGTCTTCCGCGACATCGAGGCCGGCTGGGTCGAGGGTGTCGAGCGGATTGAACGCGGCCGAGGGCATGCCGGTGACGCCGAAGGGATCGAGGACATGGACCGGACCGAAAGACTGGCGAGCGCGGCCGGAGATCCTGGCATTCTCTCCCTTGGGGTCGATGCAGATCACGGAGCGGTCGGCGGTGAGCAGGTTGGGAATGATGGTTCCCACGCCCTTGCCGGTGCGCGTCGGCGCCATGGTGAGCAGATGGGCCGGGCCGTCATAGCGCATGATCTTTCCGGTCTTGCCGTTGCGGCCGATCAGCAGGCCGGACTCGGATTGGGAGAGGGGAGCAACTTCCTTGTGGGTGGCGAAGCGGGCCGAGCCGTGGGTGTCGTCGGCCATGTCCCCGAAATGGACGATCAGAGGATTGGTGATGAAGCGGAAGGCGAGTGCGGCCAACACCAGCAGCGTGACGAGATCGAGCGCGACGAACGGAATGCTGCCGGGACCGAAGCCCATTTGCTGGAGGAAGAACCGGCCACCGAAGCCGACCACGAATAGTGCGATGATGAGAAAAAACAGAACGCCGAGGAGGGGCTTCCAGATTCGGAACGGCGCTGACAAAAGAGCGACGAAAGCCCATAGGGGATCACGCGCGGCGGCCTGCATCATGTTCTTGAACGCGGCCCATGCAAGTCTGGTCTGGATCATGAGGCGGCCTCCGTGCTGCTGCTGTTCTCCGCTGCGCCGGCCGGCGCTGTCCCGAGCAAATCGGCAAAGAGCGCCTTGTCATTGTCGCGAGTGAGGAAGCCGGGCAGTTCGCGGCGCAACCAGTCGCCCAGGCGCTTGGTGAATTCCGGATCGTTGGCGTTTTCCAGGCGATGCAGGACGAGTGCGCCTAGTAGCACCTTTCGCCGGGTATCGTTGGCGCGTTCCTGTTTGCCGAGCCGCGCCTTTAGCGCCGATCGCTGTGCATCCAGTTCGGCCAAGCGTTGTTCGATCGTCTTTTTCGCCATCGCAGATCTCTCCGTTAAATTCCATTCTTCAAGCGGATCGGCTGCACCCGCAGCCGATCCGTGCGCTGCTTAGCCCCGCACGGCGACCCAAGCGCCGATAGCGGAAGCGATTGCTCCGATCACCGTGAAAACCGTACTGATAGTCGCGCCGTTGATTTGTCCCGTTCTTAGCATTGTGCTGAAGCGTTCCAGCCCAATCTGACAGACCGAAGCGACCGAGACCATAGCCATCAGTGACAACACCGAAGCCCAGATTGCTAGCGACCCTGGATGATCGATCCATGGCATGCTTTTCAAGTGCGGATAAGACCAGAAACCAATCGCAATAGCAGCTGCAATGATAATTGTGAGCATTATTCTTTCGATGAAGGTACGCATTATATTTCCTTGTCTTAACGTTCCATTCATAAATTTGACATCGAGAATTCAATCGACGCAATGCCTAATTTCACTGAGCGCGAAGCGCATACCGGAAATGCAGAGAGCGTAGCGAACGAATTTACAAAGGGCGCACTTACGACTTGCTGCGCAAGTCAGTGCTTGATATCCTCCTTTGAGTTCGGAGAATGCGTGTTTGGCGATCTACCATCTCAGCGCAAAGCCTATTTCGCGGTCTTCTGGCCGTAGCGCTGTGGCATCAGCGGCTTACCGTTGTGCAGTTCGCTTGACCAATGAGCGCGATGGCCTTGTGCATGACTTCACCCGCAAAGAGGGCATAGAGCATTCTGAGATCGTGCTGCCGGAAGGCGTTTCGGCGGATTGGGCTCTGGATCGTTCGGCTTTGTGGAATGCGGCCGAGTTTGCCGAAAATCGCAAAGACGCCCGTGTCGCCCGCGAATTCGAGATTGCCCTTCCGCATGAACTATCGGCGGAGAGGCGGTTGGAGGCGGCGCGAATCTTCGCGCAGGATTTGGCGAACCGCTATGGCGCAGTGGTGGATTTTGCAATCCATGCGCCACATGAGCAGGGTGACATCCGGAACTACCATGCGCATGTGATGATGACGACGCGGCAGGTTGGTGAATTCGGCCTGGGCGAGAAAACCTATCTTGAGCACAAGAATGCGCGGCTGTTGTCGAATGGCATGCCGACGACCGACATGCAGCTCCGCGACATCAGGCAATCATGGGAGAGCATCGCCAATAGCCAGCTTCAGCGTGAGGGACTGGATATCCGGATCGATCATCGCTCGCATGCGGAACGCGGACTTGAGCTTTCGCCGACCGAGCATATGGGGGTGCATGCCTCGCAGATGGAGCGCAAGGGCATGGAGGTTGATCGGGCGCGGCTGGACGGTGAGGCGGCGAAGCGCAATGCCGAGCTGATCCGGGAAAAGCCGGAACAGGTTCTGACCCTCATTACCAATGAGAAAAGCGTGTTCGACCGGCACGACATCGCCAAGACTTTGCATCGCTATATCAACGATGACGCGCAGGCGTATCAGAATGCGTTTGCGGCTGTCATGGCCTCGCCGGCGCTGGTGCAGCTTCAGGCCGAGTGCGTCGATCAGGACACGGGCGAGGTTTCGAAGGCGCGCTATTCGACGCGGGAAATGGTCGAGGTCGAAAGCGCCATGGCCGAGCGGGCTGTGAGGATGGGGAATGCCCGAAGCCATGGCGTTGCGCGTCATCATGTCGAGCAAGCGGTAGGGAGGCAGGACGAGGCGATCCGCTCAACCATGGCTGCAAGCCTATCCCCAGGAAATGGGGATGGTGAAAAAGATTTCGGCGGAAAACGGATAGAGGCGGGTCTTTCGGACGAGCAGCGGCGGGCGATCGAACATATCACCGGGCCGGAACGGATCGCCGCTGTCATTGGCTTTGCCGGCGCCGGCAAGTCCACCATGCTTGCAGCGGCGCGCGAGGCGTGGGAGGCGCAGGGCTACAAGGTGCATGGGGCGGCGTTGGCCGGGAAGGCGGCCGAGGGGCTGGAGGAATCTTCCGGCATCCAAAGTCGGACTCTGGCATCGTGGTCCCGAGGTTGGGATAACGATCGCAACACGATCGGCCGCGGCGACGTGTTTGTGATCGACGAGGCCGGCATGGTGGGAAGCCGGCAGCTCGCCCGCTTCATCGGAGAAGCCGAGCAGCGTGGGGCGAAGATTGTTCTTGTCGGGGATCATGAGCAGCTACAGGCGATCGGGGCCGGCGCACCGTTCAGGGCCATTGCCGAGCAGATCGGTCATGCCGGGCTTTCCGACATTCGCCGCCAGCGCCAGGACTGGCAGCGGGAGGCGTCGGTTTCCTTCGCGACTCACAAGACGGCCGAGGGGTTGGCTGCCTATCGGGATCATGGCGACATTCATTTTGCGGCCGGCCAGGGCGAGGCGCGGGCCGAGATTGTGCGGGATTACCTTACCGATCGCGAGCAGCGTCCGGACGGAACCCGGGTTGCCATGGCGCATCGCCGTGCCGATGTACGGGCGCTCAATGCCGCTATTCGTTCCGAGCTTCAGGAACGGGGAGCACTCGCCAAGGGCGACGAAGCGGGGGAACTGTCTTTCCAAACCAATGACGGCAAGCGGGAGTTTGCACCGGGCGACCGGATCGTGTTCCTTGAGAACAGCCGCGACCTGGGCGTGAAAAACGGCATGCTTGGCACCGTGGAGCATGTCGAGGCCGGAAGACCGGGTGCCGGCCCCAGGATCAAAGTGCTGCTCGACGGCCGAGGTGGCGATAGCGTCAGTATTCCGATGGATTCCTATCAGGCGATCGACCACGGCTATGCGACGACCATCCACAAGAACCAGGGGGCGACGGTCGATCGCGCATATGTGTTGGCGTCCACCACCATGGACCGGCATCTAACCTATGTCGCCATGACCCGGCATCGCGACGGCGCGCAGCTCTATGCGGCGCAAGACGAGTTCACCAATGCCGGCCGCCTCGTGGAGCATGGGGCCGCCCCCTATGAGCACAATCCGGAGGCGCGCGAGAGCTATTTCGTGACCCTGGAAGATGACAAGGGCGGTCAGCGCACGGTGTGGGGCGTCGATCTCAAGCGCGCCCTGCAGGCAGCTCAGCCCGCGATCGGAGACAGGATCGGTCTGCAGCATGAAGGGGCCACTTTCGTCACGCTTCCGGACGGAACGCAGACCGAGCGCAATTCCTGGCGCGTCGTGGAGGGCGGCGAGCTGGCTTACCAGCAACTCGAAAGCCGCCTGTCGCGTTCTGGCGCGAAGGAAACCACGCTGGATTATGTCAGGGATTTTGCCGAGCGGCGGGGAATCGCGGAGCGTTTCGGCGTCAGTAGCGAGATCGAGGTTGATCGTGCTGCAATGCAGCGTCAGGATCAACGCTCCCCTGCGGCCCATCTCGCACTGGAGAATCAGGACCGGCTTGCGGTCGAGACAGGCGTTCATGATGAGCGACTTCGATTGCGGGCCGGCCCTGAGCGCGGTCGCGAAGATACTACCCAGGATAATCCCGGGCGGGATCTTGGCGGCGATCGACAGCGCCAGCGGCTTGCCGAGAAGCCCGAGCCACTTGTGCCGGCGATCACGCGCCATGATCGCAGCATCGAGGATGTTGCCCGCGAAAAGGCGATGCAGGTATTCGAGCAGCGATTTGAAGCCGTGGAGTCGGTGGCACGGCGTGTCTTCCGCGATCCGGCCGAGGTCTCCAGCCGGCTGAAGGCTGCCATCATCGAGAAGGAAGGCAACGGCAACGTGATAGCGAAGACCATGACCGAGCAGCCCGAGCGGTTCGGAGACCTTCGCGGCAAATCTGGCCTGCTTGGTGACAATAGGGAGCGGAAAGCCGCCCTGCATTATGCGAAAGCGGTTGCGGCGCACATCGGCAGTTCTGCTGAAGGGTGGGAGTGGCGTCTAGGGGAGGAGCGGAAATCGGAGCAGTGGCAGCGCGAAAAACGCGATACGGTCGAGGTTCCCGGCCTCTCGCCGCGTAGCGCCGAAATCATCGCCCAAGTCGAAAAGACGCCGACCGAGAAACGCGGTCAGTTCATCGGTGAGCTACGATTGACTCCTGACGGTCAGGCCGCACTTGAAGAAGCCAAGCGGGTTGCCAATGCGCTCACGCAACGGTTCGGCCATTCCGATCCTCGTAACTTCGCCAAAGAGCTCGAGCAACGCCCGGAGCTTGCAAATCTGGCCGAGCAGATCAAGACCATTGCCCGCATGGTGGAACGCACGCGCATGGCCGAGCTGACCCATGACCATACCCTGAAACAGCAACTCACCCGGTCGCAGGGGCTTGGATTGAGCCGATAGGCGGGATCATGGTCGCGAACACTATGAGACCGGCCGAGGACCGGATTTACGTGCTGGCGATAGAGCATGTGCCGAGCGGTTGCCGATCGATGGTTGGGCCGACAAGGTGACAGAGCTGCGGGAATTCCGCACGTACGGATCTGTGCGGGGGCGCTCAGCGAGCGATGAGCGTCCCTACAGCGAACCCTCTCGTCAAGCGGCGAGCGCTTCAAGGATCGGGCATTTCCGGCACGTCTTCACCAGAGCATTGCGAGATCATTGTGACGAGCACCGCTTCAATGCGCTGGAGGTCGGCAATCTTGGCGCGAACCTCGGCTAGATGCGGTTCGGTCCGGCGCTGCACCTCCGCGCAGGTCTGGCTTCTGCAATCGACAAGATGAAGCAGGCCGCGGACCTCGTCGATGCCAAAGCCGAGTTCGCGCGCCCTGAGGATGAAGAGCAGGCGGCGGACGTCGGTTTCGTCATAGATGCGATAACCGCTTGCGCTGCGCGGCGGGTCGGGCAGCAGGCCGATCTTCTCGTAATAGCGGATGGTCTCCAGATGGCAGCCGGTCGCACGGGCCAATTGGTGGCGCTGCAGACCCTTGGCGGAAAGAAGAGAATTCATGGCAAAAATACCTCTTGAGTCTGCACTCACTACAGGGGCTATGTTGTCATTTAGAAACCGAGAATGGTTTGCGATGAACAAAAATTGGCAGCGAGACATTGAATTCTTCGAAAGCGGCCGCCGATCCGGATCGGCGCGAGGGCGGGCTGGCAGCGATAAGCATTATCGGCGCATTTCTGACATCGGCCTGTTGCATCGTCCCGCTGCTCCTGGTGACACTTGGTGTGTCGGGCGCGTGGATCGGCAGCCTGACGATGCTCGAACCCTATAAGCCCTATATCGCGGCGGCGACGCTCGTGCCGCTCGGGTTTGGCTTCTGGCAGGTCTATTTTAAAGCCCAAAGCCGCGTGCGAGCCGAGTTCCTATTGCGCCCGCCCGCGCTCCGCCATCATTACCAAGACCGCGCTTTGGCTGGCAACGTTCCTGATCGTGCTTGCCAGCACCATCGGCTGGTGGGCGCCGCTGTTCTATTGAAACAAGGAGATAACCACGTGAAACACCTGTCGAAACGCTTGGTCGCGGCGGCGGCTCTTGGCCTCAGTGGTACAATTGCGCTGCCGGTAACCGCTCCGGCGTTTGCCCAATCCGCGTCGGAACTGGCCACCGTCAAGGAACTGACGCAGACCTTCGCAATCGAGAACATGTATTGTGCCCTCTGTCCGATCACCGTGCGCAAGGCCGTGGAAGGCGTTACGGGCGTGAAGTCGGTCAGGGTGGATTTCGAGGCCCAGACGGCGACGGTTGTCTATGACCCGTCTGCCGCGACGGTCGCGGCCATTGCCGCTGCTTCCACCAATGTTGGCTATCCTGCCAACCCGATCGGGAGTTGAGTCGGTGCCTGACCGGTCCATGCTTGGCGTCGGAGTGGCTGGCGTCTTGATCGCGGCGCTGTGCTGTCTGGCGCCGATCCTGCTGGTGGCGGCAGGTGTGATCGGCGTGGGAGCGCTCACAACAGCGGTCTACGGTCTGGCGCCAATTCTCATCATCATCGCTGCTGCAGCCGGTTACCTGCTGTGGCGGCATCGTTCACACATCGATACCAGGAAACATTAGGAGATTTTCATGTCTGACTGCTGTGCGCCCCAAAAAGGCAATGGCCGCTACGATCTTGCGGTGATCGGTGCCGGTTCGGCCGGGTTCTCGGCCGCAATCACGGCCTCTGAGCAGGGGGCGAATGTCGCCCTGATCGGCCACGGCACGATCGGCGGCACCTGTGTCAATGTCGGCTGCGTACCGTCGAAGACGATGATCCGCGCTGCCGAGGCGCTGCATGGTGCACGCGCCGCGCATCGCTTTCCCGGTCTTGCCGGGGAAGCCAACGTCGCTGACTGGGGCCGTTTGGTCGCCGCCAAGGACGACCTGGTGACCACGCTCAGGCAGAAGAAATATGTCGACCTTCTGCCGCAATACAACGGCGTCGCCTATCTGGAAGGGAAAGCGCGCCTGAATGGGCAGGGCGTGATTGTGAACGGCGATCCGATCATGGCTGGCAAGATCATCATTGCTACCGGATCATCGCCGGCCCTGCCGGACATTCCCGGCATTGGGGATGTGCCTTACCTCACCAGCACGACCGCGCTCGAGCTTTCCGAGCTGCCGCGTTCGCTGCTGGTGATCGGCGGTGGCTATATCGGCTGTGAACTGGCGCAGATGTTCGCCCGTGCCGGGGCGGAAGTGACACTTGTAACCCGCCGCCGCCTGTTGCCGGAAGCCGAGCCGGAAATCTCCGCAGCATTGACCGGTTATCTTCGCGACGAGGGCATTACCGTACTGACCGGCCTCTCCTATCGCCGGATAGCGCCCACGGACCGCGGTGTCGAACTGACGGTCGCCATCGACGGAGCGGACGAAGTGATCGCGGCCGAGCAGGTGCTTTTGACCACTGGGCGGTCCCCGAACACCGGCGGTCTTGGCCTTGCCGAGGCGGGAGTTAAGCTATGCGGCAATGGCGGCGTCTTGGTTGATGAGCGGATGCGCACCTCAAAGCCTGGCGTCTATGCGGCAGGCGATGTCACCGGTCGCGACCAGTTCGTCTATATGGCAGCCTATGGCGCCAAGCTCGCTGCCCAAAACGCACTGAACGGTGACAGCCTTGTCTATGACAATGCGGCCATGCCGTGGGTGACGTTCACCGATCCGCAGGTCGCGGGCGTCGGCCTGACCGAACAGGCGGCTCGCGACGCCGGCTTCGAGACCAAGACTTCGATCGTATCTCTTGACCAGGTGCCGAGGGCGCTGGCCGCGCGAGACACGCGCGGCCTTATCAAACTTGTTGCCGACACCAAAAGCGACCGATTGCTTGGTGGACAGATCCTCGCGCCTGAGGGCGCCGACAGCATCCAGACGATGGTTTTGGCCATAAAGCACGGCATGACGGCGAAGGCGCTCGGCGAGACGATCTTCCCTTATCTCACCACGGTCGAAGGGTTGAAATTGGCGGCGCAGGGCTTCGGCAAGGACGTGGCGAAGCTGTCATGCTGCGCCGGATAGGAGGCTTCGATGGAACCTTCGAACGGATACGGTCTTGCGGGATTGCTCGCGGCTAAGATCGTCTGCTGCGGCGCGATTGTACTGGCAGCAACAGGCGCGATCAGCTTTGCCGGCCTTGCCAGTTGGCTGGTCGGCGGCGGCTACTTCTGGCTGGCAGCGGCCGTCTTGGCCATTGTCGGAATCTACTTGTGGCGGCACCGCGCGCGGGCAAATGGCAAGACCGACGGCAAAGGCCCCGTCGGTCAACCCATATACGGTCGGCGCAAGTAGTTCTGCTCAAAAGCGTCGCCGGATGTCATGTTGAGAAGGGTAGTAGTGCAGGCAGGGCGTTGCAAACCTTGCTGTGGGGGTTAGGTTTTTTGTCAGGGGGGAAAAGTAGTCTTTTAGGAGAGGAGAATTGCATGAGCGATAACAAAAGCTTCGATCTGATCGTGATCGGAGGTGGGACGGGTGGGAATGGTGTCGCCCGGATGGCCGCTGACGCTGGCTGGAAGGTCGCCAGCATCGACGCCCTTCCTTTCGGCGGCACCTGTGCATTGCGAGGCTGCGATCCCAAAAAGATGCTGATCGCCGTGACCGAGGGCATTGACTGGGCCCGCAACTTGAGCGGCAAGGGGCTGGAAGCACAGACATCCGTCGATTGGGCGGACATGATCGCCTTCAAGCGCACGTTCACCGACGCGATGCCTGGTCGCATCGAGGGCGGCCTGGAGAAAGCCGGTATCACCGTGTTGCATGGCGAGGCGCGCTTCACCGGGCGAGACAAGATCGAGGTGAATGGCGAGATCTTGTCGTCCCGGAACTTTCATATCGCCACCGGCGCTCGACCAATGACGCTGAATATCCCCGGCGAGGAGTTGCTGGCGACTAGCACCGACTTTCTCGAGCTGCCCGAACGGCCGGACCGGGTCGTGTTCGTCGGCGGCGGATTCATTGCGATGGAATTTGCCCATATCTCCAAACGCGCAGGGGCGCGGGAAGTCACGGTTCTGGAGATGATGGAGCGGCCGCTGGGCAATTTCGACCCCGACCTGGTCGGTATCCTTTCCGAGGCGACCGCCGATCTGGGGATTGACCTGCGGACCGAGGCCAAGGTTCTGAAGATCGAGAAAGACGGGTCGGATTTCACCGTTACCTATGAGACGCCGGAGGGAAAGCAGGCAATCAATTGTGATCTGGTGGTTCATGCCACCGGGCGCGTGCCCAACATCGAGCATCTCAACCTGGAGGCCGCGGGCGTGGAATACGGCCGCAAAGGCATCAAGGTCAGCCCCTACATGCGGACCACCAACCCCGCCATTTTTGCGGCCGGCGACTGTGCCGACAGCGGGCCTAATCTGACCCCGGTTTCGGCCAACGAAGGCCGGATTGCAGGAAAGAACCTGCTCGCAGGAAAGGATGAGCGCGCGGTCATTTATCCGCCGATCCCAAGCGTTGTCTTCACGCTGCCGCAGCTTGCCTCGGTCGGCCTGTCCGAAGCCGCAGCACGCGACAAGGGGCTGGCCTTTGACACGCAGTTCGAAAAGACCGCCGGCTGGTATTCGTCGCTGCGGGTCGGGGCGCGCTACAGCGCCTACAAGGTTCTGGTCGAGAACGGGACGGGGCATATTCTTGGTGCACATCTGATCGGCCCCGGAGCGGAGGAACAAATCAATCTCTTTGCCATGGCTATGGGCGCAGGGCTGACCGCAAACAGGATCAAGGGCATCATCTTCGCCTATCCCAGCTATGCCTCGGACATCAGTTCGATGGTGTAGCTGAAGCGGCAAGGCTGGCAGTTCGATTGCGGGCGTCTCTGAAAACGCTCGACGCGACGGGGCGCAGAGTTTGGGAGGCGCCCCACCGGCAGACACACGATCGTTTCGAACGGCCAACGGCCTTACCATCGAGGACAGCATGAGCAAAGGAATGTCTCCCAGTCAGCGATTCCCGACGGTCGAGCGTCTTTGCCCTGCCCGTCCAGCAGGATTACGCCCATGACCAAGCGCCGGGTCTGTGACTGCGAAGCACCCTACGGCGAACCGGGCATGCATCTCGGTCGCCTCGCACTCGGTCTCTCCGACAGCGCCGCTTCGTCGACTGACGCGCGTGCGGTGATCCGCGATATCGGACGATTGCTGTCCGCGACGACGCTTCGCGTCTATCGCATCTTTGTGAGCGCGCAGCCGTTGCATCCGGCCTTCCGTGCCCGGACCTATCTCTGGCTTGCCGACGACGACAGAGTTCGTGTCATCGATTGGCCGCATGGTCTGAAGAACCGACCGGGCTATCTCGCTTCCCCGGATCATCATGTGCACACAACTCGCACGGAGCTCCGCGTTCCTTGCCTTCAGGAGGTCCGAGCGTTTCGGTGCGACCTCTACGGCGAACTTAGGGCTGACGGCTTTACCGACTATCTTATCGTTCCGCTGCGCTTTGGTGACGGCACGGTCAACACTCTGTCCATCGCTACACGCCAGCCGAGCGGCTTTCCGGAGATGGCTTTGGAGGGTTTTCGGCGGCTGGTCGGTCTTCTGACCGTGATACTGGAGCGCCTGGTCGCGCTCGAAAACATCGATATCACGCTGAGGACCTATCTCGGCCAGCATACCAGCACGGAGGTCATGCATGGCAAAATCCTGGCCGGGCATGGGGAGCTGGTGGATGCAGCAATTCTGTTTGCCGATCTTCGAGAGTTCACCAAGCTCGCCGCGCATTTGGAGCCTTCTGAAACGGTCCGTCTCCTCAACGATTATTTCAACTGCCTTGTCGCCCCGATCGAGCAGAATGGCGGCCACGTGCTCAAATTCATCGGCGACGCCATTTTGGCGTTCTTTCCAGTCGATGACGCCAGCTTGCCCGAGCCGCATCCGCTCGATGCCGTCGCCGCCATTCGTCAGCGGCTCGACACGCTCAACCGCGCGCGCGCGAGCCGGAATGAGCCACCGCTACGGCATGGCCTGTGCCTGCATTACGGGAAGGTCCTGTATGGCAACATCGGCTCGAGCGAGCGTATGGACTTCACCATCATCGGTGATCCCGTCAACACCGCCGCCCGGTGTCTGGAGGAAACGCGCGTGCTTGAAACCGACTACCTCGGAACCGAAGCGTTCGTCGCACGCTTTCGTCCGCAACATTCCACCCTTATTGGACAGCGCTGGTTGAGGGGGATTGCCGAGCCGATCACCCTACATGCGCTCACCGCGCCAGCTGAGGGCGGCAACGAGACGGTAGCGGGGCCTCCGGCACCCCGCGGAGCGTCGGGCGATCCGGCCCCGTAACGATCCGGCGATAGAAGCAACTCGCCCGACCGGTATGGCAACATCCGCCGTCACCGCCAACGCGCACCTTGAGCCATACCGCGTCCTGGTCACAATCGACGCGCAGTTCCTCGACCTGCTGGACTTGCCCGCTCGTCGCGCCTTTATGCCAAAGACATTGGCGGGACCGGCTCCAATACCAGGCCTGACCGGTCTCGATGGTCTTTTCCAACGCCTCCGCATTCATCCACGCCAGCATTAGCACCGCACCGTTCGCCGCATCCGTGGCGATTGCAGGAATGAGCCCATCCGCGTTGAATTGCGGCGTCAGAGTGGAGTTTTCCTCGATCGTTTCCGCGAGGTCCGTGGCTGGCGTGGTCATGGGCAAGGGGATATCTCCGAGTGTACGGGGTATTTCGCGATTGGAGTGTGCTGGCTCAAAGGATGGTTGGTGGTTGGCGGCCGCCAGGCCGTGCTTTGGGCTCGTCACATGTGCATGTCGGGGAGGCATCTTCCCGACGAGATGAAGCCCGGCGCCAGCGCAT
>NZ_JBYTEC010000030.1:0-41724 GCF_058792075.1 Ensifer sp. EB106-03-01-XG145 | reverse complement strand
GCCGCCGCCGGCGACCACAGCCGCATCGCCTTCCGGCCGACAAAGTGGAAACTCTTCAGAGACAACACAGAGCAGGCCGCAACGACCGCACCGGCAAGGGCCGAGCAGCAAGAAGCCGAGGAGAGCGCCGAAACGAAAGCCTTCGAGCTTGCCCGGACGGGCACCTGATCTCACCGGCCACCCGCCGACGAAGCGCGCCTGAGCTTCGTCGGCCGATTTCGGTTTGCTTCGATATGCGCTAAGCAGGGACGCCCGCGGCAAACCATTGCCGCGGAAACGGGAGAAGCGCATGACGATCGTCGACGACCTGAAACAAGCCCTCGGCGACATCGTCCTGACCGGAACCGAGATTGGCGAACGCCACCGCAGCGACGCCAGCCTGACCGGCCGCGAACTCCCGAAGGCCGTTATCCGACCAACAAGCAGCGAAGAGATCGCCGCAGTCCTCCGCCTCTGCAACGAGAACGGCCAGGCAGTTGTAGTCCAGGGCGGCCTGACCGGGCTTGCCGGCGGCGCCAATGCCGGCAGCGACGCGGTGGTGATTTCGCTCGAACGTTTCACCGGTATCGAGGAGATCGACCCGCAGGCCGGGACCATGACAGTGCGCGCCGGCACGCCGCTCGAGGTGGCGCAGCGCGCTGCAGAAGAGGCCGGCTTCCTGTTGCCGATCGATCTTGGTGCCCGCGGCTCCTGCCAGATCGGCGGCAATCTCGCCACCAATGCCGGCGGCATCCGTGTGCTGCGCTATGGCGTGACGCGCGACAACGTGCTCGGCCTCGAAGTCGTGCTGGCCGATGGGACTGTCATCTCGTCGCTCAACAAGATGATCAAGAACAACACCGGCTACGATCTCCGGCAGTATTTCATCGGCTCCGAGGGAACGCTCGGCGTGATCACCCACGCGGTCCTCCGTCTGCGGCCGCTGCCAGCCGGCCGGCTGACGGCGCTCTGTGCCCTCGACAGCTTTGATAATGTGGTTGCCTTCCTCACATATTGCCAGCGCCGCCTGCCGGGGCTCTCGGCCTTCGAGGCCATGTGGCAGAACTATTTCCGCTTCAACGCCGAGGCCGAAAAGCAGAAGCTTTTTGATGAAATTCCGCCTTTCGCCGTGATCGTCGAACAGGATCTCCTGGGTGACGACAGCGAGCGCGGTGCGTTCGAAGCCTTTCTCGGCGAAGCGCTCGAAGCCGGCATCATCAGCGACGCGCTGATTGCCCAATCGGAGAAGGAAAGCCGCTCGTTCTGGAACATCCGCGAGGGCCACGCGATGGACCAACTCTTGCCCGCGCTGATCAACCTCGATGTCAGCCTGCCGATCGGCGATATCGGCCGCTTCGCCGCGGAATGCGGCAAGGCGCTTTCCGCGCGTTTCCCGGCCGCCCACGTCTCCTTCTTCGGCCATGTCGCCGACAGCAACCTGCACATCGCCTTCTCGCAATCGGACAGTGACGCGGAAACGCCGCACATTGTCGACGGCATCGTCTATGAGATCGTACGACGTTACAAAGGTTCGATATCGGCCGAACACGGCATCGGCACGTTGAAGCGCGATTTTCTCGACCATTCGCGCAGCCCCGCCGAGCTCGAATTCATGCGGCGGATCAAGCACGCGCTCGATCCGAACGGCATCCTCAATCCCGGCAAGGTGCTCTGAAGCAACTCCAGGAAAAGTGTGAAGCGGTTTTCCGTCCGGAGTTGCGCCTTTCAGAGAGGCGGCTTCAGAGCCAGGAAGCCGGTGTCTTCGGCAGACGCCCCTCGGGATCGATGACCTTCAGCTCGGGGCCTTCACCTTCGTTCCAGTGCCAGAGCGCGACGCAGGTGCCGCCGGGCGACATGAACGAAGGATAAATCAGGCCAGCGAAGCCTTGGGCGCTGAGCTCCGCCTGCAGGCGGTGCGTCTCCGGCACGTGACCTCGATCAAGCGCGTCGCGCCATTCGCAACGGTGGATATCCGCGGTGACACCGAACACGGCCAGTTCATCCGCCGCGGTCAGATCGGCGAGCCGCGCATAGCGCAGCTCGAGCTGCGCGATCAGCGCCGGGTGTTGAACGAATCCCTGATTATATTCCGCCCAGGCAGTGGAGAGTTCGCGGGCCGCATAGATCGTCGGCGTCCCAACTGGATTCCACCGCCCGCCGAAGCGCGCAGCACCCTCACCGGAGAGCGGCGCATGTGCCCAGCGCGGGACATAGGCGCGCCACAGGCGCACCGGCTCGCCTCCCGCCATCAGGCGTAGACACCGGAACGCACGGCCTCGAGATAGGCGAGCACCTTGTCGGCCTTGCCTTGGCCGACAAGGTCATAGGCCGTCTTGCCGGCCCAGCCGGGGATCGGCTGGTGCTTGAACCAGATCACCGCGCGGCTGTCGTCCCCCGCCATCTCGCCGGCCATGGCGAGGATGCGCACGACGTTGCTTAACGCCGCATCGACCTTGCGGGCGCTGGACTTCGCCGTCAGCGTGTTGCGCGCGACCCCGATCAACTTCGCGAGCTCCGCAAGCGTCACGCCGAGGCGATCGGCGACCAGCCTTGCGGAGAGGAAGGACGAGTGGCTCTCGCCGTAGTGGGCGGCAGAAACATTGAAACTGACAGCAGCCATGGCAGAATCCGAGCCCTTTTTGATCATCATGCAATCAAAATAAGCTCAAAAGGCGCCCATTTCAAGGAAGGCCTATTGCCGCCAGGATGGCTCGCGCTTGTCAAAGAAAGCGCCGACACCTTCGCGGGCCTCGTCGGATTCCCAGCAATCAGCAAGCTGCTCGATGGTCGCGGCAATGGTGTCCCCGGTGATCGATGGTCCAAGCGAACGGGCCAACCGTTTGGCCCGCCCGGTCGCCTCGGGCGCCACTGCCAGATAGGGTTCGATCTCCGTTTCGACCGCTGCGTCCAGTGCATCGACCGCAGCAACGGCCGTGGCGAGCCCCAGGGCCCGCGCCTCTTCCGCACCGAAAAGGCGGGCGGACATGAACAGCGGCCGCGCCTTGCCCTCGCCGATGCGGGCGACGACATAGGGGCTGATGGTGGCCGGGATCAAGCCGAGGCGCGTTTCGGTCAAACCAAATTTGGCGTCGGCCGAAGCGACGGCCGCATCGCAGATGCTCATGAGGCCGACGCCGCCGCCGAAGGCGTTGCCGTGCAGGCGGCCGATCACCGGCTTGGCGATCTCGTTCAGCGCCTTGAACATCATCGCCAGCCGCGTCGCTTCGGCGATGCGGGTCGCCCGATCGGCATCGAACTGCTCACGCATCCAGCCGAGATCGCCGCCGGCGCAGAAGCTGCGGCCCTCGGCTTCCAGTATGACGGCCCGGACCGAGCGATCGTCCGAAAGCGAATGAGCGGCTTCGGTCAATTCGCCGATCATCTTCGCCGACAGTGCGTTGTGCTTCTGCGGTTGTGCCAGCGTCAGCCGCGCGACGCCGCGTGCGTCGGTCGCGATCCGGATCGTTTCGAGGGTCATGATCTTGTCCTCAAGGTCCGCGCGAAAGCGGCGGCCTGTTCGAGCTTCGCCGTGTCGAGGCCAGTCGAGAACCCCTTGCCGGTGACGAAGGCGTTGACGGCGAGTGTGTCGACATTGCCGGCCGCTCCAGGCGCATAGGGACATCCGCCGAGACCGCCGGCCGAGGCATCGAAGACCCGCAAACCGCGGTCGAGCGCCACGGCGATATTGTCGAGCGCGCGGCCGGACGTATCATGGAAATGTCCGGCAAGCCGCTCGGACCGAATGCGCTCCAGCACCAGCGCCAGCATCGCATCGACCGCCTCCGGTGTGCCGCGACCGATCGTGTCGCCGAGACTGATCTCGTAGCAGCCGAGATCATCGAGCAAGCCGGCGACATGCGCGGCACTGGCCGGCGCGATCGCACCCTCATAGGGGCATTCGACCACACAACTGACATAGCCGCGCAGCAAAAGCCCGCGCTCACGGCAGGCGTCGGCAATCGGGCGAAACCGCGCGATGCTTTCGGCGATCGAGCAATTGATGTTCTTCTGCGAGAAGGTTTCGGAAGCGGAGGCGAAGATCGCCACCTCGTCGGCGCCAACTTCAAGTGCTCCCTCAAGCCCGCGCATATTGGGCGTCAGCACGGCATAGCGCGTACCGGGTCGCCTGACAATGCCGGCCATCACCTCGGCGGCGTCGGCCATCTGCGGCACCCATTTCGGGCTGACGAAGCTCGTCACCTCGATCCGCTCATAGCCGCAGTCGGATAGCAGATCGACGAGGTGGATCTTGTCGGCAGTCGCAACGATACGGCTTTCATTCTGCAGCCCGTCACGTGGCGCCATTTCGACGATCGTCACATGCTCAGGCACCGCTCCGCTCATTCTGCGCTCTCCGCCTGGAGCATCACCAGCACGGCGCCGGCGCTCACCTGCTCGCCTTCACTGACCAGTACGCTCTCGACCACGCCGGCACGGGAGGCGGACAGCGTAAGCTCCATCTTCATTGCTTCCATGACGGCAAGCGCCTGCCCCTTTTCCACCGTATCACCGGGGCGGACCCGGATGAGCTTGACGATACCGGGCATCGGCGCCGACACCTCGTCGTCGGCCACTTCGCTCGAATGACCGCTGCCAAGCGCGTCGGGCAGGCGCAGGACATAAGTGTCACCGTTGAGGAACAGGGTGATCTGCTCGCCTTCGCGCAGGAAGCGGAACTCATGCTGCGCGCCGGAGATTTCGGCGCGGGCGCCATCGGTGAACCGGTCGAGGATCACCACGGGCAGAGCCGCAGTTCCGGTGTGGACCGCAAACTGGTCGCGGCCGCGGGCGGCGAGCGTCACAATCGCCCGGCCGCCTGCGTGCTCTATCGTGACGTTCCTGCTGGCGTCGCCCCAGATCTGCCAATGGCCGAGTGACGACCATGGATCGGCAGATCCATCCGGCAGCAAGGCGCCGGTGGAGACGATCGCCGCCAGTGCCAGCGCCGCGTCGCTTGGCGCCTTCGTTGCCGTGAGCTGATCGATGGAACGGTCGATGAGGCCGGTATCGGGATGCCCAGCGCGAAAATCCGGCTCGGCGGCAAGACGCGCCAGAAAATCGAGATTGGTAACCGTGCCGCCGATGCGGCACGCCCTCAATGCGCTTTCTAGCTTTGCCAACGCTGCCGATCGGTTCGGGCCATGAACGATCAGCTTGGCGATCAGCGGATCATAGAATGGCGTGATCCGGTCGCCCTGCCGCACACCGGCATCGACACGCACGCCATCTTCCGGAAAGCTCAGCGTCGTCAGCCGCCCGGTCGCCGGCAGAAAGCCGCGTGACGGGTCCTCCGCGTAGATGCGGGCTTCGAACGCCCAGCCGTCGATGCCGATCTCGCTCTGGCGTTTGGGCAGCGCTTCGCCGGCGGCGGCGCGCAACTGCCACTCGACGAGATCGATACCGGTGATCGCCTCCGTCACCGGATGCTCCACCTGCAAACGGGTGTTCATCTCCATGAAATAGAACTGGTCCGGCCAGAGCCCGTCCGTCACGTCAGCGATGAACTCGACTGTGCCGGCGCCAACATAGCCGATCGCCTGGGCTGCGCGAACCGCAGCATCGCCCATGGCGCGCCGCACTTCTGCGGTCATGCCGGGAGCCGGCGCTTCCTCGATCACTTTCTGGTGGCGGCGCTGCAGCGAGCAGTCGCGCTCGAAGAGGTGCAGGATATTGCCGTGCCGGTCGCCGAAGACCTGGACTTCAATGTGCCGGGGTTTCGTCAGGTATTTCTCGATCAGCACCGAGCCATCGCCGAAGGCGGCTTCCGCCTCGCGGCGCGCCGCCTCGAGCGCGGCTGGAAACTCGGCGGCGCTGTCGACGCGCCGCATGCCCTTGCCGCCGCCGCCGGCGCGTGCCTTGATCAGCACCGGATAACCGACATTCACGGCTTCGTTCGCGAGAAAGTCCGCATCCTGCCGCTCGCCGTGATAACCGGGGACGACCGGCACACCGGACTGCTCCATCAGCGCCTTGGCGGCATCCTTCAGCCCCATGGCGCGGATCGCCCGCGCGGATGGCCCGACGAAGGTGATCCCGGCCGCCTCGACGGCGTCGGCGAAATCGGCATTCTCCGAGAGAAAACCATAGCCCGGGTGGATCGCATCCGCACCGACCGCGCGTGCGGCAGCGATGATGCGCTCGGCCGACAGATAGCTTTCGAGTGCCGGCGGCGGGCCGATGCGGATCGCTTCGTCGGCGAGCGCCACGTGCAGCGCACCGACATCGGCATCGGAATAGACGGCGACCGTACGAATGCCGAGACGCTTGGCGGTGCGCATCACCCGGCAGGCGATCTCACCGCGATTGGCAATCAGGAGTTTGGAAAACATCGGCATCCTCGGCCCCTATCGCGCAGCGATCACATCGATTTCGAGCAACCAGCCGGCATCGAAAATGCCGGCGATCGCCACGGTCATGGCGGGTGCGAGCGCGCCCAGATATTCCTGGCGGGCAGCACGGTTGGCCATGGTGTACTGGCGGTCGGCAAGCAGGACCGTCACCTTGACGATATCGGACTTCGTCATACCCGCCGCCGTCAGCTGGGCGTCAATGTTCGCCCAGACCTGGCGCGCCTGCGCCTCGAAACCCTCCGGCAATGCGTCTTCGGCCGTCAGCGGCACCTGGCCGCTGACAAAGAGCAGGCGCTCGAAATCTTCAAGGCACACGGCCTGCGAATAGCCGCCGCGCGGTTGAGGTGCATTCTTGGCGTTGATGTTCTCGCGCTTCATCAGTTCATCCCTACATCCTGAAGAGGCCGAAGCGCGTGTCTTCGATCGGCGCGTTGAGCGCTGCCGAAAGCGACAGGCCCAGCACATCGCGCGTCTTGCGCGGATCGACGACACCGTCGTCCCAAAGTCTTGCCGAGGCATAGAGCGGATGGCTCTGGCGCTCGAAGAGATCGAGGATCGGCTGGCGGAAACGCGCCTCCTCCTCTTCGCTCCAGGGCGTGCCCGCCCGCTTCAGCGCCTCGCTGCGCACGGTCGTCAAGACGCCGGCCGCCTGTTCGCCGCCCATCACCGAGATACGGCTGTTCGGCCAGGTCCAGAGGAAGCGCGGCGAAAAGGCGCGGCCGCACATGCCGTAATTGCCCGCGCCGAAGGAGCCGCCGACGAGCATGGTCACCTTCGGGACCCGCGCCGTCGCCACCGCCGTCACCAGCTTGGCGCCGTGCTTGGCGATGCCTTCTGTCTCGTACTTCCGCCCGACCATGAAGCCGGTGATGTTCTGCAGGAACACGAGCGGGATCTTGCGCTGAGCGCAGAGCTCGACGAAATGCGCGCCCTTCAGTGCGGATTCCGAGAACAGCACGCCGTTGTTGGCGATGATGCCGACCGGAATGCCATGGACATGGGCGAAGCCGCAGACGAGCGTCGTGCCGTAGCGCGCCTTGAACTCGTCGAAACGGGAGCCGTCGACGACGCGGGCGATGACCTCGCGGATATCGTAGGGCGTGCGCAGATCGGAAGGCACGATGCCGGCAATTTCGTGCGGATCGTAGAGCGGCGGTTCAGATGCCGCGAGTTCGACCGACAGCGGCTTGTGCCGGTTGAGCGCGGCGACAGCCCGACGCGCCAGCGCCAGCGCGTGGGCGTCGTCTCGCGCCAAGTGATCGGCCACGCCGGAAAGGCGGGTATGCACATCGGCGCCGCCGAGATCCTCCGCCGAGACCACCTCGCCGGTCGCCGCCCTGACGAGCGGCGGGCCGGCGAGAAAGATCGTACCCTGGCCCTCGACGATGATCGTTTCGTCGGACATCGCCGGCACGTAGGCGCCGCCGGCCGTGCACGATCCCAACACCACAGCGATCTGCGGAATGCCGGCAGCCGACATGTTGGCCTGGTTGTAGAAGATCCGGCCGAAGTGATCCCTGTCCGGGAAAACCTCGTCCTGGTTCGGCAGATTGGCGCCACCGGAGTCAACGAGATAGATGCACGGCAGATGGTTTTCCGCGGCGATCTCCTGCGCCCTGAGGTGCTTCTTCACCGTCAGCGGATAGTAGGTACCGCCTTTGACCGTCGGATCGTTGCAGACGATCATGCATTCGCGGCCCGACACCCGGCCGATGCCCGTGATCAGTCCGGCCGCCGGCGCATCGCCATTGTACATGCCGTGCGCGGCCGTCATGCCGACTTCGAGGAACGGCGTTGCGGGATCGATGAGATTGGCCACCCGGTCGCGCGGCAGAAGCTTGCCGCGGCTGACATGGCGCTCGCGCGCGGCATCGCCGCCGCCGCCGGCCGCAAGCTTCACGGCCTCCTCGACCGTCACGATCGCCTCGGCCATGGCCGCCTGATTGGCCCTGAACGTTTCGGAGGACGGTGAGATGTGAGATTTCAGAACGGTCATGAGGTCCTCATTGGATCGAGTTCGGCCGCTTTCGTCTCATCCCGCTCTAGCTCGTCTCGGTGAACAGTTCCCGGCCGATCAGCATGCGGCGGATTTCGCTGGTGCCGGCACCGATCTCGTAGAGCTTGGCATCGCGCAGCAGACGACCCGCCGGGTAGTCGTTGGTATAACCGTTGCCGCCAAGCGCCTGGATCGCCTCGAGCGCGAGCGCCGTCGCCTTCTCGGCCGCGTAGAGTATGCAACCCGCCGCATCCTTGCGCGTCGTCTCGCCGCGATCGCACGCCGCCGCCACCGCATAGACATAGGCGCGTGCCGCGTTCGCCGTCACATACATGTCCGCGAGCTTGCCCTGCATCAGCTGGAACTCGCCGATCGCCTGGCCGAACTGCTTGCGCTCATGCAGATAGGGGACGACGACATCAAGGCAAGCGGCCATGATGCCGAGGGGACCGGCCGAAAGCACGACGCGCTCGTAGTCGAGCCCAGACATCAGTACGCGGACGCCGCCGCCGATGGTGCCGAGCACGTTTTCCTCCGGAACCTCGCAGTCTTTAAAGATCAGCTCGCAGGTGTTGGAACCGCGCATGCCGAGCTTGTCGAGCTTCTGGCCGGTGGAAAATCCGGCATAGCCTTTTTCGACCAGGAATGCGGTGATGCCGCGCGGACCGGCCGCCGGATCGGTCTTGGCATAGACGACGAACACGTCGGCGTCGGGGCCATTGGTGATCCACATCTTGTTGCCGTTGAGCACATAGCGGTCACCGCGCTTGTCGGCCCTCAGCGTCATCGAGACGACGTCCGAGCCGGCGCCGGGCTCCGACATCGCAAGCGCGCCGACAAATTCGCCGGAGATCAGCTTCGGCAGGTAACGCGCCTTCTGGTCGTCATTGCCGTTGCGGTTGATCTGGTTGACGCAAAGATTGGAGTGGGCGCCGTAGCTGAGGCCGACCGAGGCCGACGCGCGGCTGATCTCCTCCATCGCCACACAATGGGCGAGATAGCCCATGCCGGCACCGCCATGCTCCTCGCCAGCGGTGATGCCGAGCAGGCCGAGTTCGCCCATCTCGCGCCAGAGCTGCATCGGAAATGCGTTGTTGCGATCGGTTTCATCCGCCAATGGCGCGATGCGGTCCATTGCGAAGCGTCGCACGCTCTCGCGCAATGCGTCGATGTCCTCGCCAAGTGCGAAGCTCAATCCGCCCTGAAACATGTTTATCCTCCCATCGTGCCTGCCGCGCGGTCTCCTCCCACAGCGGCCGTACGATAACGCTCCATCCTCTACGCGGATCGCGGCGAATGCAATGATATCAACGCCGCGACATGGCCGGACGATAGCACCGCGTTCCGCTAATTTCCTTCCAAAGAGGGGCGAAGCCAAGCACGATATGAAAATCCGGAGGCGCCCACCGATTGCATCCTGTGCGTGAAGCGGTCACCGGGCGCTCGCGCTGCCGCTACCGGCATGGATCGCCCGCTCGGAAACCGACTGAGAATCCTGCGGTTGGTTTAGAGATGGCGGCGGGTCAGTTCTTGTTCGGCCAGATTTCCTGGGTATCGCCAATGGCCGCCAGGCCCTGCATGGCATCGCGATTGCCCGTGGCCGCAAGTGCCTCGAAGATGCGCCGCGCCTCGTCATAGCGCTTGAGATTCATATATGCATAGCTGCGCAGCACCATGAGGTCCTGGCGCCGGCTCGAAATCTGCCCGAGCTGGTCGAGAAACGGGATCGCCTCGCCGTAACGCTCCGCGTCGAAGGCCGCGATTGCGCGATCGGCCAGAATGGCCGTCTGCAACTCTTCAACCCGCCCCTGGCTCTGTCGCGACTTGGTCGCGGAAACCGCGGCCTTGAGGTCTCGGCCAAGGCCTGGGCGACATGCCAGAGCACATCCACCTCCGAGCAGCTGAGAAGGCTCGACGAACTGGCGGCGACCGAGATCACGGTCTCATATTGTTTGAGTTGGGAGGCGTTCACCAATCGGGCACGCGCCTCGGCCACGTTGAGCCGCTCCAGGAAATCCGATGGTGGCTGCCGGAACTGACCGGAGCTACTTCGGGCGCTAGCGGCCGTCCGCGGCGTCCAGTCGGGCAAGCTCAGCGAGCGCAGCATGGATCACGTCCCGCGGCGGCGGAGCGATGTCGACAGTCACGGTCAAAGGCTCGCCGACAGGGTCTTCCAGCGTCGCGAGCTGCGTGTCGAGCAACGAGGCGGGCATGAAATGTCCCGTCCGGCGCTGCATCCGCCCGACAAGGACGTCGCGATCGCCGTGCAGGTAGACGAAAGCGACGGGCTTACCGGCACCTTCGCGCAGAAGATTGCGATAGCTGCGCTTCAGCGCCGAGCAGGAGACGACGATAGGCGCATCACCCGATGCCAGCTGCCGGCCGATCTCCTCCAGCCACGGCCAGCGGTCTGCATCGCTGAGCGGAATGCCCGCCGACATCTTGCGGATGTTTTCCTCGGGATGCAGCGCATCGCCCTCGACGAAACGGTAACCGCAGGCGACGGCGATGGCCTCACCGACCGAGGTCTTGCCGGTACCAGACACACCCATCACCAGGATTGAACCGGGAAATGTCAGGCGGACGCCAGGCTTTGACGTATGGTCGTTCGACATGGGCTGCACCTCGCTCCTTGCATCCGTCGCACTGAACCTTCCTGATACCTTTGCGACAACGGACGAACAAGGCAGTTCGTGCAAGTCTCGGGCGGCGCCGCAAACCGCAGCGCCTGGACGGGCAACGTCGTTGACGCCCTCGTCATCGGGCGCCAGGCCGTAGCTCATGCTGCGCATCTGGGCGATCACCCGCTCCATCTCGTCATCCGGCAGAATGGGCGGTCACTAAAGGACATCGAGTAAATCACCCGGCCAGCGTTTCCTCGGTCAAGCACATCATTTTACAAAAAATCCTCTGTACAACTTACAAAATTCCACGTATTAATTGGCAGTGGATACAGTAGACAGAAAAATCATCGAAATTCTCGCTGAAGACGCAAGGCGGTCGCTGACCGACATCGGCGCCGCGGTGGAGCTTTCGCCCTCCGCCGTCAACGAGCGCATTCGTCGGCTCGTCGCCAATGGCGTGATCCGAAACTTCACGCTTGAAGTCGACCATCGCGCGCTTGGCCTCGACGTGCTTGCCTTCGTCTGGGTCGGCCTGGCGCCCGATGCGGACGAGGCGGCGTTCCGCGCTTTCATGGCCGATCATCCGGCCGTGGCCGAATGCCACCACGTCACCGGCGCCTGGTCCTATTGCGTCAAGGTCCGGATGCCGTCGCTCGGCGACCTTGAGCCGTTCCTTGCCGAACTGAAGCGACGCCGGTTCCTGGCGCGAAGCGAAACGGTGATCGCGCTGTCGACCGTGCGGGAAAGCCTGGCAACGACCGCGCCGCGCGCCTGAACGGACGCGTAAAGACTGCTGAAACATTTTTGAACTGCCGCACATGTTCCATCCTTGATCTGGATGGATTGAGCATGGTGCGGCCGGAGCCCTATGCCCATGTCTACGTTGCTGTTTGGAAAAAGCCTCCTGGTCGGTCTCGCGGTCGCGGCCCCACTCGGCCCCATCGGAGCGCTCTGCATCAACCGTACGCTGGAGCGCGGCTTCTGGGCGGGCGTCGCCGGTGGGCTGGGAACAGCCGCCGCCGATGCCACCTATGCAGCCCTTGCCGCGATCGGTTTTGCCGCCTTTGCGGCGGTGCTTTCCATGATCGCAACGCCGCTCGGCCTCGCCGGCGGACTGTTCATGATCTGGCTCGGCTGGAGCGGATTGCGGCCGAAACCGGTGACGGCCGCGGCCGACGTCGGCGGACGCGATCTCGTCCGCACGACCATCGCCACCTTTTTCCTGACGATGACCAGCCCGGCGACAATCCTCTCCTTCGCTGCGATCTTTGCCGGCCTCGGCCTTGCCGAAGCAGGCGATGCGCTGAGCGCCGCCATCGTCGTCGTGGGCGTCTTCCTGGGCTCGCTCGGTTGGTGGTTTTTCCTAAGCGGCGGGGTGGCGATCGCCCGGACACGGCTGCCGGACAGCTTCGTCGCCTGGGTGTCGCGCCTTTCCGGCCTGGTCCTGATCGCCTTCGGCATCATCGCCATCGCCGCCGCCGCCAAGGGGTTGGTCTAGAACAGTTGGCGCAGCCTGGCCGCGTTTCTCATCAAGTCGCGGGCTTCACGGCCTCCACGTGCCACCACTTGGGCCGTGCGGAGCGGTAGCTGTGGCCGGTCGGGATCAAGTCGGCGGAATTCGTCTTGTCGAAGATGCCGAGCAGCAAGGCAACGACCGGTGCATCGTCGATCGCCCCAATACTGCTGCCGCAGGCCGGGCAGAAGGCGCGGCTGGAATAGTCGGACGAGCGGTAGACCGAAGGGGCGCCGCCCGGACCGGTCCACGCAATCACGTCCTTGTCGAATTCGACCCACGCCACCGTCAGCGCGCCCGAATGGCGCTGGCACATCTTGCACGAACATGTGTGCGGCTTGCCGGACGCCCCTTTGGCCTCGAAGCGGATTGCTCCGCAGAGGCAGCCTCCGGTGAAAAGCGGTTTCTTCTTCCCAGCGGCAACGGTCGCCATAGGCCAATCTCCAGCAGCATACATGATTCGAAATGCGCCTACCGTTCGTTGCATAGGCCGCCAAAGAAAGCCGAGGGGCGGGGGCGAAATGCGCCCGGTTCAATAGAACCAGGCGCCGATGTCGCGAAACGCCCGCTTACTCTGGTCGCGTCGGTTGCCCTCGGGCGCAGCTTTGCCGTCGGCAACGGGAAGACGGAAACCGAAGGGCTCGGACGGCACCCCACCACGATCGCACCAATAGGCATCGAGATCAGCCATCATCATCTTCCGTCGCTTGAGGCGACGGCGATTGATCACATGCCTTTCGTTCGAAACCGCATGGATTGAGGCCGTGTGGCCTTCCGCCACCAGCCCCTGGAGGACGAGCAGTGCCGCATCCTTGGGGCGCAGACCGCCAAGATCGCGTGTTGCCGTTATCAGCGCTCGTTTCGCGTCTTCGCCCTTCGGCCCCTGCATGCCGCCCATCGCAAGGCTGTATGTATCGTCGTTACAGCGGACGAAGACGAAACCGACTGTGCAAAGCGTGTATTCGTCACTCTGACGACGAAGCCGGATTGCAAAGGCGCCTTCGTGGCGGGCACCGCAATGATCCGCCAATTGCAGCTGAATGCGATAGTTTTCGCTGCGACCGGAGACCGTTCCCATCTCCAGCGTGCCACCGCGCCAGAGCGCCATCAGCGAGCGGCGCGAGAGGACTTCGCTTGCAACGTCGAAATGATTGAGCATCAAGTCGAGCCGCTCTGACGAGGATGCACCGTTCAGGAAGAAGGTCGGGATCGATTTGCGCACGAGATCGTCGTGCGGCAGCCCCAGGCGATAGCGTTCGCCGAACTCGCCGAGAAAGGCGATCCAGCGCGCCGTAAGCAAGGGGTGGCGCACAAATCGCATCGAAAAGACGACGGCACGTTTCAGGCTCACCCGGAGGCCGAGCGTCAGGACGTGACCCAGGATCGATACCTTGGCTTGCGACCGATCCCTGACGACCGGCCCAGAAACCGAGCGTCCGGAAGACGATAGCGGCTCACCGCCAAAAGTCGTGTTGTCTTGAGCGGGCAACCGCAGATCGGCGCTGTATTCCTGCCTGATTTCCAGGGACATGGTGCAATCCTTGAGAGCAAACTCTGCCGGCCGGATTATTCGGCCAGCCTCGGTTTGCCCGTAGACTGTCAAGGATTTGCGGAGAAGTGGTCGGCAATTGAGCGCGGTACCTGCGGGCCGGGCGCCACGTCCGGAGGAGCTGACGCCCTCCGCGCTCGGCGCCAGGAAGCGGCACTGCCGGCGCCGGGCCTTAGGCTGGGATGGGGCGCGGCAGGACGATCGTGATCACGGCGCCACCGCCGGCGCGGGACGCGAATTCCAGCCGCCCGCCATGCGCCTTGGCGATCGCCTGCACCACGGAGAGACCGAGGCCGGTGCCTCCCGTTGCCCGCGACCGCGAGGCATCGCCGCGCCAGAAAAGATCGATCGAATGGGTCGAGACATCGTCCGGCAGGCCGGGACCGCGATCCAGTAACCGGATGAAGGCCTCGTCGGCGCCGCGTCGGCCCGTCTCGCACCGCAGCACACCGCCGCTTGCCGCGTAGCGGGTGGCGTTTTCGATCAGTGCCAGCAGAGCCTGGCGCAGGCGTTGCGAATCTCCCGAGACCCGGACCGGTTCCAGCGCCGTTTCGACCGACATGCCGGCGGAGCCGAGCAAGGTGCAGGACGCGCCGAGAACCTGGGTCGCCTCGGCGGCGAGATCGACCGATTGACATTGCGTCACCAGTTTCTGGCCGGCGGCGAGCGAAAGGGTGCGCAAGTCCTCGACCAGGGCGGAAAGCCCCTCCACCTGAAGCAAGAGTTGCTGGATCCTCTCCTGTTCGAGAGGAAAGACGCCGTCGGCCATGCCCTGAAGGTTGCCCTGAAGGATCGTCAGCGGCGTGCGCAGCTCGTGGGCCACCGCCATCGTGTTGAAACGCAGCCGGCTCTCCATGTTTTCAAGCTCGGCCGCCAGTTCGTCGAAGGTCTTCACGAGCGTTGCCACCTCCTTTGCACCCTTGCGGATCGATCCGACGCGCACGGCGAAATCGCCCGCCCTGAGGTTTTGCGTCGCCTGGGCGAGCACCTCGAGCGGCCGGCTGATCTTGCGCGCCAGCCAGTAGCCGGCGAGACCGCAAAAGGTCACCGCGGTCGCCCCGAAGCCGAGGATGATCTTGTCCACCTCCCAGTTTGCCCACTCCTCGAGTTCGGGCATGGTCGAAAGCAGTTTCTGCAGCGATTCCTGGCTCGGCAGCTTGCCGGAATTGAAATCGGTATAGGCCTGAGCCGCTTCCGGCGGCATCCGCTCCAAGAGCCGCGCCTCCAGCCGCGGCTCCATGTAGTCGACGCCGGCATAGATGATGAACACGCTGATGATCAGCAGGACGATCGTCACCAGGGCCGTGAGAATGCCGAGCGGCAAGCGCGAGAGGCTGATCTTCATCTTGGCTCCACGAAACGATAGCCGACACCGCGAACTGCGCTGAAGAGGCCGCTGGCGCCGAGATCTTCAAGCTTGCGCCTGAGATTGGCGATATGGGTATCAACCGTGCGGGCCAGCGCATCGCTGTCCGGCAGGCAGGCGTCGAGGATGTCGGCGCGGTCGAAGGCATGCGTCGGGCGGCGGATCATATGGGCCAGGATGCGGAACTCGCTGAGCGTCAGCGGCACCGAGTGGCGGTGGCCGCTCTTCTCGACGAAGGCGACATGGGCATCGAGATCGACTTCCACATTCTCGAAGCGAAGCACCGTCGCGCCGGCACCATTTCGGGTGCGCCGGAGCACCGCGTTGACGCGTGCCACCACCTCCTGCGGATTGAACGGCTTGACCACATAGTCGTCGGCCCCAAGTCTCAGGCCGGTCAGCCGGTCGAGATCCTCGGCCAGAGCCGTGACCATGATGACCGGCGTGTTGCCTTCACGTCGAAGGCGGGCGAGGACTTCGAAGCCATCGAGCTTCGGCATACGCACGTCAAGCAATACCAGGTCGGGCGACAGCACCGCATGATGCGTCAACGCCGTCTCGCCATCGGCGGCACGCACCGTCCTGAAACCATCGCGCACCAGATAGGCGTCGAGGATCTGCGCGATCTCCGGCTCGTCCTCCGCCAAAAGGATGAGACCCTTGTCGACCATAAAGCAACTCCCTGGCCCGATGTTGTGATCAGCAGCTTATGGGCTGAATAGATTCGAGTTGCAATTCGTCCGGGCAGCACTGCCGCCCTTTACCTGACCTTCCGGATAGAGCCCCCGACAAATCTCCGCTGTTTCTTGACAATCGGCACCGAGGCGTCCGGCACACTGATAGGTGGCGCCGCCAGCGACAACCAAAAGCTGTAGCCAACAATCACCCTGCTCTGCGCGTCAAGCTCTCCCTGATCCTCCACCTAGCCTTGACAGAGCAAAGCAAATGTCCGGCCCGCACACACCGACAACCTACGAGCGACCGGCATGCCCAGCTTCTTTCCCTCCACAGTAACATCTTCAAACAGCATCCGATGGTTGCGCGCGAGCCCGCGTCAATGGGCTGGGCAAGCCCGTGCCCGCGTTGAAGATCAGCCCATCGCCGTTGCCGGCGCGCTGACCATTTGTGCCGCCTTCGTCTTCATGGCCTTTCCCGGCATCGACCTCGTCGTTTCGCGCTGGGCCGCATCCGCGGCAGGTGATTTCCCGCTTTCCCGGGAGCCCGTACTCAGGGCACTTCGCGACTTCAATCGCGTCCTGCCCTTCTTCATTCTGCCCTGCGTCCTGGCGCTGTTGACCATGCAGGCGATTGCACCGCGCCGCCGATTGCTGCGGCCGCACAAGGCACTGTTCTTTCTCACCTTCTACGCCATTGGCCCCGGGCTGCTCATCCAGGCCCTGAAGCGGCTGATCGGCCGCGCCCGCCCCTACGACATCACGGATTTCGGTGGCACCCTGCCGTTCACGCCCGCCTGGCAGGTCTCAAGCGCCTGTTCGCGCAGCTGTTCCTTCGCGTCAGGCGAGTCCGCAACGGCGATTGCCCTCATAGCGCTCGCGCTGCTTCTGCCCCTTCCGTGGCGACGCCTGGTGGTCATCGCGCTCATCCCGCTGATCCTCGCCTTCTCGCTCAACCGGATCGTGTTTGGTGCTCACTTCCTCTCCGACGTCGTGCTCGCCTGGCTGTTGATGCTGTGGCTGATGACGTGGCTCTGGGCGGTCTTCGCCGACAATGGCGAACGCATCGATGCCGCCGTCCAATGGCTCGGAGGCAAAATCCGAAGGCCGCCGACGCTCGATGTCAATGTCAGCTCGGAAAGATCAGCTCAACGGTCGTTCCCCTCCCGGGCTGGGACAGGATACGGGCGTCGCCCCCGCTTTGCCGGACGAAGCCATAGACAACGGCGAGGCCGAGACCGGCGCCACCTTCCTCGTCACGCGTGGTGAAATAGGGCTCGAACGCCTTGTCCACGGCCTCTGGAGACATGCCGATCCCATTATCGGTGACCGACACAACGACATCGGTCTCCACTCCCGCAGCACGGATCAGGATCGTCCCGCCCTCAGGCATCGCGGCAACGGCATTGAGGCAGAGATTGAGGATCGCCTGCTCGAAGAGGGCGGCATCGAGATGCACGTTGGGCAGGCCTTCGGCAATTTCGAAGGCGAGACGGCATTTTTCGCCGACGGCGATTTCCAACACGTCCGCCATCCCACGCAACACAGCGCCGACCTCCAGCGCGCCCGGCTGGATCGGGTGCTGGCTGCCGACGGACAGCATGCTGCTCGCAAGCGAGCGCCCGCGATCGGCGGCCTTGCGAATGCGGGCGATGTGACGCTTCTGCCGATCGTTGAAACCGGTGTCCCGTTCCAGCAACCCCAGGCTGCCGGTGATGATGCCGATCATGTTGCCGACTTCGTGGCTCACCTGATGCGTCATGCGCATGATGCCGTCCAGCCGCTGCGCCTTTGCCGCTTCGGCCTCCTGCCGGTCCATGTCGGTCACGTCCCTGGCCAGCAGCACGATGCCGCGATCCGGCTGCCGCGACAGTGAGACCTCTGTCACGCGGCCCGCGTCGGAGCGATGCCGCAGGACAAGTCGGTCGCCGAGTGTGCCCGCGTCGCGATCGGCGGGCAGCAGAGCCGGGTCGATCTCGGGCATCGGGCTCACGAAATTGCGCAGCGGCAGCTTCCTTGCCGAGCCCGGCCAGCCGACAAGCTCCATGACGCGGCGGTTCATCGTGATCGGTCTGCCGCTGGGATCGAAGAGCGCGATGCCTTCGTTCATGTTGCGAAAGGTTGAGCGGATGGTGCGTGCGGCGGCCTCGGCCGTACGTCGGAGCCGCGAAACACGCTCGACGCTTTCGCGAAAGGCACTGAAGGCTTCGAGCAGCCGGACGAGCTCCGTTTCCGTCCCCTTGTATGTCGGCGCATCGACGTCCCGGCGCCCCTCCGCAAGTGCGTTCATCCCATTGGATAGCGAAACGATGCCTCGCGACACGCGCATGACCGAGCGAATGGAGAAGATCGCCATGACAAGCACGAGCAGTGCCGCGACGGCGACGATGACGAGCAGGCGGCTCAGAGCATTGGAGGTCGAAACGAGATCATCATTGAGGCCGCGGGCGACGGCCTCGCTCTGTGTTTCCGTCGCATGCGAGAGGTCGCGCGACACGGTGTGCAATCGCGCGACGGCCGCGCGAATGGCGAACATCTCCAGGAGGTATTGGGTCTGCGCTTCGAAGACCCGTTCATAGGGCGCGAGTTCGTTGGCGGAGACCCGGATATCGGGTGCCGCATGCTCAAGGCGCGGCACCGTTTCGGCAATGTAGCGGCGGCGCAATTCGCCGAGCTGGAACAGACTGTCGGAGTTGGATGCCGATTGCACGATCCCATTGAGGCGGCGGCGGAAATCGGCATCGGCCATGCCGCTGCCGGTCGCGATCTCGCCAAGTGCGGCTGCCGCTTCGGCCTTGTGCTGCTGCGCCGATTCCGCGTCGCCGGCGAGCGTCATCGTCTGCGTGCGGATGGTCTCCAGAAGCTCGACGATATGCCCGCTGGCAAAACCTTTGACCGCCGCATCGCCGTTCTGCGGCGCCATGGCGCGCAACAGCGCATCGACCTGCGCGACCACCGAGTGGCTTTCGCTCGAAACCCGGTAGGGCGAAGTGGCGTTCATCAGAAACGGCGCGCTCGACACAAGATCGGAAACCTGGCGCGACACGAGCGAGGCCTTGGCAAGGCTGGTGAACGCCTGCAGCCCGTAGGCCGCCATCTCGTCACGCGCCCGTTGCAGACCAAAAACTGCGACCGTCGCAAGGCCGAAGACCAGCACGCAGATGAAGGCGATAGCGAACGGGAGCCGGAAGGCAATCGACGAGAGAAAAGGGCGAACGATCACGACTTCGGCTCGCCGTCGTCGGTATCGAGCACGTAGCCCTTGCCGCGTCTCGTCTTGATATGGCGCGGCAGGTCGGGATTGCGCTCGATCTTGCGCCGGAGCCGGAGCACGAGCACATCGACGTTGCGGTCAATGTAGCGGTCGCTTTCGGCGCCGAGGCGGTCGAGGATCTGCGCACGGCCGACCGGCATGTTCGGCGTCTCTGCGAGGATTTCGAGAAGCGCGAACTCGGCACTCGTCAGCGACCTCGACGGATCGGTCAGGCAAATCGCCCGGCGGCTCCTGAGATCGATCGACCAGTCGCCGAGCTTCATCGATGCCGGCTCGGTCTCGCGTTCGCTTTCCCGCTCCGGCTTGAACGAGGGATTAGTGCGACGAAGAACGGCCTTGATGCGCGCCGTCAACTCGATCGGCTCGAACGGCTTGACGACGTAGTCATCCGCCGCCGTCTCCAAACCCAGCACCCGGTCCGCAGCACTGCCTGCCGCCGTCACCATGACGATGCCGATATTGGTGCGGGCCCGCAGCCTTTGCGCAAAGGTGCGGCCCGAAGTGCCCGGCAAATTGTGGTCGACAAGCACGAGATGCACCGTCTCGCGCGCCAGGACATTGGCTGCTGCTTCCGCCGACGGCGCGGTCAGGGGCAGCCAACCTTCTGCCTCCACCAGATCGGAAATAAGCTCCGCCATGTCCGGATCGTCCTCGACGATCAGAATCCGTATCCTGTCACTCAGCATGCACGTCCTCCCGCCCCCATCATAGGCGGGGCCGTCCCAATGTTCAAAGCGGCTCGCATTATGTGATTTGTCATATTTGTAATCTTTGTAACTTTGAACCGGCGGAGAGCGCCCAAGGCTGTAAGAACGGTAACCATTCTCCGATTGCGGCAGGCGGGGAATATCGACATCCTGACTGCGGAGATTGGGACGGCAGCGTTCCAAATGGGAGGACATCGTGAGAGGCATCACCGCTATCGGCGGGTGCGTGGCCCTGTGGCTGTGCACCGCCACAACAGGCATGACGGCGCCGGCACTCACCGTGCTGTGCGGTGTCGACGAAGCATGGTGCGCGACGATGAAGACGGCGTTCGAGACGAAGTCCGGCCTCGAAATCTCGATGACCCGCAAGAGCACCGGCGACATCCTCAACCAGCTGCGGGCCGAGAAAGACGCGCCGACCGTCGATGTCTGGTGGGGCGGCACCGGCGACACCCATCTGCAGGCCGGATCCGAGAACCTGCTCGAACCCTACAAGCCGGCGCACGAACGCGACATGCTGCCCTGGGCGAAAAACTTCTTCGCCATTTCCGGCGGCCGATCGGCGG
Source organism: Ensifer sp. EB106-03-01-XG145 (assembly GCF_058792075.1). Classification (NCBI taxonomy): domain Bacteria; kingdom Pseudomonadati; phylum Pseudomonadota; class Alphaproteobacteria; order Hyphomicrobiales; family Rhizobiaceae; genus Ensifer; species Ensifer sp. EB106-03-01-XG145. The sequence goes on along the minus strand of NZ_JBYTEC010000030.1, from coordinate 21,126 downwards.
GAATCTATGCCGGCGCGCTCGGTTTTGCCTATAATTCCGACCTCTTGCATGCCCTGAAGCTGCCGGCCCCGACCTGCTGGAAGGATCTCGCGGACAACGCCTACCGCGGCCGCATCCGCAGCGGCAACCCGAATTCCTCCGGCACCGCCTTCACCACGCTCGCAACCCTGGTGCAGCTTTTCGGCGAAGACGAAGCCTTCCGTTTCCTGTTCGCGCTCAATCGCAACATCGACCAATACACGACCGCCGGCTCCGCCCCCGTCAAAGCGGCAGCGCGCGGGGAAACGCTGATCGGCATTTCCTTCATGCATGACGCGGTCACCCAGAAGCAGGCTGGCTCGCCGCTCGTCATCGTCGCGCCCTGCGAGGGCACTGGCTACGAAATCGGCGCCGTCAGCATCGTTAAGGGTGCCCGTCATCTGGAGGCGGCGAAAAGCTTCGTTGACTTCGCGCTGAGCCCGGAGGGCCAGGGCACCGGCGCGGCCTCGGGCCAGAACCAGGTGCCGTCCAATGCGCGCTCGAGCCTGCCGCTCGCCGCACCCGATATCTCGATGATCAAAATGGTCGACTACGACTTCGCCACCTTCGGCTCGCCGGAAGAGCGAAGTCGCTTGCTCAAAAGGTTCGACGCGGAGATCACAGCGACGAACTGACCGGGCCGCATAAACTGGGTCAGGATGGGCGCGGATAACCGCACGGACTTTTCCTCATCTCGCTCCAGCAAACCACAAATCCGAAATCGTGAACGTGCCGCCTGGCGGGCAGCCGATGGCAGCGCCGTGTCTCGTTCACGCCAAGCTTCAGAACAGGCAACAGGAGGATGCCCCAATGAAAACAACGACCCTTTCCCTCATGCTTTTTGCCGGCACGGCGCTCGCCGCGCTTCCGGCTCAAGCCGCCGGCAGCCTCAACCTCATCTGCTCGGCAGACGTGGTGATCTGTGAGCAGATGACCGGCGATTTCCAGAAGGAGACCGGCATCAAGGTCAACATGGTTCGCCTGTCGTCCGGCGAGACCTATGCCAAGATCCGCGCCGAAGCCCGCAACCCGAAGACCGATATCTGGTGGGCCGGCACCGGCGACCCGCATCTGCAGGCCGCCTCCGACGGCCTGACGCTCGAATACAAGTCGCCGATGCTGGATCAGCTTCAGGATTGGGCAAAGAAGCAGGCCGAAGGCTCGGGCTATCGCACGGTCGGCGTCTATGCCGGTGCGCTCGGCTGGGGCTACAACACCGAGATCTTCTCGAAGAAGGGGCTGAAGGAACCCAAGTGCTGGGCCGACCTGCTCGACGCATCGTTGAAGGGCGAGATCCAGATGGCGAACCCGAACTCGTCCGGCACCGCCTATACTGCGCTTGCCTCGCTGGTGCAGATCATGGGCGAAGACCAGGCCTTCGACTATCTGAAGAAGCTCAACGGCAATATCGCGCAATACACCAAGTCGGGTTCCGCACCGGTGAAGGCGGCGGCGCGTGGCGAAGCCGGCCTCGGCATCGTCTTCATGCACGACGCGGTGGCCCAGACCGCCGAAGGCTTCCCGGTCAAGTCGGTCGCGCCCTGCGAAGGCACCGGCTACGAGATCGGCTCCATGTCGATCATCCGCGGCGCCAAGAATCTGGAGAGCGCCAAGGCCTGGTATGACTGGGCGCTGAAGCCCGAAGTGCAGTCGCGCATGAAGGACGCCAAGTCCTTCCAGTTGCCGTCCAACAAGTCGGCCGAAGTGCCGAAGGAAGCGCCGAAGTTCGAGGACATCAAGTTGATCGACTACGACTTCGCCACCTTCGGCGACGCCGAGAAGCGCAAGGCGCTGCTCGAGCGCTGGGATCGCGAAGTGGGCACCAGCGCCAACTGATCGCAGGATCGGCCGGCCGGAAAAGCGATCCGGCCGGCACCCCGGCATAGACGTTAGTTCGTCGGCTCCGGTATCTGATCGGGCGCCCTAACGGCATTCCATTTTCATCTCAATTCACGCGAGGACCATCATGGAACATCGCAACCGCAGGCTCGACCTCACCCTCGGGCTCGGACTGGCCGCTTTCCTGCTGGTCCCCTGGTATCGCATCGAAGGTGGCTTCTTCGGCCTTGGCTGGCTCGCCAGCTTCCCATCCGACCCCGCCGTCGCCCCCGGCCTGGCACAGATCTTCGCCCATGGCCGCGCCTGGCTTGGCGTGGCGTTTCTGCTCTTGGCCGTCTCGGCGGCAGCACGCTTTATCCGCGACCCTGGCCGCCGCGGATTGGTGCTCGCGATCTCCGGCGCCGCCGGTGTCGTATTTCTCGCGCTTCAGGGACTGGCGATCGGTTTCACCGGCTGGACCTGGATGATCACCGAGGCCCTGTTCGGCCCTCTCTCCGACGGTCAACCCTCGATGGGCGCCGGCGCCGTGATCGCGGCACTCACCTTCGTGTTGCTCTTCGCCTTCGGGCTTGCGGAGCGTGGCGTGCTCAAGGGCGACGCCTTCATCGTCGCGGCGATTTCGCTGCTCGTCTGCCTCGTCATCGTCTTCGTCTTCTATCCGGTCGGCAGCATGTTCGCGGCGTCCGTGCAGGATTTCGACGGCTCGTTCAAGCCTGACGGTTTCATTCGCAACATCCAGGACGGCTCGATCTGGAGCTTGAGCTGCGTCATCGGCGAAGGCCGCTGCGGCGTCGCCTGGCGCACCCTGTGGCTGGCGCTGATGACCGCATCAGGCTCGACGCTCCTTGGCCTTGCCTTCGCGCTTGTGGCCACCCGCACGCGCTTTCCCTTCAAGAAGGGCATGCGGCTCCTGACGGTGCTGCCGATCATTACCCCGCCCTTCGTCATCGGCCTGGCGCTGACGCTGCTCTTCGGCCGCGCCGGCGTCGTCACCGAGTTTCTGTCCGATGCCTTCGGCATCGAGCCCGGCCGCTGGCTCTACGGCCTTACCGGCATCTGGATCGCCCAGGTTCTCTCCTTCACGCCGATCTCCTTCCTCGTGCTGATCGGCGTCGTCGAGGGCGTCAGCCCGTCGATGGAAGAGGCGTCGCAGACGCTCCGCGCCGATCGCTGGCGCACCTTCTGGAACGTCTCCCTGCCGCTGATGAAACCCGGCCTTGCCAACGCCTTTCTCATCGGCTTCATCGAAAGCATGGCCGATTTCGGCAACCCGCTGGTGCTCGGCGGCAGCCACGGCGTGCTTTCGACCGAGATCTTCTTCGCCGTCGTCGGCGCCCAGAACGATCCGTCCCGCGCAGCGGTACTCGCGATCATCCTGCTCTGCTTCACGCTCTCGGCCTTCCTTGCCCAGCGTTACTGGCTTGCGGGCAAGAACTATTCGACCGTTACCGGCAAGGGCGACTCCGGCGCCCACAGCGCGCTTCCACGCTCGCTGTCGATCGGCGTCCACGCCGTCGTCATCCCGTGGATGATCTTCACAGTCGTCGTCTACGGCATGATCCTCTTCGGCGGTTTCGTGAAGACCTGGGGCCTCGACAACTCGCTGACCCTCGATCACTACGCCAAGGCTTTCTCGATCTCGTTTGCCGACGGCGCGATCGCCTGGACCGGTGTTGCCTGGAACTCCTTCTGGACGACCATGGAAATCTCGCTGATTGCAGCACCCCTGACAGCACTCGTGGGCCTGCTGACCGCCTACCTCATCGTGCGCCAGCGCTTTGCCGGCCGTGGTGTCTTCGAGTTCGCGCTGATGCTGAGCTTTGCCATTCCCGGCACCGTCATCGGTATCAGCTACATCATCGCGTTCAACCTGCCGCCGCTCGAAATGACCGGCACGGCGCTGATCCTCGTCGCCTGCTTCGTCTTCCGCAACATGCCGGTCGGCGTGCGCGGTGGCATCGCGGCCATGAGCCAGCTCGACAAGAGCCTCGACGAGGCGTCGCTGACGCTTCGGGCAACGAGCTTCCGGACGCTGCGAAAGGTCATCCTGCCGCTCTTGCGGCCGGCGATCGTCGCAGCGCTCGTCTATTCCTTCGTCCGGGCGATCACCTCGATCAGCGCCGTCGTCTTCCTCGTCAGCGCCGAATACAACATGGCCACCGCCTATATCGTCGGCCTTGTCGAAAACGGCGAGTTCGGTGTTGCGATCGCCTATTCCTCGGCCCTCATCCTGGTGATGATCACCGTCATCACCGGCCTGCAACTGCTTGTCGGCGAACGCAAGCTGAGGCGCGAAAACCGCGTCCTCAGTGCCGCTCCGGCGCGTTCGTCCGCCACCACCATCTCCCAGGAGAAAACCGCATGAGCACCCACATGAGCACCCCGCGCACCGGCTCGGTCGTCTTTCAAAACGTGCGCAAGCAGTTCGGCAGCTTCACCGCCATTCACGACCTATCGCTCACCATCGAACCCGGTACGCTCGTGACCCTGCTTGGGCCCTCCGGCTGCGGCAAGACGACAACACTGCGCATGCTTGCCGGCCTCGAACACCCGTCCGCCGGCAAGATCCTGATCGGCGGCAAGGACGTGACCATGCTGCCGGCCAATGAGCGCGACGTCTCGATGGTGTTCCAGTCCTATGCGCTCTTCCCGCACATGTCGGCGCTCGACAATGTCGCCTATGGCCTCGAATCCTCCGGCATCAAGAAGAAGGAGGCGCGCGAGCGCGCTGAGGAAGGCCTGCAACTCGTCGGCCTTGGCGGCCTCGGCCAGCGGCTTCCCGCCGAGCTATCCGGCGGACAACAGCAGCGTGTCGCCGTCGCCCGCGCCCTCGTGCTCGAACCACAAGTACTGCTGCTGGATGAGCCGCTGTCGAACCTCGATGCGCGCCTGCGCCGCAAGGTGCGCACGGAAATCCGCGAGCTGCAGCAGCGGCTTGGCTTCACCGCGGTCTATGTCACCCACGATCAGGACGAAGCACTTGCCGTGTCCGACCGCATCATCGTCATGAAGGATGGTGCGATCGCGCAGGAAGGAGCACCGCGGGACCTCTACGAGACGCCCGCCTCGACCTTCATCGCCGACTTCATGGGCGAGGCCAATGTGCTTCCTTGCGAGGTGACGGCAGCCGAAGCCGGTCAGGCGACGATCCGCGTCGGCGGTCTCGAACATCGCCTGCCGTCGAGGAACACGCGGCCCGGCCCTGCCAAGCTCGCGGTCCGCCCCAATGCGGTGACCCTGACGCCGGCCAAGGGCGCAGCCCTTGCCGGCACGATCAGCAGCGCTGCCTATCTCGGCGGCCATGTCGAATACGAGGTCGAAACGGCAACCGGCCTCCTGTTTGTTGTCGATCAGGCCGTCGAGGACATGTTATCTCCGGCAACGGAGGTCGCGATCGGTTTCCGCAACCGGGGCCTCGCTTTGATTGACGCATGATTTTTTACAACTGGATACGAGAAGGACACTTGCATGACTGCTGAAATTGCCGGCCTCGACGCCCGGTTCGCACTTGCCAAATCCATGGCCGAGGAGGCCGGTCGGCTCGCCTACGATTATTTCCTGAAGCGGGAAACGCTCGTCATCGAAACGAAGCGCGATGCGCACGACGTCGTCTCGATCGCCGATCGCAACGTCGAGACCCTGATCCGCGACAAGATCGCCGCCGCGTTTCCGGATGATGGCGTGCTTGGCGAGGAGCATGGCCTTCTCGACGGCACATCCGGCTTTACCTGGGTGCTCGATCCGATCGACGGTACCACGCCCTTCGTCAACGGCATGCCGAACTGGTGCGTCTCGATCGCCGTCGTGCATGCGGAAAAGCCGGTCATCGGCGTGATCCACGCGCCCTGCCATCAGGAAGTCTATGCGGCGGCAACGGGCCGCGGCGCAACGCTGAACGGCAAGCCGCTTCGCCTCGACGGGACGCGCACGATCCGCAACGCCGTCACCGGGCTTGGCGCCAACGATCAGGTGAAACCCGGCGAGATGGGTGCCATCGTCGAGCGCCTGCTTTCGAATGGCGGCAACTTCATGCGCAACGGCTCCGGTGCGCTGATGATCGCCTATGTCGCCGCCGGTCGCCTCGTCGGCTACTACGAGCCCTACATGCATGCCTGGGATTGCCTCGGTGGCTACTGCCTGGTGAACGAAGCCGGCGGCTGGACATTGCCCTTCCCGACGCGCGGCGAGGCTTTGACGCATTGGTCTCCGGTCTTGGCGGCTGCGCCCGGCGCAGTCGACGACCTCATGAAGGTCGCCAATCTTGAAACGGCGGCGGCCTGAGCGCCTTCGCGGCGTTCACGTTTGACCGGGCGGCTTGTCGGCCTTTAGCCCGAACAGGCGGCCGAGCTCCATGGGGAACGGGAAGATGACAGTTGAATTCTTCTCGCCCGCAAGGACGTTGAGCGTGCTCAGATAGCGTAGCTGCATCGCCTGAGGCTGCTTGGACAGGATCTCGGCAGCCTCGAGCAGCTTGGCGGCCGCCTGCTGCTCGCCCTCGGCATTGATCACCTTGGCGCGCCGTTCGCGCTCGGCCTCGGCCTGGCGGGCGATCGCGCGGATCATGCTCTCGTTGATGTCGACATGTTTGATTTCCACGGTCGCCACTTTGATGCCCCAGGCATCCGTCTGGCTGTCGAGGATCTTCTGGATGTCGTCGTTCAGCCGGTCCCGCTCGGCCAACATCTCGTCGAGATCGTGTTTGCCAAGCACGGAGCGCAGGGTCGTCTGCGCCAGTTGGCTGGTCGCCATCATGAAATCCTCGACCTGGATCGTCGATTTTTCCGCATCGATGACCCGGAAATAGATCACAGCGCTGACGCGGACCGAAACGTTGTCATGGGAAATGACGTCCTGGCTCGGCACGTCCAGCACCCGGGTCCTGAGATCGACCCGCACCATCTGCTGCACATAGGGCACCAGCAGGATCAAGCCTGGCCCCTTGACGCCGGTGAACCGGCCGAGCGTGAAGATCACCCCGCGCTCGTATTCGCGCAGGATCCGGATCGAATAGGCGATAATGAGAATGACGAGCACCAACAACGCGGCAAGAGGAGCGAGGCTCCCAAACATGTCCATGACCATTCCTCCATTCCGGACGCTTTCGCCTGCGCCCATAGGACCCGCGGAGCGCTATGCCTTTTGACCTTCGCGCACCACTTCGAGCGTCAGTCCTTTGCGCCCGACAACCTTCACGTCCTCACCCCTCGACAGTGTTTCCGTGCTCACCGCCTGCCACCGTTCGCCATGGGCGATGACGTAGCCGGCGGCGCCTGTCCAACTATCGACCTTGCCCGCAATGCCGATCATCTGTTCGCCCCCGGTCACCACCGCGTGGCGGCGTGAGCTGAACGCCAGCCGTGCGACCAGCAGGCTGAAGCCGAAGCTTGCGACGGCAAGCGCCGCCAGCACGGACCAGGAGACCTGCAGGCCCGGCGTATCCGTGTCGAAGAGGATTGCCGCACCCAGAACCAGTGAAACGCTGCCACCGGCGCCGAGCACGCCGAAGGACGGCGAATGCGCCTCGGCAACCATCAGGCCGATGCCAAGCAGGATCAGTCCGATGCCGGCGTAGCTGACGGGTAGCACCGAAAGCGCATAGAGCCCAAGCAACAGGCTGATGCCGCCGATGGTGCCCGGCGCCACCGACCCCGGAGACAGGAACTCGAAGATCAAACCATAAATGCCGATCATCATCAGGATGACCGCGATATTGGGATCGGTGACGACCGAAAGCAGCCTTGTCCGCCAGTCGGGCACGAAGTCCTCGACGGCAAGCCCCGCCGTATCGAGCACGATCTCCTGCTGCCCCGCGTGCACCGTCCGCCCATTTGCCTGCTTCAAGAGATCGGCGACGGTGGTGGCGGTGAAATCGACGACCTTCTCCCTGACGGCCGCCTCGGCCGAGAGGCTTGCAGCCTCGCGCACCGCCTTCTCGGCCCAGTCGGCATTGCGCCCGCGCAGTTCGGCCAGTCCTCGGATATAGGCCACGGCGTCATTGACGAGCTTCGCCTCGGCAGCGTTCTGAACCGCCGGCTGTTTGCCGCCCTCCTTGCCGGTATCGCCATCCTTCTCCTGACCGAACATGTCACCGCCGATCGCAATCGGCGTCGCCGCCCCGAGGTTCGTTCCCGGCGCCATGGCCGCGATGTGGCTGGCATAGAGGATATAGGTGCCGGCGCTCGCCGCGCGCGCACCGCTCGGCGCGACGTAGCTCGCAACCGGCACGGGGGAAGCGAGGATCGCGCGGATGATCTCGCGCATCGACGTGTCGAGACCTCCGGGCGTATCCATCTGCAAGACCACCAGCGGAAGGCGGCGCTGTTCCGCCTTCGTCAAGCCGCGCCTGACATATTCGGCCGTGGCCGGGCCGATGGCGCCGTTGACATGCAGCACCAAGGCAACACGATCGTTTTCGGCCTGCGGCGAAGCTGGAAACGCGAATGATGAGATCAAAACAAACAACAGCGTGAGGATTCGCAACATCCGTCGTCAAAACCTCGCATGCCCGACGCCTCCGAAAAGGACGTCCATTCAACAATAATAGCACAACACAAGGTTAGGACGAAGCGAGCTTGCTACTGCATCGGTTGGATCCTCGGAGCAACGAGGTCAGCTCGCCTTGCTGCTGCGACGTGATGACAAGTCCGGCGATCGGAGTTATCTGCTAGTCTCCTTTCGTAATGATGCGTCACGGCTTGAGCCTCCCCGATTTCGACCAGAACAGGATTCCCGGGTTTGGAGACGACCCTCTATCAGCCGATCAAGAGCTTTCTCGAAACCCGCGGCTACAGCGTCAAGGGCGAGATCGGCGGCTGCGACATGGTGGCGCTCAGCGATGACGAGCCGCCGCTTGTCGTCATCTGCGAGCTCAAGCTGAGCTTCAATCTCGAGCTGATCCTGCAGGCCGTCGACCGCGCTACCGCCGGAGACGAGGTATGGATCGCCGCCCGTGTCTCGGCCAAAGGCAAGGGGCGGGAGAGCGATCGCCGGTTCCGCGATCTCTGCCGCAGGCTTGGCTTCGGCATGCTGGCTGTCGCCGACAACGGCATGGTCGACGTCATTCTCGCAGCCTCCGCGGTGATGCCCCGCAAGAACAACAGGAAGCGGTCGCGCCTGATCAGCGAGCACCGCCGCCGCAAGGGCGACCCGACCGCCGGCGGTGCCACGCGTTCGCCGATCATGACCGCCTATCGGCAGCAGGCGCTTGCCTGTGCGGCCGCCCTGCAGAGCGGCCAGCAGCGCCCGCGCGACGTTCGCGCAGTCGCTCCGGACGCGGCCAAGATCCTGCTCAGCAACGTCTATGGCTGGTTCGAGCGGATCGACCGTGGCATCTATGCCTTGACGGAGCTGGGGGCCGAGGCGCTTCGCCGCTGGCCGCCGAGAGAGACGGCCACGGCGCCGATCGTCGAGACATCCGAAGCATGACGCTCACCGGAGCCATCGCATGAATCCCGCCCTTCGCATCCTCTGTCTTTGCCTTGCGTGGCTGATGGTCGGGTTGGGTATCATCGGCGCCTTCCTCCCCATCCTGCCGACGACTCCGTTTTTGCTTTTAGCGGCGGGTCTCTTCGCCCGCGCTTCGCCGCGATTGGAGCAATGGCTGCTTAATCACCGCGTCTTCGGGGCTTCGCTGCGGCTATGGCGTGAAAGAGGCGCCATCTCCAAGCGCGCCAAGACCGGTGCGGTCAGCCTGATGGCCGCTAGCTTCGGACTCTTCGTTTTCTTCGGCAATCCGAGCCTGACGCTGGCTGCGATCGTCGCGGCGTCGATGGCGCTTCCTGCACTGTTCATCCTGACGCGTCCGGCGGAATAGCCAAAAACGCAGCGGGACAAGACCCTGCGCGCCGTCCATGCAGGAAAACAATACTTTTCTTCTCGGGAAATACTTGGTCGCGATCGAAAATGGCGAGCTCTTCTTAAGCATGCACTTCATGAGCGCACGAATATTCATACTTAGTGTTTTTGTAAATCAAGATATATTTCGAACAACCCCAGAACAAAGTTGTACAAACGTGCAATTTCCAGAGCGACGCGCTTTACTCGGCCCTTTTGGCCACCCTTTTCCCGGCACCGCTACCGCACCCATGCACCCCGAGGCCGGCCGGGATAAGCGGCCGTAGGCTGCACCGCTGGAACGTTTCATCGGTCGATGTCTGCTCGCGCGAAAAGAGGATAGCACCCCGAATCTGACGATTGGCGATTGACAAGCTGGTCGCGTTAGCTCCATCTATTGCATTACAAAGGCAGTAATTCCTTAATAACGGAATATATGGAGGAGCACATGCCTGACATGCTGGTGAGCTTGTATTCGCCGATCCTGGTCGAACTCAAGCGAAGAACCGAAACCGACAAGGTGACGATCCGTCCCGCCTTGCCGCCGGAAATGCGCCTGGTCATCGATTGGGTGCGGGAGAATTTCAGCGAGAACTGGGCAAGCGAGGTGACCGTCGCCTTTGCTCGCCGGCCTATCGCCTGCCTGATTGCCGTCGACGACGGCAAGCTCGTCGGCTTCGCCTGCTATGACACGACGGCGCCGGGCTTCTTCGGCCCAACTGGCGTCGATCCGGCAGCCCGCGGCAAGGGTATCGGCGTGGCGCTGCTTTCCGGCTGCCTCGATACCATGAAGACGCTTGGCCACGCCTATGCCTTCATCGGCGATGCAGGCCCCATCGATTTCTATGCAAAGACCGTCGGCGCCGTGCCGATCCCCGCCCCCGACAAGGGGATCTACCAGGGCATGCTGCGCCGCCCTTCCAAGTAATTTCCACTATCGGAGCCTCCCAATGTCCTCGAACCCGCTTGCCCTCTTTGTCGGCATACCCAATCCCACGCTCTCGGATGACGAGTTCGCGCTGTTCCGCGAGACCAATCCGCTCGGGCTCTTCGTCGGCCGCCGCAACCAGCGCGAACCCGCGCAGACAAGGGCGCTGATCGAACGCTTTCGCGAAGCGGTTGGCCGCGAAGATGCCCCTGTCTTCACCGACCAGGAAGGCGGCCGCGTCCAGCATCTCGACGCCGGTCCCTGGCCGCTGTTTCGCTCCTTCGGCGAGTTCGCCGAGCTCGCCCGCCGCGATTTCGCCCTCGGCAAGAAGGCGCTTCGCCTTTCGAGCCAGGCCATGGGCACGATGATGAGCGAACTTGGTCTCACGAGCGGCTGCTCGCCGGTGCTCGACCTCGTTTTTGCAACCACCAGCTCGGTGATCGGCGCCCGCTCCTTCGGCGCCGATCCGGACTTCATCGCAGCGCTCGGCCGTGAGGTAGTCGATGGCCTGCTTGAGACCGGCAACATGCCGGTCATGAAGCACATCCCGGGCCACGGCCGGGCGACGCTCGATTCGCACAAGGAGCGGCCCATCGTCGACGCTTCGCGCGAGACGCTGACCGCTACCGACTTCAAGCCCTTCGTCGCGCTGCGCGACACGCCCTGGGCCATGGTCGCCCATGTCGTCTATTCCGCTTTCGACAAGGAGCTGCCGGCATCCATCTCGCCGGTCATGCACGACGTCATCCGCAACAACATGGGCTACGACGGCGTTCTCGTTTCCGATTGCATCTTCATGGAATCGCTTCGCGGTACGCTGCCAGAGCGTGTCCGCCAGGTGCTCGACGCCGGTTTCGACATTGCGCTCCACAGCCACGGCACGCTCGCTGAAAGCGAAGCGGCAGCCAAGGCGGCAAGTCCGCTGACCGCCGCCGCCCAGAAGCGGATCGACGCCGGGAAGGCGCGCCTCGGCACGCTGAAGGTCGACGTGCGCGCAGCCCATGCCGAAGTCGAGGACATGTTCAACAGCGCCCTCGTCGCCTGACCAATCCGAAAATCAAAAGGGGAACTACCGTGAAAAAATCGCTTCTCGGCGCGGCCACCGCGCTTGCCCTCATCGCCGGCCCGGCCGCGGCACAGACCGTGCTCACCGCCAACATCGAGCCGGCGACCACCTGGGTACGCAACTTCAACCCGTTCAATCAGACCTCGGCGCGCCAGAGCACGCTCGATTTCATCTACGAGCCGCTGGTCGTCTTCAACCGCTTCGACGGCAACAAGCCGGTCTTTCGCCTGGCTGAAAGCTTCAAGCTTGCCGACGACCTGAAGTCGATCGAGTTCAAGCTTCGGCCGAACCTGAAGTGGTCGGACGGCAAGCCGCTGACGGCGACCGACGTCAAGTTCACCTACGACTATCTGAAGAAGTTCCCGGCGCTTGATTTCGTCAGCATCTGGACCTTCATCACCGGCGTCGAGGCCGTGGATGCTGAGACCGTGCGCTTCACGCTCGCCAATCCGAGCTCGCTCGCAGCCGAGCAGCTGGCGCAGCTGCCGATCGTTCCGGAGCATGTCTGGAAGGACATCGTCGAGCCGGTGACCTTCGCCAACGAGACGCCCGTCGGGAGCGGCCCGCTGACCGAGATCCCGCGCTTTACCGGCCAGACCTACGACCAGTGCCGCAACCCGCATTATTGGGATGCCGCAACATTGAAGATCGACTGCGTGCGCTTCCCGCAGCTCGCCGACAACAACCAGATCCTGACGGCGACGGCCTCCGGCACGCTCGACTGGGGCGTTTCCTTCATCCCGGATATCGAGAACGTCTATGTCGCCAAGGACCCGGAGCACTATCACTTCTGGTACTCGCCAAGCAGCATGGTCGCCTTCCTGTTCAACCAGGAAACCGCGAACGAGAACAATCGTAAGGCCTTCAACGACGTGAAGTTCCGCCGCGCCGCCTCGATGGCGCTCGACCGCGGCACCATGGTTGACGTCGCCGGCTACGGCTATCCGACGCTCAACGAAGACCCGGCCGGCATGGGCGAACTTTACAAGAGCTGGGCCGATCCGTCGGTTGCGGCCGACTTCGGTAAATACGGCAAGTACGATGCCGACGCCGCCAAGGCGCTGCTCGACGAAGCCGGCTATGCCGACAAGGACGGCGACGGCTTCCGTGACAATCCGGACGGCAGCAAGATCGCCTTCTCGATCATTGTGCCGAGCTCCTGGACCGACTGGATCGACACGGTGACGATCGCGGTCGAAGGCCTGCAGGCGGTCGGCCTCGACGCCAAGATCGAGACGCCGGAAGAGGCTGTCTGGACCGGTAACCTCATCAACGGCACCTTCGACGCGGCGATCAACAGCCTGCCGGCATCGGCCTCGCCCTACTACCCCTACAAGCGCGCCTTCAGCGCTTCGGACAAGGGCAAGACCCGCTTCACCGCGCAGCGCTGGTTCAATCCGGACGTCGAGGCTCTGCTGACGGAGTTCACCCAGACCGCTGACCCGATCAAGCAGAAGGAAGCGATGAACAAGGCACAACGCATCGTCGCCGAGAACATGCCGATGATGCCGGTATTCAACAACCCGAACTGGTACCAGTACAACACCAAGCGCTTCAAGGGCTGGGCGACGGCGGAAAACCCCTTCGTCAACCCGTCGATCACCCGCAACAACCCGGCGCGTCTCCTGCACCTTTTGGCGCTTGAACCGGTGAAGTAACCCGATCGCAGGTGCGGCGCTCTCACGGACGATGCTCCGGGAGGGCGCCTTGTCTTGATCCGGAAACAGCGGCGGACGCCCTTCGTCCGCCACGCGACCGTCCTGGCTTTTGCTCGTTCGGACGGTCCGACAAAAAGACAGCCCTGCCGCCTGACGCCCACATGCGGCGGCCGCAGTCGATGGAGTTCCCGATGGCCTTTCTGCTACGCCGCCTGTGCTTCTACCTGGCGGCCTTCGTCGCCGCGGCGACGATCAACTTCTTCCTGCCGCGGCTGATGCCCGGCGATCCGGTGCAGATCATGTTTTCGAGCGCCGGCGCCGAGTTGCCGCCCGAAAGCCTGCAGGCCCTGAAACTGACCTTCGGCTTCGTCGACGGCCCGCTCTGGCAGCAGTACCTCACCTATCTCGGCAGCATCTTCAGCGGCGATCTCGGTCGCTCGATCAAGTATTTCCCGCTGCCGGTGACGACGGTTCTCGGCAATGCGCTCGTCTGGACCGTGGGGCTGATGGGCACGGCGACACTCGTAAGCTTCGCGCTCGGCACCTTCCTCGGCATTCTTGCCGCCTGGCGACGCGGCAGCCTGTTCGACGTCATCGTTTCCGTCGGCGCGATCTTCGCGACCTCGGTGCCGGCCGTCGTCACCTCACTGATCGTCGTCTTCACCTTCGGCTTCACGCTCGGCTGGTTTCCGACCGGCTATGCCGCCGACCCGGCGCTCGATCCGGCCTTCACGCTCGAATATATCGGCAGCCTGCTCTATCACGGCATCCTGCCGATGCTGACGCTCTGCGCCGTGCTCACCGGTGGCTTCGCCGTGACCATGCGCAACAACATGATCAACCTGCTCGGCGAGGACTATATCGTCATGGCCCGCGCCAAGGGACTTGCCGACACCCGCGTGATGCTCTGGTATGCCGCGCGCAACGCGCTGCTGCCGACCGTTTCGAGCCTTGCGATCGCCATCGGCACGGTGCTTGGCGGCTCGCTGGTGACCGAGGTCGTGTTCAACTATCCGGGTCTCGGCAACATTCTCTACCAGGCGATCCTCGCCCGCGATTACCCCGTCATCCAGGGACAGCTTCTGATCATGACCGCCACGATGCTCGTCGCCAACTTCGTCGTCGACATCAGCTATGTGCTGCTCGACCCGCGACTGAAGAGGGCGTGATATGAAAACCTCCCTTCCGCTGATCCACAATCGCAAGGCCATGGTCGGCGCGCTGATCGTCGCCTTCATTCTGCTCGTGGCGATCGCCGCCCCGCTGCTGACCTCCTACGATCCGAGCGCCCGCGTCGGCCGGCCGCACCAGGCGCCGTCGCTCGAGCATTGGCTCGGCACCACCCGCATCGGCCAGGACGTCTTTGCCCGCCTGATCTATGGCGCCCGCACCTCGCTTGCCGTCGGCTTCGGCGCCGGCCTCCTGATCACCGCCGTCGGCACCGCGCTTGGCATCATCGCCGGCTACCGCGGCGGCAAGGTGGACGAAGTCATCAGCTTCTTCACCAATATGGTGCTCGTCGTCCCGAACCTGCCGCTGCTGCTCGTGCTTGCAGCCTTCATCGGCCAGGCGAGCCCGTGGGTCATCGCCCTCATCCTCGGCGGCACCTCTTGGGCCTGGGGCGCACGCGTCACCCGCGCCGAAACGCTCTCGGTCAAGCAGAAGGACTATGTGAAGTCCGCCGAGATGATGGGTGAGCCGCGCTGGCGCATCATGACCTTCGAGATCTTCCCCAACTTGATTTCGATTGTCGGCATCAACTTCATCGGCAGCGTGATCTTTGCGATCATCACCCAGGCAACGCTCGAGTTCCTCGGCCTTGGCGATCCCAAGGTCGTTTCCTGGGGCACCATGCTCTATGGCGCCCAGAAGGCCTCTGCCCTTTCGGTCGGCGCCTGGTGGGACATCCTGACGCCCTGCTTCGCGCTCGCCTTCCTCGGCATCGGCCTGTCGCTGCTCAACTTCGCCGTTGACGAGATCGCCAATCCGCGGCTGCGCACCGGCAACCGGCTCGGCCGCTGGTCGGCCCTAATCCGCTCCGGGGAGGGCCGCCTGTGACCGCGCCTTTGCTTTCGGTCAGGAACCTGACCATCGACTACATCGGCGAGAGCACCGACTTCCGCGCCGTCGACGACGTCAGCTTCGATGTTGCGCCCGGCGAAGTCTTCGGCCTTGCCGGCGAGTCTGGCTGCGGCAAGAGCACGATCGCCTTTGCCATCAGCCGGCTGCACAAGCCGCCGGCGCTGATCCGCAAGGAAAGCGCCATCCTGCTCGACGGCCGCAACGTGCTCGATCTCGACCAGAAAGGTCTTGCCGACTTCCGCTGGCGCGAGGTGGCCATGGTGTTCCAGAGCGCGATGAACTCGCTCAATCCGGTGCTGCGCATCGAGCAGCAGTTCTACGACGTCTTGAAGACGCATAAGGGCATAAGCCGGGCCGCCGCACGCGACCGCACCGCAGAAATGCTGCGGCTCGTCGATATCTCGCCGGACCGGATGCGCGACTATCCGCACCAGTTTTCCGGCGGCATGCGCCAGCGCATCGTGATTGCCATCTGCCTGGCGCTCGATCCGCGCCTCATTGTCATGGACGAGCCGACGACGGCGCTCGACGTCGTGGTCCAGCGCGAAATCCTGCAGCGGATCAACGAACTCCGGCGCAAGCTCGGTTTCGCCGTGCTCTTCATCACCCACGACCTCGGGCTGATGGTGCAGTTCTGCGACCGCATCGGCATCATGCTGGGCGGCAAGCTGGTCGAACAGGGCACCGCCGACGTCATCTACCGGACACCGGAGCACGACTATACGAAGAAGCTCTGGGCCTCCTTTCCCTCGCTGCATGGAGGTGTTCTTCGATGACCGACACATCCGCACCCATTTTGACCTTGGACAAGGTCAGCAAGACCTTTGGCAACGGACCGGGCGCCGTGCGTGCCGCGCGCTCGATATCCTTCTCGCTCCATGCCGGACGGGCGCTTGCGGTCGTCGGCGAATCCGGCAGCGGCAAGACCACCTGTGCCCGCATCGCCATGCGCGAATACGAACCGAGCGAAGGGCGGCTGCTCTTCAAGGGCAAGCCCATCGTTTCAGCGGGAAGCAAGGAGATCGCCGACTATCGCCGATCGGTGCAAATGATCTTCCAGGATCCGTTCGCCTCGCTCAACCCGGCCCACACGATCGCCTATCATCTCAAGCGGCCGCTGATGCTGCATCGCCCCGACATGAAGGGCGCCGCAATCGCGGAGGAGATCAAGGCGCTCCTGCGGCAAGTGAAGCTCGATCCCGATATCGTCGCGCAGAAGTACCCGCACGAGCTCTCGGGCGGCCAGCGCCAGCGCGTCAACATCGCCCGCGCACTCGCGGCAAAGCCCGAGGTCATCGTCGCCGACGAGCCGACCTCGATGCTCGACGTTTCCGTGCGCCTCGGCGTGCTCAATCTGCTCAGCGAAATGAAGCGCGAGATGAACCTCGGCCTGCTCTACATCACCCACGACATCGCGACCGCCCGCTATGTCGCCGAGGATATCGCGGTGATGTATGCGGGCCAGATCGTCGAATGGGGAAATACCGGCAAGGTCATCGACAATCCGGCCCATCCCTATACCAGGCTGTTGCTCTCGGCCGTTCCCGACCCCGACATCCGCTTCGACGATCCGAACGCGCAGGTCAGCGCCTCCGAGGCCGACGAAACACGCCGCAGATCGGCGGCGAGGCAGGAGACGATCCGCGAGGTGGAGCCCGACCATTTCGTGCACGCGGCCTAAAGCTCAGAGCCACACACGTATCACTCCAAAACAAAAACGCCCCGCAATCCGCAGGGCGTTTTTGTTTGTCGTCGCGAGAGACACGACATAGTCGAGTTTGCCCGGCGCCCTCGTATGCGCCGGGCAAGGGAAAATCAGGCGGCTTCGCGCTTTGCGACGTCGGTCGGCACCGTCGAGATCGTCTTCAGGATCTGCGAAGCGATCTGGTAGGGGTCGCCCTTGGAGTTCGGGCGGCGATCTTCGAGGTAACCGCGGTAGCCGTTGTTGACGAAGCTGTGCGGAACGCGGATCGAGGCACCCCGGTCAGCAACGCCGTAGCTGAACTGGTGGATCGAAGCGGTTTCGTGCTTGCCGGTCAGGCGCATGTGGTTGTCCGGGCCGTAGACGGCAATGTGGTCGGCGCGGGCTTCGGCAAAAGCGGCCATCAGGTTTTCGAAATAGTCCTTGCCGCCGACTGTGCGCATGTATTCGGTCGAGAAGTTGGCGTGCATGCCCGAGCCGTTCCAGTCGGTGTCGCCGAGCGGCTTGCAGTGGTATTCGACGTCGATGCCATATTTTTCGGTCAGGCGCTGCAGCAGGTAGCGGGCGAGCCAGATTTCGTCGGCGGCCTTGCGCGAGCCCTTGCCGAACACCTGGAATTCCCACTGGCCCTTGGCGACTTCGGCGTTGATGCCTTCATGGTTGATGCCGGCAGCCAGGCAGATGTCGAGGTGCTCTTCGACGACCTTGCGGGCAACATCGCCGACATTGCTGAAACCGACGCCGCAGTAATAGGGGCCTTGCGGCGCGGGGAAGCCGGCTTCCGGGAAACCGAGCGGGCGGCCGTTCTGATAGAAGAAATACTCCTGCTCGAAGCCGAACCAGGCGCCTTCGTCATCGAGGATCGGGGCGCGGGTGTTGGACGGATGCGGCGTCGTGCCATCGGGCATCATGACTTCGCAGAGAACCAGAACGCCGTTCTTGCGTTCCGGATCCGGATAAACGGCAACCGGCTTCAGAACGCAGTCGGAGCTGCTGCCTTCGGCCTGCATCGTCGAGGAACCGTCGAAGCCCCAGAAGGGCAGCTGCTCAAGCGTCGGAAAAGCATCGAATTCCTTGATCAAGGTCTTGCCGCGCAGGTTCGGGGTGGGCTTGTAACCGTCGAGCCAGATGTATTCGAGCTTAAACTTTGTCATTTCGTTCTCTCACATGACGCCAGGAATGGCTGGGTTCCGAAGCGGCTGGGCAATCCAGATCGGCTGCCCGACGACCGATGCCCGTTAAGAAGCATTAATCGTGCCAACTCGAATTCAGCGCCGAGAATCCAGAGAAATTTGCGTTTGGCGGCAGGCAGGAGCCCCGGCGAGCAGACGCTACAGCGCAAGGAAGAAGCGAATTGCGCAAAAAATAGGCAAAACCTGCCCAACTCCGCGGCAAAGCAAAGTGGCAAGGCTGAGATCAACGGCCCTTCCCCAGCAATCGCCGGCGATTGCCTCTAAAACGAGCAATCGCCTTCAGCACGCCGGTCTGCTCAGCCTGCGCGCCCGACACCGCATTGGCGCATGATCAGGGGCAGAATTTTGAAAAGCCGCTCATCCTCGCATTGGGAGACGTTGAAGCGCATGAAGCCGTTGGCCGTGCCGGCATGGGAAAAGACGTTGCCGGGCGCCAGCACGATCTCCTGCTGCAGCGCCTTCTGTGCCACGTCGGCCGCATCGACACCATCGGGCAAGCAGCACCAGAGGAACATCCCGGCCTGCGGCTCGATCCATGGCTTGATGCCGATGACACCGAGCCGCGCCGCTGTCTCGCTCATGACGCGGGCCAGACGCTGGCGCAGCGCCTCCATGTGCTTGCGATAGCTGCCATCCTTGAGCATCGAAAAAACCAGCTCCGCCGCAAGGCTCGGCCCGCCGAAGGTGGTGGCGATCTTCAGGTCGATGAGCCCTTCGATCCAGTCGCGCGGCGCGGCGATGAAGCCGCAGCGCATCGAGGCGGAGAGGGTCTTGGAAAAGCTGCCGATCTGTACGACACGATCGAGCCCGTCGAAGGCGGCGAGCCGTGGCGCCGGCGTATGCTCGAAATCCGCGAAGATATCATCCTCGATGATCGTCAGCCCCGCCTGCTCGGCAAGCTTGAGCAGCCGATGGGCGACGACAGGAGAGAGTGTGGCGCCTGTCGGGTTATGGAGAGCGGAATTGGTGATGTAGAGCCGCGGCCGATGCGCCGTCAGCACCTCGGCGAATTTTTCGAGATCGGGCCCCGAGGGCGTATAGGGCACGCTCACCACCTCAGCCCGGTGGGCGCGCAGCAAGGCATGGAAATTGAAATAGCAGGGATCGTCGACCACGACCGTATCGCCGGGCTCGAGCAGGAAGCGGCAGAGAAGGTCGATCGCCTGCGTTCCCGATTCCGTCAGGATGATCTGATCAGGCGACGCCTCGACCCCATGTTCGCCGAGACGTCGCGCCAGAAGCTGGCACAGCGGCCGATGACCGAGCGGCGTTCCATAGTCCGTCAGCCCGCTCGCCTCCAGCCTGGCTGCGGACTTGAGCGCGCGGCGGATTGCCGTCTCCGGCATCCAGCTCGGCGGCAACCAGCCACAGCCCGGTTTCAGCACGTTGTCGCCCGTTTCCAGCGCCTGGCGGGACACCCAGAGCGGATCGACGGCCCGGTCGAGCCGCGGCCCAATCTCGGCCAGCGACAAGGGCGCCAGCGGCGCCGAGACAAAGAAACCCGCGCCCGGTTTCGAGCGAATGACGCCTTCCGCCACCAGCCGCTCATAGGCCTCGACGACGGTCGATTTGGAAACGCGCATGGTCTTGGCGAAGGCGCGGATGGACGGAAGCTTCGCGCCGGGTGTGAGAACGCGCCCCGAGATCCGCTGCCGGATCGTCGCCATAACGCCTTCAAGCAGCGTTTCGCTGCCAATCCCAAGCTCCTGCATCGTCATCCGTACTGTCCAAACATCCATTACAGTTTGGCGAAACTGTACCGTATTGTCTCTGGAAAGACCACCCTCTGCGGCCGATACAGACGAAAAAGGAGAATGCGATGGACAAGACGGCAGACGGTTGGATGAGCGGTTTTCTCGGGGTGCTGATCTTCAGCGGATCATTACCTGCGACCCGTGTCGCAGTGATGGATTTCGATCCGGTGTTTCTGACGGTGGCGCGCGCGGCGATCGCCGGCCTGCTCGCGCTCGCGCTGCTTCTCATCTTCCGTCAGCCGCGCCCTGCGCGGGCCGATCTCGTTTCGCTGGCGATTGTCGCCTTCGGCGTCGTGCTCGGTTTCCCGCTTTTGACCGCCCTGGCCCTACAGCATGTCACCTCGGCGCATCTGATCGTCTTCGTCGGCCTGCTGCCGCTGGCAACGGCCATCTTCGGCGTACTGCGCGCCGGCGAGCGGCCACGCCCGGCCTTCTGGCTCTTCTCCTCCCTCGGCAGCGCCGCAGTGGTGGGCTTCGCGCTGGTACAGGGCTTCGCCGCGTCGCCCATCGGCGACCTCCTGATGCTCGGCGCCATCATCCTCTGCGGCCTCGGCTACGCCGAGGGCGCCAGCCTCTCGCGCAAGCTTGGCGGCTGGCAGGTCATCTGCTGGGCGCTGGTCCTGTCGCTGCCGATCATGCTCGCGCTCACGCTCTTCACGCTGCCTTCCTCCTTCGCGATGGTCACTCATGGCGCCTGGACGGGCCTCGCTTATGTCTCGGTGTTCAGCATGCTCGTCGGCTTCGTCTTCTGGTATCGCGGCCTCGCGCTCGGCGGCGTTGCCGGCGTCGGCCAACTGCAGCTTCTGCAGCCCTTCTTCGGCCTGGCACTTGCCGCGACGCTCCTCGGAGAGCCCGTAAGCTGGAGCATGCTGGCAGCGACCGGCGCCATCGTGCTCTGCGTCGCCGGCGCCAAAAAGTTCGCGAAGTAGGCAACTACACGAAGGGGATGCGGGCGGAGAACCGACGCCCTCCCTGCCCTAGCAGGCTGTTGAAGAAGTCTCCCGTTTGGCCTTTAGAATGGCCTCGTCGCCGTTGTGATAAGCGAAAGTGATC
>NZ_JBYTEC010000029.1:0-43730 GCF_058792075.1 Ensifer sp. EB106-03-01-XG145 | reverse complement strand
CGCAGCGCGGTTCGTGTTCGCCTGCGCCCCAATATCACCCGCGGTCGAGGCCTGCGCGGCTGGCAGCACTAGCGTCACGCCTTAGATGGCGCGGGCTTTGACAACGAGACCCTCCGGCCCCTCACGGGGCTGGGACTAAGCTCGGTCTATGGATTTGTGAAGCAGTCCGGCGGGCACGTCGCGCTGTACAGCGAGGTCGGACAGGGAACGACCGTGCGGGTCTACCTTCCCTTGGTCACCGACAAGCGCGATGAGACATCGGAAGGTCAGGCAACTCCGAGATTGCCCAAGGGCAATGGCGAACTCATTTTGGTCGTGGAAGATGACGAGCGCGTTCGTCGCGTCACCGTCTCGCGGCTGAAACAGCTTGACTACAAAGTCCTTGGGGCAAGCAATGGCCCGGAGGCACTGTCCATTCTTGAACGCACGCCTGCCATCCAGCATGCCAGGCGGAATGAGCGGTGCCGATCTTGCTGCGGTAAGCAGCAAGCGTTTCCCTGAAATCCCGGTTCTCTTCACATCAGGCTATGCCGGACCGGAAATCGCAGCGGATGCCCGGGTCAGCAGCCGGTTGCGGAAGCCTTACACGTTCGCGACTTGGCGGCCGCGCTACGGGGTGTATTCAATGGTGTATTCAATAAAGAGGATCGCGCCTCCGTTAACTGAAGTGGCCGTGGCGCTGTGAGAGCTGTCGGTTAGTTTTCAGTGCAAGGACGATACGTCAGTGTGCTTAGCGTCGCCGTTTCGTCCGGCAGCAGGGTGGAGCGGTGTTAATCTTGGCGGGGCAAGCAGCAAACGTTCGCAGGGTTTTTCGCGCCTCGTTTGCTGATGCCGTCAAGTGGACGTGGCATCTGCAAGCTGGGTCAAGGTTGAAGACATGCTGTCCTCCTTAGTTGGGCATATCGGCGGCACAGTACCCTGCGGGACCATGAGGCATACTCAGAGCGCTTTGACAACCGTCTCCAGCATGGATCGCACCTCGTCCGCTTAAGAGTTTGGCCTTACCCGCCAAAACAGCCGCGGAGGCGAACAGCGTCAGGTTGAAATCAACCGCCGTAGATGTAAACTCGGCGAGATCGTTCTATGCTTTCTCACATCATGACGGTCATGAGAGGGTGCCATTTGGGCCCTCTACCGGAGCCGACCCCTTCCTGTCCAGCTGCGAACCCTTTTCGATGTGATCGAGAAGGCAGTGACACTTTTTGTGCCCCTGCTCGTTCCGAGGGTGCGCGAAAACCCAGGATTTCGGGGGCAAGCTATGTAAGATTTCCTCCGTTTTTTCAACATCCACCACCCACAAGAGCCTTTGTCCAATACGATGTTGCCCTGCTTTTCTGCCCTCTCCCATGCGCTGAACTCCGCGAAGCCGAACAGCTTGAAGACTGATGACGACGTCGACTCTGGCTTGACCGATTTGGCGACAACGCCGGGCTATCGAAACAGCAAGAGCTTGCACGCCGTTTAAAGGCTCCATCAAGGCCGCGTCGCTTTGCGCCCATCGTCCTAGTATGCTCCGATCCGGACACGAAGGAGATGCAGGTGGACGATCGCGAAATCGAACAGCGCGCGAAGAAGCTCTGGCAACAAGAGAACCCAGGGCGTCCTTGGTATCCGGTTGCCCATCGGGCCGAACTTGGTCAGGACTTGTCCACCGGCGCCACCGAGGAAGACAGACAGCGATACATCCAGAGGGTTCGCGATGGCGAGTAGGGTCAAGCCACCATAAACTGGCAGGTGTCGCACGCTCAGTCAGTTAGCCGTTCCGCTCTCGGCATCCAGTTGCTCCGCGGCCAGAAACGACAGTCCGCGCATCTTCTCCTGCAGTTGTTCCCTGGTCGCCGCGATTCCGGCCGGCCCAATGGGCATTGACCGAAGTCAACGGCAGCCCGCTCCCAAATGCGATGCGGGCTGCTTTGCCGTCTCCAGAAGCCCCGGATTGTCAATGGCTTGCATGGAGGCGTCATTGTTCAGGATGCTGAGGCCGGCAAGACGGAGATCGCAGCGATCGATTCCGTCGTTACACGGCAGTATCGTCCCAACCTTGTCCTCGATCTTCAATGCTTCGTACGCCATGCGCGGGTTGCAGGCGCCAAGAATGACGTAATGCCGGAAGTCTACATCGATCTTCTTTCTCAGCGTCTCCTTGACATCAATTTCGGTGATGATACCGAAACCAGCATTTTTCAACGCTTCCGCGGTGCGGTGCACCGCCTCGTCAAACCCGCAGGAGAGCGTCTTGGCAAAATAATTGCTCATCGGACATCTCCTTCTGTTCGTGCCCATAACAGCCCATTTCGCCATGCAAAGACCGGGATGTCACGCCTGGATCAAAGCCCGATCAGGGGACAGCCGTTGCACTTAACCAGGCAAAAGGGGCGCAGTTTCATCACCACCGAACATGGGCCGCAGGCTCGCTTCGAAATGGTGCGGCCGAAACCGCACGAGCTCAGTGTCCGCATTCACCTCCCATTGCTCGGTCGCTTCGGTTTCGTCGTTCGAGCCATGTCGTCTTCACCAGCCAGATCGGCATCAGGATTCATGCTCCACTTGAAGGTCATTTGTACACATCAGCCGGCTTTGTTGGCTGCGGCGACCTCTACCTCCTTGTGTTTGGCAGTCCCACTGCCTTCCGGGATAGACCGTGTTGCTTGATAGTCGCGGTCAGGTCGAGATTGATGGGCCAGCGACCTCGCCGAGTGCGATCAGGATCCGCTTCAATATCCCGGTCTCATCTCCCGGCATGCCTTCTTCAAGGGGCACCGCCTCCTCCGAGGCGTTGTATTCGCAGCGGCTTAGGATTTCGATCTTCTGCTCCCGCGTGAGTGAAACATCTCGCAGGACGTCCTCGGGCTTGTCAAAGACCGAGGCAGGATCCTGAACCGCCTTTTCGAATTCAACTGACATGATCACCTCGCCCCGACCCGAAAGGACACTGGTCGCGAAGACGGCCATTGACCTGTTCAGGCGCTTTGGCGATATCTTCGCCTTTCTCCCTGGCCTCGATGAGCGCATGGCAAGCTTTCGAGACGTCCGTCAGCGGCTTCTGAACCTCCCGGACAGACCGGGTGACGGGCGGCCGCCTGATTGTCGGCTCGCCGAATCAAGATTCCATCCGCAAGCGGTCGTCCCGGATAACGCAGCACGGCCAGAACACAGGCAAGTCCCAGCCGGTTGGATGTCTTGTTCTGTCGCATGATCAGATTGAGGTCCTGCCGGTCAAGCGTGCAATGTTTGGCGATCTCCCTTTCGTTGTCCGGGATGGCGTTCACCGCAGCCAAACAAGAACGCCGCGACGCCGAAGGGGCTTCAATCCGCTCGCCATGTCGCTCGCACCGGCGTGATCGCGTGCACTGGCTGGATGGGCGCGTCCAACTTATTCGCTCGGATGGGTAGCGCAGAAGAAGCGGCGATACCGTGTGTGTGTTCTGCCCGTCGCGATCAAAACCAGGGTGTCGTCGGGAACTACGGGTTCGCCCGGACATTGCGGTGGCGCTGTCCATGTCAGCCGCGCTCGTCTTCACGGGGTGCTCGCCGCCGCCCTCCACAGCTACCGTACCGCCGTACTGTACGGGCCGATTGGACACGTCAGTCCGTGCCTTGATGGTGATCCGTGGTAGCCGCGGCTTCGACATGCACGCCGCCCTTCGTCGCGAGATAGATGCCCTCGATATACCCGATGAAGGCGAGTTCCGCACTCACACGCTCACGAGCCTTAGCGACATCAGCTGCTGTGGAAGGCGCCATCATCGCTGGCGCTGCGCTGTGAGGCATCGCGTCGCGGTAGCGGTCTTCAATGCCATGGGCGACTTGCTCGGCTATGAGTGCAGTCAAGTCATCCGACTTGCCGATCTTAAGCGCCTTCTCGGCGGCAGGGATCGCGGGTCCAAAATCTGTGCCCGCGGGCTTTAACCCGGTATAGGGCGCTCCTTCCCCCGCGCGGTGGAGCCGCACGGCGGTTTCCATGAAGTAGTGATCGGCCAGCGCCTTGGCCTCCGGCCCCTTCTCGCGCACGCTGAGGGCCTGCTTGAAGGCGACGCTCAACTCAGGCTCCGCTTGGGCCGGTGCGAAGGGGAGGATGAGATTGACGTTCCGGGTATCGAGGGCCCTGATTGCTGCCGTGGCTACGGGACCATCCGCGGCGTCGCAATGGGCGCGAGCGCTCATAGGCGCAAGCGCAAGCCCGACAAGCAGGGCATAGGAAGCGAGAATTTTCGCCATCGTGAGTTCCTCCTGGGAATTGATCAGCGGGAAAATAGCTCCGCGAGCGCGCCTACTTTCCGAGTCTGAGCTTCAAATAGCGGTCGCCGAGGAGCGCGGCTGGGCAAAGGAATTCTTCCTCAGTTCGGGCGTGCGAGATCAGCCTCTCGGCAAGATGCGCGTACTCGGTTACTTCTCGGCCTTCGCCGCAGCCACGAGATCGCCGAGCGCCGCGCACAATCTGCCTGTGCTCGGCGAACATGCCGGGCAGTTCGCCTCAAGCCTGTCTGTTAGGGCGAGAACGTCGGCAATGCCCTGGACGACGGTTCGCGCGACTTTTTCCGCCGCTTCGCCGGTATAGTCGCCTGCTCTCATTGCATCGACCACGCGTGAATTCCGGCTTGCTCTGCTTTCAGCGGTCAGGGATCTTGAAATCCATCGCTTGCTCCTCCCAAGCGCACGGCTATCCCGGACTGACTACCGGAATTGCTCTTATCGCATAGAAATCAGGTACTGGCTTTGCGGCAGATCAATATGTTGAAGAGGTCGTCCATTCACCGCAGCAAGTGCAATAGGATCCAGCTCTGCTTTTGGTCGATTACAGCGCTTGGGCGAGCAGGCACGGGAGGTCCGCTTCAAGAACAGCTCTGCGCACGAAACCAAAAACGCGAAGGAGAAAACCAGGAACTTGACCGTCACACACGACCCGTTACAACATAAAGGGCGGGTCAATTCTCGCCGAAAAATGCCGGTCTCAGTGGAAATCGACAGTCCACGTCCAAACAGTTCACGTCCAAATCGCTTAGGTAAAATTTCGCCCCCTCCAGCAAGCGACCCCAATCGTCCCGGGAAGAGATGCCGGTGAGATTGATGTGCTCCCAACTGAGAGGCGAGACACATGTTTGAGCAGGCGTCAGGAATGATCCGGCCGCTCTTACGGAGGTGACGACAGCGCGGCTGAGATAGATGGTGTTCCAGTGTACGATGGCACTGACGACGAGATTGAGGCCGGAATCGGAATTCTTGGCTCTCGAAAAATCGGTCGCGGATTTCACCGCGTTCGTGGGTAACACCAGCCAGCGGCTCCATCGATACTCACTGTACTCATAGTGGCATCGAAAATAACGCTTGCAGAAATAGCAAGCGCCACTATGTTTGCTAGCATGAACAGCAAGCAGAAAAAGACCCTCGCGGCTGTGTTCAGAGATCCGGTCTCGGGAACCATTGAGTGGGCCGCTATAGAAAGCCTGCTTGTAGCTGCCGGCGCGAACGTCATCGAAGGAAACGGCTCTCGCGTTAAGTTCGAAAAGGACGGCATAATCGCGAGCTTCCATCGTCCTCATCCCACAAGGAGGCAAAGCGTTATCAGGTTCGCGACGCTCGCGAATTCCTGACGCAAATTGGAGTAGAACCATGAACACCATGACTTACAACGGTTACCACGCTCGCATAGAATTCGACGCGGAGGACGAACTGTTCTTCGGTAAGATTGCTGGCATTTCTGACGTAGTCGGGTTTCACGGGGACAGCGTTGCTGAACTGAAGAAGGCGTTCCATGAAGCTGTCGATGATTACCTTGAGACCTGCAAGAGCGTCGGCAAAGAGCCTCAAAGGCCCTATTCCGGCAAGATGATGTTTCGCGTCGCTCCCGAAGTGCATCGCCGAGCTGCTCTGGCTGCCGAACTTTCGGGAAAGAGTCTCAATCAGTGGGCCGAGGAGGCATTGGAAGAAGCCGCGGCGCACTTCGCAGAGGCCCGTCTTTCGGCATAGGCCATTCGCTTCCCCGCAAGGCCGGCATTCCAGTCGATACATTATGTAACGGTCATCAGTACAATCATGGAGGCCTTGAACATCGCTGTGCTCTTGCTGAGTGAGCATCAATGATAAGTCGCTGGCCAACTTTGGGTCATTGATCGGCATCAAATGTGCCAGCCGACGTCCATGGCCGACAACCAGTGGCTCTGATTTTCTTTGCGTCATGATTGTGAGCGAGACGACCGGTCAAAGTCCCTCGACGACGCTCTCCAGCATCGACCGCACTCGCTTGGCGGTCTCCAAAAGCTTTGGATTGCCGATCGCTTGCATCGAGGCGACAGGATCAATGGCGGCGACCTCGATCTTGCCGTTTCCAGCATCCTGTATGATGACGTTGCACGGTAGCATCGTACCGACCTTATCCTCGATGTTGAGCGCCTCATACGCCATGCGCGGGTTGCAGGCGCCGAGGATTCGGTAAGGACGGAAGTCCACGTCGATCTTCTTCTTCAACGTCTCCTTGACGTCGATTTCGGTGATGATGCCAAAACCGGCAGCCTTCAAGGCGCCTGTCGTTCGCTGTACCGCTTCGTCAAAGCCGCATGACAACGTTTTTGCGAAATAGTAGCTCATTGGACTTCCTTTCATCGGTTTTCGTTGGAGCGTTTCAGATTGGTTCAAGGACGGTTGAGCGAGTGAAGTGTTCGCTACTTCCTAAGCGGCACATCGAAATGGATGCTTCGGTCGGCGTGGGATCAAGACGCCGTAGTCTGGCCCACGCCCCTGTAGATCATGTAGCCAGCGACTACGAAGATCAGTGAAGCGAACAATCTATTGAGCACGCCTTTCCTGGCCGAAAGATGTGCCGCGACGAATGCGCCAAGTGTCCCGCCTGCGACACCGCCGAGGATGAAGACCGCTGCCAGTGCCCAATCGACATAGCCGGAAAAGGCGTAGTTCAGGGCCGTCGTCAGCCCAAGTGCGGTGACGGCGACGAGGGAGGAGCCGATGGCATTGATGATCGGCATGCCTGTTGCCGCAATGAGCCCGGGGACGATGAGGAACCCCCCGCCAATCCCGAAGAAACCTGATAGAATGCCGGTCATGCCGCCAAAACCTAAGACTTTAGAGGCATTCTCGGGATTGCATTGGGCTCCCGGATTGCCTTCGGCATCCCCTCGCTTGAACATCAGGGCGCCGATGACTAGCATCAGGAGGGCGAACAGTATCAGCAAGTGCTGGCCGCTGACGATCTTGCCGAGCGTTGAACCGAGGAACGCCCCGGCGATTCCTGCGGCACTGTAGACGGCGGCACAGCGCCATTTGACGTTTCCGAGGCGCGCGTGAGCGACAAGGTTCGTGAAGGCATTGGCGGCAACCGCGAGCGCGCTGGTACCGATCGCCAGATGCGCGCTCGGAACGCCGACCAGATAGACCATCAGCGGGACGGCGAGTATCGAACCGCCGCCGCCAAACAGGCCGAGAGTGAAGCCAACCAGGACACCGGACAGCCCGCCGAGAAAATATTGTAGAGGATCGAGATACATGGATGTTCCGTCGGGCTAGGCTTTAGTGCTGGCTGAAGAGCTGGTTTTCAACATGCCGCCGAGCGAAACGCGATAGGCCGCCATGCCGAGCAACATCGCCGCAACGAACACTGCGGCCTCCCATCGGCCGGTCGACAATGCGGCGATCGCCGGACCGGGGCAGAGCCCCACCAATCCCCAACCGAGCCCGAAAAGGGCCGCGCCAGTCGCGAGCTTCCAGTCGATCGAGGCGTTTTCTGGCACATGGAAGCGGCTGTCGAGCAGTGGTGCCGCGCGGCGACCGCGGATGATGTAGGCGGCGGCGGAGGGGATGAGGGCACCCCCCATTACAAACGCCAGCGACGGATCCCAGTTGCCGGCGACATCGAGGAAGGCCAGCACACGTGCGGGGTTGATCATGTCGGAGATCACCAGCCCCGCCCCAAAGATGAGGCCGCAGAGGATGGATGCCAGGACACGAGCGATCATAATTGACCTCCCAGATGATGGCGGGTCACGAAGACGGTAATGCCTGCTACGGCCATGAAGATTGCTGTTGCAGCGAGCGAACGTCGCGAAAGACGTGCGATCCCGCAAACGCCGTGACCGCTCGTGCATCCGGATCCGAGCCGTGTGCCGTAACCGACGATCAGTCCTGCAGCGATCAGCAACGGGGGCGAGGAGGTGATGGCGATGTGGGGTTCTCGAACAAGGAGGGACGTGAACCAGGCGCCGGCGACGATGCCTGCGAGAAAGCCCAGTCCCAACTTGTTGATCCCGCCACCTGTCAGGCTCACCGCCGCGGCCGTAAGACCGGAAACTCCGGCGATCCGTCCGTTTAGCAGAAGGTAAAGGCCCGCCGACAGGCCGATTAGAAGGCCGCCGGCTAATGGCCAAAGATAGTTGATCTCACTCATCGCTGTTACAACCTGTTCACGGGGATTTTAAGATAGTGCACGCCGTTGTCTTCAGCGGGTGGCAACCGGCCGCCGCGCATGTTGATCTGCACTGAAGGTAAGATCAGGTTCGGCATCGAAAGCGTCGCGTCCCGCTCGGTCCGCATCTTGACGAACGCATCTTCGCCAATGCCGTCGTGCACATGAACGTTTCCGGTCCGTTCTGCACTCACGGTGGTCTCCCAAGCAAATTCCTCGCGGCCTGGCGCCTTGTAGTCGTGACACATGAACATGCGGGTTTCGTCCGGCAGGCGCATCAGTCTCTGGATCGACCGATAGAGTTGGCGGGCATCGCCGCCCGGAAAGTCGCAGCGTGCCGTGCCGTAGTCGGGCATAAACAGCGTGTCGCCAGGGAATATGGCGTCGCCGATGATGTAGGCGAGGCAGGCGGGGGTGTGTCCCGGTACATGCAAGACCGTTGCCTCGAGATCGCCAATCTTGAACCGGTCACCATCTTGGAAGAGCTGATCGAATTGGCTGCCGTCCCGCTGGAACTCAGAGCCGGCATTGAAGATCTTGCCGAAGACCTCCTGCACCCGGACAATCTCGCGGCCAATCGCGAGCGCGCCCCCGAGTTCGGCCTGCAGTAGTGGAGCTGCCGACAGGTGATCTGCATGGGCATGCGTCTCCAGAAGCCACCGCACCTCGAGACTTTCGGATTTTACGTAATTAATGAGCGCCCGTGCTGAGTCATTCATTGTCCGCCCGGAGGCGGGATCGTAATCGAGCACACTGTCGATAATGGCACAGGCGTTCGATCCCGGATCGCGAACGACATGGCTGACAGTGAAGGTTGCGAGGTCGAAGAATGACTTTATTACTGGCCTCTTCATTGGTTCATCTTGGGCGGCGAGGATAATTTCGCGCGCGTGAGTGAATGCGGTATCCGTCATCGCAGATCTCCTGGCTGACCAATCATATATATATTTACAGTAAATATGCAAGTGTGTATATCGTGGATTTCTGAGCTATAGGCGGAGAAGTACCGGTCAGGAGATTTGGAATGAACGACACCGATTCAGGAACAGAGGCGCGCACTCTCAGGATCAACGATTACGCGCCCGGCTTCTCGGCTCGATCGACGGCGGGAGAGGTGTCCCTAGCCACCTATCGAGGCCGCTGGGTTTTGTTCTTTTCGCATCCGGCCGATTTCACTCCGGTTTGCACGAGTGAATTCATCGCCTTTGCGCGTGCAAAGGAACGTTTTGCCGCATGCGGATGCGACCTCTTGGCTCTATCGGTCGACGGCCTTTATTCGCATCTTGCCTGGTTGCGCGATATCGAGCGGAGCTTCGGCGTCAAGGTGGACTTCCCGCTAATCGAGGATCCGTCGATGGCGATTGCGCAAGCCTATGGCATGCTCGACAGTGCGGCGCCGAGCAGTGCAACTGTCAGGGCCACCTATGCCATCGATCCTGAAGGCGTTATCCGCGCTATCGTCTGGTATCCCACGAATGTAGGTCGATCCGTGGACGAACTTTTGCGCCTTGTCGAAGCCTTGCAGGTATCTCAGCGCGAAGGCGCCTCCACGCCAGAGGGTTGGTGTTCCGGCGACCCACTGTTATTGCAGCCGGCAACGACCCTGGAGGAGGCGGAAGCGGCCAATGGGTCGACGGGCGCTTGGTATTATAGGGAGCGGATCGCATGAGCGGGAAAGACATTCCCATCGAAACGCTGCAGAACAAGGCCACCGAGGCCGCCGAATTCATGCGGTTGTTCAGCGCGCCAAGCCGGCTGATGCTGCTTTGCCACATCGCTCAGCAGGAGCGGTCGGTCGGCGACATCCAAAACGACCTTGGGCTGAAGCAGCCGGCACTGTCGCAACAACTTGCGGAGCTGCGCCAGGCGGGTCTGGTCAAGACGCGTCGGGAGTCGCGCACGATCTTCTACTCCATCGCCGATGAAAGGGTCGAAGCGGTCATGGACCTGCTGCTGAGTCTCTTCTGCGGCGCTGACCGCCATATAAAATCGCGTGACGGCCAACATGCGCCTGCTTTATCGTCGTCCAGCGCCCTCAAGTCAAATATCGGGGAAGCGGCGCACTTCGCACGGATGGATCCGGTTTGATAGCCCCTGAACGGCGTCGAAGAGCCATCACTCCGAAATTCCAATGACCGCACCTAGCAAGCAGAGTCATGCAAATTCGCACGACACAACGTCACCACGCGATCGCCGTCGCAGTCGTAAGCCGGCTTGCCTCTCTGGACCTCTCAGACGACAGCAGCGAGGCCGAGGATAATACCGCCTGAAATTCGCGGGAGCCAGGCTCCCGCCCAACGGCTGATAGCGAAATACCTCTCGTCAACCGCAAGCAGGATTTCGACATCCACCTGCAGCGGCACGTGACCTGTGCCGGCCCGGAAGTCATCACAAAGAGTAACTCGCTTGGAGTATGAACCTCCCTTCAGCCGAACCGTGGAAACAGTAGGGTCCGGAGAAGCATGTTATGAAACTTGTCGAAAGCTGTGCGGCTGTTGGGTACGAGAATGGGCGCCGATCTTGCGCCGTTACCTGTTTCATTCATTTTCTTGAGAGGGTCAGTCGCGACTGTATCGGAACGTTCCACGCCAACGATAGTCAGGCGGTAGCCAGGGGTGGTCGGTTGCGGACAGGATCGCGGAAGGACCTCCGGCCGGCCTCCTCGCGGCTCAGAGAGATCCTGAGCGAGACCGAAATCAGCGCCATTCGCTGCGCAGCGGCATCGGTTCGAAATGATCGACGGGGTCACCGGCGCGGATTTGCGCCAGAATGTCAAACTCCTCGCCAAGACCGTCAGCGGGAATCAAGAAGGTAACTGGCCGTCCCACGGCCGTTTCGGCGGTTTAGCCGTAGATTGGCCTGGCTCCTGCATTCCAGCTGATGACTACTGCGCCATTTACGTCCGTCGACTGGATTGCATCCTCGGAGGACGCCACGATCGCGGTAAGCTGATGAGCTGCCCGCTCGGCTTGGTTCGTTCGCCACTTCGCGCTCGGCCGCCCGAGCGTTTTCGATCGCAATCGCTACATGGGCAGCGATCGAGGCGACCATCTTCTCGGACTCGGCGGTTAACACGCTGGGTTGGTCGTGCCCGACGATAGCTAACGACCGGCAAGTGCCCTGCGGCATACCGTGGTGAGGAGCCGATTTTCCCATAGCGGGGGTCGGCATGGATATCGCGGACCGCACGATGCCGACGACCGAAAGGTGGGTTCGAACGTTGCCACTGCATCATAGCGAATGCGCGATCATTTCAGTTGGTCGCGGGTTGACTGCCCGTTCTGTCATTGAGGAGTTGGGAGATCGCCGTTACCAACTGAGCCAAGCCGAAGCGTTTCTCAAGCATGATGCTATTCGGAACGCCTTTCGAAAGCCCACTCATGGGCGCCATCTCCACTGAGATAGACGACGGCAATCTGCGGGTCGATTTCTCGTGCGATGCGCGCAATCTCCCACCCATCCGGCGGTTTGCCGAGTCGGATGTCGGTGACAATGCCTTGGATTGGCGAGGTTGCCGCCGTCAAGATCTGCAAGGCCTTTTTTTTGCGTTGGACGCCGCCAGAATGTGGGAACCTGCCCCAGCGAGGGCGTGCTCAAAATCCAGTAGCAGCAGCGCATCGTCTAAGGTTGGATGTCTCTTTGGGTCGGGAGCCGACCACCGGATCTTGCTCCTGAAGCGAACCCGAGAGCCGCCCCATCGCGACTCTATGGGTGGCTCCACGGGTTGACGACGGCAGCTCCTGCCGCCTCGAAGGGTCTTGTATCGC
The DNA here is from genome assembly GCF_058792075.1 of Ensifer sp. EB106-03-01-XG145. Lineage (NCBI taxonomy): Bacteria > Pseudomonadati > Pseudomonadota > Alphaproteobacteria > Hyphomicrobiales > Rhizobiaceae > Ensifer > Ensifer sp. EB106-03-01-XG145. The sequence goes on along the minus strand of NZ_JBYTEC010000029.1, from coordinate 31,550 downwards.
GTGTTGCGATTGTAAACCCCTTGGAGGCTGCGATAGCGGTGTCGGGAAGCCCTTCCCCGCCGCTCGCGCGGTTGCCGCGAGGTCCGCATGGTGCCGAGCGGCCGCTGTGTCGAATGGCAACAGGCGATCATCGAACAGTTCGAGCAGGCCATCAAGCGTTTCGGCTAATGCCTTTTGCGCCGGCCATCTGGTAGCGCAGCGATGCCAAACAGCAACTCCGCCAGCGTCATGCTGGACAGATACAAAGTTTCGGCTACTTGGTCATTCAACCAAGTGCGCACGGCCAAATCCGGGGTCGGCTTCATCGCTTCAGAGACAACATTCGTGTCCAGGACGATCATTCAAACCTCATTGGCTCCCCTGGCGCCTTGTCTCGCACCTGGTCGAACACTTCAAAATCCTCATTGGTCAGGCCAAGCCGCCCGCTCAGCTCAGCCAAGGCATCGCCGATGCGAACACGCAAAGCTCGGTGCACCTCATCAGGCACATTTCGTACCGTCAGGATAGCCATACTCAGACCCTCCTCTTCGACTTCATTGACTGCAATGTAGCGTCGAATGCAGTCAATCTTCAAGTTGCAGGATTTCATTCTTGAACGGTTGGCTTCTAGCCCAGCTTGAAAGGCTCGGCCGGCGGTTCGAGTGCAGCTTCAAATCCTCTTCTAGCTGGTGCTTCAAGCACCTCGCCTGCCTGCGCCGTAGAGGCATCGCCGGGCCAAGCTCGCGCGTGGGCGGTCTACCAGGGTTCGTTTGACTAGAGTAGCGCACCACCGGCTCCGGAGGAACGATAGACGTCGATTTAGGACGCCCGAAGCTCACGAAATCCAAACAAGAACGCGTAGCAGAAATGATCCAACTTCACCTGCTTCTCGTAACCACCGCCGACGACAGCAACGGGAGCACTCGAAGGAGCCATGTTTCGCACTGCAATAGTGATCGCAGCGTTGTCCACGGCTACGGCATCCCAGGCCGCTGCGGAACGATACAAAGCGAACGAGATCGAGGGAGAGATCGTAGGCCGGCAGATCTTCCTTGAAGCTCCGCTGGGAGGAGAATTCCCCCTCAACTATCGAAGGAGTGGGAGCGTCGACGGTGACGGCGAAGCCTTGGGTCTCGGTCGGTTCGTCAAACCCAAAGACGCGGGCACCTGGTGGATCGACTCAGACCGCCTCTGCCAGCGGTTTCGCACCTGGTACGACGGTCGCTCAATGTGTTTCGAGCTTTATCGGGTCGATCAAAAGCGGCTGAAGTGGATCCGCGACGACGGAAAGACCGGCATTGCCCGAATAGGTCCACAGCTTTGAAATATCGGTCGGAAGCGAGGCGAGACGGAGTTTGTGATCATGCCGAGCAATAACTTTGACGGAGGACAAGCATGCGGATCTTCAGCGTTTTTCTCACGGTCGTCGCCATGAACCTTGCACTGGTTACGTCGGCGAACGCCGGATCCTTTTCGCTTGAAAGCTTCTTCACAGGCAGGTCGAGCGCCGAAGGAAGCTTTCGAAGCATCACTGGGGTTAAAAGGACATTCGAAGTCCAGTTGCTGGGGAAATGGGACGGCCGCACCCTGACGCTCAGGGAGGATTTCACGTTCGATGATGGCACGCGAGATCGCAAGACATGGCGGTTCATCAAGGATGGACCCGGCACATACAGGGGTACGCGGGAGGACGTGATTGGAGAGACCGAGGTGCGGATTAGAGATAATGTCGCGCGCTTTAGCTATCTGGTGTTACTCGATCCGAAAAACCGCAAGAACAAAGTCCGCTTCCACGACACAATGACGTTGAATAATGACGGTCGGATACTCAATACCGCCTATGTGACGAAGTTCGGATTGCCGGTCGCGTGGACACGTGTCGAGTTCACGAGGCGGTGAACGTGAGAACGCGCGCCGTGACACTCGTTATCTATGCGCTACCTGCGCTTCCGTTGGCGGCGCTGGCTTTGCCGCTTTTCGTTATCGTTCCAACCTTTTACTCCGAGGTCATGGGACTACCAGTCGCGGCCGTTGGCGGCGTACTTTTTGCCATTCGTGTTCTTGATGCGGCGAGCGATCCGATGTTCGGCTGGCTTGCCGACCGGTGGCATGGCGTCGGCGGTCGCCGGCGCGGCTTTTTTCTCGCGTCGATCCCGCTAACTGCCTGCGCCGCATTTATGCTCTTCTGGCCGCCTCAATCTGTCGGGCTCGCTTATCTGTTTTTATGGGGCGGGCTTTTGTCACTTGGCTTTACATGGACATCTCTCCCCTACACAGCCTGGGGCGCAGAACTTTCAAACGACTATGCCGAGCGAACACGTATTGCCGCTTTCCGCGAAGGGTCGACACTATTCGGGACCTTAACGGCAATCAGCCTCCCCTTCGTTGTTGGGCCGACAGTGACCGATGGCGTTGAGGGGCTAGAGACGATAGCCATCCTGGTCGCGGTCCTCCTTCCGATCACAGGTCTTGCGGCCTTCGTTTTCGTTCCCGAACCGGTCAACCGATCGACCCGTGACGTTAACATCGTTCAAAGCCTGCTTCTCATGACGAAGAACCGGCCTTTCCTGCGCCTCATTGTCGCTTTTCTTTTGAATGGATTCGCCAATGCAGTGCCAGCTACCCTTTTTCTTTACTTTGTCTCCGATCGGCTCGGCGCACCGGATTGGCGCGGCCCGCTTCTCCTTGTCTATTTCGCATGCGCCATCCTTGGTGTACCGCTCGCAGTGAAGACCGCAAGCCGGTGGGGCAAGCACAAGGCGTGGAGCGGCGCTATGATAGCGACGTGCGCCATCTTCGCGATATCTGGATTTCTTGGGGACGGCGATCTGGTCGCCTTTGGTGCGATATGCGTGTGCACCGGCCTTCTGCTCGGCTTCGACCTGGTCCTGCCACCGTCCATGCAGGCAGACGTAATTGACAACGATACAGCAGTCTCAGGTTCTCAGCGTTCCGGCATGTATTTCGCTGCGTGGGCGCTTGCCACAAAGCTCTCGCTCGCGGCAGCCGTGGGGGTGGTATTTCCGTTGCTGAGTGTGTTTGGCTTCGATCCGGCTCAAGAACGTTCGCCGCCCGACGCGCTCAAGGGACTTTCGATGCTTTACGCCTGGTTACCGATAGTTCCGAAGCTCGCAGCAATCGGGCTCATGTGGCGTTTTCCGATCGATCGAGTGGCCCAACGAGAGCTTCTTGACCGCATTTGAGAGGATTTGAGGTCGTTCCAGACTGGCAGGGTTAATCACAAAGCCGTCCCCCTTGCTACCTGAGGTAGATTCGTTTTGACTGTGAGGCTCGAATTGATCAACAATCACACGCTCCACAAGACCGATGAGCGAAAGGTGGCGTGGATCACCGGCGCAAGCTCTGGGATTGGTAAATCGCTTTCCCTCCGTTTGGCACTTGACGGCTGGACCGTCGCCGTGAGCGCGCGTAACTCGGTGGAGCTTGATACTCTCGCAAAATCGCTGGAGAACAAGATCCATTCTTTTCCCCTCGATGTGACCGACCGCGAAGCGACAGAAATCACCGTACGCGACGTTGAAATGCGCCTGGGTCCGATTTCCCTTGCGGTCTTCGGCGCAGGCACGTATCGGCGCGATACACTGGCCACTTTCAACGCCGCGGCGATCGGAGAGATGGTCGGGCTCAATATCATTGGTACCGTCAACTGTTTGCAGGCAATCATGCCAGCAATGACCGCGCGCCGGTCGGGTCGGATTGCAGTAATGGCGTCTGTGGCAGGCTACACCGGTCTTCCTGGTGCCGCCGGCTACGGCGCAACGAAAGCCGCCTTGATAAACATGTGCGAAGCTCTTTATCCGGAACTGGAAAGGCATGGCGTCCAGATGACAATTATCAACCCGGGGTTTGTCGATACGCCTTTGACGCGTCAGAATGACTTCCCAATGCCCTTCCTGATCTCGTCAGAAAGTGCGGCGGAATACATTATGCGGGGGCTTGAGCGAGGGCAGTTCGAGATCGCATTCCCGTGGAGGATGAAAGTGGCCTTGAAGCTATTGAAGGTTCTCCCTCCAAGTCTACGGTTCGCCTTAACGCGCCGTATGCTGCGCGAGGACGAAACCTGACCTCAGTCACTTCAATTCCAGGCGGAACTGGTAGACATCGATGGTACCGTTACGAAAACCGGCAGCGCAGTAGTTGAGGTAGTAGCGCCACAATCGCTTAAACCGTCCGTCGAATGCAGCGGATTCAATCTTGTGCCAATTGTCGAGGAAAGCGCCCTCCCACATGAGCAGGGTTTTTTCGTAGTCACGGCCGAAGGAAAATGCATCCCGCACCAGTAAGCCGGAAGCGACAGCCGTCTGCCTGAAGACTGCCGCAGAAGGCAGCATGCCACCGGGAAACACATAGGTTTGAATAAAGTCGGCGTTTTGCCGGTACCGCTCAAACCGCGTCTCATCGATCGTAATGACCTGGACCAGCGCTTGTCCGCCTGGAGCGAGGTTCGCTCGCAGCTGCTCGAAGTATACCGGCCAATTCTCCTCTCCGGCGGCTTCGAACATCTCTATTGAGACGATCTTGGTGAAACGTCCTTTGCAATCTCTATAGTCCTGCAGCCGAACCTCAGCCAACGGGGACAATCCTTTGCCTGCCAGCCGAGTTTCCGCAAAGCCGGCCTGTTCCTTAGACAAAGTCAGCCCGGTAATACGACACCCCGTGCGCGAGGCGGCGTACTCCATAAATCCGCCCCAGCCACAACCGATCTCAAGAACATGATCTTCGGGACCGATTCGAAGCTCATTTAGGATCCTGTCATACTTAGCCCGTTGGGCCTCACCGAGTGACTGCCCTTGCCGCTCAAAGATGGCGGCAGAGTAGGTCATCGTCTCATCGAGCCATGCGCCGTAGAAACCGTTCCCGAGGTCGTAATGGAACGCGATATTTCGGCGGCTCCCGGCACGGGAGTTTCGTCTGAACAGATGCCGTAGGTAAGCGAGGCGGCTGAATAGCGGGCGAGAGGCGAGCGCGGGCTTCAGGGGCTCTTGGTTGGCGAGCGCCAGATCCATGAGCCTTCCCAAGTCTGGCGTCTCCCAATCGCCATCGAGATAGGATCGGGCAAACCCCAGGCCGCCGCTTGTTAACATTCGCCAGACTGGTCTTGCATTCTTGAAAACGATCGCCGCCGCCGGTCCGGGTCTGTCGCCCTTGACCAAGTGCCCCGCCCCGCACGGAAATTCCACTCGCACTTCACCGCACTCAATGCGGGCAAGCCACTCGCAGGCTATTCTCTGCCACAGCGGGCGACCGTACCATATTGGCAACGGAGCACGCTGCTCAAACTCGCTCATTTTTAGTATCTTTCTGTTCGAGACGGGAGACAATCGTTGAGGCGACCCGCAGAACCGCCGGCCGATGGCGATGCACGGGCATGCCCTTTAGCCAGATTTTGAGCGCCTCCCAATGGATCGCACCCATTACTTTTACAGTCATGAGGGGGTGTTTCAGGAAGGTTAGAAGAAGCCTCTTGTCCGAGATCTCTTCCCTTTCTCCGGAAAACACAGCCGTGAGAAGTCGCCCGTCACAATCGTTTTCGGTTATGCCGACGAACACGGTTTCTGCCGGCGGCCTGAGGTTGAACTCGTAGCGGCAATCCATCGGTACAAATGGAGAAACGTAAAGTTCTTTGACGCACGACTGCCGGATCGCTCCCCCTTCGTCTTTGCTCACCGGAATTACATAGGTATGACGTTCGTGGAACGTGTTGCAGACCTCATAGAGAACGGCCCGGACTTGGCCATCGCTTGCCTCACAGTAAAAGACCGTCAAAGGGTTGAAGACGTAGCCGAGTATGCGGGGGTAACATAGCACACGGATACGCAGTTGCTTCGCGTCCACTCCGGCCTCAGAAAGCTGCCGTTCGACCCAACTGCGAAGCGCGCCTACTTCACCATTGCCGTGATCGCTGTCGCGAAAACTGAACAGAGCCCAGCGATTATGGCTGAAAAGGCGCAGCTTGCGGTCTAAGGACGCCAACTCATCCAGATCGAGGAGCAGCGAAAAGACCCTGTAGGAAAGCCTATGCCGGCGGGGCCGAAACCGAACGTGCCACACTTGCCCGCTGTAAAGAGCCGACCTCGACATCATTGAGCCGCCGCATAACCGATATCGGAGGGGATCCGGCCAGAATCATCGCGGACCGTCCATGGACGCCGCTCGCCGGAGATGGCCTCGGCAACCGCAAGCCCGGACTGCAGTCCGTCCTCGTGAAATCCGCTGCCGAAGTAGGCCCCGCAAAACCAGACACCGCCGCGTCCCTGGAGACCCCAAAGCTCCTTCTGAGACGCCAACGCTCGCTGATCGAACAGAGGATGGTCGTAATCGAATGTCGTGATTATCCGCTCACTGGCTATATTTTGATGCGGGTTCAGTGTCACAAAAAGCGGCGTCGCCGGATCGATGCCTTGCAATCGGTTCATCCAGTAGGTCACACACAGCTGGCGCTCACCGCAATCCTCCGAAGCGCCAATATAGTTCCAGCTCGACCAGACGGTTCGCCGCTTGGGCATCAATAAAGTGTCTGTGTGAAGAACTGCCTTATTGATCGTGTATCCGATTGCTGACAACAGTTCTTGCTCATGAGCGTCAGGCTCTGAAAGCATTGCCAGCGCTTGATCGGCGTGCGTCGCGAGAACGACATCCGTGAACGTGTCACGGTTGCCATCACGATCGGTTACGACCACCGTTCCCACCTCGCGGCGGATCTCCCGAACTGCACTTCTTGTTCGTAGCTCGCCGGAAAAATCCGCCATTAGCCTGTTGACATATTCGCGGCTTCCGCCGGTTACGGTTCGCCAGCGCGGCCTGTCCGTCAATGTAAGCAAACCGTGACTGTCGCAGAATCTAATGAAGGCATGCAGCGGATAATCTCGCATGCGTTTGGTCGTTGTGGACCAGATCGCAGCGCCCATCGGAAGGAGATGATCGGTAACGAAAGCATGGCTATAGCCATTCTCGTCGAGAAACTCACCAAGTGTCTTGCTAACCAGATTTTGGCAGTCGAGGGCTTTGGGAGCGTCTCGATAGAACCGCAAAATGTCTGACAATATTCTCCAGAAGCGCGGGCGAAGTGCGTTCAACGGCTGAGCAAACAAGCCTGTCAATCCAGAGCCCGAGTATTCGAATGCCCCGCCATCCAACGAAGCGGAGAACGACATGTTGGAGGCTTGGGTCGGGACACCGAGGTGGTCGAACAGCGCCACGAGGTTGGGATAGTTGCGATCGTTATAAACGATGAACCCGGTGTCGACGCGAACCGGCCCGCACGGCGTCGGCGCGACAACGGTATTGGCATGGCCGCCGGGTTTCTCGCCGGCTTCGTAAAGCACCACCTCCAAGGTTTTTCCGAGCAACCAAGCCGCGGACATTCCCGAGATACCCGCGCCAATCACGGCGACCCGCCGTTGCCCGGATTCATCCCCAATACCCCGATCGAACCGCATGTTGTCCCCTTACTCTGACGAACAATTACGAACGCACTACGAAAAAGTTGCCCAAGCGGATTGAACCCTTTGCAAAATTTTGAACGACTATGATCCAAGAAGCAGGAGGCACCGTAACTGGAGCCATGGAGACAATTCGTGCGATTTCGGCTACCGCTATTCCCGACATTCCGTTTGCTCGAACCAGGCCCGTGGCGCCGGTTCAACGCGGGAGACAGAAGAAGCGTGGACGCATGATAGAGCCGGCCGGGGAACTGACGAAAGATGAAGCCTGCTCGCTGCTGGAGGCGGTTGGCCGCGACGGGGACATCGAATCCTTTGAGACGCTGTTCCGATACTATGGTCCGCGCGTTAAGGCCTATATGGCCCGCCTTACGCGTGATCCGAACGTTGCCGAGGAATTGATGCAGGAAGTGATGATCACAGTCTGGAACAAGGCAGGCCAGTTCGAGGCGACACGCGGCAACGCAGGCACGTGGATCTTCACGATCGCCCGCAACCTTCGCATTGACGTATACCGCAAGAACCGGAGGCCTGATTTTGACGTCAATGACCCCGCTTTTGTCACGGAGGATGCCAAAAGCGCAGAAAACGCGCTGGCGGAACGGCAGGATGCGGCCCGATTGAAGAAAGCGATGAAGAACTTGCCTCAGGAACAGATCCAACTGCTGACGCTATCGTTCTTCGACGATTGTTCCCACAGTACGATTGCCAACAAGCTGAACCTGCCGCTCGGAACGGTTAAGTCGCGAATTCGGCTTGCCTTTGCGAGGCTTCGGGCTGCGCTGGAGGACGGAAAATGAACATCCGTCACCACGTTAGCGACGAATTGCTAATGGGATATGCATCCGGCACGCTCGAAGAAGGATGGCGGCTCGCTGTTGCAACCCACCTTGCTCTGTGCCCGAACTGCCGCGCACGACTGAATCTAATGGAAAACACGGCCGGAGAGTTGCTCGAGAATATATCGCCGCTGCCAGTTGAAACCTCGTCATTTGATCGATTGAAAGAACGCATCCGAACCGAGGTCATAGCCGCCAGCGTCTCGCCCAGGCAGCCCACGAGTTTCGCCAAAGTTGATTCGCCGCCGATAATCCCGGAACCCCTGCGTTCGTATCTTGGAGGAGATCTGACGGAGCTGAAATGGAAGTCTCTTGGACGAGGCGCGTATCATATTCCGATCAAGCTCGCGGACCGGTCAACGACGGCGCGTCTGCTTCGCATACCTGCTGGAAAACCGGTGCCTGAACACAGCCATGGAGGGCGCGAGTTGACGCTCGTGCTCAGCGGCAGCTTCAACGATGGTGAGTTAGTGTTCGCCCGCGGAGATCTTGAGGAGGCGGACGCGAGCGTTCAACACCAGCCCCTGGCGACACCGGGTCAGGATTGCATCTGTCTGGCCGTGACCGATGCGCCGCTCAGGTTTCGGAGTTGGATTATGCGGTTGCTTCAACCTGTTCTTGGGATCTGATCGTAAAGCGGGGCGTAACCGATATGACTTACGTAATTTCGTATCTGGTGACAGCCGTCGTTTTTCTCGGTTTGGACTTTTTATGGCTGACGGGCTCGTCGAAGTTCTATCGCAGCCGTATTGGTGAGCTTCTGCTAGACCAACCGAATTTTGTTGCTGCAGGCGCCTTCTACATTATCTACCTGACAGGCGTCTCGTTTTTTGCCGTGATGCCTGCAGTTAATTCTGGAACTTGGTCGACAGCGCTGCTGTCGGGCGCTCTGCTCGGCTTCGTCGGTTTTGGCACCTACGACATGACAAATCTGGCAACAATTAAGGGATGGTCGTTGGAAGTAAGCATGGTGGACATGGTGTGGGGTGTCTTCATCACCGCGACGTCCGCTCTCGCCGGCTATTTTTCCGGTTTGGCGGTACAGAAGTTGATTTGACCGAGTTCCGATTACCCGGACTCGTCGATTGAAGCGCCCGGGGGCGCTCAACCCATATCCCGCGAAGAAAGAAAGGTTCGAAGACGTTCGGAACTCGGGTTGCTCAGAACATCGCGTGGATCGCCTTGCTCCTCGATGACGCCTTGGCTGAGAAAAATCACCTGATTGCCAACGTCGCGGGCAAACGCCATTTCATGGGTGACAATAATCATCGTTCGTCAATCATCGTTCGTCCCTCCTCGGCCAATCCCCGCATGACGGCTTTTACATTTCTCGCATGTCCGATTATTGCAAGGGCTGCAAATACGATGTGCGAAGGAAGACCGGACAATCCGCCTGCCCGTTCAATTTCCTCTATTGGGATTTTTTGGATCGCCACGGGGAACAGCTTTCCTCCAACCGACGTCTGCATCAGTCTTACGCTACATGGAGGCGCATGAACGAGGATCGGAGAAATGAGCATCGGCAAAGCGCTGCTGCATTCCTGAAGAGGCTGGACGAAGGTCTGGGCATTTAGAGGAGACCGTTACAATGCCGCTTACGTCACTCCCCAGAGGTTACCGCGCCGTCGTAGTAGGGGCTAGCGGCGGCATCGGCGCCGCAGTCGCCGATGAGCTGAGTTCCGACTCACGTTGCCTGGAGCTTGCGACGCTATCACGAAGAGACGACGCGCTGGACATCACGAACGAAGAGTGTGTCGCTGCCGCAGCGGCGGATACGGCTGACGAGCTTCATCTCGTTTTTTGTGCAACCGGCGGACTTGTTATAGATGGCTTCGGCCCCGAAAAGTCGCTCAAGCAAATCGCGCCGGATGTAATGATGAAACAATTTGCGCTGAACGCGATCGGGCCGGCACTCGTTCTCAAACACTTTGCACCGAAACTTGCCCGCAGCGACCGAAGCATCGTGGCGTTTCTTTCTGCCCGGGTCGGGTCGATTGGGGACAATCGCCTTGGCGGCTGGATATCGTATCGCGCGTCCAAGGCCGCGCTCAATCAAATCGTTCGCACGGCCTCATTCGAAGTGAACCGCACCCATCCGCGCGCGGTGATCGTCGCACTTCACCCTGGAACCGTCGCGACGAAAATGACGGCCGATTATTCCACGCGTCACCGCCGCTTGGATCCAAGTGAGAGCGCGTGCGCAATGCTCGATGTAATCGATCGGTTAACGCCGGCTGACACCGGAGGGTTCTTCGCCTACGACGGCTTGCCGATCGCGTGGTGATCCTGAACAGGCACGATTAAGCGATTTAGCGCGACGCTCAGGCCATACCCCATCGGAGTGTTCGAGCCTTTGAAAGGGGGGTTACAATTTCCGGGGACGCGCACGAGCTTCTATGGAGCTGCCGCCGACAAAATCGGCGGCAGAGCCGTCAACGCGACCTGCTTTTGTTACGCTTTCGGAAGCAGCACTTTATCGATCACATGAATGACACCGTTCGACTGCTTGACGTCGGCGATCGTCACAGTGGCAGTTCCACCCGTTTCGTCGGTCAGTGTGATCTTGTCGCCATCCATCTTTGCCGAAAGCGTGCAACCACCAACGGTCTTGACCGGATGGTTCCCTCCGTCATCGGCAATCATCTTGCCGACCGCATCGGAAAGCGCATTGGCAGCCACCACATGGCAAGTCAGCACTTTGGCCAATTTTTCTTTGTTCTCCGGCTTCAGCAGTGTTTCGACTGTGCCAGCCGGCAAGGCTTCGAAAGCTGCGTTCGTCGGCGCGAACACGGTGAACGGCCCATCACCTGAAAGCGTTTCCACGAGACCTGCGGCCTTCACTGCTGCAACGAGTGTCGTGTGGTCTTTGGAATTTGCAGCGTTTTCCACGATGTTCTTGCTTTCGGACATGGCAGCTCCGCCGACCATAGGATTGTCGGCATTCGCGGTGAAGGCTACGAGAGCGAAAATCGACGCGATCGCGGCGGTAGATCTAAGGGACCGTTTCATTTGCGTTCATTCCTCCTTGCAGGCCCGCACCATGCAGGCGTTCCAACCGATGTTCGCCAGACCTTGTCCAGCAGTCTCGATACGTCGTCTCGTCGAACCTGGATCACCCTTGCGGTTGATGTGACTTTGACCGACGTTGCGGCAAGCCGACTTGGAAAACAGGACGGCTTCAGTGAACGAGCGCGAACGGCCTTGATGCTTGCCGCCGGAAGCCTCGTAAGGTTCCCAACTTTACTTCGCTAATCCAATGAGCAGGCTCGTGCGTATAGGGAACAATGAACGCATCAGCTGCCACTGCGACGGCAAATCGATCACCCGCGCACGGTAAAACGTCCGCGGGTCCGGGTGCGCGAACCGAATGCGACAAGGTGTGGTCGGCGTTGAGGACGGAAATGAGGGATAGAGGAATGCTACAACGAACTTCGAATGACAACAGGAGGTGGATCCGCGCGCTGCTGCTCGCAATTCTACCGGTCGTCGCGACATCCATACTGGGCCAGCTGGCGACCTATCCGAACATCGAAAGTTGGTATGCAACGCTAGCGAAGCCGATCTTCAATCCTCCGAACTGGGTGTTTGCCCCGGTTTGGACAACGCTTTACGTTCTCATGGCTTATGCTGCCTGGCGGCTCCTGAGCATGCCTGCGAGCACGCCGGGCAGGTCGACGGCCTTGATCCTCTTTTTTATTCAACTCGCTCTCAATGCATTGTGGTCCTGGATGTTTTTCGCCATGCAAAGTCCGGTCGCCGGCTTGGTGAACATCATCGTGCAAATCGGGTTCATTCTCGCAACGATCGCGCAGACTTGGCGCGTGGAAAAGACAGCGGCGCTTTGCCTCGTGCCGCTGGCGGTCTGGGTTTCGTTTGCTGCCGTTCTGAATTTTGCAGTCTGGTACCTCAATTGACCGCCTTCGAGGAGGCGAAGACTGCGATAACGAGGCGCTTTGGGAAGCGGCCAGCACTGAAAGACCGGTGCTATGCGTTTATGTGCATGAACAGGAAAGCACTGGTATCCGCCCGCTTGGAGGAGCCACACTTTGGTGGCTGCATGGCGCGTTGAAGGATCTAAATGCGACACTTGCCGGCCTTGGCAATGGCTTGACGATCTTTTGCGGTAAGGCAATCGATCTTATCCCGCGCATCGCCCAAGAATGCGGGGCATCCGCCGTATTCTGGAATCGTCGATATGGAGCTGCGCAGCGCCGGATTGACGCGGAAATCAAGGCCACTTTGCGTGGCCAAGGGAAAACCGCGAAGAGCTTCAGAGGAAATCTGATAAACGAGCCCTGGACCCTACAAACGACCGAAGGCGGCCCGTTTCGCGTCTTCTCCGCCTATTGGCGCGCCGCCCGGACTATAGGCACTCCGCCTTATCCGCTACCGCCGCCGCGCCGTCTCGAGCCGCATCGTGGGGCCAAAGGATCAGCGGTCGCGCGTGTTGAGCTTGACGAACTCGGACTGGAGGTTTCCCAACCGGATTGGGCTTCCGGCCTGAGACAAAGTTGGACCCGAGGTGAGACCGGCGCGCAAGGGACGCTGGGACGATTCCTTGAGAGCAGCTTCAACACGTATGCCACCGCCCGCGATAGGCCCGATCGTTCGGCCTCGACATCCAGGAAGACGTCGCGTTGCTACTTGAACGGTTGAACGGGCAATCCCACTGATTTGTGAGAAGAAAATCCGCTCGCGATCTCATCGCGGGTTTCTAACCACGCGGAGCAAGGGAATGTTTCAACCAGTCTCTCACCACACTTCATTGTCCGCGTTGGAAGGGGCGGACATTACCTGTGCGGCGATCGCTCGCGTTCACAGTGCATGCCCATCCTGATTGAAATCGCCGGAATTCCGGGAAGCTGGGGCGAATGGTCTTCTTCTCCTCCTCTCCTTTTTCGGAGCCGGAGCGCTCCGAGATCCATGCGAGCTGACTTAAGACCTAGGGCGAGACGCCAGGTAGCCCTTGCCGGGGTCGCTTCGTCCACAGACGAAGCTCGGCCTTAATGCGGCACACACTGTCATTTTATAGGCTCACTAGAGCCAGCCGGCGAGTTCGCGGCGCACGACGTGTTCGAGGACCGCCATGCCTTCGGCGCTGTCGTTGAGACAGGGAATGTGGGTGAACTTGTCGCCGCCATTATGGTGGAAGCTCTCGGCCGCCTGCTCGGCGATCTCCTCCAGCGTTTCCAGACAGTCGGACACGAAACCGGGATTGATGACGGCAATACGCTTGACGCCTTCCTGTGCGAGTTTCTCGACCGTCTTGTCAGTGTAGGGCTGCAGCCATTCCTCGGGCCCGAAGCGCGACTGGAAGGTGACCTGCAGCTTCTCCTTGGACCAGCCGAGCTTTTCGCGCAGCAGCCGCGCGGTCTTCTGGCATTGGCAATAATAGGGGTCGCCCTTGTCGAAATAGCTCTTCGGGATCCCGTGGAAGGAAGTCAGAACCACTTCCGGTTCCCAGTCGAGCGTCGCCAGATGGCGCTCGATCGAGGTCGCGAGCGCGTCGATATAGACCGGATCGTCGTGGTAGGGCGGAACCGTGCGCAGCGCCGGCTGCCAGCGCATCTTCAAGAGCGCCTCGAAGGCCTTGTCGTTGACGGTGGCGGTGGTGGCGGCCGCATATTGCGGATAGAGCGGGAAGACGAGGATGCGTTCGCAACCGGCCTTCTGCAGCGCTTCCATGCGCGAGGCGATCGAGGGCTGGCCGTAGCGCATGCCCCAGTCGACGATCACATCAGGGCGATCGGCGAACGTTTTGGCCATCAGTTGTGCCTGGTTGCGGGTGTAGGTCCTGAGGTAGCTTTCGTTCAGCTCCTTGTTCCAGATCGTCTCATAGGCCTTGCCCACCTTGCCGGGACGGGTGTTGAGCACGATGCCGAACAGGATCGGGTACCAGAACAGTCGCGACCATTCGATCACCCGGCGGTCCGTCAGGAACTCCTTCAGGTAGCGGCGCATCGAGGTATAGTCGGTGCCGTCGGGCGTGCCGAGATTGACCAGCAGAATGCCGATGCGGCCGTGTTTGATGATCGGGTGACTAGCAAGCGTGGTTAGCATCAATACCGTTCCTTTTTGTCTCCAAGCCAATTACGGATGGAACGTGGAACGGATCAGTGTGGGCTGAAAATCCTGCTCGAAACAGGCAGAAGTCGTCCTCAATCAAACCTGAAACCACCAAGCGGACTATGCAGCAGGCGGTCAGTCCGTTGGTCGTCACTCCAATCGAGCCGGGAATCCGTCGGCGCGAAGGTTCTCTCCAAGAGTATCCTCCAACAGCTTGACGATCTGCGTCGACTGCGCGGTGCCGCCGTATATTTCCTTGCCTTTGACGAAGATCTCATTGGTCAAGGCAGCCAGATTTAGCGGCACTCCAAGAATTCTGCCAAAGTCGATCGCAAACCCTAGATCCTTCACAGCAAGATCCATGGTGAAGCCCACGTCGTAGCTGCCGTTCAGGATGAGTTGGCCCTCCGTTTCATGGACGAAACTGTTTCCGGAACTCGCCTTTATGGCTCGCCATGCTTGAGCAAGGTCTAGGCCACCGCACTTCGCGAGCATCAGGGCTTCACCATCTGCTATGAGGTGGATGAATGCCAGCATGTTGGTGATTACCTTGATGACCGCTGCGTTACCTAAAGGACCCATGTAGAAAATCTGGTCCCCCATGGTCTGCAGCACTGGAAGAAATCGATCGAACACCTCCGCATCGCCGGCAGCCAACAGGGTAAGCTTTCCTTTTGCGGCAAGATGGACACCCCCTGTGACAGGAACTTCCAGAGTCGTGACACCTCTTTCCGAGGCCTTGCCTGCCAGCCGAAGGATTTCACTGCGACCGATTGTGGACATCTCGATCCAGGTCATGTCCGGTCCACAGAATTTGAGAAAGCCGTCAAGAACCGTCTCTGAAACCTGCGGAGACGGAAGGCACGTGAAGATAACATTTGATTGCTCGGCAAGCGCGATGAGTGAATCTGCCCACAAGGCACCGGCTTCGACCAACTGATCGGCTGTGCGGCGTTCTTTGTCGTGAACCGTCACCATGAGACCGGCGCGCAAAAGGCTTGCTGCCAGATGCGCGCCGAGGTTCCCAAGTCCTATGAAACCACAACGCATTGCCTGCCCTTTCCGATTTAAATGAGTTTGCTTTAGATGAACGAAGGGGCTTAGCACCGGCGAGCGTCGGCAGCCTACCGACGCAGAGAGTGCCATCGCCTTCCCTTCCTGACCACACTCTTGATGGCGCCCCCCGTATCTTCCGCCGACCTTCAAGAGCGGATCGGTCTCGGGCAAAGAATGGTGTTCAACTCGTCGATTGCGTAGGCATTCAACCCGTGCCTCCCGTAAACATGAGATTAGGATCCCGGCGTGCGGGTGCACGACGCTTGTGTCCGGTCTGAATGGCTCGGTACATAGACACACGCGGTCGGTCGATGCGTCAACTTGGTTTCCTTTCGGATCGTCCGCGACGGAGGTTCAACAACGTGTCTTGGTGCACGATGGTTCGAGTTTTCGGTTGTCTGGCCTGGTTGGCTCGGATGTTCCTGCCTGCAAGGACTGCCGTTTCATCAATCCGCTTGGCGCGAGTTTCGGGCGTTTTCGCATGCAGTATCCATTCCAAGATCGCACGCTTGGTCGACCGCGGGCATCCCTCAAAGTTTCGCGCTGCGTCCAATACGCCTGCCAATGCGATGGTCAGATCAGTTGGAACTTGAAGCGCTTCGACGGCGTCAAGGCAAGACCAGGAACCATCTTTGCGCGCCGCCTCTATCTTGGCCATGCCCGAAGATTGCATAAGCCCAGAGGCAATTAGGCGCTCAATGCGCTGCTTGTTGACCGCAGACCAGGCGCTTTTCGGCCTTCGGGGCGACAGCAGTCGCATCGACCGTTCTGCATCAAGTGAACGTGGCGTGCTGTCAACCCAGCCGAAACAAAGCGCCTCGTCCACAACCTCATCATATGAAAGATGCTTGGTCCCGGCAGCCTTTTTCCACGTGACAAGCCATACGCTGCTGGTTTGCGCGTGATGTGTTTCCAGCCACGCGCGAAGCTCTGCACGGCTTGCCACTTCAACACGATCGAGTTCGTTAGAAGCCATTTTTGGTCCTAGCGGGCAAGCGCCCAGCTTTATGCATTGCTGCAAATATCTGGCAGTGAAACTCGACCACAAATCCGTATCATCTCAAGCGATAGTCGGGGTAGTTCACGCGCCGCGACCCAACCATTCTAGGCACGCGAATGTTGACCACCGGCGCCAGGTTTGTTGCCGAGCGGTCCATCTGAAGCGATCGACATGCCCGCATCTTGGCAGGCATCAATGAAAGCCGCACGGGCGATGGCGACTGGCGTCATTCGGTTCAAAGCACGACGGCAAGTTTGAACCGCCCGATTGTGCTTGCTTCCTCGATAAACGGTCCAATTGCCTTCAAGGAAGTCAAGCACATCGTTGACGGAAGAAAATACTTGTTGCCTCCCATCCTTCATCTGAACGGTGACAGGCGTCATCCAAAGCAGTTCCGGGCTAAGCATGTTGTCCTCCTTTCGCGTTCGAGCAAGACGAAAAGGGCGTGCTGAGGTTGCTGCACTCAATGCCGACTTCAGCCGACGTCGGCGAGAAATGTAAGCTTAGGCTAGCGTCCGTCCCTGGCGCGAGCAAATGATGCCTCTCGGCGAAGGCGACGAAAAGGCCCCGTACGGTCTCCGGCTCGACTTCGTCACGCAATGCGGCGCGGCAAGCATTAGGAGCAATGGAATGCGCCGCCTCCCGCAATATCGGCGGCCATTCGATAAGGTGGCGGTAGGCATCCATTACAGAACGAATCTCGGCCGAGAAACCAAGGCCGACGAAAATGGAAACAGGCTTCTGGAGCAGATCGGGTTTCATCGCGCGCTCCTTTCCAACCGGGTGTGATACCATGGGCGCCATCGAAACGGCGCCCATATCCGATGTTTTCGTTTACGCGGCGCTCTGGGCTTCTATCCGCGGCGCGGCGTCCGGCCGTCCAAGAGCGGAACCGCTTTGAATGCTGACCTTGCGCGGTTTCAATCCCTCCGGAATCTCCCGGACGAGATCGATGGTCAGCAGACCATTGCTCAATCCCGCTCCACTCACCCTGACATGGTCGGCAAGCTCGAAACGATGTTCGAACGGGCGTCCGGCGATGCCTCGGTGCAGATAGGCTTCGGACGGAGAATCCTGCTTCTTGCCAATAACGGTGAGAAGATTGGTCTGAAACGTTAAGTCGAGGTCGCCTTCGGCGAAGCCGGCAACCGCAATCGAGATGCGGTAACTGTCGTCACCCGTCTTGACAATGTCATAGGGCGGCCAATCGCTGGTCGGACGGTCGCGCTGGGCGTTTTCCAGAAGGTTGAAGAGCCGGTCGAAGCCAACGCTCGATCGAAAGAGAGGCGTGTAGTCATAAGATGTTGCCATAGCCATATCCTCCTAAAAGCAACATGGGTATGGAGCGCCGAAAGACGGCGCTTCCAGCATTGCCAGCCCTGTTGTCAGCGGCTGGAGGACTATGATCTGGTATTTGAGAAATCCGGCTTCAAGTGCTGCCTTGGAGAATTTTCGCAAATCTCAGTGCAGCTTGAACTCACCTTCAATACGGCGCCATTCGTTCGGCCGGATCAGGCGCTGATGCGTATAGCGAACGGAATGCAGCGGACCGTCGAGATTGGCTTGCCAGAAATCGAGGAATTTCTGCATTTCAGGAAAGTCGGGAGCAAGATCGTAATCCTGCCAGACATAGGTCTGCAGAACGGATTCGAAATCGGGAATGCGGTAAAGGATATGCGCGGTGGTCAGTCCGTAGCCGTTTATTTGACGCTCGAAATCCGATGAATATCGCATGCTTCATCTCCGTTTCTCAACAAGCGCTAAGGTGGCGCAATTGTTCGCGGTCATCAACGGAATTCTAAACGTCAAGCAGTCCTTTGTTGTTCGTTTACAGCATGTTAGCAGCCGCGCGATGCGAGTGCTGATTTTTTTGGTTTCACCCCTTGAATTCGAAAAATCGCGAAACCAGATGATTTTGCGCAAGACGCTCATATGAGGTTTTGTACCCGTCCGGACTGGTCATCCGGTCCGGTGATGGGGGAACAACGTCACTACTGTTTGTCCATGGAGGAAAACATGTCTTTCCGACCGCTGCATGATCGTATTCTCGTCCGCCGGGTTGAATCGGAAGAGAAAACCAGGGGCGGGATCATCATTCCCGATACCGCAAAGGAGAAACCTCAGGAGGGTGAAGTCGTCGCCGTCGGCCCTGGCGCACGCAACGAAGCGGGCCAGATCCAGGCGCTCGATGTCAAGGCAGGCGACCGCATCCTGTTCGGCAAGTGGTCAGGGACCGAGATCAAGATCGACGGGGAAGATTTGCTGATCATGAAAGAGAGCGACGTCCTCGGTGTCCTCGAAGCCCAAGTCGAGCGCCAGCAGGCAGCCTGAGCCATCACACGATAAATCCACCAGTCAAATAGCTGCCTATTGAGGAGTTAAGGAAATGGCTGCGAAAGAAGTCAAGTTTCACACCGATGCCCGTGAACGCATGCTGCGTGGGGTCGATGTCCTTGCCAATGCCGTCAAGGTGACGCTCGGCCCAAAGGGGCGCAATGTCGTTATCGACAAGTCCTTTGGCGCCCCTCGCATCACCAAGGACGGCGTCTCGGTCGCCAAGGAAATCGAACTGGAAGACAAGTTCGAGAATATGGGCGCGCAGATGCTGCGCGAAGTCGCCTCCAGAACCAACGATCTCGCCGGTGACGGAACGACCACGGCCACCGTGCTGGCGCAGGCGATCGTCAAGGAAGGGGCTAAGGCGGTTGCTTCCGGCATGAATCCCATGGATCTCAAGCGCGGCATCGATCTCGCGGTTGACGCGATCGTGAAGGAGCTGAAGACCAACGCCCGCAAGATCTCCAACAACTCGGAGATCGCGCAAGTAGGCACCATCTCAGCCAACGGCGACGAGGAAATCGGGCGCTACCTGGCGGAGGCGATGCAGAAGGTCGGCAATGAAGGTGTCATCACCGTCGAGGAAGCCAAGACGGCGGAGACCGAACTCGAAGTCGTCGAAGGCATGCAGTTCGACCGCGGCTATCTCAGCCCGTATTTCGTGACGAATGCCGACAAGATGCGGACCGAATTCGACGATCCCTATATCCTGATCCACGAGAAGAAGCTTTCCAACCTTCAAGCCATGCTGCCAGTTCTTGAAGCGGTGGTGCAATCCAGCAAGCCACTGCTGATCATCGCTGAAGATGTCGAAGGCGAAGCACTTGCGACTCTCGTCGTCAACAAGCTGCGTGGCGGCCTGAAGATCGCAGCGGTCAAAGCTCCTGGATTCGGCGACCGGCGCAAGGCCATGCTTGAAGATATCGCCGTTCTCACCGGCGGCACGGTTGTCTCCGACGACGTCGGCATCAAGCTCGAGAATGTCACCCTCGACATGCTCGGCCGGGCGAAGAAAGTCACGATCGAGAAGGAGAACACAACGATCATCGACGGCGTTGGCGCCAAAGCTGATATTGACGGCCGTGTCTCGCAGATCCGCGCCCAGATCGAAGAAACCACGTCCGACTACGATCGCGAGAAGCTGCAGGAGCGCCTGGCCAAACTCGCCGGCGGCGTCGCCGTCATTCGCGTGGGCGGCTCAACCGAAGTTGAGGTGAAGGAAAAGAAAGACCGCGTCGACGATGCACTGCATGCCACCCGGGCGGCAGTGGAAGAAGGCATTCTTCCGGGTGGCGGTGTCGCGCTGCTAAGGGCGGTCAAGGTGCTTGACGATCTCCCTACGGCCAATCAAGACCAAAAGGTTGGGATCGAGATCGTGCGGCGGGCGGTCGAGGCACCGGTTCGGCAGATCGCTGAGAATGCTGGCGCAGAAGGCTCGATAATCGTCGGCAAGCTGCGCGAGAAGACGGACTTCTCCTTCGGGTGGAACGCTCAGACCGGAGAATACGGTGATCTTTACGCCCAGGGCGTGATCGACCCGGCCAAGGTAGTGCGCACAGCGCTCCAGGATGCGGCCTCCGTCGCTGGTCTCCTGGTGACGACCGAAGCCATGATCGCCGAGAAGCCGAAGAAGGACACGGCTCCGGCACTACCGGCCGGCGCAGGAATGGACTTTTAATACGGCCGTCTGGTCCGCCCCTCTGAGGGGCGGGCTGGATCCTTGAACTCAAGAGGCCGCGAAATCAAATCTTCGGCTGGCGCACTCCCGGCGCCATCGTTGTTGAAAACCAACGAGTTCAGTGAGGTAGAAATGCACACGAAGATGTTTGATCGACCAGTTTACCTGCGTGAAAGGAAGGATCTGGTCCTCGAAATCACAAACCTGGACGACGCGATCGATTTCCTCGAGGAGTGGTCCAAAGGAGATCGCGATATCATTCACGACGCAACCCTGAAGACCTGCTACCTAGCCCATGACGGCCACAAGCCCGTTCAGGTGGCACGAGACGCGCTTCGCTCCTTTGCGCGCAAGAAGGGCATCCTTGTGAAAGCTCCCGCGGTTGCGCCGTGGATGGTCAAGGCGAAGTCGGGCGGCGGTCGAATCTCCCTGTAAACGAACCGTCAACAGTGAGAGGCTGCACTCGCGGCCTCTCTCCCAGATCCCTACGCGCCCGCATCGGCGCAGTAAGCGGGACGCGCAAGCAGTGGCGGCAGAACGCATGCAGTTCCACTGCTTAGGGAACAAGCGCAGGATGCGCCCGTGGCGCCTTGTCCCCCGTGACATAAAGGCGGCGTGCCCGCCCCGACGGCGTTACGACTTATCCCTTTCTCAGCGGGAGCATCGTCACCACTTCCGCGTGCAATTCTAGGCAGATCTGACGATACTCATGTATCAAGTCCTCACACAAGGAACCGTTCCCGAGCGCCGCCCTACCGGAAGGTAAGGGCTACGAGCTCGAAGCTCCCAGTGCCGTGGGTCGGTTGGAGGTATCGGCCTACCGCTGGGAGCCCAATCAGATCGTCGTGAACCAGGGCGATGCGGTTAAGCTCGAGATCCTTGGTGTCAACGGCTCGCGGAGCATCCGGGCGTGATCGACGGCTACGATATTAGCTTCACCGTCAAGCGCGGCCAGCTCACTACCGTAACCTTCACTGCTGATAAGGCGGGTGTGTTTGAGTTTCGGTGTGGGACTCACCAGCCGTCGATGGTGGGCGAGTTGATCGTGCTGCCGGGCAGTTGAGCGGCGCGATCCCGATGACCCGAAGCCCGCCCGCCGCAGGCAGAACTAGCTGAGGACGAACATCGTGAAGGCCGCAGCCGCCATGCAGGTGGTGGCGAACCATCCCATCAAGCGCAGTCGAAACGACGCCACGAACTGACCCATCTCGTCTTTGCGGGAAACCACTATCATCATTGCGGCCATCAGCGGCACGGAGATCACGCCATTGAGGACAGCGCTCCAGAACAGCGCCCGTATGGGATCTAGGTCCGAATAGTCCACCGCGACGCCTATGAGGGTGGCGAGGCCGATCACAGTATAGAATCCAACCGCCTCCCTCGGTTTGTGCTCAAGCCCGATTGCCCAGCCGCGCGACTCGCATACGGCATAGGCCGCCGAGCCCGCCAGGACTGGCACAGCCAGCAGACCCGTGCCGATGATGCCCAGGCTGAACAGCGCGAACGCTAGATCGCCGGCAATCGGCCGGAGCGCCTCGGCGGCGTCGGCGGAGGTCTCAATCTCGGTCAGGCCATGCAAGGTGACGGCGGTCGTCAAGATGATGAAGAAGGCGACAAGGTTGGCGAAGGCCATGCCGATATATGTGTCCCAGCGGATGCGACTGAGCTGGACGGGCGCTTGTTCGGGATGGTCGATGAGCGGATCGGTCG
Source organism: Ensifer sp. EB106-03-01-XG145 (assembly GCF_058792075.1). Taxonomy (NCBI): domain Bacteria; kingdom Pseudomonadati; phylum Pseudomonadota; class Alphaproteobacteria; order Hyphomicrobiales; family Rhizobiaceae; genus Ensifer; species Ensifer sp. EB106-03-01-XG145. The sequence goes on along the minus strand of NZ_JBYTEC010000029.1, from coordinate 9,422 downwards.
TTGGGTCGGCCTCGTCGTCCTCCACCTCCTCCGACGCCTGCCAGAAGAGGAGATAGGGGCTGATGGTGGTGCCGAAGACCGCCACCACCATGGTCGCTGTCTCTCCCGTCAGGGCGAGTTGCGGCGTGACCGTCCGCAGGGCAACCTCGCCCCAGTCGATCTCTACAGTAAAGACGACGCCGACATAGGCGAAGAGCACCAAAGTCAGCCACTTCAGATACCGGACGTAGCGGTGATAGGGTACCAGCACCTGCAGGGTCAAGGAAACAACGGCGAACAACAGCGTGAAGAGGTGGTGCCCCCGTCCAAGCACCAGTTCCGCCGCAGCCCCCATGGCGGCGAGATCGGCGCCGATGTTGATGGTGTTTGCGATGAACAGCAGCGCCACGAGGCCTGTCACGGCCCAGTCGGGAAAGATCCGGCGCATGTTAGCGGCAAGCCCATGCCCGGTGACGCGTCCGATCCTGGCGCTGATCATCTGCATCGAGGACATCAGCGGGTAGAGGAAGAACATTATCCAGAGCATGTTGGCCCCGAACTGCGCGCCCGCTTGCGAGTAGGTGGCGATGCCGCTCGGATCATCGTCTGCCGCCCCGGTTATCAGTCCGGGCCCCGATCTCTCGAACAGCGCAGCACGGCGCATCCGGTGAACAACCGGCTTCGGCAAGATTCCCGGTTGGGCGTGATCACCATGGTCGGTATGCCAAGACTTGCCGCGCATTGAGGGAGCCTCCAGGCCGATTCGACTCGACAGATTTTCGGCCGTCCTACCGGCAAGTACAGTGCAGTTTCAACAACCCGTCCGCGCTGCGCGCAGTCGATGGATGATGTAAGACAGAAAGGCCCACCGCCTCGTCGGGAGACCGGAACCTTGGTGATCCTGAATCATTTAACGGTGTAAATTGGCATACGTATACCGCTCGCTGCCGTTGACGCGAACCGACAGCGATTGATCTGTCAATCGATGCGATGAGTTAGAGGGGAGATCGCAATGCGAGTAACGATCGTCTTGGTGATTGCCAGCACCATTGCACCGGTTCCGACGGTACAGGCACAGGACGTCCAGCAGGGAGGCCAGCTCGCGCTTGAGGTCTGTGCTGCGTGTCACGCCGTCCTCGCCGGTCAAGCTCAGTCGCCCATGGCGGAAGCGCCGAGTTTCGAGGCGGTTGCTGCGACACCGGGAATGACCGCAGCGGCGCTAAACGTTTGGCTCACGTCCCAGGACCATCCGACCATGCCGAACATAGTACTCTCGCAGGCCGATGTTCAGGATGTATCGGCTTATATTCTGAGCCTGGGGGAATAGAGACTTGCCCATTTGGCGGAAGCGATGACTGCGAAGCAGAAACGCCTCACCGTCGGCGACAGTAACGCTCTCCACATGTCTTTTCGCTTCCTTTGATTGTAAACAAGCAGTTGGCTCCGCCGATCGAGTACAGGATGTACCTTGCCAAGGTATCCGGGCCGCAGCTTTTCGCCGAACAGGAATCGCTTGCTGGCGCAGCGTCGCACGACCAGAGTGTCAGCCTCTTGCGAAGGAGACCCGAGTGTCAGGAGTGTGCGTTTGGTTCGACTGCGCATAGCCGGCCGTCGCCTGCGATTAGCCCGCGCCCTGCTAATCGCTGCCGCTGCCCGTTCGCTTTGGCACTCGGCCACTGCCACAATCCGCCTTATGCGGTGGCTTTACCGCCGGAGATTGATCGGTGAACACGGGACTGGGCATTTCTTCTGGGTTGCGAAGCGGTTGGAACGGTGCGCTGACTGGCTGGTGTCCTTGGAAAAAGGACGACCATAGACTCACTGAGGGTGACGAGGTTGCGAGCTGATATTGAGTCGGGAGCAATCGCGTCTCAGCCATCGCACAGACGGATACGGGTCGCGGTGGCCGCGGCACAAATCACCATGGCTCCACTGCCACTTTGCTCGCCTGGCCAAATCCCTGCCAACGGAGACGCTTCACTAACGATACAATTCCGGAGATACCGGTTCGAGAAAGCTCGGGTTCAGCCTCTCGCCGATCAGGCAATCGACCGGGGGCGTCGCAGCGGCTGGCCGGGGAGCCCAGGCAGCCGCGCGGCCGCTCACCTCGAGGAGCAGCTTCTGGTGGACGGCGGTCGCAAAGTCCTCCGCCTCGTGCACGGGAATCATGAAGGAGCCGGGGCCGCCGATGATGCATTCCGCATAATATTGGTCGAGCGGAACCACCGAACCGGAGGGCCGGATGAAGATCGCCAATCCGTTGATAACGATCCCGCGCTCCAGGGCATCAGAGCCGGCGGGTGCGACGGGCAGCCCGGTGTTGTTGTGCCCGTCGCCGGAAAGGTCGAGAATCAATGACAATGAATTTGCATGGATCGGGCTTGCACGCTCCGACGGGCGACGAGATGGCGACCCTCCAGAAAGCCTTTGGGCTTCATCAGCTTGCCGCGGAAGACGCGCTCAGTTCGCAACAGTTGGCGAAGGTGGATATCTACGGCGAGCAACTGTTCGTGAGCACCAAGACGGCACATCTCGAAGGCGACAGGATCGTCTATGGCCAGACGGCGCTGTTTGTCGGGCGGCATCACATCATCTAGGTCAGGCAGGGCTCGGCGCGTGCACACACCGAGCTGCGTGCGCAATTGGAGGCCTCACCCCTATTGTTGCAGAAGGGGCCGGATTACGTGCTGCATGCGATCATCGATTTCATCGTCGATGGCTATCTCCCGGTCGTGCAAGCGATCGAGGACAAGGTGCTGGCGATGGAAAAGCACATGCTAGTAGCGTTTCTCGAGCGCGAGGAAATCCGACGCATTTTTCGCCTGAGGCGGCAGGTCATCCTGTTCCAGCGCATTCTCCATCCGATGTCCGAGGTCGCGAGTAAGCTCGCAAACCTCGATTTGCCCTGCATCGACGACCACGCCAAGCCTTACTTCCGCGACGTCCTCGATCACGTGAGGCGCGTCGAGAGCATGGTCAGCGGTCTGCGCGAGGTCATCACCTCCGCGTTCGAGGCCAGCAACCTGCTGGAGTAGCAGCGGCAGGGCACCATCACTCGCCAATTGGCGGCCTGGGCTGCCATCCTCGCCGTTCCGACGGCAATTGCCGGGATCTACGGGATGAACTTTGAGCACATGCCCGAATTGGAAACGCGGTACCGCTATTTCGTGGTGCTTGCAGCGATCGCCGCGCTTTGCTCTTTCCTTTTCTACCGATTCAAAAAAGCCGGCTGGATCTGACTGCCGGTACGGTTCTGCGGCTGTTCTCTTGGGAGCTGCGGAAACACTATTCCCTCCTGCATGCACGCCGCTGTGCGATTCCGTGTCGAATGGCCCGGATGGCCGTGCCGTTCAGGCGTGTGGCGGTACTTACGTCGCAGGCTGTTGCCACGGGGCATTTCATCGCTGGTAAAGCTAACTACTGGGCATTTACTCGGATGGTGCGGTTCCGGCGCGCTCACGTTGCCAGCGAGCGTGATCAGAGGCGCTAAACTCTTTCTCCTCATGAGTGTCCGTTTCGATGATAACCCTGCGGTTATTTTCGTCTGGACCGCCAGCTTTAACGATGGCGTCTATCAGCTCTCCGTAATTTCGAAACTCTTCTTGCCGTTCAGCATCCTTGGTCCAGTGCCACAACGGCCAACGACCGTCAGACATGAGATACCGAGGGATCCCGCTGGCACGAAGATACGAGCGAGCCCGATAGGTAACTTTTTTCGGCTGGCAGCGGTTCATGGGCGACTCCTCTCTAGTGAAGCGAAAGCCTAAGGATAGCGCTACTTGCCTCGCTCAGGAAGCACACAGGATGCTCGATCACCTTTCGGCGGCCCGCTCCATAAGGCAGCACCGGAGGGTCCGAATGAACATCTTCTCTGCATAAACCCAAAGTCGGCGCTCTTGAGAGGAAACAATTCATCGTGACCGAGCTTGATCGATCGGTTTGCTATCTCTTGAAAACCTCTGATGGGCCTGTAGCTCAATGGTTAGGCCCTCGGCTCATAACCGATTGGTTGCAGGTTCGAGTCCTGCCGGTCCCACCATGCATCACGAGAAACGCAAACCCCTGACAGTTCAGTCCTTGGGCAACGAGCTGTGGCTCGTGGTGGACGGCAATTCAACTTTGCTCAACGCTCGTCATTCAAAGTGGCGGGCGATACCTTGCTGCACTAGATAATTAGATCCTACTGCCTCGATCACCGGAATCGGCCTCAAGGGTCGAAACAAAGCCCTTGACGAGCAGGCAGAGAGAAACCCGTAGCGGCCGGATCGCACCAAAAGCATGGCGACCGCACTAGGACGAGAGAACAGCAAGCAGTGTCGACATCCCGCGTTCGCGTCATCGATCTGGAAACGGCCGGCAACGGACCGAATGACGTCTGCGAGATCGGCTGGCAGGATGTGATCCTTGAAGACAGTGGACGATGGGCCGTCAACGATGAGCGTGGCGCACTGATGGTCAATCCGGGGCGGCCGATTTCGCCCGACACGATGGCCATCCATCACATTCTCGACGAACAAGTCGCCGGTGCGCCCCGCTGGAAAGATGTCGCGCCAGGAGTGTTGCGTCCGCCCGGCAGGATCGACGCTCTTGCTGCACATCGTGCGGCATTCGAGCAGCGGTACTGCACCCCTCGCCTCACCGGCGGCTCACCCTGGATTTGTACCTGGAAGTGCGCCCTACGGGTTTGGCCAGAGCTCCCGCGGTTTTCCAATCAGATGCTCCGCTACCAGCGCATGCCGGAAGGTCTCGTTCACGAGATAGGACTGCCGGCCCATCGAGGCATGCCGGATGCCTATGTCACGGCCCATCATCTGCGCGACCTGTTGAACGCGACATCGATCGATCAGCTGCTGGCGTGGAGCGTCGAGCCGGGGCTCCTGCCGCGCGTGCCGTCCGGGCCAGATCGTGGAAAGAGTTGGGATCGCCTTAGTAAGGAGACGCTCACGGAATTTCTTCACGATAGAGATAGCGATATCCGTTTCAGCGCCCAGACCGAGTTGGCAAGGCGGGGTGAACTCGAGCCGCCCGCTGTTATCGAGCCAGTGCAGCGAACCTTGCTATGAAAGCGACCGACGCGTCGCACACGCGCCGGAGGATGGGCGATGCCAAGGTGGCGCTTGGTGAACGTGGCCCTATTTGGCGGGACGACGAGGAACCGGATCTTAGCCGGCATCTCGTGAAGAACATCCCCGACCGTAGCCTGGTTTGCACATCTGCCCTCGTAAAGCACGTTGCCCACCCAGCATCGACAGGACTTTGGCTTGAAGACCCGCAAACCGCTTATCCTCACCGCCCGGATCGCGGAGACAGACCTTGAACCGTTCGATCGCCTTCGAAAGGCGCACTTTCCGTCGGAACGAAACTTCCTTCGGGCTCACCTGACGATGTTTCATCGGCTGCCGGGTGAACACCTCGAGCGGATCGCCGGAGAATTGCAGGCCGCTGCCACCAAGCGTGGCCAGATCCGCGCGGAGGTAGCCGGAGTTTGCCATCTCGGCGCGGGTGTCGCGTTCACGATCAGAAGTCTTGCGCTTGAGCAGCTTTATGCAGGGCTAAGAACCGCTTTCATGCCATGGCTGGGTGGCCAGGACATGCAGAGGTGGCAGCCGCATATCACCGTCCAAAACAGAGTTTCGAGGTCAGCCGCAGACACCTTGCACCAGCAACTGACACACGATTTCAAACCGCGATCGGTGATGCTGGAAGGCCTGGACCTCTGGAGATATCTAGGCGGGCCTTGGCAGCTCGAACGGACGGTCAGTTTCGCGATGGTGCCCACTCTTCGTGCAGGGCCATCATGTCGGTTCAGCAACGCTCGTTGACGATCGTCGATATCGAACCATCTATTCGACAGATGTCTGAGAAATCGAACGCAAACTATAGAATGATTGAAACCTGGACACTGCCATCTGCAGCCACCCTCGGGTCGTCAGTGCGAGCGAAAGGTATCCTCCTGGAATTGCGTGCTCGCTTGCCCCTGGTTTCGCGCAAGTCGCTCGATGTCGAGTGTAAGACCTTGGTTCTCGCAATGCCGGAAGGGTCTGAAAACGAGTTTAAGTCAGCGGCAACCCTCATCACCCGCTCTCTTGAAACCATCGAAAACCTCCTGGTCATTCCGCGCGAGATCGAGGACATCCTGACGATTTCGACAAGTGAGAGGCGCCGCTGGCTGGAAGATGGCCGCTTGCCGAGCGCCGGAACGCGAACAGTGAAATTGCGGGGGCGCGCGAGACAGATCACATTTCACGTCTTCGATCCGCGGGTCGTGGAAGAGTTGCTCGACCGAGGCACCGTCGACGAATGGCGCGAAGAAGACGCCTCCTCCAAGTTGGAGAACAGGCGGCGAGCAGCTCACAAGGCGAAGCTGACGCGCTCGCTCAAGAAGGACGCGAAACGCAAGTCGAAATCGAAAGTTGAACCCGAAGACGCTTCGTCCAGATTGGCCGGATGGCAAGAGTTCGGCAAGGACGGTTTGCTGCGCTAGCCGCGCAAGATAGCAAGTGGGGGGGTGCAACTTCCGCGCAAGACATGAACTTGGCCTGTTTGGCGCTCTCCCCTCGCTATCCGGGAGTTTCAATCGCGACCCGCCCGCGATCACCTGCAAAGGGTGACAAGGAGAATGGCCGCGTCTTCGAAGGGCCACGACATAGCCTCACCGCGATGAATGCCCCCCGAAGCCCAAAAGCTCGCCGAGCGCCGAACGCTTGCCCACGAGATCGGCGAGCGTGTATTTGTCGAAAACCGCCACAAAGGCAGCTGTGGCTTCCGAAAGCACGCTCGGCAAGGCGCAGGCGGGCGCGATACGACAGCCGTGGCAATCTATCAGATCCGTCAGCCCTTCAGTATGCCGAAGCAGGGCACCGAGATTGATCTCGTTCGTCGGCCTCGCGAGGCGTATGCCGCCATTGCGACCGCGCACGGACTCCAGGAACTCAGCGTTCGCAAGGTCCTGAACAACCTTCATCATATGGTTTTGCGAGACCGAGAACGTGTCCGATATCTCCCGGATCGAGCTAAGCCCCGATGGCCGTGATCCCAAATAGATCATCAATCGCATTGCGTAGTCGGTGTATTTGGTGAGCCTCATCGGGGTCTGCGTCAAATAGTCCAATCCAAAAACATGCATTTGATTAGCATCTTTGTTCTCGGATAAATAGATGCATCTGAGATACATGTTTAAGAGCGGATTTGCGATGAGCTCGCAAGCGATTACCGAAACAGACATCCGAACGATCGTTGAACGTTTCTACGCCGAGGTGCGAGCAGACCAGGTCTTGAACGCTGGCTTCGCGGCCGTAACGGATTGGGACGACCATCTCGAGCGCATGACGGCATTCTGGGGGTCGATGATGATGTCGACCGGCCGTTACAAGGGCAATCCGGTGGCAATGCACTTGATCCACCTTGAACGCATCCACCCGGGCATGTTCGAGCGCTGGTTGACGCTTTGGAGGAAGGTCACTTTAGATGCCCTGTCGCCGGAGGTTGCTGCCGAGATCCAGTCAAGGGCCGTCAGAATTGCTTCGCGTTTGTCGTCCGCCCTGTTTGGATCGGACCACGCAGTCCCGCCGGCCAGACCGCTTGAGCTTGCCTCACGGCCCTATAGGAGCACACCGGTTTTCGACGAAGACACGGTCCCCAAACCGCACCTGCAATCCTATCGACTTCGACCGCAGACCTGGGCAAAGCTCACCGTCCTCGAGGGAAGCCTCCACTACCACCTTCATTCTCAGCCGGCGATCGAAGCGGACGCCCGCTCGCCGGTCATCATCCCCCCTGCCCCCCACTGATGCACCGCATCGAAAGGAAAGATCATGCCGAAACCACTCTCACCCGAGACTGTTCAGATCGTAAAGGCAAGCATCCCGGCGCTCGCGGCACACGGAGCGGACATCACGAAGAGCATGTATGCCCGCCTCTTCCGTGACGATCATATCCGCGAGCTGTTCAACCATGCCAATCAGGGCGAAGGCGGCTCACAGGTTAACGCGCTTGCCGCCGCCATTGTGGCCTACGCGCAAAACATCGATAACCTTGGCGTGCTCGGCCCCGTGGTCGAGCGGATCGCGCACAAGCACATCGGGTATCATATTCTGCCCGAGCACTATCCCTTTGTGGCCACGGCCCTTCTCGCCGCCATCGAGGATGTGCTCGGAAGTGTAGCGACACCTGAACTCTTGAATGCATGGGGCGAGGCTTACTGGTTCCTGGCCGATATTCTCAAGGAGCGCGAAGCCGAGATACGCGGCGAACTGCTGAAGCGATCGGGCGGCTGGGATGGCTGGAGAGACTTCGTCGTCGACGCGAAGGTTCGCGAAAGCGATGTCGTTACCTCGTTTGTCTTGAAGCCCAAGGATGGCGGTCGCGTTGCGCGCCACAAGCCCGGCCAATATCTGACGCTTCGCTTCCAACTGGAGAACGGCCAGGAGATCAAGCGCAACTACTCGATCTCCAGCGGTCCCAGCGATAGTTTCTACCGCATCTCGGTCAAGCGGGAAGAGCAGGGACAGGGTGGATCGCGATACCTCCACGATCAGGCGAGCGTAGGCATGGTGTTGAGTGCGACCCCGCCGGCCGGCGACTTCTTCCTTTCCGAAGCGCCGGAGAAACCGGTCGTGTTGCTTTCGGGCGGCGTTGGCCTGACGCCGATGGTCAGCATCCTGGAGACGATCGCCGAGGAGCATCCGAACCTCGAAGCGCATTTCGTCCACGGCGCGCTGAACAGCGGGACGCATGCCATGGACCGGCATGTTCGCCAGCTCGCCGACGCGCATGGCAAGATCAAGATCAGCAGCTTCTACAGCGCGCCAACAGCCGAGGACGCGGTCGGACTGTCTCACGATTTCGACGGCTTCATCACCGCAGAGTGGCTTCGCAAGAATACACCCATTCAAGATGCCGAATTCTATCTCTGTGGACCGAAGCCGTTCCTTCGCGCCCTCGTTCCGGCGCTGGCCAGAGAAGGCGTTTCAAGAGAGCGGGTTCACTTCGAGTTCTTTGGCCCGTCCGACGAACTGATTGCCGCCTGAAGGCGGCGAACAACGAAACGTGGCATCGTCACTCCGATCCTGCGGCCGGCGCTTTCGGTGTCGGCCGCAGGACGGTGCCTGCACGCTTTTCAGACCAGCGCTCGAATATCAGGCGCCACCTCACCGTCCCGGCCGGCCCAGCGACCGGGCAATATCGATGATGTTGTCCCGCGACGCCGTTGGATCCTCCTTGTTCCAGGCAACGCCAAGCCCGATCTTGAGATCGACGCCGCGCACGGGCCTGAGCTCGAAGTTGCGGTTCGGTAGATCCTTCGTCCATTCCGGCGCAAAGCCGATGCCGAGGCCGGCCGAAACCAGCGACACCAGCGAGAAGGTATCGTCGCAGCTCACATGAGGATTTTGACGTCAAGATCGATCATCAATACATAGCGTTCTTTCTCCCATTTCTTGCAA
>NZ_JBYTEC010000028.1:0-46412 GCF_058792075.1 Ensifer sp. EB106-03-01-XG145 | reverse complement strand
CATCTCTAACTGGCCTATGTGTCGCATCTCTAAAATGCCGCTACACACGATGATCGCATAACATACATTATGGAACTGACTTCGAACGCCGCATGATCGCTGAACACCATTTCCGCTTGCGAACGATTGAAAAATCCCTTCCGTCATCTCACGTGGATGACGGGCGCGCATTTCATCACCAAGCAACCGCCGCGTCCGCGGACTGTCCTGCGACGAGCGCATTCTGTCGGACCAGACGCAGTCGCCGTCATTTCTCTTCCCCTCCGGCTCCAAGTCGCAAGGGGTTGACGATCTGGAGCCCCTTGAAGTCCTTTTCGTTGTCAGTGACCACCACACAATCGTTGGCCCCCGCGACGGCAGCGATGATCATGTCAAGCGCGCTGCGCGGACGACCTGTCGCTTTGCCTTCGGCCATCAATCGCGCCCAGATCAGGGCTGCCTTGTCGTCGAACGGAAGGATACGATTGGCGAACAATTCCTGCGGGCCTTCCGGCCCAGAGAACCAGGCATCAAGCACGTCCCGCTTCTTGCCGCGGGGCTTTTCCAGAATGCCGCGTCGAATTTCGGCAATTGTCAGCGAGGCGACGAACAGATCTTCATCGCGCTGCTCAGCCCACCAAGCGAGCAGCAGTTCCGAAGCTTGCGGCTTGACGATATTGCTGATGATGTTCGTGTCGAGGAGATAACGCGTCACAGATCGACCTTGCGCCCTTCCTCGCGCGGACGAGACAGGTCGAGATCAGCGCCGACAAGTGGCGAGCGTCGGAGCGCCGACAGGATACCACCGACTTTCGGCGGTTCACCTGCAACGAGGGCCTTCACTGCCTGCCTCGCCTGGTCCGCTTTAGGTCCCTCCTCGGCCAGTTGCCGTGCAAGCGACCGGATCAGTTCGCGGTCGGATTCCAGCGCCATGACCTCGAAGCGCTTGTAGCCGCGCTGCGTCAAGCGCGCGCGGTAATTCTGGATCGCTCTCTTCTGTGCGGCATTGCCCATGGCCAGCCTCCGTTTTATATCAGGATATATAGCCGACATCGGCCTTGCAAACAAGGGATGTCAGCGATGGTGCGGGCCATTCACTACGGTCTTGAACGATTTAACGCCGCTCCGCCATGATCGACCGCGACACAACGACAACGAGGCCGATCAAGACCGTTCCCGCGATGAAGAGAAAGGCCGCTGCCGCGATCGCAGGGCTGATATTTTCACGGATGCTGGAAAACATCTGCCGTGCCAACGTCCGCTGGTTCGGGCCTGCGACGAAGAGCGTAAGGACGACTTCGTCCAACGAGGTCGCAAAGGCGAGCACAGCGCCAGAGAGTACGCCCGGCATGGCGAGCGGCAGGGTGACACGACGGAACACCGTGGTCGGCGAAGCTCCGAGGCTCTGGGCCGCAAGCTCGACTCGCTCGTCGATCCCGGCCAGCGCACCGGTGACGCTCACGACCACAAAGGGCACCGCCACGACTGTGTGGGCGATGATCACGCCGATGTAACTGTTGGTGAGGCCAAAGCCCGCCAGCAGCACTTGCATGCCGACACCCTGCACGACGGCCGGCACCACCATGGGCAGCAGGAAGAGTGTGCGCATCGAGCCACGAAAGAGAAGAAGGCGGTTGCGCAGGCCCAGCGACGCGGCCGTGCCAAGCGCGGTTGCGAGCAACGTCGTGCCCGTGCCGATGATCAGGCTGTTGAAGATTGCCCGTCGCCAGGCGTCCGCGAAGAAGAGTTCCTCGAACCAGCGCAGGGACCACGACGGGATTGGATAGGTGAGGATCACGCTCGAGGTGAAGGCGAGCGGCAGGATGGCAATGAGCGGCGCGACGAGGAAGAGGATCGTCAGCGTGGCGAAGGTGGCTTTGGCAACTTTCATCGGCATGGTCAGCGCCCCCCAATTTCGTCGCTGGAGAGGCGCGCGTAGACGCTGTAGAGCAGTAGTGTTGCGACCAGTAGTACGACCCCGAGTGCACCAGCCATGCCCCAATTCGCCGAGCCCGTAGCGTAAAAGGCGATGATCGAGGAGATCATCTGGTCGCCCGGTCCGCCGATCAGCGCCGGCGTTATGTAGTAGCCGATCGCAGAGATGAAGACCAGCAGAGCGCCGGATGCCACCCCCCTGAGGCTCAGCGGCAGCAGCACACGCAGGAAAGCGCGCAGCGGGTGCGCGCCGAGCGAGGCGGCCGCCGGCATCAGGTTCTTCGGTATGGTGATGAGCACGGAATAGATCGGCAGTACCATGAAAGGCAACAGCACATGGGTCATGGCGATGATGACGCCGGTGCGGTTGAAGATCAGCGCGAGCGGCGCATCGATGAGGCCGATGGCGCGCAAGAGATCGTTGATGAGACCCTGCTCCTGCAACAGGATGAACCAGGCCGCGGTGCGCACCAGAAGCGACGTCCACAGCGGCAACAGTACGGCGCCAAGCATCAGATCACGCTTCCAGCCGTCGAGCGAGGCGGCGATGATTGCATACGGAAAGCCGATACAGGCGCAGGCGAAGGTGACGAGCGCGGCGATCCAGAAGGTGCGCATCAGGATCACGCCGTTGACGGACTGATCTGGCGGCAGATGCTCAATCTCACCAGCCGCATTGCGGCCAAGATCGACCGCGGCGAGCAGGTTGCGGTCGGTATAGGGCGATAGTGCATCTGCGATTGCCAGCCAGAACTCCGGCTTTTCCCAGCGTCTGTCGATGGAAACGAGGTCGACGGGCGGGTTCGCCGTTTCCTTCAACGCACTCGTCGTTTTCCCCATCAGCGTGCGAAAACCCGAGCGGGCGCTGTTGAGACGCCGCACCATGTCACCAAGCGCCTGATCGTCGTCGACGGCCTTCAGGTCCTCCATCAGCGCCATCTGCATGGGTATGGTGGGTGGAGACTTACGGTCCCAATCGGCCAGAACTTCCGCGCTGCGTGGCAGCAGCCGCAGCACGGCCGGGTCCGACACGGACTGCGACATCATGCTGAAGAGCGGCCAGACGAAGAAGCCGATGAGGAAGAAAAGCAGCGGCGCCAGAAGAAGCAGCGATCGTCCAGTGCGGGAGGAGGCTCCACTCATGGCGCAATGACCCGGCAATCGCCGGCCGAAAACGCCGCGAAGACTTTGGTGCCCGGCGGAAACTCGCGCGACCTTCTGCCGAGCTTGGCGATCAATGGGTGAGTGGCGTTGTGCAATTGCACGCGCAAATGATCTCCCTGATAAACGGAATCCGTAACTTCCGTTTCCAAGACGTTTCGCCCCTCACTCCGCGTCTCGCTGAGATCAACCCGTTCCGGACGGATGGAGAGAAAGACGGATTGGCCGGAAGCGATGCTGCCGGAAACCGCCGACACGATTTGCGCCCCGGAAGGAAGACGCACGGTTGCTTCCGCGCCTTGCACGGTTTCCACGACACCTTCGACGAGATTGGTCTCGCCGATGAATTCGGCGACGAAGCGCGTCGCCGGTTCGTCGTAGACCTGGCGGGGTGTACCGATTTGTTCGATCTTGCCCTTGTTGAAGACGGCGACGCGATCCGACATCGTGAGCGCTTCGGACTGATCATGCGTAACGAAAACGATCGTTAGGCCGAGGCGGCGGTGCAGATCGCGAATGTCGAGCTGCATCTGCTCGCGCAGTTGCTTGTCAAGCGCGCCGAGTGGCTCGTCCATCAGCACGACACGCGGTTCGAAGACGAGCGCCCGGGCAAGCGCCACGCGCTGCTGCTGGCCACCGGAGAGCTGCGAAGGGCGCCGGTCGGAAAGGGTCGAAAGCTGCACCATGTCGAGTGCGCGCTTGACGCGCTCATCGATCCCCGCCTTGCCAATGCCCCGCATCTGGAGCGGAAAAGCGATGTTGTCGCCGACTGACATATGCGGGAAGAGCGCGTAGCTCTGGAAGACAACACCCATGTCCCGCTTGTAGGTGGGCACCGCGTTGATGGCAGTTCCGTCGAGCAGGATTTCGCCCGCGGTCGGCTGCTCGAAGCCAGCGAGCATCATCAGAAGCGTCGTCTTGCCCGAGCCGGACGGGCCGACCAGGCTGACGAACTCACCCTTCCCGATGCCGAGATCGAGATTTTCGACCACGCAGAGCGGGCCGTAGAATTTCGTGATGCGGTCAAATCGAATGAATTCGGCCACGGAAGACTCCATCGCTAAAGGCGAAGGATGCGTCCTTAAGAAACGCACCCGGCCACGCAGGAAAGGGCGCCCCGCCGGAGCGCCCCTCACCACGGATGTTCTTACTGGGCGAGCCAGGCGTTGAAACGCTGCGTCAGCGTTTCGGCATTGTCGATCCAGAAGTCAACATTGAGCGGGATGGCATCCGTCATGTTGGCAGGATCGGTTGGCAGGTCCTTGGAGAATTGCGCCGGCACTTTGGACGCAGCCTCCTTGTTCGGCAGACCGTATGCCACGAATTCCGGCAGCTTCGCCTGGTTTTCGGGCAGGCTCGCAAAAGCGATGAAGTCCTGCGCAGCATCCTTGTTCTCCGCATCCTTCAACACGACCCAGCTATCGACGGCATAAATGCTGCCGGGGAAGACAACCTTGAAGTTCTTGCCTTCCGACCGATTGATGCCGGTGATGCGGCCGTTATAGGCCGAAGTCATGGCGACTTCACCCGATGCGAGAAACTGCAACGGCTGTGCGCCGGATTCCCACCAGACGATGTTCGGCTTCAATTCGTCGAGCTTCTTGAAGGCGCGGGCAACCCCCTCCTCCGTGCCGAGAACGTCATAGATCTCATCCTTGGAGACACCATCGGCGAGCAGCGCGAATTCCAGCGTGTATTTTGGGCCCTTGCGCAGCGAGCGCTTGCCGGGGAACTTTTCGACGTTCCAGAAGTCCGCCCACGAAGTCGGACCTTCCTTCAGCTTATCGCCGTCATAGGCGATGGCCGTGGACCAGACAATGGCGCCGACACCGCAGTCATTGACGGCGGAATCTAGGAATTTGTCCTTCCCGCCCATCTTGTCCCAGTCGATCTTTTCATAGAGGCCGTCAGCACAGCCGAGCGCCAGTTCTTCGGCCTCCACCTGCACGGCATCCCAGTTCGGTGCGCCGGCCTTCACCTTCGACTGGATGACGCCGATGCCGCCGTCCCAGGCTTCGTCGAGCACTGGCTTGCCGGACTTTTCGGAGAACGGTTTGAAGTAGATGTTGCGCTGGGCATCCTGATAGTTTCCGCCCCATGAAACGACTGTCAGATCTCGCGCGAAAACCGGCGCAACAAGACCCGCCGACAGAACGACGGCCGCCGCCGCCAGGACACCCGACTTAAAGATTGTCTTCATGGCATTCCCCTTTTCTTCGTTTATGAAAGAGCCTCTGCGGCTCCGATGACGATCCCATGCAGACCGTTGTCCCCGTCCTTTTTGCGGCGGTGGCTGCGGCCTCACCGGCCTTCGCGCCCTTTCTCCCCTGGGCGTTTCGACCGATGGATGCATTCTGGTCATTGCCGGTCAACGGGGTTCTCCCGGTTTTGACCGTTGTCAGACGTGCTGCCCTCCGTTGATGTGGATTTCCGCGCCATTGATGTAGGACGATGGCTCGGTGCAGAGGAAATAGATGGTCTCCGCAACTTCGCGCGGTTCGCCCAGTCTTCGCATCGGTACTTCCGCCGCCACCAGTTCATCCGTTCCGGGCGACAGGATCGACGTTTCGATCTCGCCCGGCGCGATGGCATTCGCCCTGACGCCGCGTTGGCCGAATTCGTGCGCCATTTCGCGGGTCAGTGAGGCAAGCGCCGCCTTGGACGCCGCATAGGCAACGCCTGCGAAAGGGTGAACGCGAGAGCCGGCGATGGACGTAACATTGACGATCGAGCCCTTCGCCGCTTCCAGTTCCGGCATGAGCGCGCGGGCGATCAAAGCGGTCGAGACAAGATTGACGTTGAGCACCTGCGTCCAGACATCGGCATCCGTATCCAGCACACCGAGGCGGCTCTTGCCCGGCCCCTTCGGAGAAATGCCGGCATTGTTGACGAGCGCGTGCAGCCGACCGTTCGGCAGGCGCTCGCGCACGGTCGCTGCCAGGCGGTCAATCTGCGTGAGATCCGCAAGGTCCGCCTGGATATGGCTCTCGCGGGCGGACGGCCAGGCGCATTCTTCGGAAAAGGGCTGGCGGGATACGGTGAGAATGCGCCAGCCCTTCGACTGGAAGAGCTTGACCGTCGCATGCCCGATCCCGCGGCTCGCTCCCGTAAGCAACATGTAGCGGCATTCTTCGGTCATGCGAGCGTATCCCTCTTGATGCTTGATACATCGTAATGGGCCGCCCATGAATTGCAAGCCTCCTCTTCCAAGCGGTGTCAGGCTGGGCGCGTCTCCCGCTCACTGCCCCGTTCGATGCGCTCGAGGATCGGCTTGCCACCGAGCAGGATGTCGTCGACGATCGCCATCGAGGCGGCGGCGGAATCGTGCCGTTTCAGGGCTTCGACAACCGGGTAGTGATGGTCGATCATCGCACGTCCGCCCTCTATATAAGCATCGGAAATGTGCGGTCCCATCTGCAGCCAGAGCCGCCGCAGGATGCCGTTCAGCACCGGCAGCCCGGCGATCTGCGGCAGCAGGAAGTGGAAGGCCTGGTTGAGTTGCGTGCCCTTCAGCCGGTCGCCAGCCTCGATTGCTTGTTCGTTTTCGCGCAAGATTCGTTCCAGCGCCTCGATATCCGCGCTCGTGGCCACCTGGGCGGCCGTTTCCGCCGCCAGTCCCTCCAGGCGCACCCGTATCGCGCGGATCTCGCGGTAGCGATTTTCGCTCAAACCCGGGATGCGGATGTCGCGCGGCGAGCGGAAGGTGATCGCCTCGTCATTGGCAAGCCGAAGGATGGCGTCGCGGATCGGTGTGACGCTCGTGCCGAATTGTTCCGCCAGATCACGGATCTTCAGTCGGTCGCCGGGCTGGAACCGTCCCTGGATAAGGGCATCGCACAACGCACCATAAACGGCGCTGCTGAGGTTCTCATGATCCAGTGACGTGAATTGAGGCATGGAACTGGTCCGCAAAATGGAATAACAAGATACTTGATGCATCTTTTTTGCTGTGTTTCAAGTATGACATGTCGCGGCCATCATTCGCCAAACGGCACGGCGCGGCAATGTAGTCGTCGCCGTGGCCAGCAGACGGGCAGAGACAATTGAAGGAAATGCGGGCGACCGCGCCAACGGAGCAAGCATGACGGAGCCATTGCCCACCGCCAAGGACGCCGATTCCATGTCGGCGACATGGAGCGCGACATCGCCTTCCGATGCGGAGGCGGCGGTGAAGCAGGTCTATGGCGCGAGCGGCACGATCGGGCGGCTTTCAAGCGAAAGGGACGAGACCTTTCTTTTCACCCGCTCGGACGGAACGGACTTCGTCCTCAAGATTGCCAATCCCGCCGAAGACCCGGCCTCGCTTGAATTCCAGGACGGTGCGCTACTGCATCTGGAGGCTGCGGCCCCCAACGTACCGGTGCCACGGCTCATGCTCACGAAAACCGGAGCGCCGAGCCACACGCTTTCCACCTCCGATGGCCCGCGCGTCATGCGTCTGCTGACCTTCCTCGGCGGCGAACTCCAATACCGCACCTCGGCCTCAGAGATGCAGAGCCGCAACGTCGGCCGGGCGCTCGCAGAACTTGGGCTAGGTCTCGAGGACTACAATGGCCGGCCGCCCGCCGGAAAGTTGATGTGGGACATTTCTCATACGCTCGACCTTGTCGCCCTGCTCGACCATGTCGGCATGGAGCGCCGAGCGCAGGTTGAGGTCATACTCGCCGAGGTCGAGCGCTCGCTGCCGGCGATCGCCGCAATCAAGCGCCGGCAGATCATCCATAACGATTTCAACCCGCACAACATCCTGCTCGATCCGGCGGACCCGACGAAGGTCGTTGGCATCATCGACTTCGGCGACATGGTGCATGCGCCGCTGATTAATGACCTTGCCGTCGCACTCTCCTATCACCTTGCGACCGACAACTGGGCCGCCCGCACCGGTGCCTTCCTCGAAGGCTTCCTGTCGGCGCGCGCGCTGGAGCCGGCCGAAATCGAGCTGCTACCGCTTCTCGCCCGTTCCCGCCTCGCCATGTCCATCATCATCGCGGAGTGGCGTTCCGCACGTTTTCCTGAGAACCGGACCTATATCATGCGTAACCACGCGACCGCATGCCGCGGCCTGCAGAACATAGTCGATCTCACTCCGGCCGGGCTGAAACGGCTCGCGCCCAACCTTTCCGAGGCTTGATCATGTCGATGGTGAATGCTTTTTCGCGTGCAGATTTCGACCGACTAGGCGAGAGCGAACGGGCGCTTATCGCCCGCCGAGAAAAAGTGCTCGGTCCCGCCTACCGCCTGTTTTACGAAAAGCCGCTGCATCTTGTGCGCGGCGAAGGCGTTTTTCTCTACGACGCGGCCGGCGAACGCTACCTCGACGCCTATAACAACGTCGCCTCGCTCGGCCATTGCCATCCGCGGGTGGTCGAGGCGATCACGAAGCAGACGGCCGTGCTCAACACCCACACACGCTACCTGCACGAAGGCATCGTCGACTATGCCGAAACGCTGACGGCCACCTTCCCCGAGGCGCTCAGCCAGGCGATGTTCACCTGCACCGGTAGCGAGGCGAACGATCTTGCCGTGCGCATCGCCCGCTTCGTCACTGGGGGCACCGGCATCATCGCGACGGACCTCGCCTATCACGGCCTGACGAGCGCGGTTGCCGAATTCTCGCCCTCGCTCGGCGAATCCGTGACGCTCGGCCCGCATGTGCGCACAGTGCCGGCGCCGGACAGCTACCGTCACTCGCCTGAAGAGATGGCGGTAAAATTCGGCCACGACGTGCGCGCCGCAATAGCCGACCTCAAACGTCACGGCATCAAGCCGGCCATGCTGATCACCGATACGATCTTTTCCAGCGACGGCATCTTCGAAGGCCCGAAAGGTTTTCTCAAGCCGGCGGTGGACGCGATCCACGAGGCTGGCGGCCTCTTTATCGCTGACGAGGTGCAGCCCGGCTTCGGCCGCACGGGCGAAACCATGTGGGGTTTCGAACGCCACGGCGTTGCACCCGACATTGTGACGATCGGCAAGCCAATGGGCAATGGCTATCCGATGGCGGGCATTGTGCTGCGTCCCGAGGTGATCGCCGAGTTCGGCCCAAAGGCGCGCTATTTCAACACGTTCGGCGGCAATCCGGTCGCCGCCGCGGCCGGCAGGGCAGTGCTCGACACGATCCGCATTGAAGGCCTGCAGCAGAATGCGCTGGAGGTCGGTTGTTACCTGATGGACGGCCTCAAGAGCCTTTCCGATCGCTACCACGCCATCGGGGACGTGCGCGGTTCCGGTCTCTTCATCGGCGTCGAGATCGTCGCCGACCCTGCCGCCAAGAGCCCCGATGCCGCGCTGACGACCCGGATCGTCAATGGTCTGCGAGAGCGCCGCATCCTCATCAGCGCCTCCGGCCCCAATGCCAATGTTCTAAAAATCCGGCCACCCCTCGTCTTCTCCCGCGAGAACTCGGACATGCTGTTGGATGCAATTGGCGACGTGTTGAAGTCGCTCTGAACAAGAGGCATCGCGCCAAAGTCGATGTGCTCTTTTGCGTGCGATCTTTCGGGAATTGCGGCTGTCTGAGCCATCCCAGGCGCCGACCCAAGGCTATCGCCCGACGATCAGTTTTTCGGCAGGCCCGCCGGCCCCAGGGACTTTCTCAGCGCGGCGATGCGGAAGATGGCGTTGGCGGCCCCATAGCCGCGATAGCCGCGTTTTTCCGTAATCTCAAAGAAAAAGCCCTCGCCTTCCCGCTACCCTTGGTTTGGGCTAGTACCCGGTCATCTCCAGGTAACCCCTGCCACTCACACTGCCCTCGAAGGCGATCGGGCCTTCCCAGTACGGGATGGACGTTGACATCCACGCATGGTCGTTCAGAGGCTGGGTCGTGACGTCAAAGCCGCGACTGGGAATCTGGACGTTCCAGGAAACGGGAATTTGACGCCCTGCGACTTTGGCGGTTCGCACGGGAACGATCTTGAGAGCTGCCGCGGGTAAAGGGTCCGGTCGCCCGTCGGCAGTGATCCAGGTGGCGGAGGTATATCCCTCCCCTTCATCTCTGAGGCGGAAGCCCATTAGCTTCTCCCCTGTATCGAGATGCAGCGAGAACCAGTCCCAACCGGTCTGGTCTTCCGCGAGCGGCTGTGACGACCACTCGCGGTCAAGCCAAGCCTTCCCCGCCACCTCTACATTCCCGGTCGGTAGCGAAAGCGAGCCGGTCACCGCATAGAACGGTTGCGAATAGTAGTAGCTGGCCTGTCCCTTCGCTGATTTCACCGAATAGCCGTTGTCGCCCTGTGGTACCAGCGGACCGGTAGCCGATAGGCGGAGTTCATAGCCGAATTCCTCTGTAGTCGCAGTCAGGCTGAGATCGGCCAGTTGATCCACTCCCGGGGCGGCATGTCCCTTCATCTGCCAGTCATCGATCCAGGCCGAGAACGGCGCCGCGACAACACCAGCCTGCCCCACTCCCCCGCGTGAAATACGTTCTGCGACGAAATGGTCCTCTGAAGTGGTGACGGCTGCGTGACCCATCCAGAGCTGTGGGCTCGACCACGCGTTGGCCTCACCCGGAGCAAGCGCTGACCGGAAAAGGGTCCACTGCGCTCCGTATTGAGTTCCGTCGGGGGCTTCAAGATTGGCCGTTAGATACCACCACTCTATCCGGAAGTCCGGATGTGGGCCGTGGTCGGCGGGGAAACGGAACAGCAGGCCAGGCCGCGGCACCGAAAACCCTTCGGCCGCCGAGCCAAGGCCACCAAAACCCTCGGAGGCCGCTTGGCTTCCGGACAAGCTGGCCATGGTCGTCACCGCAAAAGCGATCAGAGTCAATCTAACGCTCATTGGCAAATACCTTCAGAAGTTCCGACGGCGTGGCTCCCGCCAGCCGGCGAAGCGGAATCAATACGGAAACGACCGCAGCGGCGAGTGCGACTAGTCCGAGGCGAACCCACTCGTAGGGAAAGATATACATAGGCAGACGCCAGCCAAAGGCTTCGACGTTCACCACCGCCAAAAGCACCCACGCCAGCGCGAGGCCGAGTGGCAAAGCGGCAACAAATGTCGCCAGCCAGAGGACCAGCGTCCTTAAAACTTCAAGAAGAGCGAGATCACGTCTCGTGACCCCCAAGGCCCACACGGGCGCAAGCTGCGGGAGCCGCATTTCCTGTAGCGTGAGGAGGCTTGAGAACATAGCCAATGCTGCAACCCCGAGCGTGAAGATGTTCAACGCGCCAGTAACCAAGAATGTGCGATCGAAGATCCGTCGTGACTGTTCCTTTAGTGCCGCTTGATCGACGACGTTACCCGGTGGTAGTCCGAAGTTGTCCGAGAGCCTCGATCGTAGGTCCGCAACCTGATCAGGCTGGATCCGCAGACCGTAGCGCAGGCGCGAGACCTGCGGGTAGCGAGAGGTCAGAGCGTTTATTCCGGCGATGACCTGGCCCTTTGGGTTTCCGTAATCCGAATAGACGCCGACAACCGCCGGCTTCCAGTCACCCGCTAGATCCAGCTGATCGCCGATGCGGAGCCGGTCCCGCCTCCAGAACTGTTCGTTGACCAGCACCCCTTGACCGGACGCCACCCGATCCCAGACGTCCGGCATGCCAACGATCAGGGGCCAGTGCATCCTGTAGGTCGGATCGTCAGCGACACCGAAGATCTGCATCGGCTGCCCCCGGATCTCGGCGTCTACGCTCAAGATCGGCAACACCGATTCCACCTTCGTTGCGAGCCATGTCCTGAGCCTGTCTGCCTCGCCCTCGTTCCGGGCAGCGACGTAAAGCTCGGCGGCGAGGCGTTGGTCGAGCCAGCCGACGAACGTGAGACGGAAGCTCGAGACCATGGTTGCGACGCCGACGTTTGCCGCCAGAGCAAGAAGCAATGCCATGAGCGCGAGGGAAAGTCCGGGGAGCTGCTGCCGCGCGTCGGCCCAGAACCACGTGACAAGCGCGCGCGAAGACGCTCGCTGCATCACGGTGAGGAATCCGGAGAGTACGGTGGGGAGAAGTAGCGACGCCCCGAGCAGAAGACAGCCAAGAACGCCAAAGCCCGCCTCAAGTCCTTCAGCCCCCAGAAGAAGAGCTCCCGAGAGGGCTAGCAAAGCCGCTGCGGCCAGCACCTGAACCCGCCACCCCGCTTGCCACGATTGCCCCCAGGCCTGGGGCTGGCCCGCCGCGAGCAAAGGCACCCTCGTCAAGCGCAACAGGCTCTGTGCCGACGAAACCAATGTGCCGGCCACCGCGATGGCAAAACCAGAAACCCACCACTCCGGACGCAGGGAAAGCGTGCCAGGCACGCTGGCTCCGTAGAGTCCTTCGAGGGTTGCGGCCACTCCGGGCAGAAGCAGCGACGCGACCAGATATCCTATCGCGACGCCGACCGCCCCGGCGGCAAGGGCGAAAAGGACAAGTTCGGCGAGCAGCAGAACCGCAAGCGCACTTAACGAAACTCCAAGGCAGCGAAGCGTTCTGAAGGTCGGCCGCCGTTGCTCGAAGGCGAGACCGATCGTCGAGTACACGATGAACAGCCCCACCGCGAAGGCGAGAAACCCGAAGGCGGTCAAATTGAGATGGAAGCTCTCGGTAAGATGCTCGACGTCGGTTTGTGCATTCGGCTCGCGAACTGAGAGCGTTGGAACAAGCTTTTCAAGCGGCTCCAGACCGGAACGTTGGTTTTCGGCAATCACAATCCGACTGAGTTCGCCCTCTCTTCTTAACAGCTTCTGGGCCAAGCCAATGTCGATGAAGGCGGCGCCGTCCAGCATCCGATCCGAAACACGCAGTGCGAGGTCCGTCTGTCCTCGCATTTTTTCCGCTGTTGCGGGAGAGACAAACAGCATGCCAGGAGGCGTGATGAAGGAAAGCAAGTCCCCGGCATTTCCCAGGTCGACGGTGTTAGTCTCCGCGGGCATCGTCAGTGGCTCGATGCCGATCACCCTTAACCGGATGACTCCGAACCGATAGTCTCCCTCCAAAACTGGTGACACGTTCCAGCCCGCCCGCCTGAGCCGCACGAAGGCGGACTGAGGAATCGAGCTGCCGTTTGGAGAAACGAGGTTCGCCAATCCGTTCTGGTCGAGCACAACCGCGGCGCGGGTATAGCTGGCGCGAGCTTCTGCGTTGATCGCCTGCACTCCGCACCACAGGGCCGTCGCCACCGCCAGGCCGGACAAGAGAGCGCCGAGCTGCAGCGGTCGTCGTCGCCAGTGGGACAGAAGTGCCGTGGCTGCGGTCCACATCTTCATTCGATCTTCCCGAACCGCAAATGCACCTGCCGGTCGAGCCTGTCCGCCAGTCTTTGCGAGTGTGTCACCAGGAGAAGTGTCGATCCGCTTCCCTTCGATAGCGAGAGCATCAGTTCCAGGACAGCGTCTCCGTTGGCCTCGTCCAGGTTTCCTGTGGGCTCATCCGCCAGAACTAAGCCGGGACGCGCGGCAAGGGTTCGTCCGATCGCCACCCGCTGCTGCTGTCCGATGGAAAGTTGTTCGGGATATCTGGTCAGCAACGTCCCGATTCCGAGGCGCTCCACGAGTTCATTTTCCCACTCTCTGTCGTGGCGTCCCGCGAGCTTGGCGTGGAAAGCAATGTTCGCGGCCACGTCTAGTGACGGGACAAGGTTGAACTGCTGAAATACGAGGCCGACTTCTGTCCGCCTGTAGGCAGCGCGTTCCCGGTCGTTCAGCTTGGAAATATCTCGCCCCCCGATCGCGATCTCGCCGGAGTCCGCTCGGTCGAGGCCGGCTATGAGATGCAGGAGCGTGCTCTTTCCGCTACCGGACTCCCCTGTCAGGGCAACTCTGTCTCCCGCGCCGAGAACGAGATTGACCCCTCTCAGCACTTCAAGCCGCCCTTCGGCAGTCTCATAGGATTTCCTAAGATTGCGGAGAGCGATCACCTTAGCGGCCAAGATTAGGACGATTGCACATATTTAACTCTCCACAGCCGCTTGGAAAGGCCTACGGCGCGGAGATGCGAATACCGACGTCGAACGTCACATGGCGACGCGGGAGCCCGGTGATTGCGAGCGTTGATACATCGTCAGCGCCCACTGCGTTCGGAGTACGTCCAGATACAAAATGTAAACGTCACCCTCGCTGCCCCTGACCTTGAAGTATCGGTAGTCGGCGCCATGCCACTGATCGAGGTTTTCGACCACTTCGACCTGCCGGCCGTTGAGGTAAAATCGTCGGATCTTTTCGACACCACCTTCGTCCACAAAGGTTTCGACCTGAACTTGCATGACGCGCTCGCTGTTCTTCTCGGCTGAAAGGCGGCGGACCGCGCCTCCTGCCAGTCGGAGCAGGATTGTTCTTGGATAAATAGCTGGGGGTGGACGAGAAGAAAGGGGCACGGCGCCCCTCGCCGCATGTATTGGACGCCGCACGGCTGCTTGGGACGCCCTCCCCCTGTTTGCACCGGGTTATGTCGCATGCCGCGATCGACATCAAACGGTGTGCCGACATCAATTGCAGGATTGCCCTTTTCGCCTATCTCGCGAACGGTTCCGATCTGGATTAACGTGCTGCGACGTCTGCTGATCGTATCGATCCCGCGACCCGGCGAGTAAGGCCGGCGCGGCAAGATAGAGGATCACGGCCATCGTCACGACGCCAGTGAACCCGATATGCATTGCAAGCAGTGCGGCGAGGATCGCGCTTAGCACCGACGCACAGCCATTGATCCCCCACGCCCAGGGAAGAAATTCCTCCGAGCGTGCGCCGACGTGGCCGAGGCCGAGGGGGAAGGGCATACCCATGAAGACAGCGAGCGGTGCTATGAGGAGGAGCGCGATTGCAACCTTCGCAGCATCCGGGAGTGCCAGCAGCCGTTCGAATATCGAAGGCAGCGCGAGCAGGTACGTCCCAGCCACGAATGCGATTACCACGACAGCGAGGGTGATGCCGCGCACCGCGGATCCGCATCCGACCGCCGCCACCCAGCGTACAGCCAAGGCGCTACCGAGACCTGCGAAGACGAGGAAACCCGCAAGCACGACAGCGACGGCGTAGAGCGGATGGCCGAGGAACAGCACGAAGCGCTGGATGAAGGCGATCTCGATGAAGAGGAAGGCCAGGCCCAAGGCAAGGAAATAGAGCCCGAAGCGCAGCCGGGGTACGGCTCTCGCGAGTGTGCGCCGGCGAAGCCAGAGCGGCAGCAGGATCAAGACGGCACTGAGGATCACGGCCTGGACGAGCGTCGTCACCAGGATCAGGTAGCCCCAGTCGAGCATCGCTGCCCCACCTTGGGTGCGCAGCGTCAGGAGCTCGGGCAGCGCACGCCAGCGGAAAAAGTCGAAGAAATATGGTCGATTGTCCGTGGCCGGCGCAATATCGAACTTGTAGCGCTCCGTGAAGTCGGCTCGTTCAGGGCCAAGGAGAGCGAGGGCTCCCTCGTAGAGATATTCCCGGTCGAGTTGATTGTAGCGGTTCACGTCGCTCGCGGAGATGCCCGGCGCCCAGGAGATGTCGAAGAAATTCTCGTCCGCGAAGCCGCGGATGGCTGCGACGTCCTCACCAGTGAACGGCGACGTGGCGACGAGCAGGGTTGCGGTATTCCAGCTCCGGATCAGCGCCAGGTGCCGGCCGGGCTGGGACACGCCATCCGCTTCAAGCGCTGCGGTAGCCGTGGCGAACAGCTTAAGGATGTCGCGCGGCGGCACGCGCAGCCATCGCGTGATGGCGACGACGCCATCTGGCTTCAGTACCGACAGGTAATCCCGCAGTGCCTCCACGGTGTAGGTGTAATTCTCGTGCATGCTTTGCACGCCGGCCGCGGCCGCGCTGAAGGAGTCAAGGAGCGGCATCTGGATCAGGTCGTAACGCTCGCCAGCGGTCGCAGCGAAGGCGCGCGCCTCGGCTAGATGCAGATGCACGTTCGGTCGGCTGAAGATGCCGCCGGCGAAGTTCGCGAAGCGATTGCGAGCCAGGTCGATCATCTGCGGGTTGACCTCTACAGCGTCCACGAGATCGGCTCCGGAGCGCAGCGCCAGCAGCACCTGCTCGCCGCCACCAGCACCGAGGACCAGCACTCGCGGCCGTGCAAGCATGCGGTACGGGAGCGCCGCCGTTGTCCGGTCGAGATAGGCGACCGTCGCCAGATCGCCGCTATAGGCGGTCATCGCTGTAACACTATCGCCATCGCTGAAGACGGCGAGTTGCGTGGGCGGCTCTTGGGTGTTGGCGAGGCTGAGGCCCGGCGCGTACCGGAATGGGACGCTCGGGCTCTCCACGACTGTCAGTAGTCCGAGCGGGCTTGATCGCTCCTCGACCACCCGCGCGTCGGGGACGTCGAGAGCCATGCTTAGGCCCTTGTATTGCGACATGTGCGGGCCGGTGGCCGTAATGGACGGTGGCAGCCACACCGCGATGACCGCGGCTGCAAGCCCGAGGCTGCCCGCGGCGCGCCGCCGATGGCGAGCCATGCCCGTCGCGGCAAGGGCAGCCGCCGCAAATCCCAACGCCGCGACAAAGCGCAGTGCCGCAGAGGGAAAGACCAGGAACAGGAGTCCGACGATGCCCAGTGCACCGACCCCAGCGCCGACCAGGTCGAAGGCATAGACGCGTCCGATCTGGCCGGGATGGCGGCTGAAGGCAAGGCCGATACAGGTGGCACCAAAAAAGAACGGCAGGACCAGGAGAGCATAGCTAGCCGCGAGCCAACCGAGCTGGCCCGGATTCCAGACGACCTCGAGCGCGTTGAACGGCAGGCGTTCGGCACCGGCGAAGCTGGCAACCGCAGTGATGCCGAACAGCGCTGCCGACGCTGCGAAGGCGGCCGGGTACCCTTTCACCAGAGGGCGGCGGGCCAATGCAACGAACGTACCGCTCGCGCCGAAGCCCAGGAGTGCGATGCTTATGATCATATAGGCAAATTGATGCCACTGAATGATCGAAAAGAGCCGCATCAGCAGCACTTCGTGAGCAAGGGTTGCCGCCGATATGAGACCAACCGGCAGCAGGCGCCCCGCTCTCATTGGGCCCTACCTCCCCTCAGCGGCACAAAGGCCACCGGCAGCAGCTGGCGGGTCGTGATGCTTCCGTCCCGTCGCTTCTCGACCAGCATAAGAAACTGGGTCGCGAAGGGGCCTCCCACGGGGACGACCATCCGGCCTCCCTTGGCGAGTTGCTCGACCAGCGGTGGCGGGATGTGACTGGCAGCGGCAGTCACCACGATACCGTCGAAAGGCGCGTGCGCAGGCCAACCATAATAGCCGTCGCCCACCCTCCCCTCGACATTGTCGAAGCGGAGCTCCGCCAATCGGGCGGCCGCCCTTTCGCCCAGCTCCGGTATGATCTCAATCGAGTAAACCTTCGCTGCGAGCGGCGACAAGACGGCTGCCTGATAACCCGAGCCAGTGCCGATCTCGAGGACAGCGTCGCCAGGCCCAACGTTGATCAGGTCCGTCATCAGCGCGACGATGAAGGGTTGCGAGATGGTCTGTCCGTATCCGATCGGCAACGGCCGATCTCGATAGGCCGCGCCACGCTGCTCCTCGGGCACAAAAAGGTGGCGCGGCACCCTTCCCATCGTCTCCAACACAGCCGGATCGATGCCCTGGCCCTCGACCGCTGACGGCGCCGAACGGGCGTGCATTTTGATCGTCTCGATCATCGCCGCACGCTCGCCGAGTCGATCCTGAGCGGGCGCGGATGTCGAAACCACGGCGGCCGCGCCTGCGAGAACCGCCGCCATTAACGCTTGGCACTGGGCTAGAGGACGCATGAACTCTCTCCCGGTTATATCGCCAGAGTATAGTGGCGGCTGCGGCAATTTTGAACAAACCTCGCCCGGCTCTCTGCGCAAGGCTGCGATGTTACCTAGGGCACACTCCAATGACGGGGCATAATTTATCCTCACCATTAACAACCCGCAGTCCTGCTCCCACGGCCCAAGTCATCGATCGGTTCCGCTCCTCCTCCCAAGGGGCCGATCAAGAGACCCCGATGCCTCCTCCAGGCACGGGGTCTACTTCTATGGCGCGGGCGCCACTGTCCTTCCTTGACAGCTTGCGTTCCCTTACAATCCCTTCCGGATAGGAGAGGAGTTCCGCCATGAGCGAAGACGCCTTCAACATGTCGATCCGCAAGTTCCTGAAAGAAGTCGGCGTCACATCCCAGCGCAAGATCGAGGAGACCGTGCGCGAAGGGCAGGTCGGCGGCAAGAAGTTGAAGGTCCGCATTACACTGACGGCGGAAGGCACCAATCTCAACCACGTGGTGGACGGCGAGATCGAATTGCCATAGTCCGGCAACGGATCAGCTTGCGCCAATAGCAGCCACGAACACAGATCGGGGGATGGATTTTACTACCGATTGACGCTCAGGCGAAGACACGGATAGAATGATCTCTCGAGTTTGCTCGCTAGCTTTGATTATTGCGCGATTGGCATCGCGCTCTGAACGAACCTTCCTTTCAAAATCGCTATCAGACCCCATGTCTCGGACCGGGGCCTCAATTTTGCTTTGGAAGGACTCGTCACGGCCACCGGCACAGTTAAATGCTTCCAATAAGGACATGGTTTCATCCAACCTGACAAGCACGGCGCCGATGGAGCGATCTCATCGAAGGCCAGAGCTTTACCAACGCCTGCGCGATAAGCGCGGGTAACCATTCCGCACAGCCAAGGAACCGCAGCACGCGGGTGACCGCAGGTGAGTCCAATGCCATCCTCTCGTGGTCATTGCCGCCTCCATCACAAGATAGATTGAAGGTAGACAATGAAGAGCTTGGACGAAAAACTTCTTATTATTTTGGGTGCCTTCCACAGCGTTCGATATGGAGTGTCGCCATCCGTCTCACGCGGCGCTGCTGAAAATCATTCCAAAAAACATGGTCTCGCGGGAAGTGAATACAGCCAGACCCTCGAAGCCGCCCTTGGCGCTGGACTTATCGGACTCTCGTCTGACTCATCTCTCTCAATTCGGGCCGCGGGGCGAACGAGGCTAGGCAAACGCTAGCCAAAGCTTGAGTGCGACGTGGAGGAAACCGCTCGAGCGGTCCGAGACCTCAGTCCGTATCGTCGGCAAGACAGCCCGCGCCATGCAGACATAGCCAATGAGATAAACGTTGAGCGTCTGCGCCCAGACTTCGTCCGAAACCTCTAAGACGGGGACCTCGCGGAGCGTCAGGGCTTCGAGCCGCACGAAGCAATAAACCGGCTTTCGAGAATTCCAGGGAAAGCACTTCTCAGCGAAAATCCCGCGTCTTCACCTTGATCGCATCGAGATGCAGGTAGGGATCGACGATGTCGCGCGGCCGCGGCCCCTTCGGCAGCCCGCGCGGGTCGGGCGCCGGCGACCCATGATGGAACTCGTCCCCTCGCCCGTGCGGCACCGGAAAGCCGGCATCGCGGTCACCGACGCTTGCGAGTTCGGCTGACAGGTCGGTCAAGCGATGGGCGACGAGATGCACGACCTCGCCTTCCCGTTGAATACGGCCATAGACGCCGAGCATGCCAGCGCCGAGAACCACGCGGCGGTACTTCTCGAAGGTCTTGGCCCAGACAACGAGATTGGCAATGCCGGTCTCGTCCTCGATGGTGATGAACATCACGCCCTTGGCCGAGCCCGGCCGCTGGCGGACGAGCACCAAACCCGCGGCTTCCAACCATTTTCCATCGCGCGTCAGCATCGCGTCGCGGCAGTTGACGATGCGACGTTTCGAAAGATCAGCGCGCAGGAACGAGAGCGGATGGTTGCGCAGCGTCAGCCCGACATGCCCATAGTCCTCCACCACCTCCCCACCCGAAGTCATGGGCCTCAGCGCCACAAAGGGTTCATCGAGTTCGGCGACAGTCCGGCTTTCACGGGCCGAAGCGGCGGCAAAGAGCGGCAGCGGCTCGTCGCGCAATGCCTTGATCGCCCAGAGCGCCTCGCGCCGCGCCAGCCTGAGCGAAGGCTGAAACGCATCGGCTTCGGCGAGCTCCACGAGAGAAGCGGCCGGCACGCCTGCCCGACGCCAGAGATCATCTACGGTTTCGAAGGGTCGTTCGTCCCGCGCGGCAACGACCGCCGCAGCGTCGGCATTCGCCAGCCCCTTGACCATGCGAAACCCGAGACGGACGGCAAAGCGACTTTCGTCTCCTGTTGTTTCGAACGTACAATCCCAGCGGCTTGCGTTCACACAGACCGGCCGGACTTCGACGCCATGGTCGCGCGCATCCCGCACGATCTGGGCCGCGGCGTAAAATCCCATCGGCTGAGCGTTGAGGAGAGCCGCACAAAAGACGTCCGGATGCCAGCATTTCAGCCAGGAAGAAGCATAGGCAATCAGCGCAAAGGAGGCGGCGTGGCTTTCCGGGAACCCGTAGCTGCCGAAACCTTCGAGCTGCTTGAAGGTCTTTATGGCAAAGTCCGGCTCATAGCCGTTGGCAACCATGCCCCGGACAAGCTTCTCGCCGAACTTCGAGACACCACGGGTATGCTTGAAGGTTGCCATGGCGCGCCTGAGCTGATCGGCTTCTCCGGGCGTGAAGCCGGCGCACTCGATCGCGACCCGCATCGCCTGTTCCTGGAAGAGCGGCACGCCGAGCGTCTTGCCAAGCACCTGCTCCAGTTCCGGCTTCGGGTAGACGACCGCCTCCTTGCCCTCGCGCCGGCGAAGATAGGGATGGACCATGTCGCCCTGGATCGGCCCGGGCCGAACGATCGCCACCTCGATGACGAGGTCATAGAAGGTGCGCGGCTTGATCCTCGGCAGCATCGACATCTGCGCGCGGCTCTCGATCTGGAAGGTGCCGAGCGTGTCGGCACGCCTGATCATCGCATAGGTGCGCGGGTCTTCGGCCGGGATGCTCGCGAGATCGAGATTGATGCCCTTGTGCAGGGCGAGAAGATCAAAGCCACGCTTCATGCACGAGAGCATGCCGAGCGCCAGGCAATCGACCTTCATGAACTTCAAGATGTCGATATCGTCCTTGTCCCATTCGATCACCTGTCGGTCGGCCATTGCCGCAGGCTCAATCGGGACGAGTTCGTCGAGGCGGTCATGGGTCAAAACGAAGCCGCCCGGATGCTGCGACAGGTGGCGAGGTGCGCCCATCAGCTGCCGTGCCAGGTCCAGCGTCAGGCGCAATCGCCGGTCAGAAAGGTTGAGATTGAGCTCCTCGGCATGTTTCTCGCCGACGTCCTCGCCCCAGCCCCAAACCTGTGACGACAGCGTCTTCGTCAAGTCCTCAGGCAGCCCAAGCGCCTTGCCGACATCCCGAATGGCGCCCTTCGAGCGGTAGCGGATAACCGTCGAGCAAAGGGCCGCATGATCGCGGCCATAGGTGTCGAACACCCATTGCATGACGATCTCGCGGCGCTCGTGCTCGAAGTCGACGTCGATGTCAGGCGGCTCGCGCCGCTCCTCGGAAACGAAGCGCTCGAAGAGAAGGTCGTTTATGTCAGGGTCGATCGAGGTGATGCCGAGCACATAGCAGACGGAAGAATTGGCAGCCGATCCCCTGCCCTGGCATAAAATGTCCCTTGAGCGGGCAAAACGCACGATAGAGTTCACGGTCAGGAAATAGGGCGCATATTGAAGCTTCTCGATCAGCCGTAGCTCATGCTCGAGGTTCTTTCGGACTTTGGCCGGCAACCCCTCCGGATAGCGCCAGGCGGCACCCTCCCAGGTAAGTTGCGACAGCGTCTCTTGTGCCGTCAGCTCCGGGTTTGAACGCTCCTCCGGATATTGATAGGCAAGCTCGTCGAGCGAAAATCGACACCGCTCCATGATCTCGATGGTGCGGGCAAGCGCATCGGGGTAGCGCGCAAAGAGCCGCGCCATTTCCTCGGGCGGCTTCAGGTAGCGGTCGGCGTGCCGCTCACGGCGGAAACCGGCCTCATCGATGGTGATGTTGTGTCTTATGCAAGTAACGACATCCTGCAGGATGCGCCGCTCCGGCGCATGAAACAGCACGTCGTTGGTGACGACCGTCGGCACGCCGATCGACGCTGCCAGGTTGGAAAGCTGGTGAAGACGCAGCTGGTCATTCGGCCGGCGGCGGAGCGTCAGCGCCAGGTAGGCGCGATCGCCGAACGCTTGCCTCAGACGACGCAGCTGCCGCGCGCAGTCCTCCTCAGCGGCATCGGGAATGAGGACCGCAATCAGGCCTTCGCCATAGGCAACGAGATCGGACCAGTCGAGCCGGCATTTCGCCTTGCCGCCGCGTTTCTTGCCGAGTGACAGCAGCCGGCAAAGCCGCGCATAGGCCGGCCGGTCGGTCGGATAGACGAGAACCGAGAGATCGCCTTCAAGATCAAGGCGGCAGCCGACGACCAGCCGAACACCGACATCCTTAGCCGCCTGATGGGCGCGCACGATGCCGGCGAGACTGTTGCGGTCGGCCACAGCCAGCGCTTCGATGCCGAGCTTAACGGCTCGCTGAAACAGTTCTTCGCAGGACGACGCACCGCGCAAGAAGGAGAAATGCGAGGTTACCTGCAGTTCGGCATAACGTGGCGTCGTCATCCGAAGATCCCGTGCAGGAACCATTGGTGGCTGCCGGTCTCGCTGTGTTCGCCGTCGCCTGCGCGATAAATCCAGTAGCGCTCGCCGGCGTCGTCTTCGACCTGGAAATAGTCGCGCACGGCGACGAGCTCGGCGTCGCGCTTCCACCACTCGCCGAAGACGCGCTCCGGCCCATCGGCTCGTCTCACCCGCCGGCGCACGCCGCGCCAGGTGAAACTGACCGGCGGATGATCGGGAAGCAGCGCCATCGTCTCGATCGGTTCGGGATGGACAAGCAGGCGCACCGGTCTTGGCCATTGGCCGGGCCAGGTCTGGCCTTCGTCCGGCGCCATCGGCGCGATGCGGTTGATGGAGCGCTCGGGCACGTCGCTTGCAACCGGTGCAAAGCGAAAGAGCCGACTTGCGCCGATACGGTTTCCCAAGATGTCGATCAGGCCGGAAACATCGGCTTCCGGCTCCTCGACCAGCGAGGAAATGACCTGGCTTGCCACAAGCGGCTCGGCATGACTTGCCGTCAGCGACATGATTTCGATCCCGAAGCCGGGGTCGATCGTCTCGATCCGATCGGTGATGAGCCGTGTCAGGCGCTTGGCGTCGCGAACAGGGGTCGCGGTGCCTGCGCGGATCGCCTGATAGGTGTTGTCGACACGGTGGAAGAGAAGATCGAGGCGCCGCGCGCCGAGCCCCTTTTCCTCCAATATCCGACAGAGCATGAGTACCAACTTGGCGACATAACGGGCGATGGTCTCGGCAGCCGCAATCGGTTCACAAAAGGAGCGGCGAACCTCGATGAGATCGGGCGTGCGCACAGGGTCGATGGGCTCTGCAATCTTCCCCAAGGCCTGGTCGAGACGACGGCCAAGCTCGGGTCCAAATCTAAGGGCAAGCGGCGCCCGCGGGACGCCGGACACCTCGCCCAGCGTGTTGAAGCCCAGCACGCGAAGACCATGGACAATCGCGGGATCAAGGCGAAGGGCTGAGATCGGCAGGTTGCGGATGATGTCCTGCTGCGCTCCCGGCGCAATGACAAGCGTCGGACGAGCGACAAACCGGGCGCTGGCATGGGCCGCCCCCCAGGTATCGGCAACCGCAGCCCGCGCTTCGATGCCCGATCCGAAGAACCGGTTGACCATGCCCGACAACATCAGGTCTTCGCCGCCATGCAGGTGATCGGCACCTGATGTGTCTATCACCAGGCCGTCGGGCGGATCGGCAGCGACGATCGGCGCGTAGCGCTGCAGCGCCCAAAGCGCCAGGCGTTCGAGCGCTTCTGCATCAGCCGCCGGATCGGCGTCCATGACGACAAGATCTGTGACGAGCGCCTGGGCCTTCGTTGCCGCCATGCCGGGTCTCAGGCCGGCGGCGATCGCCGCGGCATACGCCGAGAGCACCACACGCCGGCGCTTTTCGCGGCTGACGAGGACGAGAGGCGTCTCAACCGGCGGCGACGCGTCGCCGAGCTTGCGTCTCAGGCGATCCGTGGACCAGCTCGGAAGGAAGAGCGATACGACCCTTGGCATCTGGGGCCTCCACTTCGAAATCTGCACTTTCGCCGGCGCGGCAGCGGATGAGTTCGACGAGCCAACGCGCGCGGCCGACGCCTGGAACCGGCAAGGGGGCCGACGGCAAGACGGACACCCGCCAACGCGTGACCGATGCCGTCGGCTGCCCGAAATCCGAGGCCTCGGCCTGTCGGCGCCAGCGGCGGATCGCAATGCCCATTGCGCCAGACCCTTCGGCCGCAAGCTGCAAGCGGCGCGAGGCGGTCATCGGAAGGCGCGCGAGCTCGCCGACGACGGCACCGAGGCCACCGTGGCGAAGCCCCTCTTCCATGCAGGAGAGAAGTGCCTTTTCGTCGCCAGCCTCCACATAGATGACGCGACTCGGCGCCAGTCCCACCTGGGCCAGCGCCGGTGCGAAGAGATCGGGCCGCGTCACGCACCACAGCACCTTGCCCTTCGAGCGGGCGGCGATACCAGCCGAAAACAGGGCGGCTGCAGCGCCGTCGATTGCACCGTTGCCGCCGCCGGCGACCTCATGCAACGAACCGAGTGTGAGCCCACCGCCCGGCAAGCGCCGATCGATCTCGACGACACCAAACGGCAGGACCTGCCGTCCACGGCCGCTTGTGCCTCGAGGCTCTGGATGCGCTCGCGAAGTGCTGAGACGACGATATTGTCGACTGGACGGGACATTTTGGAAGGAACAACTCCTCAGGGCTATGCATTAGCGCTTCCTGTTGATATGTTCTCTATTTGTTCCTAATTGGGTTGCGAGTCAACGAAGTTCAGAAAAGAGCCTGTTGATTGCGATCCGGACGGCCAGCACGGAGACGCGGCCTCGCGCAGACGGATGCGTCGGCCGCCGGGAACGGCGACAGAGGCGCGCGGGCGCTGGTATGAAAGACGGATGAGAAAAGCGGAGGACCGGAGCCGATGTGCAATCTCTACAACATCACGACGACACGCGATGCCGTGATCGCATTCACCAAGGCCTTTCGCGACAAGGCCGGCTGGAACCAGCCGTCCTATGATGTTTATCCAGGCTATCAGGCGCCGGTTGTTCGCGTCGGCGACGACGGTCAACGCGAGATCACGCGGGTCACCTGGGGCATGCCCTCGCCGCCGGCTTTCGTGACGAACTACGATCCAGGCGTCACCAACATCCGAAACGTCACCTCTCCGCACTGGAGACGCTGGCTCGGGCCGACCAGCCGCTGCGTCGTGCCCTTCACCTCCTTTGCCGAGCCGGATCCGGCAGCTAAGGTTCCCGGCGGAAAAGTCCCGAACGCCTGGTTTGCCGGCAACAAGGAGCGGCCGCTCATGTTCTTCGCGGGCTTCTGGACACCATGGAAGGGTGTGAGGCGTGTGCGCGATGGTGAGCGCGAATACGAGCTCTTCGGCTTCCTCACCACATCCCCGAACGAGATCG
The DNA here is from genome assembly GCF_058792075.1 of Ensifer sp. EB106-03-01-XG145. Lineage (NCBI taxonomy): Bacteria > Pseudomonadati > Pseudomonadota > Alphaproteobacteria > Hyphomicrobiales > Rhizobiaceae > Ensifer > Ensifer sp. EB106-03-01-XG145. Next base: position 21,018 of record NZ_JBYTEC010000028.1, on the reverse strand, counting down.
TCGCTCCGATCCATCTCAAGGCCATGCCGGTGATCCTGACCACCCCTGAAGAGGTCGACCTTTGGCTCACCGGATCCTGGGACGAGGTGAAGCACCTGCAGCGGTCGCTTCCCGGCAATATGCTCGTTGTCGTCGGGCCGCCTGCGCCATCGCCGGGCGAGGAACTATTGCTGTGAGCGAGCCGTGACAGACACACTCAGGCAACTGCGCAAGATCATCCACGTCGATATGGATGCCTTCTACGCATCGGTGGAGCAACGGGACAATCCCGAGCTTCGCGGGCTCCCGATCGCCGTTGGCTTTGGCGAGGCCCGCGGCGTGGTGGCAGCCGCAAGCTACGAGGCGCGCAAATACGGCGTCCATTCGGCCATGCCGTCCGTCACGGCCAAGCGGAAATGCCCGGAGCTGATTTTCGTGAGACCGCGCTTCGACGCCTATCGTGCGGTTTCGGGAGAGATCCACGCGATTTTTGCCGAATATACGCCCCTGATCGAACCGCTCTCGCTCGACGAGGCCTACCTGGATGTCACCGAGAACCTCAAGGGAATGGAGGTTGCGACCGAGATTGCAGAGGAGATCCGCGCAAAGATCAGGGCAAGGACCGGGCTTACGGCGTCGGCCGGCGTTTCCTATAACAAGTTCCTCGCCAAGATGGCTTCCGACCAACGCAAACCCGATGGCCTCTTCGTCATTACACCGAAGAATGGTCCGGCATTCGTCGAGGCACTGCCCGTCAAGAAATTCCATGGCGTCGGCCCGGCAACCGCCGAGCGCATGCACAAGCTCGGCATCGAAACGGGCGCCGACCTGAAGGCTCACGATATCGCCTTCCTGCAGCAACACTTCGGAAAATCTGGCCCCTATTTCTACTGGATCGCCCGCGGCGTCGACGAACGCCAGGTGAAGGCCGACCGGGTGCGCAAGTCCATCGGTGCGGAAGACACGTTCTTAGTGGACGTCCATGATTTTGAAACCGCGCGAGCCGGTCTCGAACCGCTGATCGAAAAGGTCTGGCGCTATTGCGAGGCGAGTGGCATTCGCGCCAAGACCGCGACGCTGAAGGTGAAATGGGCGGATTTCACGCAGATCACGCGAAGCAAGACAACAGCGGCACCGATCGAGAATGCCGCGGAGCTTACCGCGGTCATGACACTACTGTTGTCTCCGCTCTTCCCTGCTCCAAAAGGCATCCGGTTGCTGGGTGTGACCCTGTCGTCGCTTGAACCAGCCAGACTCGAAAGCGCGCCGCAGTTCTCATTCGCGCTTTGAGGAAGACGCAAAAGGCCGGCCGCGCCAGCGACCGCGGGGCCTGGGCACTCTCAGCGAACCATCAGCTGCCGGACACCATGAGCGGCATCGGCAATGCCGTCTCAGCCTCGTCGAGGATTTCGAAGGTGTATCTGCCTGATGCATCGACCCCCACCGAGTAGCTGAGGCGATCTTGCACGTGGTTGTTTTCGTCGAAAGTCAGGATCTTCGGCTTCAAGGAAGTAAGCCGGCTTTCGTCGAGGTAGACCGAGTTGCATATGATGATCTGGTCACCGGGCTGGCAGGTCCGTGCGGCCGCTCCATTGAGGATGCAGCACCTGGACCCGCGTTCACCGAGGATGACGTAGGTGGAGATGCGCGCCCCGGAATTCTTGTTCCAGATCTCGACGAACTCCATCGGCAAGATGCCGGCCTCCTCACAGTGGTCCGGGTCAAGGGTGATCGACCCATGATAGTTGAGGTTCGCCTCGGTGACATAAATGCCATGGAGCTTCCCTGCCACCAGCTTTCTCATGCTTTGTCACGCCTCGCGGTTGATCAGGTTCCTCGCGCCTTGGCGCTGCCGACCGAGGCGGAAATCTTCGCGCTCCGACAATCGCCAAGCGGAAAGATTGGAAAGAAAGCCCCGCCGGGGAAGGCGGGGCAAGGTTCGCACCCAGATGGCTCTCTGAACGCGGGGAAGAAAAACTCCATCGGCCAAGCCGATGCACTCAGATACGAACAAAGTCCCCCGCAAGGAAGGTCGCTTTCGGCAATTCCGGTACGGCTTTGCTAATATATCAACCTGCTCAAATGACGACCCCGGATCTCGTGACACTCGGTGCCCGCCACAAACGCGCCGAGTATTCCTGATCGCTGCTTACCTGCAGTTTCGAGACGCTTTGCGCGGCAGCGATCAGACAAGCTCCATCGTCCTTCCTAAGTCCACCGCGGACACCTCGCGATACCTATGGCTGGAGGCCGGCACTAGGTTCCCTCACCGCGTTCTCGCAATCCGTAAGGCGAAAGTACTAGCCCTGCCCCCCGAGATGACTACCGTATCAACGTTGAAGGGCGGGGCTTCTCGCTGTATAGTTTCCCTTATAATTTATTTTAATTTTTTCAAACCATTAGCCTGCAGAAGGAGGACATTATGCGCCTTCCTGAGATACCTTGGGCGGTTCCGTTATCTGTTCGTTTACAGTCAGGAGCCAACCGCATTTTCGCATCCGTCTACGACGCGCTGGATTTTCTAGAACATGAATGGCCGTTACGGCACGGACAAGGCTATGAACGAGCCGTGATGACGTGCCGGGGCGCATTGAACCATTCGGTTCCATCTGCAGTCGCGCGCGAGGCCTTCATTGGCGCGTGCTTGGAGGCTGGCATGGCAACGTCAGCAGTTGCTGCCCACTACCATGCGCGCTCGGGACCTCACGGCAACAAGCCATTGGCCTGACAACGCCAATTTGCGCACGAAAACCGCAGGCACCGACGGGCAAGAAAGCCGGGCTCCAAGTCATCGAGTCCCCGGCATTGGAGGTCGTTGCACCACATGTCCGCTCTGCCCCGGTTACGGCGTGCCAGTTCTTCCGATCTCGTGCACGTGTTCCGCTCTTCGCGGTAGGCTTGTTCCAAGCGGTCGATCTTCGTCAGACGTGAACTGCTTGTTCGTGCCGCCCGACGGCGTTTGAATCCGATCGATGTCAATCGACCTTCAGGCCTTGAAGCGATCAAAGGCGGTGAGATACCTGGTCGGAGGGTCAGCATCCCAGCGATAGATTTCGGAGCGAAGATAGCGCAGTTCATCGTCCAGCGCATCTTCCTGAAGCTCGATCCACCACGACTTCGGACGGCCGTCGCTTCCGTCCGACCAACGGTAGCCGCGGGCTTTTAGATGATCTTTCATGTCGAACGGGCTGTTTTCGGCAAAGATGCGCACGCGCGATTGCTGGCTCGCTTCGTAGAGTTCGGCAAACGGCGTACGCGCGTCCTCGGTGCGCGCTTGCGCAAGCACCTCGAGCAAGGCGAAGCAATCGTCGACCGCCCGATGCCCTTCATGAAAATAGCCAGTCTGGCCGATCAGGTATCCGAGCTTGGTGCCTTCAAAGCCGCGCCCCGACCAATCGATCTCAGAGACCGAGCAGGCCCATGCCTTTCCGGTGAAAACGGGAGAAAGTGCCTCACAAAATGGCCGATCGAAACCGGCGTTGTGCGCGATCACAAGATCGGCGTCCTCGACGATGGTCCGAAGCTGCGCCAGATCGATCATTTGTCCGGCCACCATCTCATCGGTGATACCGGTCAGCCGCGTGACCTCGGCCGGAATTGGGATGCTTGGTTGCTGCAGACCGCCGTAGACGCCCGTGACAGCGCCGACAGCGCCGGTATCGTCAAATGTGAACGCGACGACACCAATTTCGATGACCTCGTCCTTGCGATGGTTGAGGCCAGTCGTCTCGGTATCGACGATTACGCCTCTTAACAGAAACCCGGGGTGCGGCGAGATCGTCACGGGACGCGGTTCAAGCTTTTTCAGGATGCGGTAGCGCCCGGTTTCACGAAGCACGCGCACCATATCCTCTTCGCTGAGCGCGGTTGGAGGATGTCGCTTCGCCGGCGAACCAACCGCCTTCTGATTTGTCGCATCGTTCGCGACGAACAGATCGAACTGCTGCGTCATTCGTTTAACTCGGAACCACCATCGATCGACTCACCGGCTGCAATACCGGCGCATTCCGCTATAAGCCATCCATCTGAACAATTCAGGAGGAATCACGGAACGGTCGAAATCCTCACCTCTCCTTCATCGCGCTCGACGAGACCTCGGCGAGCGGTACCACGACGGTTCCAAAGCGTTATTCGAGATCTCGCTCCCAGCCCTTAACAAGGTAAAATGATCCTGGCAAATCCGCTGGTGTCGCCAAACAGAGAACGCCTTGCCCTAGAAGGGCGATACGCTCCTTAGAGGCTGTCGAAAGAACGTTTTGAGATCGCGAAACCTCGCAAGTCTTTCCCTGGGCGCGCTTGCCAAAAATTTCGAAGACCTGCTGCAAGCGTTCCACATGGACTTCGGTTTCGTCCCGGTGCTTTTCGAACGCTGCCTTGCTGTCCGGCAATTGCGCCGCGCGTGCCATCTTCGGTAGCGCTTTCAGAATCTGCCCCTCAGCGTAGTAGATGTCCCTCAGGCCATCATGAAACAGCGTTTCAAGCGTCTTCTCTGGCATAGCAACCTCCTTTGCGGTCTGGTGGAGCCGCTCCAACATAGCCCAGCTGCAAAGGTTCCGAACGGGAACAAAATGGGGTTTGGAAGACTTGACTCGCGGGCGCACGGCCTTCGTTCGACACAGGTTCCGGCGAAGCGTCGATACGCCCACAGGGAGGAAAAAATGAAAGAAAGCCAACCCGCTTTGCGCGAGCTTAAGTTAATCGACGGACAGGTCGTGCCGAGAAGGGTCCGCGCCAGGGCCGTAGATCCTGCCGAAACAGTTTATCGGGACCATTACGACCTGGCGGAATTCATTGCCAGATATGGCCTCACACCGATGAAAGCCCGAGAGATCTTCGTCCAACTCGGTCCCTCGCGTTCTAATCTCGATCAGTATATGCGCGAGCGCAGCATAGGCCTTAGCGACTGACCTAGTGCGCAAGCCCGACCCGCGGGGCATTCGTATCTCTCGTTCTTGAGGCCCGCCCAACCGCCTCGACGATCAAACGTTCCCTTGCCGTCGGAGGGAACCAATGCAGCGAGGTCTGGTCTGACGTGCACCCGGATACGCCCCCTTGGCCTCCCTCGTCGGAGGCCCTTTTTTGAGGGGCCCGCTCAATCAGGCTTGTGCCTCTCTGCAGACGCCGGCAGTCGCCACGTGGAAGCTCCCAACAAAACGCCGAGATTGCCTACCGAACATCAACGAACGTGAGAACCAAACCACCGCTCCCGGGTTTGGCTACGGTTCGAAGCAAAAGGAGGAACCGTCATGGATTGGAACCGTGTCGAAGGAAACTGGAAACAGGTGAAAGGCAAAATCAAGGAGCAGTGGGGCCGACTTACTGACGACGACCTCGATCGGATCGATGGTAATCGCGAACAGCTCGAAGGCAGAATCCAGGAACTCTATGGGATCGAGATGGACCGCGTTCGCCGCGAGCTGGACGACTGGTACGATCGTCAGGCCTTCGACCGGTAACCTTCATTGCAAGGGCTGCGGGGCTCTGCCCGGCAGCACCGGCCGCTCGAATGTGTCCACCGCGGCTTAATCGCGCGGACAGCTGATCCTGACGATGACGCGGCCGGGACCGGCAAGACCCTCAGCAAGCCGCTGAACAAAGTCTGCGCCCCCCTGGCAGGTCGACTGCGCCTTCAACAACGACGCTGTTTCCAAGCACCCTGAATGTGAGGTTTCGCGTCTCCAATGATGCCTCCGCATTCAAGGCACATTTGATCGACGCAACGAGGCCCGAGATGTCGGATCCCTCGCCGCCTCTGCAATCGAATTCCGGCAGGATCAAAACCATCGCCAGCCTCCTTTCCTGCGCCCAACCCTCTGATTGGTGCGTTGTTCCGCAGGCTTGGGAGCGGCCGCGCGCGCCGACGCATCCCTTGCTGCAGCCGACGCGATCCGGGAATGGCCGGACCCTTGAACCTTTGAACTTAGACTGCAGAACGGGGGGCCGTCCCTCCAAGACCAGGAACTTGCGGAGCTTGTCGACGTTTTGAGATGGCAACCGAAAGGCGACAGAAAATGGCGATCGAGCAAACGCGTGTTGATTTCGACCATAGTCGGTTTGCTAAGGGCCTGGCGCGCGGATTGGCTGGCGCTCTGCTCTTTGCGCTGCCTATGTTCCTGACGATGGAGATGTGGGAACTTGGGCTCTATATCGATCGATCGAGGCTCCTTCTGGTGCTCCTGGTCAACATCCCCTTGCTCATCCTTCTTGCGCGCCAGATCGGGTTTGAAAACATTTCGACCTGGCATGAGGCAGTGCGCGATGCCAGCATTGCCTATTTCCTGGGACTGTTGGCCAGCGCTAGCGTGCTGTCTGCCATAGGCGTTCTAAGTGTCGAGCAGGCTTTGCCCGAGGCGGCAGGCATGATCGCCATTCAGACGGTTCCGGCCAGTATCGGTGCATTGCTTGGTCGCAGCGAGCTGGGCAGACGCGACGATGATGACGAGGACGCACAGGACCCGATCGACGATGACACGCAAATTGGCTATGGCGGCGAACTTTTCATGATGGCCGTCGGCGCCTTGTTTCTCGGATTGAATGTCGCCCCGACCGAGGAAATGATCCTGATTTCCTTCAAGATGTCACCCTGGCACGCAATCGCACTCATCGTTTCGTCCATTGTGCTGATGCATGGTTTTGTCTACGCGCTGTCGTTTTCGGGCGGGCACGAATTGGAAGAAGGCACACCCGTTTGGCATGCCCTTGTCCGCTTCACCCTCCCCGGCTACGCCGTTGCCTTTGCGATCAGCTTCTACTGTCTCTGGACGTTTCATCGGCTGGACGGGATCGAACTGACTCAGGCGATCATGAGTACGGTAGTGCTTGCATTTCCAAGCGCGATCGGCGCCGCAGCCGCGCGGCTCATTCTCTAGGTGACCTATGGCGAAACCGTCGAAATCCCGCCCGATTGAAAGTGGCGAAGGTCACTGGATCGAATGGCTCACCGGGTCGGTCTCAACCATCGGTGTGATAGCCCTGATCGGGTGGGTCGGCTTCGAAGCTGCGACGCAGAGCGATGGAGCTCCCGAGCTGTCGGTCAAGACGATCAGCAGCGCGAGCCGGGACGGCGAATATCAGGTCATGTTCGACGTTGAGAACGCGGCCGACCGGACTGCCGCCGACGTCGCCGTGCGTGGCGAGATCACCGCCGGAAACACTGTTATCGAAACGGTCGAGATTACACTCGACTACGTCCCGATGCATTCAAGGACGCGTGCTGGATTGATTTTTCGCAACGATCCCGCCGGGCGATCCCGGATTTTTGCCACCGGCTTCAGCGAGCCGTAGCTTATGGCGACATTGTTCGGGCCGCCAGGGAACCTCTTTGAACGGGCACGGTTAAGGCCGGCAATCGCTAGGGACACCTCGAAGGAGCTGAAGAGCATCGATTTTGGAATGCTCTCGACAAAGAATGCGGATGGCGCGATCTGCAGCCGACCGATGAGCAACAATGGCGACCTGGAGTATGATGGAGCCTCATGGTTCTTCTACTACGGGGACTCGCGCAAGATTGCCGACATCAATGCCGACCCTCAGGTTGGCCTCACCTATACTACTCAGCAATCCCGGCATATTCATTGCAATTGAAGGGAACGCCACTCTCGTCAAGGACAGGGAGATGTTCAAGAAGCACTGGGTGAGCGATCTCGAAAGCGGGAACGTCACGATCCCGTAGGACGGCATGCCTGTTAGTCTCGTTTCGTCGCAGCGTCCCATTGCCTCCGGTTAAGCGCGACCGTTTTGAAGGCGCGCTTCTGCAACCAGCCGATTGATGAAATCGAGTTTGGCTATGACCGGTGGCGAAAGAACGAACGGATACATGTCCCGTTCGCCCATGGATCGCTGGAAGGTGTTAAGGGCAAGGCTGATCGGAACCCAGGCATCCACCAGTTGCTGAGCATTCTGCGCCCGATAAGGGTCAAAATCGACCTCCGCCCCAAGGGCGTGGTGACGGAACGGTTCTATCGATAGCCCGAAGGATCTGGCCGTCTCCAGCGTATCCACAATGTGAAACAGGTGGGCCCAGCATTCGGCAAAATCTTCAGATGGGTGGCTGCTTGCGTAAGCGGAAATGAAGGTATCCTGCCAGTCCGCAACTGGCCCGTTGTCGTAGCTTTTCTGGAGCGCGGCCGCGTAGTCGTCGCGCTCGTCACCAAAGAGAGCGCGTGCCTCCTCGAGCAATGCGCCCTTTCGCACCAATTGCTGAAAATAGAAGTGACCGATCTCGTGGCGAAAGTGTCCAAGCAGGGTTCGGTAGGGCTCCCCCATCGAAACACGAACGGTCTCGCGAACGATGTCATCAGCCTCTGCCGCTCGAAGACTGATCAACCCATTCTGGTGCCCGGTCATCGCAGGGCTGACGTCGCCGCCTTCATCGACTGCATCTTCCAGAAAGTCGAACACCAGCCCGTCTTCAGGGTCGACGTCTCTTCCGGGACACGGAAGGCCAAAGCGCAGAATGGAATAGAACAGATGGCGCTGGGCCGCGCCAATTCTATGAAACCTAGCGAGACCCTCCGGGGTATCGGTGTTGGGGATGAGCCGATTGTAACGTGCAGGAATTGCCAGACGAATTGGATCGTCGGCCGCAACCAACCAGTTGCTCCCATCTATGGCTGCGTTGGCACAGAACCGCCAGGTTTCGCCAGGCCGTGAGGGAATGCTCCACAAACCGTCGCCTACTTCCAAGAGAGTGTGCAGCGTCAATGTGTCTGCAACAAACCCGACCGGCGCATTGTTGGCCCCGACGCAGAAATGATTGTCGAAATAGAGCGGAAACCCGCTGATATCGCATTGGTAAAGCCGCATGCCAAACACCTCTTGCAACCTCGCCGCATCGCTTAACGCGCGAAAAACGAGATCCGGCGAGGCAACTCATCAGATTTTTCCCGTTTGCCTCGCCCGATTTGCAAAGGCTCAGGGGGGAAGCCTTAAGTCGGAGCTCTGCCGGGTTCGACCGGCGAGCGTTGGACCGAGCACTTGACTAGTCGACCACCCCGCCCATGTCCTTTTCATGTCTCCGCTACCTGACGCGGCATGGGGGAGAGTTCATGGCTGGTCGTGGCCGCTTATTGCCCGAAGTACAATGCACATAGGAGAGCCACGAATTGGAGACAATTACGCGCAAGCGCAAACTGCGGTCCTTCCAGCCATTGTGGGAAACCACTCGGAAGATCCAGGTCGCGGTACAACCGCGCATCCCTGCCAACGTCGTCGACGTGCTGATTGTCGGCGCCGGCATTGGAGGGGCGCTGATGGCCCTGTCCCTTGCCAAACGAAACATGACAATCCTCGTTGTCGATCGACGGCAACCGGTGCAAGGTAGCACTCTAGCCAGCACCGCGATGATCCAGCATGAGATCGACATGCCGTTGCATAGGCTCACGGCGATGCTTGGGCAAACAAAAGCCCGGCGCGCTTGGCAACGCTCCGCCAAGGCCGTGGAAACGCTAACTTCGCTTGTCGATAATCTTGGGATCGACTGCCATCTCGAGCGGAAGTATTCGCTCTACCTCGCTGGAAATGCCTATGGTGCAAGAGCGCTCGCCACAGAGGCGGAGGCACGCGAAAAGGCTGGCATTTCAGCGGTGTTTTTCAATGCCGCGCAACTGCGCGAAAAGTTTGGGCTGGAGCGGACCGCTGCGATCGCGTCTGCCATCTCCGCGTCCGCAAATCCCGCACAATTAACCGCCGGCCTGTGGCGCAAGGCGCAGGCAGACGGTGTAGCGATCGTAGGAGATACTGAGATCACCGACGTTCGCAGCTTCGATGACTGGAACGCCGTCGCGACATCAAAAGGAGAAATCATACAGGCCAGGCATGTCGTCTTTTGCACCGGCTACGAGTTCCTCGATGTCGCGGCCAATCAAGAGCATCGGATCTTCTCCACCTGGGCGCTTGCAACCAGACCGCATCATCCGAGGCCCCGTTGGCTCAAGGATTATGTGCTATGGGAGGGATCGGATCCCTACCTCTATTTTCGCTCGACTGCGGATGGCCGCCTCATGGTTGGAGGTGAGGACGAAGAAAGCCCCACAGCATTTCAGGACCCCATCAAACTCAAGTCCAAATCCAAAACCTTGCGGGCGAAGCTGTCGGCGCTCCTGAAAATACCGATCGCCGAGCCCGCCTATCAATGGGCAGCGGCCTTCGGCGTGACCGCCGACGGGCTTCCGATAATCGGTCCGGTTCCAGGGCTCAACAACGTTTATGCTGTGATGGGATATGGCGGAAACGGCATCACCTACAGCCAGATCGCCGCGGAGATCGTGTCGTCAGCAATATTGGGGCACCAGGATCCGGACAGTGAACTTTTTGCGTTTCGCTGAGGTTGCGCGACCTCGCCTTGGACGCGGGTCACCTTCGCAATCGTCTTGTGACTTATCGCAGCAGAGGAGGCTTCTCTCAGGCCAAGGCCAACAGAAAGCTGCTTCATCAATGGAACCGTTTACCGCTGAGCCGGTTCTTTCAGTCCGACTTAACCGGAGACCAAAGAGATGGACCATACCAATCACGTGCGCCTTGATCCTTCTGAACTGATACCAGCAAACCTCGAAGGCGCGACGGTTTACGGCGCAGACGATGACAAGGTCGGAACGGTGGATCACCTTCACGGCGTCGGCGCCAACAGCACTGCGATCATTGATGTTGGCGGCTTCCTCGGGATTGGCGCGAAACCGGTCGCCGTGCCGTTGGCGGATCTCGACTTCATGCGTGACGATGACGGCGACGTTCACGCCATCACCACCTGGACGAAGGATCAGCTCAAGGAAATGCCAGAGCACCTCGACTCATGACGCGAGCGCAGTCGCTCGAGCTGCATCATGGAATGTGGCCATGCGATGGCAACATGAACATGGCTTCCACCCTCAAAAAAGAAACGGCCAACCCGTCGTCAGGCAGACGGCGGGTTGGTTTCCTCAGTGCGCTGGCGGCGCGTCCACCGGTCACCTAAGTGCGGCATATTCCCATGTGGCGGCAACAAGCAGGCTCATTGTCGCGCCAAGACTGAGGGCGTAGGTGGGCAGAAACAAAAACGCTGCCATCAGCAATCCGAGCGCCATCAGGCCGGCTATGTGAGACACAGGCAATCGGCTCACCGCCGACAGCTTCACCCATATGTTCCCACAGAGGAAGAGTGCCGGACCACCAACCACGACCGACGCTGTCTTCAGGCTGGCATCCTTCTCCGCGTGCGACAGGGAAAAGTCCTGCCCGACCGCCGTCAGAATAATTCCGACGACGATCGGGAGATGCCCATAGGTGAAAAGATTGTGGGCCACAGATTCCGGTCGTGACGCCTTTTCCGCTTTTTCTGCCGCGACCTCCTGCCCGCGATGAAAATAGATCCACCACATCGCGACGGCTTACAAAGGCGCTGCAGAAGACCGGGAACGTCAGATCGGCATCCATATGCTCGACGGTGTTACGGCCCGTGGTAAGAATGGTGTCGCCCAGACAGATAAGAACGAAAAGGGCGCACCGCTCCGCCAGATGCTCTCTGGAAAGAATGAGAGTTTCCCGGGCCGCAGGCGCAAAACCGGGAACGTTGTAGCGAAAGAAGCCATGACTGCCAATGACGTGGAAAAGTGCAAGTCGCATCTCGAGAATGCGATCAAGGGCATGGATGCCATGTAGGCGCGGCTTCGAGGCGTCTGTTGCCAACCGTCGCAACGCCAATTGAGCCTCCCTACCCCGAATTCGAGGAGGTCGACACGTATTTTTCGAGAAGTCGAAATCATTGCGTGAACGGCAAAAAACTCGGGAACCAAAAAACTCGAGCAAAGTTTGACCGGTAGTGCCTTCCACGGGCTGAAAACAAGGATGTAGACATCATGAAAAAACTGCTGCTCGCCGCGGTATTCCTCGGCGCAACGACCTTTGGCGCGCTCGCGCAGACTTCGACGCCTCCGGCCACTACGAACGGTGACACGCCGGCCGTCGCGACGCCGGACTCCACCAATCCCACCGCCCCGGTCGCCGGGGCAAACAGCTTCACCGAAGAACAGGCCAAGAAACGCATCGTTGAAGCCGGTTATACCGACGTTGCCGGTCTCAAACTCGATAGCGAGGGCGTCTGGCGAGGCAGCGCCATGAAGGACGGAAAATCTGTCCAGATCGCACTCGACTACCAGGGCAACGTGGTCGCCAACTAATCCCAGCAGCGAGGAACCCACATGAAAACCGTTAGTGGACTTTTTGACGATTACTCCGATGCACGCGCGGCGGTGAGCGCACTGGAAGATCGCGGCGTGCCGTCTGACGATATCAGTATCGTTTCTAACAATGTCGGTGACCGGTACTCCAAAGACAGCAATGCTGCCGAGGGCGCAGGCACAGGCGCAGGTCTAGGTGCTGCAGTTGGCGGCATCGGGGGTCTCTTGACCGGGCTTGGCGTCATGGCTGTTCCCGGTGTCGGACCTGTGGTGGCGGCGGGATGGCTTGCCGCAACGGCAGCAGGTGCAGCAGCAGGCGCAGTCGCCGGTGGCGCTGCGGGGGGACTGATCGGCGCGATGACCGAATCCGGCGTTCCCGAAGAACATGCCCATGTCTATGCCGAAGGCGTGCGCCGCGGCGGAGCTGTTGTCACCGCCCGGGTTGATGAGAGCCTCTACGCGGACGCCCAGGCCATCCTACGCCGGGGCAGCTGGGTAGATCCCGAACAACGCCGCGCGGCTTACCTCGAGCAAGGCTGGACACGCTTCGACGAAGAGCTCGATCCCTACACTCCCGAGGAGATCGAAAAAGAGCGTCTCCGCTACAGGCTTTGACGGGACCGGGAGGGCTGCAAAGCGTTTATTACCCAGCCCCTAGAACTCGATTTCGGCCCCGCTCGGGGCCGATTTTTTATTGCTAACTAGGACGCCATTCGGCTCGAAGGCATGAAACAGAACGAAAATTCCACCGAAAAGCAGCAGGGAATTCGCCATTCCATTTTCTCTTGCAGGTTCGTTCCCGTTCGTTTTTAATCCGCCTACTTTCGCCACGAAAGTCAATCGCGTTTGATCGAGGAGGGTCGACGCGATCAAGACAGACATTGTCGTCTTAATAATCGGAGGAACCACCATGTCAGCTTTCAAATGGACTCTTGCGGCCACATCCACGCTTTCATTCCTTGCTGCTTCCAATGTCTTCGCGGCGACGGAACTTCAATGGTGGCATGCCATGACGGGCGCTAACAACGAAACGGTTGAAAGGCTTGCGAAGGAATTCAACGAGAGCCAATCGGAGTACAAGGTCGTTCCAGTGTTCAAGGGTACCTATGCTGAAACATTGAACGCGGGCATCGCTGCTTTCCGTTCCAAGCAGGCGCCTGCAATCCTGCAGGTGTTCGATGCGGGCAGCGGCGTGATGCTGGGCGCCGAGGGCGCTGTGGTGCCGGTGGCGGACGTCCTTCAGAAGGGCGGCTACGAGTTCAACAAGGATCAGTACCTGCCAGGCATCGTCGCGTACTATTCCAAGGCTGACGGGACCATGCTGTCCTTCCCATTCAACTCGTCCTCGCCGATCCTCTATTACAACAAAGACGCCTTCACGAAGGCCGGCATCGATACCGCAAAGCCACCGGCCACATGGCCCGAGGTCTTCGAGGCGGCCAAGAAGATCAAGGCGAGTGGGGCGGCAAATTGCGGCTTCACATCGACCTGGCTGACCTGGATCCAGACCGAGAACTTCTCCGCCTGGAACAACGTGCCCTATGGCACGAACGAGAACGGCCTTTCTGGCCTCGAAGTCGAACTGAAAATCGACGCGCCGCTCTTCGTCGAGCATTTCCAGTCGATTGCCGACCTCGCCAAGGATGGAACGTTCCGCTATGGCGGCCGCACATCGGAAGCAAAGCAGCTGTTCATGTCAGGCGAATGCGCCATCCTGACCGAATCATCCGGCGGTCTCGGCGACATCGTGAAGTCGGGGATCAACTATGGCGTCGGCCAGCTTCCCTACTATGAAGGCCATGGTCCGCAGAACACCATCCCCGGTGGCGCAAGTCTCTGGGTCTTCGCCGGCAAGAGCGACGGCGAATACAAGGGCGTGGCCGAGTTCTTCCACTTCCTCTCGAAAACGGAAACCCAGGCCCAGCTTCACCAGGTTTCGGGCTACCTGCCCGTGACGCTGGCAGCCTATGAAGAAACCAAGAAGTCCGGCTTCTACGAAAAGAATCCGGGCCGGGAAACGCCGATCAAGCAGATGATGGGCAAGGCTCCCACCGAAAATTCGAAGGGTGTTCGCCTCGTCAACCTCCCGCAGGTTCGAGACATCCTCAACGAAGAGTTCGAAGCGATGCTTGCTGGCCAGAAGGATGCAAAGACGGCCCTCAGTGAAGGTGTAGCGAAGGCAAACGCTGCAATTAAAGCAGCGATCGGAAACTGAACCTCTAAACGAAATGTCCGCACCGCAAAGCGGTGCGGACTGGTATTCCATGGAGGGGACGTTTCATGCAGTCCGTCGTGTTTCCCAACAAGGTGCTGCCGTATCTTCTGCTTGCGCCTCAGATCGTCCTGACGATCGTCTTCTTCTTTTGGCCCGCAAGCCAGGCTCTCTACCAGTCGGTCCTGCGCGAGGATCCGTTCGGCCTGAAATCCGGTTTCGTCGGCCTCGCCAACTTCCAGGCGATCCTGTCCAATCCGGACTACCTGCATTCGCTGAAGGTCACGGTGGTCTTCAGTCTCGCGACGGCCCTGTTGTCTATGGCTCTCGCGCTCCTGCTGGCCACCTCGGCAGACCGCGTGGTGCGGGGACGCAACATCTATCGTACGCTTCTGATCTGGCCCTATGCGGTCGCCCCCGCCGTTGCCGGCATGCTCTGGCTCTTCATGTTCAATCCGGCGATGGGAACGTTCGCCTACATTCTGCGCCGGAACGGGTTTGTTTGGGATCCGCTCCTCAATGGCAACCAGGCGATGTGGCTGGTCATCGTTGCGGCGGCCTGGAAGCAGATTAGCTACAATTTCCTGTTCTTCGTCGCCGGCCTGCAAGCGATCCCGAAATCGCTGATCGAGGCCGCCGCGATCGACGGCGCCCGCGGCAGCAAGCGGTTCTGGACTATCGTCTTTCCGCTTCTTGCGCCCACGACGTTCTTCCTGCTGGTCGTCAACACCGTCTACGCCTTCTTTGATACCTTTGGTATCATTCATGCCGTCACCGGCGGGGGACCGGCAAAGGCCACCGAAACGCTCGTCTACAAGGTTTACAACGACGGTTTCGTCAATCTCGACCTCGGCAGTTCGGCGGCCCAATCAGTGATCCTGATGATCATCGTCGTTGCGCTGACGGCCTTCCAGTTCCGCTTCGTCGAGAAGCGGGTCCATTACTCGTGAGACGCCGATGATCGAAAATCGCCCCATTTCCACCCTGATCAGCCACCTGGTGCTCGTGATCGGGATCCTCATCGTTGCGCTTCCGATCTACTACACGTTCGTCGCGTCGACGCACACGTCGATCGAGATCGTGCGCCCGCCGATGTCGCTCGCGATCGGCGACCATCTGGTGGAAAATTACAAGGAAGCAGTCGGTGGCGGCGTCGAGCGCGTCGTCGGCGTCAGCCTCGAACGGCTGCTTTTCAACTCGACGGTCGTGGCGATCGCAATCGCGGTCGGCAAGATCGTGATTTCCTTTCTCTCCGCCTTCGCGATCGTCTTTTTCCGCTTTCCGCTGAAGATGCTGTTCTTCTGGATGATTTTCATCACGCTGATGCTTCCGGTCGAGGTGCGCATCCTGCCGACCTACAAGGTGATCGTAGACCTAGGCCTGATCGACACCTATGCGGGCCTGACGCTGCCGCTGATGGCTTCGGCGACGGCGACCTTCCTCTTTCGCCAGTTCTTCCTGACGATACCGGGAGAACTGGTGGAAGCCGCGCGCATCGACAATGCCGGGCCGTTTCGCTTTATGCGAGACATCCTGCTGCCACTCTCTGCAACTAACATCGCCGCGCTCTTCGTCATCCTCTTCATCTACGGCTGGACCCAGTACCTCTGGCCCCTGCTCGTCACCAACGACGCCAAGATGAATACGATCATCATTGGGCTCAGGCGGATGATCGACTTCACCGACGCCTCGACCCCCTGGAACTATGTCATGGTGACCGCGATCCTGGCGATCATCCCCCCTATCCTCGTCGTGGTGCTAATGCAGCGCTGGTTCGTCAAAGGTCTTGTGGAGACAGAAAAGTAATGGCTGAGATTACCCTCAAAGACGTCCGCAAGACCTACGGCACGGTGGAAGCGATCAAGGGCGTCTCGCTCGACATTACGGATGGCGAATTCGTCGTGCTGGTCGGTCCGTCGGGCTGCGGCAAGTCCACGCTCCTGCGCATGATCGCCGGGCTCGAAAGCATCACCGGCGGCGATATCCTCATCGGCACGCGCTGTGTCAACGATGTGGAACCGGCCGAACGCGATATTGCCATGGTCTTCCAGAACTATGCGCTCTACCCGCACATGAGCGTACGCCAGAACCTCGCCTACGGGCTGAAGAACCGCAATACGCCGGCCGCCGAGATCGACCGGCGAATAGCGACCGCCGCCAGGACGCTGGAGATCGAACCCTACCTGGACCGCAAGCCGCGCCAGCTTTCGGGCGGCCAGCGCCAGCGCGTCGCGATGGGGCGGGCCATTGTCCGGCAACCGGCCGCCTTCCTCTTCGACGAACCGCTCTCCAATCTGGACGCAAAGCTGCGCGGACAGATGCGTATAGAGATCAAGCGGCTGCAGCGGTCGCTCGGAACGACGAGCGTGTATGTCACGCACGATCAGATGGAAGCGATGACGCTCGCCGATCGGCTGGTCGTCGTGAATGCCGGCCGGATTGAACAAGTCGGTACACCGCTGGAGCTCTACGAGAAACCCGCGACAACGTTCGTCGCCACTTTTATAGGCTCGCCCTCGATGAATCTCTTGCAAGGCAAGGACATGTCGGCGGGGTGCTCGCTATCCCCGGATGTGGTGCGCCCGAATGCCGACTATACGCTCGGCATCCGCCCCGAGGATCTTTCCCCGATACTCGCCGATTCACCCGGTTTGCCATTCGTGGCCACGGTCCGGATCGACGGTATCGAACTAGTCGGGGCCGAGAGCCTTCTGCATGGTCGGCTCAAAAACGGCAGCGAATTGATCTTCCGAGTTTCCGGGCGAGCGCGCAACGAGGTCGGCGACGAGGTGAAAGTTGGGGCCGGTGCGGAAGCTCTCCATATGTTCAGTGCAAACGGCCACCGACATGGATAAGTCGTCTCGCAGATTGCAATCGAGCCTGACCACCGCCCCCGATCATATATGAGTACTTGGAAAGGTACGATTTCGCCATCACGTTTTACCTTTGAATCGCACATGGCCTGAACTTCAGCAGCCAGGGGCACCAATGAAAATGGCGGACATCTGCGCTCGACGGAAAAGCCAACGTTCCCAACGATGACATTATGCGATCCTCAGGATGGAGTGCTCTGCTGAGCTTTCAAGCCGACGCCCTGACGAAGAGAAGTTCCAATGAAAACCAGGATAGAAATCGCAGCGGACCTTCAAAGACTGGGCATCCAACCGGGCGACCTGGTGATGGTCCATGCCTCTTTGAAAGCCATCGGTGGTGTCGAGCTAGGTGCGGCCACTGTCGTCGGCGCTCTTCTCGACGCTATCGGGCCAACGGGCACCGTGATGGGATATGCCTCATGGGACCGATCACCCTATGAGGAAACACTGAACGGCGCTAAGATGGATGAGGAACTGCGTCGTAATTGGCCACCCTTTGATTCTGCGACCTCGGCAACATATCGAGGTTTCGGCATGCTCAATCGGTTTCTCGTCCAAAATCGCGGTGCGCGACGAAGCGCTCACCCGGACGCATCAATGGTCGCGATCGGTCCTCTAGCGGAAACACTCACAGAGCCACATTGTCTTGGACAGGCGTTGGGAAAAGGCTCGCCTCTTGAACGTTTTGTCCGCCTGGGTGGAAAAGTTCTGTTGCTTGGTGCTCCGCTCGCCTCCGTGACCGCGCTGCACTATGCCGAGGCTATTGCCAATATTCCCGGTAAACGCCGCGTGACCTACGAGATGCCGCTCCTAGGTCCAGACGGTCAAACGATCTGGGAATTGACGGAGGATTTCGACTCAAACGGCATCCTGGATTGCTTTGCGGTCGATGGACAGCCGGACGCGGTGGAAACGATCGCGCGTGCATACATTGCCCTCGAACGGCACCAGATTGGCCGAGTAGGAGACGCATGCAGCTATTTATTTGATGCGCAGGACATCGTTTCCTTCGGCGTGACCTATCTTGAGAGCCGTTTTCGCGAAAGGTCATCGTCACACATGAGCGATCCTTGATTAGAGCCGCTTCGCAATCATCGACCGCGACACAACGACAACGAGGCCGATCAAGACCGTCCCTGCGATGAAGAGAAAAGCTGCTGCCGCGATCGCAGGGCTGATATTTTCACGGATGCTGGAAAACATCTGCCGTGCCAACGTCCGCTGGTTCGGGCCTGCGACGAAGAGCGTGAGGACGACTTCGTCCAACGACGTCGCAAAGGGCACCGCCACGACTGTGTGGTCGATGATCACGCCCATGTAGCGATTGGTGAGGCTAAAGCCCGCCAGCAGCACTGCATGCCGACCCCCAGCACGACGGCAAGGCACGCACCACCATGGGCAGCAGGAGGAGTGTGCGCATCGAGCCGCGAAAGAAAAGGAGGCGGTTGCGCGGACCCAGCCAACCTTTCAGCGCTCTATTGCCAGAGTATTTGCCTGGAGGGGATAGAGATGGAAGACGATCGGACCACAATAACCACAGAGTTTCAGGGTTTCGAAATCAGTATCGTCTCACGGGAACCGCTTCTTGGGACACTTGAACTGACCTCATTCACGGGCGCGAACATCGAAGTCCCTTTGGATTACTACAGCGCAGAAGCCCTTGTTTGGGCGCTCTTACAATTTCTGGCGCAAGGCAGAATGACTGACAGACCTTTCGCCGACTGCATCAGGCGCTGTTCTCTCTGACGAGTACCGGCGAATAAACCATCCCCCGAAGTGGGTAAGCTCATCAATTTGACAAGCCCAGTCCTCGTCCCAATTCATGACGATGAGTTCGAGCAAGGTCGTGCGGAGCAACAGGCAACAGCACTAGTCAAATGGCCCCGCGGAGATGACGCAGATCATGACAAATCTGAGCGTCGGCAACCGCACTGAGGCGGCCATGGTACTACGCGATGCGCGCGAAGTCTGATCCACGTCGAACAAGGATGGCGCAACCGGCTCCGTGCGCCTATTCTCACCTAATGCAAGAATGAATCTATCCGTTTTCTATCGTTTTCCGTCGCGCGGCGGTTGATGATGGTGCGTCC
Source organism: Ensifer sp. EB106-03-01-XG145 (assembly GCF_058792075.1). Classification (NCBI taxonomy): domain Bacteria; kingdom Pseudomonadati; phylum Pseudomonadota; class Alphaproteobacteria; order Hyphomicrobiales; family Rhizobiaceae; genus Ensifer; species Ensifer sp. EB106-03-01-XG145. The sequence goes on along the minus strand of NZ_JBYTEC010000028.1, from coordinate 1,712 downwards.
GCGGGCATCCTTCATGATATAGCGGCCATTCACAATCTCTTCGCTAATGCCGCCTTCGTGGCGAACGCCGACATTGTGCCCATTGGCCTTTGCGTTCCCACGACCCGAGCTGTTGGACTTCGAATTCCCACCGCTGTTGCCGCCAGCATTCCCACCTCCGTTGCCGCCACCACTCCCGCCACCGTTCCCGCCACTTCCGCCTCCATTACCATTGCCAGCGAAGGCGACCGTCTTGACGACCGCAAGCCCGGCGCTAGACATTTCGAGGCTGTAGGGCAAAGAGATGGCGAGGGTGCAGACTGCCGACCAGAATGCTGTCAGGATCATCCGACGCGTGATCATAGTGTCTCCACGGCTTTTCGTACGCAAAACGCACTTAGCGCGGTGGGCAACGAACTGCCTTTGCCCCTGGCTGAGACCACAGCCAACTCGCACCAGCCAAAAAAGGCTCCCTGAGGAGCCGATGAGGTAGTCAAGGGACCACGGTCAGGGTCGATTCTGGCCCCGGTGGTCTGCATGAAAGCATGCGAGGGCAAGAAATTCATCGATTGTCGCTTCGGCGTGCGGAGCTTTTAAGAGAGGTATTGTGGCGCTAAAGGTTCCGCTATGGGACTTCAGTCCCATTGCTCGCCGCAAAGGTCTTAGTCTTACTTCGGTTGTTGCGAGGTCAGGTCGCTGGGTTTCCCGTTTCAGCTACATCGGTCCGCCACCGCCATGGCTACGGGAGGCGTTGCGGACCTCGCCCTGTACCGCGTTGTCGGCGTCCAATCCCTCATGGCTCGATGCTCATATACGCTGACCATCAATGGTGTGCTGATTTGCACCTAAACAGGGCAGACTTTGCCTTTTGGGATGTCGCCATGAGGCGCCGCCAAGTCATCGATGCGAAGGGCGTCGTCACCCCACTCCTCCGTGTTAAACAGGAGCGCATGAAGGCCCGCCACGGCTTGGAAGTCGAGAAGGTCGTAAGCGCGAATTTCTGCGCGCCTTCTGAAGCGCAGTGCTGTGAGGCATGAAGTGTCCACCAAAAGATAGGTGGACACCAAATCATGGATGAAGATGCTCCTAAACTGCAGGTGCGGCTTGTTGGTCGCGACGGTCGCCGTCGATATGACCCTGCCTCAAGAGATCAGCTTGTCGCGGCGTGTTTAGAGCCCGGCGTTTCGGTCTCGCGGCTGGCGCTGGAACATGGCGTCAATGCAAATCTCGTTCGGAAGTGGATGAAGAAGGCCAGAGAGGAGCGTCCTTTGCCTTTGGTCTCGGCGTTCGTTCCGGTTCAGATTGCTGCGGATATGCACTCGTCTTCTGCCAGCGATCGACTGACGAAGACGGAGCCATTGGGCAAGCGCTCTCATGCATCCAAGGTGAGCGCGCTACTGCCGAACGGGGTCAGCCTGACGGTGGAATGCAGCGATGTTGATGGACTGGCGGCGATTATAGGAGCGTTGAGCCGTGTTCAGACTGGGCGCTGACCTCAAGGTCTACCTGCATCGGGAACCGATCGACTTCCGCGCGGGCATCAACAGCCTTGCAGTTCTGGTGCAGGAGGTAATGGAGCTTGATCCCTTTGCTCCCGCGGTCTTTGCCTTTTGCAATCGCCGTCACGACCGGATGAAGCTGCTGTTTTTTGATCGTTGACCTGCCACTGCGAATTTCCTCCAGATTGGATTAGAGTCCGGCCCATTAAAGGACGGACGAATGAAGAAGCAGAG
>NZ_JBYTEC010000027.1:0-49199 GCF_058792075.1 Ensifer sp. EB106-03-01-XG145 | reverse complement strand
CAAAAAAGAACAAGCCATTGAATCTAAATATGTTTTTCGACTGTTGATAAACTCTGTCGATTTCGAGGAGCGAAAACACGGGCGTTTGCGGCGCAAATCACCCCTTGGCTACGAAGAGACCCATCCCGGCATCACCCGACACGGATTACGATCGCGATATGCGCCGCATGCCCGTCATCAGCGGCCCAGTTTCCCGGGTGAAATCCGCCCGGTGTTCCCGAACGATCTGCATCAGGAATTCGCGCACCGCCCTTACCCGCGGCACCGCGACCAGATCCCGGTGGCAAACCAACCAATAGGTGCGCTTGAGCTCGATCTCTTCAGGCAGGACGATCTCCAGGTCTTCTTCCTGTTGCGCTATGAAGTACGGCAGCACGCATAGTCCCAGCCCCTGCCGCACAGCCTTTAGCTGCGTCAGGATGCTCGAACTCTGGAAATGAGCATGCAGGCCCGGCTGGAGTTCTCCCAGATAATCGAGACCCGGCGCAAAGATCATGTCTTCGATATACCCGACGAAGCGGTGCGCGGCGAGGTCGTTGCGTCCGGTGATCGGCGGATGTTTCGAGAGATAGCTGCGCGCGCCATAGACATGCAGCGTATAGGGCGTCAGCACCTCGGACTGGTAAGGTCCGGCCTTCGGCGCCGTCAGCGCCACCTGGATATCCGCTTCCTTGCGCGACAGCGACATGATCTGCTGGATCGCCACCAGTTCCAGCGAGACGTTCGGATAGTTTTCGGCAAAATCCGCCAACCGATCGGCCAGGAAGAAATTGCCGAAGCCTTCGAGCGTGCTCAACCTGACGACGCCGCGCTGCGCCGTCAGGCCATCATTGATGTCGAGCTGCAATTGTTCAGTCTCGCGCTCGATGCGCTCGGCGGTTTCGATGAAACGCTGGCCCATGCCGGTCAACACGTAGCCGCGCGGATTGCGCTCGAACAGCTTGACCTTGAGCGCGAACTCCAGCCGGTCGATGCGCCGAGAAACCGTGGCATGGCTGGTCCTCAAGCGTCGGGCCGCCGTCGACAGTTGTCCGGTACGGGCAACCGCGAGAAAGAACTGCAGATCGTCCCAGGTGAAATTCGGATTCATCGCCACCCCCATCTGTTCGAAAATGAACAGATCCTGTTTCGCAATTTACGGTCCAGGCCGCTTGCATCCAAGCGGTTTTTTCCGGATTGTAATCACCGGAGCCGACATCTGAGGAGCATGTCTGGCCAATTATGAACAGAACGAAACGGCACCGCCATCCGCGCAGAGGAGCCCGCGTACATTCCTACGCGCCCGTTTCGCGGCGGTTCCCGAACACCAAGAGAACCCAATGGACACGTTCGACTATATCGTCGTCGGGGCGGGTAGCGCCGGCTGCGTGCTTGCCAATCGCCTTTCCGAAAACTTGAGCCATCGCGTGCTCTTGCTGGAGGCCGGTGGCCGCGACAACTACCACTGGATCCACATTCCGGTCGGCTATCTCTACTGCATCAACAATCCGCGCACCGACTGGTGCTTTACGACGGCCGCCGAAGAGGGCCTCAACGGCCGCTCGCTCGGCTATCCCCGCGGCAAGGTGCTCGGCGGCTGCTCGTCGATCAACGGCATGATCTACATGCGCGGCCAGGAGCAGGACTACGACCATTGGCGTCAGCTCGGCTGCACCGGTTGGGGCTGGGACGATGTGCTGCCGCTCTTCAAGAAGTCGGAGGACCACTATAAGGGCGCCGACGATATGCACGGGGCCGGCGGCGAATGGCGGGTGGAAAAGGCCCGCGTGCGCTGGGACGTGCTCGACGCGTTCCAGAAAGCCGCCACCGAAGCCGGCATTCCCGAGACGCCGGATTTCAACCGCGGCAGCAACGAGGGCTCCGGCTATTTCGACGTCAACCAGCGCTCCGGCATCCGCTGGAACACGGCGAAGGCGTTTCTTCGTCCGGCGCAGAAACGCGGCAATCTGACGGTTCTGACCAAAGCGCATGTGCGCAAGCTGATCATCGAAGGCGATCGCATCGCCGGCGTCGAGTTTCAGCACGATGGCACGGTCAAACGTGCCCGCGCAGCCCGTGAGACCGTGCTTTCCGCCGGCGCGATCGGCTCGCCGCATATCCTCGAGCTCTCAGGCATCGGCTGCGGTGACGTGCTTCAGGCCAACGGCATCGAGCTTCGCCACGAACGCGCAGGTGTCGGCGAGAACTTGCAGGATCATCTGCAGCTGCGCATGGCCTACAAGGTGACGGGCGTGCCGACGCTCAACGAAAAGGCCAATTCACTCTTCGGCAAGGCGTCGATCGGGCTGGAATATCTGCTGCGGCGCTCCGGTCCCATGGCGATGGCGCCAAGCCAGCTCGGGATCTTCACCCGGTCCGGCCCGGAGAAGGAAACGCCCGACCTGCAATATCACGTGCAGCCGGTCTCGCTCGACAAGTTCGGCGAGCCTGTTCATTCCTTCCCGGCAATCACCGCCAGCGTCTGTAACCTGCGTCCGGAAAGCCGAGGCTCGGTACACCTGAAGGGGCCGGATTTTGCCGCGGCACCGGACATCCGGCCGCGCTACCTGACCGCAGAGGCCGATCGCAACGTCGCCGTCAGCGCCATCCGCCTGACGCGGCAAATCGTCAAACAGCCTTCCTTCGCCCGCTTCAACCCGGTCGAGTTCAAGCCGGGCCCATCCTACGAGACGGAGGACGACCTGAAGCGCGCCGCTGGCGATATCGGCACGACGATCTTTCATCCGGTCGGCACCTGCCGCATGGGCGCTGACGCTGAAAGCGTCGTCGATCCTGAACTGCGCCTTCGCGGCCTCAGGGGGTTGCGCATCGCCGACGCCTCGATCATGCCGACGATCACCTCGGGCAACACCAATTCGCCGACGATCATGATCGCCGAAAAGGCGGCAAGCCTGATCCTGGCAGCCAATCGCTAGCGAAAATGCGGGGTGGTTTTGTGTCAGCGAATGCGACATCCAGTGTGATCGAAGGTGCTGATTCGACGCCGGATTCGGCCCGGAGAGGGGCAGCGGATAACGGTAAACTGTCCGAAAAGCGACGCGAAACGCTTAAATCACGGGCCTTGAACCCCTATATCGGGCCCTGATGGCTCAGTTTTGAGCCCAAGCAAGATTAGGGGTTGTGATGGCAATGCAGCGATTTGGGCGTTTTGGACGAGCTCTGGCAATGATGGCGATCGGCTTGACCGTCGCGCTGACAGTTGTGGACGTCGCCGAAGCGCGGCGTTCGGGCGGCGGCTTCGGCAGCCGCGGCACCCGCACCTTCTCGCAACCGCCCGTCACCCGGACCGCACCGACCAACGCGGCACCGATCGACCGCTCGATGACGCCGCGCCAGGACGCCAGCCCCACCGCCACCAATCCGGCGGCCGGCCAGACGCGCCCGAACGCTACCCAGCCGAACGCCCGTCCGGGCTTCTTCAGCGGCTTTGGCGGCTCGCTGCTCGGCGGCCTCATGGTCGGCGGTCTGATCGGCATGCTGATGGGCGGCGGCTTCGGCGGTGCGGCCGGTTTCCTCGGCCTGATCGTGCAGATGCTCCTCATCGGCGGTCTGATCATGCTTGCCATGCGCTTCTTCGGCCGCAACCGCCAGCAGACGGCCTATGCCGGCCCGTCCGAGCGGTCGTCGGCTCAGCCGAACGGTATGCCGTCGTTCAAGATCCCGAGCATCGGTGGCGCCGAGTCCGGCGGTCAGGCGAACACGCGCCCGACCGCGGCGCCGACACCGGCCCCCGTCACCGACGGCCCGGCTGACGAAATCGGCGTCCAGCAGGCCGACCTCGAACAGTTCGAAAAGATGCTGAAGGACGTGCAGGCGGCCTACGCCGCTGAAGACTACGGCACGTTGCGTCGCCTGACGACGCCGGAAGCCATGTCCTACCTCGCCGAAGAGCTGAGCGACAACGCGACGAGCGGCGTCAAGAACGATGTGCGCGACGTGCACCTTGTCCAGGGCGACGTGGCCGAGGCCTGGTCCGAAAACGGGACCGACTACGCGACCGTTGCCATGCGTTACGAAAGCATCGACGTGATGCGCGACCGCGCCACGGGCAAGGTCATCAGCGGTGATCCGGACAAGCTGACCGAAGCGGTCGAGCTCTGGACCTTCGTCCGCAAGCCGGGCGCGGAATGGCAGGTTTCGGCGATCCAGGGCGTCAGCCACGACTGACGCGAAACAGAGTCTATGAGAAAGGCCCGGTCGGCATCGCCGCACCGGGCCTTTTCATTTTCAGGATCACATTTTCCCACGATCAAACGATGGCCGGAACCGACTCCGATGGCGCGAGAATGTGGGTGATCAGATCCCGGAGCCAGCGGTGGGCGGGATCGCCGTCGCGCCGCCGATGCCAGATCTGACGGAACGAAAAAGGCGGGATGGCGAAGGGCGGATCGAAGACGGTCAGTGACCCGGCCTCAGCATCACGCGGCAGGATGCGGTGTGCCACCGTAAGCACCATGTCCGTGCCGAGAACCAGGCCGGGCGCAGCACTCCAATGGGGCAGCGCCAGCACGATGCGGCGCTTGTGCCCCGCGGCCGCCAGCGCCAGGTCGATCTCGTTGCCGGTGTCGCCGCGCAGCGAAACGAGAATATGCGGCCGCTCCAGATAGGCCGTCAGATCCATCGCCTTTTCGCCACCAAGGCTCGCGCCATCTGCCAGGCAGGCGAAGTGTTCCTTAAACAGGAGCGATGTCCTCAGATCCTCGGTCAGCGTCGGAAACACCCCGAGCGCCAGATCGATCTCGCCGTCGACAATTTGCGACATCATCACTTCACGGCTCGCCTGTCTAACGATGAGATCGACGTACGGCGCTTGCCGGCGCAGCACCGCCATCAAGCGCGGCAGCAGAACGAGGGCGGCATAGTCGGACATCGCGAGCCGAAAGATATGGCGCTCCATTGCCGGATCGAACGGCTGAGACCCCATGAGCTGGCGCATGTGCGCCAGGGCCTCGGCAAGCTGTGGCGCGATCTCCAGCGCCCGCACCGTCGGTTCAAGCTGTCCGCCATGGCGGACGAGCAAGGGATCGTCGAAAAGAGCCCGCAAGCGCGCAAGCGCATGACTGACCGCCGGCTGGCTCTTGTTCAGCCGCAGGGCCGCACGCGATACATGGCGTTCCGCCAGCAGGGCATCGAGCACCACCAACAAGTTCAGGTCGATTCCGCCGAGATTATTCATGAGGCGAATGTAACACGTACGAAATTTGAATTTCCATTCATCCCATCGATGCGTGAGGATGAGGCAATCAAGAAGGAAAAAACAATGCCCACTCTCTCCTCCCTCCTCATGCTTGCCACGGCGATCTTCGCCGGCGCCGTCGTCCCCCTCCAGGCCGGCGCCAATGCCAACCTTGGCCGCCTCCTCGGCCATCCGCTCTGGGCGACGGTCGTCTCGCTCGGCGTCAGTCTCGCGCTCATCCTGCCGATGCTGATCGCGTTGCGGGCGCCGTTGCCCAGCCTTGCGACGGCATTCAAGGGTCCGTGGTGGATCTGGATCGGCGGCGCCGCCGGCGTGATCTATATCACCGCTGCTCTCCTCCTTGCGCCGAAGCTCGGCGCGGCAAGCTTCATCGTCGCCGTCATCGCCGGCCAGATGGCGGTCTCCCTGCTCATCGATCACTTCGGCCTGATGGGTTTCCCCGCAAAGCCGGTCAATGCGGCGCGACTGACCGGCCTACTCTTCATCGTCGGCGGCATGGTGATCACACAGATCGCCAATGTTGCTCCGGCATTAGCCAACGCAACGCGATAGCGGGTAGCCTCAAAGCATGGCGCGGGCGGCTTACCGACCGCTGAGCGACGTCTCCGAACCAAAAAGATCAACGCCAGCCGTAACTTGCGACTGGCGCGCTTCGCATAGTCTGGCCATACTTGCTCCGGGCTAAAAAGGGGTTATGGCATGCAGGATCGGCTGTTCATTGGCGGCAAATGGGAAAAACCGCGGCGCGGCGGCACGCTCGACGTGGTCGACCCGGCAACGGAAGAGGTCATCCACCGGGCGCCGGCCGCGACCTATGAAGACGTGGACAGGGCCGCAAAGGCCGCCCGCATCGCCTTCGACAGCGGTTCCTGGCCGAAACTGTCAGGCACTGAGCGTGCCGTCTATCTCCGGGCGATCGCGGCGAAGATCGAAGAGAAGCGCCACTCGCTGGCGCGGCTCGAAGTCGCCGACAACGGCAAGCCGCTGCCTGAGGCGCTCTGGGACATCGACGACGCCGCCGGTTGCTTCCGCTTCTATGCCGGCCTCGCCGAGGAACTGGACGCCGATCCGGAGGAGACGATCCCCGTCGGCGACAGCCGCTTCACCGCACGCGCCGTGCGCGAGCCGCTCGGCGTGGTCGGTGCCATCACCCCCTGGAACTATCCGCTGCTGATGGTCTCCTGGAAGGTAGCACCGGCGCTTGCCGCCGGCTGCACCATCGTGCTCAAACCCTCGGAACTGACGCCGCTGACGGCGCTTGAGCTTGGCGTCATTGCCGAGGAAGTCGGGCTGCCGCCCGGCGTGCTCAATATCCTCACCGGCACCGGCCAGGATGCCGGCCAGCCGCTCACCGAGCATCCGCTGATCGACAAGCTCGCCTTCACCGGCTCTGTCGTGACCGGCCGCAAGGTGATGATGGCCGGCGCTCAGGACATCAAGAATGTCAGCCTCGAACTCGGCGGCAAGTCGCCCTTCGTCGTCTTTGCCGACAGCGACATCGACAAGGCCGTCGAATGGATCATGTTCGGCATCTTCTGGAACCAGGGCCAGGTTTGTTCGGCAACCTCGCGGGTGCTGGTCGAGGAGGAGATTTACGAGACCGTCGTCAGCCGTCTTTGCGAAGAGGCCGCGAAGATCAAGATCGGCAATGGCCTGGAGGACGGCACGTTGCTCGGGCCGATCGTTTCGAGAGGTCAATACGACAAGGTTATCGGCGCCATCGATCGCGCCCGGCAGGACGGTGCCACGGTCGCTGCAGGCGGTGGCCGCCCGGCCGGCCTCAACAGCGGTTACTTCCTCGAGCCGACCGTGCTGACCGACATGCGCGAAGACAGCTTCGTCTGGCGCGAGGAGATCTTCGGCCCAGTCGTCTGCGTCAAGCCGTTCCGCGAAGAGGCGGACGCGATCCGCATGGCCAATGACAGCCGCTTCGGTCTCGCGGCGGCTGTCATGTCGGCTGACCGCGAGCGTTGCGAACGCGTCGCCCGGGCTTTTCGCGCCGGTATCGTCTGGATCAACTGCTCGCAGCCGACCTTCCCCGAGGCTCCCTGGGGCGGCTACAAGCAATCGGGCATCGGCCGCGAGCTCGGCCGCTGGGGCCTTTCGAACTATCTCGAGACCAAGCAGATCACCAGCTTCGACACCGACGAACCCTGGGGCTGGTATATGAAGGGATAGGGACGATCAGGGGCGCAGAAGCGCCCGGCGTCAAATTCCTTTCATGCGTCTGTGAAATAAGCCGACTAACGATAGAATTTGCAAAGCTGTCGGTGGACACATCGTATCGGAGGGTCAGATGAACAGGTCGAACGACGAGATCGAGACGCAGGACTGGCTGGAAGCGGAACTGGCCGACACGCTCGACGAAGACTACGAACTCGAGCTTTCAGAACCGGCGCTCTCTGAGGAGATCCGCAAGATCTATCGCAAGAGCCACCCGCCGACGATCCCGCGCATCGATTACTTCCGCGCGCTGCTGAAGCTGCAGTCGGAGCTGATCAAGCTGCAGGACTGGGTGGTCTACCACAAGGAAAAAGTGGTGGTGATCTTCGAGGGGCGTGACTCCGCCGGCAAGGGCGGCGTCATCAAGCGCATCACCCAGAGGCTCAATCCGCGCGTCGTGCGCGTCGTCGCGCTGCCGGCACCCTCCGACCGTGAAAAGACGCAATGGTATTTCCAGCGCTACGTGCCGCATTTGCCGGCCGGCGGCGAGATCGTGCTCTTCGACCGCTCCTGGTACAACCGCTCCGGCGTCGAGCGGGTCATGGGCTTTGCCGCCGAAGATCAGGTCGAGCAGTTCTTCAACGACGTCCCTGAATTCGAGCGCATGCTGGTGCGTTCGGGCATTCGGCTGGTCAAGTACTGGTTCTCGATCACCGATGAAGAACAGCAGATGCGCTTCCTTGTGCGCATCCATGATCCGCTGAAGCAGTGGAAGCTGTCGCCCATGGACCTGCAATCGCGGGTGCGCTGGGAGGGCTATACCAAGGCCAAGGAAGAGACCTTCGCCCGCACCAACATTCCGGAAGCGCCCTGGCATATCGTCGAAGGAAACGACAAGAAGCGTGCCCGGCTCAACTGCATCGATCATCTTCTGACGCAGTTCCCCTACGAGGAGGTGCCGCACGAGGAAATCTCGCTGCCGGAACGCGTCTTCAACCCGGATTACGAGCGCAAGGTGCTGCCGCCGGAACTCTACGTGCCGTCGAAGTACTGACGGCGGGGCTACTGCATGTCTCCTTAAATCGACCTCGATTTAAGGACGAAGACATGCAGCAAATCAAAGTGCTACAGCGACCTTCGCGCGTCTGATAAGACGCGCGGCGCTGTAGGACCTTCCCCCGTTCCCAGTTGAAAGCGAGGCGGCACCCGCCCGCCTCGCTTGCAATATCCTCTCGAAAATCAGAGATTGCCGTGAAACGACAGTTTCATGGAATCGACATGAGCCCCAAAGAACGCTCCTTCCTCACGCGCGTCCGCCAGGTGCTGCCGGAGCTGCATCCGGCCGAGCGGCGGCTGGGGGATTTCCTTTGCGATTTTCCCGGCGAGGTCGCGAGCTACTCGGCCCAGGAGCTGGCGGCGCTGGCGCATGTGTCGAAGGCGACCGTCTCCCGCTTCATCCAGCGCTTGGGCTACGACAACTACGAGGAGGCGCGCCGTCATGCTCGCGCCGACAAGCAGACGGGCTCGCGGCTGTTCCTTGCGACTGCCACCGACAGCGGCGGCGAACAGTCGCTCTCCTCACATGTGGCGCAAGGCGTGGCCAACATCGAGGCGACCTTTCTCGCCATCTCCGAGACCCAGGTGACGGCGGCGGCAAACGCCATTCTCGGCGCCCGCAAGGTCTGGGTCATCGGCTTCCGCGCCAGTCATTCCTTCGCCACCTATCTGCAATGGCAGATGACCCAGGTGGTCGAGCACATCGCCGCCATCCCCGGCGGCGGCCAGACGCTCGGCGAACATCTGGTCAGCATCGGGCGCGACGATGTCGTGATCCTCTTCGGGCTGCGCCGGCGCGTCTCCCTCATGGAGCCGATTCTCGGACAGCTGGAAAAATCCGGCGCGCGGCTGCTCTACATCACCGACGAGGGCGTGCCCTTCCTCAACCAGGCGGAATGGCATTTCCGCTGCCAGACACTGGCGCCAGGCCCCCTCTTCAACCACGTCTCGGTCATGGCGCTCTGCCATCTCTTGACGACACGATGCATCGAAATCGCCGGCACTGCCGGTCGAAATCGGCTGCGTGGCATCGAAGCCATCAACGATGCGCTCGAGGAATTGTGAGCGTAGATTGGGCAGCGGCCTGAAACGCCAGATTATTTTTTGCACATAAGAAATCTCAGTTTCGTTCGCTTGCGACACGACAGCCAGCCTCCAAGCCGCTGACTGCAAAAGAGAAACTGTGGTTTCTCTTGAGATGGCACGAAACCTGCATTCCACGAATTTTATGCAGCGAAGGGCTCCTTCCTTTCGCAGTGCATCACAGAATCTTCTATGAAACCTCAGTTTCATGATGTAGATTTCATGAAACTGAGTTTTCACATTTTCACGTTGTTAAGCCATAAAGGGGAACGAACCATGGCAGCGGAAAATATGGTGCCGTCCGGCAGGTCATCGCCGGCCATCAGACAGTTGGAATCAGCCTTCACCAAAATTGGCGTCACCGGCGCCCACAAGCAGATCCTCGCCCTCGTGCTCATCGGCTGCCTGTTCGACAGCTTCGAGCAGAACACCATCGGCGTCGCCGGCCCGATCCTGAAGGAACATTGGGGGCTCACCGGCACCGACATCGGCTTCCTCAACACCATCACCTTCGGCAGCGCCGCCATCGGCCGCCTGCTCTCCGGTATCCTTGGCGACCGCTACGGCCGCCGCGTGATGCTGACCATCAACCTCCTGCTTTTCACCATCGGTTCGGCCGCCTGCGCCATGGCGCCGAACTTCGCCACCCTCTGCTTTGCCCGCGCCATCGTCGGCTTCGGGGTCGGCGGCGAGATCTCCACGGCGGTCACGATGCTGTCGGAATTCTGCTCGCCAAAATTCCGCGGCACGGCAGCCGGCCTCGTCAATGTCGGTGCTGGCGGTTTCGGCAACTTCCTGGCACCTGCCTTCGGCCTGATGATCTTCACCCTCTTCCCGGGTGAAAACAGCTGGCGCTGGCTTTTCGCCTCGCTTGCTCTGCCGGCCCTGCTTGTCGTCTTCTATCGCCGTTTCGTGCCGGAAACACCGCGTTTCCTGGCATCACAGGGCAAGATCGACGAGGCCAATAAGGTGCTTTCGATCCTCGCCTCCGGGTCGCTGCGCCCGCGCAACCTCAAGGTCCAGGAATATCTGACCAAGGACCACCTCAAGGACCAAGAACCGGCCAAGAGCGACTGGAAGGAACTCTTCCGCGCGCCCTTCATCGGCCGCACCGTCCCGGTCGCCATCGCCATCCTGATGAGCTACGGCGCCCAGCTCTCGGTGCTCACCTTGATGCCGATCATCTTCGTGTCCATGGGCTACACGCTCCAGGGAAGCCTGCTCTACAGCATGATCATCCAGAGCGGCAGTGTGCTCGGTGCTATCGCCGCCTCGATGTTCGGCTATTACTTCCCGCGCAAGAGGGTGCTGACCCTGGGTGCCGTCTTCGCCTGCCTTGCGGCGGTCTCGATCGCCTATCTCGGCACCAACATCTATCTGGTGCTGATGTTCGGCGCGATCTTCCAGTTCTTCGTGCTCTTGCTCAACACCTCGATCTGGATCTATGCGCCCGAACTCTTCCCGACCCGCATCCGCGCCTTCGGCGTGGCGCTGATCCTGGCAACCGGCTCGGCCGCGGGCTCCTTCATCCCAACCATCGCCGGCGCGCTCTTCGACGTCTACGGCATGGTCGGGGTCTTCGGTCTCGCCGCCGGCATGTATGCGGTCTTCGCCTTCTGCATCCAGCTCGGGCCCGAGACCTATGGCATGTCGATGGAAGACCTGACCCAGCCTGCCGATGCCGACCTCGCAAAGGCTGACACTTCTGAAATCAAAGTCGGCGCGGAACTGAGAACGTGAGTGCACATATCCTTCTGATTAACCCGAACAGCTCGCTTGCCACCAGCGACATGATGGTCTCCATCGCACGCCGGGCTGCATCAGGACGCATGGCCGTGGCAGTCGCCACGGCCATGCGGAACCCGCCGATGATCGTGACGCCCGAGCAGTTGGATGCGGCCGCTGCCGAGGTCGTCGAGATCGGCGAAAGGCATGAGGCTGGATGCCTCGGTATTGTCGTCAGCGCCTTCGGCGATCCCGGCCTTGCCGCCCTCAAACGCCGCCTCGCGATCCCCGTGATCGGCATCTGCGAGGCCTCGATGATCGAGGCCTCGCAGGGCGGCCGCAAGTTCGGCGTCGCCACCACGACACCGGAATTGATCCAGGCGATCGACGACCGCGCCCGCGATCTCGGCGTCTGGGACCAGTATACCGGCATCCGCTGCACGTCAGGCGACCCGCTCGCGCTCTCCGCCCACCCCGAGCGCCTGCTGGAAGCCCTCGGCGACGCCGTCCGTCAGTGTGTTGAATTGGATGGCGCCGAGGCCGTCATCATCGGTGGCGGCCCGCTCGGCCAGGCGGCCGAACAGCTCCAGCCGCTGTTCCCGACGCCGATCATCGCGCCCATTCCGAGCGCGATCGACCGCATGCTCGACCTGATGCAGGTCGCCGCCTGACAGGCATTCATCATCGCAGCCACCCAAAAGGAGTATGGATCAGGCAACGGTAACGCCTGTTTCCACCGGTCGCCCTGTGGTATTTTCGCTCTTTCCAATTGGGCAAGACCGAAGCTGGGGCGGAGGTTGCGCGATGAAATCTATCCTGGCAGCATTCGTCGCGGTGGCGTCCTTTGCTGCGGTGGCCATGGCCGGCCCTTTGCATGACGCGGCACGGGACGGCGACACGGAGCGCGTCAAGCAGTTGCTCGATCAGGGAACCGACATAACCGAGCCCGATGCGGCCGGCGAGCCGGCGCTGTTGATTGCCGCTCTGAAAGGACGCACCGAGGTTGTCGCGCTCCTCATCGACCGCGGCGGCGACATCGAGATCCGCAACAAGGGCGGCCTGACGGCCCTGCACGCCGCCGCCTATGGCGGTAATCTCGAAACCGTCAAACTGCTCGTCGACAAGGGTGCTGCTGTCAACGACGTCGCCAACTTCTACAAGATGTCGCCGCTGCATGCGGCAGCCGAAGAGGGCCACGCCGAGATCGTGGCCTTCCTGCTGACCAATAAGGCCGACATCGAGGCCAAGGAACGCAACGGCTACACCCCGCTGACGCAAGCGGGGTGGCGCTCCCACTGGCCGGCCGCCGAACTGTTGCTGAAGGCTGGAGCCACCTGCCAGAAGGCCGACCTCGTCGGCGCCTGGCTCTACGGCGAATGCACCAAGCGACAATAACAAGCACATCCGGAAACGGAGGACATGGCATGTCTCGACACTCCATACCATTTGCGACCGCGGCGACGGCGGTGCTGCTCGCATTCGCCAGTCCGGCGTTGGCGGAAGAACCCGTCAACACCGGCTATTTCGGCGACGTGGCGATCAAGGGTTATGATCCGGTCGCCTACTTTACAGAGAACAAGGCGGTCGAAGGATCGCCAGAATTCAGCTATCGCTGGCTCGGCGCCACCTGGCAGTTCGCCAGCGCCGAGCACCGTGACCAGTTCATCAAGGAACCCACTCGCTATGCGCCGCAATATGGCGGCTACTGCGCCGATGGCGTCTCCTTCGGTACGGTGACGACCAACATCGACCCCAAGGCCTGGCGCATCATCGAGGACAAGCTGTATCTCAGCTACGATCCGGGCGCTGCTGACGGCCTTGTGAAGAACCCGAACAAGGTGGTCGATTCGCGCAAGCACTGGTCCGAGGTCGAGCAGACGCTGCTCACCGAGAAGACGTCGATCAACTGGACGAAGCCCTCGCCCTGAGTGGCTTATCGCTCGGACGATGATCGCGATCACCGCTCGATCGAGAAGAACTTCAGAGCCTGCGGCGTGACGTTGATGTAGTCCGCCGTGCGCTCGCCCTTTGCCGTGTTGCGGTAGACATAGCCGCAAACCATGCGGTCGAGGAAATATCCGTCATACTTCTCGCAGAGCTGGTTGCCCTTCACTTCGATGCGGCCGGTGATGTTCGTATTGCTGGTACGGTAGGCGGTGTTGCCGGCCTTGTCGAAGAACTGCGCGAAGCTCGTGCCGTTCTTGTGCACGCCAACCCAGGTCTTGTCATCGGTCAGTTGCTTGAGTTCCGCCGGGCCAAGCCGGTCGCTGGCAGCACCAACAAAGCCGAAGGGCCATTCCGGAATGCCAGCGACACGCAGGCCGAAAAGGTGACGATAGAGGTCCTCTTCGCGCCAGTAGTCATAGAGATAGCCATAATAGGTCAGGTTGGTGTCCGGGAAGAGTTTTAGCAGTTCCGCGGCTACTGCCGCTGCGCTCTGCTGGTCGCCGCGCTGGGCATAGGCCGAGGCGAGATACTCCTTCACGGCTTCCGCCTTCGGCAGCGTCTCGCGCGCCGCTTCGATCAATGGGATCGCCTTTTCGAGGCGGCGCGCCGTGTAGTAGACGATGCCCGCCAGAAGCTGCAGGCTCGATGAGGGCGACGGATCGAGCCTGAGTGCCCGTTCGATATCGTCTAAGGCCTGCTCGTGCTCCCCGGTCTGGGCAAGGATCAGCGCCAGATTGGCGAGCGCCTCGGCATCGTTGGGCTGCATCGAGACAGCCCTAAGCGCCGATTCCTTTGCCTCCGAAGCGCGTCCATCGACGAGCTGCAGCAGCGCCAGCACCGTGTGGGCGCGCGCATTGTTGGCGTCGAGTTTCAACGCCTGCCCGGCCGCATCATAGGCGATCTTGCGTGCCACGGCCGCCGACCAGAGATAGTTGTAGTCGTTGCGCCAGACGTCGACCGCGATGCGGGCTATGCCGGCATGAGCATCGGCGAAATCGGGATCGAGATCGATCGCCCGCTGGTAAAAGGCGAGTGTCTGACGATTGGTCTCGACATCGCGCCAGATAAGGCCCTGCTGCTCAGCGCGCATGTAGTTGTCATAGGCTTCGAGATTATCGGTGGGGATCCGTGCCAACCGGTCGCGCTCGCCCTCGCTGAGCTTGACCTCAAGCGCGGCAATGATCTTGCCGATGACGTCATCCTGAACGGCGAAGAGATCGGCATATTGGCGGTCGTAGCGCTCCGCCCAGAGCGACAACCCGCTCACCGCGTCGAAGAGCTTGACGTTGATGCGCAGCCGCTGGTCGGCCCGCTGCAGCGTGCCCTCCAGCACATAATGCACGCCGAGTTCGGCGGCCACGTCCTGGATCTTGGTGGCGCTCCCTTTGAGCGCAAACACCGAGTGCCGGGCGATGACGAAGAGGCCGGACACTTTGGACAATTCGGTGATGAGATCGTCAGTCAGTCCCTCGGCCAAGTGGTCGTGGTCGCTGTCGCCGCTGACATTGATGAAGGGCAGCACCGCGACGGAAGGCTGGTCCGGCAGGGGATAGGCGAAACGCTGCGCCGGGCCGTCCTGCCCGATCCATGTCCACGGCTGCCACCAGGCGAGCGCAGCTGAAATTGCGATGGCCGCAAGCCCGACCATCAGCCCCTTTACCCAGACAGTCTTTCGCCGGTTTTTCTCAACAACCGTCCTGCCCGCGGCTTCCGGGTCCAGGAGCACGCGGTAGACCCGGATCGGATCGCCGAGCCCCTTGACCGGCTGCTGCCCGAGCGACACGAAACCGGCCTTGAGCTTCGAGCTGACCTGGTCATAGGCCGTGCCGGATATCGCGATGCCGCCAGGCTCGGCCAATCCCTGCACCCGGTCGGCGATGTTGACGCCATCACCATGGATGTCGTCGCCCTCGACGATGATATCGCCGAGATTGATGCCGATGCGGAAATCCAGCCTCTCGCCATCTGGCCCCTTGTCGGCTTCTGCCGCCTTGCGCCTCTGGATTTCGATTGCGCACTGCGTCGCATCGACGACGCTGCGGAACTCGACGAGCAGCCCGTCGCCCATCGTCTTCACCAGACGCCCGTGATGCTCGATAAAAAGCGGCTCCAGGATGTTGGAAAGGTCCGACTGGAATCGCAGACGCGTCCCTTCCTCGTCCAGCCGGCTCAGGCGGCTGTAACCGACGACATCCGCGATCAGGACGGCAGCGAGACGGCGCTCCATCGACGAGCTCTCAACGTACGATGTACTCCAACGCAGATGTTACCGCAGCTTGGCAGACGGCGCCATCGGCGCGGTCCGGCGATGGCGCCCCGCGTGCGTCGTAACCGTTACGTACTTGCGGTTCCCCGTCGAACTGGCACGATTTTGGGCTACCATCGGATGGAGTTTGCCACGCTAGGTGACGAAGCGAGCACCGCCGATGCAGCGCGGCAACTGACTGAGAAGGATCCGAGCATGATGTATTGTCGTTCGCTCTTCATGGCCGGCGCACTGGTGATGGCCGTCGCCACACAATCAACCGCCGCCGACCCCGTCACGGTCGGCGTCGACAACTTCGTCCGCGCCGAGAGCGACATGTATGCGGCCAGCATGGTCAAGGACGGCGCCTTCGGCAAATTCCTGCACCGCCGCGAACCGGCTTCGATCGACAACCAGACCGTCATTCGCCTCAACCGCGACACGCTCTATTCGTCGGCCGTGTTCGATCTCGATGCCGGGCCGGTTACCATCACCATGCCGGACGCGGGAAAACGCTTCATGTCGCTGCAGGTGATCAACGAGGATCACTACGTGCCCGAGGTCGTCTACGGCGCCGGCGAGACGACGCTGACGAAGGAAAAGGTCGGCACGCGCTACGTCGTCGTCGGCATCCGCACGCTCGTCGATCCGGCCGACCCGAAGGACATCGCCGAGGTTCACACCCTGCAGGACGCGATCAAGGCCAGCCAGAAGAAGGAAGGCAAGTTCGAGGTCCCGGCCTGGGATCCGGCCAGCCAGAAGAAGGTGCGCGAGGCGCTGCTCGCGCTCGGCGCCACCATGCCGGACTTCAAGAAGGCCTTCGGCACCAGGCAAGAGGTTGATCCGATCCGCCATCTGATCGGCACGGCCACCGGTTGGGGCGGCAATCCGGACAAGGATGCGACCTATCTCAACATCACGCCCACTAAGAATGACGGCAAGACGATCTACAAGCTTGACGTCAAGGACGTGCCGGTCGATGCCTTCTGGTCGGTCAGCGTCTACGATGCGCAAGGCTTCTACGAGAAGAACCGGTATGATGCCTATACCATCAACAACATCACCGCAAAGAAGGGCGACGATGGCAGCGTTGCGATCCAGTTCGGCGGCTGCGACGGCAAAATCCCCAACTGCCTGCCTGTGGTCGACGGATGGAACTATACCGTGCGGCTCTACCGGCCCCGGAAGGAGATTCTCGACGGTTCCTGGCGCTTTCCCGAGCCGCAACCGGTGAACTAAGCTTCCCGCGTCGCGAATCAGGCAGCGGAGCCCGCGTGCATGGAATTCCAGGACGACGACCTTGCTGCATTTGCCGAACATGGCGCAGCGCCCCTGCCGGCCGCAACTGTCGAGGGCCACGTCGAGCACAACGGCGCGCGCATCTGGTACGCGGCCTATGGCCGGGGCACCCCGGTGATCCTGCTGCATGGTGGCCTCGGCCACAGCGGCAACTGGGGCTTTCAGGTCCCGGCACTGCTTGAGGCCGGGCACCGCGTCATCCTGATCGACAGCCGCGGCCACGGCCGCAGTACCCGCGACACCAGGCCCTACACCTACGAACTGATGGCATTGGACGTGCTCGCCGTCATGGACCGGCTGGAGCTTCAAAAAGCAGCCTTTGCCGGCTGGAGCGACGGCGCCTGCATTGCGCTCGTCCTCGCCTCGAGGGCGCCGCAGCGTGCCGCCGGCGTCTTCTTCTTCGCCTGTAACATGGACCCGAGCGGAACCAAGGAAATCGAGCCGAGCCCGGTGCTCGACCGGTGCTTCGGCCGCCATTCGAGCGACTACAGACAGCTATCGGCAACGCCGGATGATTTCGGCGCCTTCGTCGACGCCGTCAGCGAGATGCAGAAGACCGAGCCGAACTACACGGCCGAAGAGCTCGGCAAGATCCGCGTGCCGGTCGCGATCGTCCAGAGCGAGCACGACGAGTTCATCAAGCGCGAGCACGCGGACTATCTGGTGTGCAGCATTCCCGGCGCCGAGTTCATCCTGCTCCCCGGCGTCAGCCACTTCGCCCCGCTGCAGCGGCCGGACCGCTTCAACGTCGCGCTCACCAGTTTCCTGGCCAATTTGCCGAGCTAGTCCCGTCGCAGCGAGCCGCGCCCGCCACGGGCAATGACGAGCCCGGATCGGCTCGCCATCATGCCATCTCGCGTCGTTACTCGGCCGCCTCACTCTCCGGCATCGGCACGTAGTTGAGGATCGGCGACAGCCAGCGCTCGACCTCGCGCACCGGCATGCGCTTGCGTGTCGCGTAATCCTCGATCTGGTCGCGCTCCACCTTGGCGACACCGAAGTAATAGGCCTCGGGGTGGCCGATATAGAGGCCTGACACTGACGAACCCGGCCACATCGCATAACTCTCGGTGAGGCTGACGCCAATCGCAGCTTCCGCATCGAGCAGCCGGAAGAGCGTCGCCTTTTCCGTATGGTCGGGCTGCGCCGGATAGCCCGGCGCCGGACGGATGCCGGCATAGGGCTCGCCGATCAGATCCTGCGGCGTGAAAACCTCGTCGGCCGCATAGCCCCAGAGCTCCTTGCGCACATATTCATGCATGCGCTCGGCGAAGGCTTCGGCAAAGCGGTCGGCCAGCGCCTTGACCAGGATCGAGGAATAGTCGTCGTTGGCGCGTTCGAAACGCTCGGCAATCGCAACCTCCTCGATGCCGGCGGTGACGACAAAGCCACCAACATAGTCGTTGGAGCTGCTGTCGGCAGGGGCGACGAAGTCGGAAAGGGCCACATTCGGGCGACCGTCGCGCTTCGTCAGCTGTTGGCGCAGCGTGAAGAAGGTCGCAAGCTCAGACGACCGGTCTTCTCCAGTGAAGAGCCGGATGTCGTCGCCGACCGTGCCGGCCGGCCAGAAGCCGACCACCGCCTTCGGCGCAAACCACTTCTCCTCGATGATCTGCGCAAGCATCGCCTGGGCGTCGTCGAACAGTTGCCGGGCGGCGGCACCTTGCGCCTCGTCCTCCAGGATCTTCGGATAGACGCCCTTCAGTTCCCAGGTCTGGAAGAACGGCGTCCAGTCGATATAGCGGGCGAGTTCCGCCAGGTCCCAGCTCTCGAAGACCCGCGTGCCGAGGAAGGACGGCGCCTTCGCCTGATAGGCAGACCAGTCGACCTTGTGCTGGTTGGCGCGCGCCTGCGACAAAGGCAGCCGTCGCTTTTCCGCTTCGTTGCGGGCATGCGCCTCTGCAACCTTGCGGTATTCCGCCCGGACGGTCTCCATATAGTTGCCCCGCGCCTCCGGCGACAGGAGGCTCGAAACCACGCCGACGGCGCGGCTGGCATCGGTGACATAGACAGTCTGGCCACGATCGTAGCGCGGATTGATCTTGACCGCCGTATGGACGCGGCTGGTCGTCGCGCCGCCGATCAAAAGCGGAATGTCGAAGCCTTCGCGCTCGAGTTCGGAGGCGACATGCACCATTTCGTCGAGCGACGGGGTGATGAGCCCCGAAAGGCCGATGATATCGACCTTCCGCTCGCGCGCTATGTCGAGGATCTTCGCCGACGGCACCATGACGCCAAGATCGATGATCTCGTAATTGTTGCAGGCGAGCACGACGCCGACGATGTTCTTGCCGATGTCGTGCACGTCGCCCTTGACCGTCGCCATCAGGATCTTGCCGGCGCTTTCGCGCGCTTCGCCGCCATTGGCAAGCTTCTCCGCCTCCATGTGCGGCAGCAGCACGGCAACCGCCTGCTTCATGACGCGTGCGGATTTCACCACCTGCGGCAGGAACATCTTGCCGGAACCGAAGAGGTCGCCGACGACGTTCATGCCGGCCATCAGCGGACCCTCAATAACGTGCAGCGGCCGCGCGGCGGTTAGCCGGGCCTCTTCGGTGTCGACCTCGATATACTCCGTGATGCCGTTGACCAGCGCGTGCTCAAGACGTTTTTCGACCGACCATTCCCGCCAGGAGAGATCCTTCTCGCGCCCCTGTGAACCACCCTGACCACGATAACGCTCGGCGATTTCAAGCATGCGCTCGGTCGAATCGGCGCGGCGGTTGAGCACCACGTCCTCGCAGGCCTCGCGCAGCTCCGGATCGATCGCATCATAGACGGCAAGCTGGCCGGCATTGACGATGCCCATATCCATGCCCGCCTGGATGGCGTGATAGAGGAAAACGGCATGCATCGCCTCCCGCACCGGCTCGTTGCCGCGGAAGGAGAAGGAAAGGTTGGAGACACCGCCGGAGATATGCACATGCGGCAGCGTGGCGATGATTTCGCGCGTCGCCTCGATGAAGTCGACGCCGTAATTGTTGTGCTCCTCGATGCCGGTCGCCACCGCAAAGATGTTCGGGTCGAAGATGATGTCCTCGGGCGGGAAGCCGGCCTCTTCCGTCAGGAGCTTGTAGGCGCGGCTGCAGATCTCGACCTTGCGCGCCTTGGTATCGGCCTGACCGACCTCGTCGAAGGCCATGATGACGACGGCGGCGCCATAGGCGCGGCAGAGTTTCGCGTGGTGCAGGAAAGCCTCTTCGCCTTCCTTCATGGAAATGGAATTGACCAGCGGCTTGCCCTGAACGCATTTTAGGCCCGCCTCGATCACTTCCCATTTCGACGAGTCGATCATCACGGGCACGCGGGCGATATCCGGCTCGGAGGCGACGAGGTTCAGGAACTCGATCATCGCCTGCTTCGAATCGATCAGGCCCTCGTCCATGTTGATGTCGATGATCTGGGCACCGTTCGCCACCTGGTCGCGCGCGACATCGAGTGCGGCCGAATAGTCGCCGGCGGTGATCAGTTTGCGGAACTTGGCCGAACCGGTGACGTTGGTGCGCTCGCCGACGTTGACGAAGGGAATGTCCGCGGTCAGCGTGAACGGTTCCAGGCCGGAGAGCCGCATCAGCGGTTCGACCTTGGGGATCTCGCGCGGCGGATGCTTGGCAACCGCTCTCGCAATCGCGCTGATATGAGCCGGCGTCGAGCCGCAGCAGCCGCCGACGATGTTGAGGAGGCCATCGCGCGCGAAGGCTTCCACTTGGGCGGCCATCTGCTCGGGTGTTTCGTCATACTGGCCGAACTCGTTCGGCAGACCGGCATTCGGATAGGCGCAGACAAGGGTATCGGCAACGCCCGAGAGCTCGTCGATATGGGCGCGCATGGCATTGGCGCCGAGCGCGCAATTGAGCCCGATGGTGAACGGATCGGCATGGCGAACGGAATGCCAGAAGGCGGTCGGCGTCTGGCCGGAAAGCGTGCGGCCCGAAAGGTCGGTGATCGTGCCTGAGATCATCACAGGCAGCTCGATGCCCTTTTCGGCGAAGACTTCCTTGGTGGCGAAGATCGCGGCCTTGGCGTTCAGCGTATCGAAAATCGTCTCGATCAGGATGATATCGGCGCCGCCGTCGATCAGCCCGCGGATCTGTTCGGCATAGGCGATCCTGAGGTCGTCGAAGGTGACGGCGCGATAACCGGGATTGTTGACGTCAGGCGAGATCGACGCCGTGCGGTTGGTCGGTCCGAGCGCGCCGGCGACGAAGCGCCGGCGGCCGTCCTCGGCCTCGGCACGCTTGGCGGCACGGCGCGCCAGCCGGGCGCCGTCGCGGTTGAGCTCATAGACCATGTCCTCCATGCCATAGTCGGCCTGGGCGATGCGGGTCGAGGAGAAGGTGTTGGTCTCGAGGATGTCGGCGCCGGCGATCGCATAGGCGTAGTGAATGTCCTCGATCGCCTTCGGCTGCGTCAGCGTCAGAAGATCGTTGTTGCCCTGCTGATGACACGCGCAGCCGCCGAACCGGTCACCACGGAAATGCTGCTCGATAAAGCCGAGCTGCTGGATCTCCGTGCCCATCGCGCCGTCCATGATCAGGATGCGTTCACTCGCCGCCCGACGCAGCGCCTCTTTGATCTCGGAGCCGTCCGGCTTGGAGGAAACGTCACCGAAAAGGGCGCCGATGGCGGACATGGGAAATCTCCCGTTCTGAAAACGACAAACAATAATCGAGTCAATCACATAAAGATATCTTTATGTCAACATATGGCGCGATCACATTTGGCCATCTGGACAAAGAAAATGGCCCGCCGCGATTGCGACGGGCCATTATGAAAGGACCTGCTCCGGACGGCAAATCAAAGCCGTGCCAGGCAATCCTCGGTTTCGTATATGGCGCAGAGGATGTGATAGAAGCTGCTGGCCGGTGCAGGCTCGTCAACGAAGCTGCCATCGGCCTTCTGCTTGTCGCGCCAGAGACCCGCGACCGGGGTCTCCAGGAAAGTCTGAAGCGCTGCCGCCGCCCGCGCAGCCGAAGCGAGATAACGCTCCCGCTCGGCGCCGCCGGTCAGCGCCGCGAAACGAACCGCGGCCTTCAGCCACTCGGTCTGCGGCCAGAGCCGCGCGATCGGGTCGGCCACCGAGAGATCGTCGAGAAGCGTCATGATCGCAACGTTGCGGTTCGCGCAGATGCCGTGCGCCTCGCCGATATCGAAGAGCCGCCGCGCTTTCACGATCGCCTCGGCGCTGCCGCGGCGTTCCGCCCAGCGCAACAGCAGCCAGGCCCATTCGAAGAGATGACCGGGCTCGACGATGCGGCCCTTGTCGCCGGCAATCGGCGCCCAGTCGTGATCGAAGAACTCACGCAGGACGCCGGTCTCAGCGTCGATGAAATGATCCATCGCCAGATCCGCAATCTCGTCAGCGAGATTGGCCCAGGCGACCTGATCGAAGCCCTCGACCGCCTCGCTGGCGAGGCACGCCTCGAAGAGATGCATGTGCGGGTTGGAGCAAAGCGGCAGCCGTGGGGGATTGTCTTCCTCGAAACCCGCAACCGGATGCTTGACATGCGCCTCGATCCGAGACCGAAGATCATTGCTGCGTTCGATCATTTCGGCCTTCCGTGCCGGCACGACCTCAGCGAGATAGGCGAAGGCGAGCAGCGCGAAGGCCTGGTTGTAGAGATCGAAGGATCCGTCGAGCAAATTGCCATCCGCATCGGCGAGCGCGCCGTAGAAGCCGCTCGGCTGCTTGAAGACGCGATCGAAATAGGCAAGCCCGCCTTCGGCAGCGCCGCACCAATCGCCGGACCAGCCGCGTCGGCCGGCTTCGGCAAAGCAATAGACCTGCCGCGGCTGGACGCGCGCGCGCCTGTTGGCGCGCGTCGGTTCACCCGCCATGTCGATCGTCTCGACGAAGCCGCCTGGGGAATCGACACCCTTGTCGCGCCATAGCGGCAGGGCCTTGTCGGCGAGCCATTGCGAAAGAGCCTGGGACTGAGACAAAATATCGCCTGACAACACTCAGCCCTCAAGCTTCAACGCGTCATGATCCTTGCCGAGCAAGGACGAAAGCGCTTCGACGACCATGTTGTGGTCCTCGCGCTGCGGCAGGCCGGAAACCGTGACCGCACCGATGCAGCCGGTGCCTTTGACGACGATCGGGAAGCTACCGCCATGCGCGGCGTAATCAGCATCGGCAAGCCCGAGCTTTGCCTGCAGATTCGTCTGTGCCTTGGCGAGCTCGCGGCCCGTGGCATAGCTGCTCTTGAACAGCCGGAAGACCGTGTTGCGCTTGCGGCGCACCCAGTTCGGATTGTCGGGCGTCGCTCCTTCGAGCGCGGCGTAGAACACCTGCATCGAAAACAGCGTGATATCGATGACGACGCCGAGCTTGCGCTCGACCGCCATCTTGCGCAGCAGCGCGCCGAGCTCCCAGGCCGTTTCGAGATCGAAGCGCTCGAACTGCAATTCCTGTTCCTGCCGCGCGATGCGGCCCAAGTCCTTGTCGATATTCATGGGTTCAGTCCTTCCAGAGCCAGGCTGCGCCGCGCACGCCCGAGCTGTCGCCATGCAGGGCCTTGCGAACAGGCGTTTCGAACGTGTCGCCGAAGAGATAGTTGACCACCCGCGGCGGCACGTCGTCATAGATTTCGTCGACATTCGACATGCCACCACCGAGCACGAAGATATCTGGATCGACGATATTGGTGAGCAGCGCCAGGCTGCGCGCCAGCCGGTCGACGAAGCGCTCGTAGACGCCCGTTGCCACCGGGTCGCCCGCCCGCTTCGCCTCGATGATGTCGCGCCCGCGCTTTTCGACACCTGTCGTCAGGCGATAGTCGAGCTCGACGCCGGTACCGCAGGCATACATGTCGAGGCAGCCGTGTTTGCCGCACCAGCACTTATGCCCGGGATACTCGTCCCTGGTCATCCAGGGCAGCGGATAGTGGCCGATCTCGGCGGCAACGCCCTGGTAGCCGGCATGCACCTTCTTGTCGATCGCAAGGCCGCCGCCATGGCCGGTGCCGACGATGACGCCGAAAACCACATGCGCGTCCTTGCCCGCACCGTCGACCGCTTCCGAAACCGCCAGGCAGTTGGCGTCGTTGGCGAGCCGCACCGCACGGCCGAGCGCCGCCTCCAGGTCACGCCCGAGCGGCTTGCCATTGATCAGCACCGCATTGGAGTTGCGCACGATGCCGGTGCGCGGGTTGGGGCTGCCGGGAATGCCGATGCCGATGGAGCCTTTTTCGCCCGCCGTCTGCTCCGCCGCGGCAACCAGGTCGAGAACGGCGCGAATGCAGTCGTCGTAACCGCTGGTCGGGGTCGCGACGCGATGCCGGGCGCGCGTTTCGCCATCGCGGCCAAGCGCGATGACTTCCATTTTTGTGCCGCCCCAATCTATTCCGATGAACATATGTGGATCAGGTCTCTGATGAAGGTCTCACGGGGAACGCCAGCCTCCTCAAGCCGACGCCCGCCTTGCTTAGCATTCGAAAGACCGGAAAGACCAGCCCCCGTTTCGTAATCGATTTCAACCCGTGGGGACCCCGGCGACGCGCCGCCCTTTCAGGATAGCCGAAGCTCGACACGGCCTGCATTTCCGCCGGTACTCATGCAAAAACACTTGGCGAAGGGGCCGTGCTTTTGTATGGGTGCTATCCAAGTGGTCCCGTAGCTCAGCAGGATAGAGTTGCTTTAATAGCGCGAAGGTTTACCGGCTTCTAAATTATCCGGACATATCAATGGTTTAAGTGACCGGTAAACTTACTGATCTAGATCATGATTGCTTACAGTCGCCTCTTCACGATGCGCAATCCAACGCACACCAGCACCGAAACTCCCGCTTGCAGGCGTGATCTCAACGTTTTTCGATCTCAGCAGCACTTCGTAGCGTTGAAGCGACTCTTCGTTGATATGCTTTAGCGCATCCTTTTCCAGGCGATTGACGAAGGTTTCGTCTATCCCGGCTTGAAGAGCAACGCTTTCTTGTGACAGGTCAGCGAGTCCCCGACCTGCGCGGAACAGATGACTTCGGACTGGATCGACCGGACCGACCGTCTTCCAGCGTACCCCTGCGCCATGCCCGTCCACCGCGTCAACAAACTCCACACCCTTCGACTCATAGTAGTGCTTGAGCGAAAAGGCCGTTCTTGGAAGCCGCGCGTGCTTACCAGCCTCGACTTTGAAGACGGTCCTCTTGGTGAACTTGCACTCGTCATCGACGTGACCTTGCTTGAGCCCAAGCAGAAAACGCGCAGCTCTAAGAAGGTGCAAAAGGGGGTGCATATTCCCGAGAAACCATGGCACCAAGAAAAATGTCAACATTGGTGCAATATGCGTTTCCAACGATGCAAAAAGAAATCCAAATAGTGCAAAAAGATTCATTTCGATTGCGCGCCGACTGCGAATCAGTTTTCTGACTTTGCGGGATGCGGCGAAGTCATTGGACTCAAGACCAAGCTTTTTGGCGCAGCTCATCAACAATGACGACACAGCGATTTCGGCGGGGACCAACGGTCGCTTACCGCGTATTCAGGCGACTGCCTTCTGCACTGCAACCACGGTGGTTATCGATAATGAAGAACGATTTTGATGCCGGATCACGAACAGAATTGAGCGATCTCGCTGATCGACTACGGGACCTGGCTTTAGCCCTCGACGAATTGAAGTCGGTTGGCCATAGCGGCATTCAAGCTGATGTGTGCATCACCGACTGGGTCCTTGCCAAGCGGGCTGTCCCTATTTTGGTAGGCCGAATGAACGGTCATCCGACGATAAAGGACGGCAACATCGGTGCAACAACAGAGATTTTCTTCATTGATGCAGCGGCTGGTTTGGCCCGGTCATTCAATCGCTGGTACCGTTTAGGGCCTGCGGTCAACGAGCAATCGGTGCTGCAATGAGCGAAAGGCACGGCTATCACGTCGATGAGTTCATTGACGCGTTGCGGTCAGTGGCAGACGCCACGCGAGAACTAAATCGCATACTTAGAAAATCTCCTCAACGCCTCTATCGCAGACGAGGCAGGGAACTGCTTGAGAAAAGCCCACATGAATTCCTTGCGTACTGTGCTCTGGTCCGCGTTCTAAAGCGGCAGCATGAGTTTCTCTCGAATAGCGGCGGTGTCCTTGTTGTGCGAGTGCCGACGCATTGGCCCTTAGAGGACTTTGAACCTCTTGCGGACTTCTGCTTTGGCACAAGCAAAAACAGGGACACGTTAGATTTCAGCGTATGCTGTCATGGCGGCAGGAACCGAAAGGGCAAATGGGAATTCCAGCCACAAAAATACCTTTCCGCGCCACGAACCATTGTTTTCATCCCGAAAGGTGTTGAGCTGCATCCTGAATTCGAGACCGCAGTCGACTGGACAGTCGATTTGGAGGTTTTCGATGGCCGTTGCGTTGCGAGTCTCTGCAGATTCTTAGGGAGTGGAAAGCTTTCTGACGATGACAGAGAATTCCTCCAAAAACAGGATGTCGGCCTGATCGACAGCACATTTCGTCGCGGTAGGCCCGCACAACGAGCTATCGACCGGCTCAGGAAGCTCTCGTCCCAAGCAGCGCACAACAAACAAATCCTTCCTTTGTCATCATTTGGCGCGGCGAGCGAATGGGGACAAAGCGTCAAACGCGATCTTGCGCTTTGGAGGGAAGGAGTTCTCCCCTGGAATCAGGTCGACAAAGGAATTCTCCTCTACGGCCCTCCTGGAACCGGCAAGACATCTTTCGCGAAATCCTTGGCCGTTGAGTGCAACGCGCATTTTATCGCGTCCTCGCTCGGTCAATGGCAGAGTTCAGGGCACATGGGCGATTTGCTCAAAGCGATGTATGCGACGTTTGCCGAAGCAAAGGCGTCCGCTCCCTCAATATTGCTGGTGGACGAGTTTGATTCATTCGGTCATCGGGCAAAACTCAGCGGTGACAATGCCCAGTATATGCTGGAAGTCATCAACGCTATGCTCGAAGCCGTGGACGGGGCTATCGGCCGTGAAGGCGTGATCATCGTCGCGGCGAGCAATCTTCCCGAACTAATTGACCCGGCTTTCCTTCGTCCTGGTCGTCTGGAAAAACACATCGAGTTGTCGAAACCGGGTAACGCAGATCGAGAGGCAATCCTCACACACTATCTGCCCGAATTCTCCGGAAATGGTGCCTTGAAAGAGGTCGCGAGAAATTTGAATGGTAAGAGCGGTGCCGATCTTGAGTACATAGCCCGACAGGTCAGGCAGCGGGCACGAGATGAAAACCGATCCCCCAGGATGGCAGACCTGGAAGAGCACGTGCCGATCTTCATTCCGTTAAAGCCGGACGAGCTATGGCGGATATGCCTTCACGAAGCAGGACATGCCGTTCTCGCGAAGGTTTTCGACATCGGCATCATCACGTCTGTCGAGGTTTACACAGATGACCATCGTGCCGATCAAGACGATGATGTTCACGGTCGAACAATGATCCTCGCCCCTCATACGACCTTGCAGACTGAAATTTCATATCGTGCCCAAATCGCGATGAAGCTTGCGGGTCTCGCGGCCGAGGAAATCTTCGTCGGAGATCGGTCAACGGCTTCCGGAGGCCTAGAGAAAGGCGACCTTGCCGAAGCAACCGAATTAGCCGTCAGGATGGTTGGTATGTTTGGAATGGGCAGCACATTGCATGTCCTGCCGGTCCGATTTCTCGACACGAAAGATGCGGCCCTGTTTCAAAAATATCCGTTCATTCAGCAGGAGGTCGAGGATATTTTACAGGCCGAATTCGACGAGGCGCGTGGAACGCTCAGAAGACACCAGGATGTCGTCCTATCTTTGGCCGAAGCCTTGAGACAGAAGCGCAATGTCTTCGGGGATGACCTGGACGCTCTTCTCCGTCCCCTGCCTTCCGGCACCCCCCGTGCAGTCTTTGCCAGAGACCGCGACCTAAACAACGTGCCCGTGGCATGATAGCACGTTGGCGACCAGCCTTCTCGGCGGGGAACCAATTCTTTGGCCTTGATTGACGATCCAGCGCAGCCCTATTGGACCAGAACCATGTCCTCTATTTCAAACGGGCCATTGCTGAATATGCGATTATAGGACTGGTTCCACACGGCTTTCAGAAACACGCCTTCAGCCTCGCGGAAGGACCAGAATACTTTCTTGTATTCGCTGTGCTCGGAGCGGATTTTGATGGCATTGCTGTCCGAATGCAGTCTGCCAGTCTCCCCATCATCCTTAATTTCCACGAGCGCGATGCTATCCTTGTTCTTCCGCCCGTTCACTCCAACTACAAAATCCGGGAAAAAGCGTTTGCCGGTCGGCAGTATCAGACGGGTCGCCCATTTTTCGCTTTCCGGATTTCTCAGCCACCATTTGATCCGGCCCGTTTCGTCATTATCGAGCATTTCGGCGAATGCCCGCTCGGGACGATTGTACCGGCCAATGAAGGCTCCATAAGCCCCCTTCTTCGCCTCAGGGGCGTTGCGGGGCCCGAACTGCTCTGTGGGGATTGCCTCATTGCCTTCAAGACGAATGTGATAGCCCTGTGCGATACGGACGGCCTCTTTCAGCGCTTGTGGTTGTCGCAGGATGGCCAAATTAATCGTTCGACGTATGTCGCGGCTGTTAGCTCCAATCCCATCCCGTTGACACAATCGAGCAAGTTCGGCTTCGATTGCCTCACGGATGCGGCGAGGGTCGATCCCATCATTGAACATGAGCTGAGCCTGCGCCTGTTCTGCGATACGTGCCGCCGACAACCTGACGCTCAGATTGCGCTGATCGGTCTGGCCCGCATTGAACAGATCGCGCATTGACAGTTCGGCGTTGCTGTTCACGGCCAGCAACATGGAAGTCATCGGTACCAGGCGGCAGAATTCCCGGGCGATCTGGGGGCAGAGGTCGCCTTCGATATCGAATAGGTTCGGAAGTTCTTCCCTAATGAGCGCAGTCGGAATGGCCAAGTCTGTCCGCAGCAGATACTTGACCTGATGCTCTTGTGGCGCGGGCTGAGCTGGCGTTCCACGGGGCGACAACACATCGGGAAGATCAGGAAACAAGGGCGGCTGAGCTGGGGCGGAAAAACCTTCAACCGCACTCAGAGCGCTCTCCTGGCGCACAGTCGAGGCCGCCGTGTAGCCCGGATTGAAAAGACCCATCGACACCTGCCGCTCAATCCGGTCTGTAACGGTTTCGCCCGGTACAGCCTCCACCGGCGGGGGCGGCAGGGCTCTTGCCCCAAAGCTTTCTGCTGCCTGAGGATCGTTCCCCAACACATTCACGTCGAGCGTGTCAGTCAGTACGGCAATTCCCTCGCGCACCGCTTTGAGATCGGCGGCGGCCTCATCCAGCCCGACCTGTAACTCCGGATCGGACATAAAAACATAGCCGCGATCTAGCAGTGGTTCGGTCCCATGCAGCGGGCGCACCAGCGGATGCACTCGCATGATCCGGCCCACGATCTGCAAGCCGAACTCGCGCCCGCGCGAAGGCCGCACTGAAACCAGTGTCCACGCTCTCGGCGCGTCGAAACCCGTCGCCACGGCCAGCTTGAATACCAAAACCTCGATTTCAGGGTCATAGGCCAACGTGTGAAAAGCGGGGTCCGGCTCACCAGAGGTATGAACGGCAATCGCCTTCTCAGGCACCCCAATCTCAATCAGCCGTTCCTTCACCCGTGCAACAGGGTCTTCCTTGCCTTCCTGCTGATCCTCCACCTGCACCAGCATTAGCGGCGTTAGGCTTAACCCCTTTTCGGCCAGTTTGTCCTTGATGAACGAATGCTGCGACCAACCCGCCGTCAGGGTCGCCACTTCTGTGTCGATTAGCGCCCGATCTTCTTCCTTGAACCGCAGCACCCCCACCATCAGGCCGATCTTGTTCAGACCCGCCTTCACCACCGCATCGCGCGAAACCGTGACGCGGCTCGCTACCTTCAATCCGGCATCGCGTTCAAACTTCTCCAGCTTGGCATCGTTCGGCGTCGCCGTGGCCAGCACCGTGAAATCGGGCGACAGTACCTTCAGGAAGAAGTCCGCCGTGGCCGCTGCGCCCGAGCCGAAATTCAGATGCGCCTCATCGATAACAACGCCAATGCGGAAGCCCCGCTCGCGTAACTCGGCAATCATGCTGTCCACCGACAGCGACGCCTCCTTGTCGGTGCGGACCTTGCGGCTTTCCTTCTTGACCACGGCGACCGAGGCCCAGGTCTGTACGAACACGTCGCCATCACGGGCGGCACTCGCCTCACGGTCGGCATAGACATCGCGCTGACGCAATGCGCCGCACTGGGCGGACAGCGCGCTGCGGGTCTGCGTCACAAGCCCGGCATATGGAGCAAACCAGAACCACACCGTTTTGGCGTCCAACTGACCCCGCACAGCCTCCAGAGCCCTGCCAAGCATCAGGGTTTTGCCCGATCCGGTCGGCGCTTGCAGCAGGATCACGCCAAGCTCGCGGGAAATCCGTTCGCGGTACTGCGCTTCGCGATCATGCAGGGCCGAAACTGCACGCAGCGTTTCGGCCATCGCATCGACGGCCTTCTGCTGATATGGGGCCAGCGAAAGGCGGAAATCGGTGTCATGTCTCATTGGCGGAACCTTCCGAC
The DNA here is from genome assembly GCF_058792075.1 of Ensifer sp. EB106-03-01-XG145. Lineage (NCBI taxonomy): Bacteria > Pseudomonadati > Pseudomonadota > Alphaproteobacteria > Hyphomicrobiales > Rhizobiaceae > Ensifer > Ensifer sp. EB106-03-01-XG145. Next base: position 18,964 of record NZ_JBYTEC010000027.1, on the reverse strand, counting down.
CAGTTCAGTTCGCACCGACCGCACGTCTAGCGCATCGCCCAGAACAGCGGTGATCTGTCCCGGAGCCCAGGCATAGACAAAAGCATTTTCGCGACGCTCTGCCACCCCGAGCAGATGCTCCAGCAGCTCCGTCCCGACGCGATCCGCGAAGATCAGGGTCTGGTTTCCCGTCTTATGTTCCTGCCAAGCGGCTTGGGTGTAGCGGGTCAGCGGTAGCCGGTGGAGCGTTTCGAGAGCTGCCCAAACCTCGGCGGGCGCAAGGTCTTGGTCCAGGTCTTCAAACTCGATCTCGCGGCAGCGCAGATATGCGAATTCGGCGGCAAAGGCCGCGAATTTCTTGTCTTCCGAGGCGTTCAGGCGGCGGATGCGTTCCGCCGTCACATCGCGGCAGATGTTCTTGTCAGGTTCATCCGCTGTGGCCTCGGTTGAGGACACCATGATGAACCGCCGATCCTCATCCTCAGCGTTCAACTCCATCGCGGCTTGGGCCGTGGTGGAGGAACCCGCGAAGAAATCGAGCACGATGTCGCCGGGGTCGGTGGCCTGCCGAACTAGTTCGCGGATCAAAGAAACGGGCTTGGCGTAGTTGAAGGCTTTCGAGCCGAATACGTCCTTAATTGTTTTGGCCGCTTCCATGTTCGTGCCTGCAACGATTTCGTTGCTGTCACCCTCTGGCAAGGTATCTGTTTCGAAGTTGGGCGTAATCCAGCTAGAAAGCGGCTGAGTCGGCGCTTTCAATTCTTTCTTGTAGCGTTTGAGTGATGGCGTTCCGAAGCCAACCTTCTTCCCAACCCAAAATTCAAGGTTCGGCGTATCTTCGCGGAGGAAAGGAGCGTTACCGCTAGATGGCACATCCCCTGACCGAATGGCCTCCAATAGCTGTTCCATGCCCTCCCAAATGGCCACCCGCTGCTCGATGGGAAAATGAATGTAACCGTCGGCTACAAACTCCTCCATAAAGCGCGTTCTAATTTTCTTCTTCTCGTCTCCGAAAACCTTTGAAGCATATCGCCAAACGCTATCAGGGTTGCAGGGGTACCAAACGTCAGTGGCTGGATCATGTAGGGGATAATACGTATTCGGTCGCTCCGTCCTATTATGTGCCTTTGTGAGGTCGCCCCCAGTCCGAAAATAGTCCTTTTTCGCTTCATCCCAGTGCTTGTAAAGGTCGAAGGTCTTCTCCGTGCCTGAAAAGCGAAAACCTGATTTCCCATAGGCCAAGATGTGCTCGTGATTGTCCGAGAGGAACGCACCTTTCGTATCATTCCCGCCCGTCCTGGTGCGCCAAGTAAATGAACCCACACGCATTCCCGGCATTGCCTCGTCCATCAGCATTTCCAGCTTGGCTCTCTGGTCATCGTTGATCGAGACAAGGATCACCCCATCCTCGGCCAGCAGGTCGCGAGCCAGCGTCAGGCGGCGAAACAGGAATTCCAGCCAGGTCGAATGGAAATAAGCATCTTCGGGGTTGGAGTAGTGGTCGTTATAGACCCAATCCTTCGCACCGGTGTTATAGGGCGGATCAATGTATATGCACTTAATCTGTCCCGCCATGGTCATGCGAAGCCAGCGCAGGGCGTCGTAGTTGTCACCCTCGATCACCATGTTGTGCCACGGCGCGGGCTTGTCCGACAGCTCCGGGATAATGGTGGCTGCTACGAAATTGGCATCGACTGCATTGTCGGCCTCGATTTCATCGCGTTCCCAGACGAGCCCCAGTTTTTTGTTCCGGTCGCGCTTGTTGAGCAATTCAATCAACTGCTGGCGAGGAAGATCGTCGTATTTACCCATACCCTGTCCCGTCATTCTTGGCCGCGCAAATGGCTGCACGGCCAATCGACTCGATACTTGCGGGCCAACTCCGCAATCACTGGGCAAAGCGATATACCACCGCGCCAGTTCGCTCAACGCTGCGACCTGAAGAACGGGCCACAAAACAGCCTGCAGTGGACCACTATGCCGACGTCATTGGAAGTTGTTGTCGTCGCCTAGAACATGAACATTGATACAAGGTCGCTTACTCGTGACCTCCGTCGACGCCCGACGCCCAAGTCGGCGTCGGGCCGTCCTGCATCACAATCTTCCGTCCGATCTTGTGAGAAGCCCGTTCCAGCAGCTCCTTTTGCCGGTCGTATAAATACTCGTCCATGCGGCGCAGGACTGGATCGTATCGTTCATAAGAATCGAGCGGCAGACCAAACTTGACCTGCGGCGACAATAGCAACCCGCCGCTCTCCCTGTGGCGGACCTGGCAGCCGACGACAGTCGTCAACATATTGTCTTCGTGATGGGCGTATTTTCGATTCCGGAGATGCATGATTTCTTCGTGCATCTTCGTCAGCTTTTCATCTGAGCCGTATACCTGGCCCGGCTTTAGGACCGTCCGGCCCGGTCCAGCAGAGACGAAACCCCGTCCATAGGCGATGACGAAGGCCAGCAGATTGCCGTCCGCTTCATATAGCCACTCTATTGTCTCCTCGAACTTGGTCCGTTTGATCCGCTCCAGGAAATAACGGGCTTCGTTCATCGACATCATCAGCTCAAGCAACTGCATCAATTGCTTGATTTCGCGAAGGTCAGAGAGTCGGTCCTGCAGCGAAGGCTTTTCTGTCATGTCTCCCTTTCCGCCTTCTTCCTTGCTTGGAGTTGTTTCTCCAGCTCCCGGAAATCGAGCCCGTACCGATCTTCGAGCACATTCAGGATTCTTTGGGTTGCGCCCCCGACATGAAACCGGTGCGACCCGAACGATACGTAGGAGCCTAAAACCTCACCCGCTGTCCATTCGCTGAACCAGTCTCGTCCTCGACCGTCAGACGCGCTGTAAGAGGTGCTGGTGAGCATCGTCCAGTTCGTCGTACGGCCACGCCCCTTTGTATGCGTTGACGACGTCAGAACATGGGCGATGCTTTGATGAAGCGGCAGTGGATAGATGTTTCGCTTCGCTTTCCTCTCGTCGGACATGGCACTTTCAAGCGCATCTGTCAGCGCGTAGGACGGCTTCATGTCGTGTTCGTCAGAATACACGAGATACTGAAGCATATTCGCCATCACCGTGCGCTTTTGCTTATCTCGCTGTTTCTGATATCGCGTAACAAAATCCCTGTACGCAGATATCTCAGTATCAAGCTGATTTTTATTAGACGACTGTCTTTTGCAGTAATCCAAAACTGGTTGCGGTATGGGATTGTCGGTCACTTCTATTGGTTCTGACATGCGTTCTCCGGCGTGAGGCAGCTTTGTGCGAGAACAAAGCTTGATACGGCGCGGATGATGCCACGTGCAGCGATCATGAGCGACGCGAGCATCGGTATTATTTTCACTTTTATCGCGAAACTCGTAGACGACACTATTGAGCGAATATAGCTTCTTCACAGATTCGAAACTGATCAAACGGAATAGAAATGCCGGGAAACTCACTGCACCCGCGTGGCTCCGAATGGAGACAGTGGGACCTTCATGTCCATACCCCAGTATCGTTTCACTGGGAGGGTCAGAGATTTATACCGGGCGACGAAAAGCAGAACAATCGAATCATCGATGAGATGATCGTCGCATTCAATGAGGCTGAACCCCAAGTGTTCGCCTTAATGGACTACTTTACGTTCGATGGCTGGTTTCTTCTTAAACGCCGCCTTCAGGACCCGGATGCTCCAAAGCTCAAAAAGACGATATTCCCAGGTATAGAATTGCGCCTTTCGGCACCTATGCGTGGCCGTCTGAACGCCCATGTCGTATTTTCGAACGAAATTTCCGATCAGCATCTGAAGGACTTCTTATCTGCCCAGAAAATAGAGCTTGTAGATAGACCGCTGTCGGATGAGGGCCTCAGAGAATATGCGCGCCGCGTTCCAGCCGATAAATTGGCTCACCACAGCCTCAAGAAAGCCACGGTCGACGCGAGTGACGAAGCTGCATTGCAGGCAGGGTACATCATTGCGGAATTAAACTGTGACGCATACAAGGCAGCAATTCGAAAGGTGCCAAACAACCTCGCGGTCGGCTTCATGGCCTTTACCACTTATGACGGGTTGGACGAGATCGAGCGAAATGAACACTACGCCTACACTCTCGGGTTATTTGAAACTTCACCAATCTTCGAGACGCGCGAGTACGATTTATGGGCAGCATTCGCTGGCGTAGAGACAGCTGGCAACACAAGGTGGCTCAAGTCTTTCCAGACGGCTTTGCGGGGTGTCCCGAGGCTCGCTGTCGCGGGCAGCGATTCCCATCGATTTCGGGGAGTAGCTGGCGATAACAACAAACGCGGCTACGGCGACTATCCATCCAATAAAAAGACCTGGATCAAGGCCGATCCGACGTGGCAAGGTTTACTGCAAGCGATCCGAGAGCCTGCGAAACGGTCATTCCTGGGAGCTGCTCCCCCGAAACTTGAACTGGTTAAATCGCTCAAGACCTACTACATCGATAAAGTTGCGATCAATAAGGTTGCCAACAGCACGTTTTCGGATGAATGGCTGAATGGCGTCGAAGTAGAGCTAAACCACGACCTCGTGGCAATTATCGGCAACAAAGGCAGCGGAAAGAGTGCGCTTGCTGACATCATCGCGTTGCTCGGCAACTCTCAGCAGCAGAAGCATTTTTCATTTCTTCAGAACAAACGGTTTCGCGGGAAGAACGGGGAGCCAGCCCATCACTTCGAGGGAACTTTGAACTGGCTCGCCGGAGACCCCAGCTCGATGCTCCTAAGTGAAAATCCTCCATCTGAGCGGGTGGAGATGGTGAAATATATCCCACAAGGCAGGTTCGAAGCGCTCTGCAACGAACACGTGATGGGCACGTCCAATGCTTTCGAGAATGAGCTGCGGTCCGTCATTTTCACGCATGTACCTACGGAGATAGCCGACGGAGCATTGGATTTCGACCAACTGATCGAGCGGCAAGAAGAAGTTCACAGGGCCAGAATCAACGAACTGCGCAAGAGGTTGCGTACCCTAAACGAGGACATTATCGCCATTGAGGATCAGCTCAACCCCAACCTGAAGCTTCATGTGCAGGAGCAACTCAAAATAAAACAGCTCCAGGTCGAGGAACACCTAAGTCTTCGTCCTGCCGAGGTAGCTGCTCCAACCGATGAGTTATCTCCTGAACAGCGGGATGCTTCGTTGAAGCTTGTTGCATTTTCAGAAGAGATGGCCGCTCTCGGATCAGCGATTGAGGCTGTAAATGATCGACGTGTCGCGATCAGCTCAAAACGTCGCTCAATAAAAAGCATCAGGGATCGCGTGGCTATTTTCGAGTCACAGATGAGCGAACTACGGTCAACGATCCAAGATGACTTATCGAACATCGGGCTGAAGTTCGTAGATGTCATTGAATATAAAAATAAAATTGCGCGATTGTCGGAAAGTGACGCTACCCTCTCTGCGGAATTCGAAAAGCTTGGCACCGAAGTTAAGCTGTTCGAGGAGAGGATGAAGACAATTCAGGATGAGCGGCTGGCTTTATCCATGAAGCTCAACGAACCCCAGCAGCTCCATCAAGCATATCTCGCGAATTTGGAGCACTGGAACAATACGATGAACACACTCGAAGGCAACGATACTCTGCCAGAGAGCGTCAAAGGCCTCCAGGCGCGTTTGCTGCAGCTCGAAAGATTGCCGGAAACACTCGGAAGGAAGCGGCTCGACAGGCGCGAGCTGACCGGTCAGATATACGATCTTCTCTCCAATCAGAGAGCTGGTCGTGCTGACCTGTTTTCCCCGCTCCAATCGCTGATCCAGAGCAACACCTTGATCAGAGACGGCTATAAACTGGAGTTCCTTGCCAAACTAGGTGGCTCCTCAGAGGCAATCTCATCGCGTCTGTTTAGCATGATCAAGCAGAATGCTGGGGAGCTACGTGGCGAAGAAGAGAGCCTCGCAGCGGTGAGGACGCGCTTTGAAAAATATGATTTTTCTATCCGCGATCACGCCACCGACTTCGCAAGCGACGTGGATTCACTGGTGAGGGACGCCTCTGGCCGCAACTCGGGTGCGGGAGAAGGAATTCGCCCACTGCTCAGAAAGGATCGCGAGCCCATCGAGGTCTACGATTTCATATACGGCCTAGACTATCTTGAACCGAAATACACGCTTCTTTTCCAAGATACGCAAATCGAACAGCTCTCACCCGGTCAGCGCGGTGCTCTCCTCCTGATCTTCTACCTATTGGTCGACAAGGGCAGAAATCCGATTGTTCTCGATCAACCGGAGGAAAATCTCGATAATGAAACGGTCGTGAGCTTGTTGGTGCCGGTGTTGAACCAAGCGAAGCAAAACCGTCAAATCATCATGGTAACTCATAACCCAAATCTCGCTGTGGTCTGTGATGCCGAGCAGATCATCTTTGCGGAATTCGACCGGAAAACAAATCCAAAAATTTCCTATGTTTCGGGGTCAATCGAAAACCCGCACATAAACGCCCACGTCGTGACTGTTCTTGAGGGAACGAAACCCGCGTTTAACAATCGTAGCCAGAAATACCATTGAGCACGCTTTTATGGCTCCAAATCATCGTATTAAGAAGCTTAGCACCCTGGCGCGTTCTATGCTCGAAGCCGGAGAAAGCGCTACTGTAGACTTCAAGAAAATACCCGATGGGATCAGCGCCGACGACTTGGTTTCGTTCGCTAATTCGGACGGTGGGCAAATCCTTGTGGGTGTCACCGAAGGAGAGCGAGACGGAGCACAAGTCGGTGTTATCCGGGGATGCGACGTGTCCGATCATACGATCTTACAAATCACGAACAAAGCGATCAGCTGCATCCCTCCCGTTTCCATTGACATCTTTATCGAGAACCTTGGTGATAAGCCCATCCTTAGGATCGACATTCCAGCAAGCCGGACGAAGCCGCACTGCACTCAAAAAGGAATCTACTGCAAAAGAGACGGCACACGAAATAGGCCGATCCATCCACACGAGTTGCTCCGTATCTTCCTCGATACAGAGGCCAGGGTTTTTTCCCAGCGATTTGAAGCGGCTGCGGATCGGATCACCGACGATCTTACGAATCTCGAACATTCACTCGATAGCACCATAAGAAGTATGGGCGATCAGCTCGGCTGGGCTAGCTCACAGCTCGACGACACCGAAAGCGACATCAAGTCTATTTTGGGCCTTACTAAGCGCATCGATGAGCGAACCGGAAAGATTAGTGGCCGTATGCGAGAGCTATTCCGCCAGGATAAGCGGGATGATCCAGTAAGAGAGAAGGATTATAAAAAGCTCTTGAATGACATGTTCAAGTCGATCAGCGAGCGCGCTGATCTGGTGAAAATCATCGCAAGAGGTGGAAAAATAAATGCCTCAGCGAACGCTAATATTTCGGAGGACCTCACTGCCGAAGATTTTGAACGGGCCCTAAAACGGGTGATAGAATTCATTCATCGCCGTGAATTACTCAAGCAGTATTCTTCCTTTTGTAAGCCTCCTTCAAGATGCACGGAAGAAGAGCTTGACGGTTTCGGCGCTGTCGTTGGTGCCGACGTTGACTTAGCGTCTGATTTTAGAACAACGCTGAAGGGGGCATTTCGGCTGGGTTTCGCAATGTTTGGGGGAGGTGTTGTCGGCACGTCAGCGCTTAATAAAACGACGATGGCATACCGGAAGCATGTATTTAAGGAAGCCGGAGCTTCCGAAGCGCCAAGCGCTTACCGCTATCAACTTAATTGGGTGCATCTGTTACCCGACCACCGCGAGAAAGGCGTGTTGACGAAGCTGATGGGCGACCTGCTTCCTAGTGGAAAAGAAGCTGGAATTTTTGCTGTCCCTCGGATCGAGGATGAACTGATGATGAGCATGCTGAGCCAGCTCAAGTTTGATGCAATTGGACAACCTTTTAGCCCCAGCACGGAATCGGATACGCAGCGGCAGCTATTCTTTTTGCGGAACTAGTCTGCGACACCCCCTACGCCAGCCTCTAAGGAAACGCCATCTAACGTGCCCAGCCATACCGAACACGACACGCGCCACCCAGTGATCTCAGAATGTCTGGCGTGGCAATTTATTAAAACCGCTGGATCGTCCTTGGATCATCTACATGCGCCGGATCAGGTTCTTTATCCAGCTCATACTGAACTCGATTGCCCATTCTGTTTGTGGCCTTGTCAGCGACGGCATGGTTGAGCTACCGGCCCCATGCCCGAATGGATTTCGGACGTGGGTGAAGAAGTCTTTGATCGAGGCGCTTTCCCAGGGCGTTATGAACGCATTTGTCTTAGACCCGAGGTTATCAATAAAATTATGGGCCCCCTTTTCTTTTCCGTGCGTCCATCCTTTGGTGTCGGAGATGATTTTGATGGTGCTTTCCAACGCTCGCGCCGCATAAAAAGCAGGGTCCCTGCCATCACTGTCGCGGAGGTCGAGCGCCTCTTTCATGTCAATATCAACGTTTTGCCATTGGGGGGGTGCCAGGAGAAACCAGAAGGGGGTCTCAACCTCGATCTGCACCAGATCGTCGGTCACTATCTGAATGAAGCCGTTGTGGTAATTCAAAGGATATTTGGCTTGGCGGAAGCGAGTGTTCAGTTCGTCTACAGCGATCTGAAATGCTTTTGTTCGCATAGCGCGTCGAGCGCGGGCACCGTCCTCTGGATTTCCAGGTACTCTCAGTCCGGGGCGGGTGAGCGAGGCAAGTAGCTTCTCGCCTTCTGATATATCCCTCGCATTCATTGCTGCAATTTCGGTTTCCTTGGCGCGGAAGCCGAGTTCGATGAGGCTCAAGCGCTCTTTTATGTAAGTATCTGCTGAACCAGCAGGGGCCTGGGTCAGCCACTTTTCGCAGACCTTGAGCAGGGTATCTTTGAACGTCTGAAATCGCCCGTTGATGGTGTAAGACGACCGGTGTTGGGAAAGCTCTTTCACGCCAAGTTCGCGTGACAGGCTGCTTTCAAGCGTCGTCCAGAAACTGACAGATGCAGGGTTCTCTTTACCATCAATGTCATAAGGCGACAGGTCCTCTGCCAGGATACGGAACGATTGGACAAGCAAGCGACTGTCCCGCTCCTCAAACGCTGCACGAAGCTGAATTCCTTCGTATCGGCGAGCAAAAATATCGACAAGCATGGTGTTTATCCGTCGGGCGACCGGGCGTTTCTGTCGTTAGCCTCGATCTTTTTTCAGTTTGATGTCCAGGAGATTGCTCGCTCTCGCTTCAAGTAGGCGCTTAGCGACCAATTTGCGCCGGTCTCCAGTAGACGGAATCCCCCAGGCTCGACTGCCCGCATAACAATCCAAGATGCGCCCTGTGAAACCGGTCATTGTCCGTGGCTGGATTCCGGTGAGAGAGTTTTGCTTCATCTGACCCACCTGGTGCGATGACAGCACTTTGACGCCATCAGGTTCATACACCCAGACGTAAACGCCCTGCCGTTCCGCTATTGCCTCCATACGGCGGCAAGCATCTTTCAGCTCGGTGCGGTTGATGTTGCGGTCATACTTCGCCTGGATGAAAATGCCTTTGTCAAAGCCATTAGCCCCATCGAGCGAGATCGACAAGAAAAGGTCCGCGCCGAAAAGCTTTTCCATCGAGTTGGGGCCGCGATCCGGCAATGACTGGGCTATGACTCGAAAAACGTAGTCTCCTGCCTGCGAGTTATCCAGCTTGTCTTCCAGGCGCTGGCACAAGCGCGACGTGATCTCGGCTTCCTGCACCACACTGACGCCGCCTGCGGTGTCTGAGTACAAGTCCGCTACAAGGTCATCCACCGCCCCGCCAAGTCGATTCATAATCAGGCGGCGGTTTTCGTCGTCCAGCATGTTGCCTCGAATCGATGTGATGCAATCTTACCGAGCGATACAGGAAATTTTGCCACGTCACACCGGCACCCAAGCTAAACCAACACGAAAATGTTGACTTTAAGCTGCGTCGAGGCTGCATGTTACCGACCTTCCTCCGGAAGAGGTTGATGTAGCCTAGGATATCGGTTAGGAGACCTTGTTCGCAGTGATGCGAGAGTGTCCACGTAGCTCAGCAGGATAGAGCACAGGATTCCTGAAGGAAAAATTGGGGGTTACAGCTGGAAACTCTGTAATCGATCTGCTCAAAGTCGGGGAACGCTGCACTGGTCTTCCAGGATGCCAATCCCGAGCCAAGCTCCAGAGAAATCTGGTGAAGGTGTAGAGACTGGATGGGCAGCACCTAAAAGCCGAAAGGCTCATGGTGAAGGGACAGTCCAGACCACGAACGTCTTTGGACGGCGGCGAAAGCCGAAGTGGTATGAATCCTGGGGTCGGAGGTTCGAATCCTCTCGTGGACACCAATATTCCTTGCCTATTTTGCCCTGACCACCAGGCAGCTGGTAACGTTTCGTTGGTTTGATCCGCGTTGCGGTTGCTAGGCGCAAATGTTGCGATACCGTTCATCCCGGCCAAGAATAACGAAGCTCGGCAGCGACGCCGTTCTGGTGCGAAAGCTTGCGGTTTCGACTCGCGCGCTGGCCTTCATTGTTAGCGCTTGCGGAATTTGATGGCTGGTTGAGCGTTTGATTGCGCTCCCTTGGTTTGCGACATCACGCGCCAGTTGGTCCCTGGCAATGAAGCGGCCTACGCATCGACTAAATCTGGGCTGGGAGAGAATGGCTTGCGACGTACGTGACGTCTTGCCAGAGGGCGACGACTGGATACTCATCTACCCAACTCGAATACACGCGGTTAATCACAGCCTCTCGCGAGGCGGCGGATCAGCGGGATATTCGTATGATGTGCAGGAGCGTGTTCTTCATAGTGAGAACGGATAGAGAGCAAAAAGGAGTGTGTTAATCCCTGTTCAGCGCTCCGTGAGCACTTGGGGGAGACTTCAAATCAGGGCGCGGGGCATTTGCAGAGGAAATTGCCGTTCACCTTCCGAATGTCGACCGTCGATCCTGTCGTGAAAACGCGATACTTTTCCTGAGACATCTGCGAAACCGCAAAACATGTCGGATATCGGCTCAAATAGCTGAGCATCAGCTGGCGATGCGTTGTCGCCTCCACCTGCGCGAACTCGCAAACATATGCCTTTCGAAGCTCCGGCGGCTGGAATTCGAATTCGACAGTTTCGCCCGACTTCGAAACGGCATTGTTCAGTGGCTCCAGCGGCTGCGTATACCCCTGAGCGTTCGCGAACGCGGAGAAATGGAGTGGTTCCGGACCGATCCAAGCGGTCGTTACCATGGTGATTACGGCTGCGACTACGGAACTAACGACTATGGACCGGATATCACCTGGAATGCCCTCCTTCAGCCATTCCCAAGATGATCTGAGATACCTCCGCCAATCAGGCATTTCAGTAAGCCGGGAAAAGAAGGGAGAAGGACAAGTCTTCGAACCGAGCTTGGATGCCGAAACCTCTATCCCCGATTGCGCCACACGAGATGAGACGTTGCTCGTCGGCAAAGGGCTGCCGCCTTGGCAAAGCTTCAGATACGCAACGCTCGATCAGATTTCGGCCTTCCGCCGTCTGTATCGCTTCGATCAAAAGTCCTGCTTTCTCGGTGCGAAGATTGCCTTCCGTCAAAGGTCGAACGAGTGCGCCAGAGAGTACCGGGGCGAACTTCAAGCGAAGTGCGTCCGCTTGCTCCGGCGTCCCCGCCTTGAACTCGCTACGAATGGTCCCCAGGACGCCGATGGCGTCATAGGTCGCCGCCAAGCCAGGGTCAGCGGACGATGAAAGGTTCGGCGGCAATGCCACGCTAAACCGGCAAACACGCTGATCCCGGTCCGAAAACAAGGTGACAATCAGGGTGTCATCGAATTCTACGGTGGCCAAGTCGGAGACGTCCTTGCATTCGCTCAACGCCATGCTGGCCGACGCTGTCCCGCCGGTCGCGCAGCCCACAAAAACCGCAGCGAAAACAAGCAATGCTGAAGCAAAACGTCCCATGTCGCCCCCTACGAGCCAAGACAGCGGGATCATACAGCAACCATGAAGAAAAAAGAGGCCATTGATAACGTTGAAGTTGATTTTATTCTTACGAATTGGATCGCACGCGCGTCCTACCATAAAGGCCGACGGGGGAAGTTCGCCCTGCGCTACCCGGTAGTGCCCACCTTCATTGCCAGTCACGCACGCTTCCACGCTAGCACGGCGAGTGCTGAAATCCAGCGCGGCGTACGAACGTAAGGCATTTGTAAGAAACAGGACCATCAACCTGCTCTGACTCGGAAATCGCAAATTCATCGTCAGGTATTGGAGGGAAATGGCGGTCACCACCAAATGTCGCATGGAGTACCGTCAGATGAATTCGATCTGCGAGCGGAAGGAAAAGCTCATAAACCTGTTGGCCGCCGCCGATGATAATCTCTGAACCTGGCAAGCCTGATGCCAGCGAAAGCGCCTCCTCGACGGACGCAGCAGAATGTATTTTAGGGATATCATTTGTGGCCGAGCGGGAGAGCACAATACAATGCCTCCCTGGAAGCGGACGGGGTAGTGACGCATATGTCATACGCCCCATGATCAGGGGCTTGCCCATCGCAAGTTCCTTGAACCGCTTCTGCTCACCAGGGATGTGCCACGGAATATCGTTGCCGCGTCCAATTGCGCGGGTTGCATCCATAGCGGCGATAAGGACGATAGGTTTCATGACGGTCCTTTGCTACGTTCGGGTGCTGGTGGCGGCAAGACCGTCCGGCTTTTCTCGGAATGCAAGTAGGAAAACCGCCTCGCCGTCCTCCATCAGCCTTCCTGCTAAGAGTGCTAGCATCCGGCAGTATTGCCTCCTCAAACGTAAAAGGTCTTTAAGCGCGAATCATGCGCGGGCAACGTGCAGCAATAAGGATGACGAGGTTTGAAGATTTACTGCGGTACTCTGCTATCAACCTCGTGCTTGTTATGGCCTTTCCCTATGCTTCTTCTGGCCAACCAGTAAGCTAGCCCGCCTGTATGGGGCATTGTTTCCATCAAATGGGACTTCTCATCTGCGAGCTTTTCAAGTGTCTTTCTTAGGCTGGCGTCGTCCGTGGTGCAATCAATTTGCCAGAAGCGCCTAATCTTACCTTTTAGAGCACTGCAACGGACGCCAGCATTATGAAACTCACGTGCAGAGCGGCTGGGATTTACGAATGTGGCAAGGGCGCTGAGGATTGCGGATGCGATGGCAAAATAAGCCAGCGTCTGGGGGTCACCCGCTTTCACCGCCTTTATACCCGTTACGGCTGCCGCCAACACACTTGGAACGCCAATGATCCAATGAAGCAGACGCCACCATGTCGCGATTTGGAAGCAGGCGGTCATGGACCACAGCAGGTCTTCATCCAGTCTCTGTGCTTCCTCGATGATGAGCTGCTTGTTCACTTAATAACCCCAGCTTGGAAAATAGCCATTGAAGAGCAGGCCATAGTCTTCAAAAGCGTTGAACACATTACCCGCCTGATCATTTTTGTAGGCCCGCTCCGCCCGTGCAATGGCCGTATCGAGCTTCGACAGGGCTTGCGATTTCATGGCGTCGGAACAAGGATAGAAAGTGCCACAAAGTCCTGTTGGGTCTTTCATGGCAGCAAGTTCCTTGTTGCGCAGGAAATTCAGGGCCCGCCACACGTCCACGGGGTAGGAAATGTAACTCTCACTCGCAGCGTACTGCGCGACCCGCATTTCAAGGTAAAATGACCGGATGCCAGCCTCACGCTTATAGTTCCAGAGCTTAATAAAACGGATGAGTGCCTTTGTGCCAGGATTGCGTAGATTGATGGAGTTTATCCATTCTCCGTGAGCGTGAGGGCTAGTTGTCATCCATTCGCCGTAGCGGTTAGGAATCTCGTAAACGCTGGAGCCGTTCGTCTTCCCCATATAGTCGGCAGGGGTGATTTCATGGTGCTCGCTGATTTTGTTGCCAAAGGGCACGACAACGGCAGGGCTACGGATGCTGACAGCGGTGCGGGGGAAACGATAGGCGAGGGCGTCGCGGACCTTTTGAAGCGTAGTGGACGAATTGCTGGACAACTTCGACCGTGGCAGGACGGCCATATAGTCTACGTCGCTATAGCCGCTAATACTGGTTCCGTGCCCAAAGGACCCTGAACGAAAGAAATTCGTCATCCCGAAGCTGTTTTCAAGGCAAGCCTTGATACTGGCGCGATGGGATGCGGCCGAAGTGGACTCCGTCGTAGAAGGCGTAAGCCAAGAATGAAGGGTCTCGAAAGCTGCCGGTATGGTGATAGGCAATGGCAATGCTCGATGTGCTGGACGGAAGTATTTTTTAGCATATTCACGTGCAGTAGTTCAGCCTGCCAACACGTTTTGAGTGAGTTATCCGCAGTGCTGAGTGCATCGTGGTATCGGACATCATGCCAAAATCCATAACCGAAATGCTCATTCCAATATGTCTGGCAGGCGGCGGCGCTGATTGCGAGTGTAGCCTGACGCTCTTACATCAACCGCTTGATCACCATTTCAACGAGTTGGGGGACGGCGTGGGCGAGGCAAAGCGTAAGTTGGCAGAAGCGAGAACGTCGTTCCTGGCGGAGTTGGACAAATGGTCTTTCCCTGCAACGGAGTGGGAGGCGCGAACTGTCGCTGAGATCAGCCAGCTTCCCGTCGTTAAGGTCACCCGCCATTCCGACGAAGACTTGGCATATATGCGAATGCCGCCAAGAGAGTGCCACGCGAACGCTCGCCTCATGCAGGACAACGATCCGGACAAGCGCTTGCGGCAGGTTACCGGCTGGTGGCCACAGGACGGACAATACGTCCTGCACTCGGTCGTCGATCAATATGGCGAGTACGTTTGTGTGACCCCTGCACCGATGTATGTTGGCAGCACGTTCGATTTCATACCGGACGAAAAGATCGAGTGGCGTGACGAAGGTGACTACCGCACGGCGTATCGGGAGGGGATTGAAATCGGGCCTGGTGTTCGTGCCGACCCCGCGAAGACCCTTGCAGAACTCGAAGGTATGCGGCAGCGTCTGTTATCCGGCATGAATCCGTATCAAGCAGTTAAGCGCTGACGGGCAATCGGGCGGTTCTCGGAGACATGGCGTCTTGATGATTGACCGAGTCCATTGCATTATCCTCGGGTCCTCGACTTTGAGGGGAAACCAACATGAGGGGCACCATAATGCTGAGAGATAAACCCGGCTGGGTAACCCACCACTAGAATGACGCAGGGTCGAGCGAACCATGCGCACGGTCCATCAATCAACATGGAGACCTACGTCTGCGTGACACCGAGCCGATGCGCTCGGGCCGGTTTCGCACTATTTACTTAACCAATGCTGCCTACGGCTATTATGCTGGGCGAGCAGACTTCGCACCTCGCGAAAGTTCGAACCAACATGATCATGCCGCTCTCAACAACCAGGCGAATCTCCGCCATCTTGACCGGGCTCGCACTTACTTCGACCCCCTTGACTGCTCCTCTCGCTAACGAGCGCGCTTCTACTGAGCGGAGTATGGCCGACTATATCGGCGACCATCCTGATTGCATGGAATTCAGCGACGGCTGTTCCATATGCGTCATCGCAGACGGGCAAGCCAATTGCTCCACGCCGACGATTGCTTGCATCAAGAAGTCCTACGCATGCACCCGACGGGCGGGTGATTGATCGCGCCGCGAGTTGGCGGCGAACGCAAGATAGTATTCGGTCACCCTGCGTTCATTGCAACTCACAGCCGATCTACGCCGCCTTGCGAAGGTCAGCGATCTTTTGAAACTCGGAAAGGATATCTGGGAAGAACTGCGCCAAATAGCGCACCACCCGTGCGTTACCAAGTAGGCGGGTGAGATGGCCAGTAACCAGGACGAGATCAAGGTGATCCGCGCCGTAGTCCTGTTCGATGGTCTTGAATTCGCGGTCGAGGGTCGCGGCCTCATGCTCCATCATGGCAATTTGGCTTTCGCTCAGTCCACCGATCTTCTTCTTCGGTCGCACGAGCAAGACGTCCGGCGTCGCGGCGACCAAGGACTGAGCATAGGTTATCGTGAACTTATTCATTGCAATCATCAGCTGAGCGGCCTCGATTTGGCGCATCGACTTCATCTTTTTCAACTGACCGATGGTATTGATCGGAACGTGTTTGTCCTTCAGCATCTCAATAGCTTCCGGACAAATCCCGTCCAACAAACTCTTCTTGTGGCGAATGCTGGAAACATTGAGGTTTAGCGCACGCGCCAGACGCTCCTCCGGCACCCCCTTCTCAATCGCGTTGAGGATCATCTTGTGTTCCTGGATCGTCGCCAACCGGCTGATCCGGCGATTGTAAGTGTATGCCTCGTCTTCCGTCGCAACCAGACAGACAACCTCGGTCTCGTTCCTCTTGGCGAGCACGTCGAGTCGAATATGGCCATCAAGTAAGTGAAAAAGGTCGGGTTGCCGTCGGTCGCGGATAACAACCGGGGGCTCGATTATGCCGACTTCCGCTATGGAAGCCGCTATTTGCATATATTTGACTGACTTAAGCACGGACGCGGTGAGTTGCTTCAGCGGAAGAATCTCAGCAATCGGTATTCGGAGACTTGTGCTCTCAAATGAAAACTGGACCATTTTGAACACACCTATCTCTGAAGTCTTTTTGCCACGGCGTCGGGCACTGATGTGAACCCTTCTTCCGCGAGAATGGCGGTGAACTGATTGTCGGCCAGAAGCTGACGCATGGCCTCCGTTATGAAGGTCAGGCGAGCTTTTGCGGTTTCGGCACGGCGTATCAACATACGTTTTCGGTCGGCGTCTTCTTGAAATGCTTTTAGCAAGACCTCCGACGACAGAGGCCGCGACTTGGGCTTGGTAGTGTACTTCAATCCTTTTCCCTGCTGTCGCCGCACCTCAACAATACGCTTCGCGATCAACAGCTTCTTGCCACGGAGAAGCTTCTTTTCGTATGCGGTTTGCAGGGCAGCTTGAATCTCGTGGTCCTCGGCTTCGGCTATCTCCAAAGCAACGCTGAATGGAATCTGACCGGATTCGACCGACCTCAGTAATCGTTCCTCGCCCTTCTCCAGCAACCGGATTACAGCATGGATGTATTCCGCAGATAATCCGATCATCCGGGCAATTTCCGGGACGCTGTAGCCGCGCTCCTTCATCCCGCCAATATCGTGAAGCAGATCGATTGCCCTGTGTTGCCTACGGGCACAGTTCTCGACCAGGCTGGCAACCAGGCAGTCCTCCTCATTCGCGTTGACGACGAGTGCGGGGACCTCGTGCTGTCCCAAAGCCTTGAATGCTTCGAGCCGCCCTTGGCCACACACGAGGTCATAGAATGGCCCTCCGGCCTCCATGCGGCGCGTAACGGTAATCGGACGTTTGAGCCCGATTTGCTCGATGTTCGCGATGATTTCCTTGAAGTGCTTCTTGTTTCGAATACGGGGGTTGAGCACCGTAATTCTATTTATCGGGATCATCTCGACCTTTTGGGCAGGAATAGCAGCCATTACGCCACCTCCATGAGCGACCTTCGAGCCGCCATCGCGTAGAAACGTGAAAGGGATTCACAACGGTATGCATCGAGAGAAAGGCCATTGAATTCGCAGAGCCGCAGAACCGCTTCGCGCATGTCGAGCAGTGGCAAAAGGTAGTAATCGTATGGTTCAGAATTTCCGGGCCCCATCCGAAGCACCACCGTGAGATCGGGCTTAAGGGCCGTGTCCAGCCGAACCTTCCAACGAAGCGCTCCCGCCGAAGTTTGAAGGCACCGGACGATAACGAGAGATGCGGTAAACTCCTCATTTATTGTGAGCAGGTCGGTCTCCGAATTCTGCAACACGGTGCCGCCCACCGCCTGGAGGCCTTGGATTATCTCTTCGAGGAGCTTGGGGTACATTCGGCGCAGTGCCCGGTTGACCTCCAGATAATGGTAGTCGCGATCCGGAGCGAAGCCGACCAAAGCATATGCCCGCAGCAAGCTACCAAACCGATGCGAGTAGGAGCTGCTCGACGGGCAGTCATCCGCCTCATCAATTATCAAGCCAGACAAGTAGCCCTGTTTTTCCAACACCTCGGCCAGCTTCTGCAGCATCGCGTCATCTGACAAACGCTCTGCCCGGGCAGCTATGATGGTTCGGGCTCTTTGGAATAGCTCATGGGGTACAATACCTTCGAAAGCACCGTCGGCGCGGACCCATTCCGACTCCGGATTCTTTACGTGGGCTTGCTTGAGCTTAAACGAGGTGCGGCCCCAAACGTTGTTTCCGACGTATTTCTCGTTGATTAGCACCTGATGGACGGCCCCCCGGGACCAGGGGCGATCCAAGTCTGTTAGGGTGCCCTCGGCATTCAGGGCTTCCGCGATTTCGGCTTCGACCCGGCCTTGAACAACAAAGAGATCATAAATCCTTCTCACGACGAGAACCTCGCGCTCCGGCCCTGGAACGAGAATGACCCTATCAGTGGCGATACTCTTGTGTTCGCCACGCGAAAGTTCGCCCTTGGGGTTGCCCTCCTGGTCGATGAGCTGGCGGCGCAGGCCGAAGCCTGGAGCGCCACCCTGCCTAAAGCCTAAGCGGATGAGGTTGGCCTGACCGTTGAACACTTTGACAGAGAGTTCACGACTGTATTCGCCAGCCATCGCCCGCTTAACGGTTTTGATGATTGACGAACCCATGCTGCCGTCGTTCTCGAATTGCTCCGCGCAGTAGTGAACAAGAATTCCTTGGCGCTTGCAGCGAAGTTCAATTTCGGCGGCTTCGTCGGGGTCCTGGAATCGTCCCCAGCGGCTCACGTCGTAGACGAGCACGGCTTTATAGTCAGCCTGCGCCCCTTCCACATCGGAGAGCAGGCTTTGGAGAGCATCTCGCCCTACGAGCCGTAGTCCACTTTTGCCTTCGTCTGCGTAGGTGCGGACAATTTCGAAACTGTGCCTCTCAGCGTATCGCCTGATCACGGTGATCTGGTTGTCAGTCGAATACTTCTGATGCTCGGTCGACATCCGAACATAAGCAGCAGCTCGAATCTGAGGTCGTTCGGCGGATGGCTGCGCGGCGGCAATCACGGTGAGATTCAGCGTCAATCAGGATGAGACTCGGCGGCGGGGGTGTGACGAAGGGAGGGC
>NZ_JBYTEC010000026.1:0-49718 GCF_058792075.1 Ensifer sp. EB106-03-01-XG145 | reverse complement strand
AATCGCAGGCGAAAGACGCCAACAGCCATCAGGCCGCGCCGCCGATCACCAAATCAGCGGTAATTCGAGGTCTCCAGGTCGCTTGCGAAACAGTACGACATAGGCGTAGCCGACCACTGCGCCCTCCTTGATCGCGACAAGGTGCGGGAAGCGGCGGCTCTTCAAGTTCTTCCGCCGCTCGCGCAGATCGTCCGGCTGCGGCGTGTCGCCCTCGTCCACACCCTCCTCGATGCCGCGGCGAATGTGGCGGCGATAGATCGCCAGCATCGCGTCCACGTCGCCGTCCCGCGACGGGCGAATGACGATTGACTTGTCCTGCGGCATGAGGGATCCGAAATTCCTAAATCCTATTCGGCGACGACGTAGGTATGAAGTCGTACGCGGCCCGATGCGTCCGTTTCACGGTAGAGACCTTGGATCTCGACGTCAAAGCCGGGAAACGTGTTGAAACAGGCTTCGAACATCTTGAGGTATTCGATCATTGGCTGCGCACGCTCGGTCAACCGCTCGCCCGGCACGATGGTGGCGATCCCCGGCGGATAGACGACGAAAGGCGTCGTTGCGATCCGTCCGGCGATGGCGTCGATCGGAAGATAGTCCACATCGTTGCGCACGAGGCAGCGCGCCGCGTCGTGGGGCGAAAGGGCGATATCAGGCAGGTGCGCTTCGGAAAATTGCTTCGCCTGCAGCGCGCTGACATTGGCGTCGCGGAAGAAGCGATGCATATCGCCGCACAGGTCTCGCAACCGCACGCCAGCGTAACGACCGGGCCGGCGACGATAGAATTCCGGGATCGCCTCTTCCAGAGGCGCATTGTCGTCATGAAGCCGCTTGAAAGCGACAAGGCCGCTGATCAATGTGCCCGCCTTGCTTGCCTCGACGCCGGGCGTGAGCAGGAACAGCAGGGAATTCAGGTCGTTCTTTTCCGCGACGATCCGGTTCTCACGCAGGTATTGCGCGACAATCGGCGCCGGAATGCCGTGCTCGGCATATGCGCCGGTCGCTCTGTCGAATCCGGGCGTGAGCAGCGTGAGTTTGTTGGGATCGGTCATTGCGAAGCCCGGCGCCATATCGGAAAAGCCGTGCCACGCAGCACCTGGGGCGAGGTGCCAGAAGGCCGGGTTGGTGGCGAGCTGATCGGTGGCAACACTCTCCCAGGGCACGTCGTGCACCGCTCCAGGGCTTGCCACATCCGGCATCGCCACACGGTCCGGCACGAAGGGCTCGAAAAACCAGCGGCGCTCGGGCCGACGCTCCTTCTCCTCGAACTCCCGGCGCACGGCCCGTATCTTCTTGCGCAGTTCGATGCCGAGGCGGATCGTATCGTCCCACAGCACTTCGCCAGAGCGGCCCTTCATCATCTGCGCGCCGACGTCCAGGGAGGCGAAGAGCGGATAGAAGGGCGATGTCGACGCGTGCTGCATGAAACTCTCGTTGAAGCGCCGGTGTTCGACCCGGCGCTTCTGGCCGGTGATGTGCCGATCCTTCATGTGGATCTGCGAAGCCTGTGAAAAGCTCGCAAGCTGCTTGTGCGTGGATTGCGTGGCGATGATGCCCGGCGCTTCGGGTCCGAGTTCTGCAAGGCCCATGGCAAAACGACCGGCATAGAGCGGATGAAACTTCATGAAGCCCGCCCAGGCCTCGTCGAACAGGATGTAGTCGCACAGATGCCCGATGGCCTTCAGGATCATCTCCGCATTGTGGATCGTGCCATCATAGGTGCACTGTTCCACCACCGCCACCCGAAACGGGCGCGGCTTTTGCCAGGCGTTGGGGTCCTTGACCAATGGGTGGGTGCGGATGCGTTCCCGCAGCGTCTCCTCGTTCAGGGAGCCAAAATCCATGGGCCCTATCAGGCCATGGGCGTTTCGCGCGGTCGGCACATAGACCGGGATACCGCCGGAGATCATCAGCGCGCCGTGATGGGCTGCCTTGTGGTTGTTGCGGTCGAACAAAACAAGGTCGCCATCGGTGACGAGGGCGGA
Source organism: Ensifer sp. EB106-03-01-XG145 (assembly GCF_058792075.1). NCBI lineage: Bacteria > Pseudomonadati > Pseudomonadota > Alphaproteobacteria > Hyphomicrobiales > Rhizobiaceae > Ensifer > Ensifer sp. EB106-03-01-XG145. The sequence continues at coordinate 47,733 of NZ_JBYTEC010000026.1, read as the reverse complement.
GAGCGCGACCTTGTTGGAGGTCGAGGTGCCGTTGAGGACGAAATATGTCTTCTCCGCGCCAAAAATCTTGGCGGCTTCCTTCTGCGCCGCGAGCGCCGGGCCCTCATGGGTCAGGAGATCGCCGAGGTCGAGCACGGAATTGTCGAGATCGTCGCGGAAAACCGCTTCGCCCAGATGCTCCATAAACACGCGGCCGACCGGGCTGCGGCTATAGAACACGCCCCCATTATGACCGGGACATGTCCAGAGCTGGTTGCCTTCCTCGGCGTAATCCACCAGCGCGCCAAAGAAAGGTGTCTTCATCGTCTCGGCATACTGCTTGAGGCGGCTGATGAGATTCTTTGCGATGAAGGCGGGGGTCTCCTCGGACAGGAAGACATAACCGTCGATGAAGTCGAGCACTTCTACCGGCACATCCTCGAAGCGCTTGCGGCGGATCAAGAGAATGATCGGAAATTCGAGACCTCGGCGGCGCATCAGATTGATGAGGGAGGCTGTCTTGCCCTCCATGCCCTTCTTGCCCCAATCGACCATCATGCAACCGATGGCCGCGTCCGTCTGGACGGCGATTTCGGCGTCTTCAAGATTGCGTGCGCGCACCACCTCGAAACCGGACCGTTCGATCTCCTCAACGATCTGGTGGTAGCGGGCCCCCTCCAGGTCCTCGCTGTCGAAGGCGGGTGTCGCGAACAAAAAGGTGAAGCGCCTGAAGTAGTCCATCTGAGCCTCCGCCATCTATACGCAGCGAGTTGTTCGTGTGTTTCGTGACGATGTTGTGACGGCGGCCCGGATTATCTGTGATCTTCGAAACCAACTCGTGCGGGCCATTCGTCCAAGAGTCCTCGTGGAGCAGCGGGAGAGGGAGCGGTGGTTCTCTCTATTCAAAGTTTGTCTGCCCCCATCAAACGGGATGCTGTGTAAGATTTCCCCAACTGCACCGGACGGATCACGGCTCTCAGGACCGCACCCCGGTGACCTTCGTTCCGTGGGGAAAACAATGGATCTGCAAAAGATCAAGACGCTTCTCGACTTTGTCGGGCGTTCGCGTGTCTCGGAGCTGGCAGTCAGCGATGCGGACACGACTGTCGTCATTCGCAATCCGGTTCGTGTAGCCGACCTGGAAATCCCAACCACCGTGCAGGCAACGCCAACGACGGTCGAGCCGCCAAGGTTGGACGACCAGCCGCAAACGCAGCTTGTTCGTGCTTCGACCTCAGGCATCGTACATCAGTCAAACAGCCCGGGATCCGCTCCAATCGTGGCGGAAGGCGATCCGGTAGAGGTGGGTCAGGCTCTCTGCATCGTGGAGGCGATGAAGGTCTTCACGACCATCTCGGCTCCGTTCGGCGGTATCGTCAAACGCATCTTCTTTGCGGACGGCCAGGAGGTCGCCTTTGGCGACCCGCTCGTGGAGATCGGGTGATGGACGCGTCTTTCGAGGTCACCCGGAAAACCGGTCATCCATTCCAGTCCGTCCTCATCGCCAATCGAGGAGAAATCGCCGTCCGGATCGAACGGGCCTGCAAGGAACTCGGCCTTCGCGCGATCCGTGTTGCATCCGAGGCAGATAGGGCCGGCGCGGCAGCACCGGGCGAAGGCGGTCCGCTTTCGATCGGGCCGTCCGCACCAGCCAGGAGTTATCTCAACCAGGCGGCGATCCTCCTTGCTGCGCGTGTGACCGGCGCGGAGGCGATCCATCCGGGTTACGGGTTTCTCTCGGAGAATGCGGAATTCGCCGAAGCGGTCGAAAGGGCCGGACTGGCTTTCGTTGGCCCGCCGGCCTCGGCAATCCGCATCATGGGCGACAAGATCGCCGCGAAGCGCGCGATGATGGCGGCCGGCGTCCCTTGCGTGCCGGGACCGGGCGAGCCTCTACCTGATAACATAGATGCCGTGCGCGCCACCGCTGAGGCCATTGGTTACCCGGTCATCGTCAAGGCGGCCGGCGGCGGCGGCGGGCGGGGCATGCGCGTCGTGCGCGATGGCGCCGATATAGCCGATGCGGTCGCGATCACGCGCGAGGAGGCGCGCCGCGCCTTCGGCAAGCCTGAGCTCTACGTGGAAAAGTTTCTGGAGCACCCGCGCCATGTCGAATTCCAGGTGCTCTGCGACAATCACGGCAATGCAGTCTGGGTTGGTCATCGCGATTGCTCCGTTCAGCGACGGCACCAGAAGGTCGTCGAGGAGGCGCCGGCACCCGGTATTGCACCGGAACTCGCAGAGAGGATCGGCGCGCGGTGCGCGGAGGCCTGCCGGCAGATCGGTTATCGTGGGGTTGGGACCTTCGAGTTCCTTTACGAGCACGGCGAGTTCTACTTCATCGAAATGAACACCCGGCTCCAGGTCGAACATCCCGTGACGGAGGCGACAGCGGGCGTCGATCTCGTGCACGAGCAGCTGCGTTCGGCCCAGGGCGACGTGCTCGACACGCGCCGTTTCCGCGGAGAGGCGCAAGGACACGCCTTCGAATGCCGTATCAATGCAGAGGACGCGACCACTTTCGTGGCCGCTCCCGGCCGCATTTCAGCGGTTCGTTTTCCAAGCGGACCGGGCATTCGCGTCGATACCCACATCTCGGCCGGATACCGGGTTTCCCCATACTATGATTCCCTGATTGCCAAGCTGATCGCCCACGCCCCGACCCGCGACGAGGCGATCCGGCGCATGCAGGTCGCGCTTTCGGAAACCAGGATCGAAGGCATCTCCACCAACCTCCCGCTGCACGAAAGGATCTTTGCAGATCCGGATTTCATGCAGGGCTGCGTCGATATCCATCATCTTGAAAAACGTTTGAGGGAGGAAGCCGGTGTCAAGGCGTGACCACTCGTCAGGCAGATCCGGGATCGGTGATTTCTCCGATCCGGCCCTCATCTCCACTCTGACCACCTGGCTTGGCGCTTCCGGCGCGAGCGAGTTGGAGATCAGCACGAAGGACGGCCACGCCTTGAAGATCGTGCTGGCCCCCGACACCAGCCCTGTCGAGCGTCGTCAAGAGGCTCAGGATGTGACCTCGTTGGTGCCCGAAGGCCGGGCCGTCAAGGCGCCGCTTGCCGGGGTTTTTCGCGACCGACATCCCGCTGGATCAGACGCTTCACCGCTTGCCGGTGAGGGCCGAGCGCTCGAAGCCGGCGATATCGCCGGTTTTGTCGAGGTCGGGCCCATCCTCGTCCCGGTGGTCGCGCCGGCAACCGCGATCGTCGCAGGCGTTCATGCCCGTGCCGGAGAGTTGATCGGCTACGGAGATCCCGTTTTGACCATGGAACACGCCCAATGAGCCTCCTGCAACAGGCCCCGTTCCCGTCGCCTGCCTCAATCGTCCCGAATACCGAGGCGCTGGCGAAGATTTCCTTCATCGGCACGCGTGCCTTTCTGCTCGAAGCACCCGGGGCCTTCGACCTGCCGAACCAGAGGCGCATCTGGGCGCTCTCCCGCGCGCTCGAGACGCACGAAGACGTCGCCGAAATCGTTCCTGGCATGACCAACCTGTTGGTCCTCTTGAAGGAGACCCCGGACGATCCGCAAGCGGTCGTCCGGCACCTGCAGGACGAATGGCAGCATTCGCAGGGCATCGAACTTGCCGGTCGGCAAATTGAAATCTCCGTCACCTATGGCGGCGAACATGCCACCGACCTGCCGGCGCTCTGTGACCTCAGCGGTCTCAGCGACCGGGAAGTCGTACGTATTCATCACGAAGGCATCTATCGCGTCTTCGCTCTCGGCAGTGCGCCGGGCTTCGGGTACCTGCACGGGCTTGATCCACGCATCCACATGCCGCGAAAGACCGTGCCCTCGCTCAAGATGGCGCGGGGCTGCGTCACGATCGGCGGCATGCAAACCGGTGTGGCCGTGCTGACCGGCCCGAACGGATGGAATTCGATCGGCTTTGCCGAACTTCAGATGTTCGATCCGCTGGCTGCAGCGCCCGCCTTGATGGCGCCTGGCGATACCGTGCGCTTCCGCCCTGAAAGGATCGAGTTGTGATCGAAATCCTCGAAACCGGCCCGCTGAACACTGTCCAGGATCGGGGGCGTCCGGGCTATCGGAATATCGGGGTCACGGCCTCAGGAGCAATGGACCCCCTGGCACTGGAGATCGGCAACATTCTCCTTGGCAATGCGCAGGGTGCCGCCGTCATCGAGGTCCAGACTTTCCCCTTCCGGCTATGTTTTGCCAAGGGTGGCGCATTCGCGCTTACGGGTGCCGATTGCAGGGCGAAGCTCGATGGTGTCGCCCTGCCGCCCTGGTGGGCTGCGGAAGCTGAGGCCGGTCAGGTGCTGGAGCTCTTCCCGCCGCTTCGCGATGCGCGGGCCTATATGAGCCTGGCTGGCGGCGTCGACGTGGCGCAGGTGATGGGATCGCGCAGCACGTCGTTGCGTGGAAGCTTCGGCGGGCTTGCGGGCAGGACCCTTGCCGCCGGCGACGGCATCGCGACCGGTCCGGTTGAACCCGCTGTCCTGCCGAAAGGTGGTTTAGGCGTTGTGCCGCCAGCGGTTGCTTTGAAGGATGTGTTTCCTGTCGACGAACACGGTGCGCTTCTCATTCGCGCACTCCCGGCCGGCGAACACGACCTCTTCGGAGCCGACGCGGACCGGTTCTGGCGCCAGCCGTGGAAGATCTCGGCGCGCAGCGACCGCACCGGCTACCGTCTCAGCGGAGATCCGATCCATGCGGTGGAGGTGGTGGAGATGCGTTCGCACGGCGTCGTGCCCGGTGTCATCCAGGTGCCGCCTTCAGGCGAACCGATCGTCCAGATGAGCGATGCCAACACGGCCGGAGGCTATCCGAAGATCGCCGGCGTCATCGAGGCGGATCTCTGGCGGATGGGGCAGGCTCGCATCGGTTCGACGCTGCGTTTCGTGCCGGCCACGCACGCTGAGGCTCGGGCCATTGAGAAGGCGCTCGCCGCCTATGTCGAAGACATCAGAAATACCGCGCGCCTCGTCCGCAAGGCGCTCGCCGCCATGGCTTAGGAGACATTCATGAAGGTGGATCTCAATTCCGATATGGGCGAGGGCTTCGGACCCTATTCGCTTTGCGACGATGAGGCGATGATGGATGTCGTGACCTCTGCCAACGTCGCCTGCGGCTTTCATGCCGGCGACCCGGAGACGATGGCCCGGATGGTGCGTCTCGCACGGGCGAGGGGAGTTGATGTCGGTGCACATCCGGGCTTGCCGGACCGGCAAGGTTTTGGCCGCCGCGAACTGCCCTTCGCTCCTGATGAACTGCGCCAGCAGATGCTCTACCAGCTGGGCGCGCTGATTGCGATCGCCCGCGCGGAAGGTGTGCGCGTCTCCCATGTCAGTTTTCATGCTGCAATGGGCAACATGGTCAATCGCGACCCGACCCTGGCGGCTGCGATGATGGCGGCGATCCGTGCGGTCGATCCCGAATTGATTGTCTTTGGCACGTCCGGCAGCACCATTGAACGGGCGGCGCTCGATGCCGGGCTCAAGACGCTGACCCTCTTCCTTGCGGACCGCGCCTATGACGCCGAAGGCAAACTCGTGCCGCGTGGCAAGCCCGGTGCCCTCGTCAAGGAGGAGGCCCTGGTGCGCGCAAGGGTACGGCAGTTTCTGATCGAGGGGACCGTAACCGCCATCGACGGGACCGTGATCCCCATGCTGGCTCGTTCCATCCTCGTGCACAGCGATACGCCGGGTTCGCTCGAACTTGCCAGTACCGTCCGCAGCGAAATCGAGGCGGCTGGCGGCGTGGTCACGCCCGTCTCCAAGCTTCTGGGTTGAGCCCTCGCACACTGCAAAACCTTATCCGTCCCTATCGAAAGCAACGACCATGCCCGCTATTGCCGACCGCCTGAAGAACGTTTCCGTTTCCGCTTCTGCCGCCATGAGCCAGCGCGCCCGCGACCTTGCGGCAATCGGCGTCAAGGTCATCAGCCTCTCCTCCGGCGAGCCCGATTTTCCGACGCCCGCCAACGCCGTCGAGGCGGCCCATGCCGCAGCTCTTGCAGGCGACACGAAGTATCCACCACTCGACGGAACGCCCGCACTTCGGCAGGCCATCGCCCGCAAGTTCAAGCGGGACAACAACCTCGACTTCGATCCCTCCGAGATCGTTGTGGCCGGCGGCGGCAAGCAGATCATCTTCAACGCCGTCCTTGCCACCTGCAATCCCGGCGACGAGGTCGTCATCCCTTCGCCCTCATGGATCAGCTATGCGGATATCGTGAAATTCGCCGGCGCGGTACCGGTGCCGGTCGATTGCCCGCAACAGAACGGATTCAAACTCAGGGCCGAAGACCTCGAAGCCGCGATCACGCCGCGCACCAAGTGGCTGTTTCTGAACTTCCCGAACAACCCGACCGGTGCTGCCTGCTCACGCGCCGAGATGAAAGCAATTGCCGAGGTGATGCTCAGGCACCCGGATGTCTGGATCATGACCGATGACATGTACGAACACCTGATCTACGACGACTTCGAGTTCTGCACTATTGCCGAAGTCGAACCGCGCCTTAGGGATCGCGTGCTGACGGTCAACGGTGCTTCGAAAGCCTATGCGATGACCGGCTGGCGTCTTGGTTTCTGCGGCGGTCCGAAGGACCTGATCAAGGCGATCAGCAACGTCAACGGCCAGAACAGCGGCGGTACGTCGACGATCACGCAGGCCGCTGTTGCCGCCGTGCTGGACGGACCGCAGGACATCCTTAGCGAACGGGCGGCAATCTACAGGAAGCGGCGCGACTTCGTGGTTGAGCGGCTGGGCGCAATCGAAGGGATCCGCTGCCATAAGCCGGAAGGTGCATTCTACGTTTTCCCGAACATTGCCGAGCTCATCGGCCGGACCAGCAAGAAAGGTCGCAGGATCGAGAACGACACGGATTTCGTATTGGCGCTGCTCGACGAACATCACGTGACGACCGTGCAGGGGGCTGCCTACGGCATGAGCCCGTTCTTCCGCATTTCCTATGCCACCAGCATGGAACAGCTGAGCGAGGCCTGCGACCGCATCGCTGATTTCTGCGCCGGTTTGAAGTAAACGCTCAGCAGTTAAACCTTGAGGCGGGCGGTGAGCTCCATGAGGATAGATCTCACCGCCAGTGCCGGCTCCGACAGTTCGCTCTGATCGGAAACACAGAGCGAAAGGGTCTCTTCGATCTTCGGCGTGACCATGCGCGAGACGAGAGGTTCCGGCGACTCTGCAATGATCCGTTCAGCTATGGCGCGTGGCATGATGGTCGCCCCGACCCCGCCGCTGACGGCGCGCGCGAGTGTGCGGACGATCTCGACCTCGGCCACGACATTCAGCGAGAAGCGGGCGCGCGTGAAGGCAAGGTCGATCGCCCGGCGCACGAAATTGTAGGGCGGCGGCAGGAGCAGCGGAACGTCGTTGAGAGAACTCAACGGCAGCGGCGCGTCACCCGGTTCGATGCCGAAATCGCGGTGCGCCACAAGGTGAAATTCTTCCACGAACACAGGCTCGAACCGAACACCCTTGATGGGTCCGGTACCATGGATCAGTGCCATTTCCAGCCGGCCATTCATGATCATCTGGCTGTAGGTCTGACCCACACTTTCGGTCAGATGCAGTAAGATGCCGGGATGGCGCTTACGCGTTTCTGTCAACAGCTCGACGGAGAGCGTGGCCGCACTCGAAAAGGGCACGAGACCAACCGAGACGCGTCCGACAAGCGTATCGCCGGCTGCCTTTACGTCCGCCTGTGCCTGGTCCATTTGCCGCAGGATGATTTGGGCGTGACGGTAAACGGCCTTGCCGGCCTCGGTCATCGAGACCCCCTGCTGGCTGCGGATCAGAAGCTTCTGGCGGAAATGGTCTTCCAGCGCGGCAAGCTGCTGGCTGAGGGCCGGTTGGGCGATGTGGAGAACGTCGGCTGCCCGCGTGATGCTACCGGTGTCGACGATGACGATGAAGGATTTGAGACGCCTGATATCCATATGCCCTGCCTGCCTGTTCGCCCCAGATGTTACAGAGCAACGGGCTCGCCGCAAGTCCATAAGCCATCCTTATCCATCCAGATTCAAACGGTCTTATTCAGAGCCGGAAAGCTTCGCTACTCTCTCTTTCAACAACAGGGGAACCAAAATGTCCTTTTCCGATTACAGAACCGCACTCGTGACGGGCGCATCCTCCGGGATCGGTGCTGCGGTCGTCGAGCGGCTCCGCCGCGAGGGCCTCGAGGTGCATGCGGTTGCCCGTAGCGCCGATGCGCTGAAGGCACTTGCCGAGCGCACCGGCTGCATTTCTCACGCAATCGACGTAACCGACCGTGCCGCACTGGCGAAGCTTGCCGGTGAAGTTGAGTTCGACATTCTGGTGAACAATGCCGGCGTCGACCGGCCGAAGAAATTTCTCGAAGCAGAGGATGGCGACATCGATCTCCTCGTCGATGTCAACCTGCGCGCCGTCCTCCATCTCTGCCGGCTGATCGTGCCTGGCATGGCTGAACGCGACCGCGGCCATGTCATCAACATTTCTTCGATTGCCGGCAACTACAACTTCAATGGCAACTCCACCTATCACGCGACCAAGGCCGGCGTCAGCATGCTGTCCAACCAGCTGCGCATCGACACCTTCGGCAAGCGCGTGCGCGTAACCGAGATCTGCCCGGGTCGAGTCGCAACCGACATCTTCAACCATGTTCACGGCAACGATCCTTCCATCCGCGAGCGCTTCATCGACGGTTTCGAACTGCCGCAGGCGAGCGACATCGCCGATGCGATCGCCTTTGCGATCGCCGCACCCGTCGCTGTCAACATCGGGCACATGGAAATCACCCCGACGCTTCAGGTGATGGGTGGACTGCAGACGGCCAAACCGCAGACGAAGGAACCACGGTCGTGAAGGGCTTCGAACTCGCCGCGATCCTCGGGAACCCGGAATACGTGGCCATGCTGCTGCATGGCATCGAGATGACCTTCATCATCGCCGTGTGCTCGTGGACCCTGGCGATGACACTTGCGGTCATCCTGCTCGCCGTCCGTTTTTCTCCCGGCCGCATCGGCAATGCGGTGGTCGCAGCTTACGTGTCCTATCACCGAAATGTGCCGACGCTCGTGCAGCTCATGCTCTGGTACTTCGGCATCTACACCATCCTGCCCTCCGGGCTGGCTGACTGGCTCTCTGCGCATTCGGCCGAAATGATCTTCGCCGTCGTCGGCCTTGGCCTCTGCCAGGCGGCTTACTTCAGCGAGGATCTGCGCTCCGGCCTGCGCTCGGTCAATCCCGGCCAGATGGAGGCGGCACGTGCCCTGGGTCATGGCTATCTCTCTGCGATGCGCTTCGTGCTGATCCCGCAGGGTGTTCGCAATGCCTTGCCGGCGCTTGTCAATCACAGCGTTTCGCTCTTCAAGAACAGCAGCCTTGCCATCGTGATCGGCGCGCCGGAGCTCACCCATGCCGTCAAGGAGATCGAGAACCTCTCCTTCCGAACCTTCGAAATCTACCTGGTCGGTACGGTCCTCTATCTCTTCTTCACCCTGATAATCATGGCCGCTGGTGCCTACCTCACCTGGCGAGCTGATCCGGCGAATGGAGCGAGACGATGATCCATGACCTGATCGCCATCGTCGACCAATACTGGTTGCTGCTCCTTATCGGGCAGTACCCGAACGGACCGCTCGGCGGCCTTGCCAATACGCTGATCCTTTCGGCGCTTAGCATCGCGATTGCCTTTCCGTTCGCGATCCTTCTGGCTTTCGCCAGGCTCTCTAAATACCGGGTCCTGCGCTGGCCGGTGACCGTACTCGTCTATGTGACGCGCGGAGTGCCGCTCCTGATGCTCGTGCTCTGGAGCTACTTCCTCGTGCCGCTGCTCACGGGCGCCGATGTGCCGAGCTTCCTCACCATGCTGACGACCCTGGTTGTCTACCAGGGCGCGTTCCTCAGCGAGATCATCCGGGCAGGCATCGTTGCCTTGGGGCAGGGCCAGATGGATGCAGCTCGTGCGCTCGGTCACAGCTATTTCAGCGCGATGCGCTACGTGATCCTGCCGCAGGCGCTCTACAACATGATCCCGAGCATGCTGTCGACCTTCGTCGCAACCATCAAGGACACGACGCTCGGCTACGTCATCAACGTGCCGGATCTCACCTTCGCTGCCAGCCAGGTCAACAACCAGCTCCTCACGCAGCCCTTCCAGGTCTTCCTCATCCTGGCGCTGACCTACTACTTGATCTGCTGGTCGCTCACCTGGGTCACCAATGTCGTCGAGCGACGCATTACACGCCGTCGCGCTGGCCTTATCGCCCCGAAACGCCGTGGGCAGTTGCCGATTTCCCTGACACCGAACGCCACGGAGCAGCCATGACCGCGTCAACCTCCACTATTGCAAAGGATCAGGCAATCCGGCTCGCCGATGTCCGCAAGAGCTATGGCGACTATGACGTCTTGAAAGGCATCGACGCGACCGTGGCGCGGGGCGAGGTGGTTGTCATCTGTGGTCCCTCCGGCTCGGGGAAGTCAACCTTGATCCGCACGGTGAACCGGCTCGAGGAGATCAACAGCGGTTCGATCTTCTTCGAAGGGCAGGACGTTCACGCGCAGATGAGCGGGCGGGACCTCAACCGCCTGCGCAGCCGCATCGGCTTCGTTTTCCAGAGCTTCAATCTCTTCCCGCACCTTTCCGCGGTCGACAATATCGCGATGTCCCCGATCCGGGTGAAGGGGGTGGCGCCGGCGGAGGCACACGAGAAGGCGCTGAAGCTGCTCGACCGTGTCGGACTTCGCGAAAAGGCCAACTCCTATCCGGGCCAATTGTCCGGCGGGCAGCAGCAGCGCGTGGCGATCGCTCGCGCGCTCGCCATGGAGCCGCCCGTGATGCTGTTCGATGAGCCGACCAGCGCGCTCGACCCGGAAATGGTCGGAGAAGTGCTGAACGTCATGAAGTCGCTTGCCGCCGAAGGCATGACCATGATGTGCGTCACGCACGAAATGGGCTTCGCCCGTGATGTCGCCGACCGCATCTGGTTCATCGACGCAGGCCAGATCATCGAGACCGCGACGCCTGAGGAATTCTTCAAGAACCCCAGGCATCCGCGTGCGCAGCGGTTTCTCGCCGACCTGCGCCACTAGAACAAGCAAGACCAACAACGAAGGAGAACAGCAATGAAGTGCAGCCATCTTTTTCTTGGATTGACCGCCGCGGCGGCAGCGCTCGCAGGTCCGGCGAAGGCCGATCAACTCGAAGACATCCTCGCCAAAAAGACACTGCGGTGCGCGACTTTCGCAGACGTGCCGCCCTTCGCCGCTCCGGACGCAAAGACGCGTGAAATGGTCGGCTTCGACGTCGATCTGTGCGGCGCAATCGCCCGTGAACTCGGCGTGAAGGCCGAGGTCAAACCGGTTTCCGTTGAAGCACGCGTACCGGAGGTGAAACTCGGCCGGGTCGATATCACCGTCGCCAATCTTGCCTATACGCAGAGCCGTGCCGAACAGATCCAGTTCAGCGATCCCTATTACCTCGCCAAGGAAATGCTGATCGTGCCGGCGGACGATGCAGGCAAGGCAAAGACCGATTATGCCGGCCAGCGCCTTGCCTCCACCAAGGGTTCGACCTCCGAAATGTCGATCAAGCTCAACAAGTCCGAGCCGCTCACCTTCCAGGACACGGCATCGGCCTATCTCGCCGTGCAGCAGGGCAAGGCCCGCGGCATGGTCGCCAACACGATGACGACCACGAAGCTGGTCAACGAATCGAAGACCCGCGGCAAGGAAATGCGCATGATCCCTGAGCCCATGCTGTTCCAGCCGATCGGCGTCGGCATGGCGAAGGATCAGCCGGCACTGACGGCCAAGATCAACGAAGTGCTGCACAAGCTCGATGATAGCGGCGAGATCAACCAGATTTGGGACAAGTGGCTCGGCCCGAACACCGAATACAAGATGGCTCGCACCGACAAGGTTGCACCGCTCTCCGAACTGAAATTCGACCCGATCCCCTGATGGGGCCGGGTCGCGCGTAAGCGACCCCCGTTTTTCCAAATGTTTTGAACAACGCAAACGGCGGGCGTCGCGCCCGCCGCGACCACCCATGGGAAAAATTATGACGCATATCAAGAAAATGCCCGTTCGCCCGAGTGCCGCCGAAGTGGAAGCGGTGGCCAAATTCTCGCCGGCAACGATCCATGAGGCGCAGGGACGCCGGGGGGCATTGTCCTCCCGCATCAAGCCCGTCGATTACCGCATGAAGCTCTGCGGTCCGGCCTTTACGGTCCGTTGCGCACCGCGCGACAACATCATGCTACAGCTTGCAATCAACTACGCTCAGCCGGGCGACATCATCGTCGTTTCGGCGGGCGAATACGAAGAGGCCGGATCGTTCGGCGACGTGCTAGCCAACGCCTGCCTTGCCAAGGGAATTGGCGGTCTTGTGACTGACAGCGGCGTGCGCGACACGCTGCAATTGCGCGAACTCGGTTTTCCGGTGTTTTCGCTCAGCGTCTGCATCAAGGGCACGGTCAAGGAAACGCTGACCTCGACCAACGATCCGATCATCATCGGTGGAGAGGTTGTACATCCCGGCGACATCATCGTCGGCGACGCTGATGGCCTGGTCGTAGTGCGGCGGGAAGAAGCATTTGAGGTCGCGAAGCTGTCGCAGGCGCGCGAAGATGCCGAAGCCGAGTACATTGCCGCATACAAGGCAGGAAAATCGGTCATCGAAGTCAGCAAGCTCGAGCCGGTGCTGAAGGCAAAAGGGCTCGTGGTCGAAGGCTGACCAAGGGCCGGGACGTCTCGTGCGAGCGCCCGGCGGTGAAGGAGAACAGGCTTGTCATTTCCACTTTTTGACCTCAAAGGGCGACGCGCCTTGGTGACGGGTTCATCGCAAGGGATAGGCCTGGCGCTGGCGCGTGGTCTTGCCGAACACGGCTCTGCACTGGTCCTCAACGGTCGCGACCGTTCGAAGCTGGAAGCGGCTGCTGCCGCGTTGAAGGATGCCGGCTACACTGTCGATGTCGCGGATTTCGACGTCACGGACGCGGACGCGGTAAAGCGCGGCGTCGATCAGATCGAGCAGGATATCGGCGCCATCGACATCCTCGTCAACAATGCAGGAATGCAGTTTCGCGCGCCGCTTGAAGACTTTCCCGCCGAGCGCTGGGAGCAATTGCTGAAGACGAATGTCTCCAGCGTCTTTTATGTCGGCCAGGCGGTCGCCCGGCACATGATCAGCCGCGGCGCCGGCAAGATCATCAACATCGCCTCGGTGCAGAGCGAGCTCGCGCGCCCGTCGATCGCGCCCTACACGGCGACCAAGGGCGCGGTCAGGAACCTGACGCGCGGCATGTGCACCGACTGGGCAAAATATGGATTGCAGGTAAATGCAATCGCGCCCGGCTACTTCAAGACGCCTTTGAACCAGGCGCTGGTCGACAGCGCCGAGTTTTCCTCCTGGCTGGAAAAGCGCACGCCGGCGGCCCGCTGGGGTGACGTCGAAGAACTGGTGGGTGCGGCGGTCTTCCTGGCGAGCAACGCCTCCTCCTTTGTCAACGGACACACGCTCTATGTCGATGGCGGCATCACGACCAGTCTCTGAACTCCGCCGCGGCTTCGGCCCGGTCGTCGTCATGGGCGTATCCGGCTGCGGCAAGTCCGCGGTCGGCGAACGGCTCGCCAGCTATCTCGGCGCGCGCTTCATCGAGGGCGACAGCCTGCATTCGGCGGCCAATGTCGAGAAGATGCGCAGCGGCACCCCGCTGACCGATGCTGACCGCTGGCCCTGGCTCGACGAGATCGGCACCCGTCTGGCCAGTCCGGCCGCGACCGTCGTGTCGTGCTCGGCGTTGAAACGAGCGTATCGCGAACGTCTTCGTGACGTCGCCTGGCAGCCGATCACCTTCGTCTTTCTGCAGGGAAGCCGGGCGCTGCTTGCGGCGCGGCTCGGTGAGCGAAAGGGCCATTACATGCCGCTGTCGCTGCTCGACAGCCAGCTTGCCACCCTCGAACTGCCATCGGGGGAGGCGGACGTCGTGACCATCGAAATCGATCAGTCGCTGGAGCGCATCGTTGCGCTGGCGATGAACACGCTGGCGATCCGCGCGGGTCGCGCCGCCAGTGAACCAACCACGGGAGGAAACTGATGACGAGACCGGACATTCTGCTAATGGGTCCTTATCCGGACTGGGACCTGGTGGAACTCGAAGCGCGCTATGCGGTTCACAAAATCTACGAGGCTGAAGATCGGGATGCCTTCCTGAGAGCGCATGGGCCAAAGATCCAGGCGATCGCCACCCGAGGCGAAATTGGCGCATCGGCGGATCTGATCGGCAGACTGCCGCAGGTCAAGATCGTTTCCGTCTATGGGGTCGGCTATGACGCCGTCGATCTTGCCGCCTGCCGCGAGCGCGGGATCCGCGTCACCAACACCCCTGACGTCTTGACCAACGACGTTGCCGATCTCGGCGTCGCCATGATGCTCTGCCAGTCGCGCGGTATGATCGGCGCGGAAAGCTGGGTCAAGGACGGAAGCTGGGCGAGCAAAGGCCTCTATCCGCTGAAGCGGCGGGTTTGGGGACAGCGGGCCGGTGTACTCGGCCTCGGCCGCATCGGCTTCGAGGTGGCCAAGCGCCTCAAGGGCTTTGACATGGACATTGCCTATAGCGACGTCTCCGAAAAACCCTATGCGGATGGCATGACCTTCGTCGCCGATCCGGTTGCTCTTGCCGCCCGATCCGATGTCCTGTTCGTGACGCTCGCGGCCTCGGCTGCGACGCGGCACATCGTCTCGAAGCAGGTCATCGAGGCGCTCGGTCCCGAGGGCATGCTGATCAACATCTCGCGCGCCTCCAACATCGATGAGGACGCGCTGCTCGACGGGCTTGAGAGCGGAACGCTCGGCTCGGCGGCGCTCGATGTCTTCGAGGGTGAGCCGATGCTCAATCCCCGCTTCCTGAAGCTCGACAACGTCCTGCTACAGCCACACCACGCCTCCGGCACGATCGAAACCCGCAAGGCCATGGGCAAGCTGGTGCGCGACAATCTCGCCGCGCATTTTGCCGGCGAAGCTCTGCCCACCCCTGTCGTTTGAGGTCCTGAAATGAAAGCCGTTGTCATTCACGCCGCCAAGGATTTGCGGATCGAGGATCGGGAGACGCAGGCGCCTGGAACGGGTCAGGTCGAGATCCAGATCGAGGCCGGCGGCATCTGCGGATCTGATCTCCACTATTATAACCATGGCGGCTTCGGCACGGTGCGGCTGCGCGAACCGATGATCCTCGGTCATGAGGTTGCCGGCACGGTCAAGGCGCTCGGCGACGGTGTCTCGACGTTGGCCGTCGGCGATCGGGTGGCGGTGTCACCGAGCCGCCCCTGCGGGTCCTGCGACTATTGCCAGCGCGGTCAGCAGAACCATTGCCTGAACATGCGCTTCTACGGCAGCGCCATGCCGATGCCACATATCCAGGGGGCGTTTCGGCAGCGGCTGGTTGCCGAGGCGTGGCAGTGCCACAAAATCGCTGATGGCGTCTCGAGCAACGAAGCCGCAATGGCCGAACCCTTTGCCGTCACCTTGCATGCCGTGGCGCGTGCAGGCTCGCTACTCGGCAAGCGGGTCCTGGTCACCGGCTGCGGGCCGATCGGGGCGCTGGCGATCATCGCCGCCCGAGCGCACGGCGCGCGTGAGATCGTCGCGACCGACGTGATGGACGGTGTGCTCGACAAGGCACTATCGATCGGCGCGGACCGGGTGATCAACGTTGCCAACAATCCCGATCAGCTTGCCGCCTATGCCGCCAACAAGGGTACCTTCGACGTTCAGTTCGAGGCCTCGGGCAATGCGCAAGCGGTGCGCTCCGGTCTCGACGTCCTCAAACCCCGATCGGTGCTCGTCCAGCTCGGCCTTGGCGGCGACGTCGCCATCCCGCAAAACCTTGTGGTGGCAAAAGAGATCGAGATGCGCGGTACGTTCCGGTTCCACGAAGAGTTCGGGCTGGCCGTCGATCTCATTAACGCCGGCCGCGTGGACCTGACCCCACTGTTGACCGGCATCTTCCCCCTGGAAGACGCGGTGCGTGCGTTCGAGACGGCCGGCGACCGTAGCCGTTCGATGAAGGTGCAACTCGCCTTCTAGCCTTCATTGCCCCAGCGGTCGACCGGTCCCCCGATCGATAGAGCCTCCACTTCGAGCGCGCGAAAACGTCAGCTCGCGTTCAATCTCCTGAGGAGCAATCACGTGTCACAGGCGGAAATCGGCCTAATCGGTCTCGGCGTCATGGGCTCGAACCTGGCGCTCAACATCGCTGAAAAGGGCAACAAGATCGCCGTGTTCAACCGCACCGTCGAGGCGACGCATAAATTCTACGCGGAAGCCGGCGACCTTCAGGGCCAGATCGTGCCCTGCGACACCATTGAAGAGTTTGTTGCCGCCATCCGTCCGCCGCGGCCGATCATCATCATGATCAAGGCCGGTGAGCCGGTCGATCAGCAGATGGAAATCCTGAAGCCCTATCTTTCCAAGGGCGACATCATGATCGATGCCGGCAACGCCAACTTCCGCGACACGATGCGCCGCTTCGAGGCGCTGAAGGACAGTGCCTTCATCGGCATGGGCGTTTCCGGCGGTGAGGAAGGCGCGCGCCACGGCCCGTCGATCATGGTCGGCGGCAAGGAAGAATCCTGGAAGCGCGTCGAGAGCGTTTTGACCTCGATTGCCGCGAAATACGACAACGACCCTTGCGTTGCCTGGCTCGGCGAAAACGGCGCCGGCCATTTCGTCAAGACCATCCACAACGGCATCGAATATGCCGACATGCAGATGATCGCCGAAATCTACGGCATCCTGCGCGACGGCCTGAAGATGTCGGCGACCGAGATTGGCGACGTCTTCGGCACCTGGAACAAGGGCCGCCTCAACTCCTACCTGATCGAGATCACCGAGAAGGTGCTGAAGGCCGCCGATCCTTTAACCGGCAAGCCGATCGTCGATTTCATCCTCGACAAGGCCGGCCAGAAGGGCACCGGCAAGTGGTCGGTGATCGAGGCACAGAACATGGGCGTGCCGGCAACCGGCATCGAGGCGGCGGTGGCGGCGCGCAGCATCTCCTCGATGAAGGACGAACGCGAGGCGGCCGAAAAGATCCTCGGGCTGCCTGAGGTCGGCGACTTCAAGGTGGCCGACAGGGCCGCCTTCATCAGGGATCTCGAAAGCGCGCTGCTGGCCGCCAAGATCGGCGCCTATGCGCAAGGCTTCGCCGTGATGTCGGCGGCATCGAAGGAGTTCAACTGGAACCTGCCGATGCCGACGATCGCCAAGATCTGGCGCGCCGGCTGCATCATCCGCTCGCAGTTCCTGGACGAGATCACCACCGCGTTCACCAAGGCGCCGGACGCCGCCAATCTGATCGTCACGCCGGCCTTTGCCGCCATGGTCAAGGAAACCGACGCAGCCCTGCGCCGCGTCGTTTCGGCTGCCGTTCTCGGCGGCCTGCCGGTGCCGGCCCTTGCCTCGGCGCTCGGCTATTTCGACAGCTACCGCCGTGGCCGCGGCACGGCCAATGTCATCCAGGCGCAGCGCGATTTCTTCGGTGCCCACGGCTTCGACCGCATCGATGGCGCCGACAGCCACCACGGCCCGTGGGGCCGTGGCTTTTAGCCGGCACGCCGAAATTGCGACCGTTCGATCCCTTCAGGAGCCAAGAGGCGAGCACTCAATTGACAAAGCGAGGACTAACATTGGTAAGCAAACTCACGACTTTGTCTTCGATCGCCTGACAGTCGTTCTCGTATCGGGCGGTCAGAGGTTCGCCTGAGATCGCGTGTTCTCGGAGTTCATCCCGGGTGATCACCGCGATGCCATAAGCCTCTAACAGGGTACTCAGGGAAAGGAACCTTAGCTCCGCAAGCTGTTGCCGATGCCTCGGCAGCCGCATCATCAGGCGTGCCCGTCCGATCTTCTCAAAATCCATCGTTTCCGCCTTCAGGTAACGCCTGTAGGCCAGTGTCCTCCACAATCCGAGGGGTAGCAACATGAATATGACCGTGCAGGCTCTATAGCGGCAATTGAGCGCGGCAGGACCGCGAGATGGAAATCCTCAATCCGACCAGTGAGATCAGTAGCGTCAAGAGCGATGTTGACGAGGTCGCTTGTTCGACAGCCGCGCCTCGGCCCTCCAATGACCAAACGCGTTTGTGCCGGAACGAGGAGTGGGGGATCCCAGAGCGCTTAGTCGAATGGGACTGGGGCGAGCGCTCTGGGATCACTAGCGCCAATGACGGAGGGCAGTCCTTGGCTCTTTGGCGCTTAAACAGCATGGCGGGCGGTTTCGGAATGAGCAACGCCGCTAGGACCTTTGCCAGAGCGCACCAGACCTAAGTCTGACATGATCTCAAAGAAATGGCCCCCCGAAAATCGACCACTGGGCCAGTCAAGTGTACCCGTTTGGCTCCCCATCGGAACAAGGGACAGACCTCTGATGTCGGTGGGTCGAACACGAACGTTTCGTAAGGTTATGCGGGAGAATTGAGGTCGCAACGACTATCGGGCAACGACGCGCGTGTCGTGGGCTTTCTTGGCAGATGTTGGACCGTCGTGTCGGGTGTCGCATTGCATTTGAGAAGCAAATCTATCCGCGCATCATCCGCTCGGTTGAAACGACCAGAGGCTCATCACATCTCTTCTTGCTCGCCCAAAGCCAAACGAACCCGTTCGTCGCTCTTCTGCCGCAACCGGGCTGGCTCCCTATTTTTCCCGTAGCGCCCGGCGGAAGTTCTGCGTGATTGGTTCTGCAAGGTAGGCAAGCACGGTGCGGGCACCCGTCCGGATCATTGCCTCGCTCGACATGCCGGGCAACAGTTTACGACCCTCGAGCTTGGCGAGTTCGTGCCTGTCAATCAACACGGTTGCGGTAAAGTATGGCACCCCGCTGCGTTCCTCTACCATGCGGTCCGCCGATACGATCTCCACGACGCCTTCGAGTGGCGGCAGGTTGTAGCGTGCAAAGGCTGGAAAGCTGACACGCGCCGGCTGTCCGGGGGCGATCGTCTCGACATCCTCCGGCCTGACCATAGCCTCGACCACGAGTTGCTGTCCGACAGGCACCACGGTCATTAACGTTTCGCCGGGCTTCACGACACCGCCGTCCGTGTGGACCTTCAGGTCCATGATGATACCGTCAACCGGTGCGACGATGTCGGTGCGGGCAAGCACATCGTTGGCGGAACGCTCCTGCTGTTTGAGGTCAAATAAATCCGCCTCAACCTTGCTCAATTCCTCGACAGCATCTTTCAGCCGCACGGTGTTAAGGTTCAGAATCTGCGCGTCAATTTCGGCCATGGCGCTTCTGGCACGAGCGATCGCCGCGATATTGGTAGCGCGCTCCCCCTCGATCTCGCGCTGTTGTTGTCTGAGCAGCAGGTTCCGTGCGCGGGTGGTGAGTGCCTTCTTGAGCAGAGTTTCAAGATCCTTGGTCTCCCCTTCGAGAGCCTCGATCTGCTTGTCCTCGGTCGCAACGAGTCTCTCCAGTCCGGTTATCTCCTCCTCGGCCTGGTGGCGGCGTTGTCCGAGAATGATCCGCTCGTCGTTCAAGTTGTGGCGCTTTGCCGCGAACACGTCCCGCTGCGTGGCCACCGCGTCCTTGGCAGCGGTCGCACGGTTTGCGAGCAGCGCCGGATCAAAGTCGATCTCGGCCTTGTCGTCACGCTCCGCCCTGAGCCGCGCGGCCAGCGCCTCGCGCGTTGCGATCCGGTTCTGAACCAGGTCCAGTTGTGCTTTGGCTTGCGTGTCGTCGAGCCGGATCAGAACCTTGCCAGCCTTGACGATGTCACCGTTGGCGGCGTTCAACTCCGCGATGATGCCACCCTCAAGGTGCTGGATGAGCTTGCGGTCGCCGGCCACCTTGACAACGCCCGGTGCCACTGCGGCGCTGTCCAACGGCGCCAGTGCCGCCCAACCTCCGGCCATGCCGAAGAACAGGAACATGATGGCGAATCCGGCCCACGTCACGCCCGCGATACGCAAGGGTATCGGCTTCGGCATCGGGGACGGTGGCGCGGGTAGCGGCACAACGGTCATATCTTTTTCCATTCGGGTGGTTGCGCCGCGTCTGCATCTACTCCTGAAATGCTTCCGGCAACAATTTCTGACATAGGTGACGAATTTCGGACTGTGAATCGACCGGCCGGACCAGCGCCGACGCCTTGGTTCGCGGCTATGGCTGTGATCCGGGTTACCGCGCCGTTGCGCTTGGCAAGTTCGTTGAAGACATGGTCACGCGGACCGAAGAGATCTTGTTGGCCTCGGTTGAGGACCAGTATCTTGTCAACTTTCTGCATGATGCTCGGTCGGTGCGCGATCATAATAATCGTCGTGCCTGCGGCCTTGATCGCGCTGATGGCTGCGATCAACGCGTCCTCACCTTCGCGGTCGAGATTGGAATTTGGTTCGTCCAGGATAAGGAGTGCCGGATCGCCGTAGAGCGCCCTCGCTAACCCGATGCGTTGACGCTGCCCGCCCGATAGTGTCGCGCCCGACTCGCCGATCTCGGTAGCGTAACCCTTCGGCAGTCCCTTGATCAGTTCGTGAACTCCTGCCAGTTGCGCGGCCTTGACGACGTTGTTGAAGACCGGCGTGTCGAGCTTCGCGAAGCGGCAGATGTTCTCGGAGACAGTACCGGCGAAGAGCTCGATGTCCTGCGGCAAGTAACCGACATAGCGGCCACGGTCCTCTGCCGCCCATTGGGCGACATCCATGCCGTCAAGCAACGCGCGTCCTCCGGATGGGCGCCAGGCACCGGCCAGTATCCGCGCCAGACTCGTCTTGCCGGCCGCGCTCGGGCC
Organism: Ensifer sp. EB106-03-01-XG145; assembly: GCF_058792075.1. Lineage (NCBI taxonomy): Bacteria > Pseudomonadati > Pseudomonadota > Alphaproteobacteria > Hyphomicrobiales > Rhizobiaceae > Ensifer > Ensifer sp. EB106-03-01-XG145. Next base: position 26,982 of record NZ_JBYTEC010000026.1, on the reverse strand, counting down.
GATCAGCGCCATTACCTCGCCCGGTTTGAGCTGGAAGCTGATCCCTTTCAGGATATGTTCGCCGCCCTGCCGGGCAAGCATAAGATTGTCGGCCTCAAACCCACCCTTCGGCCGCGGTAGTGGCAGAACCGGTGTGGCCTCCAGGTGTTTGCCGGCGACTGCAGCAAGACGACGGTAAGCGGCCCGCGCTCCAACAGTCGCCTTCCAGGTGCCGATCGCTTGCTCGACCGGGGACAATGCGCGACCCATGAGGATCGAGGCGGAGATCATGATGCCGGGCGAGGCCTCGTTGCGAAGTACGAGATAGGCCCCGAGGCCCAGTATGGCCATTTGCAAGGCCAGTCGGTGACACCGCGCGATTGCCGCGATGAAGCCGCCACGGTTGGCGGCGAGAACCTGTCCATGGTTTGCCTCGTCCTGCTGCGCCTTCCACCCCTCCAGCAGCGGTTTCAGCATGCCCATCGCCTGCACGACCTCTGCATTGCGAATAGCCGCCTCGGCCTGCACATATGCGCGCGATTGGGCGCTTTGGGCCTCAGTCAATGGCTTGCGTGTGAGGTATTCGTTGAGCAATGCCAACGCGAACAGGACGATCCCGCCGCCCAGCGCCAACCACCCGAGCCAAGGGTGCATGAGGAATATGGCCCCGAAAAACAACGGCGCCCAAGGCGCGTCAAGGATCGGGAAGATGCTCGGGCTTGTGAAGAAATTCCGGACTTGATCCAGGTCGCGCAATGGACGGGCATTGACTTGACCGGGCGCTGAAGCGGCATATTCCACCGCTGCTGTAAGGAGCACCGGCGCCAACCGCGCATTCATCCAGGATCCGACTGTTGCGAGCAGACGCCCGCGCACGATTTCCAGCCCCGCCATTGTGGCGAGCGCGCCTATCGCCATCAGCGACAGCATCCCCAACGTTTCCAGGCTGTGGCTGGACAACACGCGATGGTAGACTTGGAGCATATAGATCGCGCCGGTTAGCATCAGCACGTTGATGCCGGCACTGAACCAGATAAGCGGCCGGATGGCCCGGCCGGCTTCTTTCATCACAACCTGCAGGGCGGGGCGTTGTTGGCTGGTTTTCATCTTTTACAACTCTAGTACGCGGGACCAGAAGAACGCATAGCTGGACGAGCAGATCATGGGGGGGCAGGCTTGACTGCCCCCCATGGGGAAATATCAGCTGACGTCAACAAGTATGTGCTGCGTCGCTGTCTGGTCCGCGTCCGCGTCCGCGACCTGGAAGGCGAAGTCGAGGTCGGCCGGGATCGTCCCCGACGTGCTTTGGACAAACCCGATGTCCACGATCTTCAGCACATCGTTATCGGTCGTGTCGAAAGCAGTCAGGTTGCTGGTGGCATTGCTGCCGCCGTTGGCCCCGGTCGCCCCGATGAGGTTGATGGCGTCACCCGTCAGCCCATTGGCGCTCTGCATGATCTGGACGCCCTGTATCTGGTAAGTCTCGCCAGCGACCGTGTAGTCGTTCTGCTCGATGATGAGCAGGGCATCGTTGTTATCGAGCGTGAACTCAGTGTTGTACGGGGCGGGGACATTTGCGTTCCCTTTGATCAGGTCCGAGTTCTGCACGTTGACCGCCCGCGTGATCTCGTTCCCGTTGGCATCCTTCAGGTCGAGGATCACGACCAGGTCTTCGCCGTTGCCGATGCCATCGAACTTGATGACAATGCCACCGGCTTTCGTGGTCGGGTCCAGTCGCTCAGTGCCACCACCGGGCGCGCCCGGGTTTACATCCGGCAGAATGTTTTCTGCGAAGAACCGCAAGGTCAGAAGTTCACCCTTCTGGATCGTGTCGCCGGCGACCCCGTTTGTCGCTTGGGTTGCACTAACCCAGTCTTCGTTGACGTTGGTGACCATCTCATGGGCACCCTGCGTGAATGCGGTATCGGCCGGCGTTCCACTCGGCGCTCCATCGCCGGTTGAGTTGAACCCGAACCCGATCTTCTGGGTGGTCGAGTTCGCGGTGAACTGAACAAAGAACGGATCCGGATCGCCGTTGGGCGTGAGCTGCTCCGCTACGATCAGCGGATGGCCGGTGTTGCCGGTGGGGGCCTTGGCCACCAACTCACTGGTGTGCAGCACGTCGAAGCTGAAGCCGTCGATCACGTCCGTCAAGGTGAAGGTGTAGGTGTCGGCTACCTTGTCGAAGACAAGAGTGCCGCCCGCCGTTGCGTCCTGCACGCCAGCGGTGATCGGATCCTTGTCGTAGTGGAACGAGAAATTGAACGTGGCAGATGTTTCGGTCTCAGCCGTGAGGGTTGCGACCGCTTGGGTGATGTTCGGGTTCTGCGCGTTATCGACCGTGCCGGTGAGCCCGATCTGGACGCCCGCCAAAGCACCGTTGCTATCGACAAAGTCACTGATACCCGCCGCATACTCCGCGGCCGTGTGCCTGTCGGTCATGTCGTAGCCAAAGGTTCCGCTGGCCGTTGCTCCCGCGGTGTTGGCAAGATGCTCCGGGGTTTGGATGCCAGGAGTGCCGGGATCAGCGTCGAACGCTGCCGTGATCGTCGGATCGGTGTCGTTGAAGGTCAGCGACAGTCCCGAGCTCGTGCTTTGCTGCGACACGACGTCTTCGTCGCCGTCCGTCACCGTCACCGTCGCCACGACGTTGATCAGACCGTTGAGGTCGAGGGTGTTGTCCTCGCCCGCGCCTTGCGAGTTATCGTGCTCAAGGGCAACCAACGAGTTCAGCGTCACCGTCGTGCCAGACAGCGTCACGGTGAACGCCGTCGAATCAAGCACGGTGTCGCCGTCGCTGTCGTACTGGCCTGAGATCAGGGTAGCCGAGACGGCCACCAGCGTGATCGCAAAGTTGCCTTGCGTCGTTAGCAGCCCGGTTGCCGGTGCGCCCGCCAGGGAGAGCGCGTAGCTCACATTCGTCGTTTTGCCGTCGACCGCGCTGGAGTTGAAGGTCGGGGGCGTGATCGTTACCTGATTCTGCCCGCTAGCCCCGCTCGCCTCACCCACCACGGCGGCACCGACCACCGGTGCGGCCGTGATCAACAGCGTCGGATCGGTGTCGTCGAAGGTCAACGACAGACCCGAACTGGTGCTTTGCTGCGACACGACGTCCTCGTCGCCGTCCGTCACCGTCACCGTCGCAACGACGTTGATCAGGCCGTTAAGGTCGAGGGTGTTGTCCTCGCCGGCACCTTGTGGCGCGTTCGAGTGCTCAAGGGCAACCAACGAGGTCAGCGTCACCGTCGTGCCGGACAGCGTCACCGTGAACGCCGTCGCATCGAGCGTGGCGTTACCGTCGCTGTCGTATTTGCCCGAGATCTGGCTGGCCGAGTCAACCACCAGCGTGATTGCATGGTTGCCGTCCGTCGTCGTGAGCCCGGTCGCCGCTCCGCCCGCCAGGGAGAGCGCGTAGGTCACATTCGTCGTCTTGCCGTCGACCGCGCTGGAGTTGAAGGTCGGGGGCGTGATCGTCGCCTGGCTCTGGCCGCCGGCCCCGCTCGCCTCGACCACCACGGCGGCGCCAACCACCGGCGCAGCCGTGATCTCAAGCGTCGGATCAGTGTCGTTGAAGGTCAGCGACAGCCCGGCACTCGCGCTTTGCTGCGACACGACGTCTTCGTCGCCATCCGTCACCGTCACCGTCGCCACGACGTCGATCAGGCCGTTGAGGTCGAGGTTGTTGTCCTCGCCGGCGCCTTGCGGCGCGTTCGAGTGCTCAAGGGCAACCGATGAGGTCAACGTCACCGTCGTGCCGGACAGCGTCACCGTGAACGCCGTCGCATCGAGCGTGGCGTTACCGTCGCTGTCGTATTTGCCCGAGATCTGGCTGGCCGAGTCGACCACCAGCGTGATTGCATGGTTGCCGTCCGTCGTCGTGAGCCCGGTCGCCGCTCCGCCCGCCAGGGAGAGCGCGTAGGTCACATTCGTCGTCTTGCCGTCGACCGCGCTGGAGTTGAAGGTCGGGGGCGTGATCGTCGCCTGGCTCTGGCCGCCGGCCCCGCTCGCCTCGACCACCTCGGCAGCACCAACCACCGGCGCAGCCGTGATCTCAAGCGTCGGCCCAGAGTCATCGAAGTTGATGAACGAGCCGACCTCTTCGGTGTAGGCGTTGGTGTCCGTCGCCGAGAAATGGACCTCGGTGATGTCGATCCCTTCATTCGAATCGACTGACTCGACATGTAGCCGATCCATAAAGCCGCTGGTGGTGATATCGACGGTGGTTGTGTTATCGAGCCCGGTGATGGTGACAGCGTTCCCGGTCCCGCTTAGCCCGCTGATGGTGACATTGCCGCTCGCTGTGGCATAGGTTCCGTCGGCGGTGATGGTGGAAGCAAACCCCGATGCGCCGGTCAGCTTGATGCTGGTGATGTCCACGGCGATGGTCGGGCTGCCGTCGAAGAAGCCCGAGCCTTGCTCGTCGCCCTGAACGTTGAAGGCGCGGATCGTGATGTCCGCCCGCCCACCCGGAGCCGACGGCGTGAGCTGGTTGATTATGAAGCCAGCCTGCGAGATGTTTTCGAGATGGCTGCCGTACGCGATGTCCGCGCCATCACCTGCACCGTCGGCACCGCCGGTCACAAAATCAATCTGCAGCACTTCACGTCCCAGGGGTTGATTTTGCCCGTCCGTGTCCGGTTGAATGCTTTGGTTATCGACGCCAAAACCCTGCTGACTCACGTTGCACTCGCTGTTGACCAGCGCGCTGTTCGGGTCGAGTTGGCTCGACCGCACGAGCCCCGTCACCAGCAACTGCTTAGAAGCGTCATCGGGCGAACTGAGCAGGTTGAATTCATTACTGCCGGGATGGGCATTCTCACCGGTGAAACTGATCACTGAGGTCCCCGTGACCGAGGCGAACACATGATCAGTCAGATCGATGCGGTCGTCCGGGTCGGTCTCATCCGGATGGAGCAGCGGCACGTACTGAACCAGGTAAAGGTCCGCTTTAGTGGCGCTCGTGGGGTCCAGCCCAAACGCGAAGGCGAGCGGCCCGGTTTCATCGGGTTCTGCAAGCGGGTCGGAGGTTCCGATGACGCCGATCACGACGTTTGGATTCGTTGGGTCCTGGAACAGCCAGACATAGTTGCCATCGACCGTGCGAATGCCGCTGTTCACGCCGACGGTTTTGGAAAAGGGTGTGCCGGAGGCATCCTGCGCGAGAACGATCCCGGAGATGGTTTCCCCTGCGCTCGCCGAGGCCTGCACGAAGTCGGCTTGGTAGGCGACCTCCGGTGAGCTCAGCCCGCCCGGATCGTCAAGACTTAGGAGATACAACAGCGTGGTGTTGGTGTTGCCCAATGGGTTAATATCGTCGTCCTGAAGACCGGTGCTCTCATCGATGATGATGTCTTGAGCCAGAATATCCAATGCCATCGAGCAATCCTCCGCGAGAGTGAATTGGCAAAAGAAAGGGGCTGCCCCTTAAGCGTCAGGGCCCCCTTCACTTCGGACAAACAGATTTGTTCTGGGAAATTTTCCTCTTATGCGTGTTCTCTCATCACGCCTTGTTAGGTGCTCTATTTTGAGGCACCTGCTTTAGATTGGGACGCTACGCCTCTTGTATAGGCCCTTCAAGTCATCCATAAGAACTATCTAATAAATCGGAAGTTGTGCCGCCTCGCGAAACCAGATCAGCGTAAGGGCATCGGTAGCGTTGCGGCTGAACGGTCGAGCCGTCTGGCATAAATGTCCCAGCGAAAAGCAGAGATGACATGCGGAGGTTCGGATTTTTAATTAAAATTAATGAACCTGCGAGCAGTTTGGCGCTGTGTTCCAGAGTCGCCCGGAAAGGCGTCACACGCGACTCTGGAACCACTTTTGCGGCCGTGGCGGTGGATGACGCCATGGTTGTAGTTAGGATATTCTGGGATTGAATTGCGCAACAAGCAGGATAGGACCTTTGCCGGCACAAATAGGACTTAGGTCTTATGTGCGAAGGGACCTCACCAGCGGGGCCGACAAGCAATCTAATCCTCAACCGGGCGTCCGCCCTTCTTGGTATACGACGACAGGCCTTTGGTCGACTGTTGCAACGCAACCGTTCCGATTGAGACGTCGGTTCTTTCGCAGGACGCTGCCTTTGAAAGCGTTCATGAAGAGTAGATTGGAAGGTGTGCGGCTGCCACGCTCTTAAACCGCCGCTCAACACTGTGCAGGCACCAGGTTACGCCTTCGGCTAATCAGGGCTAGTCCCTTTAGGGACGTTGTCTTTGGGCGGGGCCTCAGTCACCCTTGTCTCATTGCGATTGCCACCCTCAATGCAGTCCCCGCTGCAGAGGCCAATCGCATGCACCGACTGAGCCTCTTCCTTAGCGGTAGAGGCTCTTTTTTTCGCGATGACCGCCGGAGGATCGGGCAGCGGCACCAGAGCCGTCGGGCGGGGACGATAGGACCACTCTGAAGCCGCTACCCTCCCATGGCGGTTACGGGCCGAAGTGCCATGGGCTGAACAGGAAGACTAGGGCGACCGGAACGTGCGACAACGGAACTAAGACCTTTGCCGCGAGGAGTGAGGCTGAAGTCCCATGGCGGAACCTTTGGCGCCACTCTACCTCTTGGAGAAACACCATACGCTGGCGCGGCAATCGATGAATATCTAGCCCCGCCCTAACAGCATGCCCTTCAAATGGGGTCAACCAGGAGCATTCATAGATCGGCGATCCTGACATTTGGCCCCTTCGCTTTCCTCATCGGCTCCTCCGGGAGCCGTCTTTTTAACCAGACGGCGGCATCAGGCTAAACCCAGCACCCCCCCAGTCAGAGACCGGCTCAAGCGCGTCTGCCTGGCTGATCAGCCGGATCGCACCAGCGGATCCCCGCCCGGTCTTCCGACCATAGTCTGGCTTGGATGGGACGAAGGTCCAGCCGGGCTGAGGGAAAGGTCCTGTGCAGGCAGGATCTTTGCTGGAGCGAGTTGACTGTGCGTCTCGGTCAAGGGCAAAGTCGGTTCGTTGCCCGCCGCGCTGAGTGCGCTTGCGCACGAAATGACCTTGGAGACATTATGATCACGCGTCGGATGGTCCTGACAGCATTCTTGCCGGCAGTCTGCACCCTCGCCATCTCCTTACCCTACAGCCTCGAAACGTCGAGCGCTGGGCTTACGATCGTCAAGTCGGTCGCCTTCGCCAACAGTGGCAATGGTAATGGAGGCGGGGGCGGGAATGGTGGAGGAGGCGGCGGCGGGAATGGTGGAGGCGGCGGCGGCGGGAATGGTGGAGGCGGCGGCGGCGGGAGCGGAGGTGGGAGTTCAAATGGCAGTGACCGCTCCAACTCCAACAGCGAGCGTTCCAAGAACTCCAATCGTGGGAACGCAAAGGCCAATGGGCAGGATGTCGGCGTTCGCCACGAAGGCGGCATTACCGAAGAGATCGCGAATGGCCGCTACATCATGAAGGATGCCCGCGGACGCACCATCATCAACCGCCGCGCGACGGCAAACGATAGAAAACGGATAGATTCATTCTTGCATTAGGTGAGGGTAGGCGCACGCCGCCCTTTGCGCCATCCTTGTTCGACGTGGATCAGACTTCGCGCGCGTCGCGTAGCACCATGGCCGCTTCAGTGCGGTTGCCGACGCCCAGCTTCGTCATGATCTGCGTCATATGATGCTTTACGGTCTTTTCCTGCAGGTCCAGTTGGATTGCGATATGCTTGTTGCTCATGCCGGCTGCCACCAATTCCAGAACTTCCCTTTCCCGAGGCGTTAGACCGGCGATCAGGCCGGACTTGCCGCCTGCCGCTGGTGTCCGGCTGGACAAAAGCTTGGCCGACAAGGTCGGCGCCACATAGCGCTCTCCCGAAGCCACGGTGCGAATAACCTCGGCAAGCGCTCTTGCGCCGACGCCCTTCAGCACATAGCCGGTGGCACCTCGATCCAGCGCAGTTGTCACGTCGTCGCCGTCTTCGGAAACGGTGAGCATGATAATCTTCTGTGATGGGACGATTTTCAGGATCGCCGGTATGGCCTCCAAGCCACCACCGGGCATGGAGATATCCATGAGCATGATATCCGGTCCAAGGCGCTCCGCGATCTGGGTGGCATCGTCCTTCGAGCTGCCCTCGGCGACAATTTCAAAGCCTTCGATCTCCGACAGGCTCCGCGTCACACCTTCCCGAAACAAGGGGTGATCGTCCACGATAGCAACGCGAATGGGAAACGCCATAATTGTCATATCTCCTTGACGCTGGTCGTCATGCGAACGGTTGTACCGGTCGCTGCCACAACGAGCTCGAACGTTCCTCCGAGACTTTCGATCCGTTCTCGTAAGCCGGCAAGACCAAGACTTGTGGGCAGAACTGTGTCCGGGTCAAAACCGGGTCCACTATCGGCAACCTCGATCGTGACACGGTCGCCATCCGTCCGCTGCGTTACCCGCTGTCCGACACCGCCGGCGTGGTGAAAGCCGTTGTTGAGGGTCTCTTGCACGAACCGGTAGATGCATATCTTCGCCGCCTGCGAGAGGCGTTCGGGAGGCTTCGTCAAGTGCAGCTCGACGGGTGAACCAGTCCGCTGCTGATGCGCCTTTACGCACCGCTGCAGGATTTCGGTCAAACCCGCCGTTTCTATCTGCGGCAGGACCAGGCCGCCGCAGATCGTGCGGATCTCCTGCATCGCTTCGTCCAAGCTCGCCTTTATCGCACCAATTTCGCGGTCGCGCGTGGCGGCCGGCGTTTTGCTGCGCTTCAAGGCTTCACTATCCAACCTGAGCGAGGCGTAGGCGACGAGTTGGGCAGGGCCATCGTGCAGGTCCGCTCCGATACGTCTCAGATAACTTTCGTTCAGCGCCGTGGCGCGCTGCGAAGCGCGTTGGAGGCGACCCCGCAACTTTTCGTTCTGCGCGAGCGATTCCGAGAGCTCCTCGACCCGTTGCTTGAGGGCATGGCGCTGGCTCTCGATCGTCTTGCTACCGCGAAGCACGATTGCCGACAGCACGACAAAGAAGGCAAGTGTGAAGGCCGCGACCGCCAACCAAGTGTGCATACGCGCCTCATTGAGACTTTGCTGAAACTCATTGGCGACCTCGTGGAATTCCGACACGGCAACCACCTGCCCGGACCAAGGCTGCAGTACGGGATTGTAGATCACAAGCGCCGGTAGCCCTGAACCTTTATCAGTCGCTACGTCCCCTTCCTGATCGAAGCGCGCGGCCATCTTGCCGGAAAATGCGGTTTGCAATTCACCGCTAAGCTCAACCTTCGTGCCGACAGCGGCCCGATCGCTCGAATAGAGGAGCGTGCCGTCCGCGCGCCAAAGGCGGAAAGAGAGAAGCCGGTCACCCAGTGCGCCTTGGCCGAGGGTCTCATCCAGCGCGCGTGCCACGGTCCCGTCTAGGACTTCGTTCCTCTGCATGTCGGGCAGCAGCGGCGCAATCACACTATCGACATAGAGTGCAGTCGTCGCGGCCGAGTTCCGGGTGACCGCATCTTCGATCCGGTTCGAAACAAAGGCTCCGATCAACACCATGGCGCATGCGGAGACTGCTCCCCCAATCAGCAGAAACTGCCTGGCGAGCGATTGAGAATTCCAGCGGGTGATGAGTTGATTGAAGCGCACCAGGTCTCTCGGATCGGGCCGCCGGCTCGTGCGGCGCGACGATTGTAGCAAGCCCAGCTCAACCTAACCACTCTCGAAGCGCGGTCAATGGCAGGACGATCGACGCGAGCTTGATCGGACCTTTGATGCTTTGGGCCCGGACCTAAGTCCCAAGTGCGGAGGCAATGGTCTGGGGCCAATGGCGCCGTGTCCGGGGCGCAGATATCGTCCGTTCATCAATGATCGTTCGCCTGAGTCCGCGAAAGGACAGTGAACAGCAAGTTGGAATAAGGAGATTCTCATGGCCATGACGAGACTGATCGCGCGAAGCATCATGACACTGACACTGGCAATCGCGCCGGTTGCTGGCGGTAACTTGGGGCTGAACGGTTTCGCCTATGCCAAGGGCGGCAACGGCGGCGACCATGGTGGCGGAAACGGTAGTGACCATGGTGGCGGCCACGGCAGTGATCGTGGTGGCAGTTCCGGCCACGGCAAGTCCGATAATGCGCGTGGAAGCAAGGACACGAAGGGAAACAAGTCCGGCGAGAAATCGCATAAGAAGACCCATACATCAAACGGCAAGGAAAAAGCGTCCAAGCCGGCGAGGGCCGAGAAGGTCGTCAAATCGGCGCCGGTGGAGTTGGAGCCGGTTGTTGAACCGGTAACGCCGGGGAATGCGCCGGGCTTTCGTTCGCTCAACCGGAATTACCACGCTTACCTCAATTCGAACGATCCGAAGATGGCCGGGGTTCGGGCCTATGCGATCGCCTATGCCGAGTTTGAGGCTGAAAACGGTGAGGATGCCATCCCCACGGACCCGGCGCTGAGTGACGAAGCGCTGCGTGATGCGCTTGCCAGCTTCACCAAGGACGGTGTGGTGACTGACGACATGGTCGACGAAGCCAAGGAGATACTCGGCGTTGGCCCTGCGGTCGGCAAGATCGACGAAATCCGCGAGACGCTGCCGCCGTCGACGGTGGATGAGACGGACCCGGAAGTAGAAACGGATCCGGAAGTAGAAAGCGCCCAGTAAAACAAAAACAGGCGGCCGGCTCCGGCGATGTTGTCGGGCCGGTTGCCAAACCAGGCGGAGTTCGAATGTTTGATCGTGTCGCGGAAGTCTTCGACCAGGCAATGAAACAGGGACGTGTCGGCTTTTCGCTTCAACACATCAATTCAGTCGCCGACGTCGGCCGCGTCCTTTACTCCGAATGCCTGGGAAGGCTCGTCAAACCCGATGGCGAGATCATGGCAGCCAGCGAGTTCATCGGCTATCTGGAGGCGGCAGGCCGTGTTGCCGCGCTTGACAGGCATATGCTCGCCCTCGCTTTCGACTGGCTCGCGTGCCAGCCATCCGGCGTCCTCGGGTGCAACATTTCAGTCGAAAGTATTTCCGACGAACGCAACAGAGCGCTTCTCTTCGATCTGCTGTCTGCAAATACGAGGTTTTCATCGCGGCTTGTGCTCGAGTTGACGGAAAGTCTGCCCGTATCGGGACTTCCAATAGCCGGCCGGTTTCTGCAAAGTGTGCAGGCGCTTGGTTACAGGATTGCCGTCGACGACTTTGGCACAGGGTTCTCGACACCCGAAGCGCTTTTGTCGCTGCCCGTCGACATCGTGAAGATCGACGGATTCTTTTTGCGTCTGGGTCGTGACGACGCGGAGCGCTTTCTCTCGCACATGGTCGGCCTCGCATCCTGTGTCGCCCCGGTCGTGGTCATTGAAGGCGTCGAAACCTATGCGCAGTTTGAAGCCGCGCAGGCCGCGGGAGCAACACATGTTCAAGGGTTTCTGCTCTCCGAACCTACGCTCACTCCGCTATTTGGCGGAGAAGTGCACGATCACTCAAATATGATGCTTTGCTGAGAGAAAGAGGGGCCCGCGGACGCCCGCGCCTCTGTCTGAAATCGACGCCACACACGGCGGTAGCCCGTCCGAATCTTCCGAAAATGAGACAATCTTCAGCTGCAAAACATACAATTTTGAGGGTTGTTCATCTCGTCATCTCACCGGAAGTTAACCCGGCGGTGGGAGCATGTCGCTAGCCCCGTCGTCGTTGTCAACGGTAGTGAGTGGGATTGCGCATGCAGCTCCTGAACCATCGCGTCACACGCATTGTCGTTGGGATCCTGCTTCTGGCACTTGCCATTGTCGTGCTCTTGCCGGGGCTCACGGGCTTTACCAGCCTTGATGGCACGGTCAACGCTCGCTTTGCAGTGATCAACGCGCCGATCGATGGCGAGATTGAGCAGGCACCACCCCGGATCGGCACCCCGGTGGCCGCCAGCGAGACGCTTCTGACGATCCGCAATGATCGGGTCAATCGGGCGATCCTTGCTTCGCTGCAGGCGGAAGGAAAGACCGCTGTTGATCGCGTTGCGGCGCTCGAGCGGGAACGGGACGAACTTGTCGCGTTGCGCACCCAACTCGCCGATCGGCTCGAGAATTTCAAGAACGCCACCATTGCAAGTCTGGAACGCGAGCTTCGCATCCTGCAGAAGCGGGTCGAGGTATCGCGCGCCCAGGACTTCGTCGCCAAGGTAGACCTCGACCGACGGCAGGAGTTGGAGTCGAAAGGGATATTTACGCGCAAAATGGTGGAGTCGGCCGCAGCCGCGGGCGCCGCCACGGGCGGTGAGGTCGAGATCAGCAATCTGTCGCTCGAACTGCTCGAACAACGACTGACGGCGCTTCGTCAGGGGATATTCATCGTGGGCGATGGTCAAAACGATGTACCCTATTCCCGCCAGCGCCAGGACGAGGTGATCGTTCGCATAAACGATATCAACACCCGCATAGTCGAAAACAGCACGCGCGCCGACCAGATAGACCATCAATTGGTCGAGGAAGAGAAGCGCGTTCGCAGTCTCGAATTGGCGGCGATCTCTTCGCCATTCAGCGGCGTGGTGTGGACCCGGAACGTCGTCAACGGTTCCAATGTCATCTTGAACAACGAGCTGCTGCGTATCCTCGATTGCCGCGAGCTTTTCGTCGATATCCTCGTTCCCGAAGTCGATTACGACGAAATCTATCCGGGTCGCGAAGCGGAGGTTCGGCTCCTCGGTCGGAGCGAAGTCTTCAAGGGGAAAGTGCAGGCAGTCAAAGGCTCTTCAGCCGTTGTCGAGAAGGACAATCTAGCTGCCAAGGAGCCGGAGGCCGAGGAGCGCGATGCCAGGATCCGCGTTCAACTCATACCCTCAGCGCTCAACACCGATTTCGACAATTTTTGCCAGGTGGGGCGGACCGCCCAGGTACGCATCTCCAGGCACAATCTGCAACTGACGCAGTGGATCAAAGGCTTGTGGTTCAACCTCTTTTAGCGCTCGCGCCCACATTGCTGGTTATCGCCTTCTTCCTGCTTGGGCCATCCAACTGGTCACGGCATCAAAGCTGGGCGCGCACGATCACCTGTGCCGTCGTTGGCGCTGTCGCACTGCGCTATATGGTCTGGCGTCTTTTCGAGACCGTTCTTCCCTATCCAGCCGATGGCGCGAACGCGTGGTGGGTTTGGGTTGTCTTCATCATCGAGCTCCTTGCCTTCACCGAGGTCGTTCTTTTCCTCATTTTGATGAGCCGTTACGTTGACCGGAGTTCCGAAGCGGACCGCTTGGGAAAGACGTTCTTCGCTCGCGAACAACAGGATCTGCCTACAGTCGACGTTTTTATTCCGACCTACAATGAACCGCTCGATGTCTTGGAGCGGACGATCGTCGGGGCGTTGGCACTCGACTATCCGAAAGACAAGTTCAAGGTCTATGTCCTCGATGACGGCCGGCGTGATTGGCTGAAGTCCTTCTGCGCAGAGCGAGGCGCGGTCCACTTGACGCGAACGGACAATGCGCACGCGAAAGCCGGAAACATGAACAACGGGCTCCGCGCGAGTTCGGGCGACTTCATTGCCATTTTCGATGCCGACTTCGTTCCATATCGCCATTTTCTCAAGCGTACCTTGCCGTTCTTCTCGGACGAGGAGATCGGGATCGTCCAGACGCCGCAGCATTTCTTCAATGTCGATCCGGTCCAGTCAAACCTGGGTCTGGAGAACATCTGGCCGGACGAACAGCGCCTCTTTTTCGACGAGATCGCTCCGAGCCGCGACGTCTGGGACGTCAGCTTCTGCTGTGGGTCGTGCTCGATCGCCCGCCGCAAGGCAGTCGATGCGATTGGCGGCTTCCCGACGGAGTCGATCACCGAAGATTTGTTGACGACACTGTCGATGCTGAACAAAGGCTACAAGACCCGTTACTTGAACGAGCGCCTGTCGATGGGGTTGGCAGCCGAGAACCTGACGGGCTATTTCGTCCAGCGTGAGCGCTGGTGCCAGGGCGGCATCCAGACGCTCTATCTCCACAACGGCCCCTTGCGCGGACCGGGCTTGTCGTTGTTCCAGCGGATCATGTTTCTTCCCATGTCCTGGCTCGTGCAGTACGTCGTGCGCCTGATCGTCCTGATGGTGCCGATCGCCTATCTCTGGTTCGGCGCCTTGCCGTTGCACTTCACCGGCGTTGCCGACTATGTCTCTAACCAGCTTCCCGTTCTGGCGGCCTATTTCCTGTTGATGCTGTGGATCACCCCGACGCGCTACCTCCCTGTAGTTTCCAGCGCCGTCGGGACGTTCGCAACCTTTCGCATGCTGCCGACGGTCGTTTCCAGCCTCGTACGGCCATTCGGCAAGCCGTTCAAGGTGACCCCGAAAGGCACCGGTAACGAGGCCAACGCCTTCGATGCCTACACGTTCTCTTGGATCGCGGCCTTCATCACTGCAACAGCACTGGGGCTCTTGATCAACATCGTTCCGGAAACCGCGCGGGTACACGGCTCGTTCTCGGCGATTGGGGCTCTCTGGTCGGGGATCAACATCGTCGTCCTTGTCATCGCTTCTCTCATCTGCTTTGAGAAACCGTGTCGCCTTTTCCAGGCTTTTAGGCTCGATGAGCCCGCCAATGTCGACGGCACGCCGGGGCGCGTGGTCAGCCTCTCACTCGACAAGGCGGTGGTCGCCGTTCCGACTGAAGTGCGTTTCCAGTCCACACAGGTGACGCTCAGACTTGATGGCTTCGAGCCGCTACACGCAGATCTCAGGCAAGTGACGCAGCGGCGCGGCGACATCTCGCGCGCCGGAGACAAGAGGCGCTTCTACCTTCACCTTCACTACGAACTCAGCGGCAAAGAGCGCGACCAGATGATCGTCAAGCTCTATACCGGGCGCTACTCCCGAGACGTCCCCGACATCGACAAGATCGCTGTTTCGGTGAACCTGCTGCTGCGCGCCTTCGGACGCACACGCACCGTCTCCCAATAGCAAACGGTCCTCGAGGATCACATTTCCCGGTTCAAGGCATCACGATGCGCGTTGCCACCTCGCGGCTGCCAGCGCGCTCGCTTTTGCACCGGACGCCCTGCGCGCTGGGAAGTGGTGCACCGCTTCCTTGTGCAGGTTCTTCAGTGCGGGGACGTCTGGTTCGCGCCGACGGAGGAGATCGCACCGCATGTGCGCACGGCCGTCGACAAGGGACGGTGGTCGCCGCGGATCGACCGGCTGCCCTACTACGCCGAGCCCGTTCGGGTTCGGTAGGGCAGGGAGCGGAAAATGCTGCGCGGCATCGGCTACGTGGTTGCAGATCGGGGCGATAGGGACGTGAGCAGTGAAACTGCGGTCTGCCTTGAGTTTTCCGGCTGGGCAGGGCGCATGCTGCACCGCTTTGCACCATGCCTGCCCTCAGCGATGCGGCGGTTGCGGCACCTCGACCGGCCCTAGATCATTTCTTTGTTTCATCGAAACACTGAAATGATCCAACTCGTTGAAACAGCGCAATTCCGGGCGGAAAACGGTTTCACGCTTTTCCTGGAATTGTCCCAGGACTGAGCCGTCTGGCCCCGGTTCCGGGGCCAGCGGAAAACATCAGTGCGGCTTTCGCACGCTCTCGGTGATCGCCTCTGCCAGGGTTTCGGCCGCGCGTGAAGGCTTGTTGCGGGGATAGGCGATATGGAACATATCCTCGAAGGTCATGCGCTCGGGGGCAAGGACCCTGAGGCGGCCGGTGCGCACCCATTCGTCTGCATAGTGATCGGGCAGGAAGCCGATATAAGCGCCGGAAAGCAGAAGCAACAGTGTGCCCTCCATATGCGGCGTTGCGGCGGCCCAAGTGAAGTTCACGCCGCAGATCGTCTCGTTGAGCATATAGGTGCGGCCGGCAAAGGACTGGGATGCCAGCACCGCGTCGGTGAGCTCTTCGTCGGGGCGGGCAAAGAGCTGGTGGCGCTCGGCGCAATAGAGCTTCTGGACTTCGGAAAACACCGGCTGGCTGCGGACATGCGGCGTGACGCTGCCGACCGATGGCATGAGCACGACCTGATAGGAGCCGTTCAGTAGCCCTTGATGCAGCACCTGCGGTGCTGCGACATCGATTTCCAGATGCACGCGCGGCGCTTTTGCATGGAAGCTGGCGAGCGCGCCCTGAAGGTCGAGTTCGCGATTGGTGATCATCGCATCGACGGTGCCGAAGCTGAGATTGCCGGAAAGCTCACCCTGCGCCTCGCCGATGCGGCTCTGGAATTTCTCCAGCGAGCCGAAGAGTTCGAGCGCCGCGTCATAGACGAGCCGCCCTTCCTCGGTTAGCTGGAAGCCGCTGCGGCCGCGGGTGCACAGGCGCAAGGCCAGCCGCTGTTCCAGATTGCGCATATGGGTGGAGATTGTCGCCTGCGTCATGCCGAGCGCTGACTGCGCGGCGGAAAAGCCGCCGTGCTGCACGACTGAAGCAAAGACGCGCAGCAGCCGGAGCTCGGCATCGCCGAGCGATAGGTTGAGAACGCGGTGGCGAACCTTGTTGATCATTGCATTGATTAAGTCACAACTAAACATCCAATCATAGATATTTTTAAGCGTATCGACCTTCCGCACACTCCTTCACCTGTGGAGGAGACACATGACCAGCAATTCCTATGAAACCGGACGACTGAACCTGCCGTTTGTCGGCATCTGCACCTTCGGCAAATATCCCTACCAGCCGGACTGGGACGCGATCGACGCCGACGTGGCGATCCTCGGCGCTCCGTTCGACTGCGGCACCCAGTGGCGTGCCGGCACCCGCTTCGGCCCGCGCTCGATCCGCGAAGCCTCCACCCTGTTCTCCTTCGGCCATGGCGGCGCCTACGATCACGAGGACGACGTCACGTATCTTCCGAGCGGCGCGGTCTCGATCGTCGATATCGGCGATGCCGATATCGTCCACACTGACACGATGAAGAGCCACGCCAATATCGAGTTCGGCGTGCGCAAGATCCTCCAAGCCGGCGCACTGCCGGTGGTGCTCGGCGGCGATCATTCCATCAACATCCCCTGCGTCAACGCCTTTGCCGACGATTGCGAGAAGAACGGTCCGATCCACATCGTGCAGATCGACGCCCATCTCGATTTCGTCGACGAGCGCCATGGCGTGCGCTACGGCCACGGCAACCCGATGCGCCGCGCGGCGGAAAAGCCCTATGTCAGCGGCCTGTCGCAGCTCGGCATCCGCAACGTCTCCTCCACCGCCAAGGAAGGCTATGAGGATGCCCGCAAGATGGGCTCCGATATTCTCTCCGTTCGCCAGATCCGGGCGCTCGGCATAGAGGGCGTGGTGGACCGCATCCCCTCCGGTGCGCGCTATTACGTCACCATCGACATCGACGGCTTCGATCCGTCGATCGCGCCGGGCACCGGCACGCCATCGCATGGCGGCTTCATCTATTACGAGGTGCTGGAGATCCTGGCGGCGCTCACCAAGCGCGGGAACATTGTCGGCATCGATCTGGTCGAGGTCGCCCCCGACTACGACCACACCGGAGGCACCTCCATTCTGGCCGCGCAGGTTCTCATGAACCTCATCGGCCGCGTCATGCATGCAAGAGCCGAAAAACGCTGAGCAAAGACCCCGGGAAGGGCCGGCTCGCCAGCGGCGGCCGACGAGGAGGAAGAGACATGGACGAAAGCGTCCGCAATTATCTGGATCAATACGGCGTCAGCGATGCGACGCGGCGGTTTCTGGCCAAGCCCCAGAAGATGTTCATCGGCGGCGCCTGGGTCGACAGCGGCAATGGCGCGACCTTCGACATTTTCGAGCCCTCCACCGGCGGCCTGATCACCCGCGCGCCCTCGGGCACTACGGACGATCTCGACCGGGCCGTCCGCGCTGCCCGCGCCCAGTTCGATGGCGGCGCATGGCGTCTCCTCAAGCCGCTCGAGCGCGAACGGCTGCTGCATCGCCTTGCCGATCTCATCGAAACCCATGCCGACGAACTGGCGGAAATCGAAGCCATCGACATGGGCAAGTCGGTGACCTTCGCCCGCGAGATCGATATCCAGGGCACGGTCGATACGTTCCGCTATTTCGCCGGCTGGCCGACAAAGCTGCACGGCCGCACCGTCGAGCCGTCCATCCCCGGCAATTATCTCGCTTATACCCGTAAGGAACCGCTCGGCGTCGTTGCCGCCATCGTGCCGTGGAACTTTCCGCTGCAGACCATGGCGTGGAAGCTCGCGGCTGCCCTTGCTGTCGGCTGCACCGTCATCGTCAAGCCGGCGGAACTCACCTCGCTATCCACCCTGCGCTTTGCAGAACTGGTGCAGGAGGCCGGCATTCCCGATGGCGTGATCAATATCGTCACGGGCCGGGGCAGTGTCATCGGCGCGGCCATGTCGACCCATCCGGGCATCGACAAGGTCACCTTTACCGGCTCGACGCCGGTCGGGCAGGAGGTCGGCCGCACGGCGGTCGGCAATCTGAAGCACGTCACGCTGGAACTCGGCGGCAAATCACCGGTGCTGGTGCTCGATGATGCCGATCTGGCAAGTGCTGCCCGCGCAGTGGCAAACGGCGTGTTCTTCAATTCCGGCCAGGTCTGCGATGCCGGCACCCGCGTCTATGTCCAGCGATCGGTCCATGACGCCTTCCTCGAAGAGCTGGTCGCTGTCACCCGCACGCTGAAGCTCGCGCCAGGCCTCGACCGCGATTGCTACATCGGCCCTATGGTCTCGGCGCAGCAGAAGAAGGTCGTTTCCGGCTATATCGAGGCCGGCCGCCGCGAAGGCGCGGAGTTGATCCATGGCGGCGGCTGTCCCGACCGACCGGGCCATTTCATCGAACCGGCGATCTTTGCCTATTGCAAGCCGGAGATGAGCATCGTGCGCGAAGAGATTTTTGGGCCCGTGCTGGTCACCAGCCCCTTCGACACGCTGGAGGACGCGGTTTCGCTGGCGAACGACACGCCGTTCGGCCTTGCCGCCGCGATCTACTCGAACGATCTCGCGCGCGTGCACACGCTTATCCCGCGCCTGCATGCGGGCTCCGTCTACGTCAATGCCCACAGCACGATCGATCCCTCCATGCCCTTCGGCGGCTTCAAGGCCTCGGGCTTCGGCAAGGACCTGGGGCCGGAGCAACTCGACTACCTCATGGAGACCAAGGCGGTGTGGATCACATTGCCGTAAACCTTGCGGCCGCCGCCCATGGGCGGCCGCTTCGCACCACCGGCGGCTGATGGAGCCGCCTTTCATCGCAGAAAGACGCCGAAGGCGCGACGCGATTGGGGAACCAAAAATGGAAAACGATATCGCCTGGCAGTACGAACTGGGACGACGCGCCCGCATCTATGAAGACATCGAGGCGGGTCACCGCTTCGAAAGCACGATGACCGCCCTCGATTATGCCGGCATGACCGTGCTGACGCTCGTGCTGGTCCTCGGCTCCTGGTTCTGGGGGGCATGAGATGACCGAACACGTCGCCAATGGCGGGCTTGCCGCCGCAGAAATCCAACGGGAGGAAGCTTCCGCCAACCGTGCCGCCGCCGAACGCGGCGATGCACCGCTTCTGCCCTCGGAACGGCTCTGGGGCTTCTGGGAATTCACCTACGCCAATTCGGCGCTTGCCATTGCCACCTGGGCTTTCCTGATCGGCGGCTCCGTCGGTCTTTTCGTCGGACCGAAGGAGGGCATTGCCGCCATCATCATCGGCAATATCGTCGGTGTCATGCTGACGGCACTCGCCACCACGCCGCTTTCCGGCCGCTACGGCATCGAGCAGTTCGTCGCGCTGCGCAGCCAGTTCGGTTATAACGGCAGCCGCGTCGTCTATGTGCTGGCCGTCGTGGTGCTCACCATGGGCTGGCTTGCGGTGCTGGCCATGATGTTCGGCCGCTCGATCGACGGGTTGACGGCGCTGAGCTCCGGCGAGGCCGCCAACCCGACCGGCATCAAGATGATCATCGCCGCCGTCGGCGCTATCCTCGTTACCTGGTTCATCGTCGCCAAGGGGCCGACCTCGATCAAGTTCTTCAACATGGTCGTCTCGCCCGCGCTGGTGATCCTGATGATCGTGATGCTCTACCTCATTCTCCAGCACCGCTCCTTCTCCGAGCTGCTGGCGATGCCGGCGCTTTCCCCGCCGTTTGAGGATAATACGCTCAACTTCATTATCGCTATCGAAGTGAACCTTGCCGCCGGCTTCTCCTGGTGGCCCTATATCGGAAATCTCGCCCGCCTCACCAAGAACGAACGCACCGCCTTTTGGCCGAACATCCTCGGCATCTTCGGCGCCGCAGCACTCGGCGAAATTGTCGGCCTGCTCGCAGCCGTCGCACTCGGCGACAGCGACCCGACGATCTGGATGACCAAGATCGCCGGGCCCGTCATCGGCATCATCGCACTGCTCTTCGTCGCCTTCGCCAACATGACCTCGATGGCCAACATCCTTTACACCTCCATCGTCGGTCTGCGGCAGGTGGGCACGGCCTCGGTGCGGGCCATCTCCTGGGGGGCGATCCTCTTCCTGTTCTGCGTCATCCCGCTCGGCCTCGTGGTCTTCTATCCGCAGATGTATGACGGCTTCTTCATCTTCCTCGTCTGGACCTCGGCGCTCAATTCCGCGCTCGCCGGCATCGGTATCGCTGACTACTTCTTCCTGCGCGGGCAGAAGCTCGACATGCGCAGCCTACACGGTCCGCAGGAAAACGGTCCCTACCGTTTCTGGGGCGGCTTCAATCCCATCGGCCTCTTTGCACTTGCCGTCGGTTTCGCGGTCTACGTGCTCGTCTTCAATCCGCAGACGCTCGCAAGCCTGCCGGCCTTCAAGTACCTCACCGCCTCCGTGCCTTCCTGCCTTGCAGCCGGCGCGGTCCACTATGCCCTGACCCGGCTTTTCGCCCGCGGGCGTGGCTGGGGCCTCTATCCGTAATATCGGGATGACCGCCATGAGCGATACCTTCGACTACATCATCATCGGCGCCGGATCGGCCGGCTGCGTGCTCGCCAACCGGCTTTCGGAAGACCCGGCCGTAAAAGTCCTGGTCCTCGAATACGGCGGCAGCGACAAGTCGATCTTCATCCAGATGCCGACGGCGCTGTCCATCCCGATGAACGGCACGAAGTACAACTGGAAATACATGACCCTACCGGAGCCCGGCCTCGACGGCCGCCGGGTCCACTGCCCGCGTGGAAAGGTCATCGGCGGTTCCTCCTCGATCAACGGGCTTGTCTACATGCGCGGCCATGCCCGCGACTTCGACGAGTGGGAGGAGTTGGGCGCGCGCGGCTGGCGCTATGCCAATTGCCTGCCCTATTTCCAGCGCGCCGAAAGCTGGCAGGACGGGGGCGACGCCTATCGCGGCGCCGCCGGCCCGCTTGCTACAAATGCCGGCAACAGGATGCAGAACCCGCTCTACCGGGCCTTCGTCGATGCCGGCCGCGAGGCGGGCTATATCACGACGAAAGACCCGAACGGCCATATGCAGGAGGGCTTCGGGCCGATGCACATGACCGTCAAGGACGGCGTGCGCTGGTCGACGGCCAATGCCTATCTCAAGCCGGCGATGGGCCGGCCGAACCTCACGGTCGTCACCCACGCCATGACGCGGCGCGTGCTGCTCGAGGGAAAACGCGCCGTCGGCGTCGAATACGAGTTGGGTGGGGAACACATCGTGGCGAAAGCGAGCCGCGAAGTGCTGATTTCGTCCGGCCCGATCGGCTCGCCGCACCTCCTGCAACGCTCCGGCATCGGCCCGGCTGCGGTGCTGCAAAAGGCGGGCGTCGAGGTGCTGCACGATCTGCCGGGCGTCGGCGAGAATCTGCAGGACCACTCCGAGGTCTACATCCAGTATGCCTGCAAGGAGCCGATCACACTCAACGGCAAGATGGGGCTTTTGAGCAAAGCCCTGATCGGTGCGGAATGGCTACTCTTCAAGAAGGGGCTTTCGGTCTCCAACCATTTCGAGAGCGGCGGCTTCATTCGTTCCGACGCCTCCCTCCAGTGGCCGGATATCCAGTTCCACTTTCTGCCGGCCGCCATGCGCTATGACGGCAAGAAGCCGCTCGACGGTCACGGTTTCATGGTGTTGACGGGGCCGAACAAGCCGAAGAGCCGCGGTTATGTGCGGCTGCGCTCGCCGGAGGCGCACGAGCAGCCGGATATCCTCTTCAACTATCTCGACCGCGAGGAGGACCGCGAAGGTTTTCGGCGCTGCCTGCGGCTCACCCGCGAAATCATCGCCCAACCCACCTTCGACCGCTTCCGCGGCGAGGAGATTGCGCCCGGCAAGGATGTGCGCAGCAATGACGAGATCGACGCCTGGGTGCGCGAGACCATGGAAAGCACCTACCACCCCTGCGGATCCTGCCGTATGGGCGAAGACGAGATGGCCGTCGTCGACAGCGAACTCCGGGTGCGTGGCATCGGTGGCCTCCGGGTCATCGACAGCTCCGTCTTCCCGGCGGAGCCGAACGCCAACCTCAACGCGCCGACGATCATGCTCGCCGAGCGTGGCTCAGACATGGTGCGCGGCAAACCGCTGCTTGCTGCCTCCAATGCGGAGATCGGCACGGCTCCCGGCGTCGGCGTCACCCAGCGCAGCGGCAAGCCGCTGCGTGCCTTGCGGCACTGAGGCGGCCGCGATGTTGCGGGGGATCGGCTATGTGGTTGCCCGGCGGGATCTGGACGGTCCCGAGGAGCCGCGCGGTTGGTCGCTCTTCATAGAGGCGCTTTTTCGCGGGCTCCTGGCCCGTTTTGCCGGCTGGTCGCTTGGGGCACGACGGCAGCAGCCTCAAGGCCGGGAAAGCGCCTCGGCAAAGCGGCCGGGATAGGACCGCATGCACTCTGCGGGCACGAGCGAGGTCAGCGTGCCAAGGCATGACGACGGCGAAAGCGGCCGTCGATTGTTGGTGTACACGCGCCCATCGCCGGGTCAGCTTCGAGCCATCGTGGTGCGCGTAAAGACCAGAATGAGGACGGGCCGGGCGGTCGGAAGTCCGGTCCGCTCTATAACCGGATGGCATCGAGAATGGCCTGTATCAGTCGGGCTGATGGCACGTTGCGAGGTCTGAGCAGGCCGATCTCGCGGCACGGTGCATTGCGTAACGGAAGCCGCGCGACGCGCAGGTTGTCGAAGAGGGACGAACGCCAGTCGGGCATAAGCGATACACCCAGCCCGGCTTCAACCATCACCGAAATGGCTTCGAGCGAGTCGAGTTCCAGCCACTCGCGAGGAAGATACCGCTGGGATTGAAGATAGGTGTCTGCCAGGCGGCCACCCCAATTGCTTCTGTCGTATCGGATGAACGGTTGCTCGCGAAGCAAGCGGTCGGCGGGGATGTTCGCAAGGTCGGGCGGCGCCAGAAGGACGAACGGTTCCGATCGGATCAACTCCCAGTGCAAAGTCTTGGGTATGGGGAAGGGTGGCTTGACGAGGATTGCCGCGTCGATCTTTTCCTCCAGGACGCTGTTATAGAGTTCTGCCGACGTGCCCGGCAGCAGGAAGATGTCGACGCCCGGCATCGTGTCGAACACCCTTCGCAACGCATTCGGAAGCAGGCCCGTCAGTGCCGTCGAGATGGCACCAAGCCTCAGTTCTCCGAATGCCTGGTCGTCGTGTGCCAGTCCTTTCAACTGTCTGACTTCCGATAGAACGCGTCGGCTCTTTTCCAGGATCGCGACGCCCGCTTCGGTTGGCTTCACCCGTCGGCCTGATCGCGCGAGAAGGGGCAGCCCGATCTCGTCTTCCAACACCTGGATACGTTGCGCGACCGCCGCCGGCGTCACGCCCAGGCGGCGCGACGCTTCAGCCAGAGAGCCGTGTTGAACGACGGCCAGGAAGGTTTCGAGAAAGCGGGTTTCCATCGATACTTTTACTATCGTCTGAACGAATAAAAAGGAAGGTTTTTCTCTTGTTTGTGCGTTGCCATAGTGACCCGGAAACAAAGGAGGAAGAGGTGGATCTACATTTGAACGGCAAGACGGCGCTTGTCTTCGGCGCCGGCGGTGGACTTGGCGGCGCAATCGCAAGGTCGCTTGCGGCCGAAGATGTTTCCGTCGTCGGCGCCGACATCCACGAGGAAAGCGCCAAGGCGACCGCGGACGCAATCAAGGCCGAGGGTGGCAAAGCCATTCCGCTCACCTGGGATATTGGCGACCTGTCCCTGGTTGGTCAGAAGCTCGACGCCATAAGCAAGGCGTTTGGCCCGGTCGACATCCTGGTCAACAACACCGGCGGCCCGCCGCCGACGCCGGCCGCGGGCCAATCGCCCGACGATTGGTCGAAATATTTCGACCTCATGGTTCGCTCGGTGATCGCGGTCACCGATGCCGTTCTGCCGACGATGCGCGAGCGCAAATGGGGACGCATCATCACCTCCACGTCTTCCGGCGTCGTCGCACCGATTGCAAATCTCGGGATATCGAACAGCCTGCGCCTCGCGCTTGTGGGCTGGTCAAAAACGTTGGCGCGCGAGGTCGGGCGCGATGGCATCACCGCAAACATCGTGTTGCCAGGACGCATCGCCACCGGGCGCATCGTGTTTCTGGACGAGCAGAAGGCGAAGCGTGAGAACAGGCCGGTGGCCGACGTCACCGCCGAAAGTACCGGGTCCATTCCGGTCGGGCGCTATGGCGACCCGAAGGAATACGGCGACACCGTCACCTTCCTCGCCAGCCCCCGCGCATCCTACATCACCGGCTCCGTCGTCCGTGTTGATGGCGGTCTGATCAACAGCATCTGATCGAGCGGGATCCTCATGTCACTTGAACCTCAAGCCGTCGAAACCCTGAAGGACGTGTCCACCGCAACGCTCACGACGGTTCTCCTGAAAAAGGGACTTCGCAATGTCTGGATGCGCGGCACCAAGCCGCTGAAATCCGGCCAGGGTCGGGTTGTCGGCAAGGCTTTTACGCTGCGCTTCATCCCTGCCCGGGAGGACCTCTCCACGCCTGCGAGCTGGGCATCGCCGATCTCCACCCGGGCAGCGATCGAGGCGATGCCGGAGGGCTGTGTCGCGGTCGTCGACGCGATGGGCATCGGCGATGCCGGCATCTTCGGCGACATCCTGTGTGCCCGGATGGCGAAACGCAACGTTGCCGGCCTCGTCACCGACGGCGTGATGCGCGACGCCGAGGGTGTGCTGGCGAGCGGCATGAAGGTGTGGTGCAATGGCATCGCAGCACCGCCGTCGGTCGCAGGGCTGACCTTTGTCGGATGGCAGGAGCCGATCAACTGCGGCGGCGTTGCCGTGCTTCCGGACGACATTGTCGTCGTCGATGACGACGGTGCAGTCCTCATCCCGGCAGCGCTTCTCGACGAGGTGCTCGCCGAAGCGCCCGAACAGGAGCGCATGGAGGCCTGGATCATGAGTGAAGTCGATCGGGGCGTGCCGCTTCCCGGTCTTTACCCAATGAATGCAGAAACGAAGGCCCGGTATGAGGCCTGGAAGGACAGCCAGAAATGACGTTCAGCACGCAATCCAAGGGCGTCTACGCCATCGCAACCACCCCGTTCTTCGAGGAAGGCTCGATTGATTTCAATTCGATCGACAAGCTGACGGACTTTTATCAGGAGAGCGGCTGCACCGGCGTCACGATCCTCGGGATCATGGGCGAGGCCCCGAAGCTCGAGCCGGAGGAAAGCAGAGCCATCGTCAAGCGCGTGGTCTCCCGGTCCAAAATTCCGGTGATCGTCGGGGTTTCCGCTCCAGGGTTCGCCAGCATGCGCTCGTTGGCGCGTCACTCGATGGACATGGGTGCCGCTGGCGTGATGATCGCTCCGCCTCCCGCCCTGCGCACCGATGACCAGATCGTCAACTATTTCGCAGGCGCGGTGGAAGCTGTCGGCGAGGATGTGCCGTGGGTTCTCCAGGACTATCCGCTGACCCTTACGGTCGTCATGACGCCTGGCGTGATTGCGAAGATCATGACCAACCACACGTCCTGCCTGATGCTGAAACACGAGGACTGGCCAGGCCTTGAAAAGATATCGAAGCTGCGCGCCCTGCAGAAGGCGGGAGAGCTTCGCGATTTTTCCGTGCTCTGCGGCAATGGAGGCATGTTCCTCGACTTCGAGCCGGAACGAGGCGCCGACGGCGCCATGACCGGCTATGGCTTCCCGGACATGCTCACCGAACTGATGCGATTGTTTGCGGCTGGAAAGAGGGATGAAGCGCACGATCTCTTCGATGCGCACCTGCCTTTGATCCGTTACGAGCAACAGCTAGGCATCGGCCTTGCCGTTCGCAAGCACGTTTTGAAACGCCGCGGCGTCATCGCCTCCGACGCCCAACGCAAGCCGGCCCAGATGCTGACCCCGACAGCGCGCGCAGAAGTCGACTATCTGCTTGCTCGCGTTGCAAGGCATGACAAGCGCGCTGCCCTCTAGTCAGTTCGATCTCCCTGAGCCCGTTCGTAGCTGATCAAGAGCCGCGGACGGGCCTACAAAGTCATCCGTCGTATCTGCGCCTCGTCGTCGCGATCTGTGCTGAGGCTCGCGAGGATGATACTTTGGCTTTGGCGATTGTCGAATACACCTGTTGAAGAACGAGGTTTGACGATGCAGGGCCAGGAAACCTTCCTTGATAGGATTTTGCGTATCGGCGTGATCGTTGCGGTCGCGCTCCTGCTTGCGGCGATCCAGTATGTGGTGTCGTCGCGCTCCCTCTATGCCGTCCTCTGAGAGCGTATCTGATCGCCAGACTTGATGACCCGCGTGTTAGCGGTTGCTGCGTCTGTTCGGATCATTGGAATTGCCCCGCCGTTCAACACGTTAATCGCCAGTCGAACGGCGGGGTGAATGCTCACATCTACGCCGACGTGTAGGCCGTCTTGACTGTTGTGTAGAATTCGGCGGCGTAGCGGCCCTGCTCGCGCGAGCCGTGGGACGAGCCCTTGCGGCCGCCGAACGGCACATGGAAATCGACGCCGGCCGTCGGCAGGTTGACCATCACCATGCCGGCCTCGGCATTGCGCTTGAAATGGGTCGCACGCTTGAGGCTGGTGGTGGCGATGCCCGACGACAGGCCGAAGGGCGTGTCGTTGGCGACGGTGAGCGCCTCGTCATAGTCCTTCACCCGGATCACCGAAGCGACCGGCCCGAAGATTTCTTCGCGCGAAATCCGCATCTGATTGGTCGCCTCGGTGAACAGCGCTGGCTGCAGGTAGAAGCCGGGCGTGTCGCG
>NZ_JBYTEC010000025.1:0-54092 GCF_058792075.1 Ensifer sp. EB106-03-01-XG145 | reverse complement strand
CCACGGAACTTCGTCTTGTCCTGCCCGGCGACGGTCTTGATCCAGCCGAACGCCTCCTCGATGCGCTTGCGGATGCGCAGGCTGACCCGGTAGCCGGGATGACGCGTCGTGCGTCCATCAATGGCCGAGCGGCGACCCTTGGTATTCTGCGCCACATGCGGCGTGACCTTCATCGACCGCAAATCTTTGATGAAGTCCTTTGTGTCATAGGCCTTGTCGGCACCCAGCGTGATCGCTTGTGTCCGATCGGCGAAAGGTTCGATCATGTGCAGTGCCGCCACCCGTTCGGCATAACCGTTGGCCTCCGTCAGATAGGCATCGACCAGCAGACCATGGCGGTTCTCCATCAGCCCATGCCCCATGAAGCACAGCTTGGCCTCCTTGCCTTTGCCCTTTCGATAAAGTCTTGCGTCTGGGTCGGTCGTTGACGCATGCGTCTCGTTGGAAAGCCTTTCGCCATGAAAGTCCGCTTCCGCATTCCGGCTGCCGCCATCCGCCGGCGGTTCGCCATGATCGCCCCTTGGGCCGTCCTTCGACTTGAAGCTCTTCATCGACGCCCAGGCTTCGATCAGCGTGCCATCGACGGAGAAGTGGTCCGTTGACAGCAACCGCTTTACCTTGGGCTGCGAAAGGATCACACCGAGGAACTTCGCGGCGATGTCGCCCTCCAGCAGACGGTCGCGGTTTTTCGAAAACACCGAATGGTCCCAAGCTGGATCGTCAATGCCAATGCCGACGAACCAGCGGAACAGAAGGTCGTATTCCAGCCGCTCCATCAAAAGCCGCTCAGAGCGGATCGAATAGAAGGCTTGCAAAAGCATGGCGCGCAGAAGCTTCTCAGGCGCGATCGATGGCCGCCCGATCGGCGAATAGAGCGCCGCAAACTCCCGCTCCAGCGAAATCAGCGCGTCGTTCACGATCTGCCGGATTGCCCGCAGCGGATGATCGCGACGAACACGATCCTCCAGATCGACATAGCTGAAGAGTTCACCCGTCCTCACATCGCCGCCGCGCATCCATCAACCCCGAAACTCACGAAGCCAATGAATCACGGCTAAAGCCGTCAGGCCAGATCCTTTTTTCAACAGCCTGCTAGAGGCAATCGAGCTTCAGCCGCTCGCCGAGCAGGTCAAGGAAGCGGCCGACCCATGTCCGGCTGAAGAACCATGCGGCCAAGATCCCGGTGGAGGACGCGCTCTATTCGTCACCGCTCGAATACACCATCCTGCATCCGGCAAACTTCATGCAGAACCTCCGCCCGGCCTGGCCAAGTGTGCTTGCAACCGGCACCTTCGCCGAGCCGTTCCCGACGACGACGCGCATCGCCCGGGTCGACTACCGGGACGTCGCCGAGGTCGCGGCAATTGCACTGACCGAGGATCGCCTCGCCTATGCAACGCTCGAGCTCTGCGCCGAAGGACGGCACAACCGTGAGGAAATCGCCCGCATGATGAGCGAAGCGCTCGGGCGGCCGATCGTCGCCGGAAACATCGGCTTCCACGACTGGGCGAAACCGATCCGCGCCAAGTACACCGACCACCAACTGGACCTGCTGGCCAAGGTCCACGCCCACTACTCGGATGTCGGTCTCGGTGGAAACAGCCTGACGCTCCGCGCGACGCTTCAGCGTGCCCCCCGCAGCCTCGAAGGCTTCATCTGTGAGTTGGCGCAAGCCTAGCAACAAGGACTGTCCGGCGCCGTTCCCTTTCTTTTTCGAAATCCTGGAGTCATCCCTATGCCAAAGAAGCTCCCCCATCGATACCAGGCGATCGTCATGCCGCTGATCCTTTCCGTGCTGATGTCCGCCATCGTCTCCTTTGTCTCGACGGCCAGCGGCAGCGGCCTGCAGCCGGATCTCTTGGCGCTATGGCTCAAGGCCTGGGCCTTCTCCTGGCTGGTCGCGTTCCCGAGTCTGCTCGTGGTTCTTCCGGTGGTGCGCCGGATCGTGGCGGCGACGGTGGAGCAACCGCGCAGCAGCCCTTGAGGCGCGCAGCGCAACCCTCCCATCGCGCCCTCGGCGACCATGTGCGAGGAGTTTGCCTTTTGCCGTTCCCGGCCTCCTGCTGCGGCGGATGATTTTTAGGATATCTAAAATCGATTGACAGGAAATCGGGCCGCACCCTAGCTTGAGGAGAGACGAGAAGGGGACAGACAGTGACGACGGACCATGCCAGCGGCGCATCTACCGGCGAGGCAGAGGCGCCGTCGCTCGGCGATCGCCTGCGCCAACGGCGCAAGACGCTGAAGATGACCCTTCAGGAGGTCGCCGACGAGGCAGGCTTTTCCGTTGGTTTCATTTCGCAGATCGAGCGCGGCATCACCGTCCCGTCACTGACCTCGCTGATTGCCGTCTGCCGGACGCTGAAGGTCGAGGCCGGCAGCTTCCTCAACCCGCCGAAGGTGGCGACACCGTTCACCCGCCGTGAACACCGGCCGATCTATGGGCTCGGCGGAGAACGCGGCAACGCGGTCTCCTACGAACGCCTCTCCGCCTCCTTCCCCGGCAATGTACTGAGAAGCACCATCATCCACGAACCGCCGGGCCACCGCAGCGAGCCGATGTCGCACGAGGGCGAAGAGATCTTCTTCATTCTCCAGGGGGCTTTGACGCTGGAGGTGGACGGCGAGAGCATGGTGCTGGAAGCCGGCGATTCCGCCCACTTCCCTTCGCTGCGCACCCACACGATGTGGAACCACACGAGCCAGCCCACCACCATTCTGCACACCTGCACCATGGATGTGTTCGGCGACGGAGATCCGTCGGGAAGCCCCGCCGAAAGCCTTGCGGTGACGCGGGCCGACAACCGGCTGACTGCCACCAGCAAGACGTGACCTTTAGGAGCGTCTGGGGCCCGACAGGTCGAGCCACCAAACGCTAAGGCAACAGCACCATGGCACCCGTCGTCCGGCGTCCCTCGAGCCGGCGATGCGCCTCGGCCGCCTCCGAAAGCGGCAGACGCGCGTGGACGGGGATCTTGACCGCGCCGCTCGCGACGACGTCGAAGAGATCCTTGCTCATGGCAAGCACGTCCTCGCGCCGCGCCAGGTGCGCCGGCAGCAGCGGCCAGGTCGCGTAAAGCGACCCTTTTATCGCCAGCGTCGTGATGTCGAACGGTGGGATCGGGCCGGAGGCGGCGCCGAAACTGACGAAGTGACCGAAGGGGCGCAGGCTGTCGAGCGAACCTTCGAATGTCGTCTTGCCGATGCCGTCGTAGACGACATCGACGCCCTCGCCTTTGGTGATCTCACGGACATGGTCGGCGAAACCCGAACTGCTGTAGTCGATCACGTGGTCTGCGCCATTCGCCCGCGCCAGCCTGGCCTTTTCAGGTGAGCCGACGGTGCCGATGACCGTGGCACCGAGGTGCTTCGCCCATTGCGTTAGGATAAGGCCGACGCCGCCGGCGGCGGCATGGACGAGGACGGTGTGGCCAGCTTCGACACGGAAGGTGCGGCGCAGGAGATATTGCGCCGTCAGGCCCTTCAGCATCATCGCCGCACCCGTCTCGAAGTCGATATCGTCAGGTAGATGCACGAGGAAATGGGCCGGCACATTGTGCTCTTGCGCGTAGGCGCCGAGCGCCTCGGCATAGGCGACCCGATCGCCGGGCTTGAAGCCTTCGACATCAGGCCCGACCGAGATCACCTCACCCGCCCCTTCCTTTCCGGGGATGAACGGCAGTTGCGGTGGCGGGTAGGAGCCGCGGCGCAGGTAGACGTCGACGAAGTTGACGCCGATCGCCCGGTTGCGCACCCGGACCTCGCCGGGGCCAGGTTCGCCGAGTTCGACGTTTTCATAGGCGAGCACGTCAGGCCCGCCGTGCTGATGCACGCGGATTGCTTTCATGGATTTGCTCCTCGGGTTGAGAATCGTGGCCGCAGGGCCGTGGCAGTGCCTAGTCGATGGTGGGTGCCGGCATGCTCGTCTTGGGCATGCGGATGGAGCGCTCCTTTGTTCTCACACCTGATAGATAGCCACACGGCAGTTCCCCGTGTAGACTGATATCGATGACAACAGAGTTCAAAGATTATGATATCTGATCAGATCGGCATCGACCTGCTGCGCGCCTTTGTGGCGGTCTGTCGACAAGGCAGCTTGAACCGCGTCGCTACCCAGACCGGCCGCACCCAATCGGCGCTCAGCATGCAGATGCGCCGGCTCGAAGATCTGCTTGGCCGCCAACTCTTCAACCGCACCGGTCGCGGCGTCGTGCCGACGCCCGAGGGCGAACTGTTCCTGGGATATGCGACCCGCATGCTGGCGCTCGGCGACGAAGCCGCCGCGCGGCTGCGACAGGCCGATCTCAGCGGTGGCGTGCGGGTCGGGCTTGCCGAGGAAGTGGCGACGACGGCGCTGCCCGAGGCTCTCGGGCGGCTGCGGCGCGGCTATTCGGAGATCCGGCTCGACGTGGTGGTGGAGCAGTGCGTGGCGCTCGGAAGGACCTGGCCCGAAGGTGAACTCGACATCATGGTCGTGCCGACCTCTGTCGTCACGGCTGACGCCCTCACCACCTGGAACGTCGAACTGCAATGGGTCTGCGCCACGGACTATGCGTTCGACGAGACACGACCGGTCGACCTCGTCGCATTCGCAGCGCCCTGTCTCTGGCGCCGGCGCATGATCGAGACGCTGGCGGACCAGGGCCGGGAACACCGCATCACCTTTACGAGCCAGAGCATCACGGCGCTTCAAGCCGCAATCGAGAACGGGCTCGGCATTGGATTGCTTCCGCCAGAAGCCGTGCGCGCGAGCACGATGCGGGCGCTCCCCGCTTCGTCAGGCGTTCCGAAGCCGCTTGCCGTCCAATACGGGCTTTTCGCCAGGGATCGCCGCACAGCCGTCGTCGATGCGGCGATCGGCGTGCTGCTCGAAGCCCTGCCGGCAGCGTCAAGAACCTAGCGACCTTCGTTGAAACGCTCGGCCGCTTGAGAACACGTGGCTCCGAATGGAACTCACGCGCCCCAGGTCGTCTCCAGCACGCGGAGCCAGTTGCCGTGGCAGATCTTGGCGAGCGCCGCCTCGTCATAGCCGCGTGTCCGCAGAAGGTCGACAAGCAGAGACAGGTCGGCTGCGCTACGCATCGCAGCAGGGATGGCCGTACCGTCGAAGTCAGAGCCGAGTGCCACATGGTCAATACCGATACGCTCGACGATATAGTCGATGTGGTCGACAAGGAGCGAGAGCGGCGTGTCCGTGTTCCTGGTCCCGTCGGCGCGCAGGAACAGCACGCCGAAATTGATACCCGCGAGCCCGCCGGTATCCTTGATCGCGTCGAGCTGACGGTCCGTCAGGTTGCGGCTGTGCGGGCAGAGCGCATGAACGTTGGAATGCGACGCCACCAGGGGCGCCTGCGACAGCGCGGCGATATCCCAGAAGCCCTGCTCGTTCATGTGCGAAAGATCGAGCATGATCTTCAGCTCGTTGCTGGCGCGCACCAGATCCTTGCCGGCCTCGCTGAGGCCCGGACCGATATCGGGCGAAGAGGGAAAACGGAAAGGGACGCCATAGGCAAAGATGTTCGGCCGGCTCCAGACGGGACCAAGCGTGCGCAGGCCGGCGGCATGGAGCACATAGAGCGCGTCGAGATCGGCGCCGACAGCCTCGATGCCTTCGATATGCAACACCGCAGCAAAGGCGCCCTTGGCCATGGCATCGCGGATATCGCCAGCACTGCGGCAAATCTTCAGCCGTCCCTCGGATTGCCGCTCGATCCGCATCAACAGGCTCGCCATACCGAGAGTAGCTTCGAGAGCGGTTTGCTGATCGGGCGTCGCAAAGTCGCCGCTGCGGTCCTTGGCCAGGCCCGGCGAAGCCACGTAGACGGCACAGAGACCGCCGGCAAGGCCACCCGTCTCCGCCTTGTCGAGATCGATGTGTCCGGTATCGGCGCCGTCGAGAAAGCGGCGTTCCGGCGCACCGCCCGGCGAACGCCAAAGCCGCGACAGCACGTCGTTATGTCCGTCAAAGACCGGGATTTTCGCTTGGGTCGCCAATTCTGGATCGCCTTCTCAACCTGTTGTCCTGTGCGCGACTCATAGATAGTCGCGGACGGACCATAGACATTGGGTGCGGGAACCGCACCATTTTTCCCTGCCGCCCTAACCCAATGCAGCCATGCCGGGCAAATGCAAACCGTGCATAGGCCCTGCCGGAATCGGAATTGGCAGCGCATGCGGCTGTCGTGCTTAGTCAGAAAACGCGCGCGGCAACACCCCGCGAACAGGACGGAGAATGGACATGACGAAGCGAGCATCGCTGGATTGGCAAGCCGCCGAAGCAACAGCGAGACGCCTGACCGCACAATGGGCGGCGGACGAGCCGGGCGGCGCCGTCATCGGTTTCGACGGATCCGGAATCTGCTTTTCGCATGCGGCCGGCGTCGAGAGCCTCGCCACGTTTGCGCCGTTCGCGGTCGACAGCGTCGTGCGTTATGCATCCCTCACCAAACACGTCTTTTCGGCAATGGTGCTCGCGCACAGCGATCTGATAGGCCTCGACGATCCGCTCGGCCAACACCTTCCGGAATTGCGTTCGCCGCTTGCCGAAGTGACGGTTGGACAGGCGCTCGACATGAGCGGCGGCCTGCCGGATACCCGCGAATGCCTGTCGTTGCTTGGCCTTTCCGTCTACACGGAAACCAAGGCCGGAGCGCTGCTCGATTACATTTCGCGCCTTGAGCGGCTGAACTTCGCGGCAGGCACCGAGGTCTCCTATTCGAACACCGGCTACCGCCTCGTCGAAGCGGCGTTGGGGCGCAAGGGATTCGGTTTCGACGATTTCGTCCAGCGCGAGATCTCAACGCCGCTCGGCATCGCGCTGAAGGCGCCGGACGTCTGGAACGACCCGGTGGAGGACCTCGTTCCCGGCTATTGGCATTCGGGCAAAAGCTGGCAGCTTTCCGCCGCCGGTCTGCACATTTCCGCGTCGGGCAGCCTGACCGGCAGCGCCCGGGCGCTCGCCACCTGGCTACAGGCCCTGCTCGGCGACGAAGGTCGCTTCGCCGGTCTTCTGCAGAAATTGCAGGCGACCCGGTTTCTTGCCGACGGGCGACCGACGGGTTACGGCCTGGGCCTGCGCAAGTCCTGGCTAGGCCCGCGTGAATTCGTCGGCCACGGCGGCTCACACCCCGGCTACAAGACCTATTTCCTGCTCGATCCCGAAACGCGCGCCGGCTTCGTCGTCGTTTCCAATCGCGAAGATATCAACGGTTACAAGATCGCGCTCGAAAGCATGGCAGCGCTCACCGGGCTCACGCTGCCGGCTCCCGTGACCGATTTCGGCGACGGTCTCTATGTGACGGAGACCGGCCCCTGGTGGATCGAGATCAAGGGCAGCACCTGCACCTATCTCGATGCCGACGAGACGCTCCATGACGACGGCGAAGGCTGGGTCTCGTCGCGCTCTGCCTCGTCACCCCTAAGGCTTCACCGTGATGGTGCCGCTCTAGTCGGCGAGGTCGGTCATGCTGCTAGACGTTTCCTCCCGGCAAAGACCGAAGAGCCCGTTCCCGCCTCGCTCTGCGGCGTCTGGCGCTCGAACGAAGACGCGGAATTCACGGTCGATAAAGGTACGGTGTTGATGGGCATCGGTCCGACCCGTCAGGCCCTTGCACTGACCGCACTCGGAAACGACCGCTTCCTGTTCACATTGAACGACGGTCCATGGGTGAAGCGCATCTGCCTGCATCTGCTTGGGCCTGACCGTCTCGAACTGGTGACAAGCCGCGCCCGGATGATCGAGTACCATCGGCGCGGCTGATTTTTCTTGATGGCGCTGCCGCACCGCCTAAAAGGAGGCTTTCTCGCCGCAGATGACGGCGGGAGCCGAGCTTTACGGGAGCGCGTCAGTGGAAATCAAATGGCTTGAGGACTTTCTGGCGCTCGCCAACACGCTGAATTTTTCCAAGGCGGCGGACGAGCGCCACGTGACGCAGTCGGCCTTCAGCCGCCGTATAAGACAATTGGAAGCGTGGCTGGGGGCAACGCTGGTCGATCGGGCGACCTATCCTTCGCGTTTGACCGAGGCGGGTGCGAAATTCGTTCCCGTGGCACAGGCGACGCTGAAGCAACTCTACCAGACCCGCCGCGACCTGCGGTTAGAGGAAGGGTCCGACGCCCGAACGATTACGCTGACGGCGTTGCACACGCTCTCCTTCACCTTCTTTCCGCAGTGGATGACCCGCATCAATGCCAGGGTCGGACCGCTGTTTTCGCGGCTTCGTCCGGATTCCGGCAGCATGGAGGAAAACCTCAACTCGCTCGTCGACGGCGAATGCGACTTCCTGCTCACCTACGCCCACACCCAGGTTCCGCACCTGCTCGACCCACAGGCCTTCGAGCATCGTGTGCTGGGACACGAGCGCATCCTTCCCGTCTCGGCCGCAAACAAAACAGGTGCGCCAAAGCACCTGCTCGAAGGCAGGGCGAAACCCTTCCCGCATCTGAGATACGAGAAGTCGTCCTTCTTCGGCCAACTCCTCGACGAGCTGATCAGTCCCAATTTGCCGCCGGCGCAAAGGGTGCACGAAGGCAGCATGTCCGTGGGATTGAAAGCCATGGCCGAAGCCGGCTGGGGCATCGCCTGGGTTCCCGAGAGCCTGATGACGGACGAATTGGCAAGCGGCTCCCTGGTCCGGGCAGCCGAGCCTCGCTGGGACGTCAGCGTCGAAATCCGCCTCTATCGCGCCAGGGAGAACCGCCGCCCGATCGTCGGGCGTGTCTGGCAGAGCCTTGAGGCCACCGCCTAGGCGATAGCCCAGAACCGCGCCACCTAGATCGCCGTCCGCCGTGCGTGTTCCAGATAGAGTTCACGCAAGCGCTTGACGATCGGGCCCGGTGCGCCGGAGCCAACAGGCTTGCCGTCGATCCGGGTGATCGGTGCGACGAAATTCGAGGCGCTGGTCAGGCAGGCTTCGCGGGCGCTCAGCGCCTCGTCGAGCGTGAAGGGCCGTTCTTCTAGCGTCAGCCCCTGCTCGCGCGCCAGCGCCAGTGCGGCAAGCCGCGTGCAACCGGGCAAGGTCGCCTGGCTGTTGCCGCGGGTGACGATGCGATTGTCCTCGGTGATGATATAGGCGGTGGAGGAAGCGCCTTCGGTGACAAAGCCGTCTTCGATCATCCAGGCCTCGTCGCAGCCTTCGGCCTTGGCGATGCGCTTGGCGATCACCTGCGGCAGCAGGCACACGCTCTTGATGTCGCGGCGTGCCCAGCGCTGGTCGGGCACAGTCTTGATCGAAAGGCCTTTCTCCGTCGCAGCGACGCCCACCAGCGTCTTCTCCTGGGTGAAGAGCAGAAGCGTCGGCTTGATATCCTCCGAGAACAGGAAGTTCCGGTCTTCGGCGCCGCGGGTGAGCTGGAGATAGACGATGCCTTCGACAAGGTCGTTGTCTCGCACCAGCCGCTTTTCAATCGCGACGATCTCCTCGGTCGACACCGGCAGCGGCACGTCGATTTCACGCGCCGAACGTTCCAACCGGGCCATATGCGGCGCGCTGTCGATCAGCTTGCCGTCAAGAACAGCGGTCACCTCATAGATGCCATCGCCGAAGAGGAAGCCGCGATCGAAGATCGAGAGGCGCGCCTCGTTCTCCGGCAGAAACTCGCCGTTGAGATAGACTGTGCGAATGGGCGGCTGGGACATGTGGGCTCCATAAATATTAGGTTTGGTGTGCAGCCGTGGATCGCCACACCACTCGCGATCCATGGCGCAATGATCACTGCTCTCTCAAGTCGCGAAGCCTCTCGAGCGAGATCGCTTCGACCGTGCTTGGCTTGCCGTTCGCGGCGTTGAAGCCGTGCGTCGTTCGCGCCATGGTCAGCGAATTGAGGATTGCCTCCTCGGTTGCCCCGATGGCCGCCTCGAAGAGCGGCGACATCAGGTCGTTCGGAAGGTCCGGGTAATCCGCAATCGCTGCCCGCCGTGCCTTCGTTCGACGAACGGATGGCGCCGTCGAGAAGGCAAGCGCATAGTCGCCGGAGCCGTTGCTGAGTGCTGCCCCAGTGCGGGCAAGGCCGCCAAAGCCGCGCTCGGCGAGACGCTTGAGATTGCGCGCGGAGAGCGGCGCGTCGGTGGCGATTACGATGACGATGGATCCATCCCGGTCGTGTGCCGCCGGCGCATCATAGGCACGACCGCAGACGGTGAGCCGCCCGCCATAGTTGGATTGAACGAGCACCCCGAGCGTGAAGATTTCCCCGGCCGCCTTGACGCGGCGCGAACTGGTCCCGATGCCACCCTTGAGGCCAAAGGCCACCGTGCCGGCACCGGCGCCGACAGCCCCCTCCTCCACGGCACCAGTCTTCGCGGCGGCGAGGGCTGCACCGATCTCGTCGATGGTCGGGCGGCCGGCGCGAATGTCGTTGAGACGGGAATCGTTGGTCTCGCCGACGACAGCGTTCAGCGACACGACCTTCTCGTTGCCGGGCTGCGCCAGGGTCCAGCGGTTGATTGCCTCGATGGCCCGGCCGGTCGCAAGCGTATTGGTGAGAACGACGGGCGTTTCCAGCTCACCGAGCTCCTCGACCTGGGTGGATCCTGCGAACTTGCCAAAGCCGTTGAGCACCGCAAGCGCTGCGGGCACCTTGTCCTGAAACAGGTTGCCGCCATGCGGCAGGATGGCGGTCGCGCCGGTGCGGATGCGATCCCCCTCGACCACGGTGGCATGACCGACCGCGACGCCCTCGACATCGGTAATGGCATTCAACGGGCCGGGTTCATAGACGCCCGGCCGGAAGCCGAGGTCCCGAAGTCGCAAGCATTTGATATCTATCATTTTTCCCGTCACTTCCTTGCCCGTCGACCCGATCGCGAAACAGACGTTTCGTCGCGGGGCACCCTACCTTTATCGTTGGCAAAACGGCATCTCAAAAATGGAATAGTTTCATGAGTAGCCTGCAACGCCGGCGGATACATCGACGGGATCATGGCGCAAGGGCCGATCGCGCCGTCAAGTTCTGAGACAATGCAGCCCGGCAGGTCAGGACGCCAGATGATCCGGAGGCGACGTCAGGCTCCGGGAATGACTTGGCGGCGCACCCATGATCTTGCGGAAGGCGCGGCTGAACGAGGCCTCGGAATCATAGCCGAGCCGGTTGGCGACATGGGCCACGCGCTTTCCTTCGCGCAGCCACTGATGCGCCTGGTGCATGCGCATGCGCGCCACATAACGGGCGGGCGTCTCGCCGACCGTATCGGCAAAGCGCTGGGCAAAACCCGAGCGCGATGCGCCCATGAGCTTTGCCAGTTCCGGCACCGACCAGTCCTTGGTCGGATCGAGATGAATGGCGGCAAGAACGCGACCGACCTCCGGATGGCGGACCGCGGCCAGCCAGCCGGTCGCGGTGCCGCAGCCATGTTCTACCCAAGCACGGATGATCGTTGCGGTCAGCACGTCGGCAAGCCGCGCCAGGATGCCGCCGGAACCTACGCGCTGCATCGCCGCCTCGCGCGTCATGGTGTCGAGCAGCGATGGGATCGACGGTTCGCTCGACGCGAGATCGCTCGTGCGCATGACGGACGGCATCAGCTGGAGGAGAGGATGCAGTCGGTCGACGTTGAACTGCATGACCGCGAAGAACAGAAGGTTCTGGCTGTCCGAATTGGGACATTGCACATCGACGATGCCGTCGCAAAGCTGCCGTTTCGGCAGATCGCGGATCGAGATCGCCGGCAGCCCCGGCTTGCTGGCAAGCACATGCGCGTCGCCCCGCGGCAGCAACACGGCATCGCCCGGCGTCAGCTCCATCCAGGCGCCGTCGGGCGTTTGCAGATGGGCGGAACCGGATGCGAGAAAATGAAAACGCGCAGGTTCCTGCGCGGGATAGGAGGTTGCCCATGGCGCACAGGGCTGGCAACGCCCATATTCCACTCCGTCGAGCCTCAGGCCGCGCAGAATCTCGGTTAGCGCATCGCTCATCTCTCATCCCATCTTTGGATAATCGGCACAGTGTTTTGGATTTTCTAGCATAGAAACTCCAACACGCCATGCATATTTTCATCGCCACATGCAATGGAGATGAAAGTCATGGATGGTATTGTCGCCAAGCCCACGGGACATGCGGATGAGCGAGAAAAGCCCTTGTGGGCGGCCGTCGTGTCCCTGTCGCTTGGGGTTTTTGGCTTGGTCACGGCGGAATTTCTGCCGGCAAGTCTTCTGACGCCGATGTCCGCCGATCTCGGCGTCACCGTCGGCGCGGCCGGTCAGTCGGTCACCACCACGGCCGTCGTCGCGGCCATCGCCGGTCCGGCGATCGTCGTCTACACCGGGCGCTTCGACCGGCGGAACGTCCTTCTGACCCTGACCGCCCTTCTGGTGATTTCGAGCCTGATCGCTGGTTTTGCCTCAAGTCTTCCGATGCTGCTTGTCGCGCGCTTGCTGCTCGGCATCGGGCTCGGCGGCTTCTGGGCGCTGTCGCTGGCGCTCGCCATGCGGCTCGTTCCCGCCCGGCTGATGCCGCGGGCGATGGCGATCATCATGTCGGGTGTGTCGATCGCGACGGTCTGCGCGGCCCCGGTCGGCGCCTGGATCGGCGCGACGCTCGGCTGGCGTTATGCCTTCCTGCTCGCTGCCGCCGTCGGCATCGTCACCTTCATCGTGCAGGCGCTGACGGTTCCCCGCCTTCCGCCTGTCGGGACGACCGGCCTCAACACGATCCTCAACGTACTGAAGCGTCCGGCGATCCGGCTCGGCCTTGCGACGATCCTCTTGGTCGTCACGGGTCACTTTGCCGGCTTCACCTATGTTCGCCCGTTCCTTGAGCAGGTGCCGCAGTTCGGTGTCGAGGCGATCACGGCGATCCTGCTCGCCTTCGGTATCGGCGGATTCTTCGGCAATATTGCCGGCGGATTCCTGGCCGAGCGCAGCACGCGGCTGTCGATGATGTCGGCCGCAGCCGGCGTCGCTGTCACCACTCTGACGCTGGCGCTTGCCGGCGTACTGCCCGCCGTCGCCATTGTTGCCACGGCCGCCTGGGGCTTCGCGTTCGGCGCGCTGCCGGTCAGTGTGCAATCGTTCCTGAGCCGCGCCGCCGGCGACGAGGCCGAAGGTGCGGGAGCAGCAACGCTCACGACGTTCCAGATCGCCATTTCCACAGGCGCGATCCTCGGCGGCCTTCTCGTCGAACTTCAGGGACCCGCAGGCGTCTTCCTTTTCGCCGCGGTCGCAGCAATGCTCGGCACGTCGCTGGTCTCCGTCTATCGCGAACGGACGCTGCAGGCTGCGGAGTAGCCGACCAAGATCAGGGCGGGAGTGGCAACTCGCACCTGCGCCTGCCGGGCCTTAAGGGGTTCGGCAGGCAAGAAAAGTCAACATCCGGATCCGCTCTGGAGTATCAGTTCCCGGGAAGACGACGCTCCCTCCAGCTTGTCTTCGGCACCGCGTCGCCTATGGCGATGCTGAAGGAGGTCACTTCCGTCGCCTCTTCATTGACGACGCATTTGAAATCGACGTCGTACCAATTCGCTTTGCTCTGATAGGCTCCGCCGCTCGCGTCCATCCGGTTCTTCGAGATGAAGCCGCCTTTCGGTCCGAAGGGCACCAGCCCTTCCGGCGGGGTATCCGGTCGTTGGCTGCGGATCTGCTCCAGCGCCTCGAGATTGCACAGTTGCAGGATGCGCCTCTTGACCGGCAGGTTGATCAGCGCCTGTTTCACCCGCGGGTCAGCAATCGACTTTGCCGAGTACAGTTCTTTTGCTTCGGTCATCTTGCTCGGAACCGGCTTGAGTTCGACCTTTGCCGCAGCATCGGCCGGCTTTGCCTTTGCGGTCTCCTGTTCCGACTTGACCTCCTGCGGCTTGGCCTGAGGCGTTTCTTTTGGCTCAGGCTTCGCCTCGGCCACCGTCGAGGCGGCTTTTTCATCCGCCTTCTGTGTGGCGTTCTCGGATGACTTTGCGGGCACAGCCAGAGCCGACAGGGGTTTCGGCTCTTTCACCGGTTCCTTCTTCTCCGCCGGGGGCACCTTTGGCGGCTCGTCCGCTGGCTTTGCCTTGTCGTCCACAGCCTTTGCCGGCTCGGACGTTTCGGTCTTTTTTACCGTGTCCCGTGCAGCCGGCGGCAGCTCGGCCTCCTTGTTGTCCTGCTTGGTCTTGGCCATGGCGGAGGCGAAGGACTGCGGCAACTGCTGCGCCGGCCTGGGTTCCGGCTTCGACTTCGGCTCTGGCTTCGGTTGGGGCTTGGGCTTGGCTTGCGGCTTCGGTTGCTCGGCCTTCTTCTCTTCGCCCTTTTTCGGCCCTGCCTTCTTCTGTTCGGCCTTTTTCTCCTCCTTCGCCTCAGGGGGAGGAACGAGCTCAACGTTGACGGTCTGCTCTTTCGGAGGTTTCGGCAGTTCGAGCGGCAGATCGAACAACAGCAGAAAAACGACGATGAGATGCAGGGCGACCGATGTCGGCGCGCCCCATCCTACCCGTTTCCACCATTTTTCCGCAAAGAGCCGCATCGCCAACGAGATAAACCAATCGATCGGCGGAACCTAGGAACTTCCGCCGATCTCAACAAGAGGTACAGCCCTGGAGTGCACCGGGAGGCCCGGTCGTGCAGCTTCAGGCGAGCGGACCGCGCCGCCACGCGCGCAAGCCAACCACCCGCTTGTCAAAAACGTTCCCGGCGAAAACGAGGCGGCGAAATCTGTTTCGGGCCGCGCGTCAATTTCGCACAAAAATACCTATTATATAATTTCTATAGATTTAATTATTTCAGCAGCATCGGGCGCTTCTGCCGTGGATGCGCAGTTACATTCCTTTATGGCTTGGGGGCCTTCATGCAGCGACATTTCACTCACCGAAAACTTTTCACAAAAGCCTTTGCCGCGACGGCAGCGCTGGCGGCCGGCCTCATCGCCACGTCAGCGCTTGCCGGCGAAACGCTCGACAAGATCAAGGTGCGCGGCGTGATCAAGGTCGGCGTCGGTACCACGCCGGGTTTCTTCTCGCCCGATAGCAGCGGCCGCTGGCAGGGCTTCTTCGTCGATTTCGGCCGCGCCATCGCGATCACCGTCTTCAACGACGCCGAAAAGGTCGAGTTCACCAACTCCTCGCCGCAGCAGCGCCTGCCGGCGCTGCAGTCCGGAGAGTTCGACATCCTGCTTTCGGGCGTGACCCAGACCGTCAGCCGCGCCTTCAAGCTTGGCTTCCATTTCGGTCCCGTCGTTTTCTACGATGGCCAGGGCCTGCTGGTTCGCAAGGATCTTGGCGTCAGCAAGGGCGAGGAACTCGACGGCGCGACCATCGGCGTCCAGAGCGGCACGACCGGCGAGCTCAACATCGCCGACTTCTTCCGCAAGACGGGCAAGGCCTTCACGCCGGTCACGATCGAAGAAACCGGCGAGTTCCTGAAGGCGCTCGACAGCGGCCGTGTCGATGCGCTCACCCAGGACGCGACCGACCTTGCCGCTAAGCGCACGCAGCTTTCGAAGCCCGACGATTACGTGCTTCTGCCGGAGCGTCTGTCGAAGGAACCGCTGGCGCCGGCAATTCGCGCCGGTGACGACCAGTGGCTCGAAATCGTCAACTGGACCGTCTATGCGACGATCCAGGCCGAGGAATTCGGCATCACCAAGGACAATGTCGACACGTTCCTGAAGAGCGAGGACCCCGCGATCAAGCGCTTCCTCGGCGTCGATCCCTCGCTTGGGGAAGCGATCGGCCTTGATCCGAAGTTCGCCTACAACATCGTCAAGACCGTCGGCAATTACGGCGAAATCTTCGAGCGCAACGTCGGCAAGGGCACGGCCCTTAACTTCGAACGCGGCTACAACCAGCCTTGGACCGCGGGCGGCCTCCTCTACTCGCCGCCGTTCCGCTGAGCCGCTTCATGGTTTTTCCCATGACACGCCATAGCCGACCGGGCCCTTCGGGGCCCGGACCTGTCTCGCGGCTGCGCACCTGGATCGGGCCGCTGCCACTGCTGCAAGGCCTGCTTTTCGTCGTCGTGCTCCTGCTCTTCGCATTCCTGGGCCAGAACACCGCCGACAGCATGCACCGCATGGGGCTGACGCCGGGCTTCGCCTTTCTCTCTCACCAGGCGAACTTCGAGATCGGCGAGAGTCTGCTCTCCTATTCCGCCGGCGACAGCTATGCCCGCGCGCTTGGCGCCGGCATTGCCAACACGATCAAGGTCGCGGTCGTCGGCTGCCTGCTTGCAACCGTGCTCGGCGTTGCGCTCGGCATCGCGCGACTCTCGGGCAACCTGCTGCTGGCCAGCTTCGTTCACTCCTATGTCGAGCTTTTGCGCAACACGCCGTTGTTGCTGCAACTCTTTCTCTGGAGCGCCATCATCCACGCGCTGCCGCCGCCGCGCGGCGCCTATTCTTTCCTCGGCAGCATCTATCTCAGCAATCGTGGCGTCTATCTTCCCTCGCTCTCGGTCGAAGGCTTGCCAGCGGTGGTCTGGCTTTCGGTGGTGGTGCTGGCTGTCCTCGCCGCGCTCGTCCTGTGCCGTCGCCTGTTTGCAGGCTCAGCCTTCTATCTGCCGAAGTCGGCCGGTGCTGCGCTCGGGGCGCTTGCCCTCTGCTACCTCACCCTCACCTCCCTAGGTTTCGCGGCCTCTGTCGAAATCCCCGCCAAGGGCGGCTTCAACATTCGCGGCGGCCTGTCGCTGACACCCGAGTTCGCAGCCCTGCTGATCGGCCTCGTCGTCAATGCCTCGGCCTCGATCTCCGAGATCGTGCGCAGCGGCATCCAGTCGGTAAAATCGGGTCAATGGGAGGCGGCCCGGGCGCTCGGGCTGAAACCCGCTCAGATCCTGCGCCTCGTCGTGCTGCCGCAGGCGCTTCGGGTGATTACGCCGCTAATGATTTCCAGCTTCCTAGATCTGGCCAAGAATTCAAGCCTCGCGGTCGCGATCGGCTACCCGGACCTCGTCAGCGTCGCCAACACGACGGCGAATACGACAGGACAGGCGCTGGAGGCGATCATTATCATCGCCGCCGTCTACCTGACCAACAGCCTTGCGGTTTCGGCCGTCATGAACCTCTACAACCGCCGCGTGGTTCTGCGCGAGGAAGGAAAGCGATGAGCCAGATCGAACTTGCGCCGCCCGTCGC
Source organism: Ensifer sp. EB106-03-01-XG145 (assembly GCF_058792075.1). Taxonomy (NCBI): domain Bacteria; kingdom Pseudomonadati; phylum Pseudomonadota; class Alphaproteobacteria; order Hyphomicrobiales; family Rhizobiaceae; genus Ensifer; species Ensifer sp. EB106-03-01-XG145. The sequence goes on along the minus strand of NZ_JBYTEC010000025.1, from coordinate 37,058 downwards.
GCCCGACTGGCACCGTTGGCGCGACGGCCTCTTCAGCGGCTGGGCCAATGGCCTCGTCACGCTTGCCACGCTCGCGGCGATGCTCTGGCTCGCACTTCCCTTTTTCCGCTGGGCCGTCGTCGATGCCGTGTGGTCCGGCACGTCGGCCGATTGCGCAACAGAGACGGCCGGCGCCTGCTGGGCCTTCGTCGGTGCCAAGTTTCGATTCATGCTCTTCGCCTTCTTTCCGCCCCCGCTGCAATGGCGACCGGCGTTGGTGCTCACTCTCATCACGGCGCTGCTCACGGTCTCTGCCCTTCCCCGCTTCTGGAGCTTCCGCCTGGTACCGGTCTGGCTGCTGGCCCTTGTCGTGATCTGGCTGCTGATGGCGGGCACAGCCGGCATGGAACCGGTGTCGACCAATCATTGGGGCGGATTGCCGATCACGCTCACCGTCTCGATCGCCGGCCTCGCCTTCGCCTTCCCGATCGCGCTGCTGCTGGCGCTTGCCCGCCAATCGGACATGGGCATCGTGCGGTGCCTGGCAACTGCCTTCATCGAGGTGCTACGCGGCGTGCCGATGATCGCCGTTCTCTATGTGGCCATGCTGATCGTGCCGATGGCGCTGCCAAGCGGTGCTGCCATCGACAAGCTGCTGCGCGCCCAGATCGGCGTTAGCCTGTTCTTCTCGGCTTATCTCGCCGAAGTCATCCGCGCCGGCCTGCAGGTGATCCCCTCCGGGCAGAAGGAGGCGGCCTTATCCCTCGGCCTCAGCCGGATCCAGATGCTGCGGCTGGTCGTGCTGCCGCAGGCGCTCACTGCCGTCATCCCGGCAATCGTCAACCTCTCGATCGGCATCGTGCTCAACACCTCGCTGCTCGCCGTCATCGGCATCTACGATCTGCTGAACGCGGCCAAGACTTCGGCGACCGACCCGACTTGGCTCGGCTTCTACAGCGAGGCCTATATCTTTGCGGCGCTGGTCTATTTCGCAATCTGCTTCACGGGTTCGCGCTACAGCCTCTGGCTCGAGCGGAAGCTCAACAGTTCCAATCGCCGCTGAGCGCTCGTCGCGCGGGGTTGCGCGCCGCGCGCCGCCGGGCCAAGAGTGCGGCGACATGGAATCTGTGACCGGGCAAGCGCATGGGACAAAAGAACATCGCCATTGTGGGCGGCGGGCCAAGCGGGCTGATGGCGGCGCAGGGGTTGGCGGAGCGCGGCCACGCGATCACCGTCTACGACAGCATGCCAACGGTCGCGCGCAAGTTCCTGCTCGCCGGAAAATCCGGCCTGAACATTACCCATGCCGAACCCTACGCCGTCTTTGCCGAACGCTTCGGTGACGCCTCGCCGCGGCTGCGCGCGGCGCTCGATGCCTTCACGCCCGACGAGATAAGGCAATGGGCGGCAGATCTCGGAACCGAAACCTTCGTCGGCTCGTCGGGGCGTGTGTTTCCGGAGGTCATGAAGGCGTCGCCGTTGCTGCGCGCCTGGTTGAAATCGCTGGAAGGTCGTGGGGTCCGGACCCTGACCCGACATCGTTGGACAGGCTTTGAGGGCAACGAGCTCGCCTTCGACACACCTGATGGCAAAAAGCTTGTGTGTGCCGATGCGACATTGCTCGCACTCGGCGGCGCGAGCTATCCCCGCCTCGGATCGGACGCCGGCTGGCTCCCTTGGCTGCAGGAGAAAGGTGTGGCCGTCGCCAGTTTCCAACCCGCCAATAGCGGCTTCGACGTCAACTGGAGCGAAACTTTCCGCGACCGCTTGTCGGGTGCGGCGCTCAAGGGTGTCACAGCTACGTCCGCGGCCGGGACCGTTCCTGGTGAATTCGTCGTTTCGAGGAACGGCATCGAAGGCAGCCTTGTCTACGCCCATGCAGCCGCCCTCAGAGATCGGCTGGCGCACGGCGAAGAAGCAGACCTGATAGTCGATCTCACGCCGGGAAGAAGCGTTGCGAGACTGGAAAAGGACCTTGGCCGCCTCGACAGCAAGACCAGCTTCTCAAACCGCCTGCGCAAGGGAGCCGGGCTCGAAGGCGTGAAAGCCTCCCTGTTGCGCGAACTGGCGCCCGCAGCCGCCCGGATGGCCCCACCTGATCTCGCTGCCTTGATCAAGGCCCTGCCGATACCGCTGTTGCGCCCGCGGCCGATCACCGAAGCTATCTCTTCGGCAGGCGGAGTTCAGTGGGATGCGATCGACGAAAGCTACATGCTGAAGGCACTGCCCGGCACCTTCGTTGCGGGAGAGATGATCGACTGGGAAGCGCCGACCGGGGGCTATTTGCTGACCGCCTGCCTTGCCACTGGCCGTGCCGCCGCGCGCGGCATCGATCGCTGGCTTGGCGAGGAAAGGTAGAATTCGCCGCGCCTTCGTCAGGCGCGGCGGTTGGTTGTTCTGGCAGGCTCCCGAGAGCCCTACTGGTCGTTCAGCACCAGCCCCTTGGTCAGTTCCAGCGCCTGGCGCTCGAAGAGGCCGCGATAGATGCCGCCGTCGAGGCGGATCAGCGCATCGTGCGTGCCCTCCTCGGCAATCCGGCCATGATCGAAGACCAGCAGCCGGTCGAGCGCCCTGACCGTCGACAGACGGTGCGCGATCACCAGCGTCGTGCGTCCGAGCATCAGCCGCTCCATCGCCTGCTGGATCAAGACCTCCGATTCCGAATCGAGGCTCGAGGTTGCCTCATCGAGGATCAGGATCGGTGCGTCCGCCAGGAACGCACGCGCAATGGCGATGCGCTGCCGCTCGCCGCCCGAGAGCTTTACCCCGCGTTCGCCCACCAACGTGCCGTAGCCCTTCGGCAGGGACGTGATGAAGTCGTGGGCGCTCGCGAGCTTCGCCGCCTTCTCGATCTCGCTCTGCGTGGCGTCCGGTCGCGCATAGGCGATATTCTCCGCCAGAGAGCGATGGAACAGGATTGGCTCCTGCTGGACGATCGCGATCTGCTGACGCAGCGACGTCTGCGCCACCGAAGCGATGTCCTGACCGTCGATCCGGATCTGCCCGGATTTCAGGTCGTGCAGACGCTGTATCAGCTTGACGAAGGTCGTCTTGCCCGAGCCCGAATGCCCGACGAGACCGACACGTTCGCCCTCCCGGATCGTCACCGAGAACCGGTCGTAGAGCGGCTTGCGGTGCGCACCGTAGTGGAACGTCACATCCTTGAACTCGATGCGGCCATCGGTGATCCGGATCGGCTTGGCGTCGGCCTTGTCCTCGATACCGAGCGGCTGGCCATGGATGTCGACGAGCTCCTCCATGTCGTTGATCGAGCGCTGCAAGTTGCGGATGTGCTGCCCGACTTCACGCAGGTAGCCCTGCAGGATGAAGAACGAGGTGAGCACGAAGGTGATGTCACCGGCCGTTGCCTCCCCGCGCGACCACAAAAGGAGCGCAAAGCCGATCACCGCCGCGCGCAAGACGAGCAGCATTGCTCCCTGTGTCGTGCCGTTGGTCGTGCCGCGTATCCAGGTTCTGCGCGTGCGGTCCCGCCACTTGGCGAGAACCTTGGCGAGGCGGGCATCCTCCCGGCCTTCGGCGCCGAAGCCCTTGACCACGATGTTGCAGCTGACTGCATCCGCGAGCGCACCGCCGAGCTTCGTGTCCCATCGGTTGGCAAGGCTCGCCATCGGCGCGACATAGCCGAGCGACAGGAGGATCGTCACGACGATGAAGACGATCGAACCCACACCGATGATGACACCCATCATCGGCCAGTAGAACGACATCAGCACCGTCGAGCCGACGAGCATTACGACGGACGGGAACAGGGCCACAAGCAAGGTGTCGTTCAACAGATCGAGTGCCCACATGCCGCGCGTCACCTTGCGCACCGTCGAACCGGCAAAGCTGTTGGCGTGCCAGTCGGTCGAGAAGCGCTGGATGCGGTAGAAGGCGGCAGACGCGATGTCGGCCATCATCTTGAGCGTCAGATCGGTGACGCCCAGGAAGGTGAAGTGCCTGAGTATGATCGCGCCGAGCGAGAGCGCCATCAGCATCCAGAATGCGGCAATCGCCGCATCCCAGGCAAGCTGATCGGCTGCCCCGCCGGAAACGACGGCGTCGACAAGCCGGCCGGAATAGAGCGGCGTCAGGACGTCGGCGAGCGTTGACAGCAGAACCATGCCAAAGATGACACTGATCCGCAGCGGCTGCCGCTTCCAATGGACCCAAGTGAAACCAAGAGCGCTGCGGAACGCACCGCCGCGCAGATCGTAACGAGTAAAAGCCATAACGATTGCCCGATGCCCATGCATCGGCCTCAAAACTGATTCAAAACGGAGTATGCCGAAAAAAGGAACCCAGCTTCCGATGCGGCATCATTGGTTTGGCAGCGTCCTCCGGGGAGGAAGGGCCAAGGTCAGCGAGACGAACTCCGACCTGGAAAAGACGGAAAGGCGAAAGTGCCCTTCTGCGTCCAGCTCAGAACTGTACGCCGCCCCGTAGGGAGAAAGAAAAAGCTGGCATCTTTTAAAACCTCCCTGATTGGTTGCCGGATGACGACTTATAGGCGAATCGGGCGCAACCGCCAAGTGCAGAAATCTTGCCATGGCGCCAATCGTCGCGGCTGCGGCCGGTTCGCAACAGTCGCTGGACGCAGATCGCGAACGTCGAGAACGCCGCGCATTACCGCGCGGCGTTCCAATCCTCGAGCAAGGTCAGCCCTTGCAATGCTCTGCTGCTCGGCGTGAGCCTTAGAAGCTCACCTTGAGCTTGGCGTTGACGCCGTGGTCGGAGACGCCCGACGCAATCTGCCCGGTGTAGTTGACGCCAAAGGTCGCGTCCGGCGCGATGTTGAAGTCGATGCCCGCTTCGACCAGCGCCGACATCGGCGACGACGATCACGCCGAAGTCGCCGCCGTCTCGGCCGCCATGCGCCAGGCCGAGCGCGTCATTCTCGCAGTCGACAGCAGCAATTTGGCCGGCGGGCGCTCGTCCGGCTTGCGTCGCTTGCCGACATCGATGCGCTGGTCACCGACAAGCTGCGGGACGAGCACCTCGTTGCGCTCCTGCACGAACATGGCGTCAGCATCCATTGCTAGTGGAAGTACCGGAAACGAAGGTGCCACCGCGTTTTTGGACCAAGGGCTTGAAAACCGTAGCCGGGCACCACACATAGGCATCATCGAATTGCCCGTGGAGCCCGCCGGAATTCATCCGAAGACTCCGGGCGAAGTTCGCGCGGAAACCCTGACCACGGATGTACTGGCAGTGTGACGCAGCGAACGGGAAAAGGTCGGCCTTGCCGGCCTTTTTTGTTTTCACCACCGCTTCAATCCGATCGGAGGCTGGCCGGCTCTGCTACCAGCGGACGGCCAAACGCGCGCCAATGGCTCCAAGCAGCGTCAGGCCAAAGACCGCGATCGTGTACCAGGTCGCGACGAAGAGCGGCGAGTCGTCGGGGCAGTGGGCGGCATAGAAGGTCGCAGCGATGCCACCTGCGGCAAGCCCCGCCAGCGCACCGGAAAGCGCCGGCCGCGATGGCGCGCCGTGGCGCAGCGCCAGCAGGAAGAGCGCAAGCGGCGCCAAGCCGATCAGAGGAATGAAGGTCAGGCAAAGCACGCTGTTGGTGCCGATCAGTTTTGCAGCCCAGGTATCAGACGGCAGGGCGATCAGCTCCAGCGCGACACCAACGAGCACCAGCAACGGCGCGACGCAGAGATAGGGCAGCAGCTTGCGCAACTCGGCTTCGGGCCAGGCCGCAACGCGCATGGCTGCGAAGGCTGCCGCCGCGAGGGAACCGGTGACCACGAACTTGAACAGGAAGCGCAGCGTCTCAACAGCGGCGGCGATATCCGGCCTCGGCCCAAGCATCATGAAGAAGACGAGCCCGGCGAGCATGAGCGCCCCGCTTGCGGCGCCCAGCCACACAGTATTCATAGACAATCCGGGCCGCCGGGTATCCGCTGCAAGAGCTTTGATGAGATCGTTCGTGTCCATGTCAGTTTCGTCCAAATCGGCGGGCGATTGCAGCCAGGCCGCGGTGAAGCGCCACGCGAACCGCCGTTTCGTTCATATCCAGTCTCTGCGCCGTTTCGGCGATCGTGCAGCCTTCGATCGAGATCGCGTTGACGACTGCCCGTTGCCCGGGCGCGAGGCCCTCCAGCGCCCGGCCGATCTCCCAATCGCGGGCCTTTTCGGATTCGGCGCTCGCACGAGTTTCTTCATATTCCTCGATGCCCACCGTCGGGCGGCGGGCCTGCCGCCGGACGGCATCGACGAATTTGTGCCTGGCGATCGCATGGAGCCAAGGGATAACAGGCGCATCGCCTCGCCAGGTATGACGCTTGACGTGCACCGCCAGCAACGCCTCCTGGACGATATCCTCCGCATCGACGCCGCCGCCCGCGGTCCACCGCCTCGCCCAACCGCGGATTACGAGCGCAGCATCACGCAGGAAGTCGCCATAGGCTTTCTCGTCACCGGCCAAGGCCTGGCGAAGCAAACTTGCGAGATGTTCGTCCTCCGCGCCGCTCACTCGCGCCTTTCCTCCCCATTCGCTGATTCCAGGCGTTTGTTACACACTCATCCCAAATTCGCATGGGCAGCGCTGTCAAGCCGGCTGACATCATCGTGACCGCTCGCGAACGCATCACGAAAGCGTGTTGCCAACGTTATGTAACGCCCCCTGTCTCCGCGACGAAAGACCTGATGTGCGCCTGAGACAGGACGCACGGGATGAGTTCAACACGGAGATAGAATGATGTCCATGAAGTCCACAATCAGCAGCGCAATGCTCGCAAGCGCGGTTGCGGCCGCCCTGTCGACGCTCGCGACCGCAGCGCCGCTCACCGAAGCACAGGTCAAAAGCGCGATGGATGCGGGCAAGGAAAAGTGCTTCGGCGTCGCCCTCAAGGGTCACAACGATTGCGCCGCCGGACCGGGCACGACCTGCCAGGCTACGTCCACGGTCGACTATCAGGGCAACGCCTGGAAGTTTGTCGATGGCGGCACCTGCACGACCATGGAACTGCCCGACGGTCGCAAGGGCTCGCCGCAGCCGCTGGCCCGCGACATGCCTTCCTGATCCACCACAGAGCGGAACGGGATGCGGGGCAATCGCGTCCCGTTCCGCACAGGCTTTCACCAAACGGTGGCGCTTCAGCCCGCCACTGAAAAGCACTCGAACACTGAACGGGATTGGCGATGAGCACTTCGACAGGATACGGCGGCCGGTTTGCCTTGGTGAGCCAGCGTCTGCCGAAACATGAAATCGCCGGGCTGGCGGGAACCAGCTTCAAGCACCAGCACCTGCCGGCAATCCTCGCCGATGACGTCCCGGGCGGCTTCTTCGAGGTTCATGCGGAAAACTACATGGGCGCCGGCGGTCCGCCGCATGCAGCACTTACCCGCATCCGCGAGGACTTTCCGGTCTCACTGCATGGCGTCTGCATGTCGATTGGCGGGCCACAACCGCTGGACAAGACGCATCTCGCCCGATTCAAGGATCTGGTCGACCGCTATGAACCGGCCCTTGTCTCCGAGCATCTCGCCTGGTCGACCCACGAAACCACCTTCTACAACGACCTCTTGCCGCTGCCCTACACCGAGGCGACCGCCGCTCGCGTCGCCGATCATATCGACGAGGTCCAGGAGATGATCGGCCGCCGGCTGCTGCTCGAAAATCCCTCGACCTATGTCACCTTCCGGGAATCGACGATGAGCGAAACGGCGTTCATTCGCGAACTGGTAAAACGCACCGGCTGCGGACTGCTGCTCGACGTCAACAACGTCTTCGTCTCGGCCACCAACCAGGGCTATTCCGCGCTCGACTATCTCGGCGACTTTCCGCTGGAGCATGTGGGCGAGATCCATCTTGCCGGGCACGCGGAACAGCAGGACGACGAGGGCGAGCTGCTGCTGATCGACAGCCACGACGGGCCGGTCGCCTATGCCGTCTGGAAACTCTACGAAATGGTCATCGCCCGGACCGACCCCATCCCGACGCTGATCGAATGGGACAGCGCCATTCCCGACTGGGCAGTGCTGAAGCGCGAGGCCACGGCCGCACAACGGATCCTCGACCGCCATGCGCAGGTGGGGTCACGGGAGAAGTTCCGTGCAAGCGTCTAGCAGAATACCCACCGCGCCCGTTGGCGCCGCCGGCAGTTATGTCGCCCGCTTCGTGCCGCCGCTTCTCGATCCGGAACAGCAGACGCCGGCGCTGGTCTCTGGCCCGAACGGCAAGGCGGCGGTCAAACGCTTCAACGTCTACCGCAACAACGTCACCGTCAGCCTGATCGAGGCGCTGGCGGCGACCTTCCCGGCGACTGAGCGCATCACCGGGGAAACCTTCTTTCGTGCCATGGCCCGCTTTCACGTGCGGGAAACGCCCCCGACTTCGCCGCTTCTTTTCGAATACGGCCGGGACTTTCCCGACTTCATCGCGCGCTACGAGTATGCGCAATCCATGCCCTGGCTCGCCGATGTGGCGCGGATCGAACGTGCCTGGCTCGACGTCTATCACGCGGCGGATGCGCCGGCCCTGACGCCCGATGCACTCGCCGCCGTCCCGCCGAACCGGCTCGGCGACGCCGTCTTCATGGCACACCCGGCGGTCCGCATCGTCCGTTCCGATTTTCCTGCTGTGACAATCTTTGCCGTCAACCGGGCGATCGGCCCGGTCAGCCGCATCGAGACCTCGGCATCGGAAAGCGCGCTGATCACCCGCCCGGAACTGGAGGTGGCTGTCCGCAACCTCACACCCGGAGCGGACATTCTGCTCGACCGGCTGCTGTCAGGTGTTCCCCTGGCCACGGCGGCAGAGGAGGCGACAAGCCGATATCCCTCACTCGACCTCGCCACCGCCATCGCAACGGCGCTCGAGGCCGGCGCCTTTTTGGCCATTCATTACGGGGAGAAACCATGATGTCTGCATCCAGCTCCCGAAATAGCGTCAATGCCACCGACCTGTCGCAATGGGCCCGCCGCGCGAACCGGGCGGTCGGCGCGCTCGCTCCTCTCTGGCTCGCTCAACTCGTGCTACGCTTTGGGCTGGCGGTGCCGTTCTTCCGGTCCGGCATGAGCAAGTGGGACGGTTTCCTGCAGTTGAACGACGTCGCCGTCCTGCTTTTCAGCTCGGAGTTCCAGCTGCATCTTCCCGGTGGTCCCTACCCGTACCCGGCGCCAGCCGCCATGGCCTTTGCTGCGGGCTCGGCCGAGATCCTTCTGCCGATCCTGCTGGTCTTCGGCCTCGCAACGCGCTTTGTCGCGTTCGGGCTGCTGGTCATGACAGCAATCGTACAACTGACCGTTCCGGACGGCTGGCCCATCCACATCACCTGGGCGGCAATGGCACTCGGCCTCATGGCTTCCGGTCCCGGCAAGCTGTCGCTCGATCATCTGCTGTGCACCTGGCGCGGCGGCCCCAACAAGGGCTGAGCCCATTCCGGCGCCCGCATTACCTGCGTGCGCCACCCCTGATCCCCACTCTCCCATCGGCAGCTCCAACAGCAGCGTGCGAAAATCATCGCTCGCCGCTGTCGCGGTTTTTGAGATGTGCGGACGCAAAATCCAATATGGACATTTTAGTCCACGGGTGATTTAAGGGCGGTTCCTGAAGAAAGGAAAGGCCGTGAATCCCGAACTCCGCCCGCATATGCTGGTCTGCGACGCGATCGCCTTGCTGTTCCAGCCCTATGCCGAAGTCGTGCTGCACGATCTCGCAACCGAAACCGTGATCCACATCGCCGGTAATTTTTCCAAGCGGGAAATCGGCGAACCCTCGCTGCTCAGCGAAATCGGTTTCAAGGAAGCGGACGGGGTCATCGGTCCCTACGAGAAGGTCAATTGGGACGGCCGCTCGATCAAAGCGATCAGCGCTGTGCTGCGAGGTACAGACGGCAAGGCGATCGGCGTGCTCTGCATCAACGCCGATGTCTCGGACTTTCACGCCGCACTCAGGACCCTCAACGCGCTTGTCCGCGTGCCCGCAAGCAGCGACAAGCCGGAGAGCCTGTTCAAGGAAGACTGGCACGAGCGCGTCAACGAGTATGTCCAGCAATGGACGACGGTGCGCGGGCTGACGATTTCGTCCATGAGCCGGACCGACAAGCAGGCGCTGGTGATCGCTCTTTCCTCCGATGGAGCCTTCGGCGGCAAGAACGCCGCCTCCTACATCTCCCGTATCCTCGGCATGGGCCGGGCGACCGTTTACAAATATCTGAGCGAGGGCAGCGAGTCATGATCGTCATCGACCGCGAAAAACTCGCGAGCCTGCCCTTGCTGACACTCGCGGCCCCGGCCATCCGCGACGCCTATATTGCTGTGACAGATGGGCGCGCCAACCTGCCGCCGGTCGGCTACCTGCCGCTCATCGGCCGCAATGCCGATTGCCATATCAAGTACGGCTACATCGAAGGCGATCCGATCTTCGTCGTGAAGATCGCCTCCGGTTTCTATGACAACCCGACCAGGGGGCTGCCATCCAGCAACGGCATGATGGTTGCAATCTCCGCCGAGACCGGCGACGTGGTCGCGGTGCTCGACGACAAGGGCTTGCTGACCGATCTGCGCACCGGCATCGGCGGTGCCATCGCAACGACGGCTCTGTGGCGCAGCGACACCCGCTCGGTCGGGATCGTCGGCACCGGTACGCAGGCGCGCATCCAGATCCGCGCGCTCGCCGCGCTCTCGGATCGAAAACTTCATTTCACGGTCTGGGGACGGTCGCCGGAAAAGGTAACCGCTGTGCTTGCCGATCTTGCAGACCTTGAGCTTGCCATCGAGGCGACAACCGACTTGGAAACGCTGTGCCGCCAATCCGATGCGACCGTGACGACGACACCCTCGAAAGAGCCGCTGATCCGGTCGGACTGGATCGCTCCCGGCACGCACATCACCGCCATGGGTGCGGATGCGCCGGGCAAGCAGGAGCTCGACATCGCGCTCGTTGCCCGCGCCGATCGGCTTTTCGTCGATCTCTCCGAGCAATGCCTAGATCACGGCGAATTCTCCGCCGCTGCGCGGGCAGGATCGATCGGCGAAGGGCGCTGCGTTGCGCTCGGAGCGGTTCTTTCCGGTGCGACCAAGGGTCGGCGCTCGGACGGAGACATCACCATCGCCGACCTGACGGGGATCGCGACACAGGATATCGCCATCACCCGTACCGTGCTCGCTGCGCTCGGTCTGCTTGGGCGTATGGAAGGAACAACACCGTGAACACCAATATCTTCGAAACAGCAGCTCTCTCCGTCCAGGCGCGCCAGCGCATCCGTCCGTTCATCTATGAGACGCCGCTGATCCCCTCGCGCGCAGTCGGACGGCAAACATCCTCGACTGTGCTGTTCAAGGCGGAGAACCTGCAGCTGACTGGTTCCTTCAAGATTAGGGGTGCCACCAGCAAGATGACGTCGATGCCGAGAGATCAGCGGGTCATCACCGCCTCCGCCGGCAACCACGGTATCGGTGCTGCCCATGCGGCAAGCGCGATCGGTCAGAAGCTGACCGTCGTCTTGCCCGAGATCGTCAAGGCGGCGAAGCTCGAACGCATCCGCTCCTATGGCGTCGACGTCATTCTCCACGGCGGCGAAACAGGGCTCGCCGAACAGGAAGCCCAGCGGCTGGCCGCATCGGACAAGCGTGTCTACGTCTCGCCTTACAACGATCATGAGATCATCGCCGGACAGGGAACCATTGGGCTCGAACTGCTGGAACAGGCCGAACGCATCGACAATGTCTTCGTCGCCATGGGCGGCGGCGGGCTGATCAGCGGCATCGGCTCGGTGCTGAAGAGTTTCAGCCCGCACACTCGCGTCATCGGCGTTTCCGCCGCCAATTCCGCAGCACTTGCCGCTTCGATGAACGCGGGTCGCGTCGTCGAGACGGAACATCTCGATACACTCGCCGAGGCGGTCGCCGGTGGCCTGGATGAAGACAGTGTCACGCTCGCGCTGGCTATGGCCGTCATCGACGCGGTGGTTACGTGCACGGAGGCGGAAATCGAAGCGTCGATGCGCGAGCTGCTTCTTGACGAGCATATGCTGGTCGAAGGGGCTGCAGCCCTCGCGCTCGCCGGCTTCCGCCAGGTCGCCGAAAAATACGCCGGCCAGACCAATGTCGTGCTGCTCTGCGGCGGCAATGTCGATGGCGCGAGCATGCTTCCTACATTGCTTCGCTAGGCGACGACCAGCGTCAAAGGCTGACCCGCTCGACGTAATAGCGCGGGATCTTCACCCGATCCCGATCGCGATAGAAGTCGATGCAGAAATCGACGAAGGCCTTGAAGCGTTTCGACACGTGCCGGCGGCGCGAATAGATGAGGTTGATCGCCGTCTGCGGCGAGCGCCAGTCGCGAAGCACCGGTTCCAGCAGGCCGGCCTGCCGCTCGGTCTCGACGAAGAAGTCAGGCAGGTAGGCGATGCCCTCGCCTGCCACCGCGAAATACTTGATCGTCCAGTAGTCGTTGGTGGTGCAGGTCGCAGCCGGCAGCAGGTCCACCTCGTCCTCGCCGGCTTGCGTCAGGTACCAGGATTGCAGCCGCGTCGGCTGGCGGAAGACGAGGCCGCGATGGCCGGCAAGTTCGTCCGGATTTTCCGGCTGTCCGTGGCGGGCGATGTATTGCGGACTGGCGAAGAGACCATAGGACGAGACCGAAAGCCGCCGGCTGATGTAATCCACATCCGACGGCTCGCCCCAGTGGAAGATGCCGTCGAGCGCCTGCTCGGTGACGTCGGAAAAGGGCTGGCGCGAGGTGAGGAAGACGACGTCGAGATTGACCTGCGGATACTGCTGGCGAAAGGCGTAGAGCAGTTCCGACGTGATCGTCGTGCCGAATTCGCCTGTCGAGCCGACCCTCAGCGTGCCTGCCACCTCCTGGCGCATCTCGGCCATTGCGGTTGCCGCATCCTCACAATTCGACTGGATGAGCCGTGCATAGCGCAGGAATTCGGCGCCCGCATCGGTCACATGAAGCTGGTGCCCCTCGCGCACGAAGAGCTCGATGCCGAACTCGTCCTCCAACTGACGGATCTTGTGGCTGAGCGTCGACTTAGGCAGCCGATGCCGCCTGGAAGCCGCTGAAATCGAACGGGAATCCGCAACCTTTACGAAGCAGTCGATAAGCGAGAGATCCATATTTCGTCCAAAATCTTGGATGATATGTCCAGAAATTAGCCTATTTCGGCCCATTGTGCAAACGGATGGGAATTGGGAATATTCACTGGAGCTAAGGGAGAAGAGGTTCCAGTGAGCGATATCAGAGAATTCATTCGCGCCGCATCAGGCACCGGCGGCAAGGCAACGCTGGCGATCCGGGGCGGTCGCCTCGTCAATGTCGTCTCGGAGGAAATCTATCAGGCCGACGTCGCCATTTATGGCGAACGCATCATCGCCGTCGGCGACATCTCCGACTATATCGGCCCTGAGACCAAGATCGTCGACGCCACGGGCAAATATCTCGCGCCGGGCATGATCGACGGGCATCTGCATGTCGAATGCTCGAAGATGTCTCTGACGAGCTTTGCCAAGGCCGTCGTTCCGCTCGGCACGACCTCGATCGTCACCGGCCTCGACCAGATCATCGTCGTCGGCGGGCCGGCGGCAGCACGCGAGTTCCTCGATGAAGCCAAGCAGACGCCGCTGAAAGTCTTCTGGGGCGCCCCCTGCAAGACGCCCTACACCATGCCGCGCTCGACCGTCGGCCACTACTTCAGCCCGGCCGACCACCAGGCGACACACCACTGGCCGGAATGCGTCGGCATCTGGGAGACGGTGCGCGAATTCATCCAGGAGGAAGACGCCGACGTGCTGGCGGCGCTTGAACTCGCCGAGAAGAGCCGACTGCCGGTGCTTGGCTGCTGCCCGATGACGCGCGGCGCACGGCTTAACGGCTACCAGCAATCGGGCGTTCGCGCCGACCACGAGAGCTACACGCCGGAAGAGATGCTCGAAAAGCTGCGCGCCGGCATGCATGTCGTGGTGCGTGAATCCTCGATCTCGCATTTCCTTGCGGACAACCTGCGCATCGTGACGGAAATGGGCGTGAAGGCGCTCCGCCGCATCAGCTTCTGCACCGACGACGTGGTCGCGAGCGACATCCTGAAGCGCGGCCATCTCGACAACATGGTCCGCATGGCGATCGCCATGGGCATTTCGCCGATGGCGGCGATCCAGATGGCGACGATCAACGGCGCCGATGCGCTGAGGATCGACGACAAGGTCGGCTCGATCTCGCCCGGCCGCGCCGCCGACATCCTGCTCGTCAACGACCTGCGCGATTTCAACATCGAGACGGTCGTCGCCAAGGGCGAAGTGGTCGCCCGTGACGGCAAGATGGCGATCGAACTGACGCCGCCGGAGCGAAGCGTGGCACTGCTCAACTCCGTCAAGGTTGCGGCGCTTGAGCCCGGCGACCTGAAGGTTGCCTATGACGGCACCGGCGACACGGCCGAGGCGATGGCGATCGCCGTCACGCCGGAAAAGATCTTTGTGCGCACCCGCCACGACGTGACGCTTGCGGTCAAGGACGGTCAGGTCTTCGCCGATCCGGCAAGGGACGTGCAATACGTCACCGTCGTCGAGCGTTACGGCAAGACGCGCAATCGCCCGGTCGCCTTCACCTCCGGCTTCGGCCTCAAGGAAGGGGCGATCGCCAGCTCTACCGCGCCTGACGACAACAATATCATCTGCATCGGCGCCGACCTCGAAGACATGCGCGTCGCCATCAACCACCTGATCGCCAACAATGGCGGCCAGGTCGTGGTCCGCAACGGCAAGGTCGGAGCCTTCCTGCACCTGCCGATCGGCGGCATCGTCTCCGACATCGAACCGGCCGAGATGGCGGCGCTGGAAGACCAACTCGACGATGCGGCCCGAGCCCTCGGCTGCCCGCTGCCCTGGCCTTTCATGTACATGTTCGTGCTGCAGATCACGGCGATCCCGGAATATGCAATCACCGACCTCGGCGTCGTCGATTGCGTGGGCTTGAAGGTGATCTCGCCGTTTTCGCCCGCTCGAGGAGACGAGCGCGCCGAAGCCGCGGAATAATGCCTGAAGAGGGGGCCGGTCATGCCGGCCCCCTCAGTCGTTTCAAAAAAAGGGGAACAAAATGAACATACAGAACAAAACCGTGGAGGCGGCACCTAGCCCGGGGGGATCCTGGCTTCACGCGCTTCTTGACCGCTACTTTCAGATCTCGCGGTTCGGCTCCACCGTCCGTACCGAAATCCTCGCGGGACTCACGACCTTTCTCGCCGCCTCCTACGTCATCGTCGTCAATCCTTCGATCCTGGCGCATGCCGGCATTCCGTTTTCGGCAGGGGTGACGGCGACTGTGCTCGTCAGCTTCATCGGCAGCTGCGCCATGGGGCTTTATGCGCGCAGCCCCATTCTGGTGGCGCCAGGCATGGGCATCAACGCGCTCTTTGCCTACACAATGGTCGTCGGCGCCAAGGTTCCGCTCGAGGTCGCGCTCGGCTGCGTCTTCTGGGCCGGCGTGCTCTTCACCGTCATGGCGTTCTTCAACCTGCGCCAGACGATCATCGAGGCGATCCCGGTTGATCTCCGCTACGGCATCGCCTGCGGCATCGGACTTTTCATCGCGCTGATCGGCCTGGAAAACGCCAAGTTCATCGTCGCCAACCCGGATACCATCGTCGGGCTGACCCAGTTCAACCCGGTGACGCTCACCTTCATCGCCGGCTTCGTGCTGACGGTGGCGCTGGTGGTGCGGCGCGTTCCCGGCGCGATGATGGCCGGCATGATCCTCACCACCATTCTTGCGATCCCGATCGGCCGCTGGTGGGGTGACGGCAGCGCTTTCTGGCCGGAGACGCCCGACGTGCACACGCTGGTCAACTGGAGCGGTTTCTCCGCCGCACCGGATTTCAGCTTCGTTGGCCAGATCGATCTCCTGGGCGCGCTCAACCTGATCTACCTGCCCTTCATCTTCGTCTTCCTGTTCACCAACTTCATCGAGGCGCTTTCCACATTCCTTGGCCTCGCGGAAGCGGCCGACCTCAAGGATGAGACCGGCATGCCGCGCAACATCCGCGAATCCATGCATGTCGATGCGATCGCCGCACTGATCTCGGCCCCGCTCGGCACCAGCCCCGCGACCGTCTATCTCGAATCCGGCGCCGGCATCCAGCAAGGAGGCCGGACCGGTCTGGTGGCACTTATCGCCGGCCTGCTCTTCCTGCCCTTCCTGTTCCTGTCGCCGTTGCTCTCGCTGGTGCCGGCGGTGGCCACTGCGCCGGTGCTGATCCTCACCGGTCTCTTCATGTCCGAGCCGATCAGCAACATCCGCTGGAACGCGCTCGATGAGGCGATCCCGGCGTTCCTCGCGATCGTGTTGATCCCGCTCACCTTCTCGATCACGCTCGGCCTGTCGCTTGCGATCATCGCCTATGTGCTGATCAAGCTGGTCTGCGGCCGGGCCGGCGATGTAATACCGGTCATGTGGTTCGTCGCGCTGCTTGCCGCAGCCCTCGTCGCCCAGACTCAATAGACCACCAGCAAATCCTTCGGCGCCCTCCTTTTTATGGAAGGGCGCCGACATCGCCCATCCGAAGGAAACAAACATGCTTCAACCCTGGTCGAGAACCGCACCCGAACTGGTCGACGTTGCCATGGGCCGCAAGCCGGCCGATCTCGTGATCCGCAATGGAAAATGGGTCAACGTCTATTCCGGCGAGATCATTCCCGGCACCGATATCGCCGTCAAAGCTGGCCGCTTCGCCTATGTCGGCCCGGACGCCGGCCACACGATCGGCGCCGACACCAAGGTCGTCGATGCGAACGGCCGCTACCTGGTGCCCGGCCTTTGCGACGCCCACATGCATGTCGAAAGCGGTCTCGTCACCGTCACCGAATTTGCCCGCGCGGTGATCCCGCACGGAACCACCACCATGTTCATCGACCCGCACGAGATTGCCAACGTGCTCGGCCTCGATGGCGTCCGGCTGATGAACGAGGAAGCGCAGAGCCTGCCGGTCAACGTGCTCGTCCAGGTGCCGAGCTGCGTGCCGAGCGCGCCGGGCCTTGAGACCGCCGGCGCCGAGCTTTCCGCTCAAGATGTCGCCGAGGCGCTCGCCTGGCCGAACGTCATCGGCCTTGGCGAAATGATGAACTTCCCCGGTGTCGCCGGCAACGATCCGAAGATGATGGCCGAGATCGCCGCGACCCAGGATGCGCGGCTGACCGTCGGTGGGCACTATGCCTCGCCGCATCTCGGCCGCGAATTCCACGCTTATGCCGCCGGCGGCCCGGCCGACGACCACGAGGGGACCACCGTAGAGGACGCGATCGCCCGCGTTCGCCAGGGCATGCGCGCCATGCTGCGCCTTGGCTCCGCCTGGTACGATGTTGCCGCACAGATCAAGGCCGTCACCGAATCCGGCCTCGATCCGCGCAATTTCCTGCTCTGCACCGACGACAGCCATTCCGGCACGCTGGTTCATGACGGACACATGAACCGCGTGGTGCGCCATGCGATCGCACAGGGGCTGAAACCGATTACCGCCATCCAGATGGCGACGCTCAACACCGCCCAGCATTTCGGCCTGGAGCGCGAGCTCGGATCGATAGCGCCCGGCCGGCGGGCGGACCTGATCGTCACCTCGGATCTCGCGGCGCTGCCGATCGAGATGGTGTTTGCCCGCGGCGAACTCATGGCCGAAGGCGGGACGCTGGTGCGCGACATCCCGGCCTATGTCTATCCGGAAAGCGCCCGCAACACCGTCCATCTTGGCCGGATGCTGACCGCCGCGGATTTCGACATTCCGTCCAATGCACGCGCTACAAGGGCGCGGGTGAACGTGATCGGCGTCGTCGAAAACCAGGCGCCGACGCGCGCGCTCGAGGCCGAGGTCGCAATCGAAAACGGCTTCGTGCAGATGGATAGGGCCAACGATATCTGCCAGATCGCCCTCGTCGAACGCCACCGCGGCACCGGCGACGTCGTCAACGCCTTCGTCTCCGGCTTCGGCTACGGCAGCGATTGCGCGATCGCCAGCACGGTCGCGCATGATAGCCACCACATGATCGTCGTCGGCACGAACAAGGCGGACATGGCCAAGGCCGCCAACCGACTGCATGAGGTCGGCGGCGGCATCGTCGTCATCAAGCAAGGCCGCGAGCTGGCTCTGGTCGAACTTCCCGTTGCCGGCCTGATGTCGGATCAGCGGGCGGAGATCGTTGCCGAGAAGGCCGCGGCCATCGTCGAGGCGATGCGCGCCTGCGGCTGCCGGTTGAACAACGCCTACATGCAGCACTCGCTGCTGGCCCTCGTCGTCATTCCGGAACTCAGGATTTCGGACAAGGGCTTGATCGACGTCCGGACCTTCCAGAAGATCGACGTGATCTTGAGCACGCACTGAGCCTAATAGCGATTGGCCGCCGGCAACCCGGTGGCCAACTCGCCCGTGGTTCTTAATTCCGGTTGATCGCGGGATGGGTGAAGCCACATAATCCCCTGAAAACTTCCTTTATGGTTAACCGATACTTAAACGGAGCCCGACGGCCCCGTTGCCCGGGCGTATCTGCCGTTTGCTTAACCGCGACCGGCCGCAGTAGACACCCGAAACCCCTGTTGATATGGCGTCCCACAATGGAACATGCGTGCAGGCGGAACCGAAACGCCCACAGCTGTTCCGCCCCAAATTGCATGCAATGATGGCAAATGATACAAGATGAAGCTTATATACAACCGTGTGGGGCAAAGGATATCGAGCAGCGCTCGCCATGCTCCGAAGCGAGGTTTCCACAGGTAAGATCGCAAGCAGCCTATTGGCATTGACCCGGGCGGGCGACGCGGTAGCTTTGCAGAAGGACGAGCCGAACCGGAGCGCCGTTGGAGCGGGCTTTTACATTCTTCCGGCGCGTTCGAAATAGAGAGGGAAAGGCAAGCATGCCGGACACTGACGCAACCTTGTCTGCTTCAGCTTCAGTGCAAGATCCCGTTGCGGCCCATCTGGACGAAGTCCTCTCGTTCTATGACGAAGCCTTTCATCTGACCGGCGCCTCGCCGGCGCTGCAGGAAACTTACGAAGTCGGCACGCTCGTCGATGCCACCTTGTGGCATCTCTATCCCGAGTTGCTTGCGCCGGTGTCGAAGGCCGCGGTTGAATCCGTCATCGCTCACGGCGTGCCGCGCAGCGTCGAAGTCGTCGACGCCACCACCAAATCACGGCGCACGCTGCTCGTCTTCCGCGCCATGCGTGGCATCGGCGTGCTCGAAACGAGCGGCCGCTCGACCCGCCGCGAGGTGGGCAGCCATGGCGAAAGCGAGCGCGCGCTGCTTCTGCACCAGGCGACCCACGACGTGCTGACCGGCCTGCCCAACCGGCGGCAGTTCAGCGACGATCTGCAAAGCATCCTGCCGACGCCGGGCGAGAAGCTGGCGCTGATGCAGATCGACCTCGACGATTTCAAGCCGGTCAACGACACGCTCGGCCACGGCGCCGGCGACGCGGTCTTGAAAATGGCCGCCGAGCGCATCCGCGGCACCCTTCGCGACGGCGAAGTCGCCTATCGCCTCGCCGGCGACGAGTTCGCCGTCATCCAGCGCCACAGCGACCAGCCGGCAGACGCCGAGTATCTCGCCGAAACCCTGATCCAGGCGTTCAGCGAACCTTTCACGATCGACGGCATCTCCGTCTTCGTCGGCGCCAGCATCGGCATTGCCATTGCGCCGAATGATGGAAACGACATCGAGCAACTGATGAAGGCGGCGGACATTGCGCTTTATGCCGCCAAGAAGGACGGACGGGGCCGGGCAAAGACCTTCAGCCGCTCCATGCTGATCGTGCTCGAACAGCGCGAGATGCTGCGCCGCAGTCTGCGCACCGCGCTGCAGGACAAGCAGTTTTCGATCGAGTACCAGCCGCTCGTCGAGCCGCCATTTTCGATCGTCGGCTTCGAGGCGCTTGTGCGCTGGCACCATCCGCTGGTCGGCACGATCCCGCCCAACGTCTTCATCCCGATGGCGGAAGCCGACGGCCTGATGAACGAGATCGGCCAATGGGTGCTGGAGGAGGCCTGCCGGCAGGCTGCCACCTGGCCGTCGCACTTCACCGTCGCCGTCAACCTGTCGCCGGCGGAGTTCCTGCGCGAGGGCCTGACAGACCGGATCGCCCAGGCGATCGACATGGCAGGTTTGAGGGCCGACCGGCTTGAGCTCGAGGTCACAGAATCGGTGCTGCTTGAACGCACGACCAACAACCTCGACACGCTGAACACGCTCAACGTGCTCGGTATCCAGATCTCCCTCGACGATTTCGGCACCTTCTATTCGTCGCTCAGCTACCTCAAGAACTTCCCCTTCGATACGATCAAGATCGACCGCTACTTCATCAAGGATCTGGAGAGCGACGAAAAGAGCCAGACGATCGTCCGGTCGATCATCGGCCTTGCCCACGGTCTTGGTATGCGCGTGACCGCCGAAGGCGTGGAAACGGTTGGACAGGCGGTCTGGCTGCGGAAAGAGGGATGCGACCGGCTGCAGGGTTACTTCCTGGGCATGCCGATGCCGGCGGACGCCATTGGCGCCTATCTTCGCCGCTCGTCGGCAATGGCAACGCTCTAGGCGCATCCGTGCGTTGCGCGGCGGGACGCGCGGCGCATCACCTGGGTTGTTTACGTGCAAAATCCGGGGGTTGCGTGGTTAGAAATCATTATAGAAAGTGCCGTATGGCCGTGGCAGAGTTCGGGGTGCGGAGGACATTGCTGCATGGGTGCTAGTGTCAACAAGACCACGGAGACGGCTTTCGAGCCCTTGCTTCAGTTCGATATGGAGATGGAAGATTTCCTCTCGGACTGGCACCATTGCGATCATGTTTCGAGCTACCTCGCGCGTATGATCAGCCACAACCGGACCGATCCGGTACGGCATTCGAACTTCTTTTCCTCCGCGCTCAACGAGCTTCTCGAGGTTTCATTTCGCGGCGGCACCACCGACGGCAAGATCGGGTTGTCGATCTATCGCCAAGGCGCCACGGAGCGGGTTCAGCTGAGCTTCCCCTGCCCGCCGGGCCAGGCGCGCTTCTATCGTGAAGCGGTATCGAAAACCCGTGAGAGCGATGCCCAGGCCCGCTACCTCGACGCCATTTCCAACGACCTTGCCCCCAGCCGGGAATCGGTGCTTCTGGACCTCGCTGTGAACTACGACGCCCGCCTCCGGCTTGACGAGGATGTGGCTCCGGCCATCACCCTGATCGTGGATCTTCCTCTTGAAGGTGAAGGAATGGTGAGTTGATCGCGGCGGGTCTTCCTCAGCGTTTCAAGGTCGGTTTTGACCCGAACAGCCAGATCTTCTCGCTTGCTGGAACGATTCGGCCGCGTTCGATCGATGAAATCGCCGAGAGCATCCATGCGCTGAGAGAAGCGATCGATGCGGTGCGCGGCGTTCTCTATATTGATGTGAAGCGCCTCATCCAGATGAACAACACGGCCTTCCAGGCCTTCATCCGGGTCGCCCTCGACGCCTGCCGCGAGCGATCGGACCTGCGTCTGGTCATCGTCACGTCCAGCGTCGTTAGCTGGACGACGCGCATGTTCCGGCACCTGAGCACGATCGAGCCGCAGATCTCCGTCGAGGTCTATGATTCGATGTTCTATCCCGGCCAGGACTACTTCGAGGATACGAGCTTCATTCCAATCCTCCGCGCGCAGACGAAATTGACCTGGCGCCACGAGCGCACCATCCTGCCGCGCCACGGCATGCGGCCCGGAATCGCCGTGGCCGACATCTGCTGCGGCATCGGCGATTTCGCCGTGCTCGCGCAGAAGGAGTTTCAGCCGGCGCGGATCGTCGCCCTCGACCACTCGAAGCCGAGCCTCGCCTATGCCCGCACGGTGGCGGCGGAGTTCGGCGTGACGGGTATCGAATATACCTATGGCGATGCGTCGGAGATGCTACTGGAGGACAACCAGTTCGACTTCGTGGCCTGCCGCCACTCGCTGCAGATCTTCAATCAGCCGGAGCTGCTTCTCAAGGAACTCTATCGGATCGTGAAGCCGGGCGGCCGGGTCTACATCACCAACGAGAAGAACTCGCACTGCCTCGGCGAGCCGCGGGCGCAAAGCATCCAATGGACCTACAACGAGCTCGCGAGGCTTTTGAGCCATTTCGAGATGGATGTGGAGCTCGGGCCGAAGAGCCGGCGCTATCTCGCCGACGCGGGCTTCGACGACATCCTGGTCGAATCCTTCATGGTCACAAATCTGGACGGTGACCCACAGGATTTCGCCGACATCATCGCCGGCTGGGAGAAGATGTTTGCGGCAATGGCGGCGAGACACGGCGAAGCACCCGAATTCATCGACCGTTTTCGCCAGGGCTTCCGGGACCACATCTTCGCTGCATTGCATCCGAAGGGCTATGCAGGCTGGCCGATCTGGGCAGCGTCCGGGCGCAAACCACTATGAGCGCAAGCAATATCCAACGTCCCCGGTTCGGTTTGAGATCCTTTCGCGCCAAGTTCGTACTGGTCGTCGGCAGCGCCGTGCTCTTCGACCTCCTGCTAACAGGCGGTCTGGCGCTCTGGAACGTTCAAAGATTGTCGCGTGACGCGACGACGGAGGTCGGACAGGGCCTGCAAAAGGCCAACGAAGATTACATGCGCACCTACGCGGTTTCGACGGCCGCGCGGGTTAATCTTCTGCTCGGCCAGGTTCACGCCGACGTCGCCACGCTCGCGGGCGTGCTGCAGGCGCAGATCGACCGCCCCGTGCGCAGGTCCGACGTGGGGGAGGCACTTGCCCGGCACGCACCGGAATCCGTTACAGTCACCTACGATCCCAAAGGTGGGTGGGCGCAGAACCTTCCAGGACAGCTCTCGAGCGTAAGCGTTTGGAGCTATCTCCTTGGCCCCGACCACCGGCCGCTACCCGAGGTGCAGACCGATATCGAGAACAGCGCCGTTCTCGATCTGGTTGCTCCCGCCCTGCTTGCGCACGGCCGCTCCAAACTGCAGATGTACTATGTCGGGCCAAAAGAACGGCCGATCTTGCGGATGGCGCCCTATGCCGATCAGGCGCAGACATTCGACCGTCTCTACCCCGGTCACAACGAAGCCAACTTCTGGAGCTTCTTCTTCCCCGGCCTCTACGAGTCCTGGGAGGAATGGGCGAAGCATCCGAACCTCAGGCCCGTTGCAGCCGATACCACGCAAACGGCACCTTACACCGATGCCGCCTCGGGCAAACTGATCGTCAGTTTCTTCCAGCCGCTCTGGACGCCCGATCGCAAGGGTGTCGCCGGAGCGACCGGAACCGATATCACGCTCGATCAACTGGCCGAGGTTGTCGAAAGCGTCAAAGTCGGCGACAGTGGCTTCGGATTTCTGGTGATGTCCGACGGCAATGTGCTTGCCATCAATCCGGTCGGCGAAAAGGTAATCGGCCTGCAGCGGTCGAGCGACACTGGTGGACAAGGCGTCACCGGGTTGGAGCGCTCGCTACGCCGCAGCGTACAGCCCGCGATCACAGAGCTGCCGCTTGGCGCCGATGGCGCCATTCAGCGGGTACTACTCGACGAGAGCGGTGAGAAGGTCCCCTACCTCATTCTCCTGAAGCAGCTCGAGCCAGAGAACTTCTGGGTGTCCGGTCCGGTGCGCCGCGAGACCATGTCGATTGGCATCGTCGTGCCGGAGCGGGAAATCTATGCCTCACTGTTTGCGGCGCAGGCGAGTATCTCTGAAGCGACAAACCGCATCCTCATCTATCAGATCCTGGCCCTGCTCGCTTCGCTGCTGTTCGTCACGCTTGCCGTATTCGGCATATCCAAACGCGTGACCCGCGGCATCAGCGCGCTCGCCGGCGCGGCGACCCGCATCGAAGCGAAGGACTATTCCGTCCGTGTGCCCATTACGACGCGCGACGAAGTCGGTGAAGCCGCCATCGCGTTCAACCGCATGGCCGAAGAGATCAGCTACCACACCGAGAACCTCGAAAACCTGGTGACCGAACGCACCAAGCAGCTCGAGGACGCCAACCACCAGATTTCGACGCTGAATACCCAACTGCGCAGCGAGAACCTGCGCCTTGGGGCCGAACTCGCCGTCGCCAAGCAGATCCAGATGATGGTGCTGCCGAAGGCCGGCGAGCTCGCGGAAATCGCCGACCTCGAGATCGCCGCCTATATGCGGCCGGCCGACGAGGTGGGAGGCGACTACTACGACGTGCTGCGTGACGGCGAGCGCCTTAAGATCGGCATCGGCGACGTGACCGGTCATGGCCTTGAAAGCGGTGTGCTGATGCTGATGGTGCAGTCGGTCGCCCGCGCCCTGCAGGAAGCCGGCGACATGGACCCGGAGCAGTTCCTCAACCGCCTCAACCGCGCCATCTACAAGAACATCGTGCGCACCAACACCGACAAGCATCTGTCGCTGGCCTTCCTCGACTACGACCACGGCCGCCTGACGCTGTCGGGGCAGCACGAGGAGCTGATCGTGGTGCGCAAGGGTGCCGAAATCGAGCGGATCGACACGCTCGACCTCGGCCTGCCGATCGGTCTCGAATCGGATATTTCGCGCTTCGTCGCCACCCGCGAGATATCCTTCGGCCGCGGCGACATGATCGTGCTACACACGGACGGCGTGACCGAGGCGGCGAACGCCAAGGGCGAACTGTTCGGCATCGAGCGGCTGTGCGCAAGCGCCGGAAAGTTTTACGGACAAAGCGCCGAGGACGTCAAAGCGGGCATCATCAACGACCTGATGGCGCATATCGGCAAGCAGAAGATATATGACGACATCACGCTCGTCGTCATGAGACACAGGTGATCAGATGACCACGCTCTACGGACTGGCGGACCTGACGATCGGTGCCCACCAGAAGATGACCCGGCTGCGTCTCTACGACGGGCCGCTCGATCTCAGCTGGAAGCATTGCGCCATGGCTTCGGATTTCGTCGCCGAACTCGCCGCGCTGCGCTACCGCGCTTCGCGCAACACCTATCGGGAAGTGCGCCACAATATCGGCTACCTGACCAACGAACTGGTCGAGAATGCCGTGAAGTTCCGCGCCTCCGGTTCTGTCGTCGTCGAGGCTGCCCTCGAGGGCCACAGCTTCCGCACGAAGGTGTCGAACGTGATCGACAACGAAGCGGCCGCCCGCTTCCAGGAACTGCTTTCCGAGATCGCCGACGGCGACCCCGGCGACTTGCTCATCGAGCGTATCGAGGCAAACGCAACCGGGCTCGGCAAGAGCGGCTCGGGGCTTGGTCTTTTGACGCTGATGAGCGATTATGGCGTTCGTTTCGCTTGGGTTTTTGGCGCCCAGGGTGACGACGGCGAAACCTCCTTGGAGACCTATGCCTCCATTACGGTCCCAGACCTCTCGAACTGATGAGCCGGTGAACATGGAAAACAAGGACGTAGAAGAGTATCGCGTTTGGTCCGAAGGCAACGACATCCATTTCGAAGGCACGATGCGGCTGCCGGGAACGGAAGCCTATGCCCCGATCTTCTCGACCGTCATGGGCGTGCTCGAAACCGAGCCTGAGCACATCACGATCGATTTGACCGAATTGCAGTTTCTGAACTCGTCCGGGATCAACCTGCTCGCCAAACTGACGATCGAGGCGCGCAATCGCCCGAACGTGCAATTGACGGTGCGCGGAACCTCCGAAATCCCGTGGCAATCGAAATCCTTACCGAACCTCAAGAAGCTGCATCCCGGCCTCGATCTCAGGCTCAACTGAGGTCCGCGGTCCGGCTGTATTTCGGCCGGTTCAACGCCAGAGCGCCGTGCGGTCAACTGAACGCACAAAGGACGCTCTAGCACTTTGATTCTAGAGCATCCCGCCTCCAGTGACTTCACCTGAGAGCGGGATGCTCTAGACATCAAGCCAGCATTTCCGGCTTCTGTCGGTTGTGCTGGCTCGCAGCTCCTCGACGAGGCACGCTTCAGGGAAAGAGACTCGAGCCGGTTCGCTGCCCCTTGGTGCCGCCCGGCCGCGTTGACTCACGCATCAACTTGGCCTATTCGTCAAATCATCTGATGACTTGATGAGCAGACGATGCAGCCGATCAATCGTACCAATCTCACCGAGAGCGCAGCCGAAAGCCTGCGAACGGAAATCCTTAGCGGCCGCTGGGCAGTCGGCGAGCGCATTCCGAACGAAACGGTACTCACCGAACTACTCGCCGTCAGCCGCGGCACCGTGCGTGAAGCCGTTCGGGTCCTGATCTCGAAGGGCCTTCTCGACGCCCGCCAGGGCTCCGGCACCTATGTCCGCTCGACCGTCGACACCTCGGGCGCGCTCGACCGGGTCAAGCGCACCGGTCTGCGCGACCAATGGGAAGCACGCGCGGCACTCGACGTCGAGGCGGCGCGGCTGGCGGCACTCCGCCATACGCCTGAAGACCTCGAGCGCATGTTCAAGCTGCTTGGCGCCCGCGGCACGGTGGCCGATGGAGGACGCGATGCCTTTGGCCAACGCGACATCGCCTTCCACAGATCGATCGTCGAGGCATCGGGCAACAAAGCGATCGTCGAGCTCTATGATTTCTTCACCTCGGCCATCCTCGAAACCATCCACTCGACCCTTCGCGGCGACCTTCCCGAACCGGACGACCGGGCGCATGCGGCGATCGTCGAGGCCATCGCGTCCGGTGATCCGGACCAGGCCGCGGCCTCCGTCCGGGCGTTCATGGCCCCCGTCCTCGCTGAACTTGATCGGCTTCTTACCCAATGAACCAGACTTTTCGTGACCCCCACAAGGCCGAAACCGCCGAGCCACTGGACCTCGAAGACCAGCTCATCGATGCCGAGGCCGACAGCCTGCCGGCGCCGCAACCGCCTGTCTTGAGCCGCAGCGCCCGTGTTCTTCTTGGCGTGAGCCTCGTCCTGATCGCCTTCAACCTGCGGCCACTGTTTTCGAGCCTCTCAGTGCTGCTGCCCGAGGTGATGCAGGCAACCGGCCTGTCGACCGCAGGCGCCAGCGTACTCACCACCCTGCCGGTGCTTTGCCTCGGCATCTTCGCGCCGCTTGCGCCAAAACTCGCGCAACGTTTCGGCGCCGAGCGCACGCTTCTTGGCGTGCTGCTGCTTCTGACGCTCGGCACGGGCCTGCGCGGCGTTCAATCCGTGCCGCTGCTGTTCCTCGCGACCTTTACCGCCGGTGCGGCGATCGCGGTCGGCAACGTCCTCCTCCCAGGCCTCGTCAAGCGTGACTTCGCCGACCGGGCCGCGATGATGACGGGCCTCTACACTATGGCGCTCTGCGCTGGCGCGGCCAGTGCCGCCGGCCTCACTTTGTCGATCGAGCACCATGTCGCCGGCTCCTGGTCCGGCGCGCTCGCAGCCTGGGCGGTGCCAGCTCTGATCGTGCTCCTGATCTGGGCGCCACAGGCGCTGCGTGGCAAGGCGCAGGCCCGCCACAGCGGCTTCCGCGTTGTCGGCCTCTGGCGCGATCGCCTCGCCTGGCAGGTAACCCTGTTCATGGGGTTGCAGTCGGCACTGGCCTATTGCGTCTTCGGCTGGATGGCGCCGATCCTTCGCGAGCGCGGCCTTGATGCCGCAACCGCCGGCGCGGTCGTCTCGGCCTCGATCATGATGCAGGTCGTCACCTGCCTGCTCGTGCCGTCTTTTGCCGTCCGCCGCCGGGACCAGCGCGCCGTCTGCGTGACGCTCGCGGCCGCTGCCGTCATCGCCCTGATCGGCATCCTCTTTGCGCCGCTGTCGACGGTGCTCGTCTGGGCCGTTCTTCAAGGTATCGGACAGGGTGGCCTGATTGCCGCGGCGATGACCCTCATCGTGCTGCGCTCGCCCGATTCCCATGTCGCAGCCCACCTCTCCGGCATGGCCCAGGGCGTCGGATACGTGCTCGCCGCCATCGGCCCGCTGTTCGTGGGCTTCATTCGCAGCTGGACCGGCAACTTCGCAGCCAGCTCCATACTCTTCATCGCCCTTGGCATCGGCGTGGCGATCATGGGCATGGGGGCCGGCCGGGCGCTCCATGTCGGCGCACGAACGGTCAGGATCGACGATCGCTAAGACGGGCGCAGCCGTCTCGAAATGAAAGCTCAACTCGATCGGGCTCCACCTCTCCGGTGGAGCCCTTTCTCGTCGATCTCAGTGCACTGCTTCACGCCGCTGCAACCGCCTGCTGATAGCGCGGTGCGGGCCTGAAGGTGAGCGCGATCAGGAACGCCCCGAGACCGATGCCCCAGGAGCCGACATAAAGCCAGGTATAGCTGGCCATCGCATCATAGATCATGCCGCCGGCAATCGGTCCCGTCGCCATGCCGAGGCTGCCGGCCATGGCCGTTCCGCCGATGACCGTTCCCATCATCTGCAGGGGGAAATTCTCGCGCGCGAGCACGGCATAAAGCGGCATGACGCCGGCATAGATGAAGCCGAACAGGGCGGCGACAGCGT
This sequence comes from Ensifer sp. EB106-03-01-XG145, assembly GCF_058792075.1. Taxonomy (NCBI): domain Bacteria; kingdom Pseudomonadati; phylum Pseudomonadota; class Alphaproteobacteria; order Hyphomicrobiales; family Rhizobiaceae; genus Ensifer; species Ensifer sp. EB106-03-01-XG145. The sequence goes on along the minus strand of NZ_JBYTEC010000025.1, from coordinate 8,756 downwards.
AGAATGAGCCGAGCCCCGCGGCGAAGACATAGGCCAGTGCCCCAAAAGCCTGCGCCAGCAGCCCGAGAACCAGCACGCGCTTTGCCCCGAAGCGGTCGCCGAGCAGGCCGAAGACGACGCGTCCGCCCATGCCAGCGAGCCCCTCGACACTGTAGATCGACACGGCCGCTATCACGGGGATACCGCAAGTGATGGCGTAGCTCACCGTGTGAAAGATCGGGCCGGAATGGGTTGCGCAGCAGAAGAAGTTGGTGAGCAGCAGGATAATGAAGAGCGGCGATTTCAGCACCTGGCTCGTCGTCATCGTCGATTGCGCCTCTTCCTCGGGAGAGGCCTCCGCAGCACCGACAGCAAGTGCCGGCGCCTGGCGAACGAGAAGCGACACCGGGATCATGATGACCGCGACGACGACGGCGATGATCTGCAATGCAGTTCTCCAATCATAGCCTGAAACCAGCCATGCCGCAAACGGCGACATGGTCATCGGCGCCATGCCCATGCCGGCCGAAACGAGCGAAACGGCGAGGCTCCGGTGCGTATCGAACCAGCCGGTAACACAGGCCATCATCGGCGCGAAGATCGCCGCCGTGGCGGTGCCGACAACGACGCCAAAGACGACCTGGAAGGCGATCAGCGAAGTCACCCAGCTGGCCGCCATCAGGCTCACGGCCAGAAGCACCGAGCCGATGAGCACGATCGGCCGCGCACCCCAGCGATCGGAGAGACTGCCCCAGGCAATGCTGGCGAAAGCCATCGCCAGAAAGCCGATGGTCATGGCACTGGAGACCCCGGTGACGGACCAGCCGGTATCCCGCGAGATCGGCAGCAGGAAAACAGGAAGTGAGAACATGGCGCCGATCGCCAAGCAGCCAAGCAGGCCGCCAGCCGCCACGATCACCCAACGATAAATCGAATTGCTCATTGCAATCTCCTTGGCAGCGCCCGGTTAGACGGCCGGCAGCGCCGATAACGTGCAAAACTGATCGCGCAGCAGGTTTGGACGTGCAGAGCACCTCCTCTTACTGGTTCCTGTAAGACGCAGGCGCCAGCGGAAAGCCGACACCGAAATTTGCAGAATTTTGTAACTATTGCAGGTTCGCCTGGGCGTCGCTCGCGGCATGCCTTCAACCCGTCTGGATCCAACCCACTTGATTGTGCCTCGAAGGTCCTCTCTGTTGTCCCGGGCCGTTCGAGCAATAGATAGAGGCCGAAGCACTGTTGGGGGAGTGACAAGTGTGACGGGATTTCGATGGATTCGCTGATTACCGCGGCAGGCCAGGCGCTGGCCGCTGGTGACCTCCTCGGCGTGCTGAAGCGGGTCGCCTTGCGCGACGACCCGCCGGCGCTGGCGCTCCGCGGCATCGCGATGGCTCAGCTCGGAGATCTCGGCCGCGCCAAGACGCTGTTGAAGGCGGCGGCGCGCGGCTTCGGCCCGAAGGAGGCCGTGGCCCGCGCGCGATGCATCGTTGCCGAAGCGGAGATCGCCATCGTCTCGCGCGATCTCTCCTGGCCGATGAAGGCGCTCGACGCAGCCCGCGCGACGCTCGAAGACCATGGCGACCACCTCAATGCCGCTCACGCCCGCAATCTCGGCGCCCGCCGCCTGCTACTGATCGGCCGTCTCGACGAGGCCGAACAGATGCTTGCCGGTGTCGATCTGGGCCGGCTGACTCCACCGGCGAGAGCCACGCACGAGCTCGCGATTGCCGGCCTCGCCGTTCGACGATTGCAAACCGCTTCGGCGGCCAGCGCCTTCGCCCGGGCGACTGAAGCGGCGCGAGCAACCGGCATAGCAGCGCTGGTCGCGGAAGTCGAAGGCGCGGCGCTTGTCCTGAAGACGCCGGCGGCCCGGCTTCTGACCAGGGGAGGCGAGCGCCTGCTGCTGCTCGACGACGTCGAAGCCCTGCTCAACTCCGGTACCCTGGTGGTCGATGCGTGCCGAAACATCATCCGGCGCGAGGCCTCCGCCGTTTCGCTTGCAACGCGGCCGGTGCTCTTCGCGCTGGCGCGTGCTCTCGCAGAGGCGTGGCCGACCGATGTCTCGCGGCGCGCCTTGCTCGCCCGTGCCTTCGGCGCGAAACATGTCGACGAATCTCACCGGGCACGATTGAGGGTCGAGATCGGCCGGCTTCGCGACGAACTCCGCGCATTCGCGGATATCAGCGCGACCAGCGACGGCTTCCGGCTGGCTCCGCGTGGCGACCACGCGGTCGTGGTGCTTGCACCGCCGGTCGACGATCGGCATGCGGCGATGCTGGCGCTTCTTGGCGACGGCGAGGCATGGTCGAGCTCCGCTCTCGCCATCGCGCTCGATGCCAGCCCGCGCACGGTGCAACGGGCGCTCGAAGAACTCTCCTCGGAAGGCAAGGTTCTGCCGGTCGGCCGCGGGCGGGCGCGACGCTGGGTGATCCCGCCTGTGCCCACATTCCCGACAGTCTTGTTACTCCCCGGTCCACTGCCAAGCAATTAGGATTGAAACCATGAAACGATCCGAAGCCGAAATCCTCCGCGAATATGGCCCCTTCCCTGGCGCCGACCACATCCATGGCGTCACCTTCGACGGTCGGAACATCTGGTTTGCCTCCGGCGACAAGATCAATGCCCTCGATCCGGAAAGCGGGAACCCGGTGCGCTCGATCGATGTCGCGGCGCATGCCGGTACCGCCTTTGACGGCAAGCATCTGTTCCAGATCGCCGAGGACCGCATCCAGAAGATCGATCCCGAGAGCGGCCGCGTGCTGGCAACGATCCCGGCACCGGGCGGCGGCGGCGATTCCGGCCTTGCCTGGGCGGAGGGAACCCTTTGGGTCGGGCAGCACCGAGGTCGGAGGATCCATCAGATCGATCCCGAAACCGGCGCAATCCTGCGCACCATCGAATCCAAGCGCGTCGTGACGGGCGTCACCTGGGTCGACGGAGAGCTCTGGCACGGCACCTGGGAAGGCGACGACAGCGACTTGAGGCGCGTCGACCCCGAGACTGGGTCGGTGCTCGAGCGGATCGTGATGCCATCAGGCGCCGGTGTCTCGGGGCTGGAGTCCGATGGCGGCGAGCGCTTCTTCTGCGGCGGCGGCGGGAGCGGAACGATCCGGGCCGTCCGCCGGCCGAAGAAGCATGCTCCCTAGGTTCATCCCTCAGCGCAAGGTCTCCAGCCTGGCCGCTCGTCGAGCAAGCAGCTTGGCGGCCAGCGCCAGCGCCGCAAGCGCGAGGCCGAGTGCGCTGACGCCCGGCCAGGAGCCATAGCTCCAGGCGGCGAAGGACAGGGCCGAACCCGCCGCTCCCCCAAGAAACATGCTGGTCATGAAGACCGTGTTGATACGGCTGCGCGCCGCGGGCTCGAGCGCATAGATGATGTGCTGGTTGGCAATCAGCGCGACCTGGATGCCGATATCAAGCACGATGACGCCAACCACCAGTCCGGCGATCGAGGCCCAGGCTCCGAGTACGACCCAGGCAGCGAGCGTCAGAGCCGCCCCGAACCAGACGACGGACCGCGCACCTCGCCGATCCGCTATCCTGCCGGCGACCGGTGCCGCAAACACGCCGATTGCCCCGACAATGCCGAACAGACCGGCGGCATCGGCGCCCAGATTGAAACGCGGCGTCGCAAGATAAAGCGCGAGCACGGTCCAGAATGCCGTAAAGGATGCGAAAAGCGCCGCCTGCACCATCGAAGCGAGACGGAGCGCGGGCTCGCGCCGCCAAAGAGTGGCGAGCGAGGCCAGGGCTTCGCGATAGGGCAAACGCAATGCCGGGCGCAGATCCGGCAAGGTCCGAAACATCAGGAACGAAGCTGCAAGTGCGAGAGGCACACTTGCCCAGAACATCTCTCGCCAGCCGGCATGGGCCCCGACAAAGCCGGAGACCGTGCGGCTGAGCAGGATGCCGGTCAAAACTCCGGCCATGACCGTGCCGATCGCCGCCCCGCGTTTGTCAGGCGTGGACAGCATCGCAGCGATCGGGACGATCTGCTGCGCGACGGTGGCGCTGGCTCCAAGCAGCACCGAGGCGGCGATCAGCAAGAACGGCGACGGGGCCAAAGCCGCGGCGGTCGCGGCTATCGCGATCGCCAGGAACTGCCCGACGATCAGTCGTCTGCGCCGGACGATATCGCCGAGCGGCAACAGAAGCAGCAGCCCGAGCGCGTAGCCGAGTTGCGTCGCCGTCGGAAGCAGGCCGACGGCCGCCTCGCCAGGAAACTCGGCTTCGATGAGCCCCAGCAATGGCTGATTATAGTAGATGTTTGCAACCGCGATGCCGCTGGCGACGGCCATGGCGTAGATGCGGGTTCGACCGAGGCCGGAATGCTCCGTTTCGTGGGTAACCATTTCACTTGCCCTTCTCACTGGAGAGATGGGCTTGATCTATCGCCTTATCGAAATTCGCTGTAGTGTCGCCATCATAAATAGCAGAATATCGGATTTCGATACAATGGACCTCGACGAAGTCCTCGTCTTCACCGCAGCGGCAAGCGGCGGCAGCCTCGCCGAGGCCGCGCGACGGCTTGGCATCACCCCCATGATCGCAACCCGGCGGCTCGCCTCCTTGGAGCAGGCGCTTGGCGTCCGGCTGATGCACCGCACGACCCGCTCACTGTCGCTGACGCCAGAGGGCGAAACCTTTCTGCCCTATGCCCAGGGTCTGCTCGAAACCGAACGGCAGGCGCGAACGCTCCTGAGGGGTGACGGGGACGGAGCGACCGGTCTCCTGCGCGTCTCGGCGCCGGTTGCCTTCTCGATCAAGCTGATTGCTCCGCTCATGCCTTCGCTGCTTGATGATCACCCGGGGCTCAAGGTCTCGCTCGATATGAGCGACACAATGCCTGACCTGGTGGCATCGGGCATTGATCTGGCGATCCGCGTCGCGCGTTTGAAAGATAGCAGTTTGATCGCCAAAAAACTGGCCGAAAACCCGCGTTCCCTCGTCGCCTCGCCATCCTATGTCGAAAAGCATGGGAGCCCGCGGACCAGTGGCGATCTCATCAATCATCAATGCCTGCCGCTGCACGGCGTCAGCCATTGGACCTTTCTGAGCGCCGGGGTCGAGAGGCATGTGCGGCTGCAGAGCCGCTTTTCGTCGACAAGCATCGAAGGATGCCATGCGGCCTGCCTCGCTGGTGCCGGCATCACCCTGCTCTCCGACTGGAATATCGCCGACGATCTCGATGCAGGTCGGCTAATACGCATTCGCCTCGAAGATGCGGCGCCCGAGACATTGGCGATCTGGGCCGTCTACCCGACGACGAAGCTTGTCGCACCCAAGGTACGCGTCTTCATCGACCGGTTGATGGGGGCACTTGGCAAAACCGCGAAGGGAAACGCTTGAACGACAGAACCCGCACCGCGATCAACACGGTGCGGGCACCAAGATTTGTCCCGGCACGGTCCGCGGTAACCGAGACGCCGCGGATCATGCCAGCCCTTTAGGCCTTGATGAAGGCAAGCAGGTCAGGATTGATGACATCGGCATGGGTCGTCAGCATTCCATGTGGATACCCTTCATAGACCTTGAGGGTGCCGTTCTTCAGGAGCTTGACGGCAAGCCGCGCCGAATCGTCGATCGGAACGATCTGATCGTCGTCGCCATGCATGACCAGCGTCGGCACATCGATCGCCTTGAGGTCCTCGGTGAAGTCGGTTTCCGAGAAAGCCTTGATGCCCTCGTAATGCGCCTTGGCGCTGCCCATCATGCCCTGCCGCCACCAGTTCTGGATGACGCCTTCCGATGTTTCAGTCCCCGGTCGGTTGAAGCCGTAGAAGGGACCCGCTGGAACATCGCGGAAGAACTGAGCGCGATTGGCGGCAAGCGCGGAACGGAAGCCATCGAATACCTCGATCGGCAGGCCACCGGGATTGTTCGGGGTCCTCACCATGATCGGCGGAACGGCACCGACCATGATCAGCTTGGCGACCCGTCCCGCACCGTGGCGTGCAACGTAAGCCGCCGCCTCGCCGCCACCCGTGGAGTGACCGATGTGGACGGCATCACTGAGTTCGAGCTTGAGGACCAGTGCCGCGACGTCCTTCGCATAGTGCGCGATATCATGACCTTCGCTCACCTGTGTAGAGCGCCCATGACCGCGGCGGTCGTGAGCAATGACGCGATAGCCCTTGTTGACGAAATAGAGCATCTGCGCGTCCCAATCGTCTGCCGACAACGGCCAGCCATGGTGAAAGACGATTGGCTGGCCCGAGCCCCAATCCTTGTAGAAGATATCGATGCCGTCTTCAGTCCTGACGAAGTTTTCGGTCATGGGAACGGTTCCTTTGCTTGGGTTCTAGTGTTTGTGTCTTCCTGGCACGTTCCGCGGCGCCGGATGGACGCCATGGAACGCAACCCACGTCAACCGAGCTGCGGCCGGTTGATCGCGAGAAGGTGGTGTACGGCCGGCGCCGCCGGCCCTTTGTGAAAACGACGAACATCTTCCTGGACATCGGCATCGGCCTTGGACACGCGCTTGTGCTGGCGCAGATGTTCGGCCCAGGACTCGACCATGAACCACTCAACCATGCGGCCGGTGTCAGACGCGTCCTCGGTGACGCCCCAGCCATAGGCGCCATCACGGCGGCGCTCATGCGACAGGCGGGCGAGCGCCTTCAGGAATTCGGAGCGGTCCGCCTTGTCGACCGTGTATTCGATGAGCACGAGGACGGGGCCGCGGTCGTGTTCGACCGGCTCGCTTGTCAGCGGCTCCGGCCAATGGTTGGAGGGAATGAGGTCCGCCTCGCCCTTCGGCAGTTTCATGGCGTGGAAGACGACCCCGACGCAGAGAAGGCCGATAGCAGCCGCCGCCAGGGTGAAGGGCACGCCGATCGCTTCGGCGATGGCGCCCCAGGCCAGGCTGCCACCGGTCATCGCCCCGTTGAAGACGGTGAGGTAGACAGCGAGCGTGCGCCCGCGCACCCAATTGGGAAGGATGGCCTGCGCGGTGCTGTTCAGCGTCGTCAGCGCCGTGATCCAGGCGGCACCGCAAACGAGCAACGCGACAACCGCCACCCATTGCGCCGGCGCGAGGGAGAGCACGCCCATTACCGCGGCCGTGAGCACCGCGGAAAGCAAAAGCAGCCCGTCGGTATCCATCCGGGCACGCAGGCGCGGCATCACCAGCGCGCCGCCGATCGCACCCGCGCCGACGGCACCGAGCAGGATGCCGTAGAAGCTGGCGCCACCGCCGAGAAGCTGGCGGGCGACCAACGGCAGCAGGGCCCAGATCGCGCTCGAAAATGCGAAGAACACGGCGGCACGCAGCAGGACCACGTGCAGCTCGCGACTGGCGCGTGCGTAGCGCAACCCCGCCCGGAAGGCGCCAAAGAAGCGTTCCGCGAGAACGTCGTCCTCCGATACACCGCGCCGCCACCACAGGAGCGCCGCGATCACGAAGACATAGCTGATGACATCGACGCCATAGGTGACGGCTGCTCCGGACCAGGCGAGCAGCAGGCCGCCAAACGCCGGACCGATCGCGCGGGCGATGTTGATGCCGAGCGAATTCAGCGCCACGGCGCCCTTGACGTCCTGCCTCGAGACGAGCTCAGGCACGATCGCCTGCCAGGTGGGGGCGACCAGTGCCGCCCCTATGCCGCCGACGAAGGTCAGCGCGATCAGCGAGCTCACGGACTGCAGGCCCGTGGCGGAGAGAAACAGCAGACAGAGGCTCGTCAATGCGAGCAGAAACTGCACCAGGATCAGGAATTTGCGCCGATCGAGAATATCCGAGAGAACCCCTGCAGGAATGGCGAGCAGGAAGATCGGCAGGGTCGCCGCTGCCTGGACCATGGAAACGGCGGCCGGCGTCGCCGACAGGTCGGTAACGAGCCAGGAGCTGGCGACATCACGGATGAAACTGCCGGTATTGCCGATGATCGTCGCCACCCACAGGACCGCAAAGACCTTCTGCCGCAACGGCGCAAACGTCCCTGCGCCCTCTTTCGCTGCCGTCATTGCCCAGCCTTTCCTGCGGATGCCCGTTCACGAAGATCGTAGCAGGCGACGAGCAGGAAGGCACCGCTGAGGCCTATATGCTCGAAGAAGCCGTTCGTCGCCATCGCACGCTCCATGCCGGGCGGAAGCTCCCAGAAGCGAAACGCGAGGAAGGTGGCGGCAAGCGTGAAAGCCGCAAGCGCGCTGGCAGCCGCCCAGCGATAGAAACCTATGAGAATGAGGGCCGACATCAGAAGCTCGAAAACGATGACCCCGACGGCAAAGAGCGGCGCCGGATGCAGGCCGAAGTGATCCATCTCGGCAAGCGCACCCGGAAAGTCGAAGATCTTCGTCAGCGGCCCCTGGATATAGGCCGAGCAAAGCGCCAACAGGCCGACGAAGACGATCCATCGCCCGGCGTGGCTTGGCCGCAGGCGGGCAGCGAGATGTTTTTCGAGAGAAGACAGGCTCAGCATTTTGTTTCCTTGTTAGACGGTCTTCGACTTAACGGGCGGCTTGGCCGCCTTCATCGCGTTTGCGGCCATTTCGAATTGCTGAACGCGGTCCGCGAAATGCCCTTGTAATAGGCACCCGCCTTCGGCGGCGATTGGTTCACCACGACCTTCGCCCAGGAGGGTCGCTTGTTATCTTTTGCGGGTGCACCATCGTCGCCGAGTGCGGCCGACGAAGTGATCAGGATGGAGGCCGCCAATGCGGCGGCGCCGACGATCGTTTTCATTTTGCGCCCTTCCACTATCGTCACACGGCCCAGCATGAGCATCCGAGTGCGCCGAAGAAGCCCTTGAGATCGGCGATCGGCAGCTTTGACGTCCAGG
>NZ_JBYTEC010000024.1:0-54897 GCF_058792075.1 Ensifer sp. EB106-03-01-XG145 | reverse complement strand
ACGGGTTTGCAAGAAATGGGAGAAAGAACGCTATGTATTGATGATCGATCTTGACGTCAAAATCCTCATGTGAGCTGCGACGACACCTTCTCGCTGGTGTCGCTGGTTTCGGCCGGCCTCGGCATCGGCTTTGCCCCGGAATGGACGAAGGATCTGCCGAACCGCAACTTCGAGCTCAGACCCGTGCGTGGCGTCGATCTCAAGATCGGGCTCGGTGTTGCCTGGAATAAGGAAGACCCAACGGCGTCTCGCGACGACATCATCGACATTGCCCGGTCACTGGCGCGGCCGGGTAGGTCTTCCCTTCCAACGCTTTGATTGCATCGCGGCTATCGCTCAGTCGTCGGCGACCTAAACCGAGTTGGGCTGACGAGCGCCTTGGAGTCGAGCACGCGATCGATGAGATCGGAGGCGAGCGTAGTTTTTTCCTCCAGGAGCCCCCGTATGGGACGGCCGCTGCTTAAGATTACCGCGGCTATCTCCGCGGCCTTCTCGTAGCCGATGAGAGGGGTCAGGGCTGTCGCGAGAGCGGTGCTGGACTCGAGATGCTCCCGGCAGCGCGCTTCGTTCGCCGTAATGCCGACGACGCATTTGGAAGCGAGCGCCCGGACCGCATTCGCCATCATCGAGATCGATTGCAGCAGGTTGAAGACGATGACGGGCTCCATGGCATTGAGCTGGAGCTGCCCTGCCTCGGCTGCGAGCGTCACGACGAGGTCCGAGCCAATGACCTGGAAGGCAACCTGGTTGACCACTTCCGGGATAACAGGGTTGACCTTTCCGGGCATTATTGACGATCCGGCCTGCATCGGCGGCAGATGAATTTCGCCTAGTCCTCCTCGAGGCCCGGACGAAAGCAGTCGCAAGTCGTTCGATATCTTCGAAAGCTTGACGGCCGTCCGCTTCAGGGTCCCGGAAAAAAGCACGAACACGCCCGTGTCCCAGCAGGCCTCGAAAAAATCGGGCGCCGATTTCAGATCGACCCCGGATACCTCGCGGAGCTTCGCCAGCGCCAAGGCCGCGTATCGCGGGTCGGCGGTGATCCCCGTTCCGATCGCGGTACCGCCGAGATTGACCTCCTTCAAGAGACATGACACCTCGGCGAGGCGCTGGATATCTTCGCGCAGCGTTACCGCAAATGCCTTGAACTCCTGGCCGAGCGTCATTGGCACAGCGTCCTGTAGCTGCGTCCTGCCGAGTTTCAGAATGTCGGAGAACTCGGCCGACTTCAGTTCGAATGCGGTCGAAAGCTCGTCGAGCGCCGATACGAGGGTTTCGTAGCTGAGAAGCAGCGCAAGACGGATGGCCGTTGGATAGACGTCATTGGTGGATTGCGAAAGGTTGACGTCGTTGTTGGGATGGATGACGTCGAACCGACCTTTTGGACGCCCCAGTCGCTCCAGCGCGCGGTTGGCGATCACCTCATTGAGATTCATGTTCGTGGAGGTTCCTGCGCCGCCTTGAAACACATCGACAGTGAATTGGTCGGCCAGAATGCCGTCGGCGATGTCGTCACACGCCGCGACGATGGCCAAGCCCTTGTCGAGGTCGAGATCGCCGAGCTCGACATTTGCGAGAGCCGCGGCCTTCTTCACATATGCCATGGCACGAATGAAGACGGGATAATGACCGATCGATATTCCGGATATTTGGAAGTTGGCGATTGCCCGAGCAGTTTGCGCGCCATAGTAGCTTGCTACGGGAACATCGATGTCGCCGAGCGAATCTTGGACACGTCGCGTCGGTTTGGCCGCGGACAACATTTCTGGCCCCATCCTTGTTAGATCAGTCATCGGATGCTGGTCGACAGGCGCGCAGCCATGGCGCCGTACTGCATGCCGGCCAAGTTCAACTCCATCAGTTCGATGCGGTTGCCCTCCGGATCCTTGATCCACGACTGTCGATTGCCATCCCGTCCCATCGTGATCGCGGTTCCGTTCACTTCGTAGATTCCGGACAGATCGTTGCGCCACAAGCACATCCGCGCTCCGCGAGCCCGCAGCGTCTCTACCGTGGCATCGACATCGGCTACCTCAAGGCAGATGTGCTGATAACCACGTGCGTCGGGGTTCGGAGCTTGCTCCCCGATCGCGCCAGGAAACAGCTCCAGATATTGGCGATCGTTGATGCGCAGATAGACCAGGAACACTGAGCAATCTTCATTCGGCAACCGGAACATCTCGCGGAAACCCATTACGCGCTCGTAGAACGAGAGTTGAGTATCGAGGTCGCGAACCTTCAGCGTCACATGGGTGAAGCCCTCGAAGGACCGGTCGCGGCGAAGCACAGACAAGCGATCATGGGCGATCTTCCAACGGGACACGAAGCGAGAAAAATCGAGGGGTGCATCGTGCTCGGCAACATGTGCCGCCAGCCGCGGCAGGGCGCGGAGCGTTCGAAAAACATCGGACCAATCGCTCTCACCGAAACCCAGGTCGGCCCATCCCTCTTCGAGGGTGTCGGGCCGAATATCCTTGAGATGAACGGCGACGATCCGCCCTGCATAGGACGTCAACCACCGGACGGGATCCTGGCCGGCACGCAGTATCCAGCCCACATCCACCTCCCAATCCATCCCCGGCGCGGCTTCCAAAAGGATATCGATCGGCGTGCGTCCGTCTGGCAGGGAGATGAGTTCGAAATCGTGATTGTGCCAAGCGAACCGGAGGCCCAACGCGCGGAGCTTGCCCTCGATAAGATCGAGGCGCTCGCCGAGGTTTCGCCAGCCATCCGTACTCGATGGCCGTTCACCCTCGGGCAGCCATGGCGCGATCACAGTATAGATGCCGAGGTGCTTGGTCAGATCGATGACGCGACCGAACTCATTCTCCAGCATTTCCAGCGGAACATGAGCCTGCGGCATCGCCAGTCCGCGCAGATCGAGTTCTTTCCGGAAAGCGGCAGGATCCTCGAAGTTCAGCCAGCAGCCCTCTACGCCGTCGTATCCAGCCGCGGCTATCCGGTCGAGCGCCTCGGTTTGGGATAGCACGTTGCGGGACGAATAGAGCTGCACCAATGTGGGCACGTTAGACCCTCCGACTATGAAAAGTGTCCGTCTTACTAATCTGGACCAGGAATTCGCACTTGGGCCCCGATTAGGCCGTTGGGTGGAACTCAATCGCCATCCAGATGCACTCGGTATCTGTCCAGCCTCGGTGCCACGGGTAGGAGAAGGTGCGCTTGTCGACTACCCAGACGATGGGATCGTGGGTATCGCCTGGCGAAGCGCTAATCTCGCGATACATCTCCTTGCCTGCTTCATCCTTGAACAACTGGATGCGTCCATGGCCGAAAATTTGCGTGTGCAGTTCGATAAAGGAATGCGTGTTGTGGATCACTGCGTCCGTGCGCGCAGGCGCCCACCAAAGGTTCAGCTGAATGTCAAACTGCTGGAGTTCGTCCCTGGGTTCGGGACTGTTGGAAAGTTTCCAAGGGTTCAGTTCGACGCGTGCGACTACGTCCTTGGGCGAAATGTAGAGCGGTGTGCGCCTCGGAAACTCCGGCACGGTCTCGCCAAGCCATTTCCAACCGTCGAGAACTACGCCGCCAAGGTTGATGTCATTGGGGACATGTACAACTGAGGCGCATTTGCCACTGGTGATGATCCCGTCCTTGAGGATCACTGAACGCCAAGGCGGAATGACGCCAATCGGCTCGCCGGCGATGTACATCGGCTCGTCCGAGAGATTGGTGACGACGCCCGTCGTCGTGTAGTTCCGGGCGTCATAGACCATGTGGGCCTTTACGAAGGTGCCGTTGAAACTCAAAGGCCGTGTGCGATTTTCCTGCGTCATTTTCCCTCGCTAAGGTGTCGGGCCAGCCTAGCTGGCTGGCCCTTCTTCATCAGAAGCCACGACCCTTGACATACTTGGCGCGGAGATCGCCGAGATACGCAGGGACGGTGATGTCCCACCAACCGGTCACGTGCATGTTGGAGTATGGACGCTCGATCGCGCAGATAGCGTCGATGAGATAGGGCTTGCCGGACGCGAGAGCTCGCTGGATGGCCGGGCCGATTTCGGCCGGATCGGTCACCCGCTCGGCTTCGCAGCCCAACGACTTTGCCACGCCCGCGGCGTCAGCCATCCAAGGTTCGCCGTCCGGCGTCTTGAATTGCGTGATGATCTCACGGTCCTCGCCAAACATGTTGAGCTGGAGATTGCGGATCGCGCCCCAACCGCCGTTGTTGATCACCAGAAAGACGACCGCGGTGCCAAGCATGGCGGCAGTGGCCAGCTCGGTACCCGTCTGCAGAAACGCGCCGTCGCCGAAAACCGCGCATACCGGAGCCTCGGGTTTCCCCAGCTTCGCGCCGATGGCGGCCGGCAGGGCGAAACCAATGCCCGACATGCCGCCGGGGGTTATGTGCTGGCGCGGGCCGTATACCGGGAACTCGTTGAAGACCTGGTTCTGCGGGTTGGAGCTGTCGGTTACGACGATCGCATCGCGCGGGAGTGCCTTGCGGGCTTCGACGAGCACTTGGGAGGCGGTCATTGGCTGCACATTGGCCGTTCGAAGCGGGCGGAGGAATTCTTCCCACTCCACCTTGCGTTCCAGCAATTCCTTGAACTGCGCGCTGTTCTTGTAGTTCCGTGGCTTGCCTTTCTCCTGGAGGCCGGCAAGGATTACCGATAGGACCGCCTTGGCGTCGCCAACGATTCCGACTTCCACAGGATAGTTCTTGCCGATCTCGAAGCCGTCCAAATCGACCTGGATGAGCTTGGTCTTCGGGATGTCGAACGTGACCCCCGGCTGGTAGGACGAGGTGATGCGGTCGGAGAAGCGGCAGCCGATCGCCAGGAGAACGTCCGCCGAGCGTGTCATCGCATTGCCCGGAATCGACCCCAGGTCACCGCATGCGCAGGCGAACAGCTCGTGGTCTTCCGGGAACGACCCCTTGCCCATGAACGACGTGGTCACCGGCGCGCCAAGGAATTCGGCGATCTCACGCAGAACCTCGGTCGCCTCGGCGGTAATAACGCCGCCGCCCGCGAGAATAACGGGCCGGTCGGCCGACAGAAGCAACTCGACCGCCTCGGCGATGTAGGCGGGATCGCCGTAGGTGCGCGCTGCGGTCCGGCGTTTCTTGCTGTCATTGATGACCACGTTTCCGGTCTCGGCCTGGATGTCTTGTGGCATGTTGATGAGCACGGGACCCATGCGGCCTTCCAGCATGCTGTTGAAGGCCTGCTCCATCATGTTCGGGATTTGCTCGACGTGGCTCGGGTTGAACCACCGCTTCACCACCGGTTCAGCCATCCGAGGGAAGTTGTCCGAGTGGGGACGGTCGAGCTCCTGAAGCACTCCACGGCCCATCATGTAGGTGTGAACGCCACCCGTAATGACGAGCTGCGGGAGGGAGTCGGCGAAAGCCGTTGCGATACCGGTCAAGGTGTTCGTTGCACCCGGACCGATAGAGGTCACGACCGCCGCGACCTTGCCTGACGAACGGTAGAAGCCGTCCGCCATGTGCGAGGCGTTCTGCTCGTGCATGGCCGGCAGCAGGTTGATTTCCTCCTTGCGGTCGACGAAGGCGTCCATCAACGCCGTGTCGCCGTGGCCCGGGATACCGAAGACGTGCGTAACGCCTTCGCGGATAAGATGGTCAACAATGATCTGGCCGCCAGTCATCTCGCGCGAAGAATCGACCCCTTCGATTTTTTTGTCCATTTTCATTTCGTTACCTCCAGTTTTTCTGCCCTGCGATCGGCTCAACGGCGGTCGCATAGTCTACATTCCGATGCCCGTAACGACGAACCCGCACGTTCGCCTGTTCCGCGTGCCCGGCAAATCCCTCCATCATGCAGAGGCGGGAAGTGTACTCTCCGACGAGTGCGGAAGCCTGATCGGTCAGGATTTTCTGATACGTGCAGGTCTTGACGAACTTCCCGACCCAAAGGCCACCGGTGTAACGCGCCGCCCGCATGGTGGGCAGCGTGTGATTGGTTCCAATGACCTTGTCGCCATATGCGACCGTCGTCCGAGCGCCGAGGAAAAGAGCACCGTAGTTCTTGAGGTTGTCCAGAAACCACTGGTCATCGCTCGTCATTACCTGGACGTGTTCGGAAGCGACGCGATCGGCTTCCGACAGCATTTCTTCTCGGCTGTCGCACACGATGATTTCGCCGTGGTTTCGCCATGCTTCACCCGCAATCGCCGCCGTCGGAAGGATGCCCAGAAGACGGTCGATCTGAGACAATGTGTCCTTCGCGAGCTTTTCGGAATTGGTGATCAAGACAGCGGGCGAGTTGGTGCCGTGCTCTGCCTGCCCGAGCAGGTCGGTTGCAACGAGTTCACCATCCACTGTGTCGTCGGCAATGATGAGGACCTCGGTCGGCCCTGCGAAGAGGTCGATGCCCACGCGGCCGAAAAGGAGACGCTTCGCCTCGGCTACATAGGCATTGCCCGGGCCGGCGAGAACACTGACGGGTTTGATTGTCTCCGTGCCGATAGCCATGGCGGCTATGGCCTGGACACCACCCAGAGCATAAATTTCGTCAGCACCCGCAAGATGCTGGGCAGCGACGATCAGGGGTGCTGGAGCGCCCTTGAATGGAGGAGCGCAGGTGATAACGCGGTCACAGCCCGCGACCTTTGCCGTCAGAACAGTCATGTGAGCGGAGGCGAGCAGTGGATACTTGCCGCCGGGGACGTAGCAACCGACGCTGTCGACGGGAACATGCTTGTGGCCGAGCACGACGCCCGGCATCGTCTCAACTTCCAGCTCCGCCATTGTGTCGAGCTGGGCTTGAGCAAAATTTCTGATCTGATCCTGTGCGAACTCGATGTCCTCACGTTCCTGAGACGTGATGCCGTTCACGCAGGCGTCGATCTCCGATTTCGTGAGGCGATAACTCGTCCGGTCGAGACCATCGAAACGGATAGCCAGTTTCCGGACGGCTTCGTCACCACCAGCCTCGACATCGGCAATAAGGTTCTGGACTGCAGTCGTAACGGCTTCGTCATGGAAATTTGACGCCTCGGCCAGAGGCCGTTTCAGATGTCTTATCATAGCAATATCCCGCTTTTGATCCGAGACCTCCGCCATCGTCGGAAGAGTGGCTCATTTCGTTCGGGGCAGAGTGGTCCAATGATCTGTCGCGGACAATTTCGCAGGCCCTTGAAACTTGGCGCAAACTGACGCATTCTCGGTAGGAGTAGTGAAGCACCCTGGGCGCGCATTAGTGAACACCGAAGTCATCGATTCCTTACAGACCCAGAATTTCGGCGCGAACCTGCGCTTTTTGTGCGAACGCCAAGGTACGGTCTCGAGCATCTGCCGGAAAATCAACATAAACAGGCAGCAGTTCAACAAGTACCTGTCTGGTCTTCACCTGCCGTCGATGCAGAACCAACGTCTGATCGCGAATTTCTTCGGGCTCAGCAGGTCAGTGCTGTTCGCCGACCCTGAAGAGTTTCGCACCCTCATGGAGGGCAACTATTTCTATGCCATCGATACCTTGCGGGGTTCCGAGAAGATGGCGGCTTTCCTTGACACGTTGCTGGTTGCGGACAATACGGCCGGAGACGAGTATGTGGGGGTGTACGATCGGTATCAGTACTCGACGATCTACAAGGGCAAGGTGCTACGATCGGCCTATTGCATCTACCGGAACCGGGACTTCCTGCAGCACTACTACATCGAGCGCTTTCCCAATCTCGAAGACCAGAACAAGATAGATTTCGTCTTCAAATATCACGGCTTCACCATTCCCTTGGGCGGGCGGCTCTTCTCGCTGGATTTCGAGGCCGTTCAGAAAAACGAGATGACGTTTGGAATCTACGCTCCGGTTCAGCGGAGTTCTAAGAGCTTCCTGATGGGGATCACGAGCGGAATTGCGGAGACGATGCTTCGCCCGCCTTACTCGACGAAAGTCGCGATGCATTTCCGCGGGCCTGGCCTGCTAAAGCGCGAACACTTGGATAGGGTGACCACGCTGGAAAAAGGGGACCGGTCGATCCCCACCGAGGTCCAGCAATATCTCAGTACGGTCGACTAAGCAGCCTTCTTGAATTCCGTCGCAAGGATGTGGTCAGACGCACGCAGCGCCTGCGCTGCGATCGTGAGTGCAGGATTTACGGCCGCCGACGAAGGGAAGAAGGACGCGTCGATCACAAAGAGGTTCGGGTGATCCCAGGTGCGGCAATACTGGTCGAGCGCTGATGTTGCCGGGTCGCTGCCCATTCTCACGGTGCCGGATTGATGAGCCGTCGCATGCGCCACGAGCGATTTTGTGACGACGATTGGGTAGCCCGCCCGCTCCAACGCACGCTTCATACGTTTTACCAGCTCGAGGTGGCCCTCCATATTGTTGAGCGTTACCGCCAGCTTGATCTGACCGCCCTCGAGGGTTACCCGGTTGTTCGGGTCCGGCAAATCCTCCGACAACGCGATCCAGTCCATGCCGTGCCGTGCCATCTCATTGCCCAAGAATTTCGGGAGGTAGGGCACGTTGGCTGTGAGCATGCCGCCCTGGAGCTTGCCCAGCATCTGCATATGTCCCATCGGCCAAGGAAAATCCGTGTCGCCGAAGTACCAATCGTTGATTGCCAACGTCTTTTGGAACTTCGTCGAATTGATCCGATGCGATAGGCCCATGAGCGCCGTCTGGTTGTGGACCATGTAGTGGCGGCCCACGACGTCCGAGCTATTTGCAACGCCCTTTGGCGCGGCGCTGCTGGAAGAGCGCAGGAGCAACGCAGCCGAATTGACCGCATTGCACGACACCACGAATAGCGGGGCCGAATAGCGTTTTGTCTCACCCTTTTCCTCTACCTCGACGGCCTCGACCTTCCTGCCGTCCCCCGACAGAACGATGCGCCGTGCGAAGGTATTGGTCTTGAGATCGACTCTCCCTGTCGCTAGCGCGGGCTCGAGCGCGCATGTCTCTGCGTCGTTCTTCTGTCCGATCTTGCAAGGGAAGCCGTCGCAGGTCCTACAGAGAATGCAGCTTCCAGCGGTCCCGGAATTCACGCCACTCGGCATGGCCGACGGCGAAATACCCTGGCTGCGCAGCCGATCCGCCAAGTGTGCGACGACTGGTTCAGAGGGTACAGGGCCGAAGGGGTAAGGCCCGTTACGGTGCGGCGCGGTCTTGTCTCCCGTATCGTCCCCGTGCACGCGGAACATTCTCTCCGCCTCGTCGTAATAGGACTCCATTTCCGAGTAGCTCATAGGCCAGGCAGGTGAGATGCCGCCCTTGTGTTCAAGTGTCTCGAAATCCCTCTCTCTCAGCCTGAATAGGGCTGCTCCGTAGAACTTGGTCGATCCGCCGACATTGTAACAAGCTCCGGGATCGAAGGGGTTACCCTTTCGATCGAGCCAGGTGTCTTTGGCTTTGTACTTCTTCTGAAAGAAGACCGTGTCGACGCTCCAGTTTTCCGGCTCGCGTGGCACGAAATCGCCGCGCTCAAGTATGAGAACGCGCGCTCCATTCTCAGCAAGTCTACGGGCCGTTACGCTTCCGCCAACCCCGCTTCCGATAATAATTACGTCGTAATTTTCCATGTTGTTCCCGGAGCTATGAGTTGCTTTGGAGCGTCCGTTCCAATCCGGCGACCCGATCGATTGCGAGATTTCTAACACTGGCGGAATATCTGGAGAAGCAAGATTCCGGCCACTTGCGTCAGTGTGCGTCACATATCGGACGGGTGCGAACTTGCTGATCGAGCTCTTGAAATGACGAATAGCGCTATGATCGGGCGTCTCGGCCACATGGCCAACAAGGCCCTTTGCAACCGTATGAAGGATAGACATGAGCGAGTACGACTACATCGTCGTGGGCGCAGGGTCCGCAGGCTGCGTTCTCGCAAATCGGCTCTCGGCCGATCCGCGCAACAACGTCCTCCTCCTGGAAGCGGGCCGGAGGGATAACTATCACTGGATTCACATTCCGGTCGGCTATCTCTACTGCATATCAAATCCGCGGACAGATTGGTGCTTCAAGACCGACGCCGAAAGCGGTCTCAACGGGCGCAGTTTGTCTTACCCACGTGGGAAGGTGCTCGGGGGCTGCTCATCGATCAACGGCATGATCTATATGCGTGGCCAAGCGGCCGACTACGATCACTGGCGGCAACTCGGATGCGTCGGCTGGGGTTGGGACGACGTTCTTCCTCTCTTCAAGCGGCAGGAGGACTTTCACGCAGGCGCTTCGGACGATCATGGCTCCGGTGGAGAGTGGAGAGTTGAAAAGGCGCGCGTACGTTGGAAGGTTCTCGACGCCTTTCTGGACGCGGCTGAGCAGGCCGGAATTCCGAGGACCCCGGACTTCAACCGGGGCACCAACGAAGGCGGTGGCTACTTCGACGTCAACCAGCGCTCCGGCGTTCGATGGAATACCGCCAAAGGGTTCTTGCGCCCGGCGCTCAACCGAAAAAACCTGCGCGTCGAGACCGAAGCCCAAGTTCGTAGACTTGTGATCCAGGACGGCGAAGTCATGGGGGTGGTATTCCAGCAAAACGGCCAAGATAGGACTGCGGCGGCCCGGGCCGAGGTAATCTTGGCAGCCGGCGCAATCGGGTCGCCTCACATCCTCGAGCTCTCCGGGATTGGCGAAGGCTCCGCTCTAAGCGCCGCGGGTGTCGAAGTGAACACGGAAGTCCCCGGTGTGGGAGCCAATCTTCAGGATCATCTCCAGCTGCGTCTTGTCTACAAGGTAACAGGCGTCCCGACTTTGAACGCAAAAGCCTCCAGCATGTTCGGGAAGGCCGCCATCGGATTGGAATACCTATTTCGACGGTCGGGGCCCATGGCTATGGCCCCCAGCCAGGTAGGTATCTTCACGCGATCGGGACCGGAGAAGGCCACCCCGGACCTCGAGTTTCACGTCCAGCCTGTCTCGCTCGACAAATTCGGCGACCCGGTTCACACGTTTCCGGCAATCACCGCTTCGGTCTGCAACTTGCGGCCTGAGAGCCGCGGAACGGTCCACGTAAGAACAGCCGATTTCCGCGCGCAACCTGCCATCAGGCCGAATTATCTGGCGACCAAGGGCGATCTGGAGGTTGCCGCGAACTCGATACGGGTTGCTCGCAGAATTGCGGAGCAGCCTGCTTTCGCGAAATACCGTCCGGTAGAGTACCGTCCTGGACCCGAGTATCGTACGGACGATGACCTGTATAAGGCGGCGGGCGATATAGGAACAACGATCTTCCACCCCGTCGGCACCTGCCGCATGGGCGATGACCCCGCCTCGGTGGTGGACACCAGGTTGAGAATGCGCGCCGTAGGCAAGCTCCGTATCGCCGACGCCTCGATCATGCCCACCATCGTCAGCGGAAACACCAATTCTCCCACGTTGATGATTGCCGAAAAGGCCGCGGCCATGATTCTAGCGGACAACCGGTAAAAAAATGGCGGCCGACCGGGAGGAGAATGGGTCGACCGCCGCACGGCGCTATGTTTTTTGCGCCGAGTAACTGACTACTTTGGAAACGGGTGCCACGTTTTGGTTTGCGACGAGCGGACGCAGATTTCCGAAAGAAGAACGCCACGCAAGCCTTCGTTGAGGTCCGAGATCGGCGTCTTACCAGCATGCCGCCAGTTCGGTCCGGCCTCCAGCGCGGCGGCGTAGTCGGTGTAGAGCACGGCGAGGGCTTCCAGGTAGGCTTCGGGATTTCCAGCGGGAAGGCTAACACACGATGCTCCTTCCTCAGTCATGTCTGACGCTCCCCTGCGGTAAATGAGATCGGCCTGCCCCATACGAGAAAGATGCAGCGTTTCGGGCTGCTCCTGCCGCCACTCAAGGGTACCCTTGCTTCCGACGATTTTGAAACGCAGGCCATTTCGATGCCCCGGCGCTGCCAGACTGCACCAAAGTAACCCTTCGGCACCTCCTTCGAAATCCATCTGCACAACGCCGGTGTCGTCCAGCCCAAACCCGTCGACCGTAGTCGAGAGCCTTGCGTTCAAAGCGACACACCGCCTGCCGGAGACAAATTCGAGGATGTTGAAGGCATGCGTTCCGACGTCGCCGAGTGCTCCGGTCAATCCGGCTTTTCCAGGGTCGCCCCGCCAGATGCCGCCCTTCCCAAGCTTCGTGGGGTCGTTGGCCAACCACTCGAGCAGGTACTCCACGTAGAGGAACTTCACTTCGCCTATTTCGCCGTTGCGGACACGAGCCCGCGCGTCGCGCACCATCGGGTAGCCGGTGTAAGTGTAGGTGACGGCGGCGAACAAATTCCTGTTTGCGGCCAATCTGATCAGTTCCTCGGCTTCTCCGGAGGCATTGACCAACGGTTTGTCGCAGACGACGGGAATTCCCGCTTCGAGAAACAGCCTGCAAGGTTCGTAATGAAGATGATTGGGCGTTACGACAACGGCGACGTCAATCCTGTCCGAGCGGTTCGATTCTGCCGCAACCATGTCCCTGAAAGTCCGATAGGTCCGGTCAGGAGCGACGCCCAGCGCTTCTGCCGCCTCCCGGGATACGGCCTCGTCGGAAGAGAACACTCCAGCTTTCACATCGAAACAACCGGTCAGGCGCATGGCCGCGCGGTGGATACCCGCGAAAAACGAGCCGAGGCCTCCTCCGATCATGCCAACGCTGAAGCGACGCTTCGCAGGAATATCTGAAATCAAGTTCGGCATCTGATCTGTTCCTCATTTACTTGATCAACTCTCACCGCCGATGTCGGACATCAACTTCGCATCGAGCGAATATCTGAAGCAGTGTGGCGCACGTTTTCCAGTCCTGTGCCGTGCCGATCGATCCGAAGCGCTCGGTGCTTCAAGCTGCGTCATCAGTCCGCTGTTTGCGAAATTGTCACAGCACCCCGCAGAGCTACACTCGTAGGTCAAATACGACAGGCGTCAGCAGCTGGCGTCTTCGAGAAAACCGTTAAAAAGGGGAAGTGGAATGACACATGTCGCCACAGGTCGGCTCGTAGTCGACAAGCCGGGACCGTTGCGTCGGTTCCTCTCGCCGCAGCATCCTGCCGTAATGGTGCAACGCGTCATGCTGTTGCTGTTGGTGGTCAGCGTCATCGGCCTGTCAATCGCCAACCCGAGTTTCAGGAACCCGGCCAATCTGTTGAACATCATCCAACAGGCGTCGATGGTCGGCATCGTGGCTTGCGGGATGCAGCTAATGATCATCTCGGGAGGCTTCGATCTTTCTGTGGGAGCGATTGCCGCGGCCGCCGGATGTCTCGCCGCGACCGTATCCCTGTCGGCGGGCGTTCCGGCCGGGATTGTCGCGGCGTTGGTCCTCGGCCTCCTCATTGGCATCGCCAACGGCTGCTTGATCGCGAAGGTAGGGATGAACCCCTTTGTTTCGACTTTCGGAACGCAAGCGATCATCCTTGGCACGATGTACGCGCTTACTGAAGCGCGTCCGATCGCGCCGCTGCCGCGCGAGTGGCGCGAACTCGGCTTCTTCCATGTCGGTGGCCTGACTTTCCCGAGCATGGTGTTTATCGTCGTTGTTGTGGTGTTGGCGCTCGTGCTGCACTTCACCAGCTATGGACAGCATGTCCGTGCGGTTGGCAGCAACAAAGTCGGGACCAGCCGCGCAGGTGTCAATGTCGACCGCGTCCTCATTGCGACCTATGCAATCGGCGGCTTCACCGCTGCCATCGCCGGCCTTTTGCTGACCTCTGTCGCCGGCATCGGGAGCCCGCAAGCTGGAACCACCTGGGCGCTCCTTTCGATCGCGGCAGTCGTCATCGGCGGTACGCCGCTGACCGGCGGGGTCGGTGGCATCAGTTCCGCGGTCATCGGCATCTTCGCTCTGACGATCCTGAACAACGCGATGACCCTCTACAGCATCTCAGCCTTCTGGCAACCGGCATTCATGGGAACAGGTGTTCTCCTGGCCGTTGGTTACGAAGCCCTGCGGCGCGGCCGCAAATACTAAGAGTGGAACCGGCAGAAAACACTGCCAAAACTAGGAGGACTGCAATGAAACTCACAAGACGAATGCTCGGTATAGCGTCCATCGCAATTGCCGTGGGCACCGCGTTCGCAGCACCGGCAACGGCGGAAGACAAAAAGATCGGCGTGATGATCTACAACATCGGCGTCGATCCGTGGATGAACGTGGGCGTCAAGGCGATGGAAGAGAACGCCAAGAAGCTCGGATACGAGGTCACTGTGGTTGACGGTCACAACGACGTGGCGCAGATGAACGCCGCGATCGAGCAGTTCATCATTCAAGGCGTGAACGCCATCATCGTTGCGCCTGCCGATCCCGACAGCCTTGTCGGCAGCGTCCTGAAGGCAACCGATGCCAAGATTCCCGTCGTTTCCTATTCGATGGGTATCTCTCCGGAAGCACCGATCACTTCTTTCGTCGGCTCTGACGAAGAATTCATCGGCCGGCTCCATGCGGAACAGGCTGTTAAGATGCTGAATGGCGAAGGCAATGTCGCCATCATGACGGGCATCCTCGGAACTGCGCCTCAGATCGGTCGAGCCAAGGGAGAGCATGACGCGCTCAAGACCGCACCAGGGATCAAGATCGTCGAAGAGCAGGCAAACGATTGGGCTGCGGATAAGACCGTCGCACTGATCCAGGATTGGCTTTCCAAGTACCCCAAGGGTGAACTGAACGCAGTCTTCGCTCACGGCCCGGAACTCGTTGCCGCTGCCGAGTATGCGAAGGCGCAGGGCCGGGATGAAGTGATGTTCTTTGCGGTCGACTATCCCGAGGACGCGCGTCGCGCCATCAAGGAGGGCACTCTCACCGCCACGGTTTCTCAGAGCCCGGCTTTGCTTTCAAAGCTCGCAGTTGAAGCTGCCGACAAGGCGATCCGCGGCGAGAAGGTTGAATCCAAGATCATCATTCAGAACACGCTGATCACGAAGGACAACGTGGAGCAGGTTCCGGCTGACTACTAATGCGGATCGACCCGCGCCGCCAAGATGGCGCGGGTTCTCACTTGACGAACTTAGTTTAGGAGAGGTGCAATGCCCTTATCTGTAGTCCGCCAAAGCGAGGCTGTCGTTATGCCCGAGACATCCACCCCGATTGTGGAGGCAGTCGGCGTCGCCAAGCACTATGGTGGCGTGATCGCCCTTTCGGGTGCGAACCTTAGAGTCATGCCAGGCGAGGTGGTCGCCATCGTCGGCGACAACGGAGCCGGGAAGAGCACCTTTGTCAAAATCCTTTCGGGTGCCCAATCCGCAACCGAAGGCAAGCTCGTCGTTTCAGGGCGTGAAGTAATCTTTCATCGGCCTAGCGATGCCCGCGAGGCAGGCATCGAGACCGTGTATCAAGACCTTTCACTTGCTGAGCACCTTGATGTCCTGACCAATCTCTTTCTCGGTCGCGAGGAGTTCTACTTCAAGTTCGGCGGTCTCAGTATTTTGAACCGCCGCAAGATGACCGCGCGGGCCGAAGAACTACTGAACGAAATCGGGGTAAACGTCCCGGGTGTGCGTGACATTGTTGGTGGTTTGTCCGGCGGTCAGCGCCAAGGCGTTGCGATCGCACGTGCGGCGGGATGGGGGTCGCAGCTGATCATCATGGATGAGCCTACCGCGGCGCTCGGCGTTCAGGAAACTGCCCATGTTCATGACATTATCCGGGCGCTGCAATCACGTGGTGTTGCTGTCCTTCTCGTCAGCCACAACATGAAGCAGGTCATGGAACTCAGCAACCGGGTTTACGTATTCCGCCGAGGTCGGATCGCCGCTGAATTGCAGACATCGCATACGACGACGGATGAGATTATCTCTTACATCACAGGTGCCCGCAGCTGAAAGAATAACCCGGCGCTCTATTGTGGAGCGCCGGGTTTTACGTTGCCTGAAATCCCGCTATTTGAAAACTGCTGCGAGCGCATTCCAGAACGTCTGCCCATTCGTGACTTCGCCATTTGCGTCGAGTGCGTGATCGTAGTCCGGGCAGATAAACGCGAGTGCAAGTAGCTGTCTAAACATTGCCTTCTCCCATTCCCCAAGCAGGCGTCGAGAACGATGCCGACACCAAGATCGCTCCGTTCCACCTGCACCTTCAATTTCGCAGGAAAGGGAAAAGTGAAGCTTTCTGACGCACGTTTTCAGATATGGCCACTGCATGACGTCGGTTTCGGCTTAGGCTCTTGCTTGCCTTCCATTCTGGCACCCTCGACTTCTTACGGACTATGCTAACAGTTCACTGCGGATCCTTTACTGAGATGGACACGGTCCCGTCGAGTGGGGTGGGATCGCGGGTTCGATTCCCATCAAGGCGAGGGATTCGCAGTCGGCTTGAGCCTCCGCAGGGGGTGGAGGCTCAACCAAGGTGCGCGTTCGTAAAATTGAGGCGCGCGCTCTACCCCACCGTCACAGCGGCGGCCTTGAGCGTTCATAGAGCTATCTGCTCTTTTTCGGCTTCGACGGGAGCAGGCCTTCGCGTTGCATTTGCTTGCGAGCATTCTTACGCTGGCGGCTCACCGCCTCGGCTTTCTCTCGTGCTCTCTTAACCGAGGGCTTTTCAAAAGCCTCGCGCATCCGCATTTCACGAAAAATGCCCTCGCGCTGGAGTTTCTTCTTCAGGACGCGGAGCGCCTGATCAACATTGTTATCACGTACTAGAACCTGCATTAGCCGCTCGTAGGTTGGAAAAGGTCGCTCAACTTACAAGTTTTCGGGCTGATTCCAAGTTCACAGTTCGCAGAAGTTCGAGCTTTCTAAAATGTAAAGCGGGGCGACGCGGAAACCGGGTCAGGTGCGAAATTCTGGTCCTCGAACCGTACCTCGAGGGGAAGGCTTTCACGCCACCACAATCGGGACTTTGGTCGATGACGCCTTGACCCGGTTGTAGAGGTCGATGACGTCCTGATTGATCATGCGCACGCAGCCGGAAGATGCTTGAGTGCCAATGGTCCACCATTCCGGTGAGCCGTGCACGCGATAGCCAGTGTCGTGGCCGTCTTTGTAGATATAGTGCGCGCGGGCGCCGAGCGGATTGTCGAGCCCACCCGGCTGACCGCCCGTCCATTTCACCAGCTCCGGCTTGCGCGCGATCATCTCCTTGGGCGGCGTCCAGATCGGCCACTCCTTTGTGTACTGGATCTCCGCGCGGCCACTCCATTCGAAGCCGGCCTTGCCGATGCCGACGCCGTAGCGGATCGCTTCGCCGCCTTCCTGCACCCAATAGAGATGCCGCTCGTTGAGCCGTACTACGATCGTGCCCGGCGCCTCGCCGGTCGGGTCGATGACGATCTGACGCCGGAATTCCGGCCTGACCTTCTGGAATGGGATTGCCGGGATCACGAAACCATTATCGATCAGCGAGGCATACATCGTGCCGTTGTCGGTGATGTTGCTGTCGACGCTGATCGGTGGGATCGGGCGTATGGACCCGGTCGGCATGTGGTCAACGCCCATAGGCGGCATACCACCAGACGGCTCGATAGGTCCCAGCGACGGGAGTTCGAGCGTCTGCGAGCAGCCGGAAGCGCCAAGCAGGGTCATGACACCGAGTCCCGAAAGCACGGCGCGGCGGGAGACGATGTACCCGGACTCCGGTATGGGGGCGCCAGAGGACAGCTTCTGATCTTGCGGCTTACGCATGCACTTTTTACCCCAAACGAACGGTCGGCATCATGCCCACCGGATGTGCACATTTTCACAATTCATGGTTAAGAAGGCGTGAACTGGCCTGCCCGCTGCTTTCCATTTGCAACTGCAGGGTGGCAGGATCCAACTGCTCGTCGGAGCCGCTGCATTTTGGGTTCTGCGGCACAGTTATGCGCTGCGGTGTTTCCAGGGCGTGCAGCATGGGTCTGTGGTTAGGTGAATGGCGTTCTGACGGCTCCGAATTCGTATTAGGGGATGCGACGTTGCACGGTAGGAAGCGCGATGCTTCTTATGGAAGTTCGATCTCGCCATTCACTACGTGGTTGAGGTCGGTGCCTTCCGCCGTTAATGTCATGCGAACCTTCAGCTTTTGGCCGCCGGCCTGCCCTTCGCGCACCGTATCCTCGATCTTGCGCTGCGAGGTGATGCCGACTTCCTTCAGGAACTTGCGGATCGACATGTTGAAGGCGTCTTCGCTCATGGCGCAACTCCATTGTGTCCGGAAGGGATTGTAAGGGAAGGCGCGCGGTCAAGGAAGCAGGACGGTGAGGCGCGGCGCTACAAACCCACTGCGACACGGGCGGAGGTTCCTGGGCTTTTGAACTTAATCGGCTCTGGGAGGAGGCGTGGAACGATCTACGCGCGGCGGGAGGAGCTCGAAAATCGCATAATGTATCGACTGGAATGTACGGTACTGCGCAGCTTCGCTCATGCTGCTCTATCGATTTCCGGGATCAACTCTGGTTCGCTATAAGCGCTACTTCTGAAAGGTCTGCTGAAAATAGGAGCGCAGCGCCGTCATTACTGGCGAGAACTCCGTGCCGCGACGCCATGCAAGCCCGACGTCCATCGCGGGCACCGGATCGCGAACGTCGATCGTTTCAATGCGCCGGCCTTCAAGCGACCAGGGGCGGTGGACCATGTCGGAAAGGATAGCCACTCCCTGGCCGTTGGCCACCAGCGAGCGAACAGCTTCGACGGAGGAGGTCCGGAGAATGACACGCGGCTGGTAGGTAGACGCGCTCCAGTATTTCAGCGAGGTGTGCGCGGCCTCGTCAACCGTCAGCATGATGTAAGGCTCCTGGGCGATTTCACGGAAGCCGACACTGTCGCGCGCAAGCAGCGGATGCTGGGCCGGCACCCAGAGCCGCCGCGTCGAACTCATGAGCTTTTCTGTCGTCAGCGCCGGGTTGAGGATGTTGGAGGTCAACAACACCGCCATATCGTAGCGGTTGGTCAACAGGCCTTCTTCGATCGACTCGCGATTGAGTTCGAAAAGCTGAAGTTCCAGTTTCGGGAACAGCCGCCGTAGCCGCTCGATATGCTGCGGCAGGAAGTAGCCGATCACCGTATAGGTTGCGGCGATTGCCAGCGTGCCCTCGACCGCACTGCTGACGACGTTGAGATGCGTTGCTTCGTCGACCTTCTTCAGGATCTCATAGGCGTGGGAGAGGAATTGCCGCCCGGCCAAGGTAAGGTCCATGCCGCTCGGCGTCCGCAGGAACAGGCTCGCCCCGACGATGCGCTCCAGTTCCTTGATTGCCGTGGTAATGGCCGATTGCGAAATGGAGAGATCGACGGCGGCTTGCGAGATCTGCCCGAGTTCGGCGGTCGCGACGAAATAGCGAAGCTGGCGAAGGCTGAACGACATCGATTGCTCTTATGATTTTTCGATAATGTACGCCCATAAATCAGAAAGTTTGCTTTCTCCTTGTGCAGATACTTGATCGAAACACAGGCAGACTCGTTTAACTGGCGGTTTTAACGATATTTTCTCAGGAAGAATATTGCAAGTGCGAATTCTGAAAAATAGATACATGGCATATGAAAATTGAATTTTTCAAATGCACGGATTGCCCCTAGCGTTTGCCTATCGCAGGTTCGGCTGGCTTCTCGGCGGCCACAATCGAAGGAAGAGATTTTGCTCGACGTCGTCGACATCAACTGTGACATGGGAGAGTCCTTCGGTCGCTGGCACATCGGCGATACGGATGACGCGACTTTGATGGCGCTGATCAGCTCTGCCAACATTGCCGCGGGCTTCCACGCCGGGGACCCCAATCTGATGGACGAGACCGTGCGGCTCGCCGCCGAGCACGGCGTCGGTATCGGCGCGCATCCGGGCTATCGCGACTTGCAGGGCTTCGGTCGCCGCAAGATCGCCGGCACGGCACGCGAACTGGTCAACGATGTCGTCTACCAGGTCGGCGCTGTCAGGGAGTTTGCGAGACGACACGGCGCCAGCCTGCAGCACGTCAAGCCGCACGGCGCCCTCTACATGGAAATGGCGGTCAACCGCGAGCTTTCACAGATCTTCCTGCAATATATGCGCACGGTCGCGCCGACGGCTTTCGTCTTCTGCATGGCGGGTTCAGAGACGGAAATCGCTGCGCGCGAAGTCGGGCAGCCGGTCATTCGCGAGTTCTATGCCGATCGCGGCTACGACGACAGCGGCTCGATCGTCTTCACACGCGACGCCGGTCGCCCCGACGCAGTTGCGATCGCGCGAAAGGTGGTGCGCGCCTGCAAGGAAGGTCGCGTGCGCACCGTGACCGGTAGCGATATCGACATCGCTTTCGAATCCATCTGTTTCCATTCCGATACGCTCGGCGCACTCGATATCGTGCGCCTCATGCGGGAAGCGCTTGCGGCGGAGGGTATCCGGATCGCTCCTGTTTCACAGCTCAAGACCAATTGACCAAGCGGAGGCAACCATGAGCAAGCACGAAATCCGATCGCCCCTTCCAGGAACCTTCTATCGGTCGTCTGCTCCGGATGTCCCGCCGTTCAAATCGGATGGCGACGCGGTCGCCTCGAACGAGGCCATCGGCCTGATCGAGGTGATGAAGACGTTCCAGGAGATCCAGGCGGGCGTCGCCGGCGGCAGCATCCGGTTCCTCGTCGACAATGAAGAGCCGGTCATGGCCGGTCAGGTGATCGCCGAGGTGGAGCTATGACGATCCGCTCGGTCCTGATTGCCAATCGCGGTGAGATCGCTGTGCGCATTATCCGAGCGGCAAAGGCGCTCGGCATCCGTTCGGTCCAGGTCTACAGCGCTGCGGACGCGGATATGCTGGCGGTGAAGCTCGCAGACGAAGCTATCGAAATCGGTCCACCGGCGCCAAAGAAATCCTATCTCGACATTGCCGCCGTGATCGCGGCGGCCAAGCGCGCGGGTGCCGACGCGGTGCATCCGGGTTACGGGTTCCTGTCGGAGAACGGCGACTTTGCCGATGCGGTCGTTGCTGCCGGCATGATCTTCATCGGCCCTTCCGGTGATGCTATCAGGCTACTCGGTGACAAGGTGCAGGCCCGTGCCGTGGCCGAGAAGGCAGGCGTGCCGACGGTGCCCGGCAGCAACGGCCGGATAGCGAGCTTGGAAGAGGCGCATGCGGTAACCGCGCAGACCGGTTTCCCCATCATGATCAAGGCCGCCGCCGGTGGCGGCGGGCGTGGCATCCGGATCGTCAACGATCCGGCGGAACTCGACAAGCAATTCCCCCAGGCGTCGGCCGAAGCACTCGCCTCCTTCGGCGACGGCGGCCTCTACCTCGAGAAGGTCATCACCCGAGCGCGTCACGTCGAGGTACAGATCCTCGGCGACGGAGAGAACTTCGTGCATTGCTTCGAGCGGGAGTGCTCACTGCAGCGCCGCCGGCAGAAGGTCTGGGAGGAGGCGCCTTCATTCCTCTTGCCTGCCGATGTCCGACAGAAGCTCTGCGACAGCGCTGTGGCGCTCGCCCGGGCCGTCGGTTATCGCGGCGCCGGTACGGTCGAATATCTCTACGACGACGAAAGTCAGGCCTTCTATTTCATCGAGGTCAACACCCGTATCCAGGTCGAGCACCCCGTGACCGAAATGATCACCGGCATCGATCTCGTCCAGGAGATGTTCCGTGTCGCCGGCGGCGCGTCGCTTTCCGTGCGCCAATCGGACATTTCGGTTCGCGGCCACGCGATCGAGTGCCGGATCAATGCCGAAGACCCGGCACGCGGTTTCATGCCGGCGCCGGGCACAATCACGCGCTTGGCCGTGCCGGAAGGCGAGGGCGTTCGCTTCGACACGATGCTCTACGAGGGCTACACGATACCGCCCTTCTACGACTCTCTGCTCGGCAAGCTGATCGTCTGGGGTGAGGACAGGACGGCGTGCCTTGCAAGACTCTCCCGGGCGCTTGCAGATCTGAAGATTGAAGGCGTGCCGACAACGATTGCGCTGCATCAGGCGCTGGCCGCCGATGCGAACGTTGCTGCCGGTGCCTTCCACACCCGCTTTCTCGAGACATGGCTGGAAACTGAGTTCGCCGCGCCAGGCGGCCGCACCGTGGAGGTCGCGTGATGCCGACACGTTATTCATTCGGAGGTGACGAGCATCTGTTCGTCGAATGCAGCGACGAGATGTCTCTCGAAGCCTTCTTCAAGAGCCTGTCCATGGCAAAGGGCGTGCGGGAAAGCCGCATCCGCGGCGTCACGGAGATCTGCCCGGCGAACGCCTCGTTCCAGATCAAGTTCGATCCTGACGTGATCAAGCCGGACGATGTGCTGAAGGAAGTTCAGGCGATCGAAGGTGCAGCGGAACGGGCCGAGCCCGTCATTCGCACGCGCATCGTCGAGATCCCGGTCTTCTATAGCGATCCGTGGACGCACGAGACGCTGATGCGTTTCCGCGAACGGCACCAGGATCCTGATGGTACCGACCTAGACTACGCAGCACGGATCAATGGCTACGACGCAGTCGCCGATTTCGTGGCCGCCCATTCGGGCTCACCCTGGTTCGTCTCGATGGTCGGTTTTGTGGCCGGCCTGCCCTTCATGTATCAGATGGTCGAGCGCCAGCGGCAGATCGAGGTGCCGAAATATCTGCGGCCGCGGACCGATACGCCGAAGCTGACGGTTGGTCACGGCGGTTGTTTCGGCTGCATCTACTCGGTGCGGGGCGCCGGCGGCTACCAGATGTTCGGCATCACGCCGATGCCGATCTTCGATCCGACGCAGACGACGAGCTATCTGCGCGATTTCATGGTCTTCTTCCGACCCGGCGATATCGTCAAGTTCAAGCCCATCGACCGCGATGCCTACGACCAGGCGGTGGAGGATGTCGACAGGGGACGCTTCGCACCGCCGATCCGCGACGTCAGCTTCGACCTGCGCGAGTTCCAGAAGGGCATCGCCGGCTACAACACCAAGCTGGAGGGTGTGCTCAATGGCCATTAATGTGCTGCATCATGGTCTGGCGACCACCATCCAGGACCTCGGCCGCCCCGGTTACTTCCATCTCGGAATTCCGATCGGCGGGGCAATGGATCGCTACGCCATGCGGGCCGCCAATCTGCTCGTCGGCAACGACGAGGGCGCCGCCGGGTTGGAGGCAGTCTTCCTCGGGCCGAAGCTCGAATTCACCGAAGACGCGGTCGTTGCCGTCACCGGAGCCGATATGCCGGTCAAGGTGGACGATGTACTCCAGCCGGGATGGACGGCTTTTCGCGTCAAGGCCGGACAGACCTTGAGCTTCGACTTCCTCAAGTCCGGCGCGCGCATCTACATCGCCGTCTCCGGCGGCATCGACGTGCCGGAGGCGCTCGGCAGCCGCTCGACCTATCCGATCGGCGCACTTGGTGGATACAAGGGACGCGCGCTTGCGGCAGGCGATGTTCTGCCAGTCGGGCAGGCCCGCGCCGCCGGCAAGGGACTGACGGTGGATGAAAGCCTGCGCCGCAAGCCGGCGGAACCTGCAGCCCTGCGTGTGCTGCCCGGGCTCTACTGGGATCGCCTGACGGACGAGGCAAAGCAGAGCTTCTTCGCCGATGAGTGGAAGGTTGCGCCGGAGGCCGATCGCATGGGCTATCGCTTCCGCGGTGGCCGCAAGCTGAGCTTCGTCGATCGCGACCAGCCGTTCGGTGCCGGGTCAGATCCCTCGAACATCGTCGACAGTTGTTATCCCTACGGCTCGATCCAGGTGCCGGGTGGCACAGAGCCGATCATCCTGCATCGCGATGCAGTATCGGGTGGCGGCTACTTCATGGTCGGAACGGTGATCTCGGCGGATATGGACCTGATCGGGCAATTGCAGCCGCACACGCCGACGCGCTTCGTCGAAGTGACGATGGAGGAGGCGCTGGCGGCCCGCGCCGAAGAAGGCAAGCGGCTCGAAGCGCTGCGGACGGCTATCGCTACAAGCGCGTGACGCAGTTGGCGACCGGACGCAAGGGCGTCCGGCGGCGCTAAAGCGTTAGCAGCGCGATCACTGCAACCGAACAGGCGTTGTGAAGACAGGAGGGCAGGCGGTGAGGAGGACGGACCTGATCTTGCAACCGGCGGCAGCGGCCGCTCGGCTTCACTGCGCCCGTTTCAAGCCGGCGAGCGCTCTATTCGACAACACGTGTCAGATAGGCGGCGGTGAAGCTCGGCCCGGGGATGATCGCCACGATCTTCATCTGCGCGATGGTGCGGTTCAGCGAAGCGTCGATATGGCTTTCGAGCATCGACGCGGCCGCCGAATTGGCGCCTCGCGCCATGAGCTCGACGATGAGTTTCAGTTCGGCGATGACAGCCGGATCACCCGGCAGCCCCAGTTGCCGCAGCAGCTTTTCGGTGGCGGTGACCGGCAGGAGATTGTTGCGGATCAGCTCACGCAGGCGTTCGTTCGGCATGGCAAGGACGCAAGCCTCGGTGAACTCCAGGAGGATGTCTTCAAGGCCCAGCCAGCCGTCACCGTCTTGCGTCTGGCCGAACTCGACGAGCCGGTTGAAAAGTGCGGCAAGCCGGTCGCGGTCGATGTGCGGCGCGCCAAGCGCCAGCGCCTGCGGCTCCAGCAGCCGGCGCAACATGAAATGATCCTTTACCGTCTGGGCCGTCAGCGGGCCGGCGATCCAGTGCGAGCTCTGGTTCTTGCGCACGAGCCCGCGCTCGCGCAATCGGGTCAGCACATCGCGCACGACCGTGCGGCTGACGTTAAAGTGGTTGGCGAGCTCGTTTTCGATGATGCGGTATTGGCCAAAGATCACGCAGCCGGCGACATCGTTCTCGATCTCGTCGTAGATGCGCTCCCAGGACGAGCGGCTTTGCAGTGCCTCGTCGGCGTGTTGCGGCACGATGAGGCCGAGTGTTTTGATGTCGGTGCGGTTTGGCTCGATCGCCCGGCCGGGAGGGCCGACGAGATAGCCGCGTCCCTTGAAACGGTGTACGAGCCCGTCGCTTTCGAGCTGCAGCAGGGCGCGCTGCACCGGCGCGCGGGAGATTTGCAAGATATCGGCGATCGGTCCTTCGAGCAGAACAAGGCCGGGCGGCAAGGTGCCTTCGGCAATGTTCGTGCGCAGCACATCCTCGGCAATTTCGTATCGGCGCTGCGTATTCTGGCCGAGGCGTGGCTCGCTCATGCGGTCTGGCATCTTCCGTTTGGCTGGCAATGTCGTCCCCTTTCTTTACGCCACTTGCCGGTGACCGTGACAGCGCAAAATAAATGCATATTGCATACATATGTGCAATTTTTCTATGCGCTTGTCTATCGCATTGTCGCCGATAGACGTGGCGCGCCAGCATGAGTATGCGTGGCTGCGGCGATGGTGAGGCTATAGCCTGATTGGAGATCTCCTGCGGTTGCACCCCATGAACCTGGTGCAATTGCGCGGTGTTCTCATCTGTGGGCGGTATGCGGCTCGAGTGCAGGGCAGGTGTGCGGACGTCGTGTTTGCGTTGTCAGAATGCTATTCATTCACACTCGGCAAAAGCCGATAAAAGTCTATTGCATACAAAAATCATTCGTGTCATGGTTCGTGACATGCAAGCGCTCAGAAGAAGCGCACAGGTGGAACTTATTTTTGAATCGCAAAGGACCGTCATCTCAGCCGCGCATGTGACCCATGCGTGATTGCTTTCGCATGTGCGTTCGGATGCCTGATCGGCACCGGCGAGGGCGAAGCGTTGGCTGGTGGTCGGTCGGCGACAACGGGCAGGAAAGCGATGTCGACAGTCCTACAGCTCAAGAACGTCACCAAGGCCTTTGGCGAGATGCGTGCTCTCGATGGCATCGACCTCGCATTGCCGGGCGACGCCTATATCTCGCTTCTCGGACCGAGCGGCTCTGGCAAAACCACCTTGTTGCGCGTGATCGCCGGTTTCGAGGATCCGGACGGCGGCAGCATCCTGTTTAACGGCAAGCGCATCGACACCGTAGCGCCGCATCAGCGTGGCATCGGCTTCGTGTTCCAGAACTTCGCTCTCTTCCCGCATCTCTCTGTCGCCCAGAACATCGCCTTCGGCCTGGAAAACCGCGAGGTCGATGCGGTGAC
The DNA here is from genome assembly GCF_058792075.1 of Ensifer sp. EB106-03-01-XG145. Lineage (NCBI taxonomy): Bacteria > Pseudomonadati > Pseudomonadota > Alphaproteobacteria > Hyphomicrobiales > Rhizobiaceae > Ensifer > Ensifer sp. EB106-03-01-XG145. The sequence goes on along the minus strand of NZ_JBYTEC010000024.1, from coordinate 29,100 downwards.
AGACCGTCGCGCGGTCGAGGGCCTGGTTAAGGACATCATCGCTCTGGTCGGCCTAAGCGGTCTGGAAGGCCGCGCCGTCACACAGATCTCCGGTGGCCAACGGCAGCGCGTCGCGTTGGCGCGGACGCTGGTCACCGAACCGCGCATGGTATTGCTCGACGAGCCGCTCGGCGCGCTCGACGCCAATCTGCGCGCCCGGATGCGCACCGAACTGCGCGCCATCCGCGAGCGCTGCGGCGTCACGTTCCTTCATGTTACGGGAAGCGAGACCGAGGCCTTGGCAATGGGTGACACGGTATTGGTGCTCGACAGCGGCCGCATCGCGCAATCGGCCGATTCCGACACCATCTACAACCGTCCGGCTTCACCGGCGGTCGCCCGCTTCCTCAATTGCTACAACCTTTTCCCCGGGCGCCTCGAAGGCGGTGCCTTCGTCGGCAGTGCCGGGCGCTTTTCGCTCGGCAACCGCCCGGCAACCCGGGCGACGCAACCGGCCTATGCGATCCGCTACGACCGCGTCGCGGTGCGCCCGCGCGAGGCAGCGATCGGCGAGAATGAGGTGCGCGTCGAAGGCAACTTCGTCGCCAGCGAGTATTCCGGCGCTGCGGTCAATTCCTTTTTCACCCTCGATGACGGGCGGGTCTTCGAAGTGGAGACCCATCTCAGCCATGCCGCGCCTGAAACCTATGTGGATCAGGGCCGCTATGCGCTCGTTTGGAAGCGGGAGGACGCCCTTGTCTACGCCTGAAACACCGATGCCTGAAGCGCCCGAAACTGAAACTGCCAAAGCCGGTGCTTCGGTGCTGCACTGGTCCCCGGAGATTGAGAGATGAGCATGATGGCCGTTGCGGAACAGACGGAAGCGGAAACCGTCGCTGAGAAGAAGCCCGGCGGAAAGGCGCTATGGCTGCTCGCCCCTGGCGTCCTCTGGATGGTCCTGTTCCTCGTCCTGCCGATGCTGATGATGGTCTACGTCTCGTTCTGGACGCAGACCACCTTCAAAATCGAGCCAACGCTGACGCTGAAAAGCTGGGTCACCTTCTTCACCAGCGATACCTATCTCGGTGCGCTCTGGACGACGGTGCGCATCTGGCTGATCGTGCTCGTCGCGACTGTCCTCGTCGGCTACCCGGCCGCACTCTATGTCGGGCTCTTCGTCAAGAACAAGGCGCTGCAGACGGTTCTGCTCGTCCTTTGCGTCATTCCTTTCTGGACCTCGTTCCTGATCCGCGTTCTCGCCTGGCGGCCGATGCTCGGCAAGGAAGGTGCGATCAACATGATCCTGATGAACCTCGGCATCACCGACGCGCCGATCGAGGTTCTCTTGTTTTCGGAGCTTTCGGTCATCATCGGCATGACGCAGATCTACTGCGTCTTCATGGTCGGGCCGATCGCCTTCATGCTCGGCCGTATCGATCACTCCGTCATCGAGGCGGCGCAGGATCTGGGGGCCGGTTTCTGGCGGATCTTCCGCACCATCATCCTGCCCCTGTCCATGCCGGGCGTGGTGGTCGGCGCGATCTTCGTCTCCGTCATGGTGCTCGGCGAATTCGCCACCTCTGCCGCGCTCTCCGGCCGCAAGGTCAACCTGCTCGGCAATATCATCGTCACCCAGGTCGGCTCGTTGAAATGGGCCTTTGCCGCCGTCGCCGGCGTCGTCCTCACCATCCTGATGGGGGCGGTCATCGCCGCCCTCCTCAGGGTCGTCGACCTCAGGAAGGAACTCTGATCATGAACGCCAGCGGCATGAAACTCGGCCTCGGCGCCTATACCGCGCTCTTCCTGGTCTTCCTCTACGGACCGCTTGCGGTTCTGGCGATCCTCTCGTTCCAGACCGGACCGGAAGGTGGACCGCAGTTCCCGATCATCGAATGGTCGACCTATTGGTATCAGCATCTCTTCGGCCTGACGCCGCCGTCGCGCATTGCGCCGCTGCCGATCGAACAGGCGTTGGTCCGTTCGCTGGTGCTCGCCGTCATGACGATGATCGTGTCCACGGTGCTCGGCGTGACCGCCGCCCAGGCCTTCCGCCGCAAGTTCCGCGGTTCCGGCGTGGTGTTCTATCTCATCGTCCTCGGCATGATGGTGCCCGGCGTGCTCGTCGGCCTCGGCATGGCGCTGGTCGCCAACACGCTCGGCATCGACCGCCACTGGTGGGGCACGGCCTTCGTGCTGCACGTGGTCTACACCTTCCCCTTCGCCTTCCTGGTGATGCTGGCGATCTTCAACCGCTTCGACCCCAGCATGGAGGAGGCGTCCTGGTCGCTCGGTGTCACCCCGGCGCGCACCTTCCGCAAGGTCACGTTCCCGCTGATCTTCCCGGGCGTGCTCTCAGCCATGCTCTTTGCCTTTACGCTCTCCTATGACGAGTTCTCGCGCACGCTCTTTGCTTCGGGCCGCGACCTGACGCTGCCGCTGGCGATCTACGGCACCTTCTCGGTCGAAGTGCATCCGAACGTCTTCGCCTTCGGCGTGCTGACCACGCTCTTCTCCTTCGCGCTGCTCGGTACCTATGCGGCCTTGATGACGCTGTCGGTGCGCCGCGCCAAGCGCGTTGCGATCCAGGAGGAAGCATGATGGCAGGGGCACCTTCTCCGGCGGCGATCGTCACCGGTGCCGGTTCCGGCATCGGCCGCGCGATTGCCCTGCGGCTTGCCGCCGACGGCTACGCCGTACTCGTCAATGATCTCTCGCCCGAGCGCAGCCAGTCGGTCGCCGACGAGATCGTCCGTGCAGGGGGCAAGGCGACCGCCGCTGCCGGCGATGTTTCGAGCGAGGCCGATGTCCATAGGATAGTGGAGGTGGGCACGACCGCGCACGGTGCCGCGGCGCTCCTCGTCAACAATGCGGGCATCGCGCATCAGACGCTGTTCGAAAACCTTGATGTCGTCGATTTCGACCGCATGTTCGCCGTTCACGTACGCGGCACGTTCCTGATGACCAAGGCGGTGCTCCGCCCGATGCTCGAGCGCTGCGAGGGCGTCGTCATCAACGTCGCCTCGCAACTCGGTCAGATCGGCGGCGTCGAACTCGTCCACTACTCCGGTGCCAAGGCGGCGATTATCGGCATGACCAAGGCACTGGCACGCGAAGTGTCGAGCCGCGGAGTGCGCGTCAACGCCGTCGCCCCGGGGCCGATCAACACGCCACTCGTGATGGAACTTTCCGACGACTGGCGCGCCGCGAAGAAACAGCAATTGCCGCTCGGCCGCTTCGGCGAGCCGGAAGAGGTGGCCGCCACGGTGTCGTTCCTGGCGTCGCCGGCGGCAAGCCTCTTCGTCGGCCAGACGCTTGGACCGAACTCCGGCGACGTAATGCTCTGACAGGAAAGATGCGATGACAAATCCTCCCAAGACTTCCCGCCTTGTCATTGTCACCGGTGCCGGTATCGGTATCGGCCAAGCGACGGCCAAAGCCTTCGCATCGGCCGGTGATCATGTCGTGGTGACCGATATACTGGAGCGCGAGGGTGCAGCGACGGTCGAGGCGATCCGCGCAGCCGGCGGTTCGGCCGAGTTCGCCTACTACGACGTGCGCTCGACCGCGGCGACCGATGCGTTGGTAACCGACATCGAAAGCCGGCACGGTCGTGTCGACGTCGTCGTTGCCAATGCCGGGATTGCCCATCGCACGCCGCTTGGCCAACTGACCGACGACAAGTGGGATCTGACCTTCGACATCGACTTGAAGGGCATTTTCCGGCTGGCACGGGCGGTGGCTCCCGGCATGCGTCGCCGCAGGGCAGGCAGCATCGTCGCGCTCTCGTCGATCATGGGCGTTGCCTATGGCTGGGACGAGCATGTCCACTACTCCGCCGCCAAATCTGGGGTCGTCGGCCTCGTCCGTGGACTGGCAGTCGAACTTGCGGCTGATGGCGTGCGCGTCAATGGCGTGGCGCCTGGCTACATCCGCACCGCGCAATTGCTCTCCGAAGAGAATTCGCTTGGTCCCGTCGGGGCCGAAGCGGCGGCCGACTTCATTCCGATGAAGCGTCTCGGCACGCCGGAGGATATCGCCGACGTCATCGCGTTCCTGGCGTCCGACGCTGCTCGCTACATGACCGGGCAGGTTCTCGTTGTCGACGGCGGACTGCTGGTCGGGCGCTACTGATCGGCCCTGGAATTGTACGGCGGCCACGAAGGAGCAATCGCGCTCCAGGCCTCCGGACTGAGTGCCGCGGTGGCGGCGAATGATGAAATGGGGGCCGGCGAACGGTCTCCGGGGAACAACGAAAACTGGAGAAGAGACAATGCCTAGTATGGAACTCAATCGCCGCTCGCTCCTCAAACGCTCCGCCGGAATGATGGCGCTTGCGATCGGGGGCGGTACGCCGTTCCTCTCCTCGCGCGCCGCCTTTGCGCAGGCGAGCGACCTCGCCAGCCAACAGCTTCGCACCATCGGCCTTTCGGTGACCGTGCAGGAGCGCATTCTCGAGCAGTTCAAGACGGCTGCCGGCGTCGGCGGCACCTCGGGAACGGCGGCGACCTTCCCGGACGCACAGACGAAGATCCTCTCTGGCTCCAAGGACTATGACTGCTGGGAGATCATCGCCGAGCGCCTGCCCTCGATCGTGATGACAAACAATGTCGAGCCGATCCCGGCATCGGCGCTGAAGAACTGGGCAAACATCCGCGATACCTTCACCACCGCCAGCGACAAGTGGGACCGCGCAGCGCAGATCGTCGGCCAGATCTGGACCGACGACAGCCAATCGTCTCTCAACATGGTGCCGGCCGTCTACAACTACGATTCCATCGGCTACAATCCCGACGTGCTTTCCGCAGAGGAAGCCAACAGCTGGGCGGCGATCTTCGATCCCAAGTGGAAGGGCAAGTCCGGCATCAACACCGATCCGCTGATCGCGATCGGCCAGGCGATCATGGCGATGAACTCGCTCGGCCTTTCCGATGTCAAGAACCCCGGCAATCCGACTGCCGCCGAAATCGACGAAGCGGCTGCGTTCCTGATCTCCAAGAAGAAGGAAGGCCAGTTCCGCGCGCTCTGGGGCGATTTCGGCGAACTCGTCAACCTCATGGCATCGGGCGAAATGGTGGTTTGCGACGCCTGGCAACCGGCCGTCATGGCGGTCAAGGCGCAGGGCAAGCCCTGCCGCTACGCCGTGCCGAAGGAAGGCTATCGCGGCTGGGCGATCGGCCCGGCGATGATTGCCGGCACCACGAACAAGGAAGCCGTCATCGCCTATGCCGACTACTGGCTCTCGGGCGAACCGGGCATCACGGTCTCGGAGCAGGGCTACTACTCGCCGTCGACCAACATCAAGAACGTCATGGCGCCGGAAAAATATGCCTTCTGGTACGAGGGCAAGCCCTGGGTCGGTGCTGCGGAGCGCGGCATCAAGGAAGGCGACCTGCGCGATGGCGGTTCGCTCGAAGAGCGCGCCAAGAACGTCGCCTACTGGCACCAGTGGCCGGATGAATACGACCACCTGATCCAGAAGTGGGACGAGTTCCTGAACGCCTGACGAACGGGGCCGGGGCGTCAACCCGTCCCGGCCTTTCACCAACGCATAAGAAGACAGTACCGGAGCGCCACGATGATCTTCGACCTCGAACTCAACAATGTCGGCAAGGTCTATGACAACGGCACGCCCGCCGTGATCGACTTCAATCTGTCCGTTGCCAAGGGCGAGTTCATTGCGTTCCTCGGCCCCTCCGGCTGCGGCAAGACGACCACGCTCAGGATGATCGCCGGTTTCGAGGCGATCTCCTCCGGCGACATGCTGATCAAGGGCAAGCGGATGAACGACGTTCGGCCCGAACATCGGCCGACATCGATGATCTTCCAGAGCTACGCGCTCTTTCCGCACATGACCGTGCGCCGCAATGTCGGTTACGGTCTTGAGGTCAAAGGCATGGCCAAGCCGGAGCGTGATGCCAAGGTCGATCGCATCCTGGCGACGCTCGGTCTGGAAGATATCGCCGACAAGAAACCCGATCGGCTTTCGGGCGGCCAGCGGCAGCGCATCGCGTTGGCGCGCGGCCTGGTGGTCGAACCCGATATCCTGCTTCTCGACGAGCCGCTTGGCGCGCTCGATGCCAATCTGCGCAAAGCGATCCAGAACGAACTCAAGCTGCTGCAGAAGACGCTCGGCGTGACCTTCATCTTCGTCACTCATGCGCAGTCCGAGGCGCTTGCCCTGTCGGACCGCATCGTCGTCATGAACCAGGGTCGCGTCGAACAGATCAGCCCGCCGCATCAGCTCTACACGCGGCCGAACACAGCCTTCGTCGCTCAGTTCATCGGTAACAACACCATCTTTCACGGTGAGGTCGACGATGCCTCCGGCGAGCGGGCTTTGGTGCAGACCGCCGTCGGCCAATTGTCCGGGCGCGCGAACGGCGCCTTTAGCGGCCGGACGCGTGTCAACGTCGTCATTCCTGCGGAGGCGATTGAAGTTCACCCGGCCGCGCGTGTCGACCGCGACCGGATTGCAGCGAACTACGGCGGCAATGTCGTCGGCGCCAATGTCACACGCTTCGACGTCGTCGGTCATGTCTCGCATTTGACGGCGGCGCTGCCGGACGGGCGCACCGTCTCGCTCGAGGCCCATGTCGACAAGTACCAGCCCGACGCTTTCCCGGTCGGAGCCGACATTCTTCTGAGCTGGCAACTGACCGAAGCGACCGTCATTCCAGCTTGATTGCGACCGCGGAAAAATGTGCGCGGCGTTCCGCCCGCATTCCGCTCTGACTCAATGAAAAGAGAAAACGAAGGAGACTGAAACCCATGGCCAAGGAAATCTTTTGCAGCTTCGGCATCGACGTTGATGCGGTCGCTGGCTGGCTCGGTTCCTATGGAGGCGAGGATTCGCCGGACGACATCTCGCGCGGTCTTTTCGCCGGCGAGGTCGGCAGCCCACGGCTGCTGAAGCTCTTCGAACGTTTCGGTATCAAGACCACCTGGTTCATCCCCGGACATTCGATCGAGACCTTCCCGGAACAGATGCAGGCGGTTGCCGATGCGGGCCATGAGATCGGCATTCACGGATACACCCACGAAAATCCGATCGCCATGACGCGCGAGCAGGAAACCGAAGTGCTCGACAAGTGCATCGAGCTCGTCACCAAGCTGTCGGGCAAGCGGCCGACGGGTTATGTCGCGCCGTGGTGGGAGTTCTCCAACGTCACCAACGAGCTCCTGCTCGAACGCGGCATCAAGTACGACCACTCGCTGATGCACAACGACTTCACGCCCTATTATGTGCGCGTCGGCGACAAGTGGACGAAGATCGACTACTCCAAGAAACCATCGGACTGGATGGTGCCGCTGCAGCGCGGCAAGGAAACCGATCTTATCGAAATCCCGGCTTCCTGGTACCTCGACGACCTGCCGCCGATGATGTTCATCAAGAAGTCACCGAACAGCCACGGCTTCATCAATCCGCACGATATCGAGCAGATGTGGCGGGACCAGTTCGACTGGGTCTATCGCGAGATGGACTATGCCGTGTTCCCGATCACCATCCATCCTGACGTTGCCGGACGTCCGCAGGTGCTGATGATGTTGGAGCGCCTTTATGCCCATATGATCAAGCATCCCGGCGTGAAGTTCGTGACGATGAACGAAATCGCCGATGATTTCGCCAAGCGCTTCCCGCGCAAGAAATAAAGCGAGACGGGGTGGCCCGTTGGTCACCCCGTCTGACATCTCAGGACGGACGGTATCATGTGCTCCCTTTGCGGTATCCTCGGAGGCAACGAACATTGGGCGGACGCCGTGGCCAGACCCGGCGTTTTCACCCGCAACGTCGAGCGGGTCGACCGCCGGCGCGAGCGCGCCAATCGCGTGCGCATCGCCAATACGATGCTCGCCCGCTTCGGCCTGACCCTTGCCGATTGGCAGGGTGCCTCCTTCGTGCTGTCGACGCGTACGGGAAAGAGCGAGATCATCGAGGATCTCGGTCATTTGTGGCCGGCAGCCGAACGGCTCTGTGGCCGGGTCTGCGATCCGCTTGACCGGGCTTTCATTGCTGTGGCGGAGGAGGACTGATGGCCGAAGAAATACCGCTGCTCACGCCCATCAACCTTTTGACCGGTTTCCTGGGGTCGGGCAAGACGACGTTGCTGTCGCGTTTGCTTGCCGACCCGGCGCTCAGCGACGCCGCGGTGCTGATCAACGAATTCGGCGAAGTGGGACTCGACCACCATCTCGTCGAGCGCATCGACGACACCATGGTGCTGCTGCAGTCCGGCTGTCTCTGCTGCACCGTTCGCGGCGAACTGGCCGACGCCATCAAGGACCTTCATTCAAAGCGCGAGCGCGGACTGGTTCCGCCTTTCCGGCGCATCGTCGTCGAAAGCACCGGCCTTGCCGACCCGTTTCCGGTCCTCTCCACGATCAAGGCGGACCCGGTGCTGCGCCATCATTTCCGCCCGGGAAACGTCATCACCACGGTCGACGCGGTCAACGGCCTGACACAGCTCGAGACCTATGTGGAATCCAACCGCCAGGCAGCGGTCGCCGATCGCTTGGTCGTCACAAAGTCGGATCTGGCTGATGTCGGCGTTGTGGCGGCGCTGTCGGTCAAACTGCGGATCATCAATCCGGACGCGCCGCTGGCGCTTGCCGCCGACCCGGCAATCGATCTTGCCGCTCTCATCGACGAGAGGCCGACGCTGCGTGCGAACGGCCTGCAGTCGGCCAGCGGTTTCTACTGCGATGGTCCGGCAGTGCTGACGACGGCTGACGGCACGGCACATGCGTCCGCCGTGACCTCTTTCGTAATGACGATGGAAAGGGCGGTGGACTGGACAGCCTTCGGCCTCTGGCTCACCATGCTGCTCAATCGCCACGGCGAACGCGTCTTGCGCGTGAAGGGTATCCTCAACATCGTCGGGGAAGAGCGGCCTGTCGCCATCCATGGCGTTCAGCATCTGGTACATACGCCGGTTCATATGGAACGCTGGCCCGACGACGATCGTCACTCGCGGATCGTATTTATCGTTGACGGTCTCGATGTCGGACTGCTCAAACGGTCGTTCGAGGCATTCGCGCTCGATCGGACGCCCGTGCACGCAGCGGGTGTTGCCGAGGAACCCGTTTTACAGGAACGCCTTTCGTCCCCATGAGCAAGCACAAGTCCGATCAATCGATAGTTGCCACGCCCGCTCTGCATCTGGCCGGGCGGCCGAAGCTCAGGGTGCTCGGGACGGCGATTTCGCTGCTCGAGGAACTGCGGCTGCGTGCCGAAGCGGATCTCGGCATCGAGGTCGTGTTCGACAACAACGACTTCCTGACCACCCAGCACAAGGCGGCGCAAGAGCCGGACAGCTACGACATCTACGATCAGTGCTTCCACAACCTCGACATCGTCTGGTACTGGCGGGCGATCCAGCCGATCAGGATCGGGCGCATTGCACTCTGGGACGAGATCAACGATCTGACGAAGACCGGGCATATCGGCCCCAATGCCCGGCTGGGGCAGGGGGATGCACCTGTCAAGAAGCTCTTCGTTCAGCCCAATCTCGAACTCGGCGATACCCCGTCCACGTCGATCTCCATGCTGCCAACGACCCACAACTTCGACAGTTTTGCCTATCGGTCTGATGTCGCGCCGAACTCTGTCGCGATGAACAGCTGGGCGGCGTTGCTGGACGAGCGCTGGGCCGGTCGCGCCGCGCTGGTTGACGAACCGGCGATCGGCATCTTCGATGCGGCGCTCGCCGCGCAGGCGGCAGGCCTCATGAGCTTCAATAACATCGGTAGCATGAGCGTCGACGAGATCGATCGCCTGATCGGGCTCCTGGAGGAGCGCAAGAAGGATGGCTACTTCCGTGCCTTCTGGCGCACCGCGGAAGATGCGGCCCGCCTGATGCTCAAGGGTGAGACCGATATCCAGAGTATGTGGTCGACGGGCATCAACATCCTCAACGGTCAGGGCTTGCCGGTGGAACAGGCGGTGCCCGCGGAGGGCTATCGCGCCTGGCATGGGGGCCTTTGCCTGGCGCGCCATCTCTCCGGCCGCATGCTTGACGTCGCCTACGAGTATCTCAACTGGTGGATTTCCGGCTGGCCGGGCGCAGTCGTTGCCCGGCAGGGTTACTACATTTCGACCCCCGAACGATCACGCGCATTCATGTCCGCGGCGGAGTGGGATTATTGGTACGGCGGGCTACCGGCAGCGGAAGATCTGCCGGGGCCTGACGGCACCATCCGCATCAAGGCGGGCTCGGTGCGCAGTGGCGGCTCCTACTGGCAGCGCGCCAACTGCATTGCCGTCTGGAACACCACCATGGACGAGCACAATTATCTGGTCCGCCGCTGGATGCAACTCGTGGAACGCTAAAGGAAGTCTCGATGACGCAGGATCTTGGCGGGCGCTCGATCGCGCAGCTCTCGGTGTTGTTGCAATCCGGCGCGCTCGACCCGCGCGCCCTTACAGAGTGGACGCTCGCACGGATCCTGGATCATGCGGATCAGGCGATCTTTACGTCCGTCACGCCAGAGCGAGCCATGCGCGAGGCCGAGGCATCGCACGAACGACTATCATCCGGCCGTTCGCTCGGCCTTCTCGACGGCATCCCCGTCGCCTGGAAGGATCTCTTCGCGATCAAGGGACTGCCGACCACCGCCGGTTCAACGGTTCTGAAGAGCCACCCGGCCGCCAGCGAGGACGCGGCCGTCGTCGCAGCACTTGCCAAGGCCGGCATGGTCAGTGTCGGGCGGGTCAACATGAGCGAGTTCGCCTTTTCCGGCCTCGGCCTCAATCCACACCACGGCACGCCGCGCAATCCGTGCTCGCGGGACGTCGAGCGCATACCTGGCGGCTCGTCCTCCGGCTCGGGTGTCGCGGTTGCTGCCGGCCTGGTGCCGGTCTCGATCGGCACCGACACGGGTGGCTCGATCCGCATCCCGGCGGCGCTGAACGGTATCGTCGGTTACAAGGCGACGCGCGGCCGCTATTCGATGCACGGTGTCTTCCCCCTGGCCAAAAGCCTCGATTCCCTTGGGCCGCTCTGCCGTACGGTGCAGGATGCCGTCTGGACCGACGCCGCGATGCGGGGTCTTCCCGCATCAGAGGTGCGCAGGGGGAACCTCGAGGGGTTTTCGATCGTCGTACCGAGCGATGTCGTGTTCGATGGTGCAGAAGACGGAGTGGTCTCGGCCTTCGAAGAGGCGCTGTTGCGGCTCGAACGGGCGGGCGCCCGGGTCCGGCGCCAGGCCTTCCCAGCTTTCACGCACATCTTCGAGATCATGGCCGCTCACGGCCCGCTGGTGACGGCCGAGGCGTTCGCCCTGCATCGCTCCAGGCTCGAAGGCGCGGACGCCGGGTTGATGGACAGGCGTGTTGTTGCGCGGGCGCGGCTTGGGGAGAAGATCGAGCTTTCCGACTACATCGCGGTTCTCGCCGCCCGCGAGCGGCTCATCGCCGAGGTCTCGGCGTCGATCGGCCCGAGCGAGATTATCGCCTATCCGACGGTCCCCCATGTGGCGCCTGCGACGGCGCAGCTCGAAGCGGATGATGCGCTGTTCGTGGAAATGAATGGCAGGACGCTGCGCAACACGTCGATTGGCAACTTCCTCGACTGGTGCGGCGTGTCGCTGCCCTGTGGCACTGGAGAAGCCGGCATGCCCGTCGGCCTTCTGCTTTCCGCTCTGCCGCACCACGATACGCATCTGCTCTCCGTGGCGCTGGCCGCCGAAAACGTGGTGCGCGCGGGGTATCGAGAGGTTTGAACTACGCCCAACGACAAGAGCGAGCGCGCTCTCAGACTAGCCGGGGCGCCAAAGCCGTAGTTAACTGACCCTCGATCCTTCGCGAAAGCCTCGCGCGCAAGACACGAAGATGTCGCAAAACGAAGGCGAGCGGGATCGGAGAATGGCCGAGATCGGCCGCGCGCGGCACCAAGGGAACAGCCGGGCGACGGGCCGTCGGACTTGATGGGAGCTTCGCATGGACGTGAGTTATTCCACGGCAGGCACTGCTGCGTTCGAGCGCAAGCGCTATTGGGACGAGGCCGTGTCGAGCACTTATTTCCCGCTCGACCTGCGTTTTCAGAATGCGCAAGAGTTTTCCGGTGAGCTCAATGTCTGGGATCTCGGGAATGTCTCGCTGTCGCGGCTGGAATCGGATGGGCTTCTCTATCGCCGACAAAAACGACATCTCCTGCATGAGCGTGAAGAGAGCTACCTGATCACTGTGCCGGAGAAGGCCGAGATCAGCTTCGAGCAGAGTGGCAAGGCAGTGACCTGCAAGCCGGGTGCCTTCCTCGTCGAGCGCAGCCATCTGCCCTATGAATTCAGCTACAGCGCGAAGAACACGCTCTGGGTACTCAAGGTGCCGATCGTCGCATTGCGCACCCGTGTAGGCCTGCCCGAGCGGATAGCCTCGTTGAGCTTCGATTCGACCCGTGGCACCGGCGCGCTGTTCGTCGACATGATCCGTCTTGTCGCGCCGCGCCTCGTGGAGATGGACGCATCGGCCCGCGACATGACCGGCAAGCATCTCGTCGACGTCCTGGCCATGTCGTTGACATCGGACGAACGCATGCTGATGTCGGATGCGACGTCGGTACAGCTCGGCCATCTGCATCGTGTCGAAAGCTTCGTGCGCGCCAATCTCGCCAGAGGTGATCTCGGGCCGCAGACGATTGCCGATGCCTGCGGTATCTCGGTACGCTACCTGCACCAGCTCATGAAACAGCAGGGGACGTCCGTCTGCCACTGGATCCGGCTGCAGCGGCTGTTGCGCTGTGACGAGATGCTTCGGGATCCCGCCTGCCGCAAGCTGGTCTCGGAGATCGCCTATGCATTGGGTTTCGGTGACCACGCCCAGCTCAGCCGCCATTACAAGGCGCATTTTGGTCTCAGCCCGACTGAGGCGCGGGAGCGATACCTGACGGAGCGCCCGGCCGCGCTCGGCTGATCCCTCCACAAGCACCAACACTGTGACGCTTGCCTACGGCCGCTTCGGCCGACGGCGAAGCCTTGCGCGAATTCAACTTTTCGAGACAGGAGACGGAATTTGCAGAACCTTCGCGTAGCGGTCGATGTCGGCGGTACTTTCACCGACATCTGCATCATGGACGAGACCACGGGCCTCATCCGCGTCGAGAAAACCTCGTCTTCAGTCGATCCGATCGACGGCATCATGTCGGGGGTGGAAAGGGCCGGCATAGATCTCGAAAAAGTGGCGCTGTTTTCACATGGCACCACTGTTGCCACCAACGCTCTGATCACGCGGCGCCTGCCGCGCACGGCCATGGTTTCGACGAAAGGCTTCCGCGACGTCATCGAGATCCGGCGAGCCAACAAGGAAGACCTCTGGGACACCTACAAGGACGTCGTCCCACCCTATGTTCCCAGGCGCGACCGGCTCGTCGTTTCGGAACGCGTCGATGCCCAGGGCGATATCGTGACACCTCTGAACGAAGAGGAAGCCCGCGAGGTCGCCCGTATCCTCAAGCGCCGCAAGGTCGCGGCCGTCGCGGTCTGCTTCATGAACGCCTTCATGAATGGCGAGAACGAGCGACGGATGAAGGAGATCCTGATGGAGGTCATGCCCGGCGTGCCGGTCTCGACCTCGTCGGAAGTACTGCCAGAGATCTTCGAGCATGAGCGCTTCTCGACCACGGTTGCCAATGCGGCGCTGAGCCCGGTCGTCGTCGACTACACCTCCAGGCTCGGCAAGCGCCTTGCAGCGGACGGCTACCAACGTGACCTCTTACTGCTCCACACCGGCGGCGGGGTGATGACGCCGAAGAGCGTGGAGGACTTTGCCGCCCGGCTCGCCGGCTCCGGCATCGCCGCCGGTGCGATCGCCAGCAAATATATTGCCGAACTCTGCGGCTTCAAAAATTCGATCGGCCTCGACATGGGCGGCACGTCAACAGACGTCTCGCTTGCCTATGACGGCCAGTCGCGGGTGACGAAAGACTGGTTCATCGAATTCGGCTACCCGATCCGTTTCTCCTCGATTGAGGTGCTGACGATCGGTGCCGGCGGCGGATCACTCGCCTGGACGGATGAGGCGGGGTCGCTGCGCAACGGCCCACAGTCGGCCGGTGCCAATCCGGGCCCGGCATGCTACGGCAAGGGCAACCGGCAACCGACCAACACCGATGCCAATGTGGTTCTCGGCCGTCTCGGCACCAGTCTTGCCGGCGGCAAGATCACGCTCGACGCGAGCCTCGCCGAGACAGCGGTCAAAGAGGGCGTGGCGGAAGCCTTCGGTCTCGGACTGCATGAGGCTGCCGACGCGATTATCCGCGTTGCCAATGCCAACATGTCCGACGCCGTCCGGCTGATCTCGATCAGCCGCGGCTATGATCCGCGTGATTTTGCTCTCGTCGCCTTCGGCGGCGCCGGCGCTCTTCACGGCGCGGCGATTGCGCGCGAGCTTTCGATCCCCGCGGTGATCGTGCCGCCCAATCCGGGCGTGACGTCGGCACTCGGCTGCCTGCTCGTCGACATGCAGCACGACTTCTCGGAAAGTTATTTGAAGGCAGCGGCGGATGCTGATCCCGCTGCGATCGAGGCGGCCTTCCTCCGCCTCGAAAAGGAGGCGCTCGATCGACTTGCCCATGAGGGTGTCGCCAAGAAGGACGTCGTACTCCAGCGCAGCATCGACATGATGTATCTCGGTCAATGGCGCTCGCTCGCCGTCGCCGCGCCTTCGGGCATGACGGAGATCGCATCGCTCGTTGAGGCGTTCCATCGCGAGCATGAGCGTGAATACAACTTCCGCCGCGACGAAACGCCGGTGAGCCTCTTCCGCATCAATCTGAAGGCGATCGGCGTGGTGCCCAAGGCAACACTGGCGCGCCATGAGCCAACGGGTATCGTGCCCGAGCCGAAGACGCGGCGAACGGTCTGGTTCGATGGCGAACGCGGCCTGGACACGCCGGTCTACGAGCGCGAGAGCCTGCCGGCCGGGTTCGTTCTCGCGGGGCCCGCCATCGTCGAGCAGCTCGATTCCACGGTCGTCATCCCGCCGGAAACTCGCGCCGAAGTCGACCAGTACCTCAACATCATCATTCGCATCGAAGGTGAAAAGAATGTCTGAACAGCAGAGCCTTGACCCCGTAACCTTCGAGGTGCTGAAGAACTCCTTCATCACCAGCGTCGACCAGATGGCCGAGCAGATATTGCGGACCTGCTATTCCTTCGTCATCTACAACCGCGATTTTTCGAGCGCGCTGCACGATGCCGAGGGCAACTCGGCGGCGCAGGGAAACCAGGATATTGCGGTGCATGTCGGCACGCTGCATTTCACCTGCAAGGACGTCATTCGGGCCTTCGACGGTGACATGCATCCGGGCGATGTCTATGCGATCAACGACCCTTACGCGGGTGGCACGCATTTCAACGACGTCCGGCTGATCCGTCCGATCTTCGTCGATGGCCGGATCATCGCCTTCAGCCAGTCCAATGGCCACTGGTCGGACCTTGGCGGCAGCGTGCCGGGCTCCTTCGATGTGGCTGCGAAGGAAATGTTCAAGGAGGGTATGCGTATCACGCCGATCCGGCTCTTCGATCGCGGCCGCTTCTGCAAGGACGTCGCCAACCTCATCGCTTCGAACACGCGCGACCCGGCCTCGATCATCGGCGATATCCACGCCCAGACACAGGCGACGCAGGTCTGCGAACGCGAAATCCTTCGGCTCGTCGGCAAATATGGTGAAGGCACAGTCCGTCAGGGCCTCGGCGGGGTGCAGGATTATGTCGAGCGCGCCATGCGCCAGCGCATTGCCGCTTTACCCGACGGGACTTGGGAAACGCAGGACTTCATCGATCGCGACCCCGCCGGCAAGGAAGGGCTGATCCCAATCAAGGTCAAACTGACGATCAAGGGTGACCGGGTGGTCTATGATTTCACCGGCAGCCATCCGACGATCGGCTCCATCTACAACTCGGCATTCGGCGCGACCTTCTCGGCCGTTGCCGCCGGCATGAAGACCTTCTTCCCGGACCTGCCGCTCAACAGCGGCTTCTATCGCGTCTTCGAGATCATTGCCCCGGAAGGCTCGATCGTCGATGCGAAATGGCCGGTGGCGGTCACAGGGTTTCTGATGCCGTTCGAGAAGATCATGAATGCGATCTACGAGATCTGGTCGAAGATCATTCCGGAGCGGGCCATCGCCTGCGCCTTCAACCTCGAATATCTGCTGACCGGCGGGCGCGATGCCCGCGCGAAGGAAAAGCCGATCTTCATGTTCTACGACTGGCTGCCCGGCGGCTGGGGTGGGCGCAACGGCAAAGACGGCTGCAACGTCACGACCGCCTGTTTCGGCACGGGACTGATGGCTCAGCCGGTGGAAGGACAGGAGAGGGCAAACCCGATCCTGACGACCGAATTCGAAGTCCTCAAGGATTCCGCCGGTCCAGGGAAATGGCGCGGCGGTGCCGGGGTGCTGAAGACTTCGCGCATGCTCGATGCCGAGAACACGGTGATCTCGTATATCTGCGACCGCGAACGGGCGATCGTCTGGGGTATCGAGGGTGGATTGCCGTCGATCCCGCACGGTCTGACGCTGACACGCGCGACTACCGGCCAAAAGGAATGGCTCGGCGCGACTTTCTCGGATGTGGCGATCGAGCCCGGCGACGTCTTTTCCCGTCCAACCGCCGGCGGCGGTGGCTTCGGCGATCCGCTGGAGCGCGATCCGAAGCGGGTGCTGGACGATGTGATCGACGACTACGTCTCGGTCGAGCGGGCGGCCAAGGACTATGGCGTCGTGATCCTGCCCATCGATCCGGAAATCTGCGCCTACGAGATCGACAAGGATGCAACCGTCGCCTTACGCCGGGAGATCCGGGCGGAGCGGAACGGTTGGCTGGCGGTCGATCCGGAAGATGTTTCCAAACGGTTCAAGGCAGGCGAGATCGATGCAATGGATGCCGTCCGCCGCTATGCCGTCATCCTCGACTGGGACACCGGTGAATTGCTACCGGTCTCCACCAATCAGTTTCGGGAGATGTATCGCAAGCGCTCGGCGGCTGCCTGGCAATAGGGACGAAAATGGCTGGTGGGTGGGTAGTTCGCCCGCCCTGGGTTGGGGGCAACTATGAGTGACATCACGATCGTCACTGCGGGCGAGAGCGATCGGTCAGCGTGGAACAAGCTTCATGCGGGGTTTGCCGCCTTCTATGGCGTCCAGCAAACCGACGAAATGCGCGATCGGGTCTGGAGCTGGATCCGGGATGGCCAGCTCGAATGCCGCCTCGCGCTCGATGGCGCCGGCAACCCGATCGGCCTGACGCATTTTCGCGAATATGTCCGGCCCTTGTTTGCGGTACGCGGCGGCTTTCTCGACGATCTCTTCGTTGCGCCCGAGGCACGCGGGAGCGGTGCTGCCGCCGCTCTGATCCGCGCCGTCGCCGACATCGGACACGAACGTGGCTGGTCCTCCATCCGCTGGATCACGCGCGACAACAATTATCGTGCAGGAACGCTCTATGACCGGGTCGCGTCACGCACCGATTGGATTACCTATGATATCACGCTTTGAGATTGCAGCAGGGAGACGCCGATGACCGCACAGCCAAATTCCACCGAAGCGCGGGACATGGCGTATCATCTCCATTCCTATACCAATCCCCGATGTCTGGAGCGCGATGGACCGATGGTGATCGAGCGCGGGGAGGGAATCCACGTCTTCGACAACAGCGGCAAGCGCTACATCGAGGGCATGGCGGGGCTTTGGAGCGTCGCCGTCGGCTTCGGCGAAAAGCGCCTCGTCGAGGCCGCGCGCAAGCAGTTGAGCCAGTTGCCCTACTATCACACCTTCTCGCAAAAATCGCACGGCCCGGTTGCCGATCTGGCGGAAAAGCTGGTGTCCCTGGCGCCGGTGCCGATGTCGAAGGTCTACTTCGCCAATTCCGGTTCGGAGGCGAACGACACGGCGATCAAGCTCGTTTGGTATCGTTCGAACGCGCTCGGCAAGCCCGACAAAAAGAAGATCATCTCGCGGATCAAGGGCTATCATGGCGTGACGGCGCTAAGCGCCAGTCTGACCGGCCTGCCCAATAATCATCGTTCGTTCGATCTGCCGCTGCCGAACATCCTCCACACGACCTGCCCCCATTATCGAACCGGGGCGGAACCCGGCCAGGACGAACTCGCCTTTTCGCGCTGCTGTGCCGAGGAACTGGAGGCCATGATCCTCGAGGAGGGACCGGAGACGATCGCCGCCTTCATCGGCGAGCCGGTGATGGGCGCAGGCGGCGTCATCGTGCCGCCGGAAGGCTATTGGGCCGCCATCCAGGAAGTCCTCGACCGGTACGACATTCTGCTCATCGCCGACGAGGTAATCTGCGGGTTCGGCCGCACCGGCAACATGTTCGGTTCGGAAACCTTCGGCATCCGCCCCGATATCATGACGGTGTCCAAGCAGCTCTCCTCGTCTTATCAGCCGATCTCGGCGCTTATGATCAACGAGCGCGTCTACGAGCCAATCGCCTCCGAGGCGGAAGGGATCGGCGTACTCGGTCACGGCTATACGGCAAGTGGCCATCCGGTCGCCGCCGCCGTTTCGCTGGAAAACCTGGCGATCATCGAGGAGCGCGACCTGGTTGGAAACGTGCGCCGGCTGGCCCCGCATTTTCTCGAGCGCCTCAACGCGCTGGAACGGCATCCACTTGCGGTCGAGGCGCGCGGTGTCGGCCTGATCGGGGCCTTGGAACTCGAAGCTGCCGACGGCGCACCGACGGGGACTATGGGCGCCCGGGCGGCGGCCCTATTGCAGAAGAACGGGCTGATTTCCCGCAACATCGGAGACGCGATCGCTTTCTGCCCGCCGATGATCATCACAAGGGGGGAGATCAACGAGATGTTCGACATCGTCGAGCAGAGTCTCGGGGATCTCGCTGGAACTTAGGCACGCAAGTCACGCCCCTGAGGGCGCCGCATCAGGCGGCACGAGCGGCCTCGTATTTCAACACGACAGATGAACGAATGGTCGCGCCCCGACAAAGCAACCAGGCGGCGAGGCGCGCGTCACGCAACTGTCACGCGCAAAGAACTTTAGAAACTGCTAAGAAGTAGAGAGCCATGACGGTGTTCGAGTACGAAGATGCGCCGATACCTCTTTCACATTCATCTTCTTGGGACGGTCAATCGCGACCACACCGGAGCGTTTCATGCTAGCGACAGCCAGGCGGTGGCGCGCGGGAGATCGGTTGCGGACGGGATCGCAGAAAACGACAGGCACCGGAGCGTAATCGTAACAGTTGAAAGGGCAGGTGGCCCTGTTTTGGCGCGGGTAACTGCGACAAAGGCCATGCCCCCCTGGCAGTCTGCAAGCTCGAAGTTCGAACACGCTTGGCGAGAACTGACCGGCTTGGATACCAGCCAACTCCCGAGGGATTGTCCCCGCGCCTTCAGGGAGGACAGGAGGAAATACCTGAATTCATGGATCTAGGAAATCGGTCCAACGGAAAAGTACGGCCATGGGCTGGGGATCCCGGGCAGGTCGATCTGCCCCCGCGGATCAAAGGAGAGGTTTGCACCGATGACGACCTTTCGGCAGCTTCGTGCTGCCAACGGTGAGGCGATCGACCTCCAGGATTTCGGGCTTGTCGTCGTGTTCCGGCAGCCCAGCCAGTCGATCCTGTGCATTCGATCTTCGGGGCCGCCTGAATCACATCGGCCTGAATGTGCGAGCAGCCGTCCACATCGGCGTGCATAATGTATCGTCGGGAACGTCGAGGCTCGCACGTTTCATCGTTCACGACGATACTGGACTGTGTCATGCAGCGAGTTCGGCCTAACAGCGATCAGCGTATCCTGTAGCACTGGTTTCTCCCGCTTTAGCCACACGCCCTTGGCTGCGTTGAGGATCTATCTTGAAGCCCGCGTATATGCTTTTGGGGCAATTTAGACTGTCATTGACTGAAACGGTTGGCCGGTAACCCGCAAATACCCGTGCGCACCGCGAAAACCGCGCCCTCTTGCGGATTGAGGCCAAGGTGCTCGTCGCTCATCGTGAAGCGAGCGGAAGTAACGAACAACGTATCGAAGCCTGGTCCGCCAAACGCGCAGCTGGTGGGCCATGAACAGGGTAGATCGACAACGCGGTCAATTTTACCGTCCTGGGCAAACCGAACCACACAACCGCCGCCGGCGACGCGGCAGTTCCAGATGAAGCCTTCAGCATCCATACAAGAGCCGTCCGGAAGACCCCGATCGAAACCCGAAAGGATCGATCGCCTGTCGTGAAGCGCCCAGGAATTGGCATCGAGGGCATAGCTGTAGATCACATTGTCTTCCGTGTCTGCCGTGATGAGCCGACCATTGTCGGTCCATATTAGCGTGTTTGTAATTCCGAACCGATCCTCCGAAACCGAATGCAATGCCCCGTGCGAATACCGATAGAGTCTCCCTGCTTTTGCAGTTGTCGCCTGCGGCGTGTCATCGGCAGCGATATTGTCCTGCATCGTGCCAATCCAGAAAGCCCCGTCTGGTCCGACGATGCCTTCATTCAGTCGATTTCCCGGAAGCTCTCGTTCGACCTCGGCCACGACATGAAGCTCACCTCCAAATTCCCATAACGCGATTGATTTCCGCAATCCGACGATCGCGCCGCCGTCGTTGCGAAGGCCGATTGAGGTGATCAGGTCGGGGAAACTCCACTTTTCATGGTTGCCGGTGATCGGGCAGAGCCGGTGGATCGCTTTTCCCACGATGTCGACCCAACAAAGCTTGTGCGCTCGATCATCCCAGACTGCACTCTCACCAACGATATTTTCCGCCGCGAAAGCCACGTCAACTTCGATTTCCATAGACCCTCCGTGCTGTTCTCAAATTGGTTCTTGACACACAGCTTGTCCATAAACTATGACTCGGTTCAATTCAACCTGTCCGACAGGTTTTATCAAACTGGGAGACGAAAATGAGTGTAGCGCCGGTCGACGAAGAGCAGCTTGCAGGAGGTAATCTCGTCAGCACCGCTATCGGCGCCATTACTCAGCACATCCGGGCGAACGAACTTGGTCCGGGCGATCGACTGCCGAGCGAGGCCACGCTGTCGAAGGAACTGAGCGTGTCCCGGTCGGTGGTGCGTGAAGCATTCAGGTCGCTTGCCACGATGCGGCTGATTGATCTCAACGTCGGAAAGCGTGCCACGGTGGCCCAACTCGATCATGGCGCAATGTCTTTGATGATCGAGCACGGCGTGCACACGGCGCAGATCAACATCAACCAGGTCTATGACGTTCGCCGAACGATAGAGATGCGAACATCGACCCTGGCTGCACTTCGCCGAACCGACGCGGAAGCCCGCATCATCCTCAGCCATGCGAAAGCGATGGAGACCAATTTCGCTGATGCGGACAAGGTCATGGAAAGCGACCTTGCCTTTCACCTGGAGATCGCTCGCGCCTCCAAGAACCCGATCTTTTCGATAATCGTCGGCGCGTTCCAGGGGGTCTCCCGGCAGACCTGGCCGATCGGGTGGCGCAGCCGCGCGTCCGACGCCGAGCGGCATGCCATGAACCGGATACATATCGAGTTGGCCGAGGCAATCCTTGCTGGCGACCCGCAAGCCGCCAGCCAGCTTATGGCGCGCCATTTCGACGAGAGCGCAAAAGCGCTGCTCGCGGCCGGAATTGCATAGAGGACAACCTGATGAAAATTTCGAGACTTGAGACGGTCCGCGTTGCGGAACGGCCGAACCTGCTTTGGCTGCTGGTCCATACCGATGAGGGTTTGACCGGGCTTGGAGAAACCTTCTTCGGCGCAGAAACCGTCGAGACTTACATCCACGAGTACGTCGCCCCACGTGTTATCGGGCGAAACCCGCTGCAGATCGATCTTCTCGCAAATGACTTGGTTGGTTATCTCGGGTTTCGGTCGTCCGGTGCAGAGGTGCGTGGCAATTCGGCGTTCGACATTGCGCTCTGGGATATCTTCGGAAAGGCGACAGGCCAGCCGATCGCACAGTTGCTCGGTGGCTTCAGCCGCAATGAGATCCGCACGTACAACACCTGTGCGGGTACAGAGTACATCAAAAAGGCAACCGGTCAGACGACCGCAAACTACGATCTGTCGTCTGCCGGCACCCGCAACTACGACGACCTCAACGGCTTCCTTCACCGTGCCGACGAACTGGCACTTTCCCTCTTGGAAGAGGGGATTACGGCAATGAAGATTTGGCCGTTCGACATCGCAGCGGAAAAGTCGCGCGGTCAGTATATTTCGATGCCCGATTTGAAATCGGCGTTGGTGCCATTTCAAAAGATCCGCGACGCCGTTGGCGATCGCATGGATATTATGGTCGAGTTCCATTCGATGTGGCAGCTATTGCCGGCAATGCAGATAGCCAAAGCGCTCGCGCCGTATCAAACGTTCTGGCACGAGGATCCCATCAAGATGGACAGCCTCTCCAGCCTCAAGCGCTATGCAGCCGTCTCGCCTGCGCCGATCTCGGCGTCGGAAACGTTGGGTTCGCGATGGGCTTTCCGCGACCTCCTGGAGACCGACGCCGCTGGCGTGGTCATGCTGGATATCAGCTGGTGTGGCGGTTTGTCGGAGGCCCGTAAGATCGCGGCGATGGCGGAAGCGTGGCATCTCCCCGTGGCACCGCATGACTGCACCGGGCCGGTCGTTCTTTGCGCATCGACGCACCTGTCGCTCAACGCACCCAACGCGTTGGTCCAGGAGAGCGTTCGCGCATTCTACAAGACTTGGTATCGCGATCTCGTTACGGCGCTTCCGGAAGTTCGAAACGGGATGATCACAGTGCCGCCAGGTGCCGGTCTCGGCATGGAGCTTAATCCCGACCTCGAAAAGGCATTTACCGTGTCCCGTCGCATTTCGAGCGGGGACTAAGTCCGAGTTCTTTTTTTGCAGCTTAAGGAGGAGCAAGCATGCGAACAATATTGATTGGGAGTGCATTGGGGTTGGCGCTTTTCGGTTCGACCGCGCTCGGCGCATCGGCGGAACCGTTGAAGATCGTCTTCACGCATCACTCGTCGGCGTCGAATACATTCTGGCAGGCAGTCAAAAAGGGGTTCGACGACGCCTGTGAGAAGATCGGCGCAAGTTGCCAGATGGTGTTCACGCAGACCGAGGGCTCTGTTGAGCAACAGCTCTCCAATATGGAAGCTGCGTTGGCGAGTAAGCCCGACGCACTCTTGACCTCGATCGTGGATGACAAGGCGTTTGACGACGTCATCGCTCGGGCCGCCAAGGACGGCGTTGAGGTCATCGGCGTCAACGTGGACGACAGCGAGGGAGCGAAAGGAAATGCGCGCGCTGCTTTCGTCGGCCAGGGTTTCCGGCGCGCCGGGTACTCGCTTGGAAAGGCTATGTCGGAGAATTTTCCGAAGGAGGGACCGATCAAAGTGTTGGTCGGAATTTCCGCGCCAGGCCAGAACTGGTCCGAGGCACGCGGACAGGGCGTGATGGAATTCCTCGCGGAATTTAAGGCTGCCAACCCCGGTCGAGAAATCTCTTGGGAACGGATCGATAGCGGAACGGACCTTGCTGTCACGTCAGATCGTGTCGGCGCCTATCTGAATGCCCACCCCGACACCACCGCCTATTTCGATACAGGCTTCTGGCATGCCGCGGTAGCCAGGGTGCTGAAGGACCGTGGCGTCGCGCCTGGCCAGGTACTTCTGGGCGGCTTCGATCTGGTGCCCGAAGTCGTCCAGCAAATGCAGACGGGCTACGTGCAGGTGCAGGTTGATCAGCAGCCATACATGCAGGGTTTCATGCCTGTGATGCAGGTCTATCTCGCCAAGAATGTTGGCCTCGCCCCGGCTGACATTGATACCGGGCAGGGGATCGTCCGTCCGGCTGATGCCGACAACATCATGGACCTCTCAGCACAGGGCCTGCGGTAGACGGCATCTCCAAAAATCTCATGGTTTGCGGAGAAAACAACCTGTCGATGAAGCATGTGCTTTGCGCGTCGGAGAACGGCGCGCAAAGCAGTGAATTTGGCCGGCAGGCCCGCGAAACGAGCCGCCCTGCCGCACGGGAGTGCATGCGATGAAAAGAATGCTGAAAATCTACATGGAGAAGCCGGAACTGGCGGCGCTCCTTCTACTCTTGCTGCTCGTAGTTCTCTTCCAGATCCGGTCTGGAGGCGTCTTCTTGAGCTTTGATAACCTGCGAGGCTTCTTTGGGATCCTCCCGGAGATGGCGCTGGTTGCGATCGGCGTCACTGTTTTGATGATCTGCGGAGAATTTGATCTTTCTGTGGGCGCCGTTTTCGCGCTGATGCCGATGACGATGGCCGTTTTGATGGCTACGGGGATCTCGTTCCCATTAGCATTGATCGCGGGCCTTCTCGTCTGTGTGGCGATTGGATTTCTGAATGGCTATCTGACCATTCGTTTTGCGATCCCAAGCTTTATTACCACGCTTGGCATGATGTTTGTCGCCAGATCTCTCACGGTCGTGATCTCGGGCGGCTTTCCGCCACTCTTGCCGGCTGATCTCCCCACATGGCTCTTCACCAGTTTTGTTGGGCCCGGCCAACTGCTGCGCATGTCGTTCCTCTGGTTTCTGGTCATTGCTGTTTTCGTATCGCTGCTCCTGAGCCGTACGAACTTCGGCAACTGGATCAGAGCGACCGGCGGTTTTCTGCCGGCCGCCGACGCCCTCGGCATCCCGACTGCGCGCGTCAAAATCGCCTGCTTCATTCTCTGCTCGGTGTTGAGCGGCTTTGCCGGGCTCATTCAGGTGCTTCGCCTGGGTTCGCCGCTGCCCTCGATTGGCGAGGGCATGGAACTGCAAGCGGTTGCCGCAGCCGTCATTGGTGGCACCGCCCTGAACGGTGGTGTTGGGGCGGTCTTCGGCGGTATCATTGGAGTCATCCTCATCCGCGTAATCGACAACGGTCTCATTCTCAGTCAGGTCGACGCCAATTGGTTTAAGTTTGCAATCGGGTCGCTGACGATCTTTGCTGTCGTCGCCAATTCCTGGCTTCGCAAGCGGGCAAAATCGATCAAGGTGGAGGTCTAAGCCATGAGCGGTTCTATTGTATCCGTCAGGAACCTGCACAAATGGTATTCAGGCGTCCATGCTCTGAAAGGCGTCTCGGTCGACTTCGCACGCAACGAGGCCGTCGGTCTGATTGGCGACAACGGCGCGGGCAAGTCGACACTCATCAACATCCTTTCCGGTGTCCAGAAGCAGGACGAAGGCAGTATCTTTGTCGAAGGAAAAGAGGCTGCGATATCGAGCCCGCGCGACTCCATGCGGCTCGGGATCGAGACTATCTATCAGTACAACTCTATGGTCCCGACCATGTCTATCGCGCGAAACCTGTTTATTGGTCGCGAGCCGCTCAAATACTCCGTCTTCGGCCTCGGCGTTCTGGATATCCGCAAGATGCGCGAGGAGAGCGTGCAGGCCATCGCAGATGTCGATCTTCATCTGCGCTCGCCTGACGCTTTGGTTGGCGAACTCTCAGGCGGCCAACGACAGGGTGTGGCGATCGCCCGTGCCATGCATTTCAAGTCGAAGGTGATGATCCTTGACGAACCGACGAACCATCTTTCGGTCAAGGAAACGAACAAAGTCATTGGTTTCGTTCGCTCGTTGAAGGAACAGAACGTCACCGGCATCTTCATCAGCCATAACATGCACCACGTCTTCGAATCCTGTGATCGGGTGGTCGCCATGGCGCGGGGGCAAATCGTGCTCGACAAGCGCGTCAGCGAAACGTCGATCGACGAAGTCCAGTCCGTGCTTTGAGGGGAACGCACATGAAACCACTTCAGGGAAGAGTGGCGCTTGTCACGGGTGGACTAGGCACGCTCGGTCGAGCCCAGGCCAGTAAACTCGCCGCGGAAGGCGCAACGGTCATCGTGCTCGACCGTCCTGACCTCAAGGCGTCAGGTCTGACGGAAAGTCGCGGTGAAAATGCGCGTTTTCTCGGATGCGATCTGAACGACCTTGAGCGATCCGAGCATGTCATCCGGCAGGAATCCGAAGCCTCAGGCGGTATCGATATCCTGATCAACAACGCTGCGCTCATAATCAATAAGCCGTTCCAGGAATTCAGTCTGGCGGAGTATGAGGACCAGATCCGCGTCAATTCGTCGGCTGCATTTGCAGCGGTTCGAGCCTGCGCCGACCTGATGAAACGCAAAGGACGCGGCAAGATACTCAATTTTGCTTCCATTACGCTCAATGGCCAATGGGACGGCTATGTGCCCTATGTGGCATCGAAGGGCGCAATGATCGGTCTGACGAAATCCTTGGCTCGCGAACTCGGGCCATTCGGGATCAACGTCAATGCGATTTCGCCGGGAGCGGTGGTTTCTGAAGCAGAGAACCGGGTATTTGCCGACCGGCTTCAGGAATACAACGATTGGGTCCTCGAGCGGCAATGCCTGAAAACACGTGTTAAGCCTGAGGACGTAGCGGAACTCGTCTATTTCCTTGTCTCATCCGCTTCGGACATGATCACTGGACAGAACTTCGCCATCGACGGCGGTTGGTAGATGATTGTCGAGCGGATCAATGTCGAGAACAGCAAGGCGCACTTGCAGCTAATACCGACACTTGGCGGTGGTATCGCACATCTTGATGTACGGCATCCGTCAGGCGAGTGGCTTCCTGTGTTCAGGCCGTGGAATGGCCGAATGGAAGATGGCCCCTTTGAACTGGGGTGTAATGTGCTTGTTCCATTCTCGAACCGCATCTCACGCGGCGGTTTCGAACATGACGGTGTGTTTCATCGCATTCCAGCTAACCTTGTCGGCGAGCCATTCCCTATTCACGGGGACGGCTTCCAGCGGTGCTGGCGATTGCTTGCTCGCAACGGCGATACCGCCGAACTCGAATGCGATGGGGAGATCGGTCCATTTCGCTATCTGGCAAGACAGGTCTTCACCCTTGGGACCGAAAAGCTGGAAGCAAAGCTCACGGTTCAAAACCTGTCGGGACAACCATTGCCCTTCGGTGTCGGTTTCCATCCGTGGTTTCCGCGAAATGCGGGCACGCGGCTGCAATTTCGCGCCACGGAGGTATGGCTGGAGGACAGGGAACACTTGCCGACAGGTCGGCGAAAGCTTTGCGAAGTTCCAGATTGGAATTTCGACCAAGGGCGGGCGTTACCTGACCAGTGGATCAACAACGCCTTCGGCGGGTGGGCTGGAGAGGCGGTCATCACGCAAGGAGAGGGAGCGGTCTCCGTCAGGATCTCGGCCTCCGACAATCTTGCTTATGCGCTGCTCTATTCGCCGGACGCCAAGGCGGACTTCTTTTGTTTTGAGCCGGTTTCCCACCCAGTAGACGCACATAACCTCGTGGGCCGGCCAGGCCTGAAGATACTTGAAGACGGCCAGGAGCTGACTGGTTCAATGAGTTTGGAATGGGAAGAGACATATGGAACTCGATAGGAGCGGCACCTTCGTCGGTCGTGTGTGGTTGTCGGAGGAGAAGGGGCCGGTCCTGGTGACAGTCAGGGCCGGCGTGGTGTTCGACATCACGACAAAAGAAGCGCCAACGATGCGTGATCTCTTGGAGATGGATGATCCTGTCGGGTTCGTCCGGGCACGAGAGGGAAGGGCGATCTGCGAGCTGGCCGAGGTTCTCGGGGCAGCTCCGAGGGTCTCCGAGGCGCCCCGGCTACTCGCGCCATGTGATCTTCAGGCAATCAAAGCCTGCGGCGTGACATTCGCCCGCTCGATGCTCGAACGGGTGATCGAGGAGCGGGCCGCAGGAAACCCCGACCTCGCCTCCAAAATCCGCGAACGCGTGACGGTGCTTGTCGGGGACAGTCTGCGCAACCTCAAGGCTGGTTCGCCGGAAGCGGCCAAGGTCAAGGAGGCCTTGATCGAAGAGGGCGTCTGGTCACAGTACCTCGAAGTCGGAATCGGTCCTGACGCCGAAGTCTTCACCAAAGGGCAGGTCATGTCGGCAGTTGGGTATGGTGATGAGGTAGGGCTGCACCCGATATCGAGGTGGAACAACCCGGAACCGGAGGTCGTACTCGCCGTGGATAGCAAGGGCCGGGTAAAGGGAGCGACGCTCGGCAACGATGTGAACTTGCGCGACGTTGAAGGGCGTTCGGCGCTTTTGCTTAGTAAAGCCAAGGACAATAATGCCTCCTGCGCGCTCGGGCCGTTCATTCGGCTGTTTGATGAGAGCTATTCGATCGACGACGTGCGCAATGCCGACCTCGATCTGCGGATAGAAGGCGAGGATGGCTATGTGCTGATGGGCAGGAGCTCGATGAAAGAGATCAGTCGCGATCCACTCGATCTGGTACGTCAGACCATCGGCGCCCATCACCAATACCCCGATGGCTTCATGTTGTTCATGGGCACGCTGTTTGCTCCCGTCGAAGATCGTGACGTCCCGGGCCAGGGCTTTACCCACAAGCTCGGTGATGTCGTGACAATCTCAAATGCCCAGCTGGGATCACTGGTCAACACGGTGCGATTGTCGACCGAGTGCAGTCCCTGGACTTTTGGTGCATCGCACTTGATGCGCAATCTTGCGGCGCGTCAGTTGATCTGAATGGAACCGACCATGACATTGCACCAGAACCTGATTGCCGGCGAATGGATCGGTGGCGACGGGGTCGCCAACATCAACCCCTCGAACACCAATGACGTGGTGGGCGAATATGCCCGTGCGTCTGCCGATGATGCCCGCGCCGCGATCGCCGCTGCCAAGGCGGCGTTTCCCGCCTGGTCGCGCTCCGGCATTCTCGAGCGCCACGCGATCCTCCGGAAGACCGCCGACGAGATCCTCGCCCGCAAGGACGAGCTCGGAAAGTTGTTGTCGCGCGAGGAAGGCAAGACGCTCGCCGAAGGCATCGGCGAGACCGTGCGTGCCGGCCAGATCTTCGACTTCTTCGCCGGTGAATGCCTGCGTTTGGCGGGCGAAGTCCTGCCGTCGGCCCGGCCCAACATCGGCGTCGAGATCACCCGCGAGCCGGTCGGTGTCGTCGGCATCATCACGCCCTGGAACTTCCCGATCGCCATTCCCGCCTGGAAGATCGCGCCGGCGCTCTGTTACGGCAACACCGTCGTCTTCAAGCCGGCCGAGCTGGTGCCCGGCAGTTCATGGGCGATCGTCGACATCCTCCACCGTGCCGGCCTGCCGAAGGGTGTGTTGAACCTCGTGATGGGCAAGGGCTCGGTCGTCGGCCAGGCGATGCTCGACAGCCC
>NZ_JBYTEC010000023.1:0-56147 GCF_058792075.1 Ensifer sp. EB106-03-01-XG145 | reverse complement strand
GTGCCGTCCCGGTGTTCCTCAAGCCACGACATGATCGCGTCGGCGTTGGCTTCGGTTTTGTACGAATGACGGTCTCCACCCAGCGGACCCGGTCGAACATGGCCCTGACGGACTTGCAGGTTTCGCCACCGGCTCACGCTGGCCGCACTGACGCCAAAGCGCTCGGCAGCCTCCCGGTGCGACGCTCCGGCTGAGACGGCGGCAAGAACACGTGCGCGAAGATCAACGGAAAGGGCTTTCGACATTATCTGCCCATCGGCAGAAAGTTTGAATCAGAACCCATCTGATTTGCAAAGCCCAAATGATTCAATCAGTCAGGGAAACGCTCTAATCAATACACATAGTAAAGCCGTATTCGACTTTGCCGTTGCTATGAGGTTGTTTTGTCAGCCAATTGAAAGCCGCGCGCGTGTCGGCCAGCCACTAGTCCCAGCTGGTCATACTCACGACCTCATGGGCAGGTCCCGGTTCAGCGGGCGTTCCCCCGTATCGCGACGCGAAGTCAGGCGCAAGAACGGCAAAGCCTTTGGGTGAATGGGCTTCACGACGCCGTTCGGCTCCGTTGTTAGGAAGGCAAACAGGTCGATTGTGATCATGCCCACGCGCGGCCGGGACTTTCCGCTCGCCATGCTGGCGTCGCGACTTCGCTGTCCTCGCTGCGGTTCGCGCCTTGTCTCGGTGGTCTTCATCCCGCCGACTGACGGAGATCTGAGGAGAGGTGCCGCTTGAAAATGACCCCGTCATTTTCGACGGCGCTTTAGCGCGCGTGCTAGCCCTATGCGTCCGGTCGATGATGAGTAGAATCGGAATTCCGCTCCAGCCACATGGCGCTATCAACAAGCGCATCCTCGTCGCTCAAACCCTTGCGATACTGATCGATAATGTGCCGGGCTAATCGATCGGCGCGTTTTCCATAGCGCGGGATACTGCACCAGGTGCACACTCGATCGAACGTCCGCTGAAGCATATCGACCTCGTCCGGGCTAATCTGGTCGGCCAGTCCTCCCGCGACCTCTTGCATCGAAACCTCGGGGTTGCCGTAATAAAGAACATCAGCATTCGCATCCGCCACGGACCTTCTGTCAAAGCCGATCTCGTATTTCAGGGCGCTGCTCTCGCGGATGCCTTTTTGATAACAAGCGATCAGTCGTCTCGCGATCACTTCTGCTGTCTCGCAATCGCGCGACAGGCCACGCTCGCGCAGGATATCTTGGAAGATCTGATCGATCTCGTTCATTTCGTGAGGGAGAAGCGCCATCGATCTGCGCAGGGAATGCATGCGCGACCTCCTTTCTCAGGGGGGGGCGGCGCGAGGTTCCCTCCGCCGGAGCCCCGTAGTTCGAAAATCGAGTGTGAAGAAAAAATAATATCGGCTCATCAATCCGACAAGATAGCCAGAATGGGTGATTGATGGCGCGGACGCTGAACCAGGGCTATTGCAATACGGCGCGTGAGGCCGCTGAGATGGTGGAGTAGATTGGTGCCTCGCGCGGATGAAGAATGGAATCTAACGAGATTCTATTTTAGGTATTCCTTTGACAATCTTTCGACTTTGACGTTCAATCCCTATGCAACCGCGATGGCATAGGGGGAGACATGCGCCATCAGCACCGCAGAGTTCCGCAACGTCGGCAAAGATCGCTGCTGAGCGAAGCGCCGGCCCTGATGGTCCTCATCGGGGTCACGGGCATCGCTGGGGTGACTTCGATCGAGGAGTGGGTCTCAGAACCCTCAAGGCTCCTCTCCGCTGTCGATCCAAGCTGCAACATCAAGGGGAACGTCAGCATCGAAACCGGGGAGCGGATCTGCCACATCGACGTATTACTCGGAGACAGTGATCAACTCGCGCTACGGCGAGCGCTGGTTCTGCAGTGAGGCAGAGGCGCGGGTCGCTGGGTGGCGACGGGCACGGCGATAGAGCAGACCTTTTCACGGCTTTGTGCGTTAATGCGGCATGGCTAAAACAGCGAAGAAAGCCCAACCTCCTGCGCCGCCGGCAGATCCAATGCCGCGTCGAGTCGAGCCGTGCGTCGCAACGCTCGTCGACAAGCCGCCGAAAGGACCGGAGTGGGCCTTTGAGGTGAAGTGGGACGGGTACCGACTGGCCGTCCATGTCGAGCCAGGCGAGGTGAGGGCAATCACGCGCGGCGGGTACGACTGGACGAAGAAGTTCGGGGGAATCGTCGGCGAGGCGCGCGAGCTCGGCCATGCCTCCATGATCATCGATGGGGAGGCGGTCGTTCTCGACGACCAAGGGCGTTCAGATTTCGGCCTGCTACAGCGCGCGGTCGGAAAGAAGCCAAGCCTGCATGAGCCGAGCGAGATCATTTTCTACGCCTTCGACCTTCTCTACCTCGACGGCTACGACTTGCGGTCATTGCCTCTGGCGGAGCGCCGACGCCGGCTAGAGCCGATCGTCGCTGGCAGGACTGGCGCGATTCGTTTCTCTGAGGAGGTGGACGCCGACGGCGCCAAGTTCTTCCGTGCCGCGTGCGAGCTAGGCCTAGAAGGCATCATCGCGAAGTGTCGAGACAAACCCTATCACGCCGGACGCCGGCCGGAATGGCTCAAAATCAAATGCGCCCGTCGCAACTGGTTCGTGATCGTTGGCTATGAGCCCTCGACCATTCCAGGCGCAATTGGCCGGCTGATCCTGGCCGCGAGGAAGGGTGATGATCTCGTCTACGTCGGAGGGTGCGGCACTGGGTGGAGCAATCAGGAATCCGTCGCGCTGCGCGAATTGCTCAACGCAATCCCGGCTGAGAGGCCGCCGGTAGGATTGAAGCGCAAGGGGGCGGTTTTCGCCCGTCCGCTCTTGATAGCCGAAGTCGAGTATCGCGCGTGGACGCAAGATGGAAAGCTTCGGCATCCTTCCTTCAAAGGCGTGCAAGAGATGGAGGGACCATCCGATGTGTACGAAATCAGCAACCACGAAAGAGATTAGCACTTTGTTGCGACTGTGCCCCAGGTCGTAGCGCAAGTTGAAACGCGTTTCGATTTTCAGCGCGTTCACGGTCAGGCGATCAATTGAGGAGGGCAGGGCATCCGACTGTATCGACAAATCGATAGCTGTTTCGCCGTCCGGCAGCTGGACGGACTGGATAATAGTGAAGCCGAGGTCGGCAGATTTTGCGGAAAGCTCGAGCACTCCTGACTTAGAACCAACGAACCGAAGGTCGACTGAGCGGACTGCAGAAGCGCAGTCCCCATTGTTGTGCAAGCTAGAGAGGACGTCAACGTCCGCTGCTCTCTCAGCCTGCAGCCGAGTTCCATCCACCCCCACGGGTTCGGGGATCGTTGCCGTAGCTACGCCGAGCAGAATACCTTGAACTATTGCTACCGATCTTAACCAATCCCGAAAAAGGCTAGGATTGCGACCACGATAACGACAAGGCCGACGAGATAGATAATCTGGTTCACGTCAACCTCCTTTCATCCAAACCAACCGTTGCCAAGCCGATAGGTTCCTCACGCAGTCAAGGTCGAGAGGTGTCTGCTAACCTGAGAGCGAGGACTCGTTCCAAGGCGGAAGCCAACTTAAGCGCCGGCCAGCAACGAAAACTGGCGCTTGGCGCGGCTGCAGGCTCAGAGCGCGATTCGCCTCATTCGCGACCGATTATCGCACACGAAGGTCACTTGCGGCGGAAAGCCCCAGGTATAGCCCGAGGCAGAATCCGAGAAGGCCGGCGGTACTCACGATTGCCGTTGCCGTGCCGGGATTGTTTCGCGCGGCCTCTATAGCGCCTTGTCCCTGTTCACGGACCGTTTGGACTGCATTCCTGGCACGTTCGGATGCGTCATCGGCCGCTGAACTGACCCGCGCACGGAAAGCTTCCCTCAATTCCTCGATCTGGGAACGCAATTCGGCGATTTGATCTTCTATCGATTGCTGAGTGGTAGTAGCCATCGTCCACCTATTGGTTGGGAACGCAAAACGGCTGGAGGGCAGGATTGTTCCTGCTGATCGGCGCCTGGATTACGACTCATGCCGGCTGGGAATGGAACTTCTTCATCAACCTGCCTATTGGCCTCCTCGGCGTCGTGCTGGTGGCCTCCTTCGTGCCGCATGCGGCAGATGAAGGCTTGCGGCCTTTCGATCTCGAGGGTTTTCTGCTGACCGGCAGTGCGCTCTCGCTGACGCTCGCAGGGCTTGGGGCATCGCGATACCCTCGCTGGTTTTGCCTGCGGCGGCAAGGGACTTGCATCGCATCCTGTGCGATTTCGTGAGGCACCACAAGGTTCCCTGGGAGCCAAATACCAGGGAAAGCCGCGTCGCGCGATCGTCCAGCGGCATCGCCGTCGGCCGCCATCTAGACCGCGACCTGAGTGACCAGTTCGCAGAGCGGTCTTAGACAGCCGGCTAATTTCACCCCCGGATGGCTTGTGCTTCCGGGGACGGCGGTCGTGCCCTCAGACGAGGCCCGGCACGACGAACACCGACCAGGCAACGATCGGCCCGATGATCGCGATCAGTGCACTGTAGACCAGCAGTTGCCGCAGCACGCGCTCGCGCTCATCGTCCGGCGCGTTGGCGACGACGAGCGCGCCATTGGTGGAGAACGGGCTGGTGTCGACGATCGTCGTCGATATGGCGATTGCCGCCACGACGCCGATGGCGCTGATATGCCCTTGCAACAGGAACGGAACGGCGAGCGGGATGATGGCGCCGAGCAGCGCCGTCGATGAGGCAAAGGCCGAAACGATGGCGCCGGTGAAGCAAAGCAGCAGCGCCACCAGCAGCGGCATGCCAAGGCTCGATATGCCGTTGGCCACATAATTGACCGTGCCGGCCTTCTCCATGACGCCGACATAGGTGATGATGCCGGCGATCAGAAGTACGGTCGACCAGCTGACCTTGTCGATCGCCGCTTTCTGCGTCTTCGGCGAGATGAGGGCGAGGGCGACGGCTACGGTGATCGCGACCAGACCGACATTGAACTTGAAGACGAGCGCGCCAATGCCGAGCGCCGTCAAACCGATCAAAGTGAAGACCTTTTCCGGGCTCAGGCGCAATGTCTGTAGAGTGTCCGCCGCCGTACCGTAGGCGTGCTCCCTGATCGGCTTGGCAGGCGTGCCGCCATGGCCCCGGATCGACGCCGATACACCCTCGGGATGCAATTCGGGCAGAGGACCGGAGACACCTTGTTTCTGCTTCATGACGCGCGCGCCGCCGAAGACGAAGAACACCAGCACGGCGATCGCCAGGTTGAAGAAGAAGCTGGAGAGGAACAGCGATGTCGGCGCGAAGGGAAGGCCGGCCTTGACGACAATCTGGTTGGTGATGCCGCCATAGACGCTGATCGGCGAGAAGCCGCCGGCCTGTGCGCCGTGGATGACCATCAGTCCCATCATCACCGGATGGATGCGGTATTGCACGGCAAAGCTGAGCGCCACAGGGGCGAGAATCGCCACGGCCGCCGGGCCGAGTGCGCCAAACCCGGTGATGATGGCGGCCACAACGAACATCACCCAGGGGATCCAGGCGACATGTCCGAGCACCAGCCGCACGGCGCATTCAACGAGCCAGTCGATGGTGCCGTTAATCTGCGCGATGGCGAAGAGGTAGGTGACGGCGACAAGCGTCAGGAACAGGTCGCTTGGGAAGCCGGCAAAAATGTCATTGGCCTTCATGCCGATGATCAGCGAGCCGAGCAGGAAGGTGCAGCCGAATGCCAGCGCACCCATGTTGATCGGTTGGACCGTCGCGATGACGAACATGGCGATAAGCAGCAGTATGGATAGGATTTCGATACCCATGATTCACCTCCCTCCGACGCTTCCAGCGCCGGCAGCTAGTGTTCTTCAAGATTTGGATTGTAACCTGCGCCTTCCTCCCAGAGGGCGCAGGGACGGGTCACGTCGTTATGTGTAAAGGTCGGCGTATTTCTGCCGCAGGACGTTCTTCTGGACCTTGCCCATGGCGTTGCGCGGCAGATCCTCGGTGAAGATGATGCGCTTGGGTTGCTTGTAGCGGGCGAGCCGGTCCTGGAGCGCGCCCAAGATCTCCTTTTCATCGAGCGTCGCGTCGGGCTTGCAAACAACGATGGCGGTGACGCCCTCGCCGAAATCGGGATGCGGAACGCCGATGACCGCGCTCTCGGCGACCCCCTCGAGCTGGTCAATCTCGCCTTCGACCTCCTTGGGATAGATGTTGTATCCGCCCGAAATCACCAGGTCCTTGCTGCGGCCGACAATGTGGACATAGCCTTGCCCGTCGATCTTACCGAGGTCGCCGCTGATGAAGAAACCGTCGGTGGTGAATTCCGCGGCCGTCTTCTCCGGCATGCGCCAATAGCCCTTGAAGACGTTCGGTCCCTTGATTTCGATCATGCCGGTTTCTCCCGGCGCAACCTCTCTGCCGGTCGCCGGATCGGTGACGCGCACCGTCACGCCGGGCAGCGGAAAGCCGACCGTTCCGGCAATCCGATCTCCATCATAGGGGTTCGACGTGTTCATGTTAGTTTCGGTCATGCCGTAGCGTTCCAGGATCGCAAGACCGGTGCGCTTCCTGAATTCCACATGCGTTTCGGCGAGCAGCGGCGCCGAACCGGAGATGAAAAGGCGCATGTTCGCGACGGCCTGCCGGTCGAGGCGCGGGCTCTGCAGCAGGCGCACGTAAAAGGTCGGGACGCCCATCAGAAGAGTCGCCTGCACCATCAACGACACGACCTCGTCCGGGTCAAATTTCGGTAGCAGGAACATCGAGGCGCCGGCAAGCAATGTGACGTTGGTGGCGACGAACAGGCCATGGGTGTGGAAGATCGGCAAGGCATGGATCAACCGATCGTCAGCCGTGACGCGCCAGTAGTCGCGCAAGGTCAGGGCGTTCGAGAGCAGGTTGCCGTGGGTGAGCATCGCCCCCTTGGAACGTCCGGTCGTTCCCGACGTATAGAGGATCGCTGCCAGATCGTCGGCCGTGCGCGAGGCATCGACGAAGTCGGCTTGTTCGTCTCTCGCGAGATCGAGAAGCGAGCCGGTACCATCGGCGTCAAGGGTTTCGACAATCGCACCGTGAGGCTCGGCGATCGTTGAGACGCCTTCTCGGGCACTCGAGGACACGACAACCAGCCGCGGTTCGGCGTCGCTGATGAAATAGTCGAGCTCGGCGAGCGTATAGGCGGTATTGAGCGGCAGATAAACCGCGCCTGAGCGAAGGCACGCGAGATAGAGGATCAAGGCCTCGGAACTCTTGTCGATCTGCACGGCAACCCGGTCGCCTGGGCGGATGCCGAGCGTATCCATCGCGCTTGCGATGCGGCCTGACAGATCGAGCGCATCCTTATACGTCCAGGTACGGCCGCCGTTCACCCGAATGAATGGCGCGTCACCCGATGCAGCGGCCCTTATGGCGTCGAAAAGATGGTTGCTCACGTTCGCCTCCTCCGATCCTTGAATTCACCATTTGCGCGAACGGCTGACAGCCTTGCTGGCGACAGTGCCGCGGCGGCCTTCGCCGTTCTGATTGAGCAAGCCCTTGACCGCCGGTGAGGCAACCACTTCGCCGCGCTGCGCCAGGGCCTCGTGGTTGGCGACGATGTCCTCGAGCTGATAGAGATAGTTGACCATAAGGCCATGCGCCTGCTGCATCGCCTTGGCCGAGCGGTCGCCGAGAAAGTTCAGCCTCTCCAGTCGGGCGCCGTTGCCGAGATGAAACCGCGCCACCGGGTCGATCGGGCGACCCTCCGGTGTCCGTTCCATAAGGAAATAGCGCGCCGCAAGCGGCAGCAGCACGCGCTCCACCTCGACCGCCATGTTCTCGTCATCAGTCCATTTCGGGTCATCGAGCAGCGTCAGAGCCCTGCAATCCGAAGCCGACAGCTCACTTGCGGCGTCGCGGGACTTGAGCCATCGGGCAAAGCCTGGAACGGGCGAGAGCGTGACGAAATTCTTCAGCGATGGCAGGTCCTTGCGCAGGTCTTCCACCACTTGCTTGATCAGGAAATTGCCGAAGGAAATCCCGCGCAAACCGTCCTGGCAATTGGAGATCGAATAGAAGACGGCGGTGGTCGCCTCGTCGGCGTTGATTTGCTCGCGGCCCTCGTCGAGAACGTCGCCAATAGCACTCGGCATCCATCGCGTGAGCGCCACTTCGACGAAGACAAGCGGTTCGTCCGTGAGCCTTGGATGGAAGAAGGCGAAGCAGCGGCGATCGGCGGGGGCCAACCGGCGGCGCAATTCTTCCCAGCCGGAAATCTCGTGCACGGCTTCGTATTTGATGATCTTTTCCAGGATGTGAGCCGGCGTCGACCAATCGATCGGCCGAAGCGTCAGGAAGCCGCGGTTGAACCAAGAGCCGAAGAGGTGGGCGAAATCGGCGTCCAGCGCCTGGAAGCCGGTGGCTTGCTCTTTGGAGGCAAGCAGCTGCTCACGCATCCGGACAAGCTTGGCCGTACCGCTCGGCGCGTGGTTCAACCGGCGCAGCAGTTCCTGCCGCCGCGGTTCGGCCGCCTGGTGGAGTGCAATAATCGCGGTTGAACTCTTGTCGGTGCGGTAATTTTCAATCGCCTGGTCGAGTTTTGCCGTGTCGGGTCCGAACTTGTCGGAAAGCATGTGAAAGAACCGCTGTACCCCGTCGGCGTCGAGTGCGTCCCAGCGGGCGAGTATTTCGGCGGCAAGAGCCATGCCGGAAGCTTCGCCCCGGCTCGATAGCAGCATCTCGCAGAGAGTTTCGAGATCGGCCTTTGCTGCGACCTCGGAGGCGCGTGATCCCGAAAACAGCAGCTTGCGTCCGCGATCGGTGATGCTCTGCAGCATGTCCGTGAAAAAAGAGGTCTCAGGCACGCCCATTCTCCCCTTCTTAAATCGCCGACTTGGTTGCGCCGCCAGTGCGGCTGCTTCCCATCGCGCGGTTTCGTCTGTAGTATGTAATCTGTCGCATTACGTACACGAAGTCAAGTATCGTGTATACAAGATCGATGTTCATGTATGAGGAAGCGGAACAGATGTCCGAAAATGTCGGCCGGTGGCTTCGGGACGAGATTGAAAACGCAATTCTTTCCAATGAGTTCTCCCCTGGCGAGCGCTTGGACGAAATGGTGCTTGCCAATCGGTTCGGAGTCTCGCGGACGCCGGTGCGCGAAGCGCTTATGCAGCTCGACGCCATCGGCCTGATCGAAATTCGACCTCGCAGAGGGGCCGTCGTCATCGATCCGGGGCCGCACCGCGTCTATGAGATGTTCGAGGTGATGGCGGAACTGGAGGGGCTCGCCGGATCGCTTGCCGCGCGTAGGCTAGACGATAAGACCCGCGAAGTGATCGCGGCAGCGCACAGGCGTTGCGAGCTTTCGGCCGAGGCCGGTGACAGCGATGCCTATTATTACGACAACGAGGCATTCCATAAGGCGATCTACGCCGCCAGCCGGAGCGACTTCCTCGAGGAGCAGTGCACGCAATTGCACCGCCGCCTGCGCCCCTATCGACGGCTTCAACTGCGGGTGCGCAATCGTCTGGCGACCTCCTTCACGGAACATTGTGCCATTGTCGACGCCATCTTTGCCGGGGACGGAGAGGAGGCGCGGCGCCTGCTTAGGGCGCATGTCGGGATACAGGGCGAGAGGTTCAGCGATCTGGTTGCAAGCATGGCGACCAGATGACCTCGAACCTCGGACAACGGCAGGGGCTGCTATCTTGACGCGGTTCTTCGGCACTCCTCCCCATTCAGCGGCTCGGGACGGGCGCTTCGCCGCGGTAGTCGTAAAAGGCCCTGCCGAACTTCCGCCTCGATCGCGCATTAGCGCTATCTGCTGGCGGTCGAAAAGACGAGCCCGCTGGCGCTCCGAAGCGAGATCGACATCGAGGATCTACGCCCCGAGAAGATCATCGCCTTTTCCCGCTATTTCTCGGAGATGTTCGAGACCCATGGTCTGACCGGCAACATCGCCTATAGATCCCATGAGGGTGCGCCGGGAGACCGGCAAGGAGTAGATGGTGAAAGTCCATTACGATGAAGGTGTAGCGAACCACGTCGGCCCCGAGCCGTGCGCAGGCATCCGCGAGGATGTCGGCGAAGCGTCGGTAGGGGAGCATGCAGGCCAGCCATTGAGCCGCGAAAAGGATCTTATCTCGGATGCCGACGCTGTCCTCATAGCGGAAGGCAATATGGGAGGTGCGCTATGCGAGTGCCTCACCAATCCGGCGCGGGAACCGGGAGATCTCCGGGTCGGCCATGGCCTCTTTGGAGGACATGGTCCGCAGCGGGAAGGCGAGGAGCCGTAGCCGCTGATGCACGACACGGAGAAGTCTGACTCTGGCATAGTAGCTGTGAAGCTGACGAACAAAGCCGGGCAACCGGTGGCGGAGTTGGTGGAGCCAAGGCCGGGGACCAAGGGGAACGCGGAACAACAACGCATGCACCGGACACAGGGCCGGGCTCGCATGACCCAGTCGCTGGATCGCGTACGGAAAGCCGCAAGGCTGAGGAAGAAGGATCGGTTCACCGCGCTCTTCCACCACCTCACTGTCGATGCACTTCGCACGGCGTTCTTCGCGCTCAGGCGCAAGGCCGCCCCCGGGGTGGATGGCATGATGTGGCAGGACTACGAGGCAGACCTCGAGCCTCGGCTCGTAGATTTGCACAAACGAGTTCATCGGGGAGCGTACCGCCCGCAACCGTCGCGCCGGACATACATACCGAAGGCGGACGGGAAGCGGCGGCCGCTAGCGATCGCGGCTCTGGAAGACAAGATTGTCCAAGGGGCGACCGTCATCGTGCTCAACGCCATCTACGAAGGTGACTTCTGCGGCTTCTCCTACGGGTTTCGGCCAGGGAGAGGCCCGCACGATGCGTTGGATGCGCTGTGTACAGCGATCGACAAGCGGCAGGTAAACTGGATCATCGACGCCGACATCCAAAACTTCTTTGGGGCTGTCAGCCAGACATGGCTGGTCCGCTTCCTGGAACATCGGATCGGCGACAAGCGCATCATCCGCCTCATCCAGAAGTGGTTGAAGGCGGGTATCCTCGAAGACGGGATCGTGACCGTTGATGACAGGGGAACGGGTCAAGGGTCGGTGATTTCGCCGCTCCTTGGCAATATCTACCTGCACTACGTTCTCGACCTGTGGGCCAAGCGCTGGCGACAGCGCGAGAACACCGGCGACATGATCATCGTGCGCTATGCGGACGATGTGGTGGTCGGCTTCGAGCGAGAGGAGGACGCCCGTCGTTTCCTCGATGCGATGCGTGCGAGGCTTGAGGAGTTCATGCTGACGCTCCATCCGGACAAGACCCGCCTGATTGAGTTTGGTCGCTTTGCGGCGGTCAATCGCAAGCGGCGCGGGCTCGGAAAACCGGAGACCTTTACCTTCCTGGGGTTCACACTCATCTGCGGACGATCCCGTCGCGGCCTCTTCCAGCTTCAACGGAAGACCCGCGGGGATCGGATGCGGGCGAAGCTCCAGGAGATCAAGGAGGAGCTACGACGTCGATGGCACCAGTCGATCCCTGAACAAGGGAGATGGCTGAGGCAGGTAGTGACCGGGCATTTTGCCTACTTTGCAGTCCCCACCAACAGTCGCGCAATCTCGGCATTCCACCACCATGTGGTGAACCTCTGGCGGCGGGCGCT
Organism: Ensifer sp. EB106-03-01-XG145; assembly: GCF_058792075.1. Lineage (NCBI taxonomy): Bacteria > Pseudomonadati > Pseudomonadota > Alphaproteobacteria > Hyphomicrobiales > Rhizobiaceae > Ensifer > Ensifer sp. EB106-03-01-XG145. The sequence goes on along the minus strand of NZ_JBYTEC010000023.1, from coordinate 44,580 downwards.
CCAGCGCCGCAGCCAGAAAGACCGAACCACATGGACAAGGATCGCTCTGATCTCGGGCGACTGGCTTCCCAAACCGCGTACTCTTCATCCCTGGCCAAGCGTCCGCTTCGCCGTCACTCACCCGAGGTAGGAGCCGAGTGCGGGAATCCCGCTCGCTCGGATCTGTCCGGGGGGCGCTCGGCAACGGGCGTCCCTACCGGGAAAGTGAACAGCGGCCTGCACCGTGGCAGAGTGGGTTCGCTAGAAAATCTCTCTGGAGGCTCATCATGCTTACGACAGCCGATAAAGCCGAAGTACCTGCCGCTATCCGGGTCGATCTTGGCGCAATCTTCGTTTCATTGGTCTGAGCAAATCGACATGGCTGGTGACATCGCTTTCGCCGGGAAGCCCGAAGATGTCTCGTCACGCCGTCGCTGGCGGCGATCTTGGTGGCCTGTTCGCCTTGTTTTCCGAACTGCGTCAAAAAGCATTGTCACGCGCGCGAGCGGTTTATCCGTTGGTGGTGATCCAGGAGGTGGGCTTGGACGGGTTCTGGATCGGTCGGGCGCTGAACAAAGTCATTGAGAACCCGACTACTCGTCTTTGCTGGAAAGCAATTCGTCGAGCTGTTAACTCGCCTCGGGGGAACGTATGCTCTTGGGAAGTGACTCCACCAGCCTTTCCGGCCGGAGCGAAGGCCTGTCATCGGCGGGGGTCGAAAGGAGACGGACTGCCTTTGGAGTGCACGCGATGAAAGTTGACCTGCGTTCACACTAGAACAGATGGCCGGTAGTCTTGCGAACCACATCATTGGCAACGAGAGCGGGGGACGCTCCTCGCACGCAGCGCTGTCTCAGATCAGGACACGACGATCGCCTTGGCTGCTACCCGCCCTGTGTTGGACACTCCTTACCGCTGGCTGAACGGCATCCGACGCTAACGGCAGTCGGAGATGAAGACTAACAGCGTGATTTTTTTGCACGCAGCCCTGTGAGGCAATCGTCATGTCGTTGGGTTGGTTTCGATCGGCAATGTGAAAACAAACGTCGATCCATGGGGTTCGTTTTTTTCTGCCCACAGACGTCCGCCGTGAGACTCGACGATCGAACGGCAGATCGCCAACCCCATGCCCATGCCGTCGTTCTTCGTGGTGAAGAACGGTTCGAAAATCCTGTCGGGGTTTTGGACCCCAGCGCCCCAATCGCTGACAGCGATGCGGATCATGTCATCGATACGCGTCGCATGCAGGCTGACCATCCGCAGATCCGCAGTGGATGCCATCGCCTCTATGCCGTTTCGGATTAGGTTGACCAGTATCTGTTGAAGCTGGACGCGATCCATGGCGACCGGAGACAGGTCACCTTCGACATCGACCTGTATGCGGACGCGGCGCCGCATGGCTTCCTCGGCCATAAGGCTGCGCACTTCAGCAATGACTCTGTCCACCGTTGTGCTCATCCCAGGTTCAACCGACCTTGTGAACAATGCACGGATGCGGCTCACGACGTCTGCGGCGGCGTTTGCATCGCGAGTAATGCGTTCCACCGTCCTTTGCGCTCGCTCAAGGTTTGGCGGATCAGCAGATAGCCAGCGTTGGCACGCATGCGAATTTGTCACGATCGCTGCCAACGGCTGGTTCACCTCATGGGCGATCGAGGCGGAAAGTTCGGCAAGGCTAGCGGCTTGAGACGCACGCGCGAGACCGTCGCGCGCAGCCCGCAAATCTTCCTGGGCCCGAACTTCGCTGTCAATGTCGATGCAAATGACGTTCCACTGGACGATCAGCCCCTCTGCGTCCCTCATGGGCGCTGCTCGGGTTTCCACCCAGCGATACTCTCCGTCCGACCGACGAAGTCGATGCTTCTGCGCATAGGGCGTGCCGGTCGACAAGGCATGGCCGCAGCTCTCATGGACCTGAGGTATATCGTCGGGATGGACGGCAGCACCAAGCGCGCCCGACGGCCTTGCTTCTCCCGAGGCGTCCGGCGCTTCCAACTTGTACCCCAGATACTCGCGAAGCTGTTCGCTGCGGTAGACAGGATCACCGTTCGGGTCGGTGCATTCGACCATCGCAGGCAAGGTTTCAATGAGCTGTCGAAGCGAGCGCTCACGCTCGCGCAAGACCAGTTCTACACGGAGCTGATCGTCGATGTCGTGACAAATGCCGAACCATTGCAGGATCTGACCGGTGGCGTCCCGCAAGGGGGCGCCGCGGCCCGACATCCAGCGATAGACGCCATCGGCGCGGCGTAGCCGGTAGTTTAAGGAGAAGCTCTCGCCAGTGACGAAAGCCTCTCTAAGCGTGGCATCCATCTTCGCTGCGTCATCCGGGTGAAGCGCGGCCGTTATGGCAGCGGCGAGAACGCTGCCGGTCCCCTGATAGTCCTTCACGTCGTGGCCCAGGAATTCAATCAGGCTCTTGCTGAAGAAGACCGGTTCCCCATCCGTGTTTAACCGCCAGAGTGGGCTGGGCACCATATCGACCAGCTGCGAGAGTTCGCGTTCCCGATCGAATAGCCGTTGTTGGACGCGCACTTCGTCGTCGACATCGATGGCAACGGCATACCACTGCACGATCGTCCCGCTTTGATCGCGCAATGGCTCGCAGCGTCCATCCACCCAGCGGTATGCGCCGTCGGCGCGCAGCATGCGATATCTGTTGGAGAATGGTTCACCGGTGGAGAAGCCGTGCGTGGCGTTCTCACGCACGGAGGCAATATCGTCTGGATGGACGACAGAACGCATCATCGCGCCCGCGCGGGGCATGCCCGGCTTGTTCACGTCGATGGCATCGAATCCGAGGAAGTCCACCAACCGCTTGTTCAGAAAGCTCAGTTCACCGCTGGCGGTCTGGCGGGCGATGAAGGCCGGCACCATGTCGACGAGCAGGGACAGCTCGCGCTCGCGATCGTGCAATGCGTTTTGAGCCCGCATCTGATCGTCGATATCAAGCGAAACGCCATACCACTCCTCGATCTCTCCTTCCTGATTGCGACGAGGTTCGACCCGGCATTCCACCCAGCGATATCCGCTTTCAATTTCAAGCCAACGAAAGCGCAACGTCGCGCTACTGCCGGTCTCGAAACATCTTTGCAGCGTGTCCCCGACGGCCGAAGCGTCGTCCGGATGGATCAGCTTCTGAAGCAGACTTTCGATACTCTGCTCCCCGTGCGCTTCGAAGCTTGCGACAACCGAGCGGAAACGGTCTCGGAACTGTTTGTTGAAGTAGACTGAGCCGGTCGATGGCGTCGCGCTCCAGATGCGGACCGGCACTGCGTCGATCATCAGTTGAAGCTGCCTCTGACTACGGCGCAATGCGTCCTCGGCGTGGGTCAGATCATCGATGTCATGGCAAATGCCGTACCACTGAACGATCCGCCCTGATTGATCCCGCATTGGCTCTGCCCGGCTCGACATCCAGCGAAAGACGCCATCGGCCCGGCGCAGGCGATACCGCATAGCAAAGTCTTCACCGGTTTCGAGGCAATGTCGAAGCAGGTCGACGAATGCACCTGCCTCGGCGGGATGCACGGAGGCTTCGACCATGGCTGCCAGTCGGGTTTTTCCCGGTTTGTCCGTGTCACAAATGTCCAAGCCGAGAAAGTCCACCATGCGTTTGTTGAAGAAGGTCGGCTCGCCATCGGGGGTCAAGCGCCAAACGTGACTTGGCACCATGTTCACAAGGTGCAGCAGCTCCTGCTCCCGTTCGCGCAGTGCTGCCTGCGCGATTACTGCGTCTTCGATGTCGACGGAAACGCCATACCATTGCAAGATCGTTCCGGCCTCGTCACGCAAGGGCGCAGCCCGGCTCTCGACCCATCGATGGGGACCATTTGCGCGCCGCTGACGATATCTGCCCGCAAAGGTCGTGCCCGCCTCGAAGGCGCGTTTCAGCGCCTCATCGGTGGCAGTGCGGTCATCCGGGTGAATGTCCGTCAAGGATCGTCTTCCGTTGGCCGCAACCAGATCCGTCAGCGCCAGCCCGGTCGTGTCGGTGGCCCACTTGTTGAGGTAGCTCGGCGTTCCGTCAGGCGTGGCGCTCCAAATGAGAGCCGGAACGGCGTCGATCAAGCGTTGCAGCCGGAGTTCGCTTTGACGAGCGGTGGCGAGTGCCAGTTGGTGCTGCCTGGAAATGGCTGCGACGACAAGCGCCGAGAATGCGGAAATGACGAGGAAGAGCTGCAGCATGACCTGCTGTTGCCTTTGCGATCCGGCATCACCGATAAACTGGCTGTCTCCGGATATCGTGAGCGCCATCGTAATCAGCGTGAGGAGCGTCAAGGCGACAGCGGCACCTCGGAATTCGAAACGTGCGGAGGCCCAAAGCAGAAACGGCAAAATGATATATGGAGTGGGGAAGAAGCGAGCACTCAAGGAAAGGGCGGCAACGCCCAGGAAGATGAGGCAGAGAACGGCAGCCTCCGTCCAGCGTTCGACAGATAGATTTGACTCTCCGCGCCACGAGCGGACGAGGACCAGCACCAATGGTGCTACCAGCAAGATGCCTGTCGCATCTCCAATCCAGAACAGTGGCCACACGGACGCGAATGTCTGGGATTTCACGCCGAACCAGGCAAGGGTTGCGCTCCCGACGGTCGCGCTTGCGAGTGGTGCTACTCCCGCCCCCAATATGACGAAAGCCAGGACCTGCTGGAGGGTTTCCAGTCGGACGGGGCGACCTGTGGCGCTGCTTACGAGCATCGCACCCACGGAAGCGCAGAGCGCGTTGCCGACGAAGATCAAAAATCCTGCGGGAAGTGGGCTGTGAAACCAGACAAGCTGGGCAAACATCTCGGCAAGGCAACCGCTGACGATCCACCATGGCCAACTGTAGGGAGAGGTGAGGATGAGTGTCGCCATAAATACGCCGCCGGGAGGCCAGATCGAGACGGTGATGCCCGGGACGATAGCGAGCACATTCGCGAATCCGCAGCCCAGCACGTAGGCTGCGAAGAACGCGACCAGATGCAACAGCTGCGGGCGGCTTGATCGAAACTGCCGCCACTGTGAAGCAGGCCCGAGGGACGGTCGGTCGGTCGGTGCGCGCGGTAACGCGCTCGCCGCGGGCCCTGGCGACGTTCGCTCGCGCCCCTGAATAGGCTGGCTGACTGTCTCTGAATGGCTGTCGCCAACTCTAGAAGCTGATTCCATCGGCTGCTCCGATCGGACAGAGAAAGCCTGGGCGCAGTAGGCCCTACCAAGGCAGTATAAACGCATTCGGATGGGACGAACCATTCACCCGTTTCCCTTGATCCTATCGCAATCACAGCCATGCCGCAGCCTATGGAAGTCCATGATGCCTGCGGGGATTGTCAGCGCTCTGCCCTGCGGTTTCACGCAGAACCTCGACCGAGCGCTTCGAGACGTCGCGGCGATCGGCAGGTGCGCCGGGCGATCGTTCGGAACCATGCCTTGCGGGTGGTGACAAGGCTATCTTGACGAAGGCTGGCTCATCTGCCGGTCTCGCGACGAGACGATAGTCCCGTTTGTGCCGAAGCAACCATCCATCGGCCTGGCTGCAGTGCATTAGGGAACCGTCGTGCCGCCCAGGTCGCGCTGCCAGACGAGGCCGAGAGTTACTCTTCGCCTATGCGGAGGTACAGCTTAGAATACACTGCCAGTTGTCATAGATTTCCATAGGATGCAGGAGAGACGCGGCGAGAATAGGATGGGCGGCTAGTTCGCGCAGTCCGGATATCGAGAACGACTGCTATGCAGAGCGCCGATAGTGGCTTCCTCGTCCTGCAGGAGAAGGCAATGACGAAGGCGTTCGACACACCTGACGAAATCGGGCTGGAAGCAATGCAGGCGGTGCGGATCATCGAAAGTGTGGTCGGCAACGCTTGGGCTGCGAACCCGGCCGGTGAGATCGTTTGCGTCAGCCCTGCGGTGCTGTCGCGGCTGGCCCTGACGCTTGAGGAGTTCAGCTCACAGTCGGATGGTGGTCCTCTCGGCTGGAGGAGAATGATCCATCCGGACGATTACGGACGGTCAATGGCGCTCTGGCACTGGTGTCTTGAATCGGGCGAGCACTTCAATATCGAGCATCGAACTCTGCGCAAAAGCGGCGCTTACGGTTGGAGCCGCACGTCTGCCCAGCCCTTGCGCGATGGTGATGATCGTATCCTTGGCTGGTACGGCGCCATAATCGACATCGAAACGTCTGACGCGGCCGCTCGTTTTGCCGATACGGCGGAGGCGGCCGTACAGGAATTGCCAAGCTCATTGAGCGCAATTCACCCCGACGATCGAACTGCAGCGGCTCATGCGGCCGCGCGTGCGTTCTGGACGGGTGTTCCCCAGGTCACGAGGCACAGACAGCGACAGCCCGACGGCAAGTATAGGTGGACGGAAACCCGTGCCGAGCCCGGGTACAGCGTCAGCGTCGACATCGACGAGTTGGTGACGGATCGCGAGCCTCGTATGGTTACGGCATCCGATACCGCTGGTGAGCCAGAACCATTGCGGTCTGCGAGAGCTGTAGAGAGCATATTCGGCAACGGCTGGGCGTTCGATGCGCGCGGACGCTGGATTTACCTGCATCCATTTGCGCAGAACTCGCTCGGCGTCACTGCGGAACAACTGAACGTTTCCGTTGACGAAGGTCACACGGCCTGGAAGCAATTGCTGCATCCGGACGATTACGAGCGGACCGCAGCGGCATGGAATCGTTGCCTCGAAACGGGGGATGACTTCAACGTCGAGTTTCGATTCCGCCGCGTATCTGGAAGTTATGTCTGGGCCAGGACTGCCGCCCGGGCCGCCCGCGATGCCCGAGGCCGCATCGTGGGCTGGTTCGGCATCGCGCTCGACATCGATGTTTACAAGAAGACCGTTGAGGCGTTGCGTGGCCGAGAGCTCGAACTCTCGCAGCTTGTCGACATGGTCCCGGTTCACATCCGCCGACTGGGGCCCAACGGCGAACCGACCTTTTTCAACAAGCGCCTGCTTGATTTCTATGGGTGGAAAGATCTCGCACAGTTGGAAACACCGGCTGGCAGCCGGCTGGCGACGGCGATGGAAATGCTCGTGCATCCGGACGACTCCGCGCGCCTCCTGGAAGCGGTCCGCCATTCCGTTGCGACAGGCGGATCTTACGGAATGAAGTACCGCTTGCGCCGCTCGGACGGAGTCTACCGTTGGGTCGACGGGCGTGCGGCGCCGCTGATCGACCCGGAGGGGGGGATCGCAAATTGGTATGCGATCTCGATCGACATCGATGATGAGATGCGTGCACAGAACGCGTTGCGCGACCGCGAAAGAGAACTCCTACAGCTCGTCGATATCGTTCCCAGCCTGCTTTGGCGCCTGAACCGTCAGGGCGAGCCAACATTTTTCAATAAGCGGCTGATGTGCTTTCTGGGTCTGGATGCAGCGAGTTCCGATCAGCCGGACCCGCGCCGGCTGGCGGCCATCTTCAGAGGAGCCGTCCACCCGGACGATGCATCCGGTCTTGAGGACGCACTGAACCGATCTATCGCCACCGGCGAAAACTTCTCGAAAAGGTTTCGGCTGCGCCGCTCGGATGACGTCTATCGCTGGGTTGAAAGCAATGCAGAACCCCTGCGCGACGACATTGGACAGATCGTGCAATGGTACGGGCTGTCACATGATATCGACGATCAATTGCGCGTCGAGGAAGCGCTGCGCGAACGCGAGCGATCGCTTTGGCAACTGGTCGAGACATTGCCGGCGATGATCGACTGCGCCGCGCCAAACGGCGAGCCGGTCTATCGCAGCCAGCAGTTGCGGGAATTTCTCGGGTATAATCTTGAAGATCTGGACGGAACTGGGAAGTCTCGGCTGGACGCAACGCTTGATGCAGGGGTGCATCCCGACGATGTTGCAGGGGTCAAGGAGAAGTATGCGCATTCCCTGGCCACTGGTGAACCTTATGCGCGCAAACACCGTCTGCGGCGGTTTGACGGCGAGTATCGGTGGGTCGAGACCAGAGCGGCTGCCATGCGCAATCTGGAGGGCGCCATCATCCAGTGGAACGTGATTTGCCTTGATATCGATGGCGAGGTTCAGGCGCAGGACGAATTGCGTCTTGCGCAAGAGAGGCTTTCCAGAGCCAGCCAGTCGGCGAGCCTGGCTGAGCTTTCCGCATCAATCGCCCATGAGGTGAACCAACCATTGGCAGCGATCGTGGCCAACTCCAACGCCTGTCACCGTTGGCTGCTGGCCGAACCACCCAATCTCGATCGGGCAAAGATCACAGCCGAACGCATCATCCGTGACGCCAACTCTGCGGCGGAGGTCGTCAGCCGCATCCGCGCCCTGTTCAGACAGCGCGTCGAGCCGCAGAGCAATACCGATCTTGTGAACGTGATTGCCGAAGCAGTTCATCTCATCACAGAGGAGGCCATGCGCCGTCGCGTCCGGGTCGAGCTCGATATCGAGCGAGCCCTCCCGAATGTTGTCGTCGACCAGGTGCAGATCCAGCAGGTTCTGGTGAACCTCATTCGTAACGGTATGGACGCGATGGACGCCGCTGTTCGCGACCGCGTTGTTAGCGTCAGGGTCCATCGCGTTGGTGATTTTGTTGCGACCGAGGTCAGTGACCGTGGCACGGGTGTCGCGTTTCCTGAACGAATTTTCGAAGCCTTCTTTACGACGAAAGTGAATGGAATGGGGATGGGCCTGGCAATTTGTCGTTCGATCATTGAGTCGCACGGGGGGCGACTGTGGGTGCAAAACAATGAACCGAGTGGCGCAATCTTCACGTTTACGTTGCCGATTGAAGTGGAAGCGGCGGCATGACGAACGACGAATACACAGTTTTCATCGTCGATGACGACAATCGGATCCGCGAGGCTCTGTGCGAGCTTTTGGCCTCACACGGTATCCAGTCGATCGCCTTCGGTTCGGCCGGAGACTATGTCAATTCAGAGAAACCAGACACGCCAGCCTGCCTGCTGTTGGATATCGAGTTGCCGGACATCAACGGTCTGGATCTTCAAAGTGAAATAGCGACAGGGGAACATCCACCGATCGTATTCATAACCGGTCACGGAGATATCCGTTCGTCGGTGCGCGCCATAAAGGATGGCGCGGTGGACTTTTTGACCAAACCGTTTACCGACGCGGACTTGATGGCCGCCATTCACACGGCCATTGCCCAAGACGAGAAAAGACGAGCCGAGCGCGCAGAGTTCGCAAAGCTGAGGCGGCGCTATCTCGACCTGACACCGCGCGAACGCGAGGTGCTGCCGCTGGTCATAAGCGGGCTACTCAACAAGCAGGCGGCCGCGGAACTCGGCATCAGCGAGGTGACCCTGCAGATCCACCGGCGAAATGTGATGCAGAAGATGAAGGCGGGTTCTTTTGCCGACTTGGTCCGGATCGCGGAACGTTTGAAGATCCCCATCACGCATGCCCGAAAGACCGGCGTGAAATCGATGGCTTTGCCGCATCGGCAGGTCGTCGCGATTGTTGACGACGATCCGAGATTGCTGGAGTCGCTGGAGGACCTCTTGGAGTCGGCCGGCTACTCGGCTCGCAGCTTTTCGTCGGGCCGATCGCTTCTTTCCGCTGGGCTACCGGGTTTGGATGCGCTCATCACGGATATCGGCATGCCGGGAATGGACGGGTTCGAACTTAGAGACTTGGTAAAGAGGAAAGAGCCGAGTCTGCCTGTTTTCCTGATGACTGGACGGCACGAGATCGCCGATCAGCTGAGTGTGCACGACCGGACTTGCTGCTTCAGAAAACCCTTCGATGCGCAGGTTCTGCTTGCCACGCTTGCCGCTGCATTGTCCGACCGAGACATGGAGGGGAGCGATGAAGCCTGAACTACTGCTCAAACCGACGGTCGTTTCGCACGCGCACCGTCAAAGCGAACGCCCGCTCGTCGTGATCGTCGATGATGCGCGCGGGATGAAACAGAGGCCAATCTGATGCAACACGTTCAAACCAAGGCGGAAAAGCTTGCGGAACCTATCGTCTACGTCGTTGACGACGACGAGGCGATGCGGGAAGCGTTGCTCGATTTGTTCACGGTGACCCAAAAGCGGGCGACTGCCTTCTCGAACGGTCCAGAGTTCTTGGAGACTGCCGACATTCAGGCGCCCGGTTGCCTTGTCCTGGATCTGCGTATGCCGGGCGGCACCGGCCTGGACCTACAGGAACATCTCCTGCTTGCCGGGAGCCGGCTGCCTGTCATCTTTCTGACGGGTCACGCAGACATTCCAACAAGCGTAAAGGCGATGAAGGCTGGCGCCATGGATTTCCTCACAAAGCCTTTCTCCGACCAGGATCTCCTCGAGGCCGTAGATCGTGCCATAAAGCTCGACGCCGAGCGCCGCAAAGTCGAGGCGGAACGCGACCGGATCCAGGCGCTGGTCGATACCCTTTCTCCTCGCGAGCAGGAAGTGATGTTTGCGGTGGTGAGTGGCCTTATGAACAAGCAGGTGGCCTACCAACTCGGAATTAGCGAAATGACCGTAAAGCTCCATCGGATGAGCCTTATGCGCAAGATGCAGAGCCGTTCGCTGGCAGATCTCGTTCGGAAAACCGAACAGCTACGACGCAATTGAGCGACGCGCGGACCCGCAGGATTCGACCCTAGTCAAGAAAAGGAGGCCGCCTGACCTTGGTCAAACGGCCCCTAGGTGTGCCGGCCTTGGGCGGCCGTGCCGCGGGGAGGGGACTGCGGCACTCAGATAATCACCTCCTGACGAAGGTGCCGGCCAAGGATGGTGCTGGAAGCCTACCGTCTTTCACGCACCTGCATCACTATACGTTCGTTTAGCGAAGCCGATCGCGACGCGAAGCCGGTTGTTTGTTGGACACATCACGCTGCGGACCGCAATGGGGCCAGGACGGCCGGAAAAGAGGCGCGACCGACTCTTGCGGTCGCAAGCTCAGGCAGCGACCTCACTGAAGCAGTTCCGACTTCCTTACGAGGTCGCTGAATGTACGGGCCTGCATCTTCTTCATCGCGCTTGCGCGATGAAGCTTGACCATGATTTCGCTGATCCCCAGTTCGAATGCGGCCTGCTTGTTCATGAGACCTTGGGTCACAAGCTTCATTACCTGCCGTTCGCGGGGGGTGAGGCTGGCCGCGCACTGGCGGGCATGTTTTCTCCTTGCAGCCACTTCCCGCTGCTTTTTTCCTTCCTCCATAGCTGCGGCCACCGCACAAAGCAGGTCATCCACCTCGAAGGGTTTCAACAGGAAATCGACGGCTCCCGCCTTCATGGCAGTGACGCTCGTCGGGACGTCTCCATCGCCGGTCATGAAAACGATCGGAAGGTCGAAGCCCGCATCCGACAGTTTCCTTTGATACTCGATACCGCTCATGCCGGGCAGTTTCACATCGAGCAACAGGCACCCTGCGGCCTCCGGGTCGCCCCTTTCGTCGAAATCCGTGGTGTCGACGAAGGCTTCGGCCTGTATTCCTGAAGAACAGAAGAGTTCCAGCAGCGCCGAGCGAATCCTTTCATCGTCGTCGATGATGTGGACTATGTTCACGTCGGTGGCTGCTTCGATGGGGTTTGAACGTTCGGGCATTGTTTAGCTCCCTTGATCGTCAGGTACCAACATCCACCCATTTTATCCGACGTGGTTCTGCTGGCTATAAAACGAAGGTTTGCTCTACCTCGACTGTCCGCCCGGTTGACCAGCCGCTGGCTTGCTGTCAGGCGCCGCAAAGCGAAACGCACGGTGCGATCGCCCGAAAGGTGACCTCGATCAGTTGTTCGGGAAATGCCAGGCGGGAAACCCCAATGAGGTTGCTCGCACATTCAGGCACCTCGGCTCCATACATCTCCTTGCGGACCTTGCCAGCAGCCGCAAATGCGGCATCGACATCGAGCACATAGAGTGTCTCTTCGACCACATCGTCGAGTGAAGCGCCGAATTCGGCAAGCACGGCGACGGCATTGGCGTAGGTCTGCCGCATCTGCTCTTCCATGGTTGAAAAATCGACCGGTCTTCCGGATGGATCCAGTTTTGCCGGTGCGACGAGGTTGCCGGCCCAGTCGTGGCTTAGCTGGCCGGAGACATAGATGATGCCTTTAACCTGCACGGCCTGAGAATAGCCGTAGGCTTTTTCCCACGGCACACCGAAGTTTGCGGTCCGTTTTTTCGGGGAACACATGAAATCCTCCATTCCTTCCGGGTAGGCGGCGGCCGCAATTCGCAACCGCTCGAAGCTCAGTTCGGTTTCAGGTCGCGTGTGGCGACGAAGGGCGCCGAGGCGCCCTTCCACTCTCTACTTGGTGATAAAGCTGAGAATGTCCTGGTTGATGACGACCGCGTGCGTGGTCGCCATGCCGTGAGGGAAGCCCTCGTAGATCTTGAGGGTGGAGTTCTTCAGAAGTTGAGCTGAACGGGGGGCGGAAATTGCCAGCGGAACGACCTGGTCGTCATCGCCATGCAGTACCAGGGTCGGCACGTCGATCATCTTGAGGTCTTCGGTAAAGTCGGTTTCCGAGAAGGCCTTGACGCCAAGATAGTGGGCATTGGCGGCTCCCATCATCCCCTGTCGCCACCAATTGTGGCTTACGGCTGCAGATGGTGTGGCGCCAGGACGGTTGAAGCCGTAGAAGGGTCCGTTTGCGATGTCGTGATAGAGCTGCGCCCTGTTGGTTGCGAGCGCCTCGCGGTAGCCGTCAAGCGCTTCGATCGGGAGCCCCTCGGGGTTGGTCGGCGTCCTGAGCATAAGCGGTGGTACCGCGCCGATCAGGACGAGCTTGGCCACGCGGCCCTCGCCGTGACGGGCGACGTACCGGGTCGCTTCGCCACCACCCGTCGAATGCCCGATATGGATCGCGTTGCGCAAATCCAATTGCCGCACGAGGGAGGCTACGTCGGAAGCGTAATGGTCCATGTCATGGCCACCGCTCACCTGCTCGGATCGCCCGTGGCCACGGCGGTCATGGGCAATGACGCGATAGCCTTTTGCGAGGAAGAAAAGCATCTGGTTGTCCCAGTCATCTCCGCTCAACGGCCACCCGTGATGGAACACGATCGGCTGCGCGTCGCGTGGCCCCCAATCCTTGAAGAAAATCCTGGTCCAATCTTCTGTCGTTACGTATCCGTGACCGGGTTGCTCGGCTGTCATGGCCAATCCTTTCTGTGCTGGTTTTGCCGCATCAAATGATGCGTTCAAGCCGCGATGCTCAGCTCACGAAACACGGCCCTGACGTAGGCCCCTTAGCTAACACAAGACCGTTTTGACCCCCTGGCAGGAACCGTATTTCGGCGGGAGTAGCGGCTGGCAGGCGGCGTGAAGACGCTAGCACCTGGCGCATGGCGGGAAAGGTATACCTTGGTTTCGACGATCTCTCGCAGGCTGCCTGGACCCTGATGGCGTGGTCACGAAAAGTGGCGTTGCGGCAGCCTAACCAAACGTCGCGCCGCTGCCCGGACTTTCAAGGCGCAAGGCATACACCTCGATCGAGGTTGCGATGCCGTCCACCATATGAGACCCGAGGCGCTCGGTTTGCGCATGGCACCCTGCTGTGTCCACGAACTCTTGCGAGAGAAGTGCGGGACGGCGCAGGCGTTTGGTGAGTGCCTCGAGCTTGAAGGCCCTGTTGACGGCAGAACCGATCACAGTGAAGTCGATACGGTGTCTTGAACCGATGTTGCCGTAATTGACCGCGCCGAGGTGGATGCCCAAGCCGAAGCGCACGTGGTCGTCTTGCAGCCAAAGGCGAGATGCAGCCTGATACCCCTCCCGGACCGCCGCGATCAGGTCCATGCAGGCTTCCTTACGATCCATCGGAAAAATGGCAAGCAGACCGTCTCCGATAAATTTCAGGATTTCTCCGCCATGCTTTTCAATCGGTTCTCCGACGGCGTCGAAGAACCTGTTCACCGATAATATGCGGCTGCGATCGCGTCCGCTTCGATAGGGAGTTCGAAGCGGCGGCTCTCAGGGTTGTCTAGAACACGGTGCAGCAAGTTTAGCCTCCTCGCTGCTAACCAGGGTCAACGGCCGATCGATGCCTCGCGGCGAAAAAGCGCCGTACGGGGCAACAATCGACCGTTGCTCAGGCCAAGGCAGTCGCCTGGTTCATTCCTGACAGAAGCTCTCGGTCAATAGTCCCACCAGGCCGGAACCCAGCGGTAAAGGTCGCCGGCGGTTGCGACACGGCCGACCGATGGGAACGGCATGTGTGTTGAAACCAGCCAGGAGCCAGTCTCCGCAAGCTCACGCATAAGCCGCAGCCGGACCCGGGTCGCCTCTTCAGGGTCGTGTTCGAAGCCGTTGTGCCACTCGGGGTGGTCGAAGGAGACGGGGAACAGGGCATCGCCGCCGAACATCAGCCGCTCGCCACCGGACGAAATGCGGACCACGCTGTGCCCGGGGGTGTGACCGCCGGTACGAGTGACCACCACGCCCGGTGCCACTTGGGCCTCTTCGTCAAAAGTCCGCAGATTGCTGCGATACGCTTTCAGGAAATCGAGGGACGCCTTGCGCGCCAGATCTGCGAGCGCCGGTGGCATGGCGGTAAGCGAGAAATCGGGCGCCTGCCAGAACTTGGTCTCGGCGGCGCACACGTGGACGCGAAGATCCGGGCGCATGCGCTCCTTCACGCCTTCTACGAGGAGCCCGCCGACATGGTCGAAGTGCATGTGCGTCAGCACCACGTCGGTCACGGCGGCAAGATCGACGCCGGCGGCTTCCAATCGATGGACGAACTGTCCGGCCCGCGGGAAATCGGGATACTCTTCGCCGAGACCGCTGTCGATGAGGATCGTCTGGTCGCCGCTGCGCACGACAACGGCGTTCAGCGCCCAATCGAAGGCAACCTTTGACAAAAACCTGTCATCGAGCCACGCGCCCCGCACCTCGGGGTCGGCGTTGGTCGCCATCGACTCGGCCGGTGGGGTCAAGATGCCATCGCTGATGACCAGTACGTCGATGTCACCGACCCGTACCGCGTAGCGTGAAGGAACCAGTTCATCCGGCGCGGGTCTTTCTTGCGTGACGATCTTTCGGGGAATTGTTTGTGCATTCGACATGATGCGCTCCTGTTTTCGCGGTTGAGATGTGCCGGTCAGGGTTACATCGCGGAGTCTAGGTTCGGGTCTTTTGGCGGTCGAGCTACACCTGAGTATGGGGCTGCTCGTGCTCGGCCCCCGTGAAGCGAGTTCGTGCGCTTCGATCGGCGCGCCACGCGCACGCTTTGCTTCCATGCTTGTCAACGGTGGATCGAGCGAATGTCACCAAACATGCGTATAGTTTCGGCGGTCAATTCAATCGCCTAGCCTGGGTGCAGTATGCGCAGGCGGCCGTTGCTCGGTCCGTGACATCACGAACGTGATGATTGGCGCAACCGCAGGCGGACTGAACTCCATGACACCCACAGAGGTTAAATTGATCGCCCTGTCCGGTGCGCAGCCGCTGCTGGACGTATCGGAGTACTGCCGGCGCGCGGGGATCTGCGAAGCCGAGGAGCGGAGACTGCTGTTGCTTCTTGGGCGACAGGCGTCCTGCCACGAACTCCAGATGAACATCGTACAGCGCCGAATGCGTGCACGTTAGCGAACAGTCAAGGTCGCCTTACCGAACGCACGCTCGCAAACCTGTCGTGGTCGAGGTGCCGGACAATTGCACAGCGCGCGCTCTGTTCATTACGCGCCGCAAGCGGCCATGGTCACTCCGGCAATCCTGCGAGCCGCAATCCGTCGGCAAACCGCTTGAAATCGTCCGGTCGATGGATCGGCAACCAATCGTGCAGATTGGAAACGCGCAACGCCGGATCAAGCCGTCTCAGGCGCTGCATATACCGACTTGCCTCGTCGGGACGGTTGGCAAGCGCATGGCTTGCCGAGGCAAGCGCGACTGCCACGAGCAAGCTCGGCAGGTTGGCGAGTGCCTTCTCGGCCCAGACCAGCGCATCGTCATAGTTACCGGAAAAGAAATGCGCGATTGCCGTTCCTGTCTGCATGCGGAACATCTCCGGGTCGAGCGGGCTCAGGCGAACGGCATGGGCGAGATCCTTGATGGCGCTCTCCGTTTCACCCCGAAAGACGCGCAGTACGCCACCCAGAAACCAAGCGAGTGCGAAGTTCGGATTGAGCAGTCGGGCCCTGTCGACCAACGCAATGCCGGCATCGAGGTCGTCGGCGAGATGACCGAGCGCGTGACCGCCTCTCGTCAGCGCCACGGCATCGTCCCGGCCAAGCTCAACCGCAAGCCGCGCCAGTCGCGCGCCTTCGGCGATCTCTGCCGTGCGATCGAGCATCCAGCCGTTGAGCTTTCGCCAGAAGAAGCACCAGGCGGCGCCGGCATAGGCGGAGGCAAATTCATTGTCGAGCTCGATCGCCTTGTAGAACAGCGGCAGCGCAGCCTCGAGCGCCTCGCGGGTGCCGCTGTGCAGTTTTGCCATGCCACGGAGATAGTAGTCGTAGGCGTCGAGACTTTCGGTCGGCTTGCGTTTGGCGCGCTCCATCTCGATCCGTTCGAGTTGCGGCGAAATCGCGCCGACGACGCTTTCGGCTATCTCATCCTGCAGCTCGAAAATGTTGTCGAACGTGCCCTCGAAGCGCTCGGCCCAGAGATGCGCACCGGTCGTGGCATCGACGAGCTGGCCGGTGATGCGGACCTTCTTTCCCGATTTGCGCACGCTCCCTTCCAGAACATAGCGCACGCCGAGCTCACGCCCCGCTTCGGTCGCTTCCACGGCGCGGTCCTTGTAGGTGAAGCTCGAATTGCGCGCGATGACAAAGAGCCAGCGGAACCGTGACAGTGCGGTGATGATGTCCTCCACCACCCCGTCCGTAAAATACTCCTGCTCCGGATCGCCGCTCAGGTTCTGGAAGGGCAAGACGGTTATGGAGGGCTTGTCGGGCAGAGGGAGTTCCGGCGCCACCACGGGTGCATCTCCAGAGCTGCCCTCGACGCGGCCCGAACCTTGCGAAAGGATATCGTTTCCAACATCGACAAGACGGACCTCGCCGACGAAGCGGAAGCCCTTGCGGGGGATGGTGCGCACCAGTTGCTGTTCTTCGCCGCTGTCACCGATGGCCTTGCGAACGGCGTTTATGTGGCTGGTGATCGTCGATTCCGAGACGATCCTGCCGCCCCAGATGGCGAGCAGTAGATCATCCTTTCCAACGACTCTGTCGCGATTCTCGATGAGATGCACCAACAGGTCGAAAACCTGCGGACCGACGGCGACAACCTGCCCGCTGAGCGTCAGTTCCCGGCGTTCCGGATCGAGCAGATAGCCTGCGAACTTGAATTGCACCTCAGCCCTCCTGGTCGACTTTCCCTGGCTGGCGATTGCCATCCGCGGACAACTGCCACGCCATCGCGTCGTTAGAGCATCCCCCCACGATCACACAACCGCTTGGACGGACAATCAAGCTATCCACAAGGGAAATTCAAGACAGGCCCAAGGACTTCCCGGGTGCATAGGAGCAGTCTCAGCGCAGATCGGCGGCAATGGTGCAGTCGAGAAGAAGCAGAGTGAACCCATGAAGATCGTCGTCATCGGAGGCACCGGCCTTATCGGATCGAAACTTGTGAAGAGCCTGCGCGAGCGCGGACACGATGTGCTTGCAGCCGCGCCAAATACCGGCGTCAACACGATCACGCGTGAAGGCTTGGCCGCAGCGATGGATCGGACCGATGTGGTCGTCGACGTCGCCAACGCGCCGGTTTGGGACGACAAGGCCGTCCTCGAATTCTTCGAGACGTCGGGGCGCAACCTGTTGGCCGCCGAAGCTGCCGCCGGCGTGCGTCATCACATCGCGCTGTCGATCGTCGGCAGCGAGCGGTTGCCTGATAACGGCTACTTCCGGGCAAAGGTCGCGCAGGAAAACCTCATCAAGGCAGCCGGTATCCCCTACACCATCCTGCGCGCCACGCAGTTTTTTGAGTTCGTCGGCGGCATCGCGCAATCGGCAACAGTCGACGGAGAGGTTCGCCTTTCACCCGCGTTGTTCCAGCCCATCGCCTCCGACGATGTCGTGGCGGCGCTTGCCGATATTGCACTCGCGCCGCCCGTCAACGGAACGATCGAAGTCGCCGGACCGGAGGCCATACCGCTCGACGAGGTGGTCCGGCATTTCCTGCGGGCGACCAAGGATGATCGGAAGGTCGTCCCGGACGTTCACGCACGCTATTTCGGCGCACTCCTGGACGACCAGTCGCTGACCCCCGGCAAAAACCCGCGGCTCGGTGCAACTCGGTTCGACGATTGGGTCGGCCAACAGGTCGGACACTGAAATCGCAAGTATCGGGAATGGGGCCATGCTCGTGCTTCGACATGGGGGTCCGACATCCCATTTGCCGTGACGACGCCACGAAATCCAACAGGGACTGGGACAATGGATACGCTCGAAGACAAGATTGCCGCCGCCACCGGCACCGCCTCAGTCGGCGTCGCTCCGAAGCGATCCAGCAAGAAGAAGAAACTCGGCGTGTTGCTTTGCCTCGGCGCCGTGGTGGCCGTCGCAGGCGGCTGGGCCTGGGCCCGTCCGGGCAGTGAGGCGTCGACGGATAACGCCTATGTTCGTGGCGATGTCACCTCGCTTGCACCAAAGGTTGCCGGCTATGTCGTGGCCGTCGAGGTCCAGGACAACCAGAGCGTTCGGGCGGGCGAAGTGCTTTTCCGGATCGATGACAGGGACTATCGCGCTCGCCTTGCGCAAGCGGCGGCCAATGTCGAAGCTGCCAAGGCTCGGCTTGTCAACGTCGATGCGGAGACTGAGCTCCAGCACGCCCTTATTCGTCAGGCTGAAGCCCAGAAGCTATCGGCCATTGCAGAGATGAATCTTGCCGCCAAGGCATATGAACGCCGGCGCGAACTGATCCGCAGCAACACCATCAGTCAGGCGCATGTCGACGAAAGCGAAGCGGCGCGATCGAAAACGGAGGCAGGCGTATCTGCGGCCTCTGCGACGATCGAGGCGCAGAAGCAACGCATCACCGTGCTCGCGGCGCAGCGTGAAGCCGCCGTCGCGGCCGTGGCACAGGCAGAAGCGGCGCGCGACCTTTCTCAGATCGATCTGGAGAGCACGACCGTCCGCGCCCCGGTCGGTGGGGTTATCGGCAACCGCCAGGTTCGCGTCGGCCGGTTCGTCGCGCCTGGCACCACCCTGCTCGATATCGTTCCGGTCGACGATGTGTGGGTTGTTGCCAATTTCAAGGAAACGCAGCTTGAACACATCCAGCCGGGGCAGAGCGTTCGCATCACTATAGACAGCTATCCGGGTCAGACGCTTGACGGCACAGTCGACAGCTTCGCGCCGGGCAGCGGCTCAGCCTTCAGCCTGCTGCCGTCAGACAATGCAACCGGCAACTTCGTGCGCGTCGTCCAGCGGGTCCCGGTCAAGATCCGGTTTGCCAACAACCCTTTGACTGGGCGGCTGGTGCCAGGTCTGTCCGCAAGGGTGGACGTTGATCTCAGGAGCGGGTCATGACCAGGCACGTAGCCATCACCAGGAACCGCGACACGTCTGCGTCCGGAGTGTTGCTCGTCATAGGTATCGTGCTGGCGGCACTGACAGAGGCGATTGCGAGCACCGTTCTTTCGCTCGGACGCGGCGATATCATCGGTGATATCTACGCCACTCCGGACGAGTTCGCCTGGCTCGACGTCGGTTATACCGCCTTCAAGCTCATCGGCTTCATGGTCGCCGCTTCGATGCTGACCCGCATCCGTCCGCTCAGTCTCGTGATCGGATCGACGCTCATCATGGGGCTTGCGTCCGGGATGGCGTCCGCGACGACGTCGCTGGATCTTTTGATTGCCCTCCGGATCGTTCAGGGGCTTGCCGGCGGGGTCCTGCTCGTTGCAGGGCAGGCCACCATCTTCTTTGCTTTTCGGAGCGCCCATCAACCAATCCTTCAGGCGCTGTTTGCAATGGGCGCGGTGGTCGCGCCCGCAACGCTCGCTCCGACACTTCAGGGGTGGCTGCTCGACAGCCAGTCCTGGACCTGGATCTTCTACTGCAACGTCGTCCTGTCTCTCGGCGCTACCGGGCTCCTCTTGATGGTTGACGATCCGACACCCTTCATGACGAGGCAACGTCCATTTGATTGGGTCGGGATTACGCTCGTCTCGCTGGCACTTTTCTGCTTCACCTATGTCTTCAGCCAGGGAAGCCGCTGGGACTGGTTTGAACAGCCGCGCATCCTTTGGCTCTCGGTGGTCGGCGTGGCCTCGCTATTCTTGTTTCTCGGGCAGCAGGTGCTGCGCAAGGGCACCGGCCTCCTCGATTTTACCGTGTTCAGATCGGACGATTTCGCCTTCGCCTTCATCGTCAGTTTTGTCGCCGGCGCGGCGCTGTTTGGCAGCGCGTTCCTGATCCCGTCTTTTGCCGTCTCCGTTCTTGCTTTCACGCCGACCGATGCGGGCCTGCTGCTCCTGCCGAGCGGTACCCTCTTCGTCGGGGCCTTGCTTTTTGCCGCCTTTCTCATGCAGGTCCGTCGGCTTCCTCCGTTCGCGACCGTGCCCTTCGGTATCTTGATGATCACGGTGGCCATGTGGATGCTGTCCGGCTCGACCAGTGAAAGCGGTGCCGCCGACATGATGGCTGCGATCCTTTTGCGCGGCCTCGGCCTTGGTTTCCTGTTCCTGTCGATCACGCTGATTGCCTTTACCAATCTCGACAGGCGAAACCTCGCCTCCGGCATCGGACTGTTCAACACCGGGCGTCAGTTCGGCGGTCTTGTCGGCGTTGCCGGGCTTCAGACCCTTATCGACCATAACGTCGCCGCAAACGTCACGGTTTTTGGATCAGGCGTCAATGCGGGAGGTCAGGCTGTCATCGAACGTCTGGCCGGCACGACAGCCATGCTCGCGGCGCGGGGCATGGATGCTGTTCCCGCCAGCCGAGCCGCGATGGCGCTTCTCAGCCGCGCAGTCACCGGACAGTCAATCGTGATCGCCTTCGACACGGCGTTCACTGCCGTGGCGCTGCTGTTCGTCGTCGCAGCGCCCGTGCTCGTGGCCATCAAGGTCGCATTCGCCAGGCGAGCCAAAGCACGCCACACGCACCCCGACCGTTGACCGAACGGGCCGCCCTAAACCCAGGTATAGCTCGACCGTCAACATCGCTCGAACCTAGAGTCCAAGCCGTGAACTGTGAACAGTACTCTTCGATCAGGCAAACAGGAGGGCGTCATGTCGCCGCTAGAAGCAAGATCCCATACGAACACGACTTTGGAGCCCGCGCCGCCCGGTCGGTCGGCTCCAGAAGAGCTGGTTCCATCGCGCTACGCGGTGCGGGTCGGTGACATAGAGGTGCTGGTGGTCAGCGATGGGGTGCTGCCATTGCCAACCACGATGTTGGGACACAATGCCGACCCGGCCGATCGGGCAGCCTGGCTTGGAGACATGTTCTTGCCGCAGGATGCTTTCGACTGGTCGCTGAACGTGGTCGTGGTGCGAAGCGGTGCCCAAACCATTCTCATCGACGCCGGGCTCGGCATGGATCCGGACCTGAACCTGCCTCGGGCGGGTCAGTTGATCAGGCGCCTGGAGGCTGCGGGTATCGATCTCGCATCAGTGACCGACGTGGTTCTTACCCACATGCACATGGACCACATTGGCGGACTGCTCGTCGATGGCGTGAAGGAGCAGCTGCGCCCGGATTTGCGGATCCACGTGGCGGCCGCCGAGATCAAATTCTGGGAATCGCCGGATTTCTCGCACGCGGTCATGCCGCAGGGTTTCCCGGACGCGCTCCGGGCAACTGCCAAGCGCTTCGCGAACGAGTACCGCAACCATCTTCGACCGTTCGAGGACGAGTGCGAGGTCGCGCCGGGCGTGGTTGCGCAGCGCACGGGCGGCCATACGCCCGGGCACTGCGTGGTCCGCGTGGCCTCGGGAGGCGACCGGCTGATGTTTGCCGGCGATGCCCTGTTCGCCGTCGCCTTCGACCATCCCGACTGGTACAACGGCTTTGAGCACGACCCCGAGGAGGCTGCTCGCGTTCGGGTGCGTCTCATGAAGGAACTGGCCGAGACAGGATCGTCGCTGGTGGCCACGCACCTGCCTTTCCCGTCCGTCGGACATGTGGCGATCGATGGCGATCGCTTCCGGTGGGTTCCGGTATTCTGGGACTACTGACGTCTCCAATTGAGCGAGTGGCGCGCAAGAACCATCGGTTCGCGTGCATGGCGACAAGGGCGGGTTCGCCCTTGTCCTTTTCAGAGCAAGGTGCCGCTAGCCGGCTGTAGCGGAGGGAGAAACGCTGCCTCGCCACGGGAGTGGAAATGGACCAGCAAACGCAATTGTTTCCCGTCCTCGTCTGTGTTCTGGGCATCGCCGGAATTGTCGTCTGGCATCTGCAGGGCAGGGCGCGCCCAACGGCGCGGCTGGTCGTGCAGATCGCCTTCTTCGCATCGATGACGGCAGCGCTCGCCTGCGGCGGCCTCAATCCGTTTCGCTACGACCGGACCGATCTCGATGGCGCGCAGACACTGCTCGTGACGGCAAAGACGCTCTGGTGGGTTCATCTCTCCTGGGCGGTGATCGGGTTCGTCCGGCTTTACCTTGTCCTCGACGGACGGCCGCGGGAAGCGCGACTGATCCAGGATCTGGTGGTCGCCGTCGTCTATCTCGGCGTGCTGCTCTCTATCCTGGCATTCGTCTTCGGTGTGCCAATAGGGGGCCTGCTGGCGACGTCGGGCGTCATTGCGATCATTCTCGGCCTCGCGTTGCAGAGCACTTTGGGTGACGTCTTCTCGGGCATAGCGCTGACCCTCGGTCGCCCTTATGTCCTTGGTGATTGGATCTGTCTTAGTGACGGAACGGAAGGCCGGGTGGTCTCAAGCAACTGGCGGTCGACGCATCTGCTGACCGCGGCCCACAATCTCGTGGTCCTGCCCAACAGTGTCCTGGCAAAGGTGGGGCTGACCAACATCAGCCAGCCCGACGAGAACCACCAGATCGTCGTGTCGGTTCGCGTGGCTCCAACCCGCATGCCGCACATGATCGTCGACGTGATGCATGCTGTCCTCGACAGTTGCAACGCGATCGTGAAGCAGCCGGCTCCAACCGTCGGGCTTGTGGGGATCGATGCCAGCGCGATCACGGTGGAGCTCCAGTTTCGGGTCACCAGCCCGGCGCAGCGCGGCCCAGCGCGCAACGAAATCATCGACCTGGTCTATCGGCATTGCAGGGCGCATGGTGTGCAACTGGCCCTGCCTGCCGAGAGCCCGCTGATGCAGGACCTTCGCATGTCCGACCCGCAGCACGCCGTCGCGCCGGCACAGGACCTGATCGACGCGATCCCGATCTTCTCCAATCTCAGCCAGGAAGAACGCGATATGCTTGCGGCCGCGGCGACGCCGCGCAGCTTTGCCGCCGGGGCCGAAATTGTCAGAGAAGGCCGGTCGCTCGAAAGCCTGATGATGATCAAGAACGGCGTGGTGGCGATGAAGAGCGGCGATGTGGAAATCGCGCGCCTGGCCCCCGGTGATTTCTTCGGCGAGGACGGCCTGTTGGCCGGAGTGAAGGAGAAACACGACCTCCATGCCGTCACCCGCCTTACGGTCTATGAAGTAGATCAGGCAGCATTCGCGCCGCTTTTGTCGAAGCGCCCGGAAATTGCGGAGGATCTGGCAATCCACCTGGCGCAACGGGAGGCGATCGGAGCAAGTTCGGAATTGCCAGCGAACCAGCGCGAGCGACGCAAGCTGGACCTGCTTCATGCGATCCGATCCATCTTTCGAAGCCAGCGTGAAAGCGCGAACGGTTGAAGCGGAGACGCGGCAGTTCGCACGCGGGCACAACTTCTGCCGAGACAAAATCGCCGCTGCGGCAAACCTACGTATATCTGTTTCTCTCCGGAGGCCGGCCATACGATCCCACGCATTGCCAACAACGTGAATGGAGGAGAAATCCATGCGAAAACTAGCGATTGGCTTGCTGTTTGCGACGCTGATCACCGGACCGGTAGCGGCCTCCGACGAGCCCTATAATGCCAAGGTCACAGTGGTGTTCGACCACGCCCTTCCGAATGTGCCGGGCAAGAGCATGCGCGGCGTTCTGGTCGAGTACGGCCCGGGGGGCCACAACCCGTCACATACCCACCCCAAGAGCGCTTTTATCTATGCGACGGTGATCGAGGGCAGCATCAAGAGCCAGATCAACGACGGTGCGGTGAAAGTCTACAAGACCGGCGAGAACTGGATCGAAGTCCCAGGCGATCATCACCGCGTAAGCGCGAACGCCAGCGATAGCGAGCCGGCGAAGATCCTGGCTGTTTTCGTTCTCGATACGACCGAAACGAAGATGGTGCTGCCCGCAAAGTAAAGCCCTTCTTCCCATTCAAACACGGTGATCCATAGACGAGCTTGCAAGGAGCAGAACCATGAAAATCGTCATTATCGGCGGGACCGGCCGCATCGGGTCAAAAGTCGCAGAGCGCCTCAGAAGCAAGGGCCACGACGTCGTGCAATCGGCGCCGTCCACGGGCGTCGATACACTGACTGGTGAAGGGTTGGCCGAGGTGCTCGCCGGCGCTCAGGTGGTGCTCGACGTCAGCAACTCGCCATCCTTCGAACAGAGCGCCGTGCTTTCGTTCTTCGAACGGTCGACCTCGAACCTGCTTGCGGCGGAGCGGGCGGCCGGTGTCGGACACCACGTCGCGCTCTCCATCGTCGGTATCGAACGGTCGCCCGACAATGGCTATTTCCGCGCCAAGGTCGCACAGGAGACCCTGATCAAGAAGGGCGGCGTTCCGTACACCATCGTAAGGTCGACGCAGTTCCTGGAGTTCCTCGGCGGCATTGCCGATGAGGCAACGGTCGACAGGACCGCCAGGGTCTCGTCCGGCGCGTTCCAGCCGATCGCCGCAGACGACGTCGCGACCTTCGTCGCAGAAGCGACGATCGGCAAGCCTGAAAACCAGACGATCGAAATCGCCGGGCCCGAAAAGAAGCCCATGAGCGAATTCATTTCCGAGTATCTGGCAGCTGTCGGCGATGGCCGAAAGGTTGTTGCCGACCCGGACGCCAAGTACTTCGGCACGCGCGTCGACGATCAGTCACTGGTTCCTCTCGGATCCGCCAAGCTGGGTCAACTCGACTTCAGGACATGGAAGGCCCAACAACCTCAGGCGGCAGCCTGAGATCTTTCCGTCGGGGTCGATGCGGCGACGAGACGCGCACCGGCCCCGACGCCTTTGTCTCCGGTGCGGCCACGCGCTCGAAGCAAAGAGAGAATCCAAGGTTTACGATCCACGTCTTCATCGGTCATGATGGAAATGGCAGCCGGCGACCGTCTCGAAGCTCGCAGAGGCTGGTTCGCGCAGACTTGATGTTCGACAGAAACCCGGCCCGTACCGGACCCGTGCCGGCAAATCGCCGGCGCACATGATATGAAATGCCAAGGTTATTTCGACGAACAGGAAACGGTCGGGAGACCGGGCCATGGCCAATCTTTCAATCGAACCCGCCGCGTCTCGCGACCCGCTTTCACTTGTGGTCGGTGCAACAGCCTGCCAGGTGATCGGTGGCCTCGTTCCGCAAATGTCGCCTTTTGTGGTCGCGGGACTGATTGACGGTCTTGCGCTGTCCGAGCGCGACGCCGGTATTATCGCGTCGGTCGAACTCCTGGCGCTGGCCGTCACCGCTATCCTCGTCGCGCCAGTGCTGCCGCGACTATCCTGCCGGCGCGCCGGGATGTCTGCGCTTGTCGTGACCCTGGCGGCCCAGGCCGCCTCTGTCGTATCGGACGGATGGACTTCGCTGGTCTTGTTGCGCGGCATTGCGGGCATCGGTGAGGGAGCGCTCTATGCCATGTCGCTCAGCCTTGTCGCGTCGCATTGCCGCAATCCCGAAAGGATCTTCGGTCTGTTCCAGCTCGTCTGGGCAATCGGCAGCGTGGCGCTGTTTGGCATCGGCGGCGAGGTGACAGCAGCCTATGGCCACCGAGGGATTTTTGCGCTGTTGGCGGGTTTGACGCTGGCCTTTTCTCCGCTTCTTCTTCTCATGCCGGATCTCAAGACCCTGAAGCATCCGGTCACCCGGACGCCACCGTCTGTGCCGCTTTTCGGAAGCCTGCTGTTTGCTGCGATTGTTCTTTACGTCGCGGTCTCCGCCGGTCTCTTTGCCTTCAGCGGACCGATGGGCGAGCGCATCGGTCTGGACACGGCCGCGGTCGGATACATCCTCACCGTGTCGACCATAGTTGGCCTTGCCGGGGCGGGCGCGGCGACGGCACTGAACGTTCGCTGGGGACGAACGATCCCGATCTCCGCATTCTGCCTTGGCTACGTGGTGGTGACGCTCGTCCTTTGTGTCTGGGAGAACGCGGTTGCTTACAGTGTTGCGGTCATCGTCTCCGCCGTCCTTTACTACTTTTCACTGCCGTATCTTTTCGGCCTGGCCGCAGCGCTGGACCGAAGCGGGCGCTGGGCGGCCGCAGCCGGGTCGGCGTATCTGCTCGGATTTGCCGCCGGGCCAGTCTTTACAGGGGCCGTGATTGCAGCGTCGGGGTATGCAAGCCTCGCGGCGGTCTGCGTCAGCATGACGATTGCTGCCTGGGCTCTTGCCGTGTCCGTCGTCGCCCGCGCCTTCAACGGACGTCGCCTGGTCGGCCGCCTCCCCAATTCGCCGGCTTAGGTTGATATCCTAGGTCGCCGAGGCGACGGGCAGAGCGAAGGTGACCGTCGCGCCCAATGTCTCGTTGTTGGCCACCCATAGCTTCCCGCCATGGGCTTCCACGATCGATCGGCAAATCGGCAGACCCATGCCCATGCCGTTGCCCTTCGTCGTAAAGAACGGTTCGAACACGCGCTCCGGATCCTTGAATCCGCTTCCGGTGTCCTCGACCGAGATCCTGATGGTGTCGGGGTGATCGTGGCTGGACACGATCTTCAGTGAACGCAGGGGGTTCGTCGTGTCCATGGCCTGGATGCCGTTGCGGATGAGGTTTACCAGGACCTGCTGAACCTGAACCCGATCGAGCGCCACTTTGGGAAGATGCTGGTCCAAAACCAGGTCGATGCGGGTCGTCGTTGCAGCGATCTCATCTGACATCAGATCAAGCACCTCGTAAACGAGGCGGTTCACGTCTTCGACCGCCCGTGACTGCGGCTGGTGTTTGAAAAGCGCTCGGATGCGGCTGACAACCTCGACGGCCGCCGCAACGCCCAGGGTGATGCGCTCTGCTGCGCGCTTGCCGCGCTCGATGTTCGCAGGCTCGGCCGAAAGCCAGCGCAGGCATGCGTCAGCGTCGGCGGCGATCGCCGCCAGCGGCTGGTTGACCTCGTGTGCGATTGAAGCGGAAAGCTGCGACAGATTGGCCGCCTGGGTCGCCCGCGCAAGCTTCTCGGCCGAACGGCGCAAGGCAGCCGTTGTTTGCACCTGATCCTCGATATCGTGGCAAAGGCCGAACCACTGGACGATGTTGCCGTCCTGATCCCGCATGGGCTCCGCACGGCCGGACATCCAGCGATAGACGCCGTCTGCCCGAAGCAACCGGTACCGCATCGAAAATCGCTCTCCGGTCGCAAGGCAGCGGGTGAGCTCGGCATAAACAGCGTCCGCGTCGTCCGGATGGAAAATCGTATCCATGACGGATGCAACGTCACTCACGTTTGAGAGATCAAGACCCAGATAGTCCGCCATGCGCCGGTTGACGAGCGTAGTGGTGCCGTCGGGTGTCAGGCGCCAAAGATTGCTCGGAACCATGTCGACCAGCAAGGATAGCTCGACCGAGCGAGCACGCAGGCTCTCCTCGGCCTTCTTCTGGTGCTCGATGTCGATGGTCTGCCCATGCCAGACCGTAACGCGACCGTGTGCGTCCTTTGACGGTCTGCCCGACGCGCGAAACCAGCGAAACGCGCCGTCCGCGCCACGCAGACGGTGCGCGCTGTCAAACGGCTCGCCGGCGTCCATGCTCCGCCGCCAGGTCGTCGCCACAAATCGCTGATCGTCCTTGTGGATGCGTTCAAGCCACGCACCGTGGTCTTGCAGGCCATTGCCGAAATATGCGTCCATGCTTCGGTTGCGATAGATGAACCGGCCGGCCGGATCCATCGACCACATGTGGCCGGGGACGTTGTCGAGAAGGTCAAGCGCGAACTCGGCGCTGTTGCGAGTATGTTCGCGAAAGGCGGCGTCTTTCCTTAGTCCGTCGTCGTTGGACATCTGTCGCTCCGCAGAAGACGACGGTCAACAAAAGGACTTCACGCCGAAGCTCGGCGGCGGACCGGCAGCCTTGGTGAATGGATGGCCGCATTATATCCCGAAGGCCCTCGTTTTCAATCTGACCTGCTGGAGGCGGGCGGCCCCCGATCGTGCGGCGCATAAACGGATGTATAGCTGCCGCACGCGGCGCGCTTCCGGCACGATAGCAAGCGACCATAACGGTCGGTTATGTCAGGCGGAGGACGAAGCAACATGACCCAGCGGTTCAATTATTCCAAGCTTTCGCCCGGCATGGTCAAAGCCATGATGGCGCTCGGCAACGAGATCAGGAATGGCTCGATCGAAGAGACGATACTCATCCTCGTCGACATGCGGGCGTCCCAGATGAACGGATGTGCGTTCTGCATCGATATGCATGCCAAAGAAGCGATCATCCATGGCGAGCGGCCGCTGCGCCTGTTCCATATCTCGGCCTGGCGTGAGTCCTTCTTGTTCTCGCCGCGAGAGCGGGCCGCGCTTGCCTGGACGGAGGCGCTGACGAAGCTCGCCGACGGTGGCGTTCCCGATGAAGTTTACGACAGAGTGAGGGGTGAACTGTCCGAGCAGGAGATTTCCGATCTCACGTTCCGGATCATGGCGATCAATGCCTGGAACCGCATCAGTGTCGCGGCCCGCGCCGTTCCTGGTTCCGCCGACAAGGTTTACGGGTTGGACAAGGCCGGTCTCTAGATGGATATCTGTCGGGCAATGGCGGGCCTCTTTATGCTTGCCTGCTTTGTCGGCTGTGCCGCGCAGCGGGCCGAGGTCACAGCGCAGCCCGTTGCCACATCACCGGCGTTGCAAGGCGGCCAGCCTGTTCGAACGCAACAAGGGTCCGGGGCACAAGACCTCCTGTACATCACCGACAGAGAGCCGACCGCCGGTTCCGGCAACCGGCTGTCCTACGGTGCAAAGCGGGCGATCTACTTGAGCTTCGGATCGATATCGATCGCCCCAAGACGCAACGCTTCTGCCGGCAGGAGAGAATTCCGGGTCGACGCCGTTTCCGAGGCTGGCCGGTTTCCGGCAACGCCCTACGGCGTCGTCGCGACGGCGAACGGACTACGCCGCACTCCGCAGGCGGTCGCGGCGCATGAACAGGCCGTCGCGTCGCTGCAGGCCGAAATTGGCCGGCGTCTCGCAACGGCCGAACGCAAGGAAGTCGTCGTCTTCGTTCACGGATACAACAACAGCTTCGAAGATGCGGCACTCGCCACCGACGAGATTTGCCGATCGCTGCAAAACCAGTTTGTCTGCATTGTCCTGACATGGCCCGCCGGAGGCGCCGGCGGTTCGTTCTTTGGCTACAACATTGACCGCGAGTCGAGCGAGTTTGCGGTTGCGGACTTCAAGAAGGCCGTTCGCGTCATCGCCGGAACGAAGGGTGTCGAGAGGCTTCACCTCCTGGCCCATAGCCGTGGAACCGACGTGCTGGCGAGTGTCGTCCAGCAGCTTGCCATCGAAGCGTATGTCAGCCGATCCTCGCTTTGGCAGCGGTACAAGATCGCGAATGCTGTGTTTTTCGCTCCCGATCTCGATCTCGATGTCGCGTCTTCCAAGTTGTTTGCCTGGGTCTCTGACCCGGACCTTGCCTTCGGAAGCAAATCGACCCCGAGCGCATTACCCTCGCAAGGCTCCATGCACCTTACGGTCTATTCGTCTCCAAGGGATGAGGCGTTGAAAGCCTCGACGCTGATCTCCGGCAGCGCGTTGCGGCTTGGTCAGCTCGCCGTCGGCAACCTTCCCAGTGACAGGAGCGAGGCGGCGTCCAAATGGGCAGGATCGCACATGGGAGGGCTGGTCGATTTCGTCGAGTATTCCGGCGGCAGCGGCTTTATCGGCCACAGCTACTTCTTGTCCGACGCTACGATCAAGACAGACCTGGTTGCGCTGATCCGCGACAGAGCCAAGGCCGGTGACCCCCGACGCCAGCTCGTGGAAATCAAGCGCCCATTCTGGCGAACGTCGGATGCTCAACAGGCGGCGCGATGATGGTTGCAACGCGTCGGGAGTTACTGTTTACCGCAAGACTAGGCTGCCTCGTTCGTCCCGGCTGAAATGTTGGGACCCGAGCGTTCTGGCGGTGCGAGGCCGCTGTTCGCGCGCTTTTGGTCCGTCAGAAAGGGCTGCGTGGTGAATGGAGGCGCGGCTCGGCTGCCTCACCATCACTCGGGTCACTGATCTCGCCCCGACCGTCATGCGCTTAGGACAATCGCTTCCATGGTGGCTGCAAGCAGCATGCGCGCACCTGTTACGGAGTGCTCTGGCTCGACATATTCGGCCTCGTTGTGGCTAAGCCCATCGCGGCAAGGCACGAAGATCATGGCCGCCGGCGCAACACGACTGACGAACAAGGCATCGTGGAAGGCGCCGGAGAGCATGCGTTTGGTCTTCAATCCGAGCGACGCGGCGGCGCGATCGAGGCCGGCCAGCAGGTCTTCCGAAAAGGCAGCCGGCGGCATGTCGAAGATCTGCCTCAATTCGCTCCGGCAGCCGGCGGCTGCGGCAGCTTTGTCGCAGGCGCGCCGGATCTGGTTTTCCAACGCGTCGATGACTGTCGTTTCCGGATGCCTGAGGTCGACGGTGAATGTCACCGAGCCCGGAATGGCATTCACCGAACCTGGCTCGACCGCAAACCGGCCGACCGTGAACCGGGCCCGCGGATCGTTCGGCATCGTGCCCTTGTAGAGCGGCTCGAGTGCGGCGACCGCCGCCGCCATCGGATCGCGACGGAACTCGAGCGCCGTCGTGCCGGCATGCGCCGCCTGGCCCGTGATCGTCACCTCCAACCACCGGGTCCCCTGGATGCCGTGGACGATGCCGATCGGGATATTCTCCCGTTCCAGCGACGGACCCTGCTCGATATGGAGCTCGATATAGCCGGAGATCGGGACGCCGAGCGGGCGCATTTCGGCCTCCGGCAAGGCGTGCAGCGTTGCCTTCAACTCCTCGACGAACCGGGCGCCGTCGCGACCGCGAAGATCGGACCAGGCGTCAGGGATCGTGGCCGCGGCGAAGGCCATGGAACCCATGGTCCCCGGTTGGAACCGGCTTCCTTCTTCGTTGGTCCAGGCAACGACCTCGATCGGCAGATCCGTTTCGATCCCGGCATCCTCAAGGCTTTCCATCGCCTCGAAGGCCGAAAGGGTTCCCAGAGCGCCATCGAAGCGTCCGCCGGTCGGCTGGCTGTCGAGGTGGCTGCCGATGACGAAGGGGGGCTTTTCGGGAAAGCGGCCTTCGCGCCGGATGAACAGGTTCGCCATCGGATCCTGAAACACGCGAAAACCGCGCGCGAGCGCGCGCTCGGCCAGAAGGCGCCTTGAGGCGCGATCTTCGGCCGACAGGGCCTGTCGGTTGACGCCGCCGGCAGGCGTCGCCCCGATCCTTGCGAAGTCATCGAGGCGCTGCAGCAGTCGCTTGCCGTCAATTTCGATGCGAGAGGTCATGGTCGGCTCCTGACAGGTCGTCCCGATCAGCCGTAGGCTGCGTCATGAAAGGCGATTTCCAGTTGCTGTGCGCGCCCGAAGATAGCGCTCAGACGTTTGCGCTCGGAAACGTCGAGCGTGTCGCCGGCGGCGTCGAGCTCTTGCTTCAGCCACTTCGCCTGCGCCGCGAAATCATCATCCGCATGCATTTCGACCCATTCTTTCAGGTGCGGATCGGCAATGTTTGCTTGCGCAGCCCTTTTCGACCAGGTCCAGTACATCCATTCCGCGGCGAACATGGCGGCGACGGTATCGAGGAAGCCTCCGTTGCGGGCGATATCCAGCATGCCCGTTCGGAAAGCCTCGACCTCGGCAACATCGAGATCGTAGGCGCCGGGATCGATGCTGCGCTCGGCAAAAATCCGTTCGAAATAGGCAATCTGCTGGTTGGCGAGCGCATCCAGAACGGCGATCAGCCAGCGCTTCTGTACGATCGTCTCGGCCTTCGCCGTCGCAAAGGCGAAGATCGAGATCGCGGTCTCGACGAAGGCACCCTCATAGACGAGATAGCGTTCGAAAACTCGCGGGGACAGGCGCTCCAGCACGATGTCGTCGACGAAGCGATGGTTCACCATGGCTTCGAAGACGGCAGCGTTTTCCCGCAGGATCTGTTCCGAAAGCGTTTCAGCCGCCATCGTCATGCCTCCAGCGCGGGTTCTGCGGCGGCGCGGAAAGCTTTGACCCGCTCGAGGTCGACCGGGTTCCACCAGACCCCGCCCTGCTTCAGCGACGAGGCAACGATCACGCCGTTGGTGCGCTTGAGTATTTCGACGATGTTGTCCTTGGTCACGCCCGAGCCGACCAGAAGCGGCAGATGCGTGGCCGAGCCGATCTCTTCGATTTCCTCTATGGTTGCTGTGTTGCCAGTGCGCTGACCGGTGGCGATCACGCCGTCGGCATCGAAGAAGGCGAGGTCACGCGTCAGTTCCTGGATCGACCGGTCGGCGACGATCGCGTGAGCGCCATGCTTCACGTGGCTGTCGGCAAAGACCTTGATGTGCTCGGCGCGCAGCAGCGAACGATATCGCATTGCTTCTGCCGCACGGCCCTCCATGAAGCCTTCATTGGCGACATAGGCATTGGCCCACTGGTTGACGCGGATGAGCCTGGCGCCGCCGGCCATGGCGATCGCAAAGGCCGGGATCGGCGCATTGGCAAGGACGTTGATGCCGAGCGGCACACCGGTGGCCCGCGCGATCCGGTCGGTGACGACGGACATGAAGGCCGCCGTTTCGTGGCCGATATCTTCCGGTTTGGAGAAGGGCACGTCGCCATGATTTTCGATCATCAGGCCATGCAGGCCACCCTCGACCAGCGCCTCGGCATCACGCATGCAGGCATCGTAGATGGTCGACATATCGGCGCCCCGATAGCGCGGCGCACCGGGGAAGGCCGGGCAATGGATCATGCCGATCAGAACCTTGTCAGTCCCGAATATTTCCCTTATGGCGCTTGAGGACTTGTCAGATATTTCCTGCATTTCTCTCCCTTTCGAAGGTATGTTCATGCACGCTTACGTAATCGGTAATGTGACGGTGGACGAGACCATCGCCGTGTCGGAAATGCCGGCCGCGGGCGCATCGATCCATGGCAGTCAGCGATCCCGGGATCTTGGTGGCAAGGGCGCGAACCAGGCGGTCGTGATGGCCCGGACGGGCCTGCCGACGAGCCTTGTTGCCGCTTTCGGCGACGGCTTTCGCGCCGACATGATCCGCCAGCACCTGGCGAGCGAACCGGTCGTCAGTCGCCTTGTGCCCATCCCCGGGAAGTCCACCGACTTCTCGATCGTGCTGACCACACCGGATGGCGAAAACGTCAACATCACCACGACCGACTGCGCGCAAAACCTCACGCTTGCCGATGCCATCGCGCCCTTTGCCAATGCCGCTCCCGGAGAACTCGCGGTGCTCCAGGGCAATCTGTCCGACGAGACGACCCGAGGCGTGCTTGAGGCCGCTCGCACCCGCCGAATGACTACTGCCTTCAATCCGTCTCCCTTGCGTCCCTATTTCAGCAACCTGTGGCCTTTGACCGACATCGCCTTTCTCAATGAGGGCGAGGCGCAGGCAATGACCGGCACACGTGGCGAAGAGGCTGCCCGCAAGTTGCTTGCGGCTGGCGTTCGCGAAGTCGTCCTGACCTTCGGCGGCAACGGCGCCATGCTTGTCACAGCCGAGGGCAGCGTCCGTGTTGCTGCCGTCGAATGCGACGTCGTCGACACGACAGGTGCCGGCGACACGTTCATGGCGGTGGCGCTGGCATCCGCGGCACTGCGTGGCAGCGGCCTCGACAAGACCGCCATCGAACATGCGACGCGGGCTGCCGCCATCACCGTCAGCCGCCCGGGCACCCGCTCGGCGTTCCCCTCGGTCGAGCAACTGACGGCGATCCTCGCCGCGCGCTGAGTTTTCAACCCAGCGCGCTTTGCCGTGCCTAGCGCGCCGTCTGCGTCATCCATCCGAGGATGTTCTTCCAGAGGCGGCCGTAGCCCTCCCACTCGCAGAATGCCGGCGACAGCCAGTGCGGGCCGATATCGGACGTCCAGGCGGCGGTGCGGCCCTTGCCGAAGCTGCCAAGGACGAGCAGCGGGTGGCCGCCCTGGTCTGCCGGAAGACGGGCGATGACCTCCGCGCCCGGGCGCACCTCCACTTCGTTGACGCCGAGAAGCAGCGGCCAGTCGCCCGAAAGCCCCGCCATGGTCGGATGATCCGGCTTGACGACGTCGGCGACCGCGCCTTCCGGGATTTCGACGCGGTCGTCATAGGGAAGGCAGGTGACGGGAAGCGTGTCTTCGACCGCCGTACGGCGCCAGCGCGCCTTGCCGTCGATGCCCTGGAAGGAGAAGTAGCCGCCGACCATCAGCAATGCGCCGCCTTTTTCCACCCAGGCCTTGATCAGCTTCAGCCGGTTCGGAACGGTGCGGGAGTGCAGCCACACGGCCGGCGGCAGCAACAGCGAGTTGGCGCCGATGTCCGACAGGATGATGGCGTCGTAGGCGTCGAGGCCGGCCATCTCATAGGGGAACTGTTCGACCGCGTCGTGCGCGGTCATGTAGGTCAGCTCGAATTCGCTGCCCTTCAGCACCTTGACGAGCGGTTCCGCCCCGAGATGAAAGGTGACGCTGCCGAACTGGTCGAAACCCTTGTAGTGGGTGGCGGAGCTAACCCAGCTCTCGCCGACGAGAAGTACTTTCTTGGTCATGGTCTATCCGTAGGTCTTGAATTGCGTTTGGAGCCGACTGTCAGGCTCCGGTTTGGAATACCGAGCGGGGGTTGCCCCGCATCATCCGGTCGAGCGCATCGTCGTTCAGTCCGTGTCGTTTGAGGCGCGGCAGGAAGTGGCGCAGGACGTAGGCATAGCCGTTGCCTCCGTAGTGGCTGAGCATCATCTTCAGGAACACGTCGTGCGAAAGCAGGATGCGGTCGATGTGGCCGGCCTCCACCAGCCTTGCGATCGCCCGTGCGGCCTCCTCGTCGCTCGGGCATTGCACCTGCTGATCGGCATAGAAAAAGTCCATGCCGATCATGTCGTATTCGATGAACGCGCCGCGGGCGGCAAGTTCGCTCTGGTATGCGAAATCATCGTGCGACGGGTTCATGTGGCAAAGCACGGTGTGGCGGAGATCAGCACCTTCTTCAGTGATGACATCGAGCACGCGATGGCCGAGCCGGAACCAGCCCGGGAGATGCACCATCAGCGGCAGACCGGTTCGAATCTGCGCCCGGGCCGCGCCGCGCAACGACTTTTCCTCCGCCGGGGTGAAATCCGCGGAGACGCCGATCTCACCGATCAGCCCGATTTTCACATCCGTGCCATCGACGCCTTCGATCGCCTCGCGAACGATGCCGTCGGCGATCTGGTCGACGCTCATGCCGGCTACCTCGGCCGGATGGGAGGAGGCGAGGTAATATCCCGCACCCATCACGATGTTGAGGCCGGTCGCCCTGGAAATCCGCCTGAGCGCCAGCGGGTTTCTGCCGATGCCTTTGCAGGTGGGTTCGACGACCGTGCGGCCCCCTTCGGCGGCGAAGGCTTTCAGTTCGGCGATTGCCAGGGGTTCGTCGTCAAGCGTGATGTTGTGCTTGTTGACGAAGGGATCCTGGCGCAGTTCGCCGAGGATCTCCATGCAGACGAAACCTTCGGCGAGATACTGACGCTCCTTCGTCTGCGGCGCGTTCCACCAGCAGCGGCAATCGTTGAGGATATGCTCGTGCATCAGCGTGATGCCAAGCTCTTCCGCATTGATCGCCCCCGTCACGGTCATCACCTTGCCGGATCGCACATGTGCTTCAGACAGTTCTTGTGTCATGACGGCTATCTCTTCTTGCCGCCGAGGCGAAAGTTGGCGGTGAAGATCCGGGTGTTGAGCCAGATCGCGACGAGAATAATCGCGCCTGTCACGATCTGCGTGAAGAACGGCGAGATATGCATCAGAATCAGGCCGTTACCGATGACCGCAATCGTCATGGTGCCAAGCACTGTGCCGAGGATCGTGCCGCGACCGCCCATCAGCGACGTTCCGCCCAGCACCACCGCGGCGATGACCTGCAGCTCGAAGCCGACGGCCGCATTCGACGAGCCGGAGCCGAGCCGTGCTGCGATCAACAGGCCGGCAAGGGCGCAGGCAACCCCGGCGATCATATAGACCGAAGCGATCACCCATTTCGCCGGCATGCCGACGCGACGGGCGGCCTCCATGTTGGAGCCGACTGCAACGACCTGGCGGCCGTATTTGGTCGAGGATATGACGACATAGCCTGCGACTGCGACCGCGACTGCGATCAGCGCCGGAACGGGGATGCCCAACAGTTCGCCGCGGCCAAGCATGAAGAAGCCCGGTGCGTCCTTGATCGGGATCGAGTAGCCCTGCGTCAGATAGAGCGCGAGCCCGCGCAGGATCGACAGGCCCGCAAGCGTGACGATGAACGCCGGAATGCCCTGATAGGCGGTGAACCATCCCTGGACGAAGCCGAGAAATGCGCCGAAGAAAAGCATGGCGACGACGACCAGAGGCCATGGATAGCCCATCGCCATCACGATGGCGGCAACCGCATTGACCAGCGCGACCTGCGAGCCGACCGAGAGGTCGATACCGCCGGTGATGATGACAAGCGTCATGGCGACCGCGACGATGAGGATCGGCGCCGCCTGGCGGATGACGTTCAGAATGTTGCCGAGCGTCATGAACGTGTCGGTCGTGGCAGCGAAGAAGACCACGCAGGCTAGGAAAAAGAAGGCGATCGACAGGACCTGGGCGTTTTCAGACAGGAAATCCGCCGCCGGCGAGCCTTTTGCGCGTTCGGTATAGGCCGTCATTGCTTGGCTCCTTCCCCGACGATCAGCTTGACGAGGTCTTCCAGGTTGGTCTTGCCGATTTCGCGCTCGGCCACCTTGGTGCCTTCGTACATGACGGCAATGCGGTCGCAGACACGGAACAGGTCCTGGAGGCGATGGGTGATCAGGATGACGGACACGCCTTTCGCTTTAACGCGGTTGATGAGCGCGAGCACGGCTTCGACCTCCGCCACGGCAAGTGCCGAAGTGGGCTCGTCCATGATCAGGACCTTCGGATTGAACGAAGCGGCACGCGCAATCGCGATCGCCTGGCGCTGTCCGCCCGAGAGTTGAGCGACCTTGCCGGTCAGCCGCGGAATGCGGATTTCCAGAGCGTCGAGCATCTTGCGGGCTTCGGCGAGCATGGTCTTCGTATCGAGAAATGGCCCTTTGCTGATTTCTCGACCGAGAAAGAGATTGCCGACCACATCGATGTGGTCACAAAGGCTCAGATCCTGGAAAACCATTTCGATATTGCGGTTGCGGGCATCAGCAGGCCCCGAAAACCGAACCTCTTCGCCTTCCAGAGTAATGGTCCCACCATCGGGTATGTAGGTTCCCGAGATGACCTTGGTCAGCGTCGATTTGCCGGCGGCATTGTCGCCGACGAGGCCAAGGCACTCGCCGGGATAGATGTCGAGGTCAACACCACGCAGCGCCTGGTGCGATCCGAACGTCTTGATAATCCCCTTGAGGGACACGCGGGGACTGGCACCGGTGCGGGAGGGCAGAGCCCCCCCGACACCAGCGACAGCGGGAGGATGCTGTCTTTCAGTCGTCATCATTTGAAGATCGCCCGATATGGCTCGACGTTGTCCTTGGTGACGATCGTTACCGGCACGGCGATGGTCTTCTCGACGCTGCCGCCGTCGGATACCTTCTTCAAGGCGTCAACGGCAGCCGCACCCATGGCGGCCGGATCCTGCTGGATTACGGCGGTGACGTAGCCGGCATCGATGCCCGCGATCGCCTGGGCCGTCAGGTCCCAACCGAAGACCTTCACGCTATCCTGCTTGCTCTGGCTCTCGACCGCGGCGATGGCACCCATCAGGGCCGGCTCGCCGGTCGCGTAGATCGCCGTCAGGTCAGGGTTGCCGGTGATCAGGTTCTCGGCGGCCGAGAGCGCGTTGTCCTGCACATTCTGTCCGTCGACGACGCCGGCCGAGCTGATGCCGTCGACACCCTTGATGGTCTTTTCAAATCCCTCCTGGCGAACGTTCTGGATGAAGGAGTTGAGCGCGCCGACGACACCGATCTTGGCCTTGCCGTCGGCATTGGCCTTGACGTAGTCGAGGAAGAACTTGCCCATATCGGCACCCGCCGTGGCGTTGTCGACGCCGATCTGCGCCTTTTGCGGGCCCTCCGGCAGGATCGCGTCGATGGCAACGACGGGGATCCCGGCTTCGGCCGCCTGGTTGACGGCCGGCATGATGCCGTTGACGTCGATTGCGACGACGGCGATGCCATCGACCTTCTGCTGGATATAGGTCTCGATCGCGCTGTTCTGCGCGGCCGGATCGTTGTTGGCATTGAAAATGACGAGCTTCGCGCCGGCGGCGTCGGCCGCCTTCTGCGCGCCTTCGTTCATCTGATTGAAGAACAGCGCCTGCTGGTTGATCTGCACGAGTGCAAAGGTCTTTTCGGCGGCAAGAGCCGGTGAGAGAGCCGCGCCGAGGGTCGTCAATGCCGTGAAGCCAAGCGTGGCGACTAAGGTCCTGCGTTTCAAAGTCCAATTCATGTTCTCATCCTCTGTTGGTTCTCCATTGCGTGATTTATCGTTTCGCAGGCGGAGCAACGGATTTCCGCACGACGATTTCGACTGGCAGGAGCTCCTCGATGGGAGCCTGCTTGTCCTGCCAGTTTGTTTCGAGAAGAAGGGAGAGGGCACGCTCGCCGATCGCGCGGACCGGCTGGCGAATGGCGGTCATGGGCGGACCGAAAAGGTGGAGCGGGCCGACATCGTCGAAGCCGATGACCGAGACGTCGTCCGGGATCGACACCCCCTGGTCACGGAAGACCTCGATCATGCCAATGGCGATTTCGTCCGAACTGGCGAAAATTGCCGTTGCCGGGCGGCCTTCCTCGATGAAGCGCTTTGCTGCCTGCCGTCCGAAAGCCACCGTGTAGTCGCCGGCGTATTTAGAAAGACGGAAATCCTCGCCAAAAGCGTCGCGCACCGCCCGTTCAAGACCGTTGAAGCGCCGACGTGAACTGATCATCGCTTCCGGGCCGCCGACGAACAGTACATCTTTGTGCCCGAATTCGGCCAGATGCCTGCCGGCAAGCGATCCGCCCAGCTCATTGTCGCAGAACAGCTTTGGCGCCTGAGCACCCGGAACGTCTTCGTCGGCGATCACGACTTTGCCGGTTCGGTTTATCAGGGTGGCGAGTTGACCGTCATCCGGGTGGTTGGTGACGAAGATCAGGCCATCGACGTGATTGCGCTCAATGAGCTGGAGATAGGCGACCTCGCGACCGGCGCGGTTGAGTGTCGCGTAAAGAGAGACGGCAAGCCCGCGAGTATCCGCTTCTTCTTCGACCGCGGCCACGAGCGTGGCGAAGAACGGATTGGCGATATCCGGAACGACAAGACCGATCGTATCGGAACGACCGCGGCTGAGCCGGCGGGCATGCGGGTTGGGCTGGTAATTGAGGTCGTGGATCGCGTCGGAGATCCGCTTCTTCGTCTCGTGAGGAAGGTCGAGCGATCCGTTCAGCAGCCGCGAGACCGTCGTCACGGAAACGCCGGCAGCGCGGGCTACATCCTTGAGGCTTGTGACGCGTCGTGTGGTCACCTTGGCTCCATCCCCCGTTGTAAACCGTTTTACTAAAGCGCTTTACAATAAGATTTCGACTTTCGTGTTCTGTCAAGATAATTTCTCTGCTCCGGCGAGATACGTCCTTGCACGGTGTCGTTGTGAGGATGGCCAAACGATTAGATTGGTCGAGAATGTCG
The DNA here is from genome assembly GCF_058792075.1 of Ensifer sp. EB106-03-01-XG145. NCBI lineage: Bacteria > Pseudomonadati > Pseudomonadota > Alphaproteobacteria > Hyphomicrobiales > Rhizobiaceae > Ensifer > Ensifer sp. EB106-03-01-XG145. The sequence goes on along the minus strand of NZ_JBYTEC010000023.1, from coordinate 4,712 downwards.
ATTCCCATCAAGGCGTGAGATTTGGGTAGCTTTCGACCTAAAGCAGACGACGTCAATGGAACGGCATTGTTACTGCTCCAAGTCAGACACCAGATGCCGGCGTGCAAACCGTGTAGACCGGCGACGCTTCAGCAGCAGCCCTCGCCTGATGAAGTGGCCGGTCGCGAATTCTGTTAATGTCCGCCCCACTTCTGCCCAATGGACCCGCAACGATCTTGGCTTCCATGTTTGGAGATACAACGCCATGCCGACCCGGCGACATTTCCTTATCAGCTGCGTCGCCACGCCGATTGTGCTGCCGAGACTCGGCCATGCAGCCGGCGCTCCCGTGCAGCTGCCGCTTACGGCTAGTTGCGGTGATAACCGCGATCTGACGCCGGCACAGACCGAAGGCCCGTATTTTACGCCGCAGAGCCCTGAAAAACAGGACTTCGCGAGCGATGCACCGGGCGGTGAAAGAATGACACTTGTTGGCTACGTGCTAACCAAGGACTGCCAACCGGTAGCAAAAGCGTTGATCGAGCTATGGCACGCCGATGAGACCGGCACCTACGACAATAGCGGATACAAACTCCGCGGACATCAATTCACGGATGCAGAAGGCAAATGGTGGTTCGAGACGATCGTGCCTGGACTCTATCCTGGTCGCACCCGGCATTACCACGTGAAAGTCCAAAGGCCCGGCGGGAACGTGCTGACGACGCAGCTGTATTTTGCCGATGAGCCGGACAATGAGCGTGACCGCATATTCAACGCAGACTTGTTGCTCGACATCAGAACGACGAGCGACGGAAAATTCGGCCGTTACGATTTCATAGTGGCGTAGCTGGCGCGTTGCATCCAGCCCTTACCGGCTCTACTCGTTGGCCGCTGCCACGGCAGCGGTGTGGCTCCGCGATTGCACGTCGGTCGCCATCGCCTTGCGTAGAGCCGAGACGCTGATGTCCGGTTTGAGGAGAGGACGGACGTCGTTCCAGAGCCCGAGCGCGAACGGTCGGATCAGGCGTTGGTTCCCCAGCCAAAGTCAGGGGTTGAGTAGCAACGGAACAAAAACCCTACATAAGCTCCGGTTCGTCAGGTGATGATGGTTCCTTGGTGGAAGACGATCTGCCATGCACCATCTGTCTTTCGCCAAAGCGTCGTCCTGCGAGTTCGCCTGTCAGGCTGCTGAAGGACATAGTTGAGCTGGTATAGGTTCTCAGCAAGCTGCCGGATTGAGAAATCAGTGCACGACCAGTCGTCAGGTTCCGGCGTTTTGTAGCGTTCCAGGAGGTTTTCGATGACGAAATCGCGGCCATAGATTTTGCCACTTGCGCCGATCTCCCAGAAATCATCGGCCGTCATTTTCAGAAGATCTTCCCGGCTGGTGCCAAACTCCCGCTGATGGAAGATTGGTTCGCGGGCGGCGAGCTCACTAAGAATGGCATCAAGATTGGATTTCTGCATTCGCGCTCCTTATCGGCCTGCTTTGAGGCCGCCGCGATCGCCGCAACAGACCCCGGTTTAATGTGACCCGCTTCCACGTGTCTGGCCGCGATTGAGCGTCGGTCGTTTGGCGACCAACAAATACTTCTTGAGGACGGTCGTCCCCGCTCCGAAAGACTATTGGGCGTTTGCTGCGACGTCGCTTGAAATCGGAGGCACAAGGCACCAGTTCAAAATTGGGCAATATGGAGTGAAACCAGCGCGATCTTTGCCGGCCAGAGAGAAGCGGGGGAGGAGAAAATGAATGATGAAAAACTCGGCTTCGAAGATGATTTGATGCTCGGCGTGCCGGCGGGGGGCGGGCGGGCGGTTCTCCAGGCCATTTCGTCTCACCTAGCGCAGCGCACTCGCGTCCCAGCCAGTGTCATTCTAGACGGCCTGCTCGACCGGGAGGCTCTTGGTTCGACGGGTTTCGGGGAAGGCTTTGCCCTACCGCACGCGTTTATTCCGGGTTTGATAACTGCGGCTAAAGTGCTTGTTACCCTGCGCGAACCGATCGAGTTCAACGCACCCGACGACGAGCCAGTCGATATCTTTCTCGCGGTGATATGGCCTTACGGGCAACATGAAGGTTTCTTGCAATACCTCTCCAAGCTTTGTCGTGTCTTTCGCTCAAAGAAGTTGTTGGCGGCCCTGCGAGGGGTACGATCTGAAACAGAGGCCTTAATCGTGCTTTCGGCGGCCGTTTGCACAACTGCTCCAAGTGCGCAAAGCTCTGTCACAGCCTCATATGGTCCGCCTCTGCGGTAGTTCGATGCCCTAAATCGCGTGATTGGCGCGTTCGGTCGTCGCTTCGTGCCGAGTCTTGGCTGGCTCGGCATACGACACAAAGCCTGTTCTCCCGTTTCCAGCGCCGTTAGCCATCTAGGCATTGGTTCCCGGCGCGGTTCGGGAAGGCGTACGAACCTGCTAACAGTGCGAAGCCGTCCGTGCGTGAAAATACGGAACTGTCGTCGCCACCAGCCACAAATGCGAGGGTACCACTCCCGGGACATTCCTCTGAAAATGAGAGTAGGATCCTTCAGGGGGAGAAAAGAGATGCCAGTCGACTTGGTACACTATGCGCCCGTCACTCTGAGCCAAGGGTTGTGAGCTATCGATGACGCCAGGACCAGAAAATTACAAGGAGCTTCTGCTTTTTCTGACGACGGCAGGCGTTATCGTGCCACTGTTTGGGCGATTGAAACTGAGCCCGGTTTTTGGCTTTCTCGCAGCCGGCATCTTGCTTGGTCCCTTCGGTCTTGGAGCGCTCGTAGGAGATTGGCCGTGGCTCTCCGCAATCTCAATCACCGACGTTGGACAGATCGCGTATCTTGCGGAATTCGGCGTGGCATTCCTGCTTTTTATGATCGCGCTCGAGCTGTCGTGGAGCCGTCTTCTGTTAATGCGCAAGCTCGTCTTCGGATTGGGCGGCCTTCAGGTTATCACCTCGACAGCCGTCCTCGCGGCCATCGCGGGCTTGCTGGGCCAAACTCCGGCTTCAGCGGTGGTGCTTGGCAGTGCGCTCGCCATGTCGTCGACGGCGATCATTCTACCGTCGCTTGTTGAGCGCAAACTGCTGAACACAACCGTTGGGCGGGCCAGTTTCGCCGTATTGCTCTTCCAGGATCTCGCCGTGGCGCCTCTCCTGTTCATGGTGACGATTTTGGGTTCGCGCGGAGGGACGGGGCTCGGCGCCGGCCTGTTGTATGCTCTGGCGCCTGCCGCAGTGGCGCTTTTCGCGATGGCCGGCATCGGTCGCCTCATTCTGCGACCTTTGTTCAAACTGGTCGCGACAACAAAGAGTAACGAATTGTTCGTCGCTGCATGCCTCTTGGTCGTAATCGGTTCTGGCCTAATCACAGCCCTCAGTGGTCAGTCGATGGCGCTCGGCGCTTTCGTTGCAGGTCTCTTGCTCGCTGAAACCGAGTATCGTCGTCAGATCGAGGTTACCATCCAGCCCTTCCAGGGGCTTTTGCTTGGGCTCTTCTTCGTATCCGTTGGAGCTCGTCTGGATCTTTCCGAGATCATTGCCAACCCGGTCGTCACAGTCGGCGTCGCGATCGGGCTGTTTGCCATAAAAGCTCTGACCCTCTTTCCGATCGCGCGCCTGTCAGGACTGACGACCCGCCATGCCGGCGAAGTCGCACTTGTGCTAGGACCTGGCGGCGAGTTCGCATTAATCCTTATCGGCGCTGCTGTGGCAGGCAATGTTGTCCCTGGTGCCGTTGCCGCCACTGCCACAGTCGCGGCAACCTTGACGATGATCGGCGTTCCCTTGCTGGTGCGCCTGCTGGGCCGCGATAGGGCATATGCCGGGACGGCTGATCCTTCGTTTGCAGGACTAACGCCCCAGCATGATGACGGCTTAGAGCGTGTGATCGTCGTCGGCTATGGACGTGTCGGGCAACTGGTCGCGGAGATGCTCACGCGACATGGGTTGAGGTTCCTGGCAATCGACGCCGATCCCGCGCTTGTCGGCAAGGAGCGAGGGCGCGGTTCTACGATCTATTATGGCGATGCCACACGAATCGAGTTGCTTCGACGCTGCGGAATCCAGAGTGCTCGCGCACTTGTTGTAACCTTGGATAACGCAGAGGCTGTGGCCTCTATCGTCTCCTCTGCAAGATCCGAGCGGGCGGATCTCACTATTGTCGCCCGCGCACGAGATGCGGTGCACGCAACTGAGTTATACGAACTCAAAGTGACGGATGCGGTGCCAGAGACCATCGAAGCCAGCCTCCAACTGTCGCAGGCGGTGCTCATTGGCATCGGCATTCCGATGGGCCCGGTGATAGCATCCATTCATGAGCGACGGGATGAGTTTCGCAAGATGCTACAGCCAGCGGACGGTTCGAACAGAGAACGGCATGCGATCCGGCCGCGAAAGTCGAAGTGAGGCAAAATCACTACGATAAGCATGAGAAACGTGCGGAGGCATGCCGCTGCCGGGCCACAGTTTTACGGCGAGGGCATCTGATGCACCCATGACTTTGTCGCACGAGCGGTATCTGCTGGCGGTCGAAAAGACGAGCCCGCTGGCGCTTCGAAGCGAGATCGACATCGAGGACCTTCGCTCCGAAAGGATCATCGCCTTTTCCCGTCAGAACCTCTCCTACTCGGAGCGTTATTTCTCCGAGATGTTCGAAACCCATGGCCTGACCGGCAACATCGCCTATAGATCCCATGAGGAGTGAACAGCGGCCGGCGCTCTGGCAGAGTGAGGCTGCATCAAAGCGCTCGCTCAG
>NZ_JBYTEC010000022.1:0-61870 GCF_058792075.1 Ensifer sp. EB106-03-01-XG145 | reverse complement strand
AGATCACTTTCGCTTATCACAACGGCGACGAGGCCATTCTAAAGGCCAAACGGGAGACTTCTTCAACAGCCTGCTAGGCCGGTTCGATGACGGCTTTGATCCATTGCGCGTGAAAGGCCAATTCCCTGTGCGCATTGAACAAATCTGACGACCTTGAACTTCACGGCTAAGACCTTGAAGCCGTAAGTCGCGGCTGAAACTGGGACGCCGCCGGATCTAACAAATCATAAAGAGCCCCGGCGGACCGGGGCTCAGTCATTGCTATTTCAGTTTAGTCTGCGGGCTATTTGGCCTGCCTATCGGCTTGCTCAGCCAAGTCGATCACATGGTGCACGAGAAAGGCATCGATTAGGGAGCCTGCGTAATCCAATTTCATCGGCAGCTCTTTGTCGTGAAAAAAGTTGTCGATGTAGTCGCCGGGGTCCCACAGCTTGCGGATCAGGCTCTCGTTCTCGGGTTCGATCCGTTCAAGAACCTTCTCGAACACGAAGTTGGCTGTTTCTATGAGCGCAGCCTTTTGATCTCCTGTTAAGGGCAGCGCTTCGATTACGGCATGGGTATCCATGTCGAATATCCTTCGAGGAATCGGCGGGAACGGGTCATCAGCGTTATCGGATCGCCAACCGATGCTGGTTCTTAGCTACGCGACCAGTAATCCATGACGCCAGGCGGCCGCTTTATGCTCACATGCGCGAAGACAGGATACGGCGGGTCATAGGAAACGCAAGCTTCCCCACGATTTCTACGTGCTCACGGTGTAGCTGCCGTCATCAAAATGTAGATTTTGCCCGCCATGTCCGCCCCGTTTAGAACTTGAATTCGGGGGTGGAGGCAGACGCGTCGGTCTCCATGTCGATGCACGAGTCCAAGAGGGCGTAAGAGCCTCCGCTCACCCTCGCGACTTCATCACAGTAGTTTCTCGATTTAGCGGAAACCGACGACCAGTTTGCCTTTCGTTTGTCGTAGGCACTCTGCTCCATCTCGATGCATGAGTTGTAGAGCACCGACGAGCCCCCCGATACATCGGCCACCTTTTGGCAATAGTCCGCCGGGTTGTAACGAGGCATGTCCTGCGCCGCTGCGGGTATGGCCCATTGGACGAAGGTGAATGCCATCGCAGCCGTTATTTCCACTTTTCTGCCCATGCCCTCAGTTCCTGTTTTGCTTTCTCCGGCCACTGCGTAACCGGCGGATAAACAACGATTTTCTTTTCGTACGGTTTCCAGGCAGCAAAGGCCTGCCGATCTTTGGAGGAAAGAAAGAGCAGCGCCTCTTCTTCTCTGCACATATGCGCCGTGCAGGTGGTTCCGACGTAATCATCGCTTTTGAATTCGCCGCCGCCCGTTCCGGTAATGATCTCCTGGAAGGCCTCGAAATCAGCGCCGAGGAGCGTCTTGAGCGTTTCCGCAATCTCAGCATTTTTGAGGGCATCGGAAGGATGCTGAAACGAGCGTTCCCTGAGCGCCTGCCAGCCCGACTCGTCCTCGGGGATAAACACCACGACGCCCAACTCCTTGAGGCCGTCGGCAGGCGTCCAGGACCATTGCTCCCGGCCCTTTCCCGGGATGTTATTAGTCGAGAACACAATCTTGTCTGCGAAAAACGCGTGCTGAATATACGCGCACGCTTCGATCGGGCCATCAAAACGCGGCTTCCCTTCAGGCGGGAAGGAAACGACGAATGGACTGCTATCGCAGGCGTTGCCCCCATTCGAGCTGCTGCCGATCAACGCCGGAACGCCGCTCACGATGATCAGACCATCGAAAAGGAGAATGGCATTCCTGTGCAATTCGCGACCATCGATCTTGAGCGCGCGCTCAGGGTACTCGCCCTCAACGCGCACGGTGTGTCCGAATAGGTTCTCAACATCGATCGCTTGGGCTGGCGCGATTCCTGCCACTAGAATCGCGATCGCCAATATGGAAGAACTTCGTCTCATGCAGGCCCCAATGCAATCAACAGTGGTTCTTTTTTACCGCACCGCCGACGCAGGAGCAATTCGTGCTTGTCAGCAGATTGAAGAACTCGCCACGGGAGGTGAGGGCGATACTCTCCCAAGTCAGGCAAAAAAGTGCCTTGAGAGCCTGGTGGCGCGGATCGATCTCTCGTGAGCACTGTACGCGGTACGTCTCCACGTCCCGTCACGGCAGATCAATTCAGCCAGGAATTTCGTCGAGTTCCTTTTCTCTGCAAAGTTCCATACCGACTTCCGTCACGCACGCGACAAGGTCCTTCCTCGGTTGGTCCATGACATAACCCTCGCGGAAGAAGACGGCGATATCTCTGTTCAGCGTCGGATCGTAGAACGGCAGCTCGAAAAGTCTTTGTTCCGCGACCTCCTCCCGCACTGCATGGGCGGGCAGCAGAGCGAGGTGTTCAGTTTCGGCCACCAAAGACTTGAGCAAGGAAACCGACCCGCAGACGGTTATCTGGGGCAAGGGCGCGTCCATGGTCTTCATGATGTGGTCCAGTACCGTGTGCGTCCTGCGTGATGTCGGGCTGATCCAGGGATACTTCACGAGGTCGCTCCATGTGAGTGTCTCCAGTTTCCGCAATGGGTGATTGATCCCTGCGATCACCCGCAATGTATCGCGAAAGAGCACGCGCTGCCGGAGGCCATCGAGCATGTCGAAGACCTTCGTAAAACCGATGACGAAATCGAAGTCCCGCCGCAGAAGGCCAGTTAGCAAGTCAACCTGGGCGTTTTCTACGACCTCGAGGTGACCGCCCTCGTGTGTCTCTCGCCACTTGCTCAGTGCCATCGGCACGATCTTGCTGGCCAAGCTCGGCAGGCTGCCAATACGAATGGACTCGCTTCGAGCATCTGCCGCGTTAAGCAGGTCTCTCTCTGCGAGCTGGATTTCCTCCCTGATCAGGCGTGCATGGCAGTATAGGATGTCTCCGTTTCTGGTGGCCAGAATGCCTCTAGGGCCGCGTTCCAGCAGCTTCATCCCGAGTTCAGCTTCAAGTCGGTCCATCGACGTCGAGAGGGCCGGCTGGGAAACATTCAGCTGGCGCGCCGCGCGGTTCAAGCTGCCGTGTTCGATCACGGCAGCAAAATAGAGAAGCTTTTTGGGGTCTATCTCAAGCACCATTGCCAGAACTCACCTCCACTTGTTCCGAGATGAGTCTAAAGCTTTTTGCTTGAGATTCAAACTTTTACGCGGCGCTCTGCGATCGTTTTGGCCACCGTATAGCTGTGGTACATCTCGGTTCCGCCTTCACGTCCAATTCCACTTTCGCGAACGCCGCCGAAAGGAGCGTCCGCGCCTGGGCTCGTGAAAACGTTGAGCGCCACCGAGCCAACCTGAAGCTCACGGGACAAATAGTCGGCACGCTCCATGTTGTTGGTGAAGACGAAGGCTGCAAGGCCCATGCTGAGGCTGTTGCTGATCGTCAGTGCCTCATCCATCGAATCCACCGCCATGCAAGGAGCAATCGGGCCAAACGGTTCCTCGCTCATCACCCGCGCACCGAGCGACACGTCCGCGAGGACTGTGGGTGCGTAGAACCAGCCACGATTGCCGACGCGTTGGCCGCCAGCCGTGACCTTTGCACCATGAGACACCGCGTCCTCGACAAGGTCCGTCATTGCCGCCAGCCGACGCCTGTTGGCGAGGGGACCCATCTGGACACCTTCGGTGAAGCCGTCTCCGACCTTCAGCTTGCTTGCCTTTTCGGAAAGGCTTCCAACAAAGTCATCGTAACGCGAACGGTGGATCAGGAACCGGGAAGGTGCCGAGCAGAATTGACCTGCCATCCTGAACTTCCAGTTCACCGCCAACTGGGCGATCTCGTCCGCATTGGTGTTTTCATCGACAAGCACGGGCGCATGACCACCCAGTTCCATGAGGACCGGCTTCATGGTGTCGACGGCCAGTCTGGTAAGGTGCTTACCCACGTTGATCGAGCCGGTAAGCGTCACAAGACGGGTAATTGGAGACAGGACCAGCGTGCGCGATACTTCATCCGGATTACCGAAGACGACGTTTAGGACACCTTTGGGAAGGCCAGCATCAAGGAAGCACTGAGCGAACAGGCAAGCGGTAGCGGGCGTCTCCTCGGCAGGCTTGAGGATGATCGAACATCCGGCAGCCAATGATGCGCTGATCTTTCTTGAAGGCGCGCTCATCGGGACATTCCAGGGTGTAAAGGCTGCCACAGGGCCTACGGGCTCGCGGACCACAAACTGCTGGATCGGCGGATCGGTCGGAACTATGCGGCCATACAGGCGACGGATTTCCTCCGAGTCCCAGTCCAGGAAGGTGGCGGATCGCTCGATTTCGGCTAGCACTTCGGCGTAGGTCCGACCGGATTCGGCCGTGAAGATTGGTGCGATGTCCTTTGCACGTGCCCGAACAAGCGCTGCCGCTCGGCGCATTACAGCGGCCCTCTCCGATGGAGGTGTTTTGCGCCAAACCTCGAAACCTCTTGCCGATGACGCCAATGCGTTCTGTAGATCTTGCGCGGTCGCCTTTGGCACCTGACCCAAGATGGACTCGTCACTCGGGTTCTCCACGTCGCAGAGGGGCTCTCGGTCGTAGATCCACTCGCCATCGATCAAAAGGCCGATCCGCGGGTAGGTGTATTGCTGTTTTTCAGTCATGTCGTCGGTCCTTAGAGGAACTTGGTCGATCCGTGTTCGATCGGCCCTGAACGGGTGTTTCAATGCGTTGTCGCGAGGAATGCGAGAACCTCGTCCTGTGCGATAACTGCTCCTCGAGCGCGTTGACCCCACGTCTGCCCCCCGATGTGGGGCGTCAAGATAACGTTGGGCAGCGCAGCCAGACGGGGTGGGATTACGGGCTCTGAATCCAGGACGTCGAGCGCTGCGCCAGCGATCGTATTGTTCTCGAGGGCCACTATAAGAGCTTCGGTGTCCACTAGATTGCCTCGGCCAACATTGATGAGGCGTCCCTTTGGCCCGAGTGCAGCCAGCTCTCGAGCCCCGATGACGTTCTTGAGGTCCGGGGTCCCGGGAACGGCCAGCACAAGCACATCACTTGCTGCTGCGAGCGCCTCCCAGCCGTCGTAAAGGGCCGCGCCGAGACCTTCGTTAGAGCCGCGCTTGAGACCCGCAATCTTCATCCTCGCAGCGGACGCCCGAGCGGCAATGGCTTGCCCGATACGGCCGCTGAGGCCGCCGATGCCCACTGTCATGCCAACCGGGCTATCGCCGACTTCAAATCGACCTTTCTGCCAATCACCGCTACGAGCGAACGCGTCTGCGCGGACAAGGTCTCGACACAGCATGACTGTCAGTGTCATGGCCAAATCCGCGACATCGTCAGTCAGTGCTTCTCCCACGCACCGGACCTTTACACCTCGAGCTTCCAGAGCGGAGATGTCGATCTTGTCGCTCCCCGCACCTTGAGAGATCACGAATCCGAGGTTGGGAAGAGCCGCGGCGAGATCGGCACTGCAGCCGCGCGTGGCGCTGGTCATCACCACGCGAACTTCTCGTCTGTCAGCTTCAGGAAGGCCGGACACCGCTTCGGGGGCGGGTACGATCCGAACGAGATCGGCCTCATCGAGCTTGGGGTAGGTCATGCCGGCGAGCGGTGGAAAAGCGAGGATTGGTTTCATCGTTTCAGACTGTTGCGAGGGGTTGAGTCATATTGACGCTAATGGCGGACGGGCAGGGCAGCAACGTCGTCGCAGCGCGTGCTATAACGTTGAGTTATTCCCCTTCCTGCCGAACCTCCTGTTAGAGATCCACATAGAAGACGGCACTGTTCCTGCTGCCTGCAGCCATGTCCGCATCCGTGCCCAAAAACGCAGTCATGAACAAACGCTGGCCCGTCTCGCCGCCCAGGGTGCAGGAGATCGCGGAGCCATCGAACTTTATACAGTCGGCAATCACCCCACCGTCGAGAACGCGAACGAACTCTCCGGTGTTATAAATACCGGCCCAAATGGCTCCCTCCTCGTCGGCGCAGATGCCGTCCGGTTGCCGGCCATCGAGGTCCGCGAATAACCTTCGGTTGCTCAGCACCCCGTTGGCATCGATATCGAACGCGCAAATCCGGGCTTTCCACGTCTCCGCCACCACCAACGTGCGCCCGCCGTTGATAATCACCGAGCCATTCGGAAAATCGACGTCTCGGGCCGCGACGGTGATCGATCCGTCCGGATCGACACGGTGGAGATTTGTCGTACGGGGAGGGGCGTTCGCAACGAAGTCATATCCAAAGTCGCCGACGTAAATTCGGTCTTTGGCGTCCACCGCGAAATCGTTCAGCCACCAGTCGGTATGCGCCGACAGGTCTGCATACTCGGTAAGAGTCGTCCCGCGATACCGAAGTAATCTACGGTCCTTCGCGGATACGATTATCAAAGAGCCATCGGATAGGAAGTTTAAGCCGGAGGGCCTGTTAGGCACCTCGAGGTATGTCGACCTCTCCCCGTCTGCTGTGAGCGAATGGACTTTGTGATCGAAGACATCCGAAAGCCAGAGTTGACCATCCCGCCACTTCGGAGCCTCGAGAAACATGAACCCGTCTGCAAGCATTGTGGGCGTCTTAACCGGCATCGCTATCTCCTCCTCCCGTTGCTGGACGGCCTACCAGCCACCGTCGCAGTGTATGTCCTGTCCACTGATAAGGTCAGCCTGTGAACTGGATAGGAAGACGGCGAGGTTCGCGATATCCACGGGCTCGATCCGGCGCTTGATGCTCTGACGCTCGAGAATCCACTGGTGATACGCTTCGCGCTTCTCACCGAAATGTCGCCACTCGGCGTCGGAGATGACAGCGCCGGGCGATATGCCGTTGACCGTGATGTTGTACTTGCCGAGTTCTCGGGCCATCGACTTGACCAAACCGTACATCGCGCCCTTAGAGGCCACATACGGCACAAAACCTTCCCAGTTGCCGTTGAGCGTCAATGAGGTGAGATTGATGATCTTACCGTACATCTTCTGCTTCATCTGCTTGCTACAAGCACGCGCCAGCACGAAGGCTGCCGTGGAATTGACACGGACTTCCTCCTCGTATTCCGGGATCGAAAACTCCTCATGGGGTTTATTGACTACGAACGCCGCATTGTTGACCAAGATGTCGATGCCACCGACTTCCTCAGCGAGCTTGATGGCCGAAGCTTCCAGTTCGTCGAGTTGGTTCAAGTCTACGCCGAAGTAGCGGACGCTTTGTCCCAGCCCCTCCAGAGCGTCGGGGTTGGCGTCGGGGCGATCGGAGGCGATGACTGTCGCCCCCTCCTGTATGAAGCGCTCGACCAGTGATTTGCCGATCGTGCCGAGCGCGCCGGTGATCAATACGGTCTTGCCTGTCAATGACGGCATTTTCTCCTCCTACTTTCCTCCCTAAGTACTTTCCATTTTGAGGACGGATTGAGAACCTCCATTCTTCTGGTTGGCGAACCAGATATAATAAAAAGTTATAACCCATATGGTCTTAGCGTTTGGGAGCGCAAGTTGAACGTGAGATCGATGCTGGTTCGTGCAAAATCAAACCCAGTTTCATCAAACCAGGTTTTTCGACATGACTGATGTCCAACGCGATCTCGTCCATATCTTCGGCACCCATGCGGCAATGATCGAATACGATCAGCTGGATGAGGACGCTCGTTGGGCAGCCAAGAAGAGTATTTTGGACACCCTTGGCGTCATTCTCGCAGCGAGCGGCATGGAACCTGCCGTTAAAGCTGTTGCCGAAATAGTTGCTGAGACCGGAGGGAACCCCGAGTGCACCGTGCTTGGGTTTGGGGGCAGGGCTCCCGCTATCATGGCTGCGATGGCAAACGGCGCGCTTGCACACTGCCTGGACTATGATGATCAAACGCCGTGGGGACAGCACACCGCCAGCTCTATCGTTCCGGCCGTCTTCGCCCTGGCTGAACGAAAAGGTGGCGTGCATGGACGGGATATGATCGCCGCCGTCGCGGTAGGTCAGGACATCTTCGGCCGCCTTCGCTGCAATGTCGGATGGAAGAAGGACTGGAACCTTTCGACGGTATTGGCAGTGTTCGCGGCGTCCGCGGCGGCCAGCCGAGTGATTGGGCTGTCTCCTGCGAAGACGGCAGCGGCGATGGGTATCGCTACCATGCAGTCGTCTGGAATCATGGAGATGGTCGCGGGTAGGGGGAGTGACCTACGCGGAATGTATGCCGGGTTCTCCGCTAAGGGGGCCGTGCTGGCCGCGATGATGGCCGAAAAGGGAGTGACGGGCATAGATAAGGCCTTCGAAGGCCAATACGGCTTCATGAACACCTATTTTGGCGGTCGCTATGACCGCGAGAAGATAGTTGCCGCACTTGGCAAGGAGTTCCTGGGGAGCGGCACGCTCTACAAGCGATGGCCCTGTGTCGGAACCGCGCACAGCCACATGAAAGCTGCGATCGATATCGTTAAGCGCAACAACCTACAGCCAGCTGAGATTGCAGAAATCCGTTTGCATGTGGGCGACTATCACGACCTGATGTGTCAGCCTTTGGAAGAGCGGCGTGCGCCCGCAACACTCGCCGACGCCAAGTTCAGCCTCCCGTATCTCGTATCGGTAGCCATCGTGCGCCGGGGAATGAGCGTGACGGACTTCACGGAGACCGCGCTCCAAGACGAGGACGTCCTGGCCATTGGTCGCAAGATGACGCTCGTCCGTGATGCGAGCCTGGACTGGAAGCTGGAACTGCCGCCCGGCCGCGTGGAAATCATCACACAGGATGGCGCACGCTGGCTGGAGGAGGGCCGGATGGTGCCGGGCAATGCAGACAATCCGATGAGTTGGGAGGATGTCGCCTCGAAGTTCTTCGAGTGTGCCGCAGTCTCTGCTCGTCCGGTTCCTGAAGAAGTTTCGGCGAGAGCCGTAGCCCTCGCCGAACGTTTGGAAACCCTTGAAGATGCGACTGAACTGGTCAGGTGCCTCGCCTGACCAGGCAGTTCGCCCGTTAGATGCCTGCTGTCTGGCCGCCGTCCACAATCATGGCATGTCCGGTGACAAATCCCGCAGCGTCGGAGCAAAGCCACAGAACGGTACCCGCGATCTCTTCCGGACGCCCCATGCGTCCGATCGGCTCTTGGGCGATCATGAAGGCTCGGCCTTCCTCCGTGTCGTTGGTGTAGCGGGAGATCATGGGAGTATCGATGATGCCAGGGCAGATCGCGTTAACGCGGATGCCTTTGTCCGCGTATTCCAGCGCAGCGACCTTGCTTGCGGCGACCACTCCGAACTTCGAAGCGCAGTAGCTGGATTGATTTCGGATGGCCAGGACGCCCGCCCCGGACGCGGTGTTCACGATCGCTCCGCTGCCCTGCTTGAGCATGATTTCGATCTGGTATTTCATGCAGAGGAAGACGCTTTTGAGGTTGACCGAGATGATGCGGTCCCAGAGTTCCTCGGAAATATCTCCGATCGGCTGTGCAGGCTGTTCGATGCCAGCGTTATTGTGAGCCGCATCGAGCCGCCCGAACGCTTCGATAGTCTTATCGAGCGCACCCTTGACCTGTTCGCCCTTCGTTACATCGCAGGTGATCGGGAGGACTTTTCCGCCAGCGTCGCGAATGTTGGCGACGGTTTCGTTTAGCGCTGCCTCGTTAATGTCGACGGCGGCGACCGAAGCGCCTGCCTTTGCGAAAGCCAGGGCGGTTGCCCGCCCAACGCCGCTTCCGGCTCCGGTAACGAAGGCAACCTTGCCGTTAAAGTCTACTCGTGGAATATCGGTCACGAAATGTCACTCCCAGTGTTTCAGGCATTGAAAGAGACCGCCCGTCGACAGACAGGCGGTCTGGACTTTGACGGATCAACCGCCGGTCTTGGATTTCGACTTGTTGCCGCCAACGGTGTAGATGGCCGCGGCAACAACGACCACGATCCCTTCGATCAGGCCCTGCCAGTTTGCCCCGAGGTTCAGGATGTTGAAGCCGTTCGTCAGCGAGAACAGGAGGAGCGCGCCTGCCAGAGTCTTGATCACGCTACCCGCGCCGCCGAACAGAGACGTCCCACCGAGAATGGCGGCCGCAATGACGGTAAGCTCCGCGCCTTGAAGACCCGCGGGATTGATCGACCGCAAACGGCTTGCGAAGAGGATGCCGGCAAACCCTGCTGCCCCGCTGCAGAACACGAAGGCCATGAGCTTGTAGAGCAGGACATTGATGCCGGAAAGCCGAGCTGCTTCCGAATTTCCGCCGACGGCGTACACCCGGCGGCCTACCATCGTGAAGGTCAACACAAACCAGACAACTGTGGTGAAGATGGCGAGGTAGATAACTGGGTTTCGCAAGGTCAGCTCACCGCCCGACGCCCAGGCCAAGAAGAGCATGGCAACGCCACCCAGTGTCATGCCGACAGAGGAGGGGCGAACCGGAGCTTTGGCGCTCAGCGTTCTGGCTAGACCAATTGCACCCAATGCCAGCAGCACGACGCCACCGACGAGGATCAGCCAAAAGCCTTCGTGGCGACCCCCTTCGAACGCCTTCATGGTGGCGATTACGTTGGGGTCGGACACGGAAAGCGAGCGGCCGTCTGTGTAGATAAGGACAAGGCCGCGTACGGCGGTCATCGTACCTAGAGTGACAATGAAGGCGTTGATGCCCAGAAATTGGACGATCGAGCCGTTGATCAGGCCGATGACCATAGCCACTGCCATAGCAAGGGCTGCGGCGGGAATGAAACCAATCGCATCGGCGTTGCCGATGAGGATTACCGCTGACAGCGCGGCGACGGAGGCAACGGAAAGGTCGAAGTTTCCGCTGATCAGTACAACAGTCATCGCCACCGCCATGATGGCCATCAATGATGATTGATAGACCACATTCGACAGGTTCAGCACGCTGAGGTAATTCGACTGGCCGAGGTAGCTTGTGAGCAGCGCTATCGACGTGATCAGCAGCAGCAAAGCGTAATAGACGCCCCGTTCGCGCAGACCAAAAAGGCGACGCCAATTGGTCGCAGGTGATACCGGGTGGATCTGCGGAGCCTCCGGGAGCTTCTCGACCGGATTGTGCGTAATCGTGTTCATGGTGTTTTCTCGCTTTTTCAACGATGCCGGTTAGTGGGCTGCCGCTTCGACCGAAGCAGCCTGCCCGCCGGCGAGCAGAAGCAATTCGTGCTCAGAAGTTTCGTGGGCGTCGCGAACGGCTACACATTTACCGTCTCTCAGAACGATGATGCGATCCGAAACTGCCAGGAGTTCCTCGAACTCGGACGAAACAATGATGACCGATAGGCCCTGACTGGCCAGCTTACGGACAAGCTTCAGAATGTCCGTCTTTGCCCCGATGTCGATGCCGGCCGTTGGCTCGTCGAGAAGGAACAGCTTTACGTCGCTGAACAGCCACTTGGCGATCGTTACCTTCTGGGCATTGCCGCCACTAAGTTCGTTAACGAGGATGTCGGGAGAACTCGCCTTGATCGACAGCATGCGGATGGCTTCCCACCCGCGCTCTCGTTCACGATCCTCGATGGGCATGGCGTTCATCACGGAAACGCCGCCAAGGGCTGGCAAGGTCGTGTTGCGCCAGATCTCGAACTCGGGAACCAGGCCTTGAGCCATGCGGTCCTCGGGCACCATCCCCATGCCGGCTTTGACTGCCGCTCCGGTATTCCGAGGGACAACTTCGCCATCTAGGAGAACCGTTCCGCTCGCGTTACGGTCAGAACCATAAATGGCATGCAGAAGCTCGCTTCGTCCCGATCCAAGGAGACCGGCCACGCCTATCACCTCTCCTCGAGCGACATCCAGCGATATCGGGCCAAACCTGCCCTTGGAAGCCAGGTTCTGCAACTGCAGGCGCGCGGTGCCGGTGGCTGGTGTCCGATCCTGGGCTTGGCGCTCAAGGGCGACAATCTGTTTGCCGACGATTGCTTCGGCAATGCGATCTTCATCGAGGTCCGCCGTGTTGGCGCGCAAGACAGCAGTCCCGTCGCGCAAAACAGTGACCTGGTCCGTCAGCGCCATCACCTCGTCTAGGAAGTGGCTTACGAACAGGATCGCTTTGTTCTCTCCCTTCGACAGCCGGCGAACGGTCGCATAGACCAGCTCACGCTCTTCCGCAGCCAAAGACGCGGTAGGCTCGTCCATAACGATCAGATCGGCTCCGGTACCGACCGCCGTCATGATGGACACCATTTGGCGTTCTCCGATGGAGAGGTCGCCGACCAGCGCGTCGGGATCGAGGCGATAGCCGATGCGCTGGCAGAGTTCTTCGTACTCTCGGCGGCTGCCCGCCGAGAGACGCCATAGTCCGCGGTTCCCGAGAAAGATGTTCTCGATGACCGATAGCGTGGGAACGAGTGGAATGTGCTGGTGGACGGTGGCAACCCCCATATCGTTGGCTGCCTTGGGGCTATCCCACCTCACCGGATTGCCGCGCCATATGATTTCCCCCACGGTCGCCCAATATGCGCCCGACAGGATTTTGATCAGCGTGGATTTGCCAGCGCCGTTCGCGCCAAGCAAGCCGTGAACCTTGCCCTGCTCGATGTCGAGATCGACACCGCGCAGGGCGAGTGTGCCATTGGGAAATCCCTTAACAACACCACGTAGTTGCATGATAGGGTTATCGTGTTGCAAAGGACACCTCCCATCCGTCAATCGAAAGATATCACCACTGCTCAGGGCAGGCGTCGATGGTTTCCTTCGTGATCGGCGGCATCTCGTAGGTCACGAACCGACCTTTGGGAGTATCGGGCTTGGTCGCAGCTTCATACATGGCTTCGAACATGAGCTTGCCAAGCAGCTTGGGCCGGGTGCAAACCGAGCCATACATTTCGCCGGCGAGTATCGCGGAGTAGCCGAGCTTTGAGCCGCCTCCAGTCGCGATCAGTGTGGGCTTGGAATTGGACGCATCGATAGCGCGTGCGCAGCCGATCGCCATATCGTCAGCATGGCTGTAGATGAGATCGATGTCGGGGTGAGCCGTCAGGAAGTTCTGGCAGACGGCCTCGCCTTCATCAGGCGTCCAGTTCGTCGGCTGTTCGGCAACGATTTCGTACTTAGCGCCCGCCTTGTCCAGGGCCGCTTTGAAGCCGTCGGTATCGAGCTTGACGATCGTGTAGGCCGGGTCACCCATAACGATGCCGATTTTGGCCGTCTTGTCCTTAGGCAGTAGGCCAGCCGCCATCTCGCCGGCAACAACACCGGACTGATAGTTGTCCGTGGCTACCAGGGCGGAAAGCCCCGGATACGGCTCCTGCAGCTTGCGCTTGGCGGAATCGCCGACCTGGAGAGCGATGGCGACGATAGGGATGTTGGCGTCATTCACCTTGTCGACGAAGCCTTCCGCGACAACGGAATCGAGCGGGAGGAAACCGATGGCATTCACCTTCTGAGACAACAGGTCGTCGAGGAAGTTGCCTTGCTTTTCGACGCTTCCACGAGGGTCGAGGACGACCGTCTTGACGCCCTTTTCCTTGGCCGCTTGTTCGAAGCCCTCGGCAGTCATGACGTTGTATGGGTACTCCAGGCTTGCCGGTACGTAACCGAACGTCAGGTCTTCCGCCATCGCCGAGCCAGCGAGGAGAAGGGTTGTAAGAGCCACCGCCGATGTCCGGAAGATCGATCCGGAGACGGACTTGGAGTGGGTGCGGTATCTGTTCAGCGTAGCGTGCATGGAATCCTCCCTCATGCGTGTTGGGTCGCTAGTAGACAAATAAAATCTTGGGTTTGACGAAGGCGGCGGATACTCCCGATTAACCGCGCTTCGTGCCTCCTGTTAAAATTGGGTAACACGCTAGAACCGTTCAAAACAGTGGGGCGACGGGGAGGGTATAAGCGCAGGTTATAACGGGCCGCATGAGGCAAAAGGACCGTTTAATTTTGACGCGGTCGGAGCCGTCGTGCCCCTTCGAGATATAACATCAAGCTATATCTCCCCGTGACGGAGTCTGTTTCGACCCAGATCGTCATTGTGCCGCTACTTCCGATCTGCGAGCACAAATCGAGCTGTTCTTGAGCGGCACTTGGCGAGTTTATTAAAGACCGGGTTTCGGCCTCGGTGAGGTGGAGGAAAAGATGAAAGGTCTCGTATTTCTGGGCGAAGGCAAGATGGAGTTTCGGGACTATCCCGATCCGGTTCCCGGTCCCGATGAAGTGGTCGTGAGGATCAAGGCTTCTGGAATGTGCGGAAGCGATCTCAATCACCTCAATGAGCCCAAGAGACGCGAAGACCAAATCGTCATCGAAGGCCACGAGCCGTGCGGCATTGTCGAAGAAGTCGGATCCGCCGTCCGGCCCTGGGAAGCGCGCGTGGGCGATCGCGTCATGGTCTACCACTACGACGGCTGCCGCACGTGCCCCAATTGCCGGACTGGATGGATGCAGAATTGCGATCACACTCGGATCGCTTTCGGAGGCAATAGCCACGGTGCACATGCGCCCTTCATGAAGGTGCCGGCGCATACGATCATCAAGCTTCCCGAGCAGCTTTCCTTCAACGCGGGAGCGGCGGTTGGATGTGGAAGCGGCACGGCATACGCCGCCTTGAAGAGGATCAACTTGCTGGCGGATGAGACCATCGCGATCTTCGGGCAGGGGCCTGTCGGGTTGAGCTGCACCGTGTTCGCAAAGGCGTTCGGCGCACGTGTTATCGCGCTGGACGTCGGCGAAGAGCGTCTGCAGATGGCGAAGGATTTCGGCGCAGATTTTGTCATCAACCCCATGAAGGACGACCCCGTGAAGGCCGTACGCGACCTCACGAAAGGTGGTTTGGGAGCCGACAAGGCAATCGAGTGCAGTTCAAACTCGGTAGCACGCCAGCAGGCGCTCCAGGCTATCAAGCGATGGGGAACCACTTGCCTGGTGGGCGTTCACGGCTCGATGCAGTTTGAATGCAACGAACTCATCAGCAACCAGAAGAACCTCGTTGGGTCGCTTACCTTCAACAAGAACCTGCAGGACGAGTGCGCGAGCTTCGTCGCCGAACGCGGCATCGATGTCGACGCGCTGTTCACCCACGAGTTCCAGCTCGATCAGGCCGTTGAAGCCTACGCTCTCTTCGAACAGCGAAAAATCGGGAAGGGCGTGTTCGTCTTCGACTGAAGCCATTGGCCTGGCAGGAGCAACTCCTCGCCCCGCGAGATTTAGCGCCTGAGCCGTAGCAACAAACAACTTCAACCACATAGCCGATGCTCGTCAGCATCGCGCGCTGACGCGCGTCCATACGCGTGAATTCAGGAAGAACCCATGAAAATCGGATCACCAAAGGAGACCGCCGACCTCGAGGCTCGGGTGGCGCTAACGCCGGAAAGCGCCGGTCAGCTTGTCAAGCTGGGCCACGAATGCGTGGTGGAGAGCGGTGCCGGCGAGAAATCAGGCTACACGGACGAGGCCTACCGCTTGGCTGGGGTCGATGTTGTTCACGACGCTGCGGCATTGTTCTCGACATCGGACGTGGTTGTTAAGGTGCGACCGCCGCAGCCCGAAGAGCTTGATCTTATGGCCCCGGGGCAAACGCTCATCTCGTTCTTCTACCCGGCCCAGAACCAAGCGCTCCTCGAGCACGCGGTTGCGAAGGGCGTAAACGCGGTCGCGATGGACATGGTGCCGCGTATATCCCGCGCTCAGAAAATGGATGCGCTGTCCTCGATGGCAAACATCGCCGGCTATCGCGCAGTAATTGAAGCCGGCAACAACTTCGGTCGCTTCTTCACCGGCCAGGTCACCGCGGCGGGTA
Organism: Ensifer sp. EB106-03-01-XG145; assembly: GCF_058792075.1. NCBI lineage: Bacteria > Pseudomonadati > Pseudomonadota > Alphaproteobacteria > Hyphomicrobiales > Rhizobiaceae > Ensifer > Ensifer sp. EB106-03-01-XG145. The sequence continues at coordinate 46,245 of NZ_JBYTEC010000022.1, read as the reverse complement.
AGGTTCCACCAGCGAAAGTGCTGGTGATCGGGGCGGGCGTGGCCGGTCTAGCGGCAATCGGCACGGCGACTTCGCTCGGTGCGGTCACCCTGGCTTTCGACGTTCGCCCCGAAGTCGCCGAACAGATCGAATCCATGGGGGCCGAGTTTGTCTATTTGGACTTTGCTGTGCAGCAGGATGGGGCGGCGACCGGAGGATATGCCGCGCCGTCGTCACCGGAGTTTCGCGAGAAGCAACTCGCAAAGTTTAGGGAGCTAGCGCCTGAAGTCGACATAGTGATCACGACTGCGCTCATCCCCGGTCGGGACGCTCCCAAGCTTTGGCTAGCCGATATGGTCGCGGCCATGAAGCCTGGGTCCGTAATCGTTGATTTGGCTGCCGAACGTGGCGGTAATTGTGAACTAACGCGTCCCGACCAGCGGATCGTCTCCGAAAACGGGGTGGTAGTGATCGGCTATTCCGACTTCCCGAGCCGAATGGCCGCCCAGGCATCATCGCTCTACGCCATGAACATCAGGCACATGCTGGCCGACCTGACGCCCGGAAAAGATGGGCAGCTAGTTCATAACATGGATGATGACGTTATCCGCGGCGCGACTGTCGCCCATCAAGGGGCACTTACGTTTCCGCCGCCGCCACCAAAAGTGAAGGCAATTGCAGCACAGAAGCCACGGGAAAAGGCGAAAGAGCCAACAGCCGAGGAGCGACGGCAGAGAGAGTTGGCGGCGTTCAAGACGCAAACCAGGAACCAGGGGCTTCTTCTAGCAGTTGGCACTGCCTTTTTGCTCGTCCTGGGCGCGTTTGCCCCGCAAAGCTTCATGGCGCATTTCGTCGTCTTCGCTCTGGCATGCTTTGTCGGCTTCCAGGTGATCTGGAACGTCTCCCATTCACTACATACCCCGCTGATGGCCGTCACCAATGCTGTCTCCGGGATCGTCATTCTCGGCGCACTGCTTCAGATCGGCTCCAGCGATTGGTTGGTCACGACACTGGCGGCCATCTCTGTGCTTATCGCCACCATTAACATCGTCGGGGGATTCCTGGTGACACGGCGCATGCTCGCCATGTTCCAGCGGTCTTGATCTGAGGGGAAATCATGGCAATCGGTGTTGTCTCCGCGGCTTACATCGCCGCGTCCGTTCTTTTCATCTTGTCGCTCGGCGGCCTTTCCGGACAGGAAAGCGCAAAACGTGCGGTGTGGTATGGTATCGTCGGGATGGCGCTCGCAGCTATCACCACCATACTAGGACCCGGGGTCGGGAATTGGTTGGTCATCGCAGGAATGATCGCCGGCGGTGCTGTACTGGGCTTTTTCGTAGCCAGCCGTGTCCAGATGACCGAAATGCCCCAACTGGTGGCGGCGCTTCATTCCTTTGTCGGACTGGCAGCCGTCTTCATTGGTTTCAACGCGCATCTGGAAGCAACTCGTATTGCCTTCATGGATGAAACCACGCGCGCGTCACTGGATGGATTTGCTGGCATCCTCGCCCACAAGACCGCCGTGGAGCTTTCGATAATGAAGGTCGAGGTCTTCCTCGGCGTATTCATTGGAGCTGTCACCTTCACGGGATCGGTGGTCGCGTTTGGCAAGCTGGCAGGTAAGGTCGATGGCAAAGCGAAGAAATTGCCGGGCGGCCACTTCCTCAACGTCGGAGCGGCCATTCTGTCGCTCGTTCTTCTGATGATCTACGCAAACCAAGGTGGCATCTGGCCGCTCGTAGCCATGACGCTGCTCGCTTTCTTTATCGGGTGCCATCTCATTATGGGGATCGGCGGCGCGGACATGCCGGTCGTCGTTTCGATGCTCAACAGTTACTCGGGTTGGGCCGCGGCTGCGATCGGGTTCACCCTCGGGAACGACCTGCTCATCGTTACGGGCGCACTGGTAGGGTCATCTGGCGCAATTCTCTCGTACATTATGTGCAAGGCGATGAACCGGTCTTTCGTCTCCGTCATTCTCGGAGGCTTTGGCGCGGTTAAAGGGCCGGCCATGGAAATAATCGGCGAGCAAATCGCAATCGACGCCGAAGGTGTCGCATCGGCTCTCAACGATGCAGAGAGCGTTGTCATCGTCCCTGGCTACGGAATGGCCGTTGCCCAGGCCCAGCTGGCAGTCTCTGAATTGACGCGAAAGCTTCGCGCTGCCGGAAAGACTGTCCGCTTCGCCATTCATCCGGTCGCCGGTCGCCTGCCGGGCCACATGAACGTCCTCCTTGCGGAGGCAAAGGTCCCATATGACATCGTTCTTGAGATGGACGAGATCAATGACGACTTTGCGAGCACAGACGTCGTCATCGTCATCGGTTCCAACGACATCGTGAATCCTGCGGCCCTCGAAGATCCGAACTCACCGATCGCCGGCATGCCCGTTTTGGAGGTCTGGAAGGCCAAGCACGTGTTCGTTTCGAAGCGTGGGCAGGGGACCGGCTATTCGGGCATCGAGAACCCGCTGTTCTTCAAGGAAAACACGCGGATGTTCTACGGGGACGCGAAAAAGTCGATCGACGGCTTGCTGCCGCTGATGGGGTAGCGGTCTCCTCCTATCGGCGATCTAGCCTTCCCGCTCCGTGAAGCTAAGTCGCCGGGTCAAAATCGCCTGCGGAACCCAAGAGATCGAACGCCGCCAGCCGCAAGCTGCGGCGTTCGATCGATGCATGTTCATGCTCGTCCGTTCTCAAGTCTCTGGAAAGCCGGGGCGTAAGGTGACGGGACCTCCCGTGCTGCGTTTTGCGTTGCAAAGGAAGTTGCTAACAACACAAGACCGATGACCGCCGGCAACGCGCCTTTGATACTCCGCGCACCAAGATGCGCCATCCCGGAGAGGATCAAGTGGTAGAAAAAGCCGGCATAAGCCAAGTCGCTAAGCGGCAAGTTCATCCGCGACAGAACCGCCAGCGGGCCGAGTATCTTCACGATGATCATGAACGCCATCAGATATGGCGCTCTGTACCCCAAATCGGCCTGAGCCTTCGCCACGAACTCTGCCTTGGTTAGGTACAAGAGAGCTGATGATAGATAGAGCAATGCCAGCAATGCTGTGCTGATCCAATAGGTGTAAAACAGATCCACTGATGCCTTCCTTTCGTGCAACAACTTCTCCGCTTCGGGGACATTTTGTGTCTCAGAAACGCTTGAACTGAATTTGTGGAGAAGGGTAGATTCTGGCAAGTAGGATGAAATCAAGACAGTAAGTATCAAAGGCCATACTAATGCCCGAGAATGACTTTTCGATGCAGGATGAGATGCGGCGCGCCTTCGCGATGCTGTCGGGTAAATGGAAGCTGGAGATCATGTGGCTCCTGCACCACCGGATCTACCGCTTCGGTGAGCTCCGCAAGGCCATCCCCGGTATCACGCAGCACATGCTGTCGGCGCAGCTTCGCGAACTAGAAGCCGATGGCTTGGTAACGCGCACCGTATTTGCTGAGGTGCCTCCGCGCGTCGAATACGAAATGACACAGAAGGCCCGCGGCCTCGGCCCAACCATGGATGCGCTGGCTAAGTGGTGGGAGGAATACGGCAAAACCATTCCCAAGAGGCCAGGCACGCGTGGGCGCACGCCAAACAAAATTGCCTACCCACCGAAATCGAAATAGGTAACTCTCATGAAGCCTTTCATTACATGCCTTATGTTGACGTCTCCGGATGGAAGCTTGCATCCAAGCCGATGGACAAAGTCACCCGATGGCGATCGATCAGACTTCGCGAGGGTCTGCGAAAAGCTTCGCGACGATTTGAACTGTGACGCTTGGATGGTCGGCCGCGTTACGATGGCCGAAATGTCGAAAGCCGGTCCCCATGCGCCGGGTGGCCCGTATAGTGTTGAAAGGCCTCATCACTTTGCCAATCGCGAAGCAAAGAGCTTCGGCATAGCGATCGATCGATCCGGAGCGGTTCACTATAAAGGCCCGGATTTGTTCGGTGATCACATTATCGCGTTGCTCGGAAATGATGTGCAGGACAGCTATCTCGCTGAGTTGATGGCAGATGGCATTTCGTATGTCGTGGCTGAGACTTCCGAACTCGATGTGGGGGAAATGCTGGGGGTCCTTCAGAAGGAACTCGGCATCCAGCGAATAGTCCTGGAAGGGGGGGCTGCCACGAACGGCGCTCTCTTGGCTAGCGGTCTGGTCGATGAACTGAACTTCGTTGTCGCACCTGCTTTGGAGGCGAGAACGGGCACCGACAGCGTCGTCGAGTATGGAACCGACGGCTTGGCTGGCAAAGTTGAGCTCTCGCTGGTCGAATGCCAGCAGCTCGGTCATGGGGTGGTCAACTTGCGGTACGCTGCAACGAAGCCAGCGACCTAAATCCCTTCCGCCGACGGCGGATGGAGCTAGACCCGTCCCTGAACGGCGACGGGTCTGCACGTGCGCAGCGACGTGGGTCGCATACTTCTCCGATTGGCACGAGTTGTCAGAAACGAAGCAGGGTTTTGATGGCGCGACGTTCATCCATCGCGCGATAGCCCTCTGCGACATCCGTGAGTGGAAGCTCAAGATCGAAGACCTTTCCCGGATTGATCTCCCGGCTAAGGACGAGATCCATCAAGTAGGGCAGGAAGCGGCGAACGGGAGCGGGCCCGCCCAGCAGGCTTTTTTGCTGAAAGAAGAGGCCTTGGCCGTCAAACTGGACGCCGTGGGGAACTCCCACAAAGCCGATTTTGCCGCCGGGGCGCGCGCAATTGATCGCCTGCGTCATGGATTCCTGGGTGCCCACACACTCCAGCACGGACTCCGCTCCAACGCCCTTAGTCAGCTCCTTGATGCGTTTCACGCCATCATCGCCACGCTCCGACACGATATCGGTTGCGCCGAATTCAAGTGCGAGGTCCTGGCGGGACTTGTGACGGCTCATCGCGATTATTCGGGACGCGCCCATCTGTTTGGCTGCAAGGACGCCTAGCAGCCCGACCGCGCCGTCGCCGACAACGACGGCCGTCGAGCCTTCTGTGACGCCGGCGGCGTCGGCGGCATACCATCCTGTGCCAAGAACGTCAGATGTCGCAAGAAGACTTGGGATGAGGTCGTCGGATGGCAGGTTGGCCGTAGGAACAAGGGTTCCATCGGCAAGTGGAATCCGGGCTAGGGGAGCCTGAGCGCCCGACATGAACTGCCGTTGCTCGCACGACGATTGGAATCCGAAGCGGCAGTGAGGGCATGTGTTGTCCGATAGGCAAAACGAGCCGACGACGAACTGGCCCGGTCGCACGTTTCTTACGGCACTTCCGACTTCTTCGACTATCCCGCAGTACTCGTGGCCCATGGCCATAGGCTCTTTGACTTCATTCGCGCCGCGGTAAGGCCAGAGGTCTGATCCACAGATACATGAAGCCGAGAGCCGGATGATGGCGTCGGTCGGCTCGAGAATCTTGGGTTCAGCGACCTCCTCGCATCGAACGTCCCCAGGCCCATGAAGAACTGTTGCAAGCATTGAACGCACCTCCTGTGAAACGGCGGCCCGGCTCCAAAAACGAGCCAGGACCGCCTACTTTGAGTCTGAGAATACCTTGTATGCGTGTCCTCCGATTAGAGGCGTGGACCCGCATGCACTTATGAGCCTCCCTCATGAATGGAAGGATATGGCGAAGGTTTACTCGGCGAGAGCCTGGTCTTTTTTTCGGCGTAGGGAAGGAAGCAGCATTGCCCCAAGAGCAAGTGCAGCGATGGCCAGGAGGACCGCGCTGACGGGGCGCTCGACGAACACGAGCGCGCTACCACGCGATACGACCATTGCTCGGCGCAAATACTCTTCCAGCATCGGTCCCAGGACGAAGCCGATCAGCAGGGGAGCCGGCTCAAGGGCAAGTTTGAAGAACAGGTATCCCAAGAAGCCGAACAAGACCGTCTCAAAGACGTTGAATGCCGAATAGTTCACCGAGTAGACGCCGATGGCGCAGAAGACGAGAATTGCCGGATAGAGGTATTTGTATGGAAGCCTCAGCAACGACACCCACATGCCAATCAGTGGCAGATTGATCACCAGCAGCATCAGATTGCCGACCCACATGCTGGCAATCAGCCCCCAAAACAGCGCTGGCTGAGCCTGCATGACGCCCGGGCCTGGCTGAATGCCATGAATCATCAGGCCGCCGATCATAAGAGCCATAACGGCGTTAGCGGGGATGCCGAGAGTGAGCATGGGAATGAACGAGGTCTGCGACGCGGCATTGTTCGCGCTCTCGGGTCCTGCTACGCCCTCAATCGCACCAGTGCCGAACTCGTGGCCGTACTTCGAGACCTTCCGCTCGAGCATATACGAAGCGAAGGTGGACAATGCCAATCCACCGCCCGGGAGGATGCCGAGGATTGAACCAACGGCGGTTCCGCGGAGAACTGACGGCGTCGCCCGCTTGAACTCTTCCTTGGTGAGCATCAAGCTGCCGACTTTGGCGACCGTACCGCTCCGGTTTTCCGGGTTCTCAAGGTTACGGATGATCTCGGCCACGCCGAAAATTCCCATCGCCACGGCAACGAAGTCGATCCCTTCGAAAAGTTCGAAGAAGCCGAGCGAGAACCTTACCTGTCCGCTCTGGACGTCGGTGCCGACAAGACCGAGCGCAACACCGAGCACGAGCATCGCGATCGATTTGAAGATACTGCCTTGCGCCAGAACCGTCGCGATAATGAGACCGAGAAGGATGAGCGAGAAGTACTCCGCTGGTCCAAAGGACAGCGCGAGGTCGGTCAGCAGAGGACCGGAAGCGGCGACCACAAGCGTTGCGACCGTGCCAGCGAAGAACGACCCGATTGCCGCCGAGGCCAACGCCGCTCCGGCCCGACCCCGCTTGGCCATCTTATGCCCCTCCAGCGTCGTCACGACGGCCGTGACTTCCCCTGGCAAGTTCAGGAGGATCGCCGATGTGGAGCCGCCATATTGAGCGCCGTAGTAGATACCTGACAGCATGATCAGTGCGGTTACCGGATCCAGGGTAAAGGTCAGCGGAAGAAGAAGGGCAATGGTCGCCAGCGGACCGATGCCGGGCAGAACCCCGATCGCCGTTCCGATCATACAGCCGATGAAGGCAAAGCCGAGGTTATGAAAGGTCATCGCGACCGATAGGCCGAGGGCAAGATTCTCGATCATGGCTCGTTTCCCTCAGAACTCGGTTAGCGAGGGCGGCAGGAACGAGACGTTCAGGCCGAGTCCAAGAGTGAAAATCGCCCAACAGATTGCGACGAGCGCCACCGTCAGGCAGATGATCCCCCGAATTGTCTGATCTCGGTCGGCTAGGCCGCTGATCACGACCACCACGGCGACGGAGACAGCCATCCCAACACGTTCAATTAGCACGCCGAAGGCGGCCATCGCCCCGAGAATGAGAGCCATCTCTCTCCATGCCCAGTTCTCCAGGGGATCGTGATCGCCCTTTAATCCAAGCACCGCGATGGCTGCGCCTAACGAACCCAGCAAACCGAAAACGAGCATCGGCATATAGCCGGGACCCATCTGTGCGGCTGAGCCGATTTCATATTCTTGATTGAGATAGAGGCCGACACCCGCGACGGCGACCAGGAAAGCGCCTGCCGTTACGTCCTTGGCTCCAAAAGGACGGCGTGGCGCTGGAGCGGATTGATCGTTCTGCATTTGAGTGTTCCCCTGTTCTTATGTTTGTCAGTGGAAGGAGCGGCCGCCATCTACCGCGAGCGCTGCGCCCGTGACGTAGGAAGACTCTGACGACGTGAGGAAAAGGAGCGCTTGCGCGATCTCCTCTGGCGCGGCGAGACGCTTGAGCGCGTAATTGCCCACGTTCGCGCGGTAGCCATCCGCCATCGGCGTGTCCACCATGCCCGGAGCGACGCTGTTGACGCGAATCTTTGGCGCGAGCTCAGCCGCGAGTGCGCGGGTCAAGTTCACGACACCGCCTTTGGACGCCGCATAGGCGGTGTGACCGGGTGCATTCGGAAGAAGGCCCTGCGCCGAAGCGATGTTCACGATCGTTGAATGGTCATGCAACTGCATGAAGGGAATGCAGCTTCGGGCGACGATGTAGGTGCCGGTCAAATTGACTTCTATGATCCGACGCCAGTCGTCCGCAGGCACTTCGGTCGCCAGGCCCTTGGACATGATGCCCGCCGCATTGACCAGCCCGTCGAGACCGCCCATGTCGGACGCTGCTTTCGCCACGGCTTTGGCCACTTCGGGTTCATTCGTGATATCTACGCTGCAAAAACCGGCTTGGATCTCGTCGGCGACTTTCCGTAGCGCTTCTGTGTTCCTGTCGAACAGCGTCACCTTGGCACCTTCCGCCGCGAACAGCGCGGCGGTGGTTCGGCCGATGCCGGAGGCGGCCCCGGTGACGATTATCTTGCGGCCGGCCAATCGCGCGGAACGTCCGTTTGCCTGACTTGAAAGAGGTGATGCAGTCATTGTTATTCGCTTTCTCGTATCAGTTTTCTTGGGTGTGGTTGCGCCCGCGCGTGCCGGAGCGCATCGGTCACCTCATGATGAAAGGATTGGTCGGGCCTTCGCTCGCAGTTGAAAGGAAGACGCTCTTGGTCTCGAGATACTCGTTGATCGCCTCGATACCGCTTTCGCGGCCCAGGCCGGATTTCTTCATTCCACCGAACGGCATCATGAAACTGTAGGCCCGGTAGGTGTTCACCCAGACGGTGCCAACCTTCAGCGCTTTGGTCATGCGCATCGCGCGACCGATGTCCTGCGTCCACACTCCAGCCACGAGCCCATAGGCGATATCGTTGCCGATCCGCGTGGCTTCTTCCTCCGTATCGAACTCGATGATGGACAGGATCGGACCGAATACTTCTTCCTGAGCGATCCTCATGTCGCTTGTGACATCTGCGAAGATCGTCGGCTCGACGAATTGACCTGCGCCAAGCCCTTCTCCAGTTGCCCTGTTGCCACCGAGGATGCAGCGAGCCCCGTCCTTTCGCGCCACTTCGATGTATTCGAGCACCTTCTGGAACTGCGGGGGCGTGGAAATCGGGCCGACGTTCGTGTTCGGATCCATCGGATCGCCCATGCGAATGTATTTGGCGAGATCGACGAGCTTCGCGGTGAAGATGTCCTTGATCGACCGCTGAACCAGCAGGCGTGAGCCCGCCGTGCACATCTGTCCGGCTGCTCCGAAAATTCCGGAGACGACACCGGCAGCTGCGAGGTCGAGATCGGCGTCTTCGAATACGATATTGGGCGATTTCCCGCCCAGCTCCAGCGAGACCCGCTTCATGTGCCTGGCAGCGGTCTCGTATATTTTGGCTCCGGTCAGATCCGAGCCGGTGAACGTGATTTTCGCGACGTCCGGATGTTCGACCAGGGCAGCACCGGCATCATGTCCATAGCCGGTGACGACGTTGAAGACACCGTCAGGCATCCCGGCCTCCTTGACCAGGGCCGCAAGTTCAAGTGTGCTGGCCGAAGCGAATTCTGATGGCTTCACAACGACCGTGCAGCCCGCGGCGAGGGCGGGTGCGCATTTGACGGTCGCAAACCAGATCGGCGAGTTCCAAGCCGTGAGAGCAGCAACGACGCCGATGGGCTCGCGCATCGTAAATGCCATCGTGTCCGGCTTTTCGACAGGCACCCATGCGCCTTCAATTTTGTCGGCCAGGCCGGCGTAGTAGTACCAGCACTCAGCGACGCCATTCAGCTGGCCACGTACCTCTGCGAGGAGTTTGCCGTTGTCCCTCGCTTCGATCTCGGCGATGCGCTCGGCATCTCGCACTACGAGATCGCCGATTTTCCGCATTATCCTACCGCGCGCGGTCGCGTTTAGCTTCGACCAGGGGCCAGTTTCGAGCGCATCACGTGCCGCCTTCACAGCGCGGTCGACGTCACCGCGGGTAGCCCGAGCCAATTCGGCCCACGGCTTGCCGTGGTAGGGATCGACACTCTGGATGCGCTCCCCGTGTTCTCCGTCGGTGAATTGCCCGTCTATGAAAAGTTGGTAGTTGCGCATCGTTACTCCTGTGATTTCGCATTCGGGGTACGGGATCGCGTTTCGCCGATGGGTGCCCGCCGCGAAAACGGGTCCCATCGGCGACTGCACAGCGATTCAGCCGTACGCCGTTAGTTTGCTGGTGGCTGACGCCGCCGCCTCAGTTGTTCAGTCGAATGTTGTTCTCGGTTATGACCTTGCGGAACTTGTCCTGCTCGCCCTTGAGAAATGCCGCGAGTTCATCGCCCGTCTTGATGTCGGTCTGGAAGGACAACGGCGTGAAGCGTTCCTGGAATTTGGGGTCGTTGACCCCTTTGATGATCGCTGCAGAGAACTTCTTCACCACATCGTCCGGCACACCCTTTGGTGCAGCATAGCTGTACCAGACGCGTGAATTGATCTGCGGGTAGCCGATCTCCGCTGTCGTTGGTACGTCGGGCAGGTTGACTGTCCTGGCCGGCGAGGTGACCGCAAGGACACGCAAGTTCGGATCGTCCTTGAGCAAGGCCGCTTCTCGCGCCGAAGCAAAGATCATCTGCGTGAAGCCGCCGGCGAGGGCCTGGATGCCCTCCGGATTGTTCTTGTAGGAAACGTGGACACCCTTCCCCTGGGCTTCCTTTAGGAACATCGTCCCGGTCAGGTGTCCCATCGTGCCGACGCCGCCACTGGCGAACGTGACACCATCGGCCGACTTTGCCGCGGCCATAAGCTCGTCGATATTCGTGATTCCGGCCTTGGCGGAAACGATCAGCGCCATCGGATATCCTCCGATCTCCACGATCGGCACGAAGTCGTCGAGAGTGTATTGGAGATTGTCTCGAAGGACGGTTTGAACGACGCCGGCGGTGATGAGGCAAAGGATGTTGTAGCCATCGGGCTTTGCGCCGGCGACGGCTCTTCCCGCAACCGTCGTCGATCCACCTGCGCGATTTTCGACGACGACCGGCTGTCCAAGTTCCTCGCTTGCTGTCTGCGCCAAGAAACGGCTGAGGGTGTCGTCGTCGCCGCCTGGGGCGTTACCGATATTGATCGTGATTGGGCGCGCGGGCCACTCGGCCGCAGCGCCTGCATCGGATACTCGAGACAGCAGTCCGGCCGAAAGACCGGCCGCCGTGCCAAGCAATACGTTTCTTCTCGAAATCATAAAAACCTCCCCTGATAGTCCATCCCAGCCGCGATCTTGCTGCGTCCGACCTCTGTCTGACGACCGCGACGCGCATAAGTCGAACCCGTCAAGCCAATTCTGTAAAGGTGAAAGCCGGGCCTGCGGGCAAACGTTATAATCTGGAGTTATATGGCGGTTTTTCCACGAGCCGGCCAAATGGGCTGGCGAAGCTTGTTCTTCGGTCGTCGTTTGCTTGTGATTTTTGGGCTGGCGTAGCTGTGGTTTCGCCCCTTATCGTGAGCGCGTGAACTCGCTATTTGGTGAGTTGCAGTTGAATTGTGCAGATAACCGAGGATGGAGTGGTAGTGACCGAGATGTCAGCGGAAGATGAGAAGTATCGAGCGCCGGCGCTCACCAAGGGCCTCGACATATTGGAACTGCTGGCATCCGCGAACGACGGGCTCACACAGGTTGAAATCGGGAAGATGCTCGGACGGACGACGTCAGAGATTTTTCGGATGCTGGTCGTTCTGATCCAGCGCGGCTATGTGGAGCTGAGTGGGGACGATCGCTATCAGTTGACGACGAAGCTGTTCGAAGTTGCTCATCGCCATCCTCCGATCCGCCGCCTTACCGCAATCGCCGGCGAGGCGATGCAAAAGCTCGCAAATCGGATTAACCAATCGATCCACCTATGCATCCTGCAAGGCGGGCGACTGCTGGTGATCGCGCAGGTCGATTGCCCCGACAACAACCTGAATTCTGTTCGGCTGGGGGCGCAAATTCCGATCTTCGATTCCGCGTCGGGCCGCGTGCTGGCAGCGTTCATGGACGACGCCGCTCTCGAACATTTATTGACGCTGGCCGGGCCCGAGCCGAAGGACCGTCGCGAGAAGTTTCTGGCTGACCTTCCGGGCATTCGCGCGGCTGGATACTGCGAGGGTCCATCGCTCACGCTTGCAGGCGTGACCAATCTCTCCGCGCCGGTTTTCGACTACACCGGGAAGGTGGTTGCCGCCGTCACCACTCCATTCATCCACCGACTTAACAGCCCACTCAACGTTCCCGTTCCCGAGGCACGTAACGTGCTGGTCGAGACATGTAAGGACCTCTCGAAAAGGATGGGCGCGGGGGCAGCCGCCAGCTAACGACTGGACATCGTCTGTTCGAATTGAAGGGCTCGGTTCATCTCCGGGCCCTTTTGTATTTGAAACTAGATTCCGCAAATAAAATGTTGACGAGAACTTCAGCATATGAAACCGTATTTCATATACAAAATTTCCCAGCATTGGAGGAGGCACAGGTGCGACGTTTTGAGGGTAAGGTTGTTGTGGTGACGGGAGCAGGCAGCGGAATAGGTGCTGCCACCGTTCGCCGTCTTCACTCCGAAGGAGCAACCGTCATTGCGGTCGATGTCACCGCGGAAAGCGTTTCGAAGGTCGTTGCGGAGCTTGGCGATCGGTCGAGGGTCGAGGCGATCGGTCTCGACGTCTGCGATCATGATGCAGCGACCAGGACAGTAGCCGACGTCCGTCAACGATACGGCGCATTGAACGGCCTCGTGAACTGCGCGGGTATCAAAGGGGTGGGAAGTATCGTGGATGTCGAGCCTGAGGGGTTCGGTCGCGTCATGGCGGTCAACCTCGAGGGTACTATCAACCTATGCCAAGCGTTCGTGAAGGCTGTTAAGGACGATTCCGGTGACCGTGCAATCGTGAATATCTCTTCTGGCGCGGGCGTCCTGGGTGTTGCCAACAGGTTGCCCTACGTGGCGTCGAAGTTCGCTGTATCGGGTATCACGCGCTCGATGTCGCCCGAACTGGGACCTCTGGGAATCCGTGTGAATGCGGTCGCGCCCGGAATGACCAAAACACCCTTCACCGAATACATGCTTCAAGACCCGGCGGCCGTTGAACGCGTTAACGCAAAGCATCCGATTGGCCGAATGGGAGAGCCGGAGGAGATAGCAGCCGTCATCGTCTTCCTTCTGACGAAGGACGCAAGCTTCATGACGGGCGCGATCGTTCCGGTCGACGGAGGGCAGACCGCCTGCCTTTGAAAGGCTGGCGGTTGACCAACGAGGGAGGATGCGTTGGCCGATATCCGACTTTTGGTGGACTGCAAAAACAATCTCGGCGAAGGCCCTGTTTGGGACGTTCGCGAACAACGTCTCTACTGGGTCGACAGCACGGCAGGAGAGATTTGGTCCTGCCGTGCCGACGGAAGCGACGTTCGGACGTTTTATGTGCCGACCTATATCGGCTCCATGGCCTTGCGTGAGAGTGGAGGGGCCGTGTTGGCGCTCGCCAGCGGCTTTGCTCTGTACGAATTCGATACCCAGAGGATCGAGATCGTCGGAAACCCCTTTGGCGATGACGCGGAATACCGTTTCAACGACGGTAAGGTCGATCGACACGGCAGGTTTTTCGCTGGCTGCATGGGCTACGACTTCGATCCGCTGGATGTAACGATTCCGAGGAAGCCGGCCGACAACGGCATGCTTTACCGACTCGATCGGGACCTTCTCATCACGCCGGTCGACTCGGGCTTCATCTGCTTCAACGCGCCGTGCTGGAGCCCCGACAACAAGACCTTCTACTGCGGAGACTCGGAGCACAAAGCTCTCTGGGCCTACGACTACGATGCGGAAACGGGCGACGTCAGCAGCAAGCGCCTCTTCGTATCGGATGCGGGCTACGTCGGCACGATCGACGGAGCGACGGTCGATGCCGAGGGCTTCATTTGGAACGCCAAAGTTCTAGCGGGCCGGATTGTCCGCTATCGGACCGATGGGAGCGTCGAACGGGTCATCGACGTGCCGGTCCGAAACATCACAAGCGTCATGTTCGGCGGACCCAATCTGGACGTTCTCTACTTCACAAGCATGGGACGCCCGATGCGTGGCGTCCCATCCAAGGAGCCCGGAGCAGGAGGGCTTTTCGCTATTCACGGTCTCGGGGTCCAAGGGCTTCCCGAGACGCGGTTCGCCGGCTGAACGGCACTGAGATCAACAAATGAGGATGAAGCTGAAATGACGAATACCGTCGATCTTTCGCGGGAACTTGCCGACTTCGCGGCCAACACGAGGTTCGCGGACTTGCCACCAGAAGCGGTTGAAGCTGCCAAGAAGAGTGTCCTGGACACGATTGGCGTCATGCTGGCGGCGAGCGGAATGGAGCCCGCGGTCAGGCCGATCATTGAACTGGTGCAGCAAAGCGGGGGCAATGGCGAGGCGACAATCCTCGGTTACGGCGATCGAGTTCCAGCGGGTTCCGCAGCTTTCGCGAACGGCGCTCTAGCACATGGACTGGATTTCGACAGCCAAACGCCTTGGGGAGCCCACGCCGATAGCTCGATCGTTCCGACGGTACTTGCTCTGGCCGAACTGCGCGGGAGTGTTTCGGGGGAGGAACTGATCGCCGCCGTCGCCATAGGGCAGGAGATATTCATTCGCCTCCGCTGCAACGTAGGTTGGCACATGGATTGGAACCTCTCGACCGTTGTCGGATGCTTCTCTGCGACCGCGGCCGGCGGATCGATGTTCAAGCTCGACGCAACGCAGCTTGCCAACGCGTTGGGGATCGCCAGCCTGCAGTCCAGCGGAACCATGGAGCAGATTTTTGGCCTCGGCAGCGATCTGAGAGGCATGTATGCCGGCTTCAGCTCTCAAGCCAGCGTGAATGCGGTGAGGCTGGCTGCTCGCGGGATGACGGGCATTCGAAATCTGTTCGAAGGTGAGGCCGGCGTCTTCAAGGTTTACTTCAAGGGCGAGTACGACCGCGAAAAGATGGTCGCAAACCTCGGCAAGGAATTCCTGAGCGGAGGGATGACTTACAAATACTGGCCGGCCGTAGGCAACGCCCACACGTATATCCATGCAGCGATCGAGTTGATGAAAGAGAACAGCGTCGACCTTGATCGGGTTGCCGAGGTCAAGGTCTACGTCGGTGACTTCCAACAAAGGATGTGCTCACCGCTTGAGGAGCGCCAGGTCCCCAACACGCTCGTCGACGCAAAGTTCAGCTTGCCTTTCCTCGTAGCGCTTGCGCTGGCGAAGGGTCGGATGGACGTCGGAGATTTCACGGGCGAGGCGCTGAAGGATCGCACGGTGCTCGCGTTGGCACGGAAAGTCTTGCCGGTCCCTGACAGCAGCTACAATTGGACTTCGAAGCTCCCAGACGGGAAGATCGAAGTCGTACTCGACGATGGAACGAGCATTTCCCGCTTGGGCTCGCGAGTGCCGGGCTCGGTCGAATTGCCGATGACCTGGGAGGAACTCTTCCAGAAGTTCGGTTCGTGTGCACGCGCAGCGATTTCGCCGCTGTCAGCGGAAGCAATCGATCACCTATGCGGTGCGCTCAAGGCGCTGGACCGCATCCAGGACGTTCGCGAAATCGTCGAGGCTGTCGCTGCAGTCAACAATTCCGCGCGGAGGAAGTCCGCTTAATCCGGGATCGGGGGCACGGCCCCCGGCACCAAACGAGCCATGTATCTCAATGGGAGGAGAGCAGCATGACAAACTTCGAAATTACAAGACGCAAATTCCTGATGACCGGAGTGGGGGCGGCAGCGACGCTGGCGGTATCGACCCCTGCCTGGGCAGCTTATCCCGATAAACCGGTCAAATGGATCGTGGGCTATCCGCCCGGAGGAGCAACAGACACCGTGGCGCGTCTGATCGGGCACCCGATGTCGGCGGCGTTGGGAAAACCGATCGTCGTCGACAACCGACCAGGGGCGGGTAGCTCGGTTGGGGCTGCGGCCCTGGCAAGCGCTCCTCCGGATGGATACACGGTCGGAAGTGCCGACAACGGGACCCTGATCATCAACCCGGTCGTCTATCCCAAAATCCAGTATGATCCCGATCGCGACTTCCGGCCCGTGGGCATGTACGCGGGCATCAATTTGCTGCTGTGCGTGCCCAGCAGCTCCCCCATCAAAACCGCGGCAGAATACCTGGACAAGGCTAAGGGGGCCCCGGAGCCAGTCCTATATGCCAGCCCCGGGATTGGCACACCGCTTCATCTCGCAATGGAGCGCCTTGCCCGCGATGCGAATGTTCACCTCAAGCACGTCGCGTACAAGGGCATGGCACCAGCGCTCAACGACGTTTTGGCCGGGGTCGTCGACAGTATCGTGATCGACTACACCACCGCCAATGCCCAGATAAAGGACGGAAAGATTCGAGCGCTGGCCGTCTTCTCGGAAAAACGTCTCGCGGTCCTTCCTGACGTTCCCACCATGGCTGAGCAGGGTGTTGCGGGGTTCTCCGCCGGGGCGTGGCATTCGCTGATCGTTCCCAAGGCAACGCCAGATGATGTGGTTGCCACACTGTCTCAGGCACTCGGTCAGGCGCTTCAGGACCCTCTCGTGAAGACCCGCTACGGTGAGCTTGGACTCGATATGCCTCCCAGCGATCCGCAAAGCATGGCTCAACGGTGGGAAAGCGACAAAGCCACATGGCAGCCGTTGATCCGTTCGTTGAACATCAAGCTCGACGGGTAGCCCTGAACTTGTCGTTGTCCGTCTGATGTAGACCCTCATGCGGACAACGATTTATGAAATTTCCTCATCACTACAAGCGGTCGTCGGCCCCTAATCCGCGACCTCGCACCCTGTTATTTGTGAACGGAGTACCTCCAGCGAATAAGCTTTGGCTGGGTGGTGCTGCGAACTCAATTCGTCGCTGATGGGAGGATCGGCGCTCAAAAAGGGATAGAGATGAAGCGCAGAATTTCCTCCAGCCTGGCCTATGCCTTCGCAGTCGGGTCAGCAGTTCTAGCCGGCGGCAATTTCCTGATGGCAACGACGGAACCCACCCCTGCCGTCGCGGCCGCAAATTCGGTTACATTCCCCCCGTTGGATCAACTGGTCCATTACACGACAGTTCGAAGGGGAGTAACCCGCGAGCACATGCTCACCACACCGGAGGCCCTGCGCGCGCTCAAGGCAAATCAGCCCGTCACTGTTGGAACACATGTGGTTCTCGTGGACTATCAGAGCGATGTTCTGCATCGATATCTAGTGGCTCAGAAAATCGGCGAGGGCTCCTCAGAGTGGGCATATCAGTGGTTCTGGCCCGACCAAACTATCAAAGCCGACGAAAACGTAGCCCAATGCCACTCCTGCCATCGCTCACGCGAGGATGAACAGTTCATGTTCACGTTCAACGATGCCCTTTCGTTCGAACAGTGACACATCAACTCGCGGAGATCGACACGATGCGGAATTTCGTCCTTCAACGCGCAGGCTTGCCGATGGCCATGCTCGCGCTTGTGCTGTTATCGCTCGCCTATTGGTGGCTCGGCAACATCCCTCACGAATTGTTCGGTACGGCGCTGTTCGCGCTGTTGTCGTGGCACATCAACCTCAATCGGGCGTGGTTCAGGAACCTGACGCGCGGTTCCTACGATGCGCGACGCGTCTTTATCGTACTTCTGCACGCAGGGCTTATCGTGAATATGGCATTGCTGCTGATCACAAGCGTGATGATATCGGAAACGGTGTTTGCCTGGGTACCTGGCCTCGACAGCAACGATCTACGAGAAATCCATCGGTTCTCCGCCTATTGGATCGTGATGGCGACTGGAGCCCACGTTGGTCTCCATTGGGAACGGGTGCGGGCAGGGCGGTTTGGCCGTTTAAGCCTCGCGGGTAGCAGGATTGCGACCATCGCTTCGTATGTGCTGGCAATCGTCGTTTTATGCCAGGGCGTGGCCAGCTTTCAGCATCTGGGGATGTGGACCAAGCTGACCTTCAACTACAGTCTCGAGTTCTGGGATTTCACATCCTCTGTCGCGCCGTTCTTTGGAAATTGGCTCATGGTTTTCATGCTGCCCGCTATCGTAACACACTTCTTTATGAAGGGCTGGCGTGGCTTGAGGAAGACGCGACGTCCGCGGGCTGCTGGTCTGCAATCGAGCTCAGGTCTAGCTATGCCCGATGCCTGAGCGCGTCGACGAGAGCCGCGAACGCCGGTGATGATTGGCGGCGGCTGGGGTAATAGAGATAGTAGCCGTCCCAAGGTGGAGAAAAACCTCGAAGGACATGCTCCAGTTGGCCGGCGTCGATGTAGGGTTGGACGATCTCCAGAGGAATGTATGCGAGGCCGAATCCGTCGAGCGCTGCTTGAAGACCGTTGAAGGTGTTGTTGAATGCAAGTTGTCCATCAACGCGGATTCTGATTTCCTGGCCGTTTTCTTCGAACTCCCAAGCATACAGACCACCAGAACTCGGTAGCCTGAAATTTATGCAGGTATGGCCGACCAAGTCTTTGGGGTGTGCAGGGACCCCGTTCGCCTTGAAGTATCCCGGCGACCCGATCACCGCGAGGCTGAAATCAGGTCCGATCCGAGCTGAAATCATGTCTTTCGCGAGATGTTCCCCCATTCGTACGCCAGCGTCGTATCGCTCGGTGACGATGTCGGTCAGTCCGTTGTCGAGGATCAGTTCCACCTTTATGTCCGGATATTGAGGTAGGAACTTCCGTAGCTTTGGCCAAAGGACGTGGCTTATCGCGTAGTCGGACGCAGAAATCCGAATCGTGCCAGCCGGCTTGTCCCGCAGGGCACTGAGGGCCTCGACCTGAGCGTCGATTTCGTCGAGATGCGGTCCGATCCCCTTCAACAATCGCTCGCCGGCTTCGGTCAGCGATACAGCACGGGTAGTTCTCGTGAGGAGCCGCAGGCCAAGTCGCGCCTCAAGCTGGCGGATTGTATGGCTTAGCGCCGACTGCGAGACTCCAACCTTTGCGGCGGCCCGGGTAAAGCTGCGTTCTCGGGCGACTTCAGCAAAGGCCGTCAGGTCACTTATCGACTCTCGTGCCACTGATGAATCCTGTTCATGTTGAAGGAGGTATTATTAGGTTCCTTCTCTTAAACGCTACTGAACTAAAATCACGGCTGCGTGATCCACCATCAGGCCTCGACCCGACACCAAATCTCAATCGGCTCCCTTCGCCCCCGAACGCGTCGCGACCGATCGGGATACAATCCGGGCATGAGACTGGTAGGCTCGATCCCTTGAGAACGTATGGCCGTGATGAGATCGCCGCTGATCATGACGTGTGACGCGGCCCCCCGAGTAAGCCTCTCCAGCCTACTTGCCACATTCACGGTGTCCCCGATGACCGTGTACTCCAGTCTTCTGGCATGTCCGGTGTTGCCGACGACAACTTCGCCGTAGTGCAAGCCGATCCCAATTTCGATGGGCTCCAGTCCCGCGTCTGTCCTTTCGCGGTTCCACGACGCGATTTCCGTAACCATCCCCTCCGCACAGGCCAGTGCCCGCATGGGGTCATCGTTTCTCGGATCAGGCGTTCCGAAATGCACCATGATTGAATCGCCTATGTACTTATCGACGGTGCCTCCATGGTCGAACGTGACCTTGGCGAGGCGGCTGTGAAACGCCCGAAGCAGGAGCATGATCTCGTCAGGAGATGATCGCTCGGAGATTGCCGTAAATCCAACCATGTCGGCGAAGAGCACGGCCGCGCAGTGTGTGCTCGATCGGTCTAGCCCGGATATGTCGGTAGAAAGAGCTTCAACGATATTGGGTGAGAAATATCTTGCAAGATTGGACCGCTCTTTCTCCGCCGCGACCTGTTTCCTGACCAACTGTCTGGATCGCCAGACGGTGACAGTGAGCATCAACGTCACCAAGAAGATAAAAAGGATTTGGGTGTACCAGAAAGTGAGACTAACGGTTTCGCGGCCGAGGAAACGTGCAATTACGGCCTCGGGCGACATCCCTGTATCGAGCGTATCGCGCGAACTGGAGAGCACGGAACCTGGTCGAGTCGCGACCCATGCGAATCCCACCGTCCAGGCTAATGCGGACATGAAGCCGGTCAGCAGCACGAGCCACGGTGAGTAACTCAAGGCCATGCTTACGATATAGATGCCGATATAAAGGAAGTTCGGCAGGCGCGAATTGATTTGCGGGGTCCAGCCTTCGACGTAGAACGGCGGGGGCACCACCAGCAAAAATGTGAGTACGCAGACATCCAGTAGAACGAAGAGTGCCAATATGAGCTTGCGCTGAACACCGCTCTTCACGAGAAGGCGCGGCAAAGCGCCGAGAACACCGAAGGCTAGTAACGCCGAAAGATAACCGCTGGATCTCTCGAACGGCAGGGTGAGAGCCCACAGCGACAGCACCACCAGGGCTGCCGTTCGCCCCCAGAAAATGGTTGTCAGCCCCCTCAGTTCTTCTTTGCCGAGTTCTTCCTCAACATGCCGGCTCGTGGGATCGCTCGACTTGGGCCATGGACGCCGGAACAACCGAAAGAGCGCTGAGACCGACAACGTTGCCGAAACACCCGTCATATTTATCGAACTCCTGCTAAGCCATCGGTGTCTGGTTTTCGTCTGCCAGATCGGAAGCGGAGATAGGCTTCCCTTCTGGAATAGCGGCCGCTTGGTTTATTTGGTCGGCTGACTGAAGCCTCAGTGGTCCCAAGAAGGGGCGATAGGCGCTCGCAAGGGATCAAGCCCACCGTGCTCTCTTCTCCTGGATTCCAGCGCCCCAGCGCAACGGTAGTCGATGTAGGACCAGTAATCGGCTCGAATTAGGGGGCTTCTTTCGATAACCGTAATCAGCGCCACTCATCAATTGGGGTGCGCAATGGCAGGTAGCCTACTTTCTGACGTGAGGACACCCGCACCCATTCGAAGTCTATCTCATTAATAGCGAAGCTTGCGCATGTTGCGGAGACGACCTGCGCGCGGGTTATAGGCTCTCGTTATGCCCCTGGTACGGCGTATCGGCAGAAGGCCATGCCGAGAGCGGGCCAAGGAGGCGGCTCTGTTCGATTGGGACGAATTCAGACTTGGCCGCCGCCGTCTGCCGCCCATGGCCTGCAATCGGACAACAGGAAAGGGCCAACGGGGTATAGCCGACGCCAGCACCGGTGAGATGGATCAATTGGGGCGAAACACTCGTGTTCCCGCAACTACGATCTTTGATATCTCAATGCGTCCACCACCACCTTGAATGCGGGGGAGTTTTGATGCCGGCTCGGATAGTAAATATAGTAGCCTGAGAAGGGAGGGGACCAGTCGGACAAAAGTGCGACCAGACGTCCAGCTTCAATATGTGCGGCAGCTAAATCTTCTGGCAAAAATGCAATTCCATACCCAGCCACTGCAGCATCCACCATGGGATAGGAAGTGTTGAACGTGAGTTGCCCGTCGACCCTGACGCGAAGCTCCTGTCCCTCCTTTTCGAATTCCCAGGTATAGAGCCCCCCGCCTGTTGCCTGCCGCATGTTGATGCAGTCATGTTGCATCAAGTCCTGCGGATGTTGGGGAGTAGGACGATCCGAAAGGTACTTGGGTGAGGCGACGGCCAACATGCGCCAGTCAGGTCCAATCCTGACCGCGATCATATCCTTTTCGATGCTCTCACCCAATCTAACGCCCGCGTCAAAGCCATCCTCCACGATATTGCGCAGGCCATTGTCACGGCTCAATTCGATCTTGATGTCGGGATACTTCGCCAGAACGGGCTGCAGTTTTGGCCAGACGATGGTCTCGAAAGCGTGATCAGAAAGCGTGATCCTGATCGTTCCTGCCGGGGTATCCCGTAGCGCCGTGAGAGCCGCCAGATCGCTCCGGATCGCCGATACCTTGGGGGATAGCGACTGAAAGACGCGATCCCCGGCTTCGGTCAACGCGACGCTTCGAGTTGTACGCGTGAGGAGCCTCAGCCCCATTCTGGTTTCAAGTCGCTTGATCGTGTGGCTTAGTGTGGACTGGGTTATGCCAAGTTTGGCGGCCGCCTTCGTAAAGTTTCGCTCCTCGGCGACGGCAAGGAACCATAGGAGGTCATTGAAGTCTTCTTTGGCCATCGCTTCCGCTTGATGCTACCGCAACTGATTTATGCCTCCCATCGATAGATGTAAGCGAAACACGCCAACTAATCCATAGCCGTGTCCTTTGATAGCGTTTGTTGTGAGACAGTTTGCCTTTGTCTCGAGGCCGTTACGCGCACCCAAGGAGACCGATATGGAACTCACCATCAATGGGACAAAACATCAGGTGGAGATCGAACCCGATACACCGCTGCTTTGGGTACTTCGAGACGAACTCGGGATGACGGGTACAAAATATGGTTGTGGGCTCGCCCAATGCGGTGCCTGCACGGTGCTTGTTGACGGGCAGGCAACGCGATCGTGCGTCACGCCCGTGGAAAGCGTCGCGGGCACTCAAATTATGACGATCGAAGCTGTTGCCGATGATCCGGTTGGCCAGAAGGTTGTCGAGGCTTGGGTCTCCAATCAGGTCGCTCAATGCGGCTACTGTCAGTCTGGCCAGGTCATGGCGGCCACCGCGCTTCTGAAGCAGACGCCCAAACCCAGTGACGACGACATTGCCGGCGCGATGGTCAACCTCTGTCGCTGTGGCACCTACAATGCGATTGCCGCGGCCGTCCGCGACGCCGCTCAAGCTTGATCGGAGGTGGACTATGAATGATATGACACCAATTCTCCGCGAGATTCTGGCCCATGAGGACGGCAAGCCTTTCAAGGTATCCCGTCGCGGCTTTCTTGGCGCGTCGTTAGGCGCGCTTGTTCTCGGCGTTTCGCTTCCGGCGAGCCGTACCCGTGCGTTGGCGGCAGCGCCTGCAGCTATCACACCCGGCTCTCGGGTTGCTGCGTTCCTGGAGATCCGGCCCGATAGCACGGTCCTTTTCCGCAGTGCCTTCATCGAAGGAGGGCAGGGGATCTTCACCGCTATGGCGCAGATCGTCGGTGAGGAGCTAGATGTCGACCCCGCGAACTTTGCCGTGGAGGGTGCACCACCTGGCCCCGACTATCTCTTGACCGGCGGCGGACGTTTCACGGGCGGCAGTATGTCCGTCCGCATGAGCTACGACACGATGCGCAAGCTCGGCGCTTCCGCACGGCATATGCTCCTTCAGGCGGCGTCAGCAAAGCTTGGCGTGCCTGTCTCCGAGCTCTCGACTGAGCCGGGCAAGGTAATCCACGCTGCATCAGGTCGCACGATCACCTACGGCGAAGTAGCTGATGACGCAGCCGCATTGCCCTTGCCTACCGACGTGCCACTTCGTGATCGGGCGGACTTCCGCTGGATCGGCAAGCCGTTCGCGCGGCTCGACGCACGGGACAAATCGACTGGAAAAGCGAAATATTCCATCGATCAGAAGGTAGAGGGGATGCTCTACGCCGCTGTCCAGCACAGCCCGCGACTGGGTGGTGAGCCGGAGGCAATGCAGAATGAAACCGACGTTCGCGACATGCCCGGCGTACATTCCATTCACACACTTCCGGGGGCAGTTGCCGTCGTCGCGACCAGTTGGTGGCGGGCTCGGCGCGCTGTCGAGACATTGCAGGTCACCTGGACCGAGACCGCTTCCGCTGCTTCGCACCCAATGCCGGCCGATTTCTCGTCGGAAGCGCATATGACGAAGTTGAAAGCGCTGTCTGGCGACGGCGTGGCATTCGAAACGGAGGGCGATGCGGCTGCCGCGCTCGCGGGTGCAACGCGTGTGGTCGAGGCAGTCTACGACGCGCCTTATCTCGTGCACGGACAACTCGAACCCCCTTCCGCGCTTGCGCGCTGGAACGAGGATGGGTCGCTCGAGTTATGGATTCCCAACCAAGCACCCGAGATGTTCCAAGCGGATGCCGCGAAGATCGCTGGCATCGCTCCGGAAAAGGTCATCATTCATTCGCCGATGCTGGGCGGCTTCTTCGGGCGGCATTTTCTCTATCAGACAGCGAATCCATACCCCCAGGCCATCCAAATTGCGAAGGCGGTGGGGCGACCGATCAAACTCCTTTGGAGCCGTGAGGAGGAGTTTCTGCGTGATGCGCTCCGGCCGATGGCGGCAGTCCGTTTCCGTGGCGGGCTTGATGCCAGCGGCAACCCGGTGGCACTCTCGGCGGTCGCGGTCGGAGAAGGGCCCACGGGCCGCTGGTTTGGTCGCCAGCCCGACAAGGTCGACAGTTCCTCCGTCGAGGGTATCGCTGGCAAAGTTTATGCCATCCCCAACCGGCGTGTCGGTCAGATCCACGTGGATGACCCGGCGATTATCGGTTTCTGGCGTTCCGTCGGCCATTCCATGAACGATTTCTTCTACGAGACGTTCCTCGATGAGTTGGCGGATGCAGGTCAGCAGGATCCTTACGAACTGCGCCTCCGTCTCCTGGCTGGCAGTCCGCGTCACAAGACGCTGCTGGAGGCTGTGGC
The DNA here is from genome assembly GCF_058792075.1 of Ensifer sp. EB106-03-01-XG145. Lineage (NCBI taxonomy): Bacteria > Pseudomonadati > Pseudomonadota > Alphaproteobacteria > Hyphomicrobiales > Rhizobiaceae > Ensifer > Ensifer sp. EB106-03-01-XG145. The sequence goes on along the minus strand of NZ_JBYTEC010000022.1, from coordinate 22,028 downwards.
CGATCTTGCTGGCGGGTGGAAACGAGGTCCGTTTGTTGCAGAAGACGGCACCCGGCGGGCGAGAGGGGTTGCCATGGCATCACCCTTTGGCAGCGAAGTTGCGACGATCGCCGAAGTATCGCTAAGGGACGGTGATATCGCCGTCCACGATGTGTGGGTGGCGATCGATCCGGGCAGCATCGTCAATCCCGCAATCATCGAAGCTCAAATGAACTCGGCCGTCGCCCTCGGGCTTTCGTCAGCCCTCTTTGAGGAGGTCGTCTACGTGGATGGCATGCCGCAAGCACGCAACTACGACGGCTATCAGATCCTGACGCCGGACCGCATGCCGCGTGTCCATGTCCGGATCGTAGAAAGCGGTGCGCCCATGGGCGGCATCGGAGAACCAGGCCTGCCCGGTGTGCCGCCGGCGGTGGCCAACGCCCTATCCGTGCTCGCCGGCAAGCGCATCAGAAGCCTGCCTCTATCCAAACTCGATCTCAAGGAAGTCGACGGTTGAAGACGCTGATCCTTGCCTCAATGGCCTCTCTCATCATCTCAGGCGTTTGTGCGCCTGCTTACGCCCAAGGACCGGACGTGTCGCCGGGCGAACGTCTTTTTCAGCAACGCTGCGGTGCCTGCCATCAACTTGCCACCACCCGAAACGGTGTTGGACCCCACCTTCAAGGTGTCGTCGGCCGGCCGGCAGGAAGCGTCGAGTCTTTCAAGTATTCGCCCGCCCTTAAAGCATCGGGAGTGACATGGACGCCGGAGACGTTGGAAACGTTCCTGACAAACCCTGGCGCAATGGTCCGCGGTACGCGAATGACGCAACGCTTCAGTAACGCGGAAGAGCGGCGTGCGATCGCTGAGTTCCTTGGCACGCACTAGGGTTTACCGCGCGATGGACGAACGCCCCGCGATCAAGGCACTGTTGCGAGTTTGAGACCGAACAAGGCAGCCGGGCGGGTAATCCGCCCGGATTGCTACCCGGCGCTGCGCGGGGAGATACGGAGGGGGCTTTTCCGCTAAACCTGGCACCGAAGAGCGGCCCGTCGACCATATGGATCTGATGTGAACGATAGCCAAATTCACGTTCTGCCAACACCTGTCAGAGCGCTTCTAACCGATGAACCCATTGATCTCCTTACGTTCGCCGCTCACTCGTTCAACGGGGGGAGGGTTGCCATCGCAACACTCGTCGAAATCCGTGGGGGGGCCGCGCGTGCACTCGGATCACACGTGATCGTCCTTGGAGACGGTCGCTTCGCTGGGTACGTGTCCGGAGGGTGCGTGGAAGCTGCCGTCGCCGCTGAAGCACTGCTCGCCATTGCCGACGATTGCGACCGTCTCGTGTTGTTCGGTGAAGGGTCTCCGTTCCTCGACGTCGTGCTGCCTTGCGGAGGCGGGATTACGATTGCAATCCACGTTTTGCGGCGCGTCGAAGAAATCGAAATAGTTCTCGAACGCTTGATGCAGCGTCAAGTTACGGCTCTTCGATACTCGCCGGAACAACAGTCGCTTGTGCTAGCCGAACAGGCACACCGATCGGGGTGGGTGGGGGACGACTTCTTGACTGTCTACCGTCCCCGAACAAAAGTTATTGTGGCCGGCCAAACGATCGAGGTGCGAAGCGTCTCACGGATCGCCGAATGTTCGGGATTCGAGGTTGCCGTTCTGGCTCCGGATAGTGGACCGCGTTTTATCCGGGCGGTCGCCGACCCATTTTCGGCCATTGTGCTTCTGCACCATGACTTGGAACAGGAAATTCCGATGCTGGAGGCGGCGCTGCAGACCACATGCTTTTACCTTGGCGCTCTGGGTAGCAGGCGGACGCACCGACGGCGTCTCGACCGATTGTTGAGACTGGGGCACAGCGAGATTGAGTTAGCACGCATCAAGGCTCCGATCGGCCTGTTCGGCCCCGCCCGAGACTCAGTCTCGCTCGCGCTTTCGGTACTTGCGGATGTGGCGGCGTCTCGCTCGCTAGCGGCCGGATGATGGAGGGAGTTTCAAGTGGAGACTGGATTTCGAACCACCGGGTACACCGGTTGGATAAGTATATAGTGCAGGCAAGGGTGAGGCGAGAATGCAACAGATAAGGTTGGGCGCGCTTAAAGAGCTTTCAAGTCGTTGACGTAAGATAAAACCCGGGCAACCCTTTCAATATGCAAGCACGAATGAAAGCCCGACATGACTGACTGTGTAATTCCGATTTCCGCGCAAGCCGATCTATTTCATTCAACTTTTCCCACCTATGTCGATATCTCCGATTTCGTTGATACGCCTAACCATTCGGAGGGCGAGTCCTCCGAGATAGTGCCCACGACAACGCTCGTCGGTCGAAGCCAAGTCCACCACGGTGATGCCGCAGACATTTTGCCGACGATCGAAGGTGAAAGCGTTGGTCTTGTAGTGACCAGTCCCCCTTACAATATCGGGAAGTCCTACGAAAAGCGGACCTCCCTGGCGCAATACATCGACTTTCAGAGGTCCATCATTCAGGAATGCCATCGTGTGCTGCGGTCGGACGGCGCAATGTGCTGGCAAGTCGGCAATTATGTCGGGGGCGGAGAAGTCCTGCCGATCGACAGCATGATCATTCCTATCTTTCGCGAACTCGGCATGAAGGTCAGAAACCGCATCGTCTGGACGTTCGGCCACGGTCTTCACTGCAAAAGCCGCCTTTCAGGACGCCACGAGACAGTCGTCTGGGCCACGAAGTCGGACGCTTACAAGTTCGACCTCGATCCAATCAGGGTCCCGCAGAAATACCCCCAAAAGAAGCACTATAAAGGCCCGAAAAAGGGAGAACTGAGCGGAAATCCCAAAGGGAAGAATCCGGGTGACGTTTGGGACGATATCTCCAACGTGAAGCATAACCATCCGGAAAAGCTGGATCATCCGTGCCAGTTCCCCGAGGCCCTGATCGATCGCCTGGTACTCGGACTTACCGCGCCCGGGGATTGCGTACTCGATCCGTTCGCTGGAACGGGTACCGTGGGCGCTGTGTGCAATCGTCTCGGGCGGCCGTCGATTCTGATAGAGCGGGAGGAGCGCTACGTGAAAATGGCCGCGCGCAGGCTTAGCCGTGGGCTAATGGTGAAGGCGTCATTGTAGTCATTACGCCTGCGACGGATCGCCCGATGTCGATCGGCCCGGAGTGTACCAGCGGCCCGTGATGCACGTGCAAGAAGGCAATCCAATCATCTGGCGGGCCTTTGAGTTTTCAGTGCTGGCGTGACGGGCGCGTCAAAAAAAGAAGCAATCGACCATCCGGTGGGAATTCATCGGCGTGTTGCGATTTCGCTGCAAGGGCAACTGAGGGCGCAACGAGGGGGCTTCGATCTCCTTGTGAACGGCATACGATGTGCAATGGACGGCCAGCACCGCAATCCAACGACGTCTCGATACCTTCATCGTTCAGGCTCAAGGGCAACGAAGGAGCATTGCGGCGCGAGTTCCAGGCCTTGCCTTCGCCACGCCGCGAAGCTTCCTACACGTCCTTGAACATGCTTTCCGCAGAATCGGAGTTTAAGCGGCTCCAAAACTCGACCGCATATCGATCGGTCATGCCGGCGATAAAATCGCATATGGTGCGGGCTTGAACGCCTTCATCACCGGCATCAAGATACCGCCGCCTGACGTCGTCCGGCATGAGCATATGCCCATCACACTTTTTGTCAGAAAGCGCGTCGAACAGATCCGAAACCAGCTGCGTGCCCCGATACTCGCCAAGTTTAACACGCGACGAGTTTATGATCGCGTTATACGTGTAGCGCTTCAACACTTCCACGCGCATGTGCGTGTCCTCGTCGAACCAAACCTTCGACAAGGCCGGGCAATCCTTGTTGAATTCGAACCGTACGCCCTTGATGAATTCGTGCACCAGCCAGGACGACAGCTTCGTGCGACGATAGGCGTCCGCGCTAAGTCTGTTCGACCGCTTCACCGCTTCGATAAAGGTGAGGAGCTCGTCGCCGTTGTTCTCTTCATTTTTAGGGACAATTCCCTCAAAGATATCAATGAGGGTGCTATGGACCTCGCCACTGGAAACAGTCTTCTTCAAGGCTTTCCCGACCCGTTTTGCAACCGTTTGCAGGACCGTATCATCACTCGCCAAAATTGTCGCCGGGGTGAGAAAACCGGCTTTCAGGCTATCCTCGAGGTCATACACTGAATAAGCGATGTCGTCCGCCAAATCCATGATGGCGCATTCTAGGGTCTTGAATTCCCCCTGTTTCGGCGCGGCCGTTCCTCGAAGGATTTTTGTCTTGATATCATCAACGATAAACTGCTCGGACTTGTAGTAACCCTTTGCAATGTCACTCTTTTCGTCGCGCTCCATGGGGATGGGTTCATCGTACTTCAGCACGGCCGCGAGCGTCCGGTAGCACAAGTTCATCCCGGCCCGGTCATCGCCTTCGATTGCCTTGGGATACCGCTCTTTTTTCTCAAGGCGGGCCAGTATTCGGAGCGTTTGGGCGTTGCCCTCGAACCCTCCGAACTTCTTCATCTTCTGATCGAGCGCTCGTTCGCCGTTGTGGCCGAAAGGCGGATGTCCGATATCGTGAACGAGCCCAGCTGCCGCACAGAGCCGACCGTCTATCCGGCCGCCCGCCATCTGATCCTTGTAATCGTGATTTAGCCGGTCTGCTATCCCTTCGGCTATCTGCGCGACTTCAAGGGAATGCGTCAGCCGATTTCGAAAGAAATCAGATTCATGGCCAGGGAAAACCTGGGTTTTCCCCTGCTGCCGGCGGAAGCTGGCGCTGTGGATGATTCTTCCGTAGTCCCGGACAAACGGCGGCCGGTAGTCAGCTGCCTGCGTATCTTGCGCGACTACCGGCCGTTCCTCGTCACCAGCTTCATACATCTGCATTATTGCTTGGAGCCTTCGTTGGATGCGGCCTTCTCTTTGGCATCTCTTGCAGCGGCCTTGGCGGCCGCGCGTTCCCTGCTAATTCGTACGCCTTCGCGCACCACATCCATTTCCTTTTTCACGTCGTCGCGGACATCCAGCATAACTGCATACATCATCGTCTTCCTCCGTTGCTGCGGCTCAAGGACGAGTGGCCCCGAATCCTGAGCTCATGAATATAACACATTTGTTTACGTTTCGTTCACGTTTGCCCGAATTTTGTTGGGAAAGCGTCGGGTGTCGTTTTGACCGTCCTTATACAAGGCTCGTGCGAAAAAATGCCTGCGACAATAGCGATTTTACGGGTTTTGATCTGAGGGGTCTAAAATTTTGGTGGGCACATTAGCTTTCCGAACAAGGTCGGCCATGTGACTCGACCGGCCGACCATGCCATCCAGTTCGATGCCAGTATCAACTGGCAAGCTTGCGACAAGCTGTCTAAGCGCTTCCAGGCCACGATGTACATCAAACCTGAGCCACGTAGCGGGGTCGCCAGGAACCAAGGTTAGACCGAGTGATTGGCTGACGCCGGTATGGAGTTGGACGACCCATGTTCGGGAGCCGTCATAGACCCACTCGAATCGAACACTGCCAAGCGCCGACTGCAGGCGTCGATGGACCCCCCGGACGCTGGCGAAGACCTCGTCGGGGAGTTCCTCGGGTCCGGTTGTGCCGAGCATGAACGTTTCGCCGGAGCCACGGGCTCCCTCGACAATCAAGACGCCGTCCGATTGCTCGATGGCCGCACCGGAAAACAGCGCATTGACGGACTGTTGAGCCAGCACCGATGCGAGATCCGTCCCACTTGGATCCTCCGCCTGAACAAGGCGGAAGGGGTCAAGCCACCCCTTCGCGGTCGTAAATTTGCCGGGAACTTGGACGGTCGGGCTTGTCCGTATCCATCGTTCCGCCGATCCAGTATCAGATCCAAAGCTGAACGGAGCTACGCGTCGAGAGACAACGGTGGTCTTGGGAACGGGCAGGCCGACCGCGTCGGCAACCAGCAGTCCATAGACCTTGTCCCCGACCATCCGGCTGAAGTCGTTTGGCCAACTGACCTGCCCTGTGTGGTCAAAGTTATTGACGTCGCCGTATTCCCAATAGATGACGTGCGACTGACGCCACCCCCGGCGTCTCGGGTGCAGGCTGAACTCGATGCGGGCGTTCTGGCTCGCGCCAAGGTCAGGATCGAAACCGTAGATGTGCTTGAATATGGATGTCGCCCAGGGAAGGGGAAGACTGGCGAAGCCCGGACGTTCCACGCCTCTGGGTGTAGTGTCCGGCCTGAATTCGACCAATCCCCCGACAGCAACGCCTGAGACACCGCCATCGGAAACGTCGATAGTTTCGTTCGCAATCGTGAACGCGCCCTCCGTCGCCATTCGACGGATCGCCGAAACGGCGTCGTCAACCGTCCGTAAGCCATACAAGAACTCGCGACTTTGCGCCTGCTCCTCGCTGAAACTGCGAATGTTGACCGTGCCCTCCGCGCTGCGCTCGAACAGGGCTTCGATGGCTGAAGGTAACGAGGAAAAGGCTTTGTTCGGCGTAAGGTCAGCCATCCGGCAAAATTGCTGGAGTGGTTCGCCGTTCGAGGGAGCGAAGCTGACAAATTGGGCAACGTTGAAATGTTGCGCCAGGTAGTCCAGTTTTTGGTCCTTGCGAAAAGCCGGGACGGTTTGATGGTTTCGGTCTCCGGGCACCGATCCAGTCATTCACTCGTCCTCTCAGGCATGCACACATCCTATTACTGGCACTAGGATTCCACGGTAGCGCCATCACCGACAAATAGCAAAATTGGGGAGACCTGCGGTCCCCAGAAAAGTTGAACCGAGTCCCGTCGGTTTCCGATGCGAGTCAAGTCGCCAGCGTCGGTCGCCAACTGGCAGCTGGGCGGCGGCGTTGCTACGACCTGCCACGGCGTCGGTCGGGCGCATTCAGATGGCGTTGCGGGCATTCTATCGGCGTCTGTTGGCCCGCGCCGATTGAAAAGGATGCCCCCAGCGTCAACTCCCGCCTGACGGTTTCTCAGACCTAGAGTGGGGCAAGGCATTACCGCTTGGGAGGATATCGGCTCAAGGCCCCATACGCCTAGTCTCGCCCGGCCAACGAACAAGGGGGGAATTCCGTCATGAAAATGACCCTGATCAATATGACTGCCATCGCGCTGAGTCCGCCGGCGATCTCGGGCGCGGTCGTGTGGGGCGTCGAGTGCGAAGCGGGCTGATGATAACGTTGGCTGGATACAGGGAGTACCCTAGAAGCTGAATGACAGCTGCTTGTTCGATATGGAGGACTCCCTGCGCCATACCCATGCGTCGAACTCTCGACGAGAGACGGACAGGAGGTCGGCCGCGTAGCAGAAAACAGACTTGAGAAAGTCGTAGTCGTCTTCCATGACCCCAACCCGTTTTGCGAACGTCCGGACATGCCGGTCAACGGCGACCGAGTCCATGCCGACGAGGCAACCAACGTAGTCGACGGTCTTGGGACCAATGCCCCGAACGTCGCGGAGAGACGTCACGAACGCCGCGTCTAGCAAGGAATCCTTGAGATCGACGACGTTTTCGACGGAACTGGCATTTAAGAAGGACACCAACGCGTCGAAACGCTCAATTTTTTCGGCATGCTTCCAGTTCAGAAAAGTCGCCGTTTCGCCCCTCTGCACCAATCCGAAAAGCGACGACACCCGATCATGGTCTGGAAAATTCTGCAAAATCAACGCAATGCGGGGAAGCACGACCGAGTTGTAGTTCAATCCTGCTTGCAAGATTGAGTCTGCGAGAAGCGCTCCCATGTGAACATATGAGGGGCGCACTTCCTGGTTCTCGAAATCCACTCCGAGTTCTTTTGCGTAATCGGCAACACGGCGTGCCGCGACGAGCATTTGTACTGTCGACGATTGCATCCTATCCGACCTTTGCCATGGGACCCGCGAGACCGGCGTCCTCTAACGCATGGAGGCGCTCAACGCAATTCGGACATGCGCCACATGGAAAGTCGCTTGCCGCCTGGCAGGAATAGGTTCGGCCGATCGGCACTCCATAGCGGATCGCTGCCTGGACGACTTCGGTCTTGGACGAATGGCGAAAGGGAGAAACAAACCGTACCGGGCCAATGCTGTCGATTAGACCGTCGAGGCTGTTCATGAACTCAGCGGTGCAATCGATCTCCTTCGCATGATTGCTGTCGATGAACCCGGTGAAGACCTCCAGAACGCCCATCGTCTGGGCGCGAGCCGCGGCCGCGGCAAAAAATAACATCGTGCGATACGGCACGTAGAGGTCGTCGTCGCTGACTTCGTCTTGCCAGAGGTCGGCTTCCTTGATCAAACGTGATGAAGAACCCCGGAAGATATCCGAGATATCAAAGCGTTCCGGTCTGCGCATTGTCTGCGGGAGAACTTCGTTCACCCGGTTCCACTCCATCTCTACGCAGTGTTGTCCATAATCGAAAAAGACCGGAAATACGTCCATCCCCTCGGCCAGAAGAGAATAGGCAACGGTGGTGGAGTCCAGCCCTCCTGATGCCAGCAAGATCACACTTCTCATCATGCGGCGCTCCACAGCTTCGCGATCGCGCTAAACAAACCGTTCAGGCAAATGTCCAAGTCGTCAGAGTAACTCGCACTTCCGCCGGCGACCATGGTGTTGTTGTTCTCTCTACGAGCGTCGAATGTAATGACCGGTTTCCCACGTGCCATGGCGAAGCCCATCTCCACCAAGGTGCCAGGGTCCCGTTCAAGCGGAACGGCAAATACCACCTGGCACTCCTCAAGCAGAGCCAGGTCGCTGGCGCACATGGCTTGAAGGAGGGCGGGAGGGCTTCCCAGTGGAAGTTCGCCATTTTCCTGAATTGGTCGGCGGACCACGAAGTTGTGGTAACGAAGCGCGGCTACCGCGCGGTCCACTTCCGGCTTGTCGATATAGGAGAAATCCGGAGCAGCCAGATAGATCCGAAACAGAGGCCGCACATGCCAGGGCAGGATCGTGCCGCCCAGATCGCGGAGTTCTTGGAGAGAGAGTTTTAGCTCGCGCCTAACATCGTCTCGAAAATCGTCAGGGTAGGTCGTTTGCGAATACGATGTGGCAGCTCTTGCACCGCGCCAGGCGGCCTCCTCCCACCCGAGGTCACGATATCCGACCAAGACGGCAGAATAAACGTCCCCGACGCCGACAGAGTTGACCGTCGAAGAGAGCAGTGCAGGGATCATCTCGACCGCACCAGTCCTTACGTCGAACAGGCGGCTTCCACCTCGATTTTCCTTGAGAAGGAACACCTCAGCATGCAGGCCAGCCACGGCCTCGAGCATGGGCTTTACATCTTTCGAACCGAGGCGCTCGAAGAGCGGTGAAGACGTGGAAATTATCATCGCCCTCAGGCGTCCCGCAAAAGTCTCAAACGCGGCAAAGTCTTCCGCGTCGTAGGCGATGTCGAAGCTGAAGCGCGCCGATTCGGCGAAGAAGCTCGCAATCTCGCTGAGATGAAAACTGCCAGGGAACACCAAGACCTCGGTATAGGGCACGAGTGCGGTGCCCACGTCCAGAATTTCGACGGATTTCTCCTCGCGAAGCAGGTCCTCGTATCCTTGATCGGACACCTCGGTGGCGTCGCCAATGACCATGACATTTGGGGACCCCGTCACTTCCCCCAACCAGATAAACTCGCTGCAGCCGTGCGCTATCAGAAAATCGCGCGCTTGCTGCATTATGTATCGTGGGCACACTGCGGCCACCGAATAGGGGATGCCACTGGCCCATAGGCCTCGAGCAGCGTGAACGATGCCACCAAGCCGAAGCTTGCATTCCGCGCCCGGGCGGGCTGTCGTGAAGTCGACGATGACTTCGCCGACCACCAGGAGAGGTACCGGGGCCGACACCTACTGGGCCGTAAAGTCTGCGGACACAAAGGGGACCGGCAGCACACGCGAGCCCGTGACGACTCCAATATAGGAGTTGCCATCCCTAATGCAGCCGGCAAGGTAGTTGTACTGCGTTGGCAGCGCCCCGACCTTGACGCCCTCGGCGGTCACCGCGAACAGGCGGCCGTCGAGTACCAGGAAGAGTTCGGTTCCGACCGCCGGGACGGTCGACGTCGCGACATAGAAATCGCACTGCGCTACCTCTTCAAGTACGCAGGAAAAGGCTTGGCGGCAACGGTCAACACCGCTTGCGCCACCCGTTCCATCAGAATTTCGAGCGCCAGAGTAGTCCGACAGGCGGCCCGATCTTCTGCTTCCCATTTGGTGATCCTCCGATGATTTTATGCGTGAAGTCTTTGGAGCAAGCTGGAACGATTCTGGTGTCTTTGCAACCTGTGCTGGCCGTCTCGAGGTGGGCGATCTGCAATCGCCGCGGACGGACCTCGATTTTGATTGGGCGGGAGGAAGGGCCACGTGTGCATGGCATCTCGCCGCCTTTGCGAAATTCGGGAGAGGGGCAGGAGTACGACATCGACACGGCGGCCCAGTGCCGCTCACTTGAGTGTTCGAATTCAAGGCTGTAAGAGCCGTTCATGCAGCAGACGAGAACAGAGCCGCTGAACTCGCCCCTTGTCGTGGCATTGGCCTACGAGGGCCTGTGCACCTTTGAATTCGGTATCGCGGTGGAGGTCTTCGGCCTGGAGCGGCCGGAGATGGGGCCGAACTGGTATCGTTTCGCCGTTGCATCCTCGGAAACCGGACCGATGCGAGCCGCCGGCGGTGTCCGGTTCGTTGCCGACGGCAATCTGGATCTGTTCGCCGAAGCGAGCACCATAGTTATTCCCGGGTGGAGAGGCGTCGATAGCGAAGTCCCCCTCGAAGTCATCGAGGCACTTCGACAAGCGAACAAGCGGGGCAGCCGCATCCTATCCATCTGCTCTGGTGTATTCGTGCTGGCCGCCGCTGGTTTGCTTGACGGCAAGAGAGCCACGACCCATTGGCGTTACACTGAGGCTCTAGCGGAGCGGTATCCGAAAATTGGTGTCACGCCGGATGTCCTCTACGTTGATGAGGGCGACATCCTGACTTCGGCAGGAAGCGCAGCCGGGCTTGACCTCTGCCTTCACCTCGTAAGACGTGATTTCGGCACGGCGGCTGCTAACAAGGTCGCACGACGGCTCGTGGTGCAGCCACACCGAGATGGTGGTCAGGCGCAATTCGTGGAGAGTCCGGTTCCGACGCTTTACGAAAGCGGACGGCTGGGACCGCTGCTAGACTACCTCCGACAGAACATTGCTGCCCGCCACTCCGTAGGTGACCTCGCGAACCGGGTAGGGATGAGTAAGCGGACTTTCCTACGGAGGTTCGAAGCGGCGACTGGAAAAACACCCGCCCGCTGGCTTCTCGACACACGATTGGCCAATGCCCGCGATCTCCTTGAGAACACCGACTTCCCGATCGACGGCGTGGCCGAAAAGGCCGGGTTCGGCTCCGGAGCGTTATTCAGGCACCACTTCCGGGAACAACTCGGTACAACTCCGATCGCGTACAAGCAGGCCTTCGGCAAGAAACTGCCTTCGACTCGATAGGTGAAGAGACCGCGACGTCTTGAATTTCTTCTTGGAGCCGAGGGGGAATTGCGGACCTCAGTTGGATCTCGTTCCGATCGGGCAGGGGTAATTATGGACCCCAACTGGGTTTACTCGTCCCGATAAACGGGGACGTCGTGTCCAGCAAGCCAATATCCCTCTTTGGGAATGTGGATGAAGTCGTCGCTTTCCCAGAGTGTCCTGCCGATGAAGCGAGCTGGATCGCTTGTGGTCACCTGAAAACCACTGGCGCGTATACGCTGCAACAGATCGCTTCGCTCGAGCGGACGACCAGCTTCTTTCAGAATGTTCTTAGACCTTGCGATGACTTCCGCGGTTTGGCTGCCTTTACGGAACCTCTTTTTCTTCCTGCCGTCCGCCTCGCTGTTACGTGGCCCCTCTGGCACGAGGGAAGGGGCATCGGTCAGGAACTGCCGAAGGGACTCCTGAGCTTCTTCGGCTTTCGCGAGTTTTGCGTCCAGAACCTGTCGGGCTTTCCTGAGTTGCTGCACTTGCCTGACGACGAGCCGGTACGCCTCCTGCATTCCAAGCTCGGATATGTGTTCGTCTTGGTCTGGGGATTGCTGTTCCATCTCACGTGTCCGGTATTGATCGCGTCCAATGTGGTGCTAACCTGAACCTGTCGGCTCACCCGAGTCGGACAGCCTAGCGACTTGTCTCCCCATCCCCATAGGCCAAGCCAGAGAAAATGAGGAAAGAGATGAATACCACGAAGTTAGAATAGCCAATAGCTAAGCGGGTCGTTGTCTACCGTTTTCTGAGGTCGGGTTCATTTGACGAACCCGAACGGAGCCTGCCTGATGGCGCGAACGTGTTGTGGGGAAGGAGTTGGGCGGCTTGCACTCGCAATGCAGCCGCCCCGCACACTCGGCCACGCAAATAGCGGAGTAAGATGCTCCGAATCAATACCACGCAATATGGTCGGGGGCCAGTGTCGCCGCGCGGGAACTGTCCGTTGTCCATGTCAGTGTAACGTAGAGGGCTGCTCCCTGTGACGTCGACGGGTGCATACGATCGAGACGTCGTTGCCAGGTTGGTGGATCTGATCGGGACGAGGTTGTCCGTCCCCATTCAACCGTATCCATGGGAGGGTCTCGCAGACGTTCTCTTCCGGGCAGCCTGCGCCAACGGTTACCAAGGGACATCTATACTGGGCCGGGCGTTAGGGCTCCAATCAACAAAGCGAATGACGCCCGAAGGTCTCGCCCGTGCTAACATCGAGCATCGGGCGGTCGCAGATCTCCTCGGAACCCAAAGGTCGACAGACGCAATTGGGCTCATGTCTCCCAAACTCGATGAGGCAGGGACGAGAATACTATTCTTTGGCCGGGAGGTTCGGGCGAAGGGTTTCTTTGTTTCACATCGGAGACTCGCGCCACGCTCATTGCGACTAGAACCGTATCAGCGCGCCGTTTGGAGCGTCGCCGGTCTGGGTTTCGATCCTGAAACCCGCGAAATGCTGTTATCCCGGTGCCCGATTTGCCGCGAGGGTATGGGCTTCGATATAGCGATCGAAATCGACATCTGCTCCTCATGCCATGCTCAGGGCAGGAAGGTGGACCTTTGCGAGTATCCGCAAGAGCGGGTGCGTGTCGACGATGAGGAGGCCCTGTCCTTTGCCGCGAACCTCATTGACCCCCGGGTTCCCGCAGACGACACCGAAGCTCGGAAAGTGGCTCCCGACCTTAGGCAGTTCGGACCAGGACAGTTGTTCCAGCTCATCGTCGGAATGGCGACGAGTCTTGAGCGCAATTCGGCAGGCGAGCTGCCGAGCGAGCCGCAGTCGCCACTCCCTAGTTCTCTAGCAGCTGCCGCGCGTGCCGTCCTCGACTGGCCCCGTGGCTTTCAGATGTTCGCGGAAAACCTCAGGCTCTTATATCTGAAACGCCCAGCGCCAGCGCGACAAAGGGGCTACCATCCAATGAGAGGCGCATCTTTGTCAGTTGGCCCCGACCTCAGGAAGATGGTTTTGGACTGTGCTCAAGAGGCTCGACATTCTGCTTTGTACAGTGGCGTCGCGAGCATTGCCGCGCCATCGGCTGGAAACGGTTTGAACGGAACATGCCGGATCGAGGAAGAGGGGCTGTGGCAGGCTCGGAGGGGTAAGCCGGGGCTGCCCGGTTTGGAACGTGTTCTCTCGCATTGCCTCGAGCACGACCAGCAGATTGGACAAGTGGAAGCCGCCTACATGTTCCTCATCGGTTCGCCACAGGTCCAGGCGTTGTCGAGCAGGTGGGGTATACCTTTGCCCTTCGTGCAGGACTTGTTCGGCGTAACGACCCTGGAACACGCATCTACATCGGCTCTGATGGCTCTGACGCATGCCAGCGGGCCGGCTAATACGTTGGAGCCGAGCATAGTCGAGGTGGGCCTCCCAGGATCGCCGCCTACCGGAGCTATTCCGTTGTGGGAGGCCGTATCGGCGCTTTGCGCCAGACCGATCAACCCGTGGCCTGACGTGTTCGTCGCCTTGAAAAATCGGCGCGTTGCCTGCTGGATGGATCCAAGAAGTGAGCTGTCATTAGTCGACCGGGTATATGTCAGCGATTTCGACGCGCTCAGAGATATCCTAAGAGGCGTGGCGGAGGGCGATCACATTCCACGGAGAAAGGCCGATCTCCACGCCGTTGCGTCGGTTTTGGGCTTGTCGACGTTGAGGTGTGCGAGTTGGCAGCGTAGGGGGATTGTTTCAACTCATCCAACGTTTGCAGACCTTTGGGTGGCCCGGGAAAGCTTCATCACCACCAGCGAAGTTCACCGCCGGCTCGTCATGAACGGTGCGGCCGCCGCGAAACTACTGGAAATCAGTCGTGAGATCAGTGGGGCGGGATGCGTGACGGTCGGCCCGAAGGCCCGAAAAGCCGTGATAACGCTTCATCGTCGCGCGGAAGTGGAAGCCCATTACGGGGCTCGGCTATCCAAACGGGCGGTGGCCGAAGCGGATCACGGGTCTCCTCGAGTGGGTTGATGCGAGGGTGGTGAGCCGGCGCGCGATCGGTTCAACTCCCGACGGTCCTGCGGCTGTAGAGGGCAGTTGGAAACATGGTGCGTCCGTGTATGTGTACTTGAATGGTCTATGTGCCGTGTTAACATCCAATTGCCGACAGTGAGTCGGTGGATGGCTCGCAACCATCCGAAACGGCCACGCAACATTCAGGTCTCAATGACGCACGCATAGCGCCTCGAAGCAAACAGAACGCAATCGCTGTCCAACGGACTGCTGCTCCGCAAGCACGTCTGCAACCCGTTCTATGTCGCTGATTATACAGCCCCTCCGTCGACCTATCGACGGAGGGGAGAGGCTCTACTCGTCGCCTGAAGACCGTCTCAGGAGGAGTAGGAATGAGAAATTCAAATCGTCCGACGTGGAGTTCTGTAGGCGTCACGGGTTCGTTGACCACTGACGGGATCAGGTGCAACGGCAACAGGTACTATGAACCGTCAACTGTCTTTGCGTTGATTGAGGATTATTGCTTTTTTCGTACCCGCCCGAAGAAGAGAATGGAGCAGGCGGCATTTCCGGTTGAGGTTCTGTTATGTGTTCGCGTTTTGGATGACGGCACCGAAGTAGTCGATGCGTCTGAAATACTTGTCGCTAACCCATATTCCAGAGCATGGATCACCCTTCCTAAGGTTGGGGCGAACTGATGGACAAGAGGATCGAGAAGGTAGGATTTAACCTCGGCAACGGAGTGACGCTGGACCGGGCCGCCGATGGTGGGCCTGTCCGTTTTTCAGTCAACGGTCGTAGTAAAAATACGACGCACATCTACCCGTCAACCAAGGTGCCCAATCACATATTGCCACTCGATTCCGACGCCGAGTTGCAAGTTGCGATCCTGCTGGATGTGTCGACATCGGTTCTGACCTATATGGCGCAACCTCACACGCTTGAATTTGATCGCCCAAATGGAGGGCGAAGGTGGAGCTACACTCCGGATTTCGAGATCATCGTTCCGCGCTGGTTCATCCGAGAACTTGAAAAGGGAACGCCGTTTGCGGTGGCTGCGCTAAAGCTGCCGCAAGCACGAGCGGCAGCAGACGATCTGGTGAACCTGGTCCTCGAGGTGAAGGGCGCGTCCAAGTATCAGGAATTCGGCAAAGCCGATCGGACCGACGAGGAGAAGGCGAAAAGCAAGAAAAAAAGGGAGGATTACGAAGCGAAGCTCGGGGAAGCGGCACGTATCTACGCCGAGCAGGGTCTCCATTTCTATCTCGTCCAAGACAAACGAGACTTGCAGTGCATCAATCTATCGCATCTTCCCAGCATTCTCGTCGATGATGAAGCAAACATAAGTACAACGCTGAAGAACCTCGCCGTGACCCACCTCCGGGCCTGCAACGGTCTCTCCACATATGGGCGCTTGATTGAAGTTCTCGGCGGCCACCCCTATGGACGCGAAGCAGCGAACTTCCTCCACGTTCAGGGCCTGATCTGGATCGATCTCTCGCAAAATCCGGGACCGGCTGCGAAAGTGGCTATGCCGCCGCTGCTCGGAAACAGACGCAACATGATTTCACTGTCCTCTATCGAAGAGGCAGCCTGAGCATGTTGCCCCCGATCGACGCAAGCCGAGGCGATAAATTTCTGATCAAAGATCAGGGTGCGAGCTTCGTGGCGACTTACGTTAAGCCGAAGTCAAACGGAGAGCTCGTATTCGAGCGCGCCGATCGCAGGGAGCGATGGTACATCGAGCGTAAGCGATACATTTTCATGCGCGCCCGGGGGCACGCCGTTCGGCTTGACCCCGGGCATGAGGACGTCGAGCGATTTGCAGTGGAGCCTGGGGCCTTCGAGCCGGAACTCCCGGGAGATAGTCCCAAAGTCAAAGCCCGGAAAAAGCGGTATTTGAAGGCTGTTATCAAGCAATACTACGTCATGTGCATCGACGAGTATGATATTCCATGTTCCAACGAACCTATCCGAAAGTTCATCGAAGACCACGCAAGCACGCACAAACAACTTTTCGGCAAAGAATACAAGGCTCCGGGAGCAAGCAGCTTAATCCGTTACACACGAGAGTACGGCAGTAAGCACTACCGTCCTTTTGCATTTTTCCTCAACAACAGTGGTGGCGATCAAAAATCTGGCCTTTGGGCAGACGTCGTCAAGCTGTTGAAATGGACAATGCTCGAATGGTATTGGAGCCCGCTCAGGCCGTCAGACAGAGCGGCAAAAGCCTGGTTCAACGGTGAGATAGCAAAGGAGCGCAAGCGCAGGCTGGCCCTCGTTGAAGCTGGCGATCAAACGCTCCAGATCGCCGGTGCCACATCGCGGTCCGCCACAGATATCGTCGCGAATACACCGCAGATCGATGTAGCCAAGTTTTTGGCCCATAACGAAAACCAATCGGCCGATTTCGCAAGTCCGTGCGATGCCACCTTGCAGAACTGGATCGACCGCGCGGCGACCCTTGCGAACATTGCAAGACGAGAAGGTCGGACGGTCGCGAACCGCCAGATCGAAGGGGTGCATGCGTCCGTTGTAACCCACAGACCGCTTCAATGCGTAGTTATGGACCACACGCAGATCGACATGCACGTCGTTGTTTACAACGACAAAGGCACGATCGTCGAGGAAACGTCTCGACCATGGTTGATAGTAGTGATGGACGTGCACACGCGGATGGTTTTAGCGGCGAGATTGTCAATCCGGTCGCCGTCGCTTGAAACATTGAATGCGGGTTTGAAACAGACCCTGAAGCCCAAGGATTTCCTACAGCATCTGAACACTGGCGACGCTTATGCTTGGTCGCTTGATTGCTTTGGCAAATTCAAGCGCATGCTGGTCGACAACGACCTCGCGAACATCGGACGCTCGTTGAGAGCCTCAGCCTCTTTTGTCGGCTTGCATGTGTCCTTCGCCCCCGTCAAGACACCACCCTACAAGGCCATCGTCGAGAGATTTTTCAAGACCCTGAATACGAACATTTGGCATGAGGCAGACGGTGGCGTTGCCGAGAAACCCGGAGTTTCCGACCAAGATCCCAGGAAAAGTGCGCGGTTCACACTCCCGGAAGCACAAGAGAAGCTCTGGAACTGGATCATAACCGTCTACCATCTCGCTGTGCACGACGAGTTGGGCGTGCCCCCCGCATTCATGTGGAAAGAGTCATTTGAGAGTTACACGCGTCCGCTTGTCGCAGACATGAGCGCAATCGACCAAGTTTTTGGCAAGGCCGTCGTGCGAACGCTCACAACCTCGGGCATTGAGTATCGCAAAGAGGTCTTCCATCACCCCGACGTCGTCACTTCGCTCCTAGACGACCTTTGCCATCTGGTCAGAAACCCCCGTGGGACGAAGCGTAAGAACAACACTCGTTCGGTCGAAATCGAACTGACCGAGCAGGAAACAGTTGCTGCCATTGCGGTATACAACCCTGCACGTGGGATTTGGGTCGAAATCCCAAACGAAGATACGACGAGGACCTCGACATACGAAGATGCGGTTGTGGAACGCGGGAAGCGGAATGATGCAATCGAGAACTTCTTTTCGAGGAACGACCTCGCCATCAACAAAGCCAATCACTTCAGTAGTCTAACGTCATATGTGCCACCGGCAATCGACTTGCCCTCTTCGAGCGAACCCGTCGATACCGCGCTTTCCGATGGACGGAGTTCGGGGCATCGCCTTGCCGCGCAAAGGCGGAACCAGGTGGTGGTCCAAAGGCCTTGCGCACGTCGCGGCGGCAAAGCTGCCACTGCTAAGGGAAGCAATACGCGTGCGGAGAACGAGGCACGTAAGGACAGTGCGGTTCGAGATCGCGTGAAGCTGACCAAAGCGCCCAAGGTCGCGTCAGTAGTGGAGCCATCTCGCTCGATCGAGCCCGATCCCATGGAGGCGGCCGAAAATCTAAAGACCCTCGTGACAGCGAATCCGTTCAAGATAGTCGATGGAAACGCGTATTTGGAGCGAATGAAATCGGAAATCAAAGTCTCACGTGAGTGAAAAAGTTACGAGATGGGGATTTGAACGATGACTGGTAGAGTGTCGAGAGGAATAATACGTTCAGTTTTCAAGGAGTGGATCGTTCCATACTCAAAGGCATATAGCGTTATGGAGTATTTTAATGATCTGCGGGAAGCGAGGAGAAATTCACGTTGGGATACTGAGCAAACCGGCGCTTATATTCTTGCGCCGTCCCATTGCGGTAAATCTCACACTTGCAACAAGATCTATTTCTCCAGTTTCGTCATTCCTGAGATACGAGCAACGGCGACGTTCCGCGACGACGTGCCTGACGGAGACATCAAGAAACTGCAAAAGAGGGTGGTATGCGCGAGAGTCCCCGCCAAACCTACCTCCGGTGATTTTGCGACAATGCTTTTGACAGCTTTCGATCAACCTAAATGGGCGCATTCCAGGGAAACGGTACAACAAAAAATAGACAGAGCCAGGGACAGAGCCGACGATTTGGGCAACGAGCTACTGATACTCGACAGGTTCGATCAGCTGACCAAACAACATGACCGGGAAACGATGAAACAGGCCTCGGTTATTCAGGAGATCATCAAGAACATGATCGAAGACGGATGGCCGTTGGTGTTGGTTGGCTTGCCAAACGCGAAAAAGGTCATCGACAATATGCAACTAAAGAACCGCATCAAAAAACTAGACTTGATGCCGATGAAATTCGTCGAGGACGCGGAAGAATTTTCAAGATTTCTGGCCGGCTTGGAGATGTTGATGCTTCAACACCGAATGTTTGACGAGCCCAGTGGGCTGTGCGACGGTCCGATCACCCTAAGGCTTTACTACGCCTCGCAGGGGCGGCTTGGCATACTCTGCAACATTGTGAGGGACGCGGCGATCCTTGCCTCGTCGGAGTGCGCTGTGCGGATCGGTATTAAACACCTGAAAGCTGCAGTCGACGGATATTCTTTAGAAAATGGCATTTGCGTCTACAATCCCTTCGAGGAGGAAGACGAAGATGGCATTGCCGCGGACTGCATGATCAGGGTCGCTGAAGACGAGAAGTACTACGGTCCTGAATACCATGATTACTTCAAGCCCAAGAAACCGCGCAAACGGAGTTTCATTCCCGCAGCCATCCACTGACAAATGACGTTGTTAGGTGCGGGGTCGGAAGTCGATTGCTGCCGAGGTGATTCTGCTTGCACTGCGTCTTGATCTACATATTTGACGGAGTTTAATCATGTACGAAGCGGCCGAAATAGCGATCACGCCTGTGATCGCTCGACGCCTGGTCGCTCTCATCGGCACCAGAATTGCCATTCCCGTTGTGCCCCTACCGGGCGAGGGACTCGCGGATTTGATCTATCGGGCGGCCTGCATTAACCGCTTTAACTCGGTCTGGGAATTGCTCCAAGAAAGGGGAAGATACAACCACACAACCTTTGCCCTAAAGCAGCCCGTAATATCAGGTTTGGCGGATCGCCTTGGTACCCCAACCGGGGACGCTGATATTAGTCCGCTCCGATATGAGCGTTGGCGCGACGACGCCCAAAGAATTGATTTCTTCGGAGTATCATTGCCTAGCAGCCAGTTTTTTCCCGGAAGGCGCGTTTCGCCCCTCGCGCTTCGATCGTCCCTGCATTCGAAGGCGATTTGGCATCTTCAAGCGATCGACTTCGATCCGCAAAATTATGAGTTTCTGTTCAGTCGGTGTCCCGAGTGCGGAACCGAGCTAAATTTTCACAACACGATCGGGATACACCGTTGTCATCGTTGTGGTCCTGCATTTGATTTTCGTGACGCTGAAGGCTCTAAAGTACCAATTGAAGATTTGGATGCCCTAAAATTTGTCACCGGATTGGTCAATCCAGAACGTCCGGAAGGCAGGTGCGCGGTCTTGCGGTTGCATGAAGACTTGCGGAGCGAGAACCCCGGTCAGATATTCATGCTTTGCGTGCTCATCGCTTCGGCATTTGAGAACCAGCAAAGGCAATCGGGGAGACGGATAATAGCTGCGGCAAAGGTCAAGGCCGAAAGTCTGGCGACGGCAGCCCGCGCTGTGTTAGCTTGGCCTGACGGATTGGCCAATATAATTTCCCAGTTCGGACAATTTAAAGGAATGTCGGAAAAAAGTGAGCCGCACTCATTTGCAGTTTTTTGCAAGCAGGCAGGGATACTCAGCGTTTCTCTGATGACCGCAGTGAAAAAGGTCGTCACGCTCTCGCGATTGGGAGAGAAACAGCCTCGATGCCTAAGACGTCTCGAGGTTATGATTGGTGATGCCGGGAAACGTCATTTGTCCGAAATCGCTGGTTTCGCATCTGTTACCAACAGCAACCCTTTCGTCAAGGCAGTCTCAAAAGCCAAGCTTCCTCCCATAGTGTTGTATAATTGCTATCTGAGCGGATCGTGCGGCCCCTTCTCCCAACGCCCTGAAGCAATCGGAGAGCAAATCTTCGTATGGGCCTCAAGGTTGCAATTCCGTCATGTCAAGCCCGGGCGACTGGGTAGGGCGGGCGCGACGCCACTTCGCAAATTTGTCAACGTGTTCTTTCAGGGCCGCGGCGATGTTTGGCCGCGCGTCCTAACCTCTATACAAGAGCGCGTTCTGCCAATTAAACGTAACCCAGAAATCGGTGTTGGCCTTGATTCTCTATACGTGGCAGACATCACTATCTGGCGGAAATTCTTGGACAATATCGACGGAGTAATGGACTGTGCTGAGTTCCCTCTCACCAGTACCGAAGTCGCCTTTTATCTCAATATGAGCGCGGGTGCCGCGCAGACGTTGTTCGATTTCAAGAAAAAAATTACGCTCAATGACCTTCATGCTTTCAAGCAGGAATTTGTACTCATCGATCATTTGGTATGCATGGCTGCCGCGCAGAAAAAAGCTCTCAGCCGCGACTTGATATGGCGAAGATTAAATAAGTCTGGCCTTCGATCTACGGGTGATAGGGTCGTTCGTCGAGCGGAAGCTCTTCAGTTTCTAGGGCTGGATCGAGCTTAGATCGTGGAGAAATTTACAAGTACAAGAATCAAATTCCTGAGAAAGACTGAATCATAATTTTGAACGTGCCAATAAATTCAATGGTTGAGTGAATCAGTTTGAATTGAGCCTATACGCTCGTCGTGGCGCTCGCCTATGACGGGCTGTGCACCTTCGAGTTCGGCGTCGCCGTCGAGATGTTCGGCCTGCCACGGCCGGAAATGGGCGAGGACTGGTATCGCTTCGCCGTCGCCTCGGTCGATCCCGGCGAGCTGAGGGCAACCGGCGGCGTGCGCTTTGTGGCCGATGGCGGCATCGAGCTTCTGGCCGAGGCCGGCACGATCATCGTGCCCGGTTGGCGCGGAGCGGACCAACCTGTGCCGGAGGCAGTCTGCCAGGCGCTGCGGGATGCGCATGATCGTGGCGCGCGCGTCCTTTCCATCTGTTCCGGCGTCTTCGTGCTGGCGGCGGCAGGCCTGCTTTCGGGCCGGAGGGCGACGACCCACTGGCGCTATACCGTAAGCGCCGTCTCCGCCCCATTGGATAGGCTGTATTTTGAGGCTGGCCGGGCGTGCGAGAAGGTTTCCAGGACTATCTGGAGATTTGCATGGCAGATGGAGACCTCGAATTACCGCTGATTTGGTGATCGGCGGCGCGGCCTGATGGCTGTTGGCGTCTTTCGCCTGCGATTT
>NZ_JBYTEC010000021.1:0-66840 GCF_058792075.1 Ensifer sp. EB106-03-01-XG145 | reverse complement strand
AACTCTAGAGCGAAGGTCGTCGTCGCCAGCAGCGCCGCCGCCCTCGTCAGTGATCGGGCTTATAGACCCCCATCCTCCAAGACGTCAACAGCAAGTTTCATAGCTTTGATATAAATTTCATAAGTCATTGAAAATACGAATGAATTTCTATTCACAGACATAAGCGGCAAATTTTCGCCCGGTTAAGCGGGCGAAAATCCATCGACGCGGGCGGATCAGCCGGCCTTTGCTTCGTCGTTGCCGCGCAGAAGGTGGATCAGAGCGGAAAAGTCTTCACCGCCATGGCCGAGCTTCTCGAACATCGAATAGAGTTGGGCTGCCTGTGCGCCCATCGGCGTCGTCGCACCAGCAGCGCTTGCGGCCTGCTGCGACAGCTTCAGGTCCTTCAGCATCAGGCTGGCTGCGAACCCCGGCTTGTAGTCATTGTTGGCGGGCGAGGTCGGGACCGGACCCGGCACCGGGCAATAGGTCGTCAGAGACCAGCATTGGCCGGACGAGGTCGAGGCGACGTCAAACAGCGCCTGATGCGACAGGCCTAGCCGTTCCGCCAGAACGAAGGCCTCGCACACGCCGGCCATCGAGATCCCGAGGATCATGTTGTTGCAGATCTTGGCCGCCTGGCCGGCGCCGGCACCGCCGCAATGCACGATCTTCTTGCCCATCGCCTCGAGCAGCGGCCTGCCGCGGGCAAAAGCCTCGTCGCTGCCGCCGACCATGAAGGTGAGCGTGCCGGCAGCCGCGCCGCCTGTGCCGCCGGAGACCGGCGCGTCGAGCGACGGGCAGCCGATCTTTTCGGCGAGCGCATGCGCCTTGCGGGCGCTGTCGACGTCGATCGTCGAGCTATCGATCAGAAGCGTTCCGGGATCGACGAAGCCGAGCAGTTCGTCCCAGACATAGAGCACGTGGGCGCCGGCCGGCAGCATGGTGACGACGCATTCGGCACCGCGCACCGCCTGTGCGATCGAACCAGCAACCGAAACGCCGGTTTTCGCCGCAGCGTTGCGCGACGCTTCCGACAGGTCGAAGCCGCTGACCGCATGCCCCGCCTTCACCAGATTGGCGGCCATCGGCCCGCCCATATTGCCGAGCCCGATAAAGGCGATCTTCGTCATGTCATTCCTCCTCGTATTGAAACTCGGCCAAAACCGAACAGCGCCCCATCCTCAGGCGCTAAAACAGTGGCGGGTGATCCTTCCTGCCGAAACGCGACAGCAAGGCAGGTGTGACACCGGCCAGCGCCACCGACCATTTTGGATTGCGGTCCTTGTCGATCACCGCAGCACGCACACCTTCGTAGAAGTCGGGGTTACCAAGCATTCCGAGCGTCGCGGAATATTCCCGTTCGAGGCATTCGTTCAGCGACGCGCTGCGGCGCCCGGCGCGCAAGAGTTCGAGCGTCAGCTTCATGCTCAGCGCCGAACGCGAGTTGAGCAGCGCCAGCGTTTCCTTGGCGAAATCGGAACCATCAGCCTCGAGCGCCGCCACGATCTCTTCAACCGTATCAAAGGCGAAGCAGCGGTCGATCAGCGCAAAGTGGTTTCGAAGCGCCGTTGCCGGCGCTTCCGAAGCGTGCTTTGCAATCACCGCGTTGACATCTGCGCTGCCTGCCGTCGGCGGCAGCGTGGCAAGATCAGCGGCGAGTGCTTCCAGCTTATCCGAGGCGACGAAACTATCTGCAAGCCGGGCATGGATCGCATCGGCTGCGACGATGTCCCGACCGGTCAGACCGAGATAGGTGCCGAATTCGCCGGGGGCCTTAGGAAGAAGCCAGGTGGCGCCAACGTCAGGGAAGTAGCCGATCCCGGTCTCCGGCATCGCAAGCCGCGTGCATTCGGTGACGATGCGGTGGCTGCCGTGGGCGGAAATCCCGACACCGCCGCCCATGACGATACCGTCCATGATCGCAATGTACGGCTTGCGGTAGCCGGAGATGCGGCTGTTGACGATGAATTCCTCGCGCCAGAACTGCGCACCTTCCTCCGGCCGTTCGCGGCCACTCTCGTAAATCATGCGGATATCGCCACCGGCGCAAAGCCCGCGCTCGCCCTCGCCGGTCACCAACACGGCGGCGACGGCCGGATCATTTTCGAACTCGGTCAAAGCCGCGGCGATCAGCCGGATCATCGGCACGTTGAGGCTGTTCAATGCCCGTGTGCGGTTCAGCCGGATTCTGCCGATCGCTCCCCGCCGCTCGACGATGACTTCAGGCGCCTGCATGTCCATGAACGATCTTTCCTGTTTCTGGCCTGTTTCTGGCCTATTTCCGGCCGATAAGCGAACGCGCAACGATCAGGCGCATGATTTCGTTGGTGCCCTCGAGGATCTGGTGCACCCGGAGGTCCCTGACAATCTTTTCGACACCATAGTCTGCGAGATAGCCGTAACCGCCGTGAAGCTGCAGCGCGTCATTGGCGACGGCAAAGCAGCGGTCGGTGACGAAGCGCTTGGCCATGGCGCAGAGTTTTGTCGCTTCGGGGTCGCCGGCATCAAGCGCAGATGCCGCGCGCCAGAGGAAGGTGCGGGCGATTTCGAGGTCGGTCGCCATGTCGGCGAGACGGAACTGCAGCGCCTGGAACTCGCCGATCGCCTTGCCAAAGGCCCGGCGCTCCTGGACATAAGCCAGCGCCCTTTCGAAGGCGGACTGGGCGCCACCGAGAGACGCGGCGGCAATGTTCAATCGCCCGCCATCGAGCCCGCCCATGGCGATCTTGAAACCATCGCCTTCCGCCCCGAGGCGGTTTTCCGCCGGCACGCGGACACCATCGAGCATGACGGCGCGGGTGGGCTGGACGTGCCAGCCCATTTTTTTCTCATTGGCACCGAATGTGAGGCCAGGTGCGTCCTTCTCGACCACGAAGGTGGAGATGCCCTTGGGGCCGTCCTCGCCGGTCCGCGCCATGATCACGTAGAGGCCGGACTCGCCAGCGCCCGAGATGAACTGCTTCTGGCCGGTCAGGACATAATCGTTGCCGTCTCTCACCGCCTTGGTCTTCAGCGCCGCTGCATCCGAGCCCGAGCCTGGCTCGGTCAGGCAGTAACTCGCCAGCACCTCCATGGTCAGCAGCCTCGGCAGCAGCCGCTGGCGCTGTTCGTCCGTGCCGTAGCGGTCGATCATGCCGGCGCACATGTTGTGGATCGAGACGAAGGAGGCGACGGCCGGGCAGCCGGTCGCGAGCGCCTCGATGATCATCGCGGCATCGAGCCGCGTCAGTCCCGTGCCGCCGACATCGTCGCGGACATAGATGCCGGCCATTCCGAGCGCTGCGGCACCGCGCAACGTGTCGACCGGAAAATGCTTCTGCTGATCCCAGTCGATCGCGTGAGGGGCGATCTCGTCGCGGGCGAAATCGAGCGCCATCTGACGAATGGCCTCCTGCTCCTCCGACAGGCGAAAATCCATATGCATGTCCTCCCTGACCGCATACCTCTGCAGGTTTCCTTTAATCGTAACCGATAAAAGGGCAAAAACCTGCAGCAACCAAACGTGCCACAGCGACCTTTGCGCGTTTCAAAAGACGCGCGGCGCCGTAGGCGATGGAGGCCTAGTTACACCAAACTTCGTCCAGGCCCAGATGCAACTTCTCACAGGGTCTGTTCAAAAATGAACAGACCGTCGCAATCAGCTCTCGCTTAGACGATACGGCAGAGCGCCGCGTAAGTCATGGTCCACGATCAGGCGGCGTTTCAATGGCGGCACCGCACGGCTCGCGCATTTCGTGCGTTCGCAGATGCGGCAGGAAATGCCGATCGGATCGAAGGCGGCGCGGTTGCCGAGGTCCATGTCGTCGGCGTAGACGAAGGCATCGGCATAGGAGACCTCGCAGCCAAGCGCCAGCGCGTAGCGCGGCTGCGCGGCGCGAAAGCCGCCACCGCCCTTAGTGATCTGGGTGGCGAGGCAGAGGTAGCGCACGCCGTCAGGCGTCTCGGCCAGTTGCCGGATGATCCGGCCCGGCGTCTCGAAGGCCTGGTGCACGTTCCAGAGCGGACAGGCTGCACCGAACCGGGCGAATTGCAGCTTCGCGGCGCTGTGGCGCTTGGTGATATTGCCCGCCCGGTCGATGCGGGCAAAGAAGATCGGTATGCCTTTCTGTCCCGGCCGCTGCAGGGTCGAGAGGCGGTGGCAGACCTGCTCCAGAGACGCGCCGAAGCGGGCGGCGAGCAATTCGATGTCGTGCCTCAAGTCGCGGGCGGCCTTCGAGAAGGCCTGGTAGGGCAGGATCAGCGCGCCGGCAAAATAGTTCTGCAGGCCGATGCGACAGATCTCATAGGCCTCTTCGGTGCGGAAGCCGGCACTACCGGCCACCCGATCGATCTCTTCGCGGGCATGAAGCTGGGCGATCTGCAGGGCGATCTGGAAGTCGCGCGTTGCTGCGGGCGCATAGGGATTGAGGGTCAGGATGCGGGCGCGCGGATCGAAGCGGCGGATCGCCTCGTCGCCGGCCGCTCCGCGCACGACCCGAACGCCGTGACGCTGTTCCAGATAGCTTGCCAGCGCCGCATGATTGTCGCCTTCGCCGAGCCCGAGCTCGCCCGCCAGCCGCTCGGCAAGCATGTCGATCTCGTGAATGTAGTTGTCGACGAAATGAAAGAAGTCGCGCACCTCTTCATAAGGCGTGGTTTCGACAAATGAGGCCCCGCGGCCGATGGTGTCGTCAATGCTTGCGAGCTGCTCGCTGTTGCGGCGATAGGCCTGGTGGCAGGTGATCAGCGCATGTGCCAGTCCCGGGGCATTCTGCGCGACGAGCTTCAGTTCCTGCAGGCTTGCGGAATAGGTTTCAAACAAGGGATCGCTGAGGGCTTCCGAGAGCGCCGAGAGCAGACGATCGCCCTCCCCGGTCGAAAGCTCGGCGATATCGATCTGGAATTTTTCGGCGAGCGCCAAAAGCACTGCGGCTGAGACCGGCCGCTGGTTGTTCTCGATCTGGTTGAGGTAGCTGGTCGAGATGCCGATGCGTTCTGCAAATTGGCCTTGCGTCGCCTTGTTCGCCTCCCGCAGTTCCCTGACCTTGCGGCCGATATAGAGTTTGCCGATCGCCATGTTTGCAACTTTGCAATTTACGTTTCACAAATTTCTCTATTTCACATTTGCACATGAAGAGACGTTTTTCCATGCCGTCTTCGACGCTATTGCGAAGCTCGAAGCGCCTCTGCACAATCGCTGAAAAAACAGGCACTGAAAAAAACCGGGAGGGCACCATGCGCGCCATACTAGAACAGGTCGAAGCCCGCCGGGCAGAAGCAAGAGCCGGCGGCGGCCAACGACGGATCGACGCCCAGCACGGCAAGGGCAAGCTGACGGCGCGCGAACGCATCGAGGTGCTGCTCGATGAAGGCTCGTTCGAAGAATACGACATGTACGTCACGCATCGCTGCGTCGATTTCGGCATGGAGAGCCAAAAGGTCGCGGGCGATGGCGTCGTCACCGGTTGGGGCACGATCAACGGCCGGCAGGTCTATGTCTTTTCTCAGGACTTCACCGTTCTCGGCGGCTCCCTGTCGGAAACCCACGCGCAGAAGATCTGCAAGATCATGGATATGGCGGTACGCAACGGGGCACCAGTCATCGGCCTCAACGACAGTGGCGGCGCCCGCATCCAGGAAGGCGTGGCCTCGCTTGCCGGTTACGCCGAGGTCTTCCGCCGCAATGCCGAAGCCTCCGGCGTCATTCCGCAGATCTCGGTCATCATGGGTCCCTGCGCCGGCGGCGCGGTCTATTCGCCGGCCATGACCGACTTCATCTTCATGGTTCGCGATTCATCCTACATGTTCGTGACCGGGCCGGATGTCGTGAAGACAGTGACGAACGAGATCGTCACTGCGGAAGAGCTCGGCGGCGCGCGCACGCATACGTCAAAGTCTTCGGTCGCCGACGGTGCGTATGAAAACGACATCGAGGCACTGGAAGCGACCCGCCTGCTTTTCGATTTCCTGCCGCTCAACAACCGCGAAAAGCCGCCGGTCCGTCCCTTCCACGACGACCCGTCGCGGCTCGAAATGCGCCTTGACAGCCTGATCCCAGACAGCGCCGCCAAACCCTACGACATGAAGGAACTGATCCTGGCGCTTGCGGATGAAGGCGACTTCTTCGAATTGCAGCAGAACTTCGCCAGGAACATCATCACCGGCTTCATCCGCATGGAAGGCCAGACGGTCGGCGTCGTCGCCAATCAGCCGATGGTGCTTGCCGGCTGCCTCGACATCGACAGTTCGCGCAAGGCCGCCCGGTTCGTGCGCTTCTGCGATGCTTTCTCGATCCCGATCCTGACGCTGGTCGACGTGCCCGGCTTCCTGCCCGGCACCGCGCAGGAATATGGCGGCGTCATCAAGCATGGCGCCAAGCTGCTCTTTGCCTATAGCCAGGCGACCGTGCCGATGGTGACGCTGATTACCCGCAAAGCCTATGGCGGCGCCTATGACGTCATGGCCTCGAAACATATCGGCGCCGACGTCAATTATGCCTGGCCGACCGCCGAGATCGCCGTCATGGGTGCCAAGGGCGCCACCGAAATCCTCTACCGCTCGGAACTCGGCGACGTCGAGAAGATCGCCGCGCGCACGAAGGAGTACGAGGAGCGCTTCGCCAACCCGTTCGTGGCGGCAGAGCGTGGCTTCATCGACGAGGTGATCATGCCACATTCGTCGCGCCGACGCATCGCGCGTGCTTTTGCGTCTCTGCGCAACAAGCAGGTCGATGTCCGCTGGCGCAAGCACGACACGATCCCACTCTGATGGAGGCGACGATGGAACGGGAGCCAGAGCGCATCATGACGCCGGAAGAAGCCAGGCGCGACCACTGGTCGATGCTGCGCTATATGGCCGTCAATGCGCTGATCGGCGTGGCGATTGGCGCGCTCACGGCTGGCGTGCTGATCTGGCTCAATATCGGCGCCGTCGGCACCCACATCGTCCGTTCGACGAGCCCGGTTCTCGCCACCCTCATGGTTGTCGTGCCCTTCGCATTGCTTTTCGGTGGGGCCGCCGCGGCATCGTCGATCGCGCTTCTTCCCTATCGCCGCAAGTTCAAACGCTGACGCGCCGCCCCAAGGATTTGAAAGAGAAGCAAATGTTCAAGAAAATCCTCATCGCCAACCGTGGTGAAATCGCCTGCCGCGTCATCAAGACCGCAAAGAAGCTCGGCATCGCCACCGTCGCGGTCTACTCCGACGCCGACCGCGAGGCCATGCATGTGCGCATGGCGGACGAGGCGGTGCATATCGGCCCCTCGCCGTCGGCCCAGTCCTATATCGTCATCGACAAGATCATCGACGCGATCCGCAAGACCGGCGCCGATGCCGTTCATCCGGGCTATGGTTTCCTCTCGGAAAACGCCGCCTTTGCCCAAGCGCTCGAAAAAGAAGGCGTGGCCTTCATCGGCCCGCCGGTCGGGGCGATCCAGGCGATGGGCGACAAGATCACCTCCAAGAAGCTCGCGGCCGAGGCCGGCGTCTCGACGGTTCCGGGCCATATGGGCCTGATCGACGATGCAGACGAAGCGGTCCGGATCGCCGCGTCGATCGGCTATCCGGTGATGATCAAGGCGTCTGCCGGCGGCGGCGGCAAGGGCATGCGCATCGCCTGGAACGACCAGGAGGCGCGTGAAGGCTTCCAGTCCTCAAAGAACGAGGCAAAGAACGCCTTCGGCGACGATCGCATCTTCATCGAAAAATTCGTGACGGAGCCGCGTCACATCGAGATCCAGGTGCTTGGCGACAAGTATGGCAACACGCTCTATCTCGGCGAGCGCGAATGCTCGATCCAGCGCCGCAACCAGAAGGTCATCGAGGAGGCGCCCTCGCCTTTCCTCGACCCCGAGACCCGCAAGGCCATGGGCGAACAGGCAGTCGCACTTGCCAAGGCCGTCGGCTACCACTCCGCCGGCACCGTGGAATTCATTGTCGACGGCAAGCGCAACTTCTACTTCCTGGAGATGAACACCCGCCTGCAGGTGGAGCATCCGGTCACCGAACTCATCACCGGGCTCGACCTCGTCGAGCAGATGATCCGAGTTGCTAGCGGCGAAAAGCTCGCCTTCGGCCAGGACGATGTAAAGCTCAATGGCTGGGCGATTGAAAGCCGGCTTTATGCGGAAGATCCCTATCGCAACTTCCTGCCGTCGATCGGCCGGCTGACGCGCTACCGTCCGCCGGTCGAGGGCACGCGCGACAACGGCACGGTGACGCGCAACGACACCGGCGTCTTCGAGGGCGGCGAGATCTCGATGTTCTACGACCCGATGATCGCCAAGCTCTGCACCTGGGCACCGGACCGGCAGACGGCGGTCGAGGCTATGGCCGACGCGCTCGATCAGTTCGAAGTGGAAGGCATTGGCCATAACCTGCCGTTCCTGGCCGCGGTCATGCAACAGCAGCGCTTCCGCGACGGCCGGTTGACGACTGCCTATATCGCCGAGGAATTTGTCGACGGTTTTCACGGCGTTGCGGCCGATGAGCGGTCGCTTCGCAAGCTCGCCGCCGTCGCGGTCTCGGTCAATCAGATCCTGCAGGAACGGGCCAGCCAGATTTCCGGCACGATCGGCAATCATCGCCGCATCATCGGCCATGATTGGGTGGTCGGTCTCGGCGATCACGATATTGCGGTGACTGCCGGTTCGTCCGCTGACGGCTCCTACGTGAGCTTCGCCGATGGCTCGACAGTCACCATCGCCGGCGACTGGACGCCCGGTCGTACGCTTGCCACGTTCAACATCGACAATGAGCCCTTGAGCGTCAAAGTCGATCTGGTCGGCACCGCCCTCCGGCTTCGCTGGCGCGGCATTGATGTCGTTGCCCATGTCAGAAGCTCGCGGGTTGCGGAACTG
This sequence comes from Ensifer sp. EB106-03-01-XG145, assembly GCF_058792075.1. Taxonomy (NCBI): domain Bacteria; kingdom Pseudomonadati; phylum Pseudomonadota; class Alphaproteobacteria; order Hyphomicrobiales; family Rhizobiaceae; genus Ensifer; species Ensifer sp. EB106-03-01-XG145. Next base: position 58,022 of record NZ_JBYTEC010000021.1, on the reverse strand, counting down.
GCACGGCTGATGCCGAAGAAGCTGCCGCCGGACACGTCGCGCATGCTGCTTTGCCCGATGCCCGGGGTGATCACCTCGGTCACGGTAAAAGCCGGCGACACGGTCGAAGCAGGACAGGCGCTCGCGGTCGTCGAGGCGATGAAGATGGAGAACATCCTGCGCGCCGAGAAACGGGCCGTGGTGAAGCGCGTGGCGGTCGCCGCCGGCGCCAGCCTCGCCGTCGACGAGCTGATCATGGAATTCGAATAGTGAAAGCCGCAAAGCCATCCAGGCTTTGCCCCTCACCCTGACCCTCTCCCCGCAGGCGGGGAGAGGGAAGTTAAGCGCCGAGAGTGCGACGGCCCCCTTCTCCCGTTGTGACTGGGAGAAGGTCCCGGCAGGGGATGAGGGGCTGATTGAGACAAGCAGAATGCGGAGCACGTCGATGACCGAGAAAAACATCAAGGACTGGGAAGCGCTCGCCGAGAGAGAACTCAAGGCGGCGCCCGAAAGCCTCACCTGGCAGACGCCCGAAGGAATCGCCGTGAGGCCCCTCTACACGGCGGGAGATCTCGACGGCATCGATTATCTCACGTCGTTGCCCGGTTTCGAGCCTTTCGTGCGCGGCCCGCGCGCCACCATGTATGCCGGCCGTCCCTGGACGATCCGGCAATATGCCGGCTTCTCGACGGCGGAGGCCTCCAACGCCTTCTACCGGAAGAACCTGGCTGCCGGACAGAAGGGACTCTCGGTCGCCTTCGACCTCGCAACCCATCGCGGCTATGACAGCGACCACCCGCGCGTCGAGGGCGACGTCGGCAAGGCCGGTGTGGCGATCGACTCGGTTGAGGACATGAAGATCCTGTTCGACGGCATCCCGCTCGACGAGATGTCGGTGTCGATGACCATGAATGGCGCCGTCATCCCGATCCTCGCCTCCTTCATCGTCGCTGGCGAGGAGCAGGGTGTTTCGCGCGACAAGCTTTCAGGCACTATCCAGAACGACATCCTCAAGGAGTTCATGGTCCGCAACACCTATATCTACCCGCCGGAACCCTCGATGCGCATCGTCGCCGATATCATCGAGTACACGGCCAGGGAGATGCCGAAATTCAACTCGATCTCGATCTCCGGCTATCACATGCAGGAGGCCGGCGCGACGCTGGTGCAGGAGCTTGCCTTCACGCTCGCCGACGGGCGCGAATATGTACGGGCGGCGCTTGCCAAGGGGCTGAATGTCGACGAATTCGCCGGGCGGCTTTCCTTCTTTTTTGCCATCGGCATGAACTTCTTCATGGAAGCCGCGAAGCTTCGCGCTGCGCGCCTGCTCTGGACCCGGATCATGAAGGAGTTCGAGCCGAAGAAGCCGTCGTCGCTGATGCTGCGCACCCATTGCCAGACCTCGGGCGTCTCGCTGCAGGAGCAGGATCCCTACAACAACATCGTCCGCACGGCCTTCGAGGCGATGTCCGCCGCTCTCGGTGGCACCCAGTCGCTGCACACCAATTCGTTCGACGAGGCGATCGCGCTGCCGACGGAGTTTTCCGCCCGCATCGCCCGCAACACGCAACTGATCCTGCAGCACGAGACCGGCGTGACCAAGGTCGTCGATCCGCTCGCCGGGTCCTACTATGTCGAAAGCCTGACCAACGAGCTCGCAGACAAAGCCTGGCTACTGATCGAGGAGGTCGAGGCGATGGGCGGCATGACCCGTGCGGTCAATGCCGGGCTGCCGAAGCGATTGATCGAAGAGGCGGCGACCCGTCGCCAGGCCGCCGTCGACAAGGGCGAGGAGATCATCGTTGGGGTCAACAAGTACCGCCTCGACAACGAGGAGCCGATCGACATTCTGGAGATCGACAACAGCGCCGTGCGCGCCGCGCAGATCCGCCGGATCGAGGAAACCAAGCGTCGGCGCGACAGCGTCGAGGTCAAGAAGACCCTTACGGCGCTTGCTGAGATCGCATTGACAGGCGAAGGCAACCTGCTGGCCGCCGCCGTCGAGGCGGCGCGTGCCCGCGCCACCGTCGGCGAAATTTCCGATGCGATGCGTGGCGCCTTCGGCGACCACGCCGCGACGCCCAAGGTCGTCAGCAAGATCTACGGCAAGGCCTATGAAGGTGAGCCGGAGCTCGAGGTGCTCTCGGGGCGCCTCGACGAGGTCTCAGCAAAGCTCGGCCGCAAACCAAAAATAATGGTCGCAAAGCTCGGCCAGGACGGCCACGACCGCGGCGCCAAAGTCATCGCCTCGGCCTTCGGCGATATCGGTTTCGACGTGCTTGCCGGCCCTCTTTTCCAGACCCCGGAAGAGGCCGCCGACATGGCGCTGGCCAGTAAGGTCAATGTCATCGGCGTCTCCTCGCTTGCCGCCGGCCACAAGACGTTGATGCCGCAGCTTGCAGAAGCCCTGAAGAAGCGCGGCGGCGAGGATGTCATCGTCATCTGCGGCGGCGTCATTCCGCGTCAGGACTATGACTACCTGATGGACAACGGCGTGTCGGCCGTCTTCGGTCCGGGCACCAATGTGCTCGACGCCGCACGCGCCGTGCTCGACCTGATCGAAGGCAAACGCCGCAATATCTGACACGGCAAGGCGGAGGGTGTTTGGCTCTTCACCTGCCCCGTGCGGTTGTCGTCGCCGATTGGCGCAACTATGTTGTGGCCATGACGTCGATCGCCGAAGTGTTCGGACCCTTTGTCCTGATGGGGCGCCTCATCGCTCGCTTCTGGCCGCAGCTCCTCTTGATCGGGACCTGCGGCTACATCGTGCATGATCTCCTGATGCGTGCGGCAGTCTGGATCGGGCTGCAGCACCCGCTCGGTGGCATGGTGACGCTCTCCTTTGTCGTGCTGGCGAAGCTCGTCGTTATCGTCTTGATGTTCATGGCGCTTCGCCCCGGTTTGCCGGCACTCGAAGCGCTCCGCCAACAACCGGTGGCCACGCATGTCGAGACCACGGTGCCGAAAACCGATCGCAGGCTGCTCGCCGTCACCTCAGCCGCCATCCTGCCGTTCTTCGCCTATTACGCCGCCTGGGGTTTCCTCGGCGAGGCGGTGCGGGAATATTCGCGTTTGGCACTCGACGCCGTCGCCTTCGGCGAGAAGGGTGACTTCTTCGATATCCTGAAATCGCGCGGCGTCTTTATTTCGATCGCGTTGTGCTGGCTGGTGCGGTGGGGCGCAAAGCGCATGAGCAAGCGCAGCGAAACACCCTTCTGGCGACTGCTGGTCGTCGCGGCGGACGCGAGCTGGATCTTCATCGGGCTTTATGGCCTGTCGGTCTGGAAAGACCAGGTCATCACCTGGCTCGGCGCCGGCAGGCTTCTCAGCATGAACGGTTTCACCTTCACCGCCGTAGCGCATGCCGCCGAGACCTTCGTGCCGGTGGAACTGAGAAGACCCGATTGGAACACTGAGGCCGAGGGTCTGTTCTTCTATGCGCTTCTACCGATCATCTGGCTGGTCATGGCGGCGATCATCAATGGTTACGAGCTTTCGAGCCCGGAATCGCGCGCCAGGCCATCCTCGCCGCGGCCGCGGCGGGCCAGAACCTTTCGCAAGTGGATTGCCGATTTCCTCGACCACTTCGTCAGCGACTACCGCTCCCGCTACGCTCCGATATGGACCTGCCTGAAGCTGACGCTCGGTTCAGGGCTTGCGACGCTATTTGCCTTCATCATTGCCTACCGCGCCATCGCCTGGCTTGGTGCCTGGAGCTGGTATGCGGCGACGCGAACCCTCGGCATGGGCGACCTCGCGAGTTGGCAGCTTGTCTTCGATGCACTCAGCCTTTTCATCGGCAGCCCTAGCGATCTCGACGGCGGCATCGTGCTCGACGCCGTGCGCATCACCTTGTTGGCGGCGATGCTCGAACATGCGGTTTCCGGCCAGGCTGAGAAGAGCGAAATCAGCTACGCGTCTACTTGAAGATCAGCGTTTCATCGCTTGCGCCCGGAAACTCAATCCTGAGCGAAAGATCCCGCGCCTCCGCGGGAACGATGAAGCTCTCGGCCATACGGACCGTGGCGCCAGTCTTGGCGTCGGTAAAGGCGAGCACACCGCAGCGCGGGCGTTCGGCCACCTCCGGATACATCTCCCGGACGATCGGCTCGGTCAGGGTGACGGGCTCAAAACGGCGCCCCTCGCTGTCGATCAGCCGGACGCGGCAGGCTCCTTGCGACAGAACGGCCGGATCGGTCGGTGACGCCTCGAATTCGGCGAGAATGACGCGCGCGTCATTGGTGCGCGGCAGCCGCCTCATGTCCAGAAGCTTCCACTGTCCACCGGCAAAGGCCTGCCCCGCTCCATCCTCGACGACGATCTCGGCCCTTTGGGTGGCAAGCCAATGCCCCTCTCGCAGGCTCTCCCACGCACGGACGACGAAGGCGAGCGGCAGTGCGACGACCAGCGCCAGCAGGCAGATCCAGAACGTGCGCTTCTCGCTCATGCCGGTGTCTCCTCAGCGCGCCGCCAACGTCCAGGGCGTGCCGCTGCTGCCGCGCGCAATGGTGACGGACGGCTTGATATGGGTCGGCTGCTTGTCGCCGAGCGTAATCCAAAGCTCCTCAGCAAGCGGCATCACCAGGCTGCGGGCGACGAGCAGCGTGCCTTTGTCAACGGCCGCTTCGGGAAGTTCGAAGGCAAGAAGTACCGGCCTCGGCAGGCCTGGTTCGAGCCTTTCCGTCGGCAGATAGCCGGGCACGGTCGAGAACCGCTGGCTGAGCTCGTAGCGCAAACCGTTGCCTGCCAGCCACTCCGCCGAGGTCAGCGTCATCGTTTCGGTTTTCGCGACGGCCGCGCCTTCGATGATGAGCCAGATGCCGGATGTCGAGTAATCCTTGATCCGCCCGAAGCTCTCGACCCTGACCTGGCGTGCCAGGTGCACATTGGCCGCGCCGAAGGCGAAGTCCCGGCTCTCGACCCGCTCGCCGACTGCACCACGAACGGCAATCGGTGCCGTGATATCGCCGTAGCCAGGCGTGCTGCTTCGCATCGCGTACAGCGCTGCGATTGCAGACACTGAGAGCAGCAGCGCGCGAAGAGCCGACATCATTGCTCCGACGATCCCGTATCTTGCGTGACTGCCAATTCGACCACCGCGGCCTCGCCATCATCGAACCAGTTGGGCGCGCCGTAGAGGTTGTCACGCGGCTTGTAGATCTGTTTGCCGATGGACAGAGAAACCTTCTCCGGCTCCGGGCGATCCGCCGGCCATTCCCAGACCGCGATGAGCTTTTCCGGCATGTTTGGGTTGATGGCACTCGCGATCCATTTGTCCCTGGCGAGATAATAGACCGGCTTCGGCGATGCCATGACTCGCTCGTCCTTGATCGCGATCAGGTTCATAAAGGCATTGCTGGTGGTGACCGATCGGTTGTCGAGTTCGATATCCACCATCAGGAATCGCTTCGGCTCGAACGGCTTGGTTCCGGTCGGCGGCACGGAAGCCATGGTGGCGTCGTTGATCGTCACCCGCCACCGGCCGGTATCGATCGCCTCACCCTTGGCTGCGGTGACGGCAGGCACCGGATTCGCCGCATCATAGACTGCGGTCGCAAAGGAGACCGCAGCCGCAGCCATTCCGCCGATACCGGTGACCAGCATGATCAAAAGACGCTGCCTGATTTTCGATCGTTGCACGACCGGCATTTGTCCTCCGTCCGCCCCTTCGGATGTTGCAACCGGAAGATAGGGAGGTTCGCACGGAAAATCAAAACACGCGTATCGGGGCAAGCGTCTTTGTCGGCCCGCGTCAGGACATCAGTACCTAGATCCGTTGCATCTCGATCGGCGCCGGCTGATGACGCCAGTTCGTAGCAGGCAGCCCTCTTTCGAAGGTCGCGCGAATGGACAATGGCCTGCCTGTTGCCTGCGAAACCACCATGAACATCTGCAATTCAGGGCCACGCCGAACGAACTGAATTCCGAAATGCTTGCCGCCATAGGCGCCAGCGACTGTGGACTTCCACTGCCCGGTCCCTGCGGCAAGCTCGAGGTCCAAAAAGTTCTCGACGTTCATGACGGCCTGCCAGCCGTTGTTGCTCGTGACCGTCAGCAGGTCGCCATGTCTTACGATGCCGATGTAGCACTGATCGCAACGGCCGGCCGTCGAAGTCAGTTGCCGCCATTGCCCCGCAAAGGCAGAGCCGTCCGCCCGCGCCGCGCCTGCAAGCGAAAAAGACAACAGGCAGACAACACCGACTCCCCAGAGAAACTTCACACTTCAACTCCCTGATTGTTCCCAGACATCAGACCGTTTGGAGCGTTGACGACACATTCACTGATTGCACAATACACACACAGCAACCCAGAAGAAAATAGTTGAGATGTCGGATGCTTTCCGACCGCTTTGCGGGCAGCTTGCCCCCGCATTGGCGCTTGCCTTCTTGCCGCGACGGACGACAATCGAGTGGAGCGGAAAAGGGTGAAACCAGATCCCGTTTCGTCCTGTGTCCTCCGCTTCACCTGGGAGGCCTTCGATGCGAAAACTGCAGTCGCAAGGGGTTCATCACATCACGCTCGTCGGCGCCGACCGACAGACGTCGATCGATTTCTGGGAGGGGCTTCTCGGCATGCCCTTCATTTTCGAGCAGCCGAATCTCGACCGGGCGAGCGAAAGCCATCTCTATTTCGACCCGGGCGATGGCCGCCTGATCACCATCTTCACCGACGAGAACCGCAAGCCCGATCCCGAGCGAACCCCGACGGAGATCGGCTGTGTGCACCACATCGCCTTTGCCGTTTCGCGCGCGACCTTCACCCAGGCGGTGGAGCGGCTCGACGAGCGAAGTATCCGGCACAGCGGCGTCAAGGACCGCGGTTTCATGGACTCGATCTATTTCGAGGACCCGCTTGGGCTGCTGGTCGAGCTTGCCTCCTATCGCTTCGAGCCACCACCGGGCCACAGCCACGCCGAGGTGCTGATGGAAGCACACAAGGTCAGGGTCGCACGCGGCGACTACAATATCGCCGAAGTGCACCTGGCCGATGCGATCGAGACACTGATCGAGCGCGCACGGCCAACGCTGTCGTCCGACCGGGAGCCGAAGGATCCTTATCGGCCGCGATAAAGCGCGTCGTGGTCCACGCCTGTCGTTCAACGCACGCGACCGCGCCGGCGAGCGAGCCGGAACTGCGGGATCGCGAGCAAAGGGAGGAGTGACATGCCTGCAATCAAGCTCAACGTGATCAAGCCCAGCGTCAACAACATGACGGCGCGCGTCTTCCTGAGGGCAGCCAAGCTCGACTTCAGCGAACAGGATGTCTACGGCCAGACCCGGACGGCCGAATACCTGGCGAAGGCACCGTCGCATCTGACACCGATGGTGGAGACTGCGGACCTGCCCAAGGGAGCCCTATGGGAGAGTTGCGCGATCATGCAGTATCTCTGCAACAAGCACGGGCTCGACGAATTCTATCCGAGGGACCCCGAGGCCCGCGCCATGATCGATAGCGCGATGTTCTATCTGATCGGCACCTTCTACCCCTATCTCGCCCGGGCCACCTATCCGGCACTGAACTTCCCGCTCTATCCGGGCGAAGTTGGTTGCAGCGATGCGGATGCGGAGACCAAGGAGAAGGCGCGCCGCGCAGCAGTCGAAGCGCTTGCCGAGCCGCTCGACGTCTTTCGGGCGTTCTATATCGGCGACAAACCCTTCATCGGTGGCTCCACCCCCTCGATCGCTGACATCAGGCTTGCGGCGACCCTCGAATTCCTGGCGGCAATCGACTACTCGCTGCCGGACTGGGCGAAGACCTACGTCGCCAACATGGAAAAGACGCTCGGCAATGCCTACACCGAACCGGCGACCGATGTGCGCGGCTACATCAGTTACGTGAAGGCCCAAAGGTAGACGCTCCGCCGGCTGCCACGTAGCAGGCTCATTGAACGAGAAGCACGATACCGGTTGCACCCAGCGCCAGCGTCCAGAGGCGATCGAAGTTGATCCACGCCGAGCGGAGTGCCGCAAGGCCGAGCCATTCGAAGACGGCGAGCGCGACCGCGGCGACGACGGCCAGCATTGCTGCGCCATGAACCGCAACGGCGGCGAGCGCGACGGGAAGCGAACCTGCGATTGCGAGATCCCCGGGACTATCCGCCACGCAGAGGCTGAGGACCGCCGGCACCAGCATCAGGCCCGCCCCGTGGCTCGTCGCCATCAGGAAGGACCAGAGGCCAAGGCCGGCCATGCTGGCGCGCATGCCAACTCTCGCCCGATGGCGGTGTCCGTAAAGCGCGCCGTAGGCGGCGACGCTGAGTATGAGCAGCGCCGCGACAAGCCTGAAACTGTGCGGCTCCAGCGCCGCGCCGAATGTGACGACCACTGCCAGCGTCAGCGCGGCGGAGACGGCATGACCGGCAGCAATCGGAGCAAGTGACAACCACACGATCCGACGGTCCTGGCGGTGAAGTCCGAGCGCCACGGCAAAGAGCCAGCCCATCGCCGGATTGATGCCGTGAAAGGCGCCGAGGGCGGCAATCGAAAGCCACGGCCAGAACGTCGTCATTCGCCCCGACAGGACTGCACGATCGTCCCCTCCCTACGGGTAGCAATAGGAGTCGGACGAGCAGTCACCGCCTTCGAGACGGACCTGATGCGGGCGATGGCCCTTCGGCCAGTCGACGAAGAAGTTTTCGTCGAAGGTGATGCCGCCACCGTCGGCGACGTCCAGTTTGACCATCCACCCGTCGATACCTTCGGGGTAGAACTGCGGATCGATGGCACCATAGAGCGAATTGGTGAAATAGACCCGCTTGCCGTCGCGGCTGATCTCCACCATCTGCGGCCCGCCATTCAGCGCTCCGTTCTTGGCCTTCGGATGGGATGCACGCGAAACGATGCCGCCTATCCGCACACGGCCCGTCTCCTTCGGCGCAAAGGGGTCAGAAACGTCGTACTGGATCATGTCGCCGGTGCCCCAGCAGGAAACGTAGAGGAACCGGTCGTCCATCGACAGGTCGATATCGGTGACGAGCGGCGCGACAGCGCTGAAGCCCTTGAGCACAGGGGGCAGCAAATCCGGATCGGCCGGCTCCGCCGGTATCTCGATCACCTTCTTCACCGCCCATCGGTCGCCGTCGCGATACCAGGTCCAGATCGACGCCGAGAGGTCCTTGAGGCTGATGACGCAGCCGACGAAGCCATAGGCCTTGGTCGGATCATGCGCAGGCCGCAGCTCGAAGACGAGCTGGTGCTCCTCGCCGAAATCGATCTCCTGCAGGTGCTTGCGCTTGTGTAGGTCCCAGAAGTGCAGCCGGCGGCCATATTTCGAACCGAGCAGCACCTCGGGAACCAGCCCGTTTTCAAAGGTATCGGGCGTGCCCCATTCGCTGGTGATCATCGTGTCGTGACCGAGATGCCACCAGAAATCATAGGCGAGCTTCTGCGGCCCACGATCCATTTCCCATTGCCCGAGCACATCGAAGCTCTGATGATCGAGCAGGAAGATGCCGCCGGGCGCCTTGCCGTCGCGGTCGGCGAGCGCGTTGACGTAAATGCCTTCAGGCCCGCAATGGGTGGTGTGCAACCGCGAATAGTTCGCCTTCTCGGCAATTTCCGAAGGCTCGATCACGCGCACGATCTTCGGATTGCGCGGGTCCGGCTTGGTGTCGATGATGTGCAGACGGGAGGACCTCAAGCCCGGCACGATCAGATAGCGACGTTCGACATGCGGATGCGGCGCATTGGGGCAGAGACAGGACGAACAGGCGTTCCAGCCGAAATGGTGCAGCTCGTCGCCGACATTCGGCATGTCGACCTGGCCGACGATCTGCGCATAGGTTGATGACGCCGGATCGACGTCGACGACCGCAATCGCATCCGGCCGCTTCCGCTCGGGATCGAACGCCGCCACATAGGCGAGCGTTTCCTTGGGAGCCTTGGCCGCCATGCGCGGTGATGGATAGAAGGAAGGATCGGGTCGCCACGTCGCCATTGCCATTCTCCCCTACGAGAATTCTAAATGCGCGGTTCCTGATGCAGGTTCCGGTCATGCGGCAAAAACGCGTCGGAAATGCGGCCTATCCGCCACATTTCCCCGATGAGGTGCTTGAGGCCGGGTGCGGATCCTGTCGCCGTGGGTAGCCGGCCGCGTTCTATGTCTCAATCCGCAGCTTCATCCGGTCAGCGGCGAAACGGGTGAGGGAATACTCCACCGGGGAGCCGTCGAGATCGGCGTTGAGCGACTGCGCCTCAAGCACGATCGCACCCGGCGAGAGCTTCAGCATCGAAAGCTCCTCCGCGTCGGCATGCCGGGCGACGATCTCGGTCGAGGCACGGACATAGTCATCCAAGCCGTGGGCGGCGAAAGCCTTGGTGACGGAATGCAGCCGTTCGAATTCTTCGGCCATGCGCGGAAAACGATGCGCAGGATAATAGCTTGAGGATACAGACAGCGGCCGGCCATCGCCGCTGCTGACGGTCTTGAGCTCGATCACCGTATCGCCCGGCGCAATGTCGAGCGCCTTTGCGATCTCGCCGCTTGCCGGCAATTCGGCGTGGCCGAGCAGCCTCGTGCCGATCTCCTTCACTTGGCGACCGAGCCCTTGCGAGAACCGCGTGCGCTTCGAGATCGGGTAGCTCACCCTTTCCTTGCGCTCGATCATCGTGCCGCGTCCCTGGACCGCGCGCACCAGTCCCTCTTCGGCAAGAGCCGCAAGCGCGCTTCTGACCGTATGCCGGTTGACGCCGAATTCGCCCGCAAGCACCGTCTCAGGCGGCACCATGCCGGCCGCATCGTAGTCGCCATTGCTGATTGCCAGGCGGATCCGGTCGGCGATCTGCCGCCACAGAGCGACGCCGGTCTGGCGCTCAACCACTTTTCGCATTGCCATGTCACAAGCCTGTCATTTGCGGACGTTATGGAAAAGTATAAGATGTACAGTTGTCTAGATCAATAGACATTTGAGGTGAAAATGATGGATGCGAAGCTGAAACAAAGCCCGCCGGATCCGGCGCGCAAGAAAGCCATGGGACTGCTCGCTCGCGCGACCCTCGACGAGCTGAATGCTGCCTGGGAAGCGCTCGCCGACAAGCCGGACGTTCATCCGGTTCGCGGTCCGGAGACCGGCCTCGTCATGGTGCGTGGCCGCATCGGTGGCGGTGGCGATCCCTTCAATCTCGGCGAGGCGACGGTCTCGCGCGCGACCATCCGCCTTTCGAGCGGCGAGATCGGCCACGGGCAGCTGCTCTGTGCGGACCGGCAGCGCGCGCGGCTTGCAGCGATCTTCGACGCACTCGCCCAGCGCGAGGACGGTCGCGCGAACGTCGATGCTCTGCTTCACCAAGTGGCGGACCGGCTGGCGCTGGAAGAACGCCGCAAGGCCGAAGAGACTGCAGCAACCCGCGTCGACTTTTTCACCATGGTCCGGGGAGACGACTGATGGCCAGCCAATCGCAGATTTACGCCGGCGCCTTCGCAGATCCAGTCTTTGCCGCCCAATCCGTCTTCCGCGACCTGATGGACGGTTTTGCCCGCCCGGGCACGACCATGCGCCTCAAGGCGATGAGCACGCCCCCCGCTCCGCTCGGTGCTGCCGCCGGCGCGGTGGCGCTTACGCTTTGCGACCATGATACGCCTGTCTGGCTGACGCCGGCGCTCGGAAAATCGGCCGTTCCGCGATGGGTCGCTTTCCATACGGGCGCCTCGGTGACCACCAGCAAGACCGAAGCCCGATTCGCCTTCGTCGAAAAAGGCGCTGCCTTCCCAGGTTTCGACCTGTTCTCGCTCGGCACCCAGGAATACCCGGATCGATCGACGACGCTCGTCATCGAAATCGAGGCGCTGACCGGCGGCCCGTTGCTGACCGCCAAGGGTCCCGGCATCAAGGACGAGACGGACTTTGCCGTGAAGGGCCTGCCCGACGTCTTCCTCGAATTCTGGACCGCCAACCGCGCAATCTTCCCGCGCGGCGTCGATCTCGTGCTGACGGCTGGAGAAGACCTGCTCTGCCTGCCGCGCACAACCCGTCTTTCGCAGAAGGAGGCGTAATCCATGTACGTAGCCGTCAAGGGGGGGGAAGCCGCCATTGCCAATGCCCACCGCCTTCTCGCCGACCGCCGTCGCGGCGACCGCGACCTGCCGTCGATCACCATCGAACAGGTGGTCGAGCAGCTCGGCCTTGCCGTCGATCGGGTGATGGCGGAAGCCTCGCTCTATGATCGCGCGCTTGCGGCTCTAGCAGTTCGCCAGGCACGGGGCGACATGATCGAAGCGATCTTCATCCTGCGCGCCTACCGCACGACGCTGCCACGCTTCGGTTACTCGGAACCGGTCGACACCGCTAACATGAAGGTCGAACGCCGCGTATCGGCGACCTACAAGGATCTGCCCGGCGGACAATTGCTCGGCCCGACATTCGACTATACCCACCGCCTGCTCGACCCGTCGCTGATCGCCGACGAGAGCGTCGCCGAACCGGCGGTCAAGGAACCCGGCGAACATGTGATGCGCGTCTCCGACATTCTCGACGGCGAGGGCCTGATCGAGGGCGACGGCCAGATGCCCGAAGGTCATGTCATGGGCGACCTTACCCGCGAGCCGATGGAGTTTCCGATGGCCCGCGACCTGCGCCTGCAGGCGCTCGCCCGCGGCGACGAAGGCTTCCTCCTGGCGCTCGCCTATTCCACCCAGCGCGGCTATGGCCGCACCCACCCCTTCGTCGGCGAAGTCCGCATCGGCGAGGTGGAGGTCGAACTGGACCTGCCCGAGCTCGGCTTTGCCGTCTCGCTCGGCACGATCCGCGTCACCGAATGCCAGATGGTCAACCAGTTCATGGGTTCGGCCAAGCAGCCGCCCCAGTTCACTCGCGGCTACGGCCTCGTTTTCGGCCAGAGTGAACGCAAGGCGATGTCGATGTCGCTGGTCGACCGGGCGCTCAGGACCGACGAGTTCAGCGAGGACATCGTAGCACCCGCCCAGGATCAGGAATTCGTCATCTCGCATGCCGATAACGTCCAGGCGACCGGCTTTGTCGAGCACCTGAAGCTGCCGCACTATGTCGACTTCCAGGCGGAACTCGATCTCGTTCGCCGCATGCGCCGCGACTACGAGGCGGCCAACGCCGGCGACACGGCGAAGGAACAACGGGAGGCGGCCGAATGATCGGGCAAACCGCATGGACGCACGGTGACCGTTCAGTCGCCGCCGCCATCTCCACCGCCGCAATCGCCGCCACTGTCACCGGCAAAGACGACACCGGCATCGCCGGAACCATCGTCCTTGCGCGCCTTGGCGTCCGGCTCGCGCCGGGCATTGCGGGCGGCCCAGAACAGGGCGGCCACCACCACCGCGACGGTCACAACCACCCAGAAAACTATCTCGCTCAAATCCTGACCCCATCCGCGGTCGACACACTCAAGGGTAATCGGCGATGAACGATCTTGCTACTTATAATTTCGCCTATCTGGACGAACAGACGAAACGCATGATCCGCCGCGCCATCCTGAAGGCGATCGCGATCCCCGGCTACCAGGTCCCCTTCGCCTCACGCGAAATGCCGATGCCCTATGGCTGGGGCACCGGCGGCGTCCAGGTCACCGCCTCGATCCTCGGGCCGGAGGACGTGCTGAAGGTCATCGACCAGGGCGCCGACGACACCACCAACGCCGTCTCGATCCGCGCCTTCTTCCAGAAGGTCGCCAATGTCGCCGTCACCACCCGGACGAAGGAGGCGACGATCATCCAGACGCGCCACCGTATTCCGGAGGAAAAGCTCTCGGAAGGCCAGACGCTCGTCTACCAGGTACCGATCCCGGAGCCCCTGCGTTTCCTCGAACCGCGCGAGACCGAAACACGCAAGATGCATGCGCTCGAGGAATACGGGCTGATGCATGTGAAGCTCTACGAGGACATCGCCCGCAACGGCCACATCGCCACGACCTATGCCTATCCGGTCAAGGTCGAGGGCCGTTACGTCATGGACCCTTCGCCGACACCGAAATTCGACAATCCGAAGATGCACATGTCGGAAGCGCTGCAGCTCTTCGGCGCCGGCCGCGAAAAGCGCATATATGCCGTACCGCCCTACACCGACGTCGTCAGCCTCGACTTCGACGACCATCCCTTCGAGATCCAGAGCTTCGACAAGCCCTGTGCACTCTGTGGTGCGGAGGACGTCTATCTGGACGAGGTCATTCTCGACGACAAAGGCGGGCGCATGTTCGTCTGCTCCGACACCGATCACTGCGAAGACCGCCGCGCCTGCGGCCATGCAGGTCACATGCTCGCCCGCCAGGAGGCCGCAGAATGAGTACCCTCCCGCTTCTGAAAGTGAACGACCTCTCGAAGTTCTACGGAAGCCGCATCGGCTGCCGCAACGTCTCTTTCGAGCTTTATGCGGGCGAAGTGCTCGCCATCGTCGGCGAATCCGGCTCCGGCAAGACGACGTTGCTCTCGTGCCTCTCGACCCGGCTGATGCCGACCTCGGGTATCGTCGAGTACCACATGCGCGACGGTCAGTACCGTGATCTTGCCCGCATGGGCGAAGCGGAACGCCGCTTCCTGATGCGCACCGACTGGGGCTTCGTTCATCAGAACCCGGCCGATGGCCTGCGCATGACGGTCTCGGCCGGCGCCAATGTCGGCGAGCGGCTGATGGCCGTCGGCGATCGTCACTATGGCAACATTCGCGCCACCGCCAGCGACTGGCTGGAGCGAGTGGAGATCGGCGTCGATCGCATCGACGACCAGCCGCGCGCCTTCTCCGGCGGCATGCGCCAGCGCCTGCAGATCGCCCGCAACCTCGTCACCTCCCCACGCCTCGTCTTCATGGACGAGCCGACCGGCGGTCTCGACGTGTCGGTGCAGGCACGCTTGCTCGACCTGGTGCGCGGGCTCGTGCATGACCTCGGCCTTGCCGCTGTTATCGTCACCCACGACCTTGCCGTCGCCCGCCTGCTTTCACACCGCATGATGGTGATGAAGGATGGCGCAGTCATCGAACAGGGACTGACCGACCGGGTGCTCGACGATCCGCGCGAGCCCTATACCCAGCTCCTCGTCTCCTCGATCTTGCAGGTGTAAATCATGGCTACGCCCCTCGTTGTTTCCGAAGTTGCAAAAAGCTTCACCATGCACCTGCGCGACGGCGTCCGCCGGCCCGTCGTCGCCAACGTCTCCTTCTCGGTCAAGGCAGGCGAGTGCGTTGTTCTCGGCGGCCCCTCCGGCGTCGGCAAGAGCTCGATCCTGAAAATGCTCTACGGCAATTACGGCGTGGACGAAGGCCAGATCCTGATGGATCACGACGGCAAGCTGGTAAACCTGGCAACGGCCGAGCCGCGCACCCTGCTTGAGGTCCGGCGCACGACGCTCGGCTATGTCAGCCAGTTCCTGCGTGTCGTGCCCCGTGTCTCCGCTCTCGACATCGTCGCGGAACCCTTGCAGGCCCGCGGCACCCCGATCGAAGAGGCGCGTGCGCACGCGGCGGAACTCTTAAGCAAGCTCAACCTGCCGCGCGAACTCTGGAGCCTGCCACCAGCCACCTTCTCCGGCGGCGAGCAGCAGCGCGTCAACATCGCCCGCGGCTTCATCACCGACCACAGGATCCTGCTGCTCGACGAGCCGACCGCATCGCTCGACGCCAAGAACAGGGCCGTCGTCGTCGAACTGATCGCTGAGAAGAAGGCGAAGGGTACGGCGCTGATCGGCATCTTCCACGATGAGGAGGTCCGCGACGCCGTTGCCGACCGCATTCTCGACGTCTCGGCCTTCTCGCCGCGAAAGGCCGCCGCATGAGCCAGAAGCTCGGGCTCGAGCCCTTCATCCACCCGACGGCGAGCGTCAACAAATCGACGCTCGGCCGCTACACCGAAGTGCAGGAGCGTTCGCGGCTCGACGAAGTCGAGTTTGGCGACTACTCCTACATCATGCAGGACGGTTCGATCTGGTGCGCGACGATCGGCAAGTTCGTGAACATCGCCGCCGCCGTGCGCATCAACGCCACCAACCACCCGACCTGGCGCGCGACGCTGCACCACTTCACCTATCGCGCGCCGAACTATTGGGACGACACCGATCTCGACCACGACCTCTTCGCCTGGCGACGATCGAACCGGGTGACGATCGGTCACGACGTCTGGATCGGCCACGGCGCCACCATCCTGCCTGGCGTCACCGTCGGCAATGGCGCGGTGATCGGCGCCGGCGCCGTCGTCTCCAAGGATGTCGAGCCCTACACCATCGTCGGCGGCGTGCCCGCCAAGCTCATCCGCGCTCGCTTCAACGAAGGCATCGGCGAGCGCATGGACGCGCTTTCCTGGTGGGACTGGGACCACCAGCGCCTCCGCCGCGCGCTCGATGACTTCCGCGAACTGACGGCCGAGGAGTTCCTTGTGCGTTATGCGTGAGCGTTTGATTGAACCCGGACATGCCGGGTTGTTCTGCATCCTCCTCGCAAGGTCCCTGGCTACGGCCCGTTCACAAGCCTCAAGATAAGCTGGTGAATATTGCCGCCATCCGTCAGCTCAACCTGGTCGAAGTCGCCGCTGCGCTGGCGTTGTGCCTGCGAGAGCGCGCCGAGGCGCTTGGTCATTTCGGTCCTGATCTTGCGGCACTTCGGATCATTGGGGACGGTGAGCCCCAAGGTCGCGCCTTCGATCGCGCGCACCATTTCCTTGATGAAATCCCCGTGCACGAGTTCGTGCTTGCGCACCCCGTCGATGAAGATGTCCCAGTTTTCGCGTGTGCCCGCAGGCAGAGGCTTCGCGGGCTTCGGCAGGGTATAGGTGATGATCAGCTTCGGCTTTGCCGTCGTCAGCACGCAGGCGCCTGCCTGTTCTTCGTACTTCCGCGTCCAGGTCAGCTTGAAATTGGTATGGGCGATCGCCCGGCCAAGTCCGGCCTTCGGCCCGCGCTCGCCGATCGACGCATAAAGGTCCGCGCCCGTCTGCCCTTCGATGGCATAGGGCGCTTCCTTCTCGACCGCCTGCCACTCGGCAAACGCACAGCGCGGCGTGGACGCGAAGCAAAGGGCAACCACACCCAGACAAAGGCTTTTGTTCAATCCAAACCTCGACGTTCGCCCCTTACGGCGCACAACTTTACCAGCCTTCCTTAAACGGGAATCGGCGGATGGCAACAGTTCAAATGCAAAGGCACCGCAGCCCAATCTGAGCCGCGGTGCCCTTGTCGTTTATGCGATCGTGTCGGGCCAGTTGCGGGAGGGGTCAACAGGCCGACGATAACGACCTTAGTTGACGGCAGTCAGCGTCATCGATGTGCCGGTTGCCGCAAGGTTGAGGCCGATCTGGCCGGTCACGCTGACCGTCTGCAGATGGATCGAACCGGAAGTGCCGCCGACGAGGATGTTGGCGCCGATGCCGGCGCCGACCGTCGCTTCGGCAGTTGCACCCTGATAGAGGCCACCGAGCGAGCCGCGGTGGTAGCCAGCGGTCGGTGCAAACACCGCCCAGATCAGCCGGCTCTGCGTCGTGAAGCCGACATCGACACCCATCTTGCGGATGGCGCCGGCGTAGTGGTCGGAAGCCTCAGCCCCCATCGTCGAGCGGAAGACGCAATCGACTTCCTTGGCAGAACCGAGCACATAGCCGACGCCGCCGGCGATGTTGCAATCGAGGTAGCCGATCTTGACGCCGTTGCTGGTGTCCGGCTCCGGTTGCGGTTGTACTGTCGCGAGATCGGCTGCGTTTGCGGCCATCGCACCAGCGAGAACCAGAGACGCTGCGGACACCTTCACGGCAAAACTCTTTTTCATTCTTGTCTCCTTCTCGGAACTTCAGAAATCATTGGCAGTTAACCGGCGGCACACGAACTCAAGCACTTAGCGCACGCTGCAGGAAAGACGAGGCATAGCCCGCGATCCGGCAATTCCGTGGCAGATATTCGTTAGCCGAGAAAATTGATGGGGTTTCCCCAACAATGACCGGAGATTGTGTTGAAAAAGCCACGGCCGACGGTATCGGCACGCCGTCCCGGAAGCCAGAACCGCACCGACGGGAGCAATTCGGCGAGAAAACGGGCGGTTCGCGCGCGCGAAAGGAAAGAGAGAGAGAGAGAGAGAGAGAGACGATCGGGCGGCACTGCGGCCACCCGATCGGAAGATTGAGGGCTCAGGCCATCGCCGATTGCAGCAGGAACCCGCCGGCAATTCGCGCCGTCAACGCCAGCGAGATGGCGCCGGCATCGGGGTGACCGATGCTCTTTTCGGCGAGCGGACGGGCGCGGCCAAGCTTCGGCGTCAGGCTGGAAGTCGCCTCTGCGGCGGCGGTCGCGGCCTTGGCGGCAGCCTGCCACGCCTCGATCAGACGCTTGCCGGCGGCAAACTCACGCTCCAGGGTTTCGACAAAGGGCACCAGCGCATCGACGAGAGTCTTGTCGCCGACGCGTGCACGGCCGAGGCGCGTGACGCCATCGAGGGCGCGGCGTGCGCCATCGACGATGGCGGCGTCCGAGGGCGCCGTCTCGTCGTCGAAAGCATTACTCCACGAACGCAGCAACAGACCCCAGATCGCACCCGACGTGCCGCCGGCGCGATCCGCCCAGGCATCGCCCGCCGCCGCCAGGACGCTTGCAGCGCCGGCGCCGGCCGCGACCGCCGTCTTTGCCGCCTCGTCGGCTGCGGCGGAACCGCGGCGCATGCCCTGACCGTGGTCGCCATCACCGGCGAAGGCGTCGATACGGCCGAGTTCGTCTTCCGCCTCCTTCAACGCTTCGGCAATCTCGCCAATCAGTCGGGCAATGCACTTGCCGCTCTCCTTCGAAGCATCGGATGCGGGGGCAAACATCTGCGGGCCGTCCTCGACCTTGATCTCTTCGGTCGCGGGCTCGGCCGCGATGATCGCGCCCTTGCGCAGCACCGGCGCATCGCACGGCGCGCGCCAATAGGTCTCAAGCTCATCGTTCAGCCACATCAGCGTTAGCGAGCAGCCCTGCATGTCCAGGCTGGTGACGAATTCGCCGCATTCTTGATCGACGATCTCGAGGCCGGCCGCCTTCAGTTCCTTCTCGACCGCGACCCAAAGCACGAAGAGTTCCTCGTATTTCGTCGAGCCGAGACCGTTCAGGACAGGCGCAACTTTGCGGACATCCGCCGGGCGTTCGGCCAGCAGCTTGCCGACCAGAAGCTTGGCGAACTCGCTCGCCGAAACCATCTTTTCTTCGCGGATGCCCGGCTCGCCGTGGATGCCGAGGCCAAGCGCCATCTCGCCCTTCGGCACGGCAAAGAGCGGTGCCTTGGCGCCCGGAAGCGTACAGCCGCCAAAGGCCACGCCGAAAGAAACGGTGCGGTCGTTGGCAAGGCGAGTGACGCGCTCGACCTGATCCAGGTTAAGGCCGGCTTCGGCAGCAGCGCCCGCGATCTTGAAGACCACGAGATCACCGGCAATACCGCGGCGCTTGGAAGGCGTTTCAGCGGAAGCGCTGGCTACGTCGTCCGTCACCGGCACGATGCGCACGTCGATGCCTTCAGCGCGCAGGCGCTCGGCAGCGACGCCGAAGTTCAGGACGTCACCGGCGTAGTTGCCGAAACCGAGCAGCACGCCACCGCCCTGATCGGCCTGGCGGCAGACGCGGGCAACGGCCGCGGTCGAGGGAGAAGCGAAGACATCGCCGGCAACGGCGGCATCCGCCATGCCCGGGCCGACATAGCCGGCAAAAGCGGGGTAGTGCCCGGAGCCGCCGCCGATGACGACAGCGACCTTGCCCTTCGGCACCTGGGTCGAGCGAACGACACCGCCCTTCACGAGACGGACGTTGCGCGCGTAAATCGAACTGAAGCCGGCAAGCGCGGTCGTGGCGAACTCTTCCGGTGCGTCAAAGATTGTGGTCATCGCGTCTCTTCCCTTATTCGCGAGGCAGAATGCGCCTCAGATAGTCCCGGTTGGCAGCGCTGACGGAGATGCCGTCGCCGCCGTAATGTTCGCAGAGGAACGGGCTGTTGAAGCCGTGGGCAAGCGCCATTCGGATCGCGGCGTGGTAGTTGATCACACCGAACTCCAGCGGCGCAGGATGGGTAACGATCAGGCCCGACGTTTCGTCCTCGGTGCGGTAGTAGTTCTTGACGTGCCAATACTTCGCGAAGGGAGCAACCTTGGCCATCATCTGCTGCCAGTGCTCGACCGGACGGTGCAGGCGAACGAGGTTGCCCAGATCGGCATTGATGCCGACGTTCGCCAAGCCGACATCGGTGACGAAGCGCACGGCGCTGTCTGCCGAGCCGATATAGGTATCCTCGTACATTTCGAGCGCCAGCTCGATGCCGAGTTCCTCGGCATGACGGCCAAGATCACGAATACGCTGAACGGCCTTCTGCCAGGTGGCGGGCTCGTCGGGGTTCTTGACGCCATCGACGGTCCAGAACCACAGCGCCTTCTTCTGCGCGTCAGTCAGCGAGCCAAAAAAGCCGAAGGAAACGGAGCCCGCACCGATGGCGGCCGCGGTTTCAATGACCCGGTGGCCGTAGGCAAGATACTCGTCGCCATGCTCCGGGTCGATCACGCTGCGCCGCGCAGTCGAGATCGCCGGCATGGTGAGGCCGAGGTCATGGGCGAGCTTGACGAAGCTGTCGAGCCGATCCGGCGAAAGGTCAGCAAGCCGGATCCAGCTGTCGGTGGGGTCGAGTTCGGTGAAGCCGGCATCGACCACATCGGCGAGCGTTTCTGCCCATTGCTCGACCGATTGCTCCTGCACCGAACTGCCGTCGCCCAGCACGTTTGGATATTGGATCATGGCGGCCGCGATCGGCCAGGTTTCACGGGTCCATTTGCGCAATGTGTTCGCCATGACCTTCCTCGTCGTCTCTGGATGTTGGGGGTGCGGCGGCTCCGTCAAGCCGCCGCGCTGCCGTCACCATGCGGGGCATCGGTATCGTGCTTGCGCTTGCGGACTAGGCCGATCAGTCCGAAGACAAGCGGCGACAGCAGGAGTGCAAGAGCGAGCGCCATCAGAGAGGAAACCAGCGGGTTCGACCAGAAGATATTGAGGCCGCCGCCTGAAAGCAGCATGGACTGGCGGAAGGCGTCCTCAGCTTTGTCGCCAAGCACCATGGCGAGAACCAACGGCGCCAGCGGGTACTCGAGCTTCTTGAAGACATAGCCGAGCACGCCGAAGCCGATGACCAGGAAGATGTCGGAGACCGAGTTTGCCACTTGGTAGGCGCCGGAGAAGATCACGGCGACGATAATCGGGCCGATGATCGCAAAGGGCACGCGCAGGATCGAGGCGTAGAGCGGCACGGTGGCGATCACCAGGAACACGGCGACGACGTTGCCGAGATACATCGAGGCGATCAGCCCCCAGACGAAGTCCGGCCGCTCGGTAAAGAGCATCGGGCCGGGCGTCAGACCCCAAATCATCAGGCCACCCATCATGACGGCGGCCGTTGCCGAGCCGGGGACGCCGAGCGCCAGCATCGGAAGCAGTGCCGAGGTACCGGCGGAGTGGTCAGCGGTTTCGGGTGCCACAACGCCACGCGGATCGCCCTTGCCGAACTTCGACTTGTCGCGGGCCGACCGACGGGCAACGCCGTAGCTCATGAAGGAGGCCGCCGTCGGGCCGGCGGGCGTGATGCCCATCCAGATGCCGATGATCGTCGAGCGCAGGATCGTGGACCAGTAGCGCGGGATCTCGATCAGCGTGCGGCCGATCTCGACGATCTTGACGCGCGCCTTGATGCCCTCGAAGCGCAAGCCTTCTTCCGTGGTCAGCAAGAGTTCGCCGATGCCGAAGAGGCCCATGACGGCGATCAGGAAGCTGACGCCCTTGATCAGGGTCGGGATATCGAAGGTAAGCCGCAGGTCACCGGAGATCGTGTCCATGCCGACGGAGGCAAGCGCAAAGCCGAGCATCATCGAGACGAGCGTCTTGAACGGCGATTGCGCACCCATGGAAATGAAGCTGGCGAAGGCCAGGAAATAGACCGCGAAATATTCCGGCGACGAGAAGCGCAGCGCAAAGTTCGCGACCCAGCCGGAGAGCAGCGTGATCATGACGACGCCGGCAAGCGCGCCGATGCCGGCAGACACGAAGGCGAGCGTCAGCGCTCGGCTCGCCTGGCCGGCTTTCGCCATCGGATATCCGTCGAAGGTCGTCGCCACCGACGAAGGTTCGCCGGGAATGTTGAAGAGGATCGATGTGGTCGACCCGCCGAAGAGTGCGCCCCAGTACATGCAGGAGAGCAGGATGATGGCGGAGATCGGATCCATCGAGAAGGTCAGCGGCAACAGCAGCGACACGCCGTTGGGCGCGCCAAGGCCCGGCAGCACGCCGACCAGAATGCCGAGCGTGACGCCGACCATCATCAGCAGGATATGGTTCCAGCTGAGGATGTGGCCGAAGCCATCGATCAGAAGACCGATATTTTCCATGTCAGTAGATCCCGAACCAGGCCTCGACCGGTCCCTTGAGCAGGGGAACCTTGAAGCCGATCTCGAATACGATGAAGAAGAACAGCGAAACGGCGACGCCGGACGGCAACGCGATCCACCATTTGTAACGCCCCTGGAAAAGCATTGTGCCGGCGATATAGAGCGCCGTGCCGACGTAAAGGCCGAGCCAGGCGGAAACGCCGGCAAAGGCGATCAGCGGCAACAGAAACGACGAGACCACCTTGGCGCGGTGACCGTCGATGAAGATCTCACCCGTGCCGCGATGCTTGGCGAAAGCGTGGATCGCGTTCGCAGCGCTTCCGAGAAGGATCAGAAGGCCGACATAGAAGGGAAAATAACCGGCTTCCGGCCCGAATTCGGTCCATCCCGCACCGATATCGAGGGACCCGTAGCAGACCGCCGCGCCGAAGGCGCCGGTCAGCGCAGCAACGCCAAGCTCAACCGCGAAGCGGGAGACCCCATTCGCACCGTTCTCGCTCATGATCGTGACCTTTCAAAGCGGATGACGGGTACCCGAAGGCACCCGCCTCAATGTCTCGCCCTTAGTTGGCGAGCCAACCTTCGCGCTTCAGCACTTCGCCGACGGCAGCGCCGTCCATATCGATGGCGGCCTTGAAATCGTCGCCAGCGATGTAGGAGGGGGACTGCGAGGTGGCGGCGAGGTACTTCGCCCAATCCGGCGTTTCCGAAACCTTGCGCATCAGGTCCGCATAGAACTTGACCACATCCTGGTCAACGCCGGCCGGCAGCCAGACGGTGCGCGGCATCGAGTAGTTGTCGATGGCGATGCCCGATTCCTTGCAGGTCGGAATATCGCTCCAGCCCTTGTCACCGGCGACCTTGGCGTCGTTCGAAAGCTTGACGCTCTTGAAGACGCAGAGCGGCTTGACCATGCCGGCCTGCCACTGGCCGAGGTTTTCGCTCGGGTTGTTGACGTTGGCGTCGAGGTGTTCGCCGGCAAGCTGGACGGCTGCTTCACCGCCGCTCTTGAACGGGATGTAGTTGATCGTAGCACCAGTCGCCTCGTTGATCATCGAGGTGAGGATCTGGTCGACGTCCTTGGACTGACTGCCGCCGATCTTCAGGCCGCCTTCCTTCGCCTTGGCCGCAAAGTCGGCCGCCGTGTTGTAGGTGGCCTTGCCGTTGACCCAGAGAACGAATTCGTCGGAAGCGAGCGCCGCGACCGGGGTCAGGTCTTCAGCCTTGTACGGCACCTTGGCGCGAACCGGCAGCAGGTAGGCATTGTTCGTGCCGAAAGCGAGTTTGTAAGCGTCGCCCTTGTTGGTCGCCGTGTAGACGAAACCTTCGGCGCCGCCGGCGCTGCCCTTGTTGGTAACGACGACCGGAGCCTTCATCAGCTCGTACTTGCCGATGATCGCCTGGATCGTGCGGGCGAAGATGTCGGTGCCGCCACCGGGACCTGCCGTGACGACGAATTCAACCGGGCGATCGGGTTCGAAGGCTGCGGCCGGAGCAACAACGCCGAAGACGGCTGCCATGATGCATGCGATGGAGACGGTATTCTTCAAGTCGGGTCCTCCCGTTTTTGTGGTTCTGTGGCGCAAGACCTCCTCCTGCGCCGTTATTGCGTGAAAGCGTGCGAAATCAGGCGGCGGCCTTGAGCGCGGCCTTTTTCTTTGCCATGCGCACGGCGAGCAGCAGCGCTTGGCGGCTGGCGCCGACGTCGGCAATGCCCTTGCCGGCGATGTCATAAGCCGTGCCATGGGCCGGCGTGCAGAGCGCGAAAGGCAGACCGCCCATCATGGTCACGCCCTTGTCGAAGCCCATCAGCTTCATCGCGATCTGGCCCTGGTCGTGATACATGGTGAGGACGGCGTTGTAGCCTTCCTTGAGAGCGCGACCGAAAACGGTATCGGCCGGGAACGGCCCCTCGACGTTGAAGCCGAGTGCCTTCGCCTTTTCGACCGCCGGTTCGATGATGTCGATCTCTTCCATGCCGAAGCTGCCGCCGTCGCCGGCATGCGGGTTGAGACCGGCAACCGCGATCTTCGCCTCTTCATAACCCGCCTCCTTGAGGCAGGCCCGGGTCAGCTCGAGTTCGGCGATGATACCGTCGACCGAGAGGTTGTCAGCCACGTCCTTGAGTGGAATGTGCGAGGTGACGCGCGCGTTCCAGACCTTCTCGAGGACGTTGAACTCGCGAACCTTGCCGGTGAAGCAGAGAACATCGGCAACGAAACGGATTTCGTCGTCATAGCCCGGATAGGCAAAGCGCATGGCCTTCTTGTTGAAGGGCGTGAAGCAGACGGCGTCGGCCTTGCCGGCATGCGCCAGTTCGAGCGCGGCGCGGAAGTTCCGGGTAGCAAAGGTTCCGCCCGCAAGCGTCGCTTCGCCGCGCACGACATCTGCCGGATCAAGGTGGGCGAGGTCGACGAAAACGTGGCGCGACGTGCCGGCCTTTTCCAGATCCTCAAGCGTCGACGGCTCGAGATCGAGCTTCACGCCCGCAGCCTTGGCGCCTTCATCCAGGATCCTGCGATCACCGATCGTGATGATGTGTGCGGCTTCGCGGATATCGGCAAGCGCCAGAAGCTTTGCCGTGAGTTCCGGGCTGATACCCGCCGGATCGCCCATGGCGAGCGCGATGACAGGACGCGCGCCGTGACCGGCAGCACCGTTGGTCGTCATGTGAGATGTCCTCCGCTTCATTCTTTCGGTTGCTGTCATACGTTATTCAAAATTCTGCATCAAGTCTTTTGTATTCTGTATGCAGCATTTTCTGTTGACGATGGGACAGGCGGTCTCCATGCTTTAATGAGACAGCGCTGATTCAATCGGCACGAACGGGAACAGACGGTCGACACCCAGTCGCCAGGTGCAGAAGCAAAACAATGAACGAAATCACATCTCTGGAGAGACGGCCGGATGGCGGCCCTGGCCCGATCAGGCGCACGGCCCTGCACGACACGTTGGTCAGCCACCTGCGCGACATGATCATCGAGGGCGATCTATCGCCCGGCACCCGCCTGCACGAAGGCCAGCTCGGCGAACAACTGGGCGTGTCGCGCACGCCACTGCGCGAAGCCATCAAGTACCTGGCGAGCGAAGGACTGGTGGAGCTCGTCCCGAGCCGGGGCGCCGTCGTCAAGCGCTTCAGCGCCAAGGACGTACATGACATGCTGACGGTCCTGCAGACGCTGGAGGAGCTCGCCGGCAAGCTCGCCTGCGAGGCGGCAAGCGACGCGGGCATTGCCGAAGTGCGTGCGCTGCACGACGAGATGGTCCAGCGCTACAAGGCCGGCGACCGGCTGCAGTATTACAAGCTCAACCAGCAGATCCATTCCGCCATCGTCCAACTCGCGGCAAACGCCGCCTTGGCCGACATGCATGCGGTGCTGCAGACGCGATTGAAGCGCATCCGCTTCATCGGCCACGAGGGACCGGAGAAATGGGCAGATGCCGTTGCCGAACATGAAGAGATGATCGTCGCGCTCGAGGCCCGTGACAAGGCAAAGCTGTCGGAGGTTCTTGGCCGTCACCTGATGAATGCTTGGGAGCGGGTGAAGGCTTCGGTTTGATTCTTCCCGGACGGGCAGGAATCTCTCGCCACGCACGGCAATTCGAGGGGCGCCCGATGGGCGCCCTTCGTCATTCAGCGGCCAAATGCTGCAACCGAGCGAATAGGTTGCGGAAGCTGTTTCCCGAATAAGACACATTGCTTGGAAAACAACTTAGAATATTCGAACACTATTGACTTTGACCTGGTCGAAATTCACTGAATCCATGGCGGGGTGGAGACGGGAACAAAGATGGGGCGGCAAAGACTTCGGGTACTGCTAGCTACGGCAGCGATACTCTGTCCAAGCATGGCATTCGCTGAGCCGGTTCAGCGGACGCCGCCCGTTGCCGGATCGGTAATCGCCCGCAAATCCGGTGAGGAAGTTCGCTTCGTCGATGTCTCCAACTGGCGCTTCGTCGATCTCGCCCAGGATTTGCTGTCCGGAGACGTGCTGCGCACCAACGCAACCGGCGCGCTTGCGGTTCTCTTTTCCGACCACACGCAGATCCGGCTCGGCCGCAACACGGCCCTGCGCGTCAAGCGCATGGGGGCGGATGGCGACACCAATCTCGAACTGCAATCGGGCACGATCTGGGCACGTGCGGAACGCGGCGGACAGGGCCTGGCAATCGATACGCCGGCCGCAACGGCCGCCATTCGCGGCACCGATTGGACATTGACCGTTGGCCCTGACGGCAAGACCTCGCTGATCGTGCTCGAAGGCATCGTCGAACTCAGCAACGCACAAGGCAGCGTCACGGTTGCCCAAGGCGAAGGCGCGGTCGCGGCAATCGGTAAGGCGCCGTCCAAGGTGGTGGTCGTCAATCCGAAGGATCGCGAGCAGATGCTTTTCCATCTGTCGCTGCGCGATTCCTTCGTCTGGATGCCGGCGACGCCGCTTCGCGTGCCCGACATGCGTGGGGAACGCGAACGCATCGAGGGCAAGCGCCCCGAGTCGCGCTCGGTCGAAGACTGGCTGACGCTCTCTGAAATCTACCTGACACTCGACGGCCGCCAGAAGGCCCAGGCAGCTCTGGCCGAGGCGCGCCGCGGACGGCTCGGCGCAACACAGCAGGCGCGCGCCGATCTCATCGATGCCCTGATCGCCGGCTCGGAGAAGCGTTATGACGATGCGGCAAAGCTTTTTGCACACTCGGCCCGCGGACTTGATGCCAAGCGGCGTTCCATCGCTGCCTATGGTGGCTATTTCGCCCGGGCGCTTGCCAATCCGGATCGGGTCGAGGCACCGCCGCAGGGTACGACCGGTGCCTATGGCGCGATGGCCAAGGCCTGGACCAACGGTTTCCGCGACGATATCCGCGCCGCCATCGAAACGCTCAAGCAAGCCGAGCGCCAATATCCCGATGATCCTACCCTGCCGGCCGCCCGCGCGCGCTTTGCGCTGCTGCTCGACGACCGGGAACAGGTCCGCGATGGCATCGCGAAGGCGCTTGCCATCGACCCTGCGGACCCGACTGCGCTCGAAGCCCGCTCCGACTACCGCTACCATTACGAAAACGACCTTGATGGCGCGCTGGCAGACCTGGAGGCTGGACTGAAGACGGCTCCGGGCTCCTCCTCTCTCTGGAACTCGCTTGGCCTGGTTCAGGGACAAAGGGGCGACAACCGCGCAGCAGAAAGGGCCTTCAAGCAGGCGATCGCACTTGATCCCAGCGACCCGGTATCCCACGCCAATCTCTCGATCCTCTATCTCGACGAAAACCGGATGAAGGAAGCGAAGGCTGAGATCGACGCGGCCCTGGCCGCCGACCCGTCCTTCGACATCACTCTGGTCGCACGCGGGCGCTACCACATGCAGACGGGCGATCTGGACAAGGCCCTGAACGACCTGCTCGCCGGTTCGACCGCCAATCCCGCCTACTCTAACGCCCAATTGCTGCTGGCGGGCGCCTACTACGAAAAGGGCGACCGCATCCCCGCCGCGCAAGCGCTCGACAATGCCGATCGCCTTGATCCGAACGATCCGGTCATCATGCAGATGCGGACCGCCATTGCGATCGACGAATATGATTCCGACGCGGCGATCCGATATGCCCAGGAATTGATGCGCCGAACCCGGGCGCGCGGCGGCGAAAGTGCAGCCCTTGGCGCCAACCAGGACGCCGGCTCGACGCTCAACGACGCCTTTCGTCTGCAGGGGCTGAACGTCTGGGGGCAATATTACGGCGATGTGGTCTTCGATCCGTTCACGGGATCGAGCTATGTCGACCAGGCGATCCACGGCAGCGTCAATCCGCTGTTCAACGACTATGATTTCGACGGCAGCCCGGTCGTCAACACCGCCAACCCGCAGAGCTTCTCCGCCTTCTTCCAGGGTCTGCTGATCGAACCGCATATGCTGGCAAGCCGCGAACGCACGGCCAATATCGTCCAGCGGCCATTCTTTGAAGCAGCACTTGGCGGCGGCATCATTGCCGACAACGATCACACCGGCTGGATCGGCGAGGCGGAACTACGCGGGCTCACTTTCTCGCCCTTCCCGATCAGTGTCTACGGCAACCTCCATTGGGAGGAGCCGCGCGATACCATCGACTTCGGGCAGGGTCTGGCGATCGAGCGTGAAACGCGCCTGCTCGGCGGCAACGGCTATCTGACCGCCTCGCCGACACCGGACGACCGGATCGTCGCCTATGCCAATTACGGCAAGTTCGATGACGACAAGAGTGTCCTCGACTATCCGACCACGAGCCTCGACAACCTCCTCGATGACAAGGCCGATAGACTTTTGTCCGGCGTCGCCTGGAGCCACACCTTCGGCTACCGCAACATCGCCAATGCCGCCCTTTTCTTTTCTGATCGGGATGTCGTGGAAAACGAGAAGGTCAGCGCCTCCCGCGTCGGGCTACCGGACCTTGCAACGAGCCGCAGCGAGGAAAAGCAGAAAACCTATATCGCTGCCATCAATCACCTCTACGGAGACGGCGACTTCACCTGGCGCTACGGGATCGAAGGCGGCGTTGTTCGCTCCGACAGTTCGTTCGACATCTTCGATCCGTTTGCGATGACGGTCGGCAGCAACAACACCCCCTTCATCGGATCCGTCTCGACATCCGCGGCGCAGACCGTCGCCAAGGCCTATATCGATACAATCTACGAAATCACGCCGGACCTGAAGGCAGAAGGCGCGCTGTTTGCCCGCTACATCGAGGATGCCAACGACGGCAACATCCGGCTCGAACCGAAGCTCGGCATCGCCTGGGCGCCCGCGGAGGGTCATTGGTTGAGGGCCGCCGCCATGCGCGATGGCTTGAACTTCGATGTCGCCACCCTCGCTCCGATCGGCATCGTCGCCCTGCAGCCCAACCAACTTCGCTTCAGTGCAGAAGGTTACGCCGACACTCTGGCGTTCCGCTGGGACGCGGAGTGGAACAACTGGCTTTTCACCGCGCTCGACTACCAGCACCAGGAGGTGCGCGAACTGTCGCTCAATGTCCCGCTGTCCCCCATCAATCTGGACTACGCCAAAGTGGGGCTGGACCGGGTCGCGGCGACCGCGAACTTTGCAATCGGCCACGGTTTCGGCCTTTCCCTGGCGGCCGCCCACACGGAGGCCGACGTCAGGGAAAACACCGTCAATCAGTTGGACGAGCTACTGTTCGTACCCGATAACACCGGCCAGGTAGCGCTGACCTGGGTCAATACCGCAAACGTGAAGGCAACGATCGCCGCAAATTACATCGGCTCACGGCCGGCCGGCGGGGTGACGCTCGATGACTTCTGGACGCTCGACGCATCGCTGCAATGGGAGCCCTTCGACAAGCAGATCGAAGTCGACCTGGCGGCATTCAATCTGCTTGACGAGGACTTCGAGCTCAGAAGCGGTCTCCCCGGTTGGGGACCGACGTTCAAGGGCACAGTCAAGGTGCGGTTCTGATCAAGGAGTACGTCGCCGTGCAGGCATCGGGCGGCCGATACGGACAGTTGGATGCTCGTCGCCTCGCGTTGCGGCGGCTGAAGCTTCTGGGTCTTGCCGCCTTCGTCAGCATCGCGCTTTCGCTTGCGACCTTGTCCAATGCCTGGCTGCTCAACGAATTGCGCAGCTTCGACTATCTGTCGACCATCGGCACACCGCCACTGCCCGAAAACAGCCCCGTCGTCGTCGCCATCGACGAACCCTCGATGGCCGAGATCGGCCGGCAGTGGCCGTGGCCACGCGCGCTGCACGCCCGTCTCATCGAAGCGCTGCGCAAGGCCGGCGCCCGCGCGATCGGCATGGACGTCATTTTCGCCGAGCCGTCGGCCGATCCGGTGAACGACGACGAGCTGGAAAAAGCTCTTGATACCGGCGTCGTCCTTGCCGGCGACCAGACGCTGGTGGAAGCGCCGCAGGCCGACCAGTTCGTGCGCACCGAGCCCCTTGCCCGCTTCACCGCTAAGGGAGCAAGAACCGGGATTGCCTCGGTCAACCTTGGTGGCGACGGCACGCTACGCTCCATCCCGGACTATCCCGACGGCTTTGCCGCCGTTCTGGCCGGGATCGCCGGCACGCGGACGCAACCTCCCCCGACCGATGCCCTCATCCAGGTCTTCGGACCGGCGCGAACCTATCCGACCGTCTCCTATTACCAGGCGCTCGATCCCACCAATTTCCTGCCGGAAGGTACCTTTCGCGATCGGGTGGTCCTCGTCGGGCTCAGCTTGCAGAACGCTCCGTCGATTGCCGATGGGGGCGCGGACGCATTCGCGACGTCCGATACCGTCCATTCGAACAAGCTCGTTTCCGGCGTAGAGATGCAGGCGACGATCTACGACAACCTTGCGCACGAACTCTACATCCAGCGGGCTCCACGACCCGTTGTGATCGCGGCGATCGCGTTTGCGGCGATCCTCGCCGCCTTCGCGGTGCTCAGAACAACGGGGTGGCGCACGCTCGGATCCACCATTGTCGCGCTGAGCCTTATTGTGCTGGCAAGTTATGTGGCCATGCGCCTCGGGCATGTCTTCCTCTCGCCGCTCGGCCCGGGGCTCGCCTTCCTGACCGTGGCCGCCGGCCAGGCCGGGCTTGACTATGCCGAAGAGCGCCGACGGCGCCATGAAATCACCCGCGCCTTTCAGCAGTACCTTTCCCCCGCCCTTGTCGAACGACTGGCGAAAGACCCGTCGCATCTGAAGCTCGGCGGCGAACGCCGCACGCTTTCGATCCTCTTCTGCGACATCCGCGGCTTCACCACCATCGCTGAGGAGATGAAGGACGATCCTGAGCGGTTGACGACACTCGTCAACCGCCTACTGACGCCGCTGTCGGATGCGGTGCTGAAACAGGGCGGAACCATCGACAAATATATCGGCGACTGCCTCATGGCCTTCTGGAATGCGCCGCTTGACGACCCCGACCATGCGGTTCACGCGGTGCGCGCAGCGCTCGACATGCTTACAGCGCTCGCGCGGGTCAACGAGGAATTGGAGGCTGAGGCGAAGCGGGAGCGGCGGCCCGCGCAAACGCTGCGAATCGGCATCGGCATCAACACCGGCGAGTGCGTCGTCGGCAACATGGGTTCGCACCAGCGCTTCGACTATTCCGCCCTCGGCGATGCGGTCAATCTCGCATCGCGTCTCGAAGGGGCTTCCAAGGACTACGGCATCTCGCTGCTCCTCGGCGAAGAAACTGCGCGTCTCGTGGAAAAAACCTTCCCTATCGCCGAACTGGATCGGATTACCGTCAAGGGACGCAGCACCGTATCGCCCGTCTTCACCGTCACTGTCGGCGCTAAGAAGGAAGCGCTTGAGCGGCACCGGTCCTTCGTGCAAGCCAAGTATGATGGCGCGCTTCTGGTGGATGATGCGGTCTTCGACCAACTGAAGAATGCCCTGCCGCCGCTCGCACGCTACTACGAGCGCGAGCGCAGCCGTCTCGTTGTCCGTTAACGACCGAAGTAAGCCGTTTCCGGTTCAGTGGAGGCCGCCCACTCCCAGCAGCCGTTCGACGGCATCGTGGTCTCTGGCGAGCGCTTCCGGCGTTCCACTCCAGGCGATGCGCCCGCGCTCGAGCACGATCACCTGATCGGCAAAGTCGAGGGCGCTCTGGATCCGTTGTTCGACCAGCAGGATGGTCATGTCGCCGGTCTTCGCCAGTTCGGCAAAGGCCTTCATCAGTTCCTCGCAGATGACGGGTGCCAGCCCCTCCAGCGGTTCATCGAGCAGAAGGATCGAGGGCCGCCCGAGGATTGAACGCGCCGTCGACAACATCTGCTGCTCGCCGCCGGAAAGCTGGCTGCCGAGGTTTCTTCGCCGCTCGTGAAGCCGCGGAAACATGTCGTAGGCTTCCTGGATGGCGCTCTTCGGACGGTTCTTGAGCCCGACGAACAGGTTCTCCTCGACGGTCAGCGTCGGGAAGACGCAGCGCGCCTGCGGCACGAAGCCAAGCCCTTGCATGGCGCGCGAGGCGCTCGGCAGCGCGGTCACATCGGTACCGCCCATGCGGATGCGTCCGTCATAGCGCCGCGTCTGGCCGGCAAGGGTCGCAAGCAGGGTCGTCTTGCCCATGCCATTGCGGCCAAGAACGGCAAGGCGGGCGCCCGCCGGAACGGCAAAGGACACGCCTTCGAGCACGCGCGTCGGGCCGTAGCCCGCGGACAGGTTTTCCACCTCAAGCGGCGTGGCTGGCATTGGCATAGCTCCCCAGATAGGCTTCCCGGACGCGCGGGTCCTTGGTGACCTCCGACGGCGAACCGTCGAAGATGATCGCGCCCGCAGCCAGCACCACCACGCGCTTGGCAAAGCGGAAGACGAGATCCATGTCGTGCTCGATCATCAGCACGGCGAGGCCGGCAGGCAGATCGGCCAGCGCCTGCTCGATGCGGCCGGTATCGCTTTGCGGCACGCCGGCAGCTGGCTCGTCGAGCAGCAGCACCCTCGGTTTCAGCGCCAGGGCGACGGCTATCTCCAGCAGTCGCTGCTGGCCATAGGCGATCTCGCTCACCTTGCGGTGCATCAGTTCCTTGAGGCCGAGCTTGCCGAGAAGTTCCTGAACCTCGGCCATGACATCGGACATGCCGAGAAAATTGCCGAAGAGACGACCGGCGCGGCCGCTCCGCTGAAGCACGGCAAGCGCAACATGCTCGGCCGGCGTCATGTCGGCAAAAAGCCGCGTCACCTGGAACGAGCGCACAAGCCCGCGCCGAACGCGGCCAATCGCGTCGACGCCGGTCACGGGCTCGCCGGCGATGCGCACTTCGCCTGAGTCAGGCCGAAGGTTGCCGGTAACGAGATTGACGAACGTCGTCTTGCCGGCACCGTTCGGGCCGATCAGCGCCACCCGGTCTCCCGGCGCCATACTGAGGCTGACATCGTTGGTGACCGCAAGGCCACCGAAGGCGCGCTTCAAATTGCGGACTTCGAAGATCGGCTGCATCACTTGGCCTCCCGGCGGCGGGCAACGAAGGCGGCCGCGGTGCCGTAGAGGCCCTTCGGCGCGAACAAGACGACGGCGATCAGCAGCGCACCCACCATCGTCAGCCAATGGAAGGGGTTGGCGGCCGAGACCACATCCTCGAAGAACATGAAGACCACCGTGCCCGTCAGCGCGCCGAAGAGGGAGCCGGTGCCGCCGAGCACCAGCATGACAAGGCTCTCGGCCGACATCGTAAAGGAGAGGCTGTCGAGGCCGACGACCTGGGTTGAGATCGCGTTCAGCGCCCCGCCGACGCCGGCAACGGCGCCGGATATCACGTACATTTTCGTCAGCGCGATCTTCGGCGACGCGCCCATGGAGCGGATGCGGACTGGATCTTCCTTGATGCCACGACACAGCATGCCGAAGGGCGAACGCACGATCAGCCGCAACAGCACGAAGACGATGGCGAGCAACACGACGCCGAAGACGTAGGCCGTGCGGCCCCAGAGGTCGAACTCATAGAGTCCGAGGAGCGCAGTCGGCGCGATCCCGGAAAGGCCGTCGCTACCGCCGGTCCATGACGATGCCTTGTTGGCGAACTCGTGGAAAAGGTGGATGAGCGCGATCGACAAAACCAATTGCGGAAGACCGTGGGCGCGCAGGATCACGACGCCGCAGATAAGCCCCGCAACCGCACCGGCCACGATGCCGAACGCCAGCATGGCAAGCGGATCGTTGATGCTGTAATGCGCCGAGGCAATGCCCGCTGCATAGGCGCCGGCGCCGAAGAGGGCAGCGTGCCCGAGTGTCGCCACGCCGCAATAGCCGGTGACGAGATCCAGCGACAGCACCAGAAGTGCCGCGGCGATGATCCGGGTCAGAAGCGCCAGATTGTTGGGAAAGAGGAAATAGCCGATCACCGCGACCAGCAGGATGATCGCCAGGCCGATGAGGTCTCCACCGCCGAAACGCCGGCGCGCTGGGGATGCCGCAATCATGTCGTTCGTCGTCGTCATGGTCATCCCTTGGCCCTCCCGGCGAGCCCGCGCGGAAAGACGCAGATGATCGCGATCACGGCCAGATAGAAGAAGAACTCGCCGAATTCCGGCATGAGATAGCGACCGGTCGTATCAATCGCGCCGAGCAGCAGGCAGGCGACGAGCGCACCCGGGATCGACCCGGCACCGCCGACGGAGACGACGACCAGGAAGGTCACCATGTAGCGCAGCGCATAATAGGGCTCGACCGGAAGCAACTCGGCGCCGACGACGCCGCCGAAGGCGGCGAGCCCGACGGCAACCGCAAAGCTCACGGCATAGACGATCTCCGTGCGCACCCCGAGGGCGGCAGCCATCGCCGCATTGTCGACCGAGGCACGCAGCTTCACGCCAAAGGCGGTCTTTTCGATCGCGTACCAGAGGCCGGCGGCAACTGCGAGGCCGCAGACGATTGCGAAGATGCGGTGCGTGGCGATCGCCCGGAAACCGAGATCCACCGATCCCTGCAATTCGCTCGGCAATGGCACCGTCTTCAACGTCGGGCCGAAGACGTAGTTGGCGATGCCGATGATGCAGAAGGTGATGCCGATGGTCATCAGCACCTGGGTCAGTTCCGGCGCGCCATAGATGCGCCGGTAGAGCAGTCGTTCGATGGGCACGGCAATGACGATGGTGCCGAAGATCGCAAGCAGCACGGCAAAGCCATAGGCAAGGCCAAGATCGCGCGCCGCATAGGAGGCGATGTAACCACCGATCATGGCAAAGGCGCCGTGCGCAAGATTGACCACGCGCATCAGGCCCATGGTCACCGAAAGGCCGATGGAGATGACGAAGAGCACCATGCCATAGGCAAGGGCATCGATCGCAATGCTGAGGACGGTTTGCATGGGGCTATCCGTGCCCTTTCTTCCAGTTTTTGCTGCGCCGGATTCTGGGCGCATTATATGCGCGGAGCGCTACTCCTGCGCCAGCACTGTGACGTCGCGGGGCGGGCACATGGCTTCGTTCATGGGCGCCGCCGATCAGCGCATCATCGGTGTCGGCGGGCGCTGTGCGCCCGCCCCAACCTGCCTACTTCAGCGCAGCGAGACCGGGGTCGCCCTGCTTCTCGAAGGTCTGGATTTCCTTGTTGTAGTAGGTGCCGTCATCAGCCTTGGCGACTTCGCGCAGGTAGATGTTTTGCGTGATGTGGCGTGATTCCGGATCGATCGTCACGGGGCCGCGCGGGCTTGTCCAGGAGAGACCCTTTACGGCCTCCACTGCCTTGGCCGCATCCTGCTCGCCACCGGTCGCCTCGATCATCTTGTAGATGACATGCATGCCGTCATAGGCACCGACCGAAGGGAACGAGAGTTCGGCCGGGTTGCCGATCGCCTTGCCGGCTGCTTCGACGAAGGCTTTGTTCTCAGGCGAGTCATGCGAAACCGCGTAATGGAAGGTCGTCTGGATGCCGAGCGCCGCCTCGCCGAGTGCCGGCAGGTCGGATTCCTGTGTCAGGTCGCCGGGGGCGAAGAACTTGATGCCGCCGTCCTTCAGGCCGTTCTCCTTGAAGGCCTTGACGAAACCGAGCGTCGTCGGACCGGACGGCAGGAAGGCGAACACGCCCTCGGCGCCCGAATCCTTGATGCGCTGCATGATCGGCGAGAAATCATTGGTCGCGAGCGGCATGCGGATCGCCTCGACCACCTGACCGCCGGCCGCTTCGAAGCCCGCCTTGAAGGCGTTCTCGGCATCGACGCCCGGGCCGTAATCGCTGACGACCGAGATGACCTTGGAAACGCCGGCGTCCTTCGCGACCTTGGCGATCGGCGTCGAGGTCTGCCATGTGGTGAACGAGGTGCGCACGACGAGCGGGCTCTTCGTGACGATCGCCGAGGTTGCCGCGTTCATGATGACGAGCGGCACGTTCGCCTGGGTAAGGAGCGGCGTTACCGCCATGGCATCCGGCGTGAAGTAGAAGCCGGCGAGATATTGCACGCCTTCTTTCACCACCAGTTCCTGTGCCAGCGCCTTCGCCTGGGCCGGATCGGCCTGCGGCACGTCGCGATAGATGATCTCGATATCGTCGTCGCCGACCTTGCTGCCGTTCAGCGACATATAGGCATCGATGCCAGCCTTGAAGTTCTTGCCCTGAAGCGCGAACGGACCGGAGAATGGACCGACAACACCGATCTTGATCGTGTCGGCATAGGCCGCGCCGCTCATTGCCAAAGCCGCGATCGCAGCCAGAATCATCCGTTTCATGTTTCCTCCCTGCGACGCCGATCGCTCCCGAACCCGCATCGTCCTCACAAACCCCGTTGATTTGATAGGCGTCAACTTGCCATGCCAAACGGTGATGTAAAAATGAAATATGGGGCCAAAATCATAATCGTGGAGTTATGTTTCCTGCGAGTTCGGGTCCAGCCGCCAGGCGCGTATTTAACGGCGATGCGCGCCACGTCGACGAAAACAGAATGACGACGCCGCCCCTATCGGCTGCAAGGTCGCGTCCATGATGGCTTTGGCGCTATGCTTCAACCTGCCAACGGGACAGGCCAACCCGCATCAGGTTTCCGATGCGGGTTGGCGGTATCTTGGGATGAAACGAAAATCTGCACGCGAGCGCGTTCAGCCGGCACGCATGGCCGCGTCGATGGAAGCCGACAGGATCTCCAGTCCGAGATCGATCTCTCCGTCCGAAACGGTCAGTGGCGGAGCGATGCGAAAGACGCCGCCCATCCCGGGAAGCTTGACGATGTTCATGCTGAGACCGCGCCGCATCGCCTCCTCCATGACCCTGGCACCCAGATCGAAGCCCGGAGCCTTCGTCTGCCGATCAGCGACAACTTCGAGCCCAAGGAGAAGGCCGCGCCCCCTGATATCGCCGACGCATTCGAACCTTTGTTGAAGCGACAGGAGACCCCTGCGCAGCAGCTCGCCGCGCGCGATCGCCTGTTCGACCAGGCCGTCACGTTCGACCACGTCGAGCACCGTTACGCCGACCGCCGCTGGCAGCGGATCCGAGACGTGGGTGGTATAGAAGAGGAAGCCCCTTTCATGGGCCCTTTGCTCGATCTCCGCCGTCGTCATGACGGCGGCAAGCGGCAGCCCGGCGCCCAATGTCTTCGACAAGGTGAGAATGTCGGGCGTCACGCCGTCACGCTGGAAGGCGAACATATGCCCAGTCCGGCCGATGCCCGTCTGGGCCTCATCGAGGATCAGCAGCATGCCCCGTTCCTCGCACTTGCGCTTGAGCGCGGCGAGGTAGCCCGGCGGAAGTTCGAGGATCCCTCCGCTCGAAAGGATCGGTTCTGCGATGAACGCCGCGAGGCTGCCCGTCGACTGCCGGTCGATCAACGAGAAGGCATCGTCGAGCTCCGTTTGCCAATCATTGCTCCCATCCGGGTGGGTGAACCGCGGCCGGTAGGCGTTCGGCGCCGGGATCACGAACGAGCCGGCGGCGGCGGGACCGTATCCCTTTCGGCCGGCGCTGTAGGTCGCCGAGGCGGCGGCCCCCGTCATTCCGTGCCAGCTCTGCGCGAAGGCGACGACCTCGTGGCCGCCGGTCACCAGCTTCGCCATGCGAATGGCCGCCTCGTTCGACTCAGCGCCCGTTGTCAGAAGCTGAACCCGGTCGAGCCCCGGCGCAAGCGCGGCAAGGCGCGTGGCGAGCTCGACGACGGGCCGCGACAGCATGCCGCTGAAGAGATGGGCGACCGTCCGCATTTGCCAGTCGACGGTCGCAACAATGTCAGGGTGAGTATGGCCGAGAACACCGCTCATCTGTCCGGAGGTGAAGTCCAGAACGGCGCGACCGTCCGCATCATAGACGAAGCTTCCCTCCGCGCGTTCCACGATGATCGCCTCGAAACCGGGCCCATAGCGCGTGAGATGTTTGTTGGCGGAGGCCCAGAAAGCAGGATCGGAATTCAGCGACATCAGATTGCTCCTCGTTGGCGGTTCTCAATGGCTAGTGGGAGTTATGGCCTCATGCAAATTGATAGTATTCCGCTCCGATATTGGATATTTTGATATCATGAGAAATCTCGATCTTGCCTTGCTTCGAAATTTCGCCGTCATCGCGCGGGCGGGCTCAATCAGCCTTGCCTCCCTTCAGGTCGGGCGAACGCAATCGACGCTCAGCATGCAGATGCAGCGTCTGGAGGACTTTCTCGAGCAGGCGCTCTTCCATCGCACCGGATCCGGCGTACGGCTGACCGCGGCCGGTGAAAAGCTGCTGGCCCATGCCGAACATCTTCTCGCCGGGCACGATGAGATCTTGGCGGAGATGGAAGGCAAGGGTCTCAAAGGTTCCGTGACCCTGGGGTGCCCGGAAGATTATTCAATCGCCTTTCTCCCAGGGATCATCGAGCGCTTTCTCGATCAGCACCCGGAGGTCGAATTGCGCATGGTCTGCGCACCGACCACGGAACTGCGCCCAATGTTGCTGCGGCGGCAAATCGATCTGGCGCTCGTGTCAATTGCCGATGTTTCAAACGGCGAGACCATTCGCACCGAAGACTTCGTGTGGGTCGGCAAGGCTGCAGAACCGGAGATCCTCGACCGTGTCTCCCTGCCCTTAGCCTTGTCAGCCCCGACGACGCTCGACTACCGGGCAGCCTGCGACGCGATGGAGGCCGTCAATCGTCGGTACCGCGTCGCCTTTGCGAGCAACAGCCTTGCCGGTCTCATCGCATTTGCCCGATCCGGCCATGCGATCAGTGTTCTAACGAGAACCGCCGTCCCCTCCGACCTGCACGTCATTTCGGCCGGATTGCCGAAGCTCCCGACGATCGGCATTGCGCTCGAATTTGCCGAACTTCGCCCGTCATCCGCGGTGAAGGCACTCGCGGACCACGTAAGAACCGTGTTGCCCACCATTTGAAGGTGTCGCGTGGGGTGGTCACCACCGAGAGCCGTCGGCCAGTTTGAGCGCGGTGGTTCCCAGGCGCGTGGCTGCCGCCCGCAGCGCACCGGTTTCATATCCTGAGAACCCGAGGATGAGGCCTTCGGCGTCGCGTCGCTCCATGAAGGTTTCGGACAGAAGCACCGCTTCGATTTTCGCTTCCGCCCGGATCAATTGCGACAGGCCCGGCGCGAGCCCGTCGCGCGGCCGGACGATCATGTGAAGGCCCTGTTCCGGGACATCCGGGCACAGTGTCCCCCGGGATGTGGCGTTGACAATTTCAGTCAGTTGATCGCGGGCGACACGATAGCGCCTCTGGCTCTTGCGCAAATGGGACGCGACCGATCCATCCGCCAGGAGATCGGCCACGGCGTTCTGCAGGAAAACCGGCATGAACCGGTCGAAGGCGGCGCGACGCGCCAACACCCGTCCCAATGCGCCTGGAGGCACCACCACGTAACCCAGCCGCAACCCCGGAAACAGCGTCTTGGCGAAGGTCCCGAGATAGACGACGCGGTCCGGCGCAAGCCCTGCCAGTGCCGTCAGCGGAGGACCTGAATAGCGGAACTCGCTGTCGTAGTCGTCCTCGAAGATCCAGACGCCAGTCGCGTCAGCCCAATCGATCAGCGCCACACGTCGGTCCATCGCCATTTTCACACCGGTCGGAAACTGGTGCGAAGGGGTGACATAGACAGCCCTGGCGCCAGGGTTTCGTGCAAAACCCGCTGCAACATCGATCCCTGCCCCGTCGACCGGCACCGGCACAAGCCGCACACCTGCTGTCATCAGTGTCGAGCGCGACACGCCATAGCCGGGCTCCTCGACCCAGG
The DNA here is from genome assembly GCF_058792075.1 of Ensifer sp. EB106-03-01-XG145. Classification (NCBI taxonomy): domain Bacteria; kingdom Pseudomonadati; phylum Pseudomonadota; class Alphaproteobacteria; order Hyphomicrobiales; family Rhizobiaceae; genus Ensifer; species Ensifer sp. EB106-03-01-XG145. The sequence continues at coordinate 18,110 of NZ_JBYTEC010000021.1, read as the reverse complement.
CACAATCTCCCGGCGCAAGCAGTGCGTCGACGCACAGCCTCAGCCCGTGCTGGGTGCCGCTGACGATCACCACACAGCCTGGATCGCAACGGATGCCTCGGTTGACGGCCAGGAAGTCTGCGATCTGTCGGCGCAAATGCAAGCTGCCGCGTGGGTCGCCATAGGCAAGGTCGTCGACGCTCGCTTCCGCGATATGACGCCGGGTGGCCGCAGCCAGCCGCGCAAGAAAAGCCGGCTCCACATGGGTCTGGCCGAGAGCGAAGGGCGGCCGGCCGCCAAAGGCCAGCGGGATATCCGGTGCCGTTGCAATGGATGGCGGTGTCGGCAGGCTGGACGAGACATAGGTGCCCGAGCCGTGGCGGGCCTCGATCAGTCCGTCGCTCGCGAGATGCTCATAGGCCGCAACGATCATATTGCGGCCTATGCCAAGTTGGGCGGAAAGCTCGCGGCTCGACGGCAGACGGGAGCCGGGCGCCAGCAAACCGTCGACGATAGCGGCACGCAACCCACTGTGGACCCGAAGCGCATGGTTGCGGATCGAGCGATCAAGTTCGATCGGCGGGAAGGCCGATCCCTGTCTTGGAAGAGAAGTGGTTGGCATGAAGATTACAAAAGTGGACCTATTTCAAACCAGTCTGCTCATGCGAACCTTCAGGATGCAAGCCTGAAAGGAACCAGCCGTGACCGAACATTCCACGCCCGCCTACCCCGTCGATACGGTCAACCGCGTCAAGCGCCGCCATGACCGTGGTTTCTACGACCACGAGACGGTGCACAGGCTGCTCGACGCGGCGGCACTCGCCCACGTCGCCTATGTCATCGACGGCCAACCCTTCTGCACGCCGACGCTCTTCTGGCGTGAAGGGCGGCACCTCTACTGGCACGGCAGCAGCGCCAGCCGCATGCTGCGCAACCTGTCGGCGGGCGAGCCGGCCTGCCTGACCGTCACACACCTCGACAGCCTCGTGCTTGCCCGCTCCGGCTTCAACCATTCGGCCGATTACCGCTCGGTCATGGCTTTCGGAACGGCCCGCCTGGTCGAGGACCAGGAGGAGAAACTGCGTGCCCTGACGATGATGGTGGACCGGCTCTTTCCGGACCGCACCGCGACCCTGCGCCCGAGCACTGCTCAAGAGATCAAGGCGACCGCTGTCATCGTCATGGAAATCGAACGGGCCTCAGCAAAGATCAGGGCCAAGGGTATCGCCGACGATGAGGAGGACTACGATCTGCCTGTTTATGCGGAGCGCCTTCCCGTGCACACCGTTCTGGGCGCACCCGAACCCTGCTCGCGCTTGCCGCACGGCGTCGCGCGGCCCGAGACGCTTTCTCCCTATCGATTGGGTCGCCCGCTGGAAGAGGCGCTAACGGAAGCCTACATCGCCGCCTATGCCAACGAAGCGGACGACTAACGACGCTCTATCCTGTTTCCCGAAAGCGTTGCGCCGCTCTATCGCTTTGCCTGCGCGGCCCGGGCGGGCCAGCCGGAGGTGGTTTCGCGAACCACCAAAGGCCCGTCGACCTTTATGGTCATCGGACGCATGTGTTTTCCGTGGATCGCCATGTCGATCAGGATCTCGGCGGCCCTCTGTCCCATCTCGTAGTTCGGCAGCACCAGCGTCGAGAGCGGCGGATGGGTGTAGCGCGCCAGTTCCTGGTCGTCGTAGCCCATGACCGAAAGATCGGCGGGTTCGGCATGGAGAGCAGGTCCAGCCCGGCCTCGTAACCGCGTAGTGGCAGCCAGTCGCCATCGCGCACAAGCGTCTCGTCGAAGGCGATGTCGGCGGAAGCGAGCGCCTGCTTATAGCCTTTCAGGCGGTCCATGGCCGCGTCCATCCAGCTTTCACCATTGACTTGTGACCGAGGGCCGTCATCCTGAACTTCGAAAACGGTCTCGGCTGGATTTCGCTCTCCGCCTACTGGCAATCGGTCATCCGCGGCGCTTTCCTGCTCGTCGTGGTCGTGCTTCAGGCCAAGCTGATGGCACGGCACCGAAGTGCCTAGCCCGGTCGCCCCGCAGACTGCCTCGCCCGCCAGATCCGTCTCACGAGGCGGCTCGGTCGACCCCGCTTTGCTTCCCCCGATCATCAGGCGGCGAGAAGCTCCCGGTCACTCGGACGGTTGACTATCGCGCGCCCAAGCATTCTGAATGCCTCTCGTCAAAGTGGAAATGACTGCATCGGGCCACCCGCATGAATGAGATACGTCACCCTAGTGAAACGACCGCGACGGCGGCCTCTCTCTCGGAGCCGGAGAAGAACGTCATCATCGGGGGAGTCCTTCTCGCGATGCTTCTGGCCGCACTCGACCAGACGATCGTGGCACCCGCCATGCCTACGATCGGCAAGACCCTCGGACACAGCGACTATCTGCCCTGGGTCGTGACGGCCTATCTCCTGACCGCGACGGCCATGGCTCCCCTTTATGGCAAGATCTCCGATATTCACGGGCGACGGCCGACGATCTTCGCCGCCGTGATCATCTTCCTTGCGGGATCGCTGATAAGCGCGCTGGCGCCGAACATGCTGACGCTGATCATCGGCCGCGCGGTCCAGGGCCTGGGTGGCGGCGGTCTCTTCGCCCTCTCGCAAACGGTGATCGGCGACCTCGTCCCACCACGCGAGCGCGCACGCTATGCCGCTTGGATTTCCGGAACGTGGGCCGTAGCAAGCATCGCCGGGCCGCTTTTGGGCGGCACCTTCGCCGAACATCTCCATTGGTCGTTGATTTTCTGGATCAACATCCCGCTCGGCCTTGCGGCCCTGGCGATCATCAGCAATCCGTTGAAGAAACTGCCTGTTATAACCAGGGCGCACCGGATCGATGGAGCAGGCGCCACATTGCTCGTCGTCGCGACCGCGCTTCTGCTGCTGGCGCTGAATTGGGGCGGCAGCCGCTATGCATGGCTTTCGCCGGCGATCGCCGGTTTGCTCGGCTGTTCGGCGCTTCTCTGGGGTGCGTTCGCCTTGCGCCTTCGGCGCGTGACCGAGCCTCTGATTTCGCTCGAAGTGCTCAGCAATCCGATCGTGCGTTATGGAACCCTGGCGATGTTTCTGGCGCAGGGCGCCAATGTCGGCCTTTCAGTCTACCTCCCGGTCTACGCGCAATCGTTCCATGGCCTCTCCGCCGGTGGCTCGGGGCTGATCATGCTCGGCCTGTTGCTTGGCACCGTGTTCGGAGCAACGACCAGCGCGCGGACGATACCGCGCCTCGTCCACTACAAGCGAATGGCACTCGTCGGCAGCATCCTCAGCTTCCTCTGCCTGGCGGCGCTCGCCGCTCTCGCCGGGCGAACAACCCTATCGGTGCTGGTGCTATTGACCTCGGGCGCGGGCTTCGGCTCCGGCATGACGTTTCCGGTCGCGACCATTTCCGTGCAAAACGCCGTCGACCAGGCGCATCTCGGCGTGGCAACCGGCGTCCTGACCTTCCTGCGATCGCTCGGCGGCGCCCTTGGTGTCGCGATCCTCGGCGCGATCGCGCTCGGCAATGGCCTACCGCTGGGTGGTGAAGCCATTCAGGCGATCAGTGCCACGACCGCCTCGGCACTGCCATTCGCCTATATTTTTGCCGCTTGCACCGCGGCGATGGTGCTGTCGCTCGCGATGTTCCATCTGATGCCGGAAAAGCCGCTGCGCGGCCGCGCCGAAACAGAGATACCCGCCGCCATCGATTAGTGGCACCGCAGAAAGCGCGCGGGCGTTTACCAATCGGTGAGACAGGGCCTGATTTCAGATCGCGCGATGACAGAGCGAAGGCGCCGCGGAGTTGCCGCGGCGTCTTCGTCGTTTGATCATTCGGCTGGCTCTTCCTCTCAAGCAAGAGCATTCTGGAAAGGCTAACGCAGCGGGAAGGCGACAGGACGGATCGGTGCGGCATCGGCCCCGCGGAACTTGAGGGATGCGCCGACGAAGGCGAACTCGTAGATCCGGTCCTTCGACAACTCTTCGAGATTGATGAGCTCGATGATCGGCGCGCCCTGTTGGGCCAGCAGATAGGTGTGAACCGGGATGTAGTTGTTTTCGGTTTCTGCCGGAAACGCTTCGAAGCTCAGGTTGTCGGCACCGACGGCCATGGCGCCGCCATCTTCGACCAGGAACTTCGCCGCATCGATGCTCAGCCCGGGCGGGTTGCTCATGTAGGCGGACTTGTCTTCGTAGTGCTGCATGCGCCCCGTGCGGATCAGCGCCACGTCGCCTTGCTGGAGCTTGACGCCCTGGCTGTCGAGCGCCTCCTGCAGGTCGTTGCGGGTAATGCGGTAGTTCTCCGGCAGCATCTGCATGCCCTTCGCCGCCGCGACATCGATCAGGATGCCGCGCGCAACGATCGGCGGCAATTTCTCCGCGCCGGTGACGGTCCAGCCTTGGTCTCCGAGGTGATCGGCTGCCGCATAACCGTTCCATATCTTGCCGTTCAGGCCGAAGTGGTTCAGCGCATCGATATGCGTGCCCATATGCGCGTACATCGAAACGGCCGAGCCAGAGTAACTGACGTGCTGGTTCATCTCCTTGCCGACCTTCATCGGATCAGAAACCGTTGTGCCGTGCGGCGTGTGGGTCATCCACATCTGGTATGGCGGGTCGCCGGCCGCCTCCCAGCTTGGCATGCCGATGAAATACTCCACCGCGAGGTCGTAGGACTTGGCACCCTCGATGCGCGACAGGATCGCAGCCCGCGAAGCGGGCGTAATCAGGTTGAGGCGCCCGATCTCGTCCTTCGGCCCCCAGGGGCTCTTGCCGACGTCCTGCGCGAAGGCCGCGCTCCCCAGCAATCCGGCCACGAGAGAGACTGCCACTGTGCGGCTGAACGTTGCGGTGTTGAACATGGTGAACTCCTTTTTCTGCATTGCCTGAACATCAGGAAGCTGAGCTCACCGTATTGCTGGCGGCATTGCGAATAATCAGCGATAAGGAGAATAGATATTTTACTCTGGAGAAATTATGGATCTGCTGGCGGCCATGCGGGCGTTTCGGCGCGTCGTCGAGCTTCAAAGCTTCAACAGGGCGGCCGAAGAGCTCAGACAATCGAATGCGTCGATCAGCAAGCAGATCCGGCAGCTCGAGCAACGTCTCGGCACCGTGCTCATTCTGCGCACCACCCGGCGCATGAGCCTCTCAGAGACCGGGCGTGGTTACTTCGCCGAGTGCTGCAGGCTCCTCGACGAACTCGACCAGTTGGAGCGTTCGACATCGGGCGAGGCCGGAGAGATCAATGGCCGGCTGCGGATCAACGCCCCCCCTCTCTTTCGGGCTGACGGTCCTTGCGCCGATGCTCGCCCGCTTCATGGCGCTGCATCCGCAGTTGAAGGTCGACATGACGCTCGACGATCATGTGCTCGACGTCGTCTCGGAAGGGTTCGATGTCTCGATCCGCGCGCGCACAGCACTTGCGGATTCATCACTGATTGCCAAGCGGCTCGGCGAGGTCGAACAAATCATCTGCGCCGCGCCCACCTATCTGTCGGCCAGGGGTACGCCGGCAAGCGTGAGCGAGCTCAAGAATCACGATTGCCTCAGCTACCGGCTCGCCGACCAGCCGGGAAGCTGGATCATGGAAGGTCCCGACGGCACGGCGAGCATCGAACTGCCGGCACGCTTCGTCGTCGACAACAGCCTGATGCTGCGTGAGATGATCCAGGCCGGCATCGGTATCGGCGCCCTGCCATCCTTCATCGCCAACCCGCTGCTCGCCCAAGGCAAGCTCGTGCGGATCCTGCCGCAACACAAACTTGCTGAGCGCGGCATCTATATCGTCTATCCAACCAATCGATTGCTGCTGCCGAAGGTAAGGGCCTTTGCCGATTTCTTCGCCGGCGAGATCCGGCTGGCCGGGCTCTAGGACGGAAAGGTCGCCGGCCCACACGCCCCCATCGCGCCGCCCGAATGAATACCGTCACAGTTGTTACTCCCGCCATTTGATCCACGGTGCCAAACTACTCTCGATGACGGCGCGATGACCTGCATCCCGGCGCTCTCGCCCGTGCGACGCAGGCTTCGTCTAAAACGAGGAGATTGAAAGCCATGACCAAGACAGTCGAGAATGCAACCGACCAGCCCACCATGCAGAAGCCGCAGGTGGTCTCACAACAGGCCTGGGAAGAAGCGCGACAGAACCTGCTCGTCAGGGAAAAGGCACACACGCATGCTCGCGATGCGCTTGCTGCAGAGCGCCGGCGCATGCCGTGGATGGCGGTCACGAAGGAATATGTCTTCGAGGGCCCCGAGGGCAAGGAAAGCTTGCTTGACCTCTTTGCCGGCCGGCATCAGTTGATCGTCTACCGCGCCTTCTACGAGCCGGGCGTCTATGGCTGGCCCGAGCACGCCTGCCGCGGCTGCTCCATGGTCGCCGACCAGGTTGCCCACCTTGCCCATCTCAACGCCCGTGAAACCACTCTGGTCTTCGCTTCGCGGGCGCCGCAGGCGGATATTGCCAGGCTGAAGGCGCGCATGGGCTGGACGATGCCGTGGTACACCATCACCGACAGCTTCGACCTCGATTTCGGCGTCGACGAGTGGCACGGCCACAACGTGTTTTTCCGCGACGGCGATCGGCTGTTTCGTACCTACTTCATCAACAACCGCGGTGATGAGCAGATGGGCGGCACCTGGAATTATCTCGACATCACGCCGCTCGGCCGACAGGAGATCTGGGAAGACTCTCCCGAAGGCTATCCCCAGACGCCGACCTACAAGTGGTGGAACTGGAACGACAGCTATGTCGAAGGCGCCGCACCCGATCGGCGCTGGGTCGAGGTCTCGGACGCCGGCGAGGCAGCGATGCGAAACCAGGACGCGGGCTCGGTGCGATGAGCGCGAGCCTCTCTGCGAGCGCGCGGGAGGTCCACCGGACGGCAGCACGGAGGGCGGCCGATGGGCTCGCCCTCGCGGCGGCGCCGACCTTCGCGCTCATGGCGATTTCGACCGGCGCATGGGGCGCCGACGTCGGACAGATGTTATGCGCCGGCGAGCAGGGACTGCAGATCGGCGGGATGACCGTGATGTACATCTTCATGAGCGTCTTCCACCTGACCCCATGGCTGCGGCTCCTCCAAACCGGCAAGCGCGAAGCAGCCTAGAGGCGGCGGGTCGACATATCCCCTAGCAAGGCACCGTATCGGCCCTACTTGAAGGCGAAGTGGGGCAGATGTTGCAGACACTCAAAAGGTGTGGAAACGACCAGGACCATATGTCCCTGATATCGACGAATGGGCATGCTGTTGATTCTGAGAGGTCGTGACCTCTTTGGATTAGAGCAGAGAACGGCTTCCGCAACGCAAACCCGGCCGCCCACCAACAGCATTGTCTGTAACGGCTGCCGGGTAGTGCCGCGCGAGAACGGTTCCGATGGCAGTATTTGATCGAATCGGGAAAACGAACTTGAGTGTTGCAACACCTCAGCCGACGCCAAAACGTTTCAAGCTGCGCCTGGTGCCGTCGCTGGTCGGCGCCCTCCTCTGCGCCGCCGCCCTTGCGTCGTCGCTATACTATCTCGTTGGTCCCCAAAACGTCCCCTCGGAAGTGGCGGCGATCGATCCGTCAGGGGCTCCGACAGGTGCAGGCGCTTCCCCGAACCAGCCGAGCTTCGAGATCCTCTACAGCAACGGTGATCAGGGTCTGATGGTGTACGAGGGCTACGTCTATGTCGTGCGACTCGGTGACAAGTTGCCGAACGGCCGTCGTATGATCGGTTTCCAAAAACGGGACGGAAACTGGAACGCGGTGACGCTTTGAGGCCTTCTGCCGGGCGCGCGTTGTGGATGTTAACTGTTTGTTAACGCTCCCTTGCAAGGCAGGAAGAACCCCCATTTAGCCACGGTTGCCACCCAGGGCGAACTGGCGCAACTCTTTGTTAAAGAGTCGTGAATCAGTGCTTTGGATGGTGCAGAATGATTAACAAGAAGCTACAGGATGAGTTGGTCGAGCTCCATGAGAGACCTGAGCTCGAGAGCCGCTCGGTGATGAGCGAACGGGCGGTCCAGGGCATCCCCCTGGCGATCGAGGCGGTCATCGGCCGCGCCAGGCTGACGGTCTCTCAGATTTCAAAACTCCACCCTGATGATACGATCCATCTCGACCGCGATTTCGGCGATCCGGTCGAACTCAAGGTCAACGGCATGGTCATCGGCCGAGGGGAAATCGTCTATGACGAATCCAGTAACGCCGTCGGCATCAGGATTATCGATATTTCGCCGATCGCGCAGCGCTAGTTTCAACGTCGCGCATTCCGCGCCGGAGAGACGCGGAGGCCCTTTTCTTCCGGCGTTGACCCGGTCTCCACGCGGTTCTCCGTCGATTGCCTGTGGATCAACAACCAGAACGCGCAAGAGTTAATAGGTTGTTAGGACATACCGAACAATTTTAGCCACACAGGCAAAGCCTATCCTCTTTTAATTCGCGTCCGAGAGCCTTGTTCGGTGTGCCGGCTGGCAGACCGATCCCATGGCTTCGGGTGGCTTAGATCTGGATGCGTTCGGAATGACATTGATCTCTCTCGCCGTCCGGCTGAAAAGCCGGGCACATTTTTCCCTGAAACGAAACGTCAGTGGCAAAAGCGGAGCGGTCGTCGGCATCACCTTGGGCCGGAGAACGCAGGCAAGGCAACGGCTTGGCATCATCATCGCCGGCTTTGCCCTGATCTTTCTGGTGATCATGGGGCGACTGGTCCAGTACGGACTGGAAAGACCTGTCGAGACGGCGTGGATCAACGACACCAGCCACGCTGTGGCCTCCCGCCCTGACATCGTCGATCGGCATGGGGAACTGCTGGCGACCGACGTCAACATGGTGTCGCTCTATGCCGAGCCGCGAAAGATCGTCGATGCGGACGAAGTCGTCGAGAAGCTCGCGACCGTCATTCCCAATCTCGATTGGCGCGATACGCACCGGAAGCTTCGATCCGGCACCGCCTTCCAGTGGTTGCGGCGACAACTCACGCCGCGACAGCAGGCGGACATATTGACACTCGGCATTCCCGGCATCGGCTTCCGGCCGGAAAAGCGGCGCTTTTATCCGGGCGGATCGACGGCCTCGCATATCCTCGGGCATGTCAACGTCGACAATCAGGGCCTGCAGGGCATGGAGCGCTACATCGATCAGCAAGGACTTGCCGATCTCCGGGCGGCGGGATTGACCGGCAACACCCCGCTCGAGCCGGTCAAGCTCTCGATCGACCTTCGCGTTCAGAGCATCGTTCGGGAAGCGGTTGCGCGCGCCATGATCGATTACCAGGCGGAAGCCGCCGGTGCCGTGGTCTTAGATGTGGACACCGGAGAAGTCATCGCGATGGCTTCGGTGCCCGACTACGATCCGAACCAGCCTTCGCGCACGCTACCGGATGGCAATATCGACAAGGAATACGAAAAGGGCTGGTTCAACCGGATGAGCAATGCGACGTTCGAGATGGGCTCGACGTTCAAAAGCTTCACCCTGGCAATGGGACTGGACGCCGGCAAGATCAGCCTCAACTCCGTGGTCGGTGCGTCGCGCCCCATCCGCATGGGCGGCTTCACCATCAAGGATTTTCGCGGCAAGTATCGCCCCCTCACCATTCCCGAGGTCTTTCAGTATTCATCCAATATCGGAACCGCCGCGGTCGCCGATCTGGTTGGCATCGAGGGACATCAGGCCTTTCTCACCAGGCTTGGGCTCCTTTCCAGGATGGAGACCGAGCTGCCGGGCGTGGCAACGCCCACGCAGCCCCGGAGCTGGAAGAAGATCAATTCGGTGACCATATCCTTCGGACACGGCGTTGCGACGACGCCGCTGCAAACCGCGGTCGCCGCGGCCGCTCTGCTGAACGGCGGCACCCTGATCTCTCCGACGTTCCTTCCGCGATCCTCCGAGACGGCGAAGGCACAGGCTCAGCAAGTCCTGCAGCCGACGACGAGCGCCGACATGCGCTACCTTTACAACCGCAACGGCCAACTGGGCTCCGGCCGCCACGCCCAGGTGCCCGGCTTCCATGTCGGAGGAAAGACGGGCACGGCGGACAAGGTCATCAATGGCCGATACGCCACAAACCTCAATTTCAATGCCTTTCTAGCGGGCTTTCCCATGGATAACCCACGCTACATCGTCCTTTCGATCGTCGATGCACCGCTGACGGGCGAGAGAGGCGGCCGTCAGGCAGCGCACACAGCGGCGCCCGTCGTCCGGGAGATCATCAGTCGCGCCGGTTCCTTCCTCGGCGTCCAACCCCGCTTTGGACCCGAGCGCGAACCGCACCTGGTGGCGGACTTCTAAAGCGGTTTGCGGAAAGGAGGCGGTGACGCGGACCGGGAATGGACGCATCGCCGCACCCGCCACCCTTGGCTTCATGCCTCAGCAAGGCTATGTCCATGTCCTGCAGCGCCGCGCGTCTCGTTAGGCGCGCTAAGGTCGCTGTAGCACTTTGACGTGCTGCATGTTTTTGCCCTTTGATCGGGCACGATTAAAGGAAACATGCACGAACGACACGATCCGGTACGGGAGGAGCCTCAGATGCTGATCGATGGAAAAGTCTTTATCGTGACCGGTGGCGGTTCGGGCCTCGGCGCAGCCGTCGCGCGGCGACTGCATGGCGAGGGTGCCCGTGTGGTTCTTGCCGACGTCAACGCCGAGGCCGGCCAGAAGATGGCCGAGGAACTTGGCAGCAACGCCCTCTTCCAGAAGACGGATGTCACCAACGAAGCGGATGGCGCCGCCGCCGTTGCAGCGGCACTGGATCGCTTCGGCCATCTCCATGGACTGGTGAACTGCGCCGGTATCGCGCCGGGTGAAAAGGTGCTCGGCCGCGACGGCCCGCATCGCCTCGAAAGCTTTTCGCGCGCGGTCGGCATCAACCTGATCGGCACCTTCAACATGCTGCGGCTTGCCTCCGAGGCGATCCAGCGGGAGGAGCCCGGTGAGGACGGCGAACGAGGCGTGATCGTCAACACCGCATCGGTTGCCGCGTTCGACGGCCAGATCGGCCAGGCCGCCTATGCGGCGTCCAAGGGCGGCGTCGTCGCGATGACGTTGCCGGTCGCCCGTGAACTCGCGCGCTATGGCATCCGTGTCGTCGCCATTGCTCCGGGCATCTTCGAAACGCCGATGATGGCCGGCATGCCGCAGGAAGTGCAGGATTCGCTCGGCAAGAGCGTGCCCTTCCCGCAGCGCCTCGGTAAACCGGATGAATTTGCGGCCCTCGTGCAGCACATCTGCGAGAACCGCATGCTGAACGGCGAAGTCATCCGCCTTGACGGTGCGCTGCGCATGGGCGCGCGCTGACAGGATGAGCACCGGCGCCGCGCTCGTATTCAACCGGGCGCGGCGCCACGCCTTTACCAAGGCAGATCAGGCGGCTTGATCGACCATCCTGACGACATAGGCGCAGCGGCGGGCGCCGGCGAGGATGTGCTCGGCGCGCTCGACCTCGACCCCGGGGCCAAGCACTGCACGGAACACGCTCAACTCCGCCCGGCAGAAGCCCTGGCAGCTCGTCGCAGCGGCGCAGATCGGACAATGGTTCTCGACAAACAGCAGCGTGCCGTCACCGGGATCCTCGTAAGCCGCCATATAGCCTTCCTGAGATCGCAACCGCACTAGTTCGTCCACCCGCTCGCGCAGGCTCTCCTTGTCACTCATCGCCGCGCTGTAGTTCTCCCGCGTCTCGTTCTCCCGTGCCGCGATCAGCCGATCGATCGCCACCTCGCCGAGCGTCTGCCGGATCGTCCTCAACAACTGGACGGTCAGTTCCGCATGCGTATCGGGAAACTCAGCGTGGCCAAGCGCGGTCAGCCCCCAGAACTGCGATGGACGGCCGACGCCTTTCGCCTCCGACCAGGACAGGACGAGACCATCTTCGGCGAGGCGAACCAGCTGTTGCCGTACGGCCTCACCGGTAATCGTCAGACGCTTGCCGAGTGCCGTCGCCGTTTGCGGGCCATACAGCTTGAGCGCCAGCATGATGCGCTCTCCCGGCGTGCGGCCGCTGCTTTGCTCCGGATTTAACAAGTGATCGCTTGACATATTCCTGCACGCAGATTTACAAAGAATTGTCTTGCTAAATACACTCTCATCCATTCGCAGACAAGTGATCCGTCGAGAGTGTCCCCCCCGCAAAGGAATTGATCATGGCCTTCGAACTTCCCGCCCTTCCCTATGCACCCGCAGCACTCGCTGAAAACGGCATGAGCGCCGAGACGATCGAATTCCACCACGGCAAGCACCACCAGGCCTATGTCACGGCGCTGAACGGCTTCGTCGAGAAGGACGCATCGCTTGCCGGCCTGTCGCTCGAGGAGATCATTCGACTCAGCCACGGCAAGGCGGAACTGGCGCCGGTCTTCAACAATGCCGGCCAACACTGGAACCATATCCTCTTCTGGAAAAACCTTTCGCCTCAGGGTGGCCAGATCCCAGGCGCGCTCGAAAAGAAGATCACCGAAGACTTCGGCAGCGTTCAAGGCTTCAAGGATGCCTTCAAGGCCGCCGCCACCGGCCAGTTCGGCTCCGGCTGGGCCTGGCTCGTACTCGGCCCTGACGGCAAGCTCAAGGTGACGAAGACGGCCAACGGCACCAATCCGGTCGCCACCAACGAAGGCAAGGCTCTGCTCGGCCTCGACGTCTGGGAACACGCCTATTACATCGACTACCGCAACCGCCGGCCGGACTACACCTCGAACTTCCTCGACAAGCTCGCCAACTACGAGTTTGCCGAAGCGGAATTGAAGTCCGCCTGACCAGCCGATGAGCACCGCGAGCCGGAACCGGCTCGCGGATCGGATGGTCAGAGAATTTGCGACGGCCCTCTCGCCCCCGCCTGCACCTGGGCGTTCGCAAACCCCGTGGCGTCTCCCCGCCGCCACGGGCTACCTCAGTTGGAACAAGACCCATGCGCCAGACATATTCGCTCTCCGTCGATATCGACGCCCACGCCGACCTGGCCGTGTCGAAACCGGAGTTCGCCGACACCCTGTCGCATCTCGCCGCTACCGTCTGCGTGGCAAGCTCCGGTAGGGGCGCCGATAGTCTCGGCCGGACCGTGACCGCCACTTTCTCGCTCTCCGCCAACCCGCCATCAATCGTCATTTCGATCAAGACGGACAGTCCGCTCGCCACATTGATCGCCGCTGAAGAGGGGTTCTCGCTGGCCATGCTGGCTGAGGGGCAGGAACTGATCGCGGATGCCTTCGCCGGCAAGATCGAAGCGTCCAAGCGTTACCTCGTCGGCATCTGGGCCGACTGGCCGAGCGGACGACCAAGGCTTCTCGGGGCCGCCGCTGCGCTCGACTGCGTGCTCAGCGCGTCGATGCAGGTCGGGGACCACACGCTGTTCGTCGGAACAATTGTCGCAACCGAGACTTCCACCCATGCCGACCCCTTGATCTGGAGCCGCCGGCGATATCAGTCTCTCGACAGGGCGAGATCGTTGCCGGCGCCGCCGGGCAACGGACATGCGGTCCTCGCCCCAACCAAGCCTGCGGCCTGAATCGGCGATCGTGTAGGAGGAACGCCAGCAATGCGGCAAGTGCTCGAAAAGCTCTTACAAGACGGCAAGGATGACGCCCTGCTGCGCTTCACGCTCGGCAGCATCTGCCTTCAGGAGGCGGATCTCGAAACCGCACTTGCCCATGTCGAGCGGGCAATCGCCTTCGACCCGGACTATTCGGCAGCGTGGAAACTGCGCGGTGCCATCTTGCACAAGCTCGCCCGGTTCGAAGAGGCGATCCAGGTCTGGCGCGAAGGTCGCGTTGTCGCCGAACGGAAGGGCGATCTGCAGGCGGCAAAGGAGATCGGCGTTTTTCTGAAACGCTTGGAACGCCAGTGCATCGCTGCGAACCGGAACGAATAGCCGACCCATCGCGGGGGTAGACCGGGCCGGCAGTGATGCCGAGCCCGAAAGCATCGAGACCGTCAACTCACTTGAAGACCGACGGCAGCCAGAGCGACAGGGCCGGGATGTAGGTGACCGCCATCAGCACCGCGATGCTGGCGCCGAAGAACGGCCAGATGGTGCGCATCGCCTCGCGAATGGAAATCCCGCCAACGGCACAGCCGACGAACAGCACCGTGCCGACCGGTGGCGTGTTGAGCCCGATGCCGGCGTTGAGGATCATCACCACGCCGAAATGCACCGGATCGATGCCGAAGGCCTTCACCACCGGCAGGAGCACCGGCGTGCAGATGATCACCATCGGCGCCATGTCCATGAAGGTGCCAAGGAACAGCAGGATGATGTTGATGACAAGCAGCACGATAATCGGGTTTTCCGAGATCGCGCTGATCGCGCTGATCATCAGCGCCTGCACCTGCAGGAACGCCATCAGCCAGCCGAAGGACGCCGCCATGCCGATGACCAGAAGCACCATGGCGGTGGTGCGCACCGCCCCCATCACCGCCTCGACGAAACCCGTCCAATCCAGCTCGCGGTAAACCAGCATGGCGACGAGGAAAGCATAGAGCACGGCGATGCAAGAGCTCTCGGTGGCGGTGAAGACGCCGGAGCGTACGCCGCCGAAAATGATTCCGATCAGCACGATACCGGGGAATGAGGCGAGCAGGTAATAGAAGACCTTGGAAAATCCCGGAAACGGCTCGGCCGGATAGCCTCTGCGCCTTGCAACGATATAGGCCGTCACCATCAGCGAAAGCGCAAGCAGCAGGCCGGGAATGATGCCGGCGGTAAAGAGATCGGCGACGGAGACATTGCCGCCCGCCGCGATCGAATAAAGGATCATGTTGTGCGACGGCGGCACCATCAGCGCGATGATCGCCGCATTGACCGTGACGTTGACGGCATAGTCGCGGTCATAGCCGCGCTTTGCCATTTGCGGGATCATCAGGCCGCCGACCGCCGAGGCATCCGCCACTGCCGAGCCGGAGATGCCGCCGAAGAGTGTCGAAGCGACGATGTTGACCTGGCCGAGACCACCGCGAAGGTGCCCGACGAGGCCGGCGGCAAACTGGATCAGCCGGTTGGCAATGCCACCGCGCACCATGAGGTCGCCGGCAAAGATGAAGAACGGGATCGCCATCATGGCGAAGATGTTCATGCCGGAATTCAACTGCTGGAACACCACCACCGGCGGCAGGCCGAGATAGAGAACGGTGGCGAAGGAGGCGATGCCGAGGCAAAACGCGATCGGCGTGCCGATGAACATCAAGAGGGTGAAGACCCCGAAGAGGATAGTGTAAGCCATTCAGGCCATCTCCTGCACGACGACATCTGCGGCGACATCGACACCCAGAACCAGATCGATCAAACGCTCGGCGGCAAACAGGGCAATCATCACACCGCCGACAATGAGCGGAAAAAAGTCGACCCCTCCCGGCCAGCCGAGAACGGGAATGGTGGCCGTCCAAGTGCCGACGCAAAGCAGCAGGCCGTAATAGGCCATGGAAGCGCCGAAGATGACGATCAGGCCAAGGCTCATCAGGTCCATGGCCATTTGCACTGAAGGCTTCATCACATGACGGATGACATCGAGCCCGAGATGCACACTTTCGCGCACGCCGACGGCGGCACCGAGCATGATGAACCAGGCCATGAGATGAAGGGCCAAGGGTTCAGACCAGCTTGGCGAGTCGTTCAAGACGTAGCGGGCAAAGACCTGCCAGCCGACGATCAACGTCATAGCGACCATGCCGGTGCCGGCGATATAGAGCGACGCGCGGCTTAGCGCTCCGAGAACCGGGCGCATCGCCCGCATGAAACGACGCATGTCTCTTCCTCCTCCGCAAAAGCGATCAATGGACAGTTGCGAAAGCCGGCTCCATTCTCGGAGCCGGCCCGCCGTCTGCTGTCACTTGACCGCCTTCACCCGCTCGAGAAGGTCCTTGAGCTTCGGGTCGCTGACGAACTGGTCGTAGACCGGCCCCATGGCGGCGGCGAACTCTTCCTTGTTGACCTTGATGACGTTTGCAGCGGCGGCGCGAACCTTCTCTTCCGAGACTTTTTCGCGCGCGCTCCACAATTCGCGCATCTTGCCGACGGAATCCTTTGCCGCCTGGCGGATCAGGCCCTGGTCATCGGCGGAGAGCTTGTCCCAGCTCATCTTGGAGATCACCAGGATTTCCGGATTGAGAGAATGTTCGGTGAGCGAGTAGTTCTTGGCCACCTCGAAATGACGGGCGGACTCGTAGGACGGCCAATTGTTCTCGGCACCGTCGACGACACCGGTTTCAAGCGACGAATAGACCTCGCCCATCGGCATCGGCGTCGGGTTGGCGCCGAAGGCCTGCATCATCGCGATCCAGAGGTCGGACTGCTGCACGCGGATCTTCAGCCCCTTGAGATCGGCCAGTTTCTCGATCGGCTTTTTGGTCGTGTAGAAGGAACGGGCGCCGGAATCGTAGAAGGCGAGACCGATCAGACCGTGCGGCTCGAAAGCGGCGAGAACCTCCTCGCCGATCGGGCCGTCGACCGTCTTGTGCATGTGCTCGGTCGAGCGGAACAGGAATGGCATGCCAAGGACCATCGTCTCCTTGACGAGGTTGTTGAAGGGCGCCGCATTGACCCGGTTCATGTCGATGACGCCGAAGCGGGTCTGCTCGATCGTGTCCTTCTCGCCACCGAGCACGCCGTTGTTCATGACCTCGATCTTGATCCGGCCGTTGCTGCGCTCGGACAGCAGCTGCCCCATGTACTTCACGGCCTCAACCGTCGGATAGCCGTCCGGGTGGATGTCCGCCGAACGCAAGGTGATTTCCTGCGCCTGCGCCGCTGTGCCGGCAAACGCCAGCCCCATTGCGACGCAAAGCATGCCTGCAATTTTCTTCATCGTTTCCTCCTCCACTAATTGTGCTTCGGCCTCTCCCAAGGCCGAGTTGCTGCCCGTCCGGGCCGGCATGCGAAATCTCATGTCCTTGGGCCCGACAGGGAGCCTCCCGGCTCCGGCCGCGGGTCGAAGTCACGCCGCCGCGAAGGCCGGCAGCTTGAACAGGTGTTCCGGGTTCTCAACGAGGGCCAGATGCTTTGCCCGGTCGTCGGCAAGCCAGCCGAGCACCAGTTCGGCAAGCCGCGCGTCATCGGGATAGTCTTCCGTTTTCCGGATCATGTTGTGCGGCCAGTTCGAGCCCCAGATGATGCGTTCCGGGGCATGGTCTGCGATCCTGCGCGAAAAGGCGGCCACGTCCTCGTAGGGCCATTCCGCTCGCGAACTCTCGTAGACCCCCGCGAACTTGAACCAGACATTGCCCCGATCGATCAGCTTCAGAAGTGCTGCAATCTCCGGCCCATCCGGGTCGACGCCGGCGAAGAACTTGCCGTGGTGATCGAGCACCCAGCGTGAACGGATGCGCTCCAGCCGCGGCAGGTGGTCGAGAATCCTATTGCCATCGAACTGCACGGCGATCATCCAATCCGCCGCATGTGCACGCGCGTCGACCGCTTCCAGTGCATCGAGCCCCACCGCGCCACCGGGCAGATCCATGATGCGTGCGCCGACGGCGCCGGATGCGCTCAGCGCGTGCATGTCCGCATCGGACGTGGTTTCGTCGATGACGACGACGGCCCGCGCGGCGGCGCCCATTGCGCCGACACAGGCAAGCGTGTTGGCGTTGTCCCGCTGGTGGGCATTGCCCTGGGTGATGATCACCCTGTCGATACCGAGCCAATCCATGACCCCGCGATAGGCCGTGACGTCTGGCAACGGTTCAGCCGGTAAAGGCGGACCGCCGGGAAGCGACGGAAACCCCGGCAGATACATGTGCATTTGGGCATCGACCGTGCCCTTCGGCAGACGGGGTTCAGGAGGACAGCCGGAGAGGGTGCGCTCGATCATCTCAAGCCTCGGGCATCTTGAACTGGGCGAGCGCACCGCGATCGATCTCGATGCCGAGGCCGGGCGAGTCGGGGATGGCAACGACACCATTCACGGCTTCGATCGGCGTCTTCAGCACCGCCTGGCGGAAGGGATTCTCCGTCCGGTCGAACTCCATGATCGGCTCGATCGGGTTCACCCGCACCGGATCTGGCGTCATCGCCGCCATGAACTGTAGCGCAGCGGCAAGATGCACGCCGGTACCCCAGACATGCGGCACGATGCGAACGCCATGCAACGTCGCAAGACTTGCAATCTTCGCCATCTCGGAGAACCCACCGCAGCCGCAGAGATCCGGCTGCAGGATGTCGACGGCGCGGCTCTCGAT
>NZ_JBYTEC010000020.1:0-69102 GCF_058792075.1 Ensifer sp. EB106-03-01-XG145 | reverse complement strand
TCGTCGCGCCAAAAGAATGCAGAAACTACTTCAACTCATGCGGATACGATCCAGCATGAAAGGGAAATGCTCTAAACGCCGTCGTTGCCGCACTTCTGACCGCGACAATGCTGGTCCTATCGCCCGCACTCGAAGCCATTGCGGCTCCTCTGCTCGGAAGTTCGGCGACCTATGCTCCAGGGTTGATCGCTCTGGATCGATGCTCGCAATTATGCCCTCGAGCGGGGACGTGCCCGAAAGCGGTTGTTCGCCGCTGTCGGGCACTATGGTCGTACAGGCGATCATTCGGCACGCTTGCGGCCTGTGATCATCGCGCGGACCAGATTTTCCTTATGCTCGATGGTGGCGAGCACAACGCCTGCGACGTGCAAACCAATAAGACCAAGAGTCAGGCTCGCCAGCAGTTCGTGCGCCTCCTCCACCCACGCGACACCCCAATAGGCGTCGGTCGTCATCATGTATCCGGTTGCGGCGATGCCAGAGATCGAGATGAGAAGAGCGATCACCATCGCACCTCCGGCCGGGTTGTGGCCAATATAGCGTTTGGCCTTCAGTGCTATGCTGTCCAGAAGAAATCTAAGGGTTGTGACCGGGCTGTAGATGAAGTTCGAAAATCGCGCGTGGTGTGTACCGACGAAGCCCCAGATGATCCGAATTACCAGAAGCCCGATGATTGCGTAACCCGCCAGGATATGGGACTTCTTCCATTCGTCGCCTGTCAGGTAGGAGAAGGCAAACAGTCCGACGAGACTCCAGTGGAACACGCGTACGAGGGGGTCCCAGACCTTAACCGTCGGCGGCGAGCCCGCGCCCGCCGCATCTAGATCCATCGTGTCCATGATCATTCGCTTTCGTTGCCGACCGCAGCGCCGGTCTCGGGGTTGAACACGGTCTCGACCTTGTTGCCCTTGGCGTCGATCGCGTAAACTTCGTAGCAGCTGCCCTCGACTTTCACCCGGCGTACATCAAGGCCGGTGGCTTTGGCCTTTTCCTTGATGCTATTCTCGCTGAGCCACTTGTCCTTGGCCGCAATCGTGCAATTCTGCTCTTCTTCGGCGCGGGCGACGCCGACCGAGGTGGTGGCGAGCATGAGGGTCGCGAGGATGATCATCTTCATTGGTCTTCTCCATCAAATACCCAGGAGCGATTCTGCTCTTCTGGTCGACGTCGAACCTATGGTAATCAACATGACGACGACCTGATCGCGATTGTCAGGTTCTTGTCACCTTGGATGGGCTATCGGTGTGCGATGTGCTTTTTTCGCGTCCTCAGCTTCGTTGCGCTTCTCCTTCTCGGCCTGTCGTTGCCGGGGCCTGCCCATGCCGACGATGACCGCTCACATGCTGCAGGAGACGACCACCTTCCGTCGCACGATGATCTCAGCAGGCTCGTCAGGGAGGGCAGAATTCACCCACTGGCGGTTCTGAAGGCTCAGGTCCTCGCCAAACTGCCGGGCGAATTGATCGATGTCAGGGTGGATCGCGACGACGGCGTTATCATCTATGAATTCCGGATTCTGAGGGACAGCGGCCGCGTCACCCAAGTGGAGGTGGAGGCCGCCTCGGGCAGGATCGTCGAAATCGAGAACGAATGATGCGTCTGCTGCTTGCCGAAGACGATCCGCTTATCGCCCGTGACGTGGGTGCCCAGCTTTCGAAGGCGGGCTTCAATGTCGTGCACGAGAAGGATGGAGAGGCGGTGCTATTCGCGGGCGAACATGAGGACTTCGCGGCGGTCATACTCGATTTGGGCCTGCCCACGATCGACGGCCTCACCATTCTCAAGAGGTGGCGATCTGCCGGCCGAGAGATGCCCGTGATCATCCTGACGGCACGAGGCAACTGGGAGGAGCGTGTGGAGGGCATCAACGCAGGAGCTGACGACTATCTCGGTAAGCCCTTCCGCATCGCCGAACTGATTGCCCGACTGCACGCTGTGCTGCGCAGATATTCCGGCCAAGCGAGCGCCGTCCTGTCCTCCGGGCCTGTTTCAATCGACACCCGCCGCCGTGCGGTGATGGTCGATGGGGTGCCCGTCGATGTGACACCCCTGGAATACAAATGTCTCTCGGTCCTGATGCAACACCGCAATCGCGCCGTCTCGCAGATGGAGTTGACCGAACAGCTTTACACCCAGGACTTCGAACGGGAGAGCAATTCCGTTGAAGTCCTTATCGGACGATTGCGAAAGAAACTCGGGCGGGACGCAATCGTCACGCGCCGGGGCTTCGGCTACCAGATCGCGGCGGACGAGTGACATGCGGTCGCTCCACAGCCGCTTCATTCTCACATCCGTGGTCGTCGTCTCGATCTGCCTCGCGGCAGCTTTCTTCGCTCTCGTCCAGATATTTGCGGAAAGCTACAGCGCGCGAATCCAGAACGAGTTGACCGGACACATAAACCGATTGGCCGCCGTCCTCCGCTTCACGGCTGACGGGAAGGTCGAGGTGCCTGAGGATCTTCCAGACAATCGTTTCCTGGTGCCTTATGGCGGTCTCTATTGGCAAATCGACGACCCAGTCGGGAAAGTTGAGCTGCGGTCGGCCTCACTGTTCGATTACGTCCTGCCCCTGCCGCAGGACGCGCACCCGCTCGGCGTCATGCACCAGTATCGCCTCGCTGGTCCGGAGGGAAAGGATGTCCTGGTTCAGGAGCGCGTTCTGTTGTTGGCCGCACCTGAAGGCAGACGCCCTCTCCGCATTGCGGCGGCGGTGAATGCGGATGAGGTCGACAACGCGCGCGCGGACTTCGCTCTCGACATCTTGCCCTATGTGGGCGTGCTGGCCGTGCTGCTCGTCCTCATGTCGATCATTCAGCTCTGGATCGGCCTGAGACCCCTCGACCGCATCGGCCGCGACCTCGAGGCGGTGCGTGACCGCAAGGTCGGGCGCTTGGCAGGGCCATACCCCCGCGAGGTCCAGCCGCTCGTCGACCGGTTGAACGCGCTGCTGGAAACCCAGGCCGCGGCCATGGAGAATGCCAGGGGCCGAGCCAGCGACCTCGCGCACGGTCTGAAGACTCCGCTGACTGTCCTCACCAACAATGCCTTGACGCTCCGCGAAAAGGGCGAGGTCGAAATCGCTGATGAACTCGACAATCTGGCCGATACCATGCTCTCCCACGTCGAACACGAGTTAGCCCGTGCGCGGCTCACCCCGAGCGCTGACCAGCGGAGCGGCGATGCCGACGTCGCAAGGATCGTCGGCGATACGATCCGGCTGCTTCAGCACACCGAGGCAGGCGAGCGCCTTTCATGGGAGGCCGACCTGCAGGAGGGCCTGACGGCGCCGATTGATCCGCATGACTTTCGCGAACTGGTCGGAAACCTTCTCGAAAACGCATCGAAATGGGCCAAGACCCGTGTGGCTGTCACGGCCGTCCGGTGCGATGGTTTTATCCGGGTAGTGGTCGAGGACGACGGCCCGGGGGTGTCGCCCGAGAGACTGCCGGACCTACTGCGCCGGGGTGTGCGCCTCGATCGCCTGAAGCCTGGCTCGGGCCTGGGTCTGGCGATCGTATCCGAGATCGCCAATGTCTACAATCTGGCCCTAACCTTAGAGAATCGCGTCGAAGGCGGCTTGCGTGCGGCAGTCACCTGCTCCGACCCGCTTGCTTCTCCGGAGACCGGATGCCATGGCAAATCCCAGTGAAGCTAAACTGAAATTTGGCTTTCTGCTTGTTGCGTTTGGCGGGTTGCTGCTTGGGCTCGGCTTGCACTTCACAGGCCGAACGGATGCCGCACGAGTTATATGGACAATCGCCACCACTCCGGTTCTGGGCGCCCTCCTCATCGAGATAATCCGAAGCCTATGGCATGGGGAAATGGGCCTGGACATAGTCGCTGCGCTGTCGATGTCGGCTGCGCTCATCTTTGGAGAAACCTTGGCGGCAACGATTGTCGCGCTGATGTATACGGGCGGCACATTCCTCGAAAGCTTCGCGGAGGGGCGCGCGCGCCGTGAGATGCATGACCTGCTCTCCCGCGTGCCGCGTGCGGCGACGCGCTATCTTGACGGCGGCCTGAGCGAGGTTCCTATCGACGACATCCGGCCTGGCGATCGGCTGTTGGTCCGACAGGGTGATGTCGTCCCTGTCGACGGGACTGTTGCGAGCGTCCGGGCCTTCCTCAACATGTCCGCATTAACAGGTGAATCACTTCCCGTCCCATTTGCTGAACATGGAGACGTTTTGAGCGGCTCGACAAATGCAGGCGACGCGTTCGATCTCATTGCTACGCACGAGGCCAAGGACAGCACATATGCAGGCATCGTGCGCCTCGTCGAGGCTGCCCAACGCTCGAAAGCCCCAATGTCAAGGCTTGCAGACAAATGGTCGGTCGGGTTTCTCGCGATGACCGTGCTCATCGCTTTCGCCGCATGGGGGTTCACGGCAGATCCTATTCGCGCCGTCGCGGTACTGGTGGTGGCTACGCCATGTCCATTAATCCTCGCTGTGCCTGTGGCGCTCGTTGCCGGCCTGTCGCGCGCGGCGCATTTTGGTGTACTGATCAAGGGCGCACGTCACCTTGAGAATATGGCCCGCATCCACACCCTGGTCCTAGATAAGACAGGGACATTGACGGTCGGGCGCCCGCAGATCGTGTCCATTCAAAGCCCGCTCGGCTACGCCGACGACGAAATTCTAATGCTTGCAGCATCAGTCGATCAGGTGTCGAAACACCCGATCGCGCAGGCTATCGTAGCGGCGGCCCAGCAACGGAATCTCGGCCTTGTTCTGCCCACCGACGTGACGGAGGCAGCGGGCGAGGGCGTCGCGGGATATGTAAATAGGAGGCGGGTTGTTGTCGGCGGTCATGGCTACGTCGAGGCCAGCATTGACGGCTCTCCATACGCTATTCCTGAGACGGCCGCCGGGTCGGTCGTCGTTGCCGTCGCCATCGACAACAATCTGGTAGGGCATATCGTGATGGCTGATCCGGTGCGCGCGGAAGCGGCCGAGATGCTCGACGGACTTCGTCGAGAAGGAGTCCGGCGCATCCTTCTAGCGACCGGCGACCGCGCCGCCGTGGCCGAACGCATTGCCGACGGATTGGGGCTCGACGCAGTTCGCTCGGGCCTTTCGCCAGATCAGAAGGTGCTGGTCGTCCTTACGGAGCGGAAGAACGGCCCCGTCATGATGGTCGGCGACGGCGTCAATGACGCCCCGGCGCTCGCGGCGGCCGATGTCGGTGTCGCAATGGGAGCAAGAGGCGCGGCCGCGTCGGCCGAGGCTGCTGATGTCGTCTTGCTGGTCGACCGGATCGACCGCCTGCGCACGGGGATAGAAATCGCCCGAAGGTCACGGAGGATTGCCGTGGAGAGTGTCTTGGTCGGCATTGGTCTTTCGATCTTTGCCATGGTGGCGGCGGCCTTCGGCTACCTGGCCCCCGTCGAGGGCGCGATCCTGCAGGAGGCGATCGATGTGGCGGTCATCTCAAACGCTCTTCGAGCGATCAGGATTTCACCGAAAGTAGCTTGACTAGGGCTCCGCTGACAAGCGTGCTTGTCGGCAGGGGCAGGAAGGGCGTTTGCGGCATCCGGCCCATACGCCTCAATACGCGCGGGTAAAACCGCCATCGTGCAGGATGTTCAAGCCCGTCATGTGGTCCGAAAACTGCGAAAGCAAGCCCTCGACCACTATCGCAACCTCCGCCGGCTCGCCATACTTCCTGAGTGGAACATTGTCCGTCTCGATGGTGAGCTGCGCCTGAAAAGAAATTCCGTTCTTCTGCGCACGCTCTTCGAGCTTATCTCGGTACCACGGCGAGAGTGTACCGCCGAGGGATAGTGTGTTGACGTGAATGCCACGGCTACCGAGCGCAAAGGCGAGAGTCTTTGCTTCGCCGACCCAAGCTGTTCTGATGACGTTGGCGGTTGCGTAATGGCTCAATACCTGCGCCGAGGATATGCCCGAGATGATGACGATCTTGGCTCGCCGGCCTTCGGCAGGGTCCGGGTTCATGCGCGCCACCGCTCCCTTCAGCAGAGCCAGCGGGCCGATGAAGCTCACCTGAAACAAATGGCGCCAGACGTCAGGGGTCGGCATAGGGTTGTCGTCAGCATGCGGCTGGGGAGGCATGAGCACCACACCATCGAGAGTAACCTGCTCGCTTTCCATTCTCGCGGTGAAAGCATCGATAGCGCCATCCTGACCCATGTCAGTCGCCCACGCATGGTGGCTTCCGCCGAGCGTCAACGCTAAGGCATCGAGTTTGGCCTGATCGCGTGCCACAAGGATCAGCGAATGAAGCGGCGCCAATCTTCGGCAGATAGCCTCACCGATGCCACCGGTTGCTCCGGTTATCAGATAGGTTGCCATTTGATCATTCCCCTGATCGTGCGGCAGGCGTCGCACGCTTTCCTAATTTCGCCCAACGGCCACCGCTCGCAATTCCCGCCTGAGCCAACAGGCGATCGACGAACTCTCTCACGGTTTCATTCTCGTGCTCGACATGATCCCGCGTGTGGAAGGAAAGGATGCCGGGCCGGTCGACGGAGAGCAGCCTCGACATGCGGTCAAGCTCGTCCAGCCGATCGATGTCGACGAGCAACTTTACCCGGGCCAAGTGCCGCGTTCCAGGGGCAGGCGCGCAATCGGCGGTTAACGGGGATGTGCAGTACTATTTTCCCCTATGTGCCTCTGGGATCGCACAATGCATCGGATGGAACTCGCGCTCGCGTCATACGTGAGTTAGTTGCAGCCGCAACCCCACCGCTGCTGCCTGCCGAAGATCACCCGAAGGGCCGCTGGGATTTGATGCTGCGCAAACTTGCGCCGGACCAGAGATTGTCCGCGAAATGTCCGGCTTGCACTGAAGCCGCCCAATTCCAAAAGCGCTTTATGGCGACCGAGGCATCGTGCGCCTTCGCCGCTGCGCGGTGCAAAAGCTTCTTCTTATCGGCCGGCTGACGAATTCTTCTGCACCCGATATTTCTGAGCGGTTCAGAGCCGACAGCATTTCGGGAGCGGTGGCAAGGTCATTTAGACTGCCGAGCTAGCAGGCTCCCGAATTTCTGCCCAGATTCTGGCGTCCGCTTGGTGTGCATTAGCCTTGACGCAGATCCTTGCGGATGAGGATGAGGGTCGGATCATCCGCATAGGGAACCGCAACGAAACCCTGTTCCCTCTCCAGTTCGATTGCCTCATGGTTTGCGCGGCTTTCGAGCGATTCGAGGGACTTGGCGCCCGAGGCTTTCGCAAAGCGGGCGACATGGCGCAGCATTTCCCAGGCGACACCCATATGTTTGTGTTCGGCACGTACGGAGATCGCGACTTCCGCTCTCTCCGTCGACGCGTCGCACGCTACAATGGCGGTGGCGATGATCGTCTCGCTATCCTCGCCAAAAGCGAGGAAGTTCTCGGTGGACCGGTGATCAACCTTCGTCATAGAGAGAAGACGCTCGCGGCTAACTTCCCGAATGCCGCCCAGAAAGCGGAAGCGCATGTCTTGCGGAGTTACATGGGTGAAGAAATCTGCCAGGAGTACATCGTCTTCAGGACGCACGGGACGAACATGAAGGACAAGACCGCTGCGCGTCAGAAGATTGCAGCTCCAGACGTCGGTTGGGGATGAGGCCTTGGTGCCTGGCTCTGTAGCGTCGCGCGCCTGAATAGGTTGAGCAGCGTCCGTCTCGATTATCACTTTCAGAGCTTTCGTGCTCGCAGCGTTGGCAAAAGTTTCATAGGCATCGGCGATCTGCCTGAGGTTGAAACGATGCGTGATCAGGTTTCTTGGGTCTATTCTTCCAGATTGCACGGTCTTTAGCAGCAACGGTGTCGTTACCGCATCCACCAGCCGCGTGGTGATGGCAATGTTGCGCGACCATAGCTTTTCCAGATGCAGGTCGGCCTTGACGCCGTGGACGCCGATGTTGGCGATTACGCCGCCAGGCGCGACGATCTCCTGACACAGCTCGAAGGTGGCGGGGATCCCAACCGCCTCAATCGCGGTGTCGACGCCCTTGCCTCCAGTCTGTGCCAGCACCTGTCGAGAGGCGTCCCCGCCGCCCGCCTGGATCGTCTGCGTCGCACCAAAACGTTTCGCGACGTTGAGCCGGTTCTCGTCGAGATCAATCATGATGAGGTCGGCTGGAGAGTAGAGCTGCGCCGTCAGCAACGCGGCCAGTCCGATTGGGCCGGAACCGACGATGGCGACTGTCCCGCCAGGCTGCACCTTGCCGTTCAGCACGCCGCATTCAAAGCCCGTCGGAAGGATGTCGCTCAACATGACGAGCGCCTCTTCATCTGCGCCTTGTGGGATCGGGTAGAGACTAGTGTCGGCATGGGGGATGCGGACATACTCGGCCTGTGTGCCGTCGATCGTGTTGCCGAGAATCCAGCCACCGGTGGTGCAGTGAGAGTACATTCCGCGCCGGCAATTGCTGCACTTGCCGCAGGACGAGATGCAGGAAATCAGTACATGGTCTCCTTTTGCGAACTGGGTCACCCCAGTTCCCGTTTCCACCACGATGCCCACGCCCTCATGGCCGAGGATACGACCTGCTGTGCAGGTTGGAACGTCACCCTTGAGGATATGCAGATCGGTCCCGCAGATCGTGGTCCTCGTGATCTTAACGATGGCGTCGGTCGTCACAGCGATCGCGGGTATCGGACGCTCCGTCAGCGACTTGAGCCCCGGTCCTTCATAGACGAGCGCCTTCATCGATTCTCTCCTCCGCCAGGTTCGTTATCTGCCGCGAACATTGGCATTGTGCACGCGCCTCCACGAACCTGCTTTGACGCGGGTCAAAGATCGGATGAAGCGCGCGCATTGCGCGGGGGGCGACTCTGGCGCTCATGGCCGATCGGCCCCGTTGATCCGCGTCAATGTCTGAGCGAACGAAGCTCGGTAGCAATAAGAAGCAAAATTGGTTTTGAATTATCCGGTCGATTGAAGGGCGGGGGATGTGGCAAGAGTCACGGGATTGGAATCTTGATGCGACACAATGACTTTAAGATCGAAACCACGCCCACCCGCTGCGTCGGAATAACGTCGGGGCGCATCTTCAGAACGCGCCAGGGCTTGATGCCAATGTCACTCACCTTGATGCTCGGGATGGTAATCGTGGCTCTTGTATCCAGGGACTCTGCACAGGCCTCGCACTGCAAGAGCTGGCCGATGCCCGGTTTGAACTGGAGCGGCTGCAATAAGAGCCACCTCATGCTCGAAGGAGCCGATCTGGAAGGCGCAAACCTATCAGGCACTGACTTTAGCCTGACCGATCTTCGTGGTGCCAACTTAAGTAGAGCCAATCTTGAGAAGGCGAAGCTCGCGCGAGCTTCACTCGCCGGGGCCACCGCGAAGACAGCAAACTTTACGCGCGTGGAAGGCCACCGCGCGAGTTTCGTTCGCTTTTCAGCTGAACGTACCTCATTTACCAGCTCCGAATTGCAGCGCGCTGATTTCAGCCTCGCGCGGCTGATCGATGTCAACTTCGAGAAAGCAGAGCTTGGTCGCGCCAGATTCACCGGCGCGAAACTCGAAAACGTTCGATTTTCGCTCGCAAACCTGTCTAGAGTCGAATTTACCGGCACATCGTTCGCGGGATCGACAGCATTCGACCATGCTGTTCTCTTCCTGACGCGAATTGAGGGAAGCGATTTGTCACGAGCAACCGGTTTGCGGCAATCTCAAATCGACATAGCTTGCGGCGACGCCTCCACGAAGCTGCCGCACGGCCTTTCCGCGCCGGCGAGTTGGCCTTGCATGTTCCATTGATACCGGGCTTTCGAATGTCCCCGGGGTGAGCGTGGGCCGCGGTTCTATAGCTATCGGTCGCCGCTTCTATGCGTCCTAATCGTGGTGGCAGCTACGCCGACCACCCCGGACGCGCCTGAACCTGTTCTGCTGACTGAAAGCGCGGCCGCGGCCAAGCCTGCCCATATCCCGTCTCGCAAACAGGCGGTCGTGTGTGAGCCAAATGCTTCCGACGCAAATCGGGGGCGCCGCCGTCGGGAACGCCGCGTCTCGCAACACGGGTTTGAGCAAGCAAGATATTGCCGCCTTAACTTTGCAAGCTAGAACCTTAGCGCTTCATTCGTGTGGCTTGTTCCCCGAGAACGCATAAAGTGCCACATGCTCGCCACGTCCGCCCAATGGCTCTCGGCTTACCGCGACCCAGGCATGTTGTTGTTCTGCCTGCATCACGACCGTCTCGGAGGCAAGCAGCGTAGCATCGAAACGTTTGGTAGCCTGTTCTATCTTCGCAGCGACATTGACTGTGTCGCCAAGCACCGTGAACTCAAGGCGATGTTCGTCACCGACAAGTCCGTAATACATCTCGCCGCTGTGGATACCGATCCCGACGCGGATCGGCGGATCGAATCCGCGCTTGGTATTCCATTGGTCGACCAACGAAAGAATGCTTTGAGCACAGGTTATAGCGCGAGCGCAATCATCCTTCCGTGGTTCTGGGATACCGAAGACTATAAGAGCGCCGTCACCTATAAATTTGTCGATCACACCTCCTGACGCCTCGGTTGCCCGCATCACTCGTCGCCGAAACGAGGAGATGAAGACGGATAGTCTCGCGGGATCCAGTTTTTCTGCATAAGCGGTGAACCCGCGTATATCGACAAACAGGATCGTGCCCTGCTGCCGGCGGCCTTGCCGCCACGTAGTAACATCATTGTCCCCCACCAATGGCACGATTTCTGCTGGCAGGAAGCGAGCAAGGTTTGCGCGCTTGGCTGTCTCGCGCGCTATACGGATCAGAAGGCGGCGAGAACGCGCCATTGCCAACGCCGTTACTAGACCCATCAGCATCAGCATAACCGCGCGCATGATATAGGGAGGAAGCGAAAGAAGACGGCTTACCCCCTGTGCCTCAGCGGGGTTCGCATTGCCTGTCAGGCTAAAGCCAAGCCCCGCCGCAACGCTGACCACGGCAAGCATTGTTGCCGACGTGGCCCATAATTGAACGAGTGGCCTGTATCGAAGCGCGCCGACCGCGAGAAGCAAGGGCACGGCCCAGAGAGTTGGTATGATCACCACCCAATTGCCCGCCAGGCCGATGTCGTTCAGGGCAAAATAGAGACTGGCTCCTATAATCAATGCGTCGCCGGTAACGAGCGCAAAGGCCATCCAAGGCCTGAACTGACGGCTGATCACGAGCAGGAATGACGTGATGCCAAGGGCCAGAAAGGCCGCAACGGTAGTCAGCGCCGTTACGCGAAGTTGGGTCAAGTTGTACTCTTGGGCGAAGCCGGCGGTTTCGGAGGAGACGAGGAAACCACTCACAAACAAGGCAAGGCCCACTGTGATCCGAACCCATCCGATCGTGTATTCGGCTTCGTGCTCCGATTCCCAGAACGCGCGTTCGACGGATGTGCTCGTGAGGTCAGACCGGTGTGGATCAGAGCGAAATGCGTGTTGAAACTTCCACATGAATATATCCTTCGCAGGGCTTACCTCGCCGCAAGGTGGCTGGAGCGGTCGCCCATATTAGCTCGGCAGAACCGATTGCGTGAGGGGCGCAATGTGCGGCGAGATTTGCCCGACGAACTCAACCGCGACAGTTGCGGGGTTGGGTTTGCATCGCCGCAACCTGTCGGAAACCTATCCCTGGGTCGTCGCCTTCGCCTTCGGCCTGCTGCACGGTTTCGGCTTCTCCGGCGCGCTGAAGGAGATCGGATTACCGCAATCGGATGTGCCGCTGAGCCTCTTGACCTTCAACCTCGGCGTCGAGGCGGGACAGATCATCTTCGTTGCCGCGGCTCTGGCGGTTGCCTGGGCGGGGCGCGCGGTGGTTGGTTACCACGCCGCCTTCGCGCGCCGGGCAATCGCCTACGGCATCGGCACCAGCGCGATGCTCTGGTTCATTCCCATGATCGCCACTATGGCGATTTGATTGCTGGGGCGCAAATCGGTGATCCTCAAGTTTAAATTTCAGTTGTCATGTTCGGCGGATAAATTGGAGATGGAAGCATGAGCGAATTTCAGAACAAGGCCGTTCGGCTGACCGTGGCCTGCAGTGGCGCCGCATCGGTGACCAATCTTGGTGAATGTCAAAAGAGGTTCCTGGTTGCCGCCCTGGAACTCAACAACGCACTAGAGCAAGGATCAGATCAAACAGATCGTTCGTTAGTGGCAGCGGGATCCACCAGACGCATCGACCTCATTATCGGTGATCTCATGAAGGAGTTGGCGGTTGTCGGCCACTTGTTCGACATCGATATTATGCAAGCTGGACACAATACCCTTGATCGACGAATGGCTGAGATTAAAGGCGCACTCATTCGGCCTTGATAGCCTCGGCTGGAACGAGCGGCGAGGCGGCCGGCTTCCGATCCACCCGTCAAGGGGCCTGGTGACGATGGCGCCGACGTAGAATTGGTAAAAGCCGGTGACAGTCCAGATGAATCTCCCAAAAGTCTCGTCCATTTGAGCCGTCGGGTGCGTACCCGGTCCAGCAGTGCCGTTAGTTCATGGCGTGCTCGTCGTTGGTAAAATCCTCAAGCGCTGCTCCGCCGGCAAACATCATCGCGATGATGATCCAGGCGAAATACTCGCCCGGCAAAAGCGCGCCGCTCGTGGCCAGACCTCCGATCAATTCCAGCCCGAATTCGCCTCTTCCCGGGCTGGTTCCGGTCTCCGTGACCAGGCTTCAAGGATTGCCGTTCCCCCCTTATCCACGAGCTGAGGTCCGGACGGTCCGCGAGCGAGCCAAGCAAGCGCACCCGCAGCGAGGCCGCGCTCACCGCGACAAGCGCGCGTTTCGCGCCATCCTTCTTCATTCCACCGAAGTGCAAATGTTTGATGCCCGCCCAAGAGCCAGGTTCCTTAAATCGTCAACGCAGTCAGGCTCGCAGAGTGTCCTTTGCGGTTCAGCCCAACCGTTCTTCTTCGCAGGCCTCAGCGTACGATAAGGACCGAACAGTGCGCGTCCTGGACCACCTTCTTTGACACGCTCCCGAGAAGCATCCCCTTTAGGCGCCCAAGGCCTCGGCTTCCAACGACGATCAAGCTTGCGCTGATCTCCGTTGCAGTCTCAAGAACGGTTTCGGCGCAGTCGCCCATTTCCAGTCTAGCAGAGACATTCTCGACGCCGAGCCCGCGTGCCTCGTTGCGAGCTTCCTCCACAATTCTCTTGCCGACCGCCAGGGCACTCTCGTCGATGCCATCGCCCCGCGCATGTGAGAGTTCTGTCGGCCTCGACATTCCCGGGATCATGTTGCCGATGGGAAAGACGCGCCCGGAACCGGGAAGGCCGTTCGTTGCGCTTGAAAAACCAGGTGCAACGACATGGAGAACGGTCAGGGGCGCGTCAATCGCCTTGGCGAGCTTTGCGGCCATCATCACAGCGTCGCGCCCTTTGTGGGATCCATCGGTTGCTACAAGGATATGGTCCATGGAAAACTCCTCCCCGAGCAACCTCATCCATTATCAATCCGCAAGCATTGATCGTCGTCAAAGACAGGATCGAAGTTCGCTGTTCAAAAGTGAGACGGGTCAATCTCAGAGGGAGGACCCTTGGAGCAGTGCAAAATGGAAACGCTTATCCTTCGTCTGGGGCTCGCACTCGCAATTGGACTCCTCGTCGGGTTGGAGCGGGGATGGCGCGAGAGGGATGCGCCGGAAGGCAGCCGAACTGCCGGCATTCGAACCTTCGGGATTTCCGGCCTGCTTGGCGGTATCATTGCGGCCGTGTCGGAAACCCAGCAGAACCCGTTCGTTTTTGCTGCGGGTCTGCTGGGTTTCACGATGAGCTTGACCTGGTTCAAGTTACGTGAGGCTCGGCGCGATGAAGATTTCAGCGTGACCAGTGTCGTCGCCGGATTGTGCGTTTTTTCCTTGGGCGGGCTGGCGGTTGCGGGCGACTACAAGGCAGCAGCTGCCGGAGGAGCCGCACTTGCAGCGGTACTTGCAAGCAGAGAGCTTCTTCACAATCTCCTCAAGCGGCTAACCTGGCCGGAACTGCGTTCCGCTCTCGTTCTTGCGGTGATGACCGCCATCGTATTGCCGCTTCTGCCGAACCAGACGATCGACCCCTGGGGCGGCTTCAATCCCCGCGAGGTGTGGTTTCTCACGGTTCTGAGCGCCACTATCTCCTTCGCTGGATATGTTGCAACGCGCTTACTGGGATCGACGCGCGGGCTTCTTGTCAGCGGTCTTACGGGCGCGATTGTCTCCTCTACTGCTGTCACGGCAAGCTTTGGACAGAAAGTGCGCGCCGGGGAGCCGGCTTGGCCGCTGGCAGGCGCGGCAAGTGTCGCTGCGGCTATTTCATTGTTGCGCGTACTCGTTATCGTCCTTGCACTATCACCGCGGCTTCTTCCGCTCGTAGTGCCGCCGTTGCTGACGGCAGGTGTCGTATTCGTCGTGTGCGGGAGCCTTTTGATGATAAAAAGGGCGCCCGGTGCAGGTAAAGACGTCGATGCACGAAATCCCTTTGAACTTATGCCGCTCCTTATCTTTGCCAGTCTTTTTGCCGCCACGGCGACACTTGGCGCCGCAGTGGTGGCGAGGATTGGCAACAACAGCCTGATTGGCATTTCGGCGGCATCTGGCATCTTCGACGTCGACGTTGCCGTACTGACCGCGTTACGCTCCGTTGGCGGAGCAATGCCCTTGCCAACTGTCGGCGCCGCCGTGCTGGCAGCCGCGCTCGTCAATGCCGGGGGCCGAATATTCGTGGCGATCCTATCCGGTACAGCAGGATACTGGGTGCTACTCGGCCTCGTCTCGCTTGTTGCCGCAGCAGCCGGCGCCAGCGCCTATTTCTTGACTATGCAGTAGATTTGCCCCGGAGCCGCCATTTGTCGAATTCCATGGTGAAAAGGACAGAAGAGGCGGCAGTGAGAAGCATTGCCCACTCAGCCGGTTCCATCGGTGAAACCTGAAGGGTAATACTGACAAGCGGAACATGCATGGCGATGATGTGGAGACCCAAGGCTGCGGCAATGCAGAAGAGCAGGAGCGGGTTGCCAAACACGCCGAGCGCGAGCACGGATTTTCGTTCCGATCGGCTTGCAAAGGTCTGGAAATTTTCGAAGAGAACAAGCAGCAGCAAGAGCATGTTGCGGGCATCGCTTTCACTGTGGCCTTGTTGGAGAGCGAGGTAGAACATCGCGAAACCTCCGCCTCCCATGACAAGCGTCGTCTGGCAGAGACGGCGGATCATCACCCAATCGAATATTGGCTCATTCGGCCTGCGCGGGGCGCGTGAGAGTTCGTCGCCCTCAGGTCCTTCGCTTGCAAGAGCGACGTCCTGGATGCCGTTCGTGACAAGATTGAGCCAGAGGAGTTGCACCGGGAGGAGCGGCATCGGCAGTGCCAGGGCGGCGGCCAAAAGAAACAGCACGAGTTCCGCCGATCCCGTGGAAGCGAGCATGAAGATGACTTTGCGGATATTGGCGTAGGCGACGCGACCTTCCTTGATGGCACTGACAATTGACGCGAAATTGTCGTCCGTGATGATAATATCGGCGCTCTCCTTGGCGACGTCCGTGCCCTTGCGCCCCATTGCCACACCGATATGCGCGTGCTTCAGTGCAGGCGCATCGTTGACCCCGTCACCCGTGACGGCGACGAAGTGTCCGTTGCGCGAAAGCGCGCGAACGATCGCCAGTTTCTGCGAGGGAGCGATGCGTGCATAGATGCGGCCCCGGCGGGCGAGCGCGTCGAGGCTTGCGTACCCTCGCTCCTCGGCCAGGCTCACCTCTTCGCCAGTGACGACCTGATCTATCGTGAAGGTGAGGCCCGCATCAGCGGCGATCGCCGAGGCGGTCTTAGGATCGTCACCGGTGAGCATGACCACCTGAACGCCTGCGCCGTGGCAGTTGCGGATGGCTTCTGGCACTTCCGGTCTGATTGGATCCCGCATGCCGACGAGCCCCAGAAAGACCAGATCGACAAGGAGATGGCGGCCGAATCCGCCACTATCTTCGATGGCGGTTTCGCCTTCTGCAAAAGCCAGTACGCGCAGGCCTCGGGCCGCCATTTCTTCCTTCTGACGCAAGAGCCTGTCGCGGTCGATCGTTACCGCGCGGCCGTTCATCTCCATTCGGTCCGACATTGCGATGAGGGTTTCGGCCGCTCCCTTCACGAAGATGCGCAGCACGTCGCCATGTCGATGAAATGATGCGGCATATTTGATCTCCGGCTCATAGGGGATTCGGGCAACCAGAGGATAATTATCCTCAATCGACTCTCGCGGCAGGCCCGCCTTATGTGCGGCGGCCAGCAGCGCGACATCGACCGTGTCGCCAACAGTGGTCCACCCATCTTCACCCCTTACGAGCGATCCTTCATTCGGAAGCGAGGCAGCTCGAAGAAGGGCGGTCGCCCGATCACGCGCCTGGTCCGGGGACGTGTCTTTCCCGCGGATGTGACAGGACTCGATATCGGCATGCGTGTCGCAGAAAAGGTCGGTTCCATCGGGTAGGCGAATGTCGGTGACCGTCAACTCATTAAGCGTCAGTGTTCCGGTCTTGTCGGTTGCGATTATCGTGCATGACCCAAGTGCTTCGACGGCCGGCATGCGGCGAACGATGACGTGTTTCTTGGCCATCCGACGCATGCTGATCGCCAAGGCGACCGAGATCGCGATCGGGAGGCCCTCGGGGATTGCGCTCACGGCCAGCCCGACGGCCATCATGAACAGATCGCTCAGCGGCATGTCGCGGGCGACCCCGACAAGTATCAGCAAGACCACGACGGTTGCGACGACCAAGGCAATGAGTTTCGAAAAGCCCTCAAGCCGGATCAGCAACGGCGATTTCGCAAGGGGCGCCTTCCCGATATCGCTTGCGATCTTGCCGATTTCGCTGTTCTTGCCCGTCGCGTCGACCACGCCACGTGCGCGCCCGCGTGTGACGAGGGTACCAGCGTATACCATGTGGCGTCGTTGCTCGTCGCCTGTGATGGAAACCGGAGCTTGCGACTTTCTAACTGGCGACGACTCGCCTGTTAACAAGGACTCATCACAAAAGAGACCGTCAACCACGGTTAGTCGCATGTCTGCTGGCACGCGTCCGCCGGATTCCAGTGCGACCAGGTCGCCCGGCACAATCAGTCGTGTGTCGAGCTCGACCAAATGCCCGTCTCGCACAACGCTGGCTTTCCGTTGCTCGAGTTTGCGCAACGCCAATGCTGCCTGGCCGGCAGAGTGTTCCTGAATGGTCCCGACGATGGCGTTTGCAACAAGTACGATCCCAATAAAGGAAGCGTCCCTCACATCGCCTAGCAGAAGCGACACCAACACCGCGGCCAACAGAATGTAGATCAGTGGACTACGGAACTGGCGCACGAAGGTTACGGCCAGCGACCCTGCCCTCGGTTCGGGCAGGGCGTTTGAGCCGTATTTTGCCAGCCGGGTGTGGGCTTCCCCGCTCGTCAGCCCGGTATAGACGCTGGCATTCTCCTCATGCCGAGTGAGGCTCGGGGGCATCGTATCGGACATCATGGCCCCTTTTGGCAAAGTGCGAAGGTGCCTATTTGTCGGATACGGTTAGATAGTCCGTTACGCCGCTCACTCCTTTTGCGGACCAGGCAGCCTGCTCGGCCGTGATGCGCTCACGCGGGCTTTGGACTTTCCCGCGCAAGGTCACGTGGCTACCGGAGACTTCGACCTCTATGTCCTCGGCCTCGATTTCGGCATTGCGCCTCAAGGCCTCCTTGATGCCATGCCGGATGTCGACGACATCCATCCTCGGTCGAATTCTCAACTGATTATCGATGCCCGTTATACCGGAGAGTTGGCGTATCGAGTGTTCGGCCGCAGAGCGTTGGAAATACCAGTCAACGGTGCCGACAAGAGTGACGAACCCTTGCTCCACCTTGATCTGGATATCGTTCGGTTCGGAAATAGCCGCGCCCCAGTCGAGAATTTTCAAGACACGGCTTGCGATTTCGTCATCGGCGGCCTTCTTGTGCGCGGGCAACCGCACGGCGATTTCCTCCGCAATCGCGCGTACGCCCTTGACTCGTTGAGCAACGTGCTCAGCGGCGTGCTTTTCGGCAAAGCTGTGGACATGACCGGTCAGGGTCACGATTCCGTTATCAACCGTGACGCCGATGTTTGCGGCATCGATGCTGGGCTCATACTCGAGTTCGTCGAGAATATCCTGTCGTAAACTGATGTCGCTCATGGGGGTCACCTCCAAAGGTCTGCTCGTCCGGTTTGCGCCAAGAGTGTGCTCCATCATCGGCCATCGGTCTTTGAGGGGCATCAAAGCGCGGCGACACTCGAAGACTTAATTTCGAGAGGTGAGTTCAAGGAGGCGGATCATGATCGTCAAGGAAATGTCCCGCCACGACTGCAGCAGTGTCGTTCAGGAAGGCCATGTGGCGCGCCTTGCCTGTTGCCTGGACGACAAGCCCTACGTTGTCCCAATCACATATGCCTACTCCGGGAACTGCCTCTACGCATTTTCCATGCCCGGACGAAAGATCGACTGGATGCGCAAGAATCCCAATGTCTGCTTGCAGATACATGCAAGTTCGGGAGGCGAATGGAAGAGCGTCGTGATCTACGGGCGTTATCAGGAACTTGCCCCGACCGGTCAGTGGCACCGGGAGTACCTGCACGCCTGGTCCCTTCTCGAAAAGAGAGTAAACTGGTGGGAGCCAGGCGGCCTGAAACCGGCTCCGCAAGAAGTGTCCGGCCACTACCCGCACCTCTTCTTCAGTATCGATATACTCGAAATGACTGGGAGGGCGTGTTGTGCAAGTGAGACTTGAAACTGAAAAGGTGCGCCACTCGAGGCGGCGCACGTGTTGTCTTTTGTTCAGGTGGCTCAATGAACCATCAACACCGGCACTGCCGGGGACTCGATCATGGCCTTGGTAACGCCCCCGAACATGCGTTCGCGAACACGTGAATGGCCATAGGCGCCCATGACGATGAGGTCCGCCGCGGTGTCCAGCGCATGCTCCAAGAGCACCACGTTGACCTGGCGCCCGGCGCTCGGAAGCCTGTCCACGGTGACCTTGATGCCGTGCCTAGCAAGGTAGGTCGCAACATCCGCCCCCGGTTCTTCCCCGTTCCTCGCCGGCACAGCCTTGGGATCGACCAGCACAACGTTGACGCTGTCGGCGGTCTTCATCATTTCGAGCGCTTCGCGTGCGGCTCTGGTGGCTTCGATGGTGGAGTTCCATGCAAGGAGGATCTTTTTCGGCGCCAGCGTCACCGATTGGCGGTTGCCAGATAGAAGGACTGGGTGGGCCGAACCAAATAGCGCACCCTCAATCGCGTGCGAGCGAAGCCGCGAACTCGCCTTGAGGCTTGTCCCGATCAACGTCACGTCAGCGTACCGTGCCCGCTCTCCGATCTCATCCTCCGCCCACGCTTCCTCAGGGTAGCTCCCGTGGACATCAAACGAGATGCCAAGTGCTTCCAGGGTTGCGCGGGAATCCATAACGGCGTCGCCGAGTTTCTCGGTATCGCCGGCGCGCACGTCCAGCCACGCGACCGACATCGCCGCGAAGTCACCGAGGGGCACAGGGGCGGCAAGCTTCACAAGAAAAACGGACAGGTGCGCGTTCCCTGCCACGCAAAGATCTGCCGCGGTTCTCAGATCGATATCATAGTTTTCGGCATCAGCAACCAGTAGGACAGTCTTGTAGGTCATTGCTTGATCTCCCGAATTGATGTTTGGGCTATCAGCCAATCTACGCACGGTCTTACAAACGGCATTGACGGCAATCAAAGACCCATCCTCGGGAACTCAGCATTTCGCGACCATCGTCTGCCGCTGGCGCGGCTAGTTCGGAAGGGCTGGATCGAGGTCGAAACAGTAAAATACGTAGGATAGCTGTCCGGCCAGCGCCTCGCGCATTTCGAAGAAGTGGAAAATTTCCATGAAGGACGATGCAGGAACAGGTCGTGGATCATTTGTGGAATTGGCAAAACCGTTCAAATGGTTCGCAGGTTGACCACGTAGTGAGGATTGCGAACCGTCATCGCGGCGATCTCCTGTCTCCTCCCTCCATCCACAATACCGGGACTTGTGCCGCATGCAGACAGATCAGCCTGGTTTGCTGACGGACGAGATCCAGGCGACGGCATCAGTCGAGCAGTTCGCGAAGTCGCTTTGCGAGTTTTCTCGCCGTATAGGGTTTAAGCAGCCACGAAGCACCTTCGGGCAGCCTTTCTTCTGCGAGGCTCGGGGCCGCGTAACCCGACGTTACGAGTATCTTCATCTCCGGGCGGAATCTGCGAACGTGCTGGGCGAGCTCGTTACCGGTCATCCCGCCAGGCATGACCATGTCCGTAAACACAAGGGAAATCTCCGGGTGGTCTGCGAGGAGCTGAAGGGCTTCGGCGCCTGTCTCGGCCTCGACGACCCCATAACCGGCGTTTAAAAGACGCGCTACCACAACGCGGCGGACGCGGGCGTCGTCCTCGACTACGAGAATGGTCTCGTGTCCGTGTGGTATGGGCTCGGCTTGAGGATCCTTCGGCCAGTTTTCCTCGTCGGCCGGCGATATTCCTTTCGCCGCCGGTAAGAAAAGCCGTACGCTGGTGCCGTGGCCAGGTTCGCTATAAAGTTGGACATGGCCGCCTGATTGCTTGACGAAGCCATAAACCATGCTGAGACCGAGCCCGCTTCCCGCTCCGGTCGCCTTGGTCGTAAAAAAGGGCTCAAATGCGCGGCGCCTGACATCTTCCGACATGCCCACCCCCGTATCGCTGACGGTAACGAGGATATAGTGTCCCATCCGGGCATCTGGATACATAAGCACGTAGTCCTGATCGAGGCTCGCCTTCGACACCTCGATAGTGAGCCGTCCGCCCCCTCGCATTGCATCGCGCGCATTCAGCGCAAGGTTCAGAAGAGTGTTTTGAAGTTGAGGGACATCGACGAGTACAATGTTGTCAGAGCCACGAACCAATGTTGATAGTTCCACCGTTTCGCCCAGCGTTCGCCCCAGAAGATTCGCGAAATTGCAGATGAGACCGCCCACGTCGACGAGTTTTGGAGCAAGGGGTTGACGCCGGCCAAAGGCGAGCAGTTGCGCTGTAAGCTTTGCGCCGTCGTCGGCTGCGGCCTGTGCTTCTTGCAAAAGCTGCCTAAGGTCTTGATCCTCAAGGCGCGCCTCGATCATCTCGAGGTTGCCGGTTATGACCGTCAGCAGATTGTTAAAATCGTGCGCGAGTCCGCCGGTAAGTTGCCCGACCGCTTCCATTTTCTGTGCCTGACGCAACTCCTCATCAATACGTTGGCGGCTGGTCAGGTCCCGAATGAAGCCGGTAAAGATCCGGCCCCCGGCTGATCGGGCTTCTCCGACGGACAATTCCATAGGGAAGGTTGTACCGTCCTTGCGCCTGCCCGTCACAACTCGCCCTATTCCGATGATCCGACGCTCGCCGGTGCGCAGATAGTTATTCAAGTAGCGATCGTGCGCGTCGCGGTCCGGAGACGGCATCAGCATCTTCACGTTCGCGCCGCGCACCTCGCTCTCGGTGAAGCCGAACAGTCGTTCCGCCGCCGCGCTGAAAGAAGTGATCAGCCCCGTCTCGTCAATCACCACCATTGCTTCGGGCACCGTCTCAAGGATCGACCGAAGATGGGCCTCTCGCGAAACAAGATCGGCCTGGGCGTGTTTCAAGTTGGTGATATCGCTGTCAATCTGCACGATAAGATCGCTTTCACCGTTTGGAAGACCGACCCAGCGGCTCGCAACGAAGACCTTGCTTCCATCCTTGCGCTTTTGTGCCAGTTCGCCGGACCATGACCCGTGTCGTTCAACCTTCTTGCGGATGTTTTTGACTGGCTCTGGAAATGTCGTGGCGAGCAGGTGGTGGATCAGTTCACCTTGCGCTTCAGCCCGTGGCCAACCGTATAGTCGCTCGCAGCCTTTGCTCCAGTGACTGATCTTTCCGCTAGTCTCATGCACGATCAGGTTCGCGTCCTCGAGGAGACCAACGATTTTGCCGACCGTCGTTTGCGTCATCATCAACCGCCACGTGCTCAAGCGAAGCAGCTTCGCCCCATCCTGTTAGACATCGCAGCCGGACGAAGATCGCAATCCTCACCATCCGCGATCGATTGAAGCATATGCTTTTTCAAGACTATGATCGAGCGCCGGTCGGGCGCAGCGATGACACCGTTGCTCGCGAATTTCGTTATGGTGCGAGATACCGTCTCGATGGTCATGTTCAAGTAATCGGCAATGTCGAGCCGGGTCATCGGTAGATCGACGTGGTCGGTCCGTTCGGCGTCTCGGTCTCTCGCCATCATAAGCAGGAAGTTGGCGACCTTCTCGTCGGCGCTGCGTCGCGACAGCAACACCGCCTGGTCCTGGGCCGCAGTCATTTCGTCGCATAGCTTGGAAAAGAGCTGCGCTCGAAGGTGCGGTTGGCGTGCCACTTCGTCTTCAAAGCGACGACGGGGATATCGCCGCAATCTCACGTCGGTAATCGCTTCGACCGTATAGACGTAGCGGTCTTTAAGAGAGACACCCAGGAGATCACCGGGACGCAGAAAGCCTACGATAACCCTACGGCCATCGGCAAGCAGGCGCAATGCGCGCAGCATACCGTGTTCAACCTGAAAAACGAATTTGGCATCGTCCCCTTCCCAGAACAATGCTTGGCCCGGCACAGCCGCGATGATCGGTTGGAAACTGAAGACCGACGATAGCTCCGGGGGAGGAAGAGAGCGCTCCAATGCTCCAGGACCGCCCTGCATAGCTACTGATTGAAGGGTCATCGCGCATCCTCCATCTGACGCTGAGTGGGGGGATTTCAACATCTGTGCGTGACCCGGCATCGACGCGCCTGCAACAATTGGTGCTATAGTGTGACGGAATGTAACAGCACTTCGGGGGGAAGGTTATGGCAAACGCTCGAGACGAGCCGGAGCTTGTTCTTGTCGTGGATGACGATGCACGTATAAGGCAGATGTTGTCACGCTATTTCGAAGGGGAAGGCTATCGCGTCACCCTTGCCGGCGATGGTCGGGAAATGCGCAACAAGCTTGAGAAGGCTCATGTGGATATCGTTTTGCTCGATCTGGGGCTTCCCGGAGAAGATGGGCTGTCACTGGCCCGCGAGCTTCGTGCCCATTCCGACATTCCCATCATCATGTTGACCGGCCGGGACGACGTGGTCGATCGTGTGGTTGGCCTTGAAATCGGAGCCGATGACTATGTCACGAAGCCCTTCCACCTTCGCGAAGTTCTTGCGCGCGTGAGGAGCGCGCTTCGCCGTCGGCGGCCGCCTCCCGCATCGGTTCCTGAAGTCCAAACGAGCGAGACCTTTTGTTTCGAAGGTTTGCGTCTCGACGTCGCCTGTCGTCGGTTGACATCTAAGGACGGCGGGGAGATCGCCTTGACGACGGCGGAGTTCGACATGCTCTGCACCTTAGTGAGACATGCCGGCCGCGTCCTTAAACGCGACGTGTTGATGGACTTGACACGTGGCAGGTCACTGGAGGCTTATGACCGTGTGATCGACGCCCAGATAGCGAGATTGCGCCGGAAGATCGAAAGGGATCCGCGCCGCCCCGAACTGATCAAGTCCGTCCGCGGAGTGGGCTATGTGTTCAGTGCGCGCACCATGAAACAGGACGCTTAGGCTACCCGTCTCCATCGACCGCTCGCGCAGATTTCAGCGCAGCGGGATAACTATCCCGTCGGGCTCCTCATCACAGCTTCCGTTGGCAACCGGCCATCGATCCGGCGCAAGACTTGCGACATGAATGGCGCCGCAATGTCTATCGAACGCCATTGCGCTCAAGTATCGGAGCAGGGCACCGCAGACGCCACGCGTGTCGCCGGCGCTAGCTATGACAAAAACCGGAACGGAGAGATATCGGCCCAGTCGCTCATGATGCCTCACATGTAGAATGGCGATACCTTTGACGTAACCCAGCGAATTTTCGGCAACTGCAATCTCCTCGACAAAGGGGGAGGGGTACTTTCGCGCGAGAGCCGCCGCGCAGATTCGCCGCCATGCATCAAGGCCGATGTCGTAGCCCGCGGCGTCGATGAGACAGTAGGCCCGTTCGACCTGTGCTGCTTTGATTGGGGCGACGACATAGGCGGAAGCCATGATATCCTTCCCGATGAGTGGATCGGATTGAACCAACCGGGCGGCCCCGGACCTTGTTGCCGTGCGATTGCAGGCTCTTCTCCAGGATGGTGGCGCGGTTCACAATGAGGGCAGTTTTCCTGTGAACCGGGAAGCCGTCATTGACGAGCATCAATGCCGGCAACTGATATCTGTCTTTTATTTGTCTGAAATAACGCCTCAATAGGGAGTATGAGCCATGTCGGTCGATCTGCGCGGTCGCAGCTTGCTCACCCTTGGTGACCTAACCCCCGAGGAAATCCATTTCCTGCTTCGGCTCGCCACGGATCTGAAGGAAAAGAAGCGGATTGGCACCGAGGTCAGGCAATTGAGCACCAAGAACGTCGCGCTCGTGTGCGAGCGAGATTCGATCCACGCGCGCGCCGCCTTTGAAGTTGCAGCCCACGACCAAGGTGCGAATGTTACGTTGATTGGACCGTCAACCGGTTATACGCGACATCGGGAGTCGATCAAGGACAACGCTCGTTTCCTCGGTCGGCTGTATGATGCAATCGGATATATCGGGCATTCCCAAGCTGCCGTAGAAGAGGTCGCCAAATGGGCGCGCGTGCCTGTCTTCAATGGAATGACGGACGAGTCACACCCCATGCAGACTTTGGCCGACCTTGTGACAATGAAGCAATGCAGCGACAAGCCTCTCAATGACATGATCGTGGCCTTCCTTGGGGATGGACGCAGCAACGTCGCACGATCTCTGGCAGTGGCGTCCTCAAAGCTCGGCATCGACCTTCGCATCGTTTCGCCACCGAGTTTCTGGCCGGAAGCACCCTTCGTCGAACGTGTGACTTCGGTGGCAAGGGATAGTGGCAGCCAGATAACCGTGCTGGAGCACGTCGGTACCGGCATTCTCGGGGCTGACTTTATTTGCACCGCTCCCTGGTTTGCCGAGGGAGACGTTCGTTGGGCCGAGCGGGTGAGGCAGCTTGCGCCCTTTGCCGTTAGAGAGAATGTAATGGAAGCAACCGACAACCCGCACACAAAGCTGATGCACAGTCTACCCGCCTGGCACTGGCGGGAAGATGAGGCCGGCGCACGTATCGCCAAACGTTTCGGCGTCGAGTGTATGGAGGTGTGTGATGGTGTCTTTGAATCCAAATCCTCGATCGTATTTGATCAGGCAGAGAACCGCATGCCCGCAATCAAGGCACTTCTCGTGGCTACGCTTGCCGATTGATCGTGCCACGGTGCGAGCAGAGATCTTGCGGTTGAAGCAACCAGTTCCTGGGGGCCTCGCGCCCGACGACCAAAATGAGGCTTGTGCAGATGATCACTCAACCGCTCATTCGCTTTCATGGAGCCGCAGGCACCGTGACCGGTTCCTGCCAACTGATTGAGTTCGGCGCGACAAGAGTTCTTGTTGATTGCGGGCTGTTCCAAGGATCCAAAACGGAAAAAGAGCTCAACTATCGTCCGTTTCCCTTCGATGTCGACAGCATCGACGCCGTGATCCTGACGCATGCCCATATCGACCACTCCGGTCTCTTGCCGAAGCTCGCCAAACTTGGGTACGAGGGTCCAATTTTCGCAACACCGGGAACGACCGATCTGTGCTCCGTCATGCTGCCCGACTCTGCCCATATCCAGGA
This sequence comes from Ensifer sp. EB106-03-01-XG145, assembly GCF_058792075.1. NCBI lineage: Bacteria > Pseudomonadati > Pseudomonadota > Alphaproteobacteria > Hyphomicrobiales > Rhizobiaceae > Ensifer > Ensifer sp. EB106-03-01-XG145. Next base: position 43,479 of record NZ_JBYTEC010000020.1, on the reverse strand, counting down.
AAGCGAAGTCGAACAACTCAACCGCCGGAACCTTAGGCGTGGGCGGCAACCGGTGACGCCGATTTACAGCGCTCGTGATGCAGCTGTCGCGGTCACGCTATTCAGGCAGGTGCGCCTCGGCACATGGGAGAGGGCGGCTGACGGAGTACGCTTTCGGTTCTGGAACGCTGGGCACCTCCTCGGTTCAGCGTCAGTCGAAGTCGAGCTGGACACGTCCCCAACGCCCCTCAGATTGCTTTTTTCAGGCGACATCGGCCCACGTCACAAGCTTCTTCAATATGACGCGGCCGCACCGACTGGCTGGGACTATGTCGTTTGCGAAAGCACCTACGGCGACGTCGAGCGGGAAGACGCTACAGACGAAACCAGGCGGCGCATTTTGCGCACGGAAGTGCTGGAAGCAGCCCATCCAAATGGCGCGTTGATCGTGCCGTCCTTCGCAGTGGAACGAACCCAGGAGCTTCTCACCGATCTCGTCTACCTGATGGACACGGGCAAGATCGAAAAATGTCCCATCATCATCGACTCGCCTCTGGCGACGCGCGCGAGCGAGATCTTTCGAAGACACGTGCGAGAACTCGAGAACGGGGATCTGCTTGCCAAGGCTTTGCAAGCAAAGAACGTGCGGTTCACGGAGACCCCCGAGCAGTCGAAAGCAATCGATCACATGAAGGGCTTTCACATTGTCATTGCCGCAAGTGGAATGTGCGAGGCCGGTCGCATAAGGCATCGCCTGAAGAACTGGCTTTGGCGGGACGAGGGAACGGTACTCCTTGTCGGCTACCAGGCCGCCGGCACGTTGGGACGTATTCTTGAGGACGGTGCCTCCGTAGTGCGCATCCAAGGCGAGGACATTCGCGTGCGCGCACGCATCAGGAAGCTGGACATCTATAGCGGGCATGCCGATGGCAGGGAGCTTGCAGAATGGGTCCGGTCGCGCGAGCCGATCGGCGCCGGCGTATTCCTGGTGCACGGTGAAGATGCGGCTCTGGAGGGGCTGAGGCAACGGCTCCAGACATTCCTGCCGGGGGAGAAGGTGGTACGTCCGCGTCTGGATGCTGCATTCCGTTTAGAGGCGAAGGGAGCGGTCGAAGTATCCGAAGGCGTCGCCCCACCACGCATCGATCCACTTCGCACGGGGCGGATGGACTGGAACAACGATTTTCAATCGCTGGTACTCGACTTGCAAGCGGAATTGGCCAAGGCAGCCGACGACAAAGCGCGAGGCGTGGTCATTCGCCGCGTGCGGCGGGCACTGAACGAGGACGCTTGAGCCGCCGCGCAGCCAGCGACCAAGTGAATCGACCTGGAGCAGACACGTTGGACGCGATATCATCAACCGGCGAGCGCCATACGATCCTGATCCGCATCGATCAGTTGGCTCGGCTCTTCAATTCGCTTGATCCTACACCCTTCCATGAGCGGGACCTGGACGAGGATGCCGAGCGCTTCATTGTCGAATGGGCAGAGGAGGCTCCTAAAGATCGAGCAATTGCAATCGTCGTGCAGTTGCCCCCGGGGGAAGCCGACACGGCGGTCACACGTGTCGTCCAGGACGCGATGCGCTACAATTTTGAAAGTCGCGCCAAGCAAGCCAGTCGCGAGTTGCGTCAACTTCTGAGGGAGGGCCGGCGAGCCTTGTTCATCGGCGTCCCGATCCTCGCATTCAGCTTGATCGCAGGTCAGCTCGTGACCAATATCTCGGGCGAAGGCGCATTCTCGCGTGTCGCCAGCGAAAGCCTCGTCATTTTCGGTTGGGTGGCAAACTGGCGGGCGCTTGAGATATTTCTCTACGACTGGTGGCCGATCATGCGAAGGCGTCGGCTCTATCGTCGTCTGGCTGCAGCGGAAGTGCGGGTGCCGCCGTTCTGACATCCTGTTTTCCTTGATGCGCGTCAATGCGCGGGCTTGCATAGGTGAGATCCTAACATCGTTATCAGGAGTGCAGGATATGCAGAATTTCCTGAGGTTCTTGCTTGCCGCCGCGATCTGCGCGTTCGCCGCTTCGTCGGCCCCAGCAAGTGGATTTGACGCCGGCTTCTCTGACAGCCTGGCGCGAGTAAGGTCTGCAGTTGTCGGTATCAGCAGTACTGCCAGCCGCATATTGACGAACGACTTGCTGGACGATGCGAACGTGCGAAAGATTCTGGGCCTTCCGGATGGTGTTCTAATTGTGCAAAGCGGCGCCACCGTCACAGGCTCCGGTGTAATCATCGACAGCGAGCACGGTTACATCGTCACAAACAGTCATGTGATCGCCGATGCCGACGAGATCGAGGTGACGCTAAAGGATGGCCGCGTTCTGCAGGCCGAAATTGTGGGCAGTGATGGGTCAACTGATCTTGCCGTGATCAAGATTAGTGCACCGGGTCTAGTCGCTCTTGACTGGGGGCGTTCGTCCGATCTGAAGGTTGGCCATTTCGTGGCAGCCGTAGGCAGTCCGCTCGGCTTGGAGCAAACCGCAACTTTCGGGATCGTTAGTGGTCTGGGGCGATCCGGTCTAGGTATCGACGAGTATGAGGACTATATCCAGACTGACGCAGCACTCAACCCCGGAAACTCCGGCGGCGCGCTTGTCAACGCAGCAGGCGAGCTTCTGGGCGTGGTACGCGGGGTGCCTCCGCCGAATGAAGGCGCCCAGGGTATTGGTTTTGCCATTCCATCCGAGTTCGCGTCCAAAATCGTTCGCGCTCTCATCGAGGACGGGGAAATTCGGCGCGGATGGCTTGGTGTTTCAGTCACCCTTTCGCAGGTAGGTATCGACGCGACGCAAGATCTGGTCGTTGACCGGCTCTCCTGCAATTCGACGGCCGAGAGGCAAGGGGTGAAGCTCGGCGATGCCGTGACGGCGCTAAACGGCCACGCGGTCTCGACAGAGGCCGCTTTTAAGAATGCTGTCAGCCTGCTGGCGCCCGATGCGCAGGTCATTCTTGATATCCGGCGTGAAGGAAGGACGCGAAGATTGGAACTGACGCTTGCCGATGCCGCGAGTGTTCGAAGTGCTCCGGTCCATCGCGCCCTGGACACCGTGACCCTTGCTTTTCCGGTTTCATCGGCATCGCGCGCGTGTACGCCAAACGGGCCGGTTCTCTTGGAGGTGCCGTCCGACAGCATAGCATATGCAGCTGGGCTCAGAGCGGGTGACTATCTGACATCGATCAACGGAGAGCCGGCCGTCTCGTCGCCTCGTATTCAAGACCTGTTGGACGCCGCAAATGGCAAAGTTTCTTTCGATATCTTGCGCGCCGGCACAGCTTATCGAATTGAGGTTCCGTAAGCGCATTCATTCGACGATCGGCTATCGTAAAATCAGAGCGAGAGAACGTCATGAAATGGTCCTTAAAACTGGGCTCCGTCGCGGGGACCGAAATCCGCGTGCACGTAACATTCGCCCTGCTGCTCATTTGGATCTGGGTCATGCACTACCGGATCGGTGGTCCGCCGGCTGCCTGGGAGGGCATTGCCTTCGTCATCAGCGTTTTTCTCTGTGTGGTGCTTCATGAATTCGGGCACATTGCAGCTGCTCGCCACTTTGGCATTAAGACACCAGACATCACTCTTCTGCCGATCGGCGGGCTGGCGCGGTTGGAGCGCAACCCCAACAAGCCGCTTGAGGAGTTTGTGATTGCCATCGCAGGGCCGCTCGTCAATGTCTTGATCGCCGGTCTCGTCGTCATGGCCGTCGGGGGCACCCTCGGCTGGGACCAACTGGTCGCGCCTCAGGATCCTCGTGTTGACTTCCTGGCCCGGCTCGCGGGCGTCAATATCTTCCTGGTTGTATTCAACATGATCCCCGCGTTCCCGATGGATGGCGGGCGCGTCCTCAGGGCAGTGCTCGCCTGGCGCTTGCCGTGGACGCGTGCCACCACACTCGCGGCCCGGACCGGACAAGTCATCGCCATAGCAATGGGAGTCTTTGGCATCTTCTTCAACCCATTGCTCATTCTGATTGCCATCTTCGTCTATTTCTCCGCTGAGACTGAAGCGCAAGGCAGCGAACTTCAGGCACTCTCCGCCGGCACGAGCGTCTCTGACGTGATGATCACCGACTTTGCGACGCTGGATCCCCAGGCGTGTGTCGGCGAGGCCGTCGAGCTCTTGCTGGCAACCAGCCAGAGCGAGTTTCCCGTTTTGAACGAGGTCGGCCGGTTCGAAGGACTGATGACGCGCGAAAGCATCGTCCAGGCGATGAGAGAAGGGGGTGCTAACGCACCCGTGATCACGGTGATGCGTCGCGACATCCCTACGGTCGATGAACAGTGCCCAATCGACGTGACTCTGAGGCTTATGCAGGAGGCGAGCGCGCCTGCTGTGCCTGTAGTCGATCGCAGCCAACGCGTTGTCGGCCTCATGAATTACGAGACCATCGGGGAATTGCTGATGCTTCGCAACGCCGACGGGCGCTTTCAGCCGGGCAGCCATGTTCGCCGCTCGAGCTAGTCACATAGCCAATAGCTGTCTATCGCTCCACGACCGCAACCCCCTCGGCGATACGGTCACTCGGATAGAGAATGACCCTCTCTCCGGGGGGCAACCCATCCCGGATCTCCACCTCCAGGTTGTTACGGTGACCGACGACGACGGACCGCAATCGCGCGTGGCCTTCCACAATGGTGAAAACGCTCCATTGGTCCTTCTGCCGAAACAACGCGCCCAGGGGCAGCTTGAGGACCTGCCCCTCGAAAAGGATGATCTGAACATCCGCGCGATAGCCGTGGCCGAGCGCACGCCAACGAACTGGCGGATCCGCGAAATCGAGGACAACATCGACGCGCTGTTCCTCGATGCCGAGCGCCGACACCTCCGTCTGGCCAAATGGCTCGATCCGACGCACGATTGCATTGAGATCTTCCCCACCCCAATTGGTCACGAACGCCTTTTGACCTGGTTTGAGCTTGACGGCGTCCTCCGAGAGAAGATTGACGAGGATCTCCATGTCATCTGGATCGCCGATCTCCAGCAAGGGGGTGCCCGCGTCGACAACGCCTTCGCTTCGGCGCATGACCCTTAGGACGACACCATTCACGGGCGCGATCAACGCAACACACTCGCAAGGTCCGCTCCGGCTCCTGATTTCCTGGCGCGACAGTAGCCGTGAGCGTGCTTGGCTAAGCTCATGGCGTCTGACGTTGAGCGCTGCCTCCGCCGTGGCTAGGTTGGCTTGGGCTACGTTGTAGACGCGCTCCGCATCGTCAAGAGTCCGCTTCGAGATCGTGTTGCGCGCCATGAGCTGGCGCGCGCGGCCCCGTTCTGCCTCCGCAAAGGCGAGGTCCGCCTTCGCCTTGTTGAGCTCGGCGGCCGCGAGGTTATAGGCGGCGCCCGCGGCTTCCACCGCTGCTCGTTGCTCCGCTTCCGTTCTCACGTCCAAAAATGCTGGCGCTGCAGGCTCGATCTGACCGAGCAAGGTTTCTCCTGCCTTGACATGATCGCCAGCTTCGGCGGTTATGCGCTGCAGTTGGCCGCGAAGGGGCGCATGAAGTGTGTAAACTTCGCGCACGCGAGTTTCCCCTTCCTCGTCGACCGTCACACGCAGCGGGCCGGTCTTCACTGTCGCAAGGTCCACCGGAACCGGCTGGGGTCGCAGCGCATAGACGAGGCCGACTACCAGCAGTACCGCCAGACTTCCCCAGATTGCCAGTCGCTTTCGTGCCGTGCGCACCTTCTACTCCCTCGATTTCAACGCGCCGATCAAATCCAATTGATCGAGCCTCCGGCGTGCGACTGCGGCGCAGACCAATGCCGAGACAAGCATGATGATGGCGGCTTTGCCGTAAGTTGCATCGTGAAGCACGAGCGGCACACGGTAAAGTTCAGTCTCGAAGGCGCTCGTCATCCACCACGCCAGGCCAAAGCCGATCGCGGCGCCAAGCGGAACGGCGAGCCATGTGAGCAAACCGACTTCTCCAAGAAGGATGTAAGAGGTCTCCCAGCGCGTGAAACCGAGTATGCGCAATGTTGCAAGCTCCTGCGCTCGCTCGGAGAGGGCGATGCGGATTGAATTGTAGGTTACCCCGACGGAGAGCGTCATCGAAAACACAACGAAGAAGCCGATGAAGATGAAGATCGTCTCGCCCATCGTTTTGTAGAAAGTATCGATGGCAGCGCGGCGAAACTGAATGGAGGCTATGTCAGGCATGTCCTTGAGTGCTGCCATGAGGCCGGATCGGTCAGCCGTGTCGATGCGGATGTGCAGACCGCTTGCAACACGGCCGTCTCCGGCAAGGCGATTGAGCGCGCTTATGTCCATGTAGGCGGGCTTGCCGATGTAGGTCTCGAACACTTGAACCACGCACACGCTGACTTGAGCTTGGCGCCCCTCCAGGAGCTTGATGATGACGCTATCGCCGATCTCAAGTTGGAGCAGTTCGGCGAGCTTGCGAGAGACGACCAGTCCGCCAGGCGGGACTTCGAGGCGCCCGCGCGAAACGTCGAAGACGGGACTAAGGAGAGCGTCACCCGGTACGCCGATTATGCCCTGGCGCTCGGCAAGATGCCCGTGGCTGATGCGAGCGGACACGTAACGATAGGGCTCGGCCGAAAGCACGCCATGGAGGTTCTCGAAGTCCCCGACGGTCTTGAGAGGGTGGGGTTCGTTGAAGGCGATCGTCGCATCCTGGTGTTGCCCGCGTTCGAATACGGTTTCGGCAAGAGAGTCGATTGCGTCCACCCATTGGAGAGCCATGATCATGACCGCCGTCGACATCGCAAGTCCAATGCTTGTGAGCAATGCACGCCCCGGCCATCTAATGATCCGACGCAGGATCATGCGGGTCGGCTCGTCGATTGTTCCGGCGAACGCGGTACGCGATGCGAACATGCGCCGATAAACCGCCGGCGAGGGGGGCTTCATGGCCTCAGCCGGCGGAAGCCGAACGGCACGATAGGTCGCCGTGAGGCTGCCTGCGAACGCTGCAGCCACACTGATTGTACCGGACACGACGAATCCGGCCGGGCCAGGCCGATAGAGCAGGAAGGGAAAGCGGTAGAATTTGGTGTAGAGTTCGGTGTTCCAGTGGCCAAGCCATGCGCCGATGAGCGAACCGATCAGGATACCTGCAGTTCCTATTGCGAGCACGAGTTTGAAGTAATGCCATCCGATCGTCCAGTTTGTGTAGCCGAGGGCCTTCAGCAGGCCGATTTCCCGGCGCTCGGTATCGATGAGGCGTGCCATCACCAGGTTCGTTAGGAAGGCGGCCACGGCAAGGAATACGGTCGGCATGACCCGAGACAGGTTCCTCTGTTGCGCGATTTCACTTTCGAGGAACCAGTTTGAAGTCTGGTCGGCCCGACTGTAGGCACCGACGCCACCGTTTGGCCCAAGAATGTCATCGAGCCGTCGAATGACATCGTTGACGTCAGCACCTGGCAGCAGGCTGAGCGCAACGCTATTGAAGGAGGCCTTAAGGTCGAAAGCGGCTGCCAAGGCGTCTCGGCCCATCCAAAGAATGCCGAAGCGCTCGTCATCCGGCATCAGTCCCCCCGGAGCGATCGCGTACACAAATTCAGGGCTGAGCGCGGTTCCCACGATCTGCATTGTGCGCTTGCGACCTCGCAAGATGGCTTCGAAACTGTCGCCGGGCTCCAACCGATGGGCTTCTGCAAAGGGCTCGCTGACGACAACCTCGTCAGGTCGGGTGGGGTCGACCAAACGTCCCGAACGGAGCACGAGCGCATTTAAGAGCTGGGGCCCCCGGTCGGGCAGGGAGATCACTTGCGCAACGACTGGCTCGAGATACCCGGCAACGTTGAGGATGGCACGCTCGTCGATCCGTGTTTCCACAAGCCTGACACCAGGGATCTCCGCGATGTCCCGGCTGCGGTATTCGGGCACGCGTTTGGCGTGAGCGAAAATATCGGCAAAGCGGGTCCGCTCGTAGTAGGCGGTTGTCGTTTCCTCAAGTGCTTCGATGGTTGTCAGCGACATGATCAGCAGTGCCGTGCCTGAGGCGATCACCAACGCGATTGCCAGAAGTTGAACCTTCATTCTCCAGAGCTGTCGTAGTAGCTTTCGATCGAGGCTCGTCATGGCCGCCACTCACCAGGTGAGTTCGCCGGGCGCGCGTTGCGTTGTGTTGCATCGCGTTTCAACGATGCGCCCATCCGCAAAATAAAGGACGCGATTGGCGATTTCGGCGATCACGGCATTGTGGGTGATGAGCGCAGTGGTTGTGCCCAGCTCCCGATTGATCTTTAGGATGGCCTCGAGCACGAGAATTCCGGTCTTGCTGTCGAGAGCGCCGGTTGGTTCGTCGCAAAGCAGCAAGTCGGGTCGCTTCGCGATCGCTCGGGCGATCGCGACCCGCTGCTGTTCGCCACCGGAAAGCTGCGCCGGAAAATGGTCAAGGCGATCGCGCAGCCCGACGAGTGTCAATGCGTCGGCGGGGGGCATGGGATCCCTTGCGATCTCCGTCACGAGAGCGACATTTTCGCGCGCTGTCAAACTCGGTATCAGATTATAGAATTGAAAGACGAATCCAACGTGATCTCGTCTGTATTGATTGAGCGCACGTTCGCTGTCCATCGCGAGCGGCTCATCGCCAAAGCAGACTTGACCACGGGTGGGCCTGTCGAGACCGCCAAGGATATTGAGCAGGGTGGACTTGCCGCTTCCGGACGGTCCGAGCAGCACAACCAGTTCTGCCTTATAAAGGTCGACATCAACGCCGCGAAGGGCAGGTACCTCAACGGCGCCCATCCGATAGACCTTTGTGAGGCGGCGCGCCGAAAGGGCGACGGCCATCTTTTCGTCTTCCACCGATCACCCCTTTTGCTGCGCAGCGATTGGACGCGATCCTGACGCCAGCGCCGTTCAAGCTTCAACCGGAAAAGTATTTCTCGATATCCGAGACCTCGAACTTGACGAGATCTTTTGCCAGTTCTGCGCTGACCAAGGATTGTACGTGGGGGGCGAGCTGTTTGCGCAACCGGCCAAGCGCGCGCGGGGGCGCAACAAGCACGAGATTGTTTATGTCCTTATCGCGTGCGAGAGCCGACATTTTATTTGCAATGTTGTCGATAAACCGCTCTTCAGCCTGTTCATGCCAGTCGGTCTGCTCAACCTTGCTTCGCGCGTTGCCCACCGATTGATAAACTCTCCCCTCGCGATCGCTTCCGAGCATTCGCGTCGGTGGTTCAAGGTCTATGATGGAATCCATCACAATAAAGTTGAGGTGTTCAGCGTTCCCCGCATTACGCATGACAAGGGCGCGGCCCCCGTTACATGCCACAACCCAGCAATCGGGCGGAATTCTCGGCTTCATGGCTATGCCCCTTCTACCTGCGAACGTCTGGGACATCCGTCCGTTCAATGCGCCATCAGGATTGGCAAATTTGCCTCCTTGAGCATGGATTTCGTGACACCTCCGAGGATGAGCTCCAGCAGTTTGGAATGCCCATAAGCGCCCATGACAATCAGTTCGGCGTTGATGTCCACTGCATGTCTTAACAGAGTTTCGGTCACGAAGCGGCCGGAGCTCGGCAGGGTCTCGACCGAGATGTTGACGCCGTGGCGCGCGAGGTAGGTCGCGATGTCGGCTCCCGGCTCGTCACCGCTCACTCTCGACGCAGCAACTGGGTCGACCATTGTGACGTGAACGGACTGAGCCATTTTCATCATTTCGAGCGCTTCTCTTGCGGCATGAGCCGCACTTGGGCGCGAATCCCACGCCAGCAATATCGTCATCGGTTTCAATGTTGCGTTCGCGTCGCGCGGGACGAATAAGACGGGTCGCCCCGCTTGGAAAAGCCCGCCGCTGACGACCTGCGACTTCAAGTCGTCGTTCGCAAAGACGCCGGGCCCGGCCACGACCAAGTCTGCGTAAATGGCTCGTTCGCCGATGTCGTAGGCGGGGCCAGCGACTTCCGCGTACACACTGTCGACATCAAACGATAACTCGGTCGTTGCGAGGCGCTCCCGGAACTTGGTAACGCGTTCGGAAAGCTTCTCCAGGTTGCGCTCGCGAACTTCCAGCCAACTGGGTGACAAGGTCTGATAGCGGCCAGTCGGCACGGGCGCCATGGTTACGAAAAGGGTGCTGAGATGAGCTCCCACCTCTCCGGCGAGCTTCGTCGCGACCTGGAGATCCTCGTCAGCTCGATCCTCGCCGAGCACATTCAGAATGGTTTTGTACGGCATGATTTCCTCCCGTTAGGCCGGCGTTCCACTCTCGCAAGCGCCGCTTGCGAGAGCGGAACGCTCGATTGTTAAGCGGCTTTCACCTGGATTTTGCGATCGTTCTGTCTAGCCTCGTTGCTCTTGGGCAAGGTGACGGTCAGAACGCCTTTCGAAAAGGTGGCCGAAATGTCATCGGCTTTGACGCCTTCAGGCATTTTGAAAGTGCGCTGGAACGAGCCGTAGCGTCGCTCCGATAGTACGTATTCCTTGTCCTTTTCTTCTTTTGATTCCTGCTTTTCGCCGCGGATCGTCAGGTTCCCGTTGGAAACCTTCACCTCGATGTCCTTTTCTTCGATGCCGGGCAACTCGGCAGTGATCTCGTAGCTTGCCTCTTTTTCCACGAGATCGACGGCCGGCGCGATAGCCCAGGTCGGCAGAAGAGATGCTCGCTGAATGTTCGTCGGGGAAAAGGAACGACGCCACAAGCTCGGGGTGAAGTCATCGAACAAACGGTCGATTTCGGCCCGAAGGCCTTCAAAAGGCAACCACGATTCTGGACGGGGCCGGGTTGCTTTTTCTTCTTCCTTGACGGGAAGTTTGGTTTCTGTCTCAGCCATGACTGCTTTCTCCTTTGAATGGACGTGGTGCGTGGCGGGCGACATGTGTGACAGAGGGGTGGATCGACTTGGTCGCCGTACCCTTGCTGATTGCTGCCGCCTGACCAGCAGACATTGCAATTAGACCGCGTTCGCGAAGGGAGCGCATTGACGGCCGTCAAAGCAGGAGTGTGGTTGTTTTGATGAAGCGCAATGCGAGGCCCCGCCTCTCGTGTCGTTATTTGAATCGCGGTCGGCATTACGGGATTCCAAAATGGCAAGGCGGGATACACTGCATAAGATACAGGCGGCCCTGTTGAAGTGGCTGTTGCTGATCCTGATCCTTCTCATGATCGCATCGCTCTTCAGCGTTCTCCTGATAAAGGGAGTTCTTCTGAAAGACAGGCAAGTGGACGTCGAGCCGACTACGGCTTTGGCTGCAGCCTGCTGCGATCTGTCATTCTCAGGCCCGAAATCCTGATCCTTTGAGTTCGACAGATCTTGGAGCTTGGCCGATGTTCGGCAAACAGCAGGCGGCTCAGCCCAAATGACGTGCGAGCGCGACCGCCGCACCTTTCAAGACCGCATCGTCGCTGCGGATGAGGAGTATCGGTATTTGGGCAAGCCAGGACGAGCGTCGTCCCTTGGCTTCGAAAGCTGCCCGGAACAGCTCCGCCTTCAGCCTTCTCTCCATTCTTCGTGGAATGGGGCCCCAGAGATAAATACCACCCCGCGCATCATAGAGGAGAGCGATGTCACCTGCAAACCTCGCTAGCCACGTGGCGAAACTGTCCGCGGCCTTCGCGGCCACCGCGTCGCTCCCGTTTAAGGCCGCATCGATGATGTCGGAAGCCGACAAGCCGCGGACGGCCTGTCCAGCGCTTTCGAGCAGCAGTTCATAGAGATGACAAAGACCGGCATCCGACAGGAGGTTCTCGACCGAGACGTAGTCCGTATCGCAGCGGATGCGCTCGAGAATTTCGAACTCCCAGCGCGTCTGGGGGGCAAAGGAGATGCTTCCTGCGTGAGTGCGATGCGCGCTCCACGTGCCATCGACTGGGGTCAGAGACGTCACGCCCAGCGCTTGTCCGATGCTGATGATCGCCTTTGGCCATTTCGCTTCGACCTTTTGTCCGCTGATGACCTTGGTGTCATGTGAAGTCAGATACGGTAGAGCCAATGCCAGCGCGTCGAGGGCTTCGACCTTTAAAACAGGCACCGGCGAAGGCCCCCAATCGAGTTGCTTTGCCAAGTCATGCTGAAGACGATCCTGGTCGGAGACCGGGCCGCCGTTAATAACCGCGACGCCGATCGCGGAGGACGCCACGGGTGTCGACCGGATGTAGGCCGCCACCGCATCGGTCACGCAGGAAAAGGCGTTGTTCTCGAACTGTACGTAGTGATCGATTGATAGTCGGTCATAATCCGTGACCGCGAGGCGTGTGTGTGTGTCGCCTATGTCCGCGACGATTGCCTGACGTGCCAACTTGCCCACCGCTGATCCTCCCGTGTCGTTTGCAACATTGTGCCTAATGTTCACCGGATGCGCTTTGATGGCCGTCAAGGTCAGACCCCTTCTTGGCGCTTAGGATCTGCTAGCTCTAAGTCCAGGAGGGAATGATGGCGTCCGTGATTTGGCTTGAAGAGGTTAGACGAGACGACATCGGTGAGGTTGGCGGTAAGAATGCGTCGCTCGGCGAATTGCTCAACAGCTTTTCCGGGAGCGGTATCAACATTCCAGGCGGCTTTGCCACGACGGCGCAGGCCTATTGGCGCTTCATCGATTTCAACGACTTGCGCGAGCCAATCCATGCGCATTTGGAGGCCTGGGAGGCCGGACGAGAGACTCTCGGTCAAGCGGGTGCGGCGATCCGCGCGCTTATTCTGCAAGGAGTTTGGCCCGCCGACATCGAAGGAGAGCTGATTTCAGCCTATCGCAATCTGTCGGAAAGGCTCGGCGTCGACGCAGCGTCGGTCGCAGTGCGCTCGAGTGCCACCGCCGAAGATCTGCCAACGGCGAGTTTTGCTGGACAACAAGAAAGCTATCTCAATATCGCCGGCGAACAAGCACTTATGGATGCCTGCCGTCGCTGCTACGCTTCCCTGTTCACGGACCGAGCTATCAGCTATCGCCAGGCGAACGGCTTCGAACAGATGAAGGTAGCGCTCTCCATCGGTATCCAGCAGATGGTGCGCTCCGATCTTGGCGGTGCCGGCGTCATGTTTTCAATCGAAACAGAGACCGGCTTCGACAAGGTTGCCGTGGTCAACGCAAGCTGGGGCCTTGGCGAATACGTCGTCAAGGGTACCGTCGATCCAGATGAGTATCGCATCTTCAAGCCTCTGCTAGGCGTGAAGGGATTTGTGCCGATAATAGAAAAGCGGCGCGGTTCCAAGGAACGCAAACTTATCTATGGCGATGGGTCGTCACCGACGCGGGATGTTTCAACATCGCAAGAAGAACGGGCAGGGCGGGTCCTGAGCGACGAGGAGATTGTCAAGCTGGCGCGGTGGGCCGTTGCCATCGAGGCGCATTACGGGTGTGCGATGGACATTGAATGGGCAAAGGATGGCCAGAGCCAAGAGATTTGGCTTGTTCAGGCGCGGCCGGAGACGGTGCAGTCACGGGCGGCGACCGACCTGCTTTCGACCTACCGCATCAATTCCAAGGGGAGACCGGTCGCTAGGGGCCTTGCCATCGGTAACGCTATAGCCGCCGCCTCTGTTTGCCTTGTCGAGCGCGCTGGAGACGCCAATCGCTTCGTTGATGGTGCCGTTCTGGTTGCGACGACCACAGATCCCGACTGGGTGCCGCTAATGAAGCGTGCCTCCGCCATCGTGACCGACCACGGCGGCCGGACGTCGCATGCCGCGATCGTCAGCAGGGAGCTCGGCGTTCCCGCCATTGTGGGCGTCGGAAACGCTACGCAACTGTTGCGCCCGGGGGCGATTGTCACCGTATGTTGCGCGGAGGGTGATGAAGGCACGATCTACGAAGGGCGGGCGGACTTTGTAGCGGAGCAAACAAACCTGTCCGACATACCCGAGACGCGCACGAAGGTGATGTTGAACCTCGCCGATCCACAGGCTGCATCCCGGTGGTGGAGATTGCCGGCCGACGGCATCGGGCTTGCGCGGATGGAGTTCGTGATATCGAATTCCATCCAGATCCATCCGATGGCACTGGTCCATTTCGACGACTTGCGGGATCAAGCCGCCAGGGAAATGATATCCAACCTGACCAAGGAATACAGCGACAAGACCGATTACTTCGTGGACAGGCTCTCATCCGGGCTGGCGCGGCTTGCCGCTGTCGCATTTCCGAAGCCGATCATTGTTCGCATGAGCGATTTCAAGACCAACGAATATGCGGGCCTTTGCGGCGGGGCGCAGTTCGAACCACCAGAAGAAAACCCCATGATCGGCTTTCGCGGGGCATGCCGCTACTTTTCACCCCGATATCGGGATGGGTTCGTGCTCGAATGTCGTGCCATAAGACGGCTTCGAGAGAAGATGGGCTTTGAAAATGTCGCGCTCATGATCCCCTTCTGTCGCTCCACGCAAGAGGCAGAAAAGGTGCTGGACACAATGGCTGAGAACGGGTTGAAGCGCGGTAATGGGCTTGAAATCTGCGTTATGTGCGAAATCCCTTCCAATGTCATTCTGGCTGCGGAGTTTGCGCGACACTTCGATGGGTTTTCGATCGGGTCGAACGATCTGACCCAATTGACGCTTGGCATCGACAGGGACTGCGAGGATCTTGCAGCCGTCTTTGATGAACAGGATCCAGCGGTAAGGTGGATGATCCGCAAGGTCATCGGCGACGCAAAGGCGGCAGGTGCCAAGATTGGCCTTTGCGGACAGGCACCCAGCGATCATCCCGGTTTCGCTGCCTTTCTCGTCGAGTGCGGCATCGACTCGATCTCGGTTACGCCCGACAGTTTCGTTGCTGTAAAACGCACGGTTGCGGCCGCGGAAGCGAAACGAGAAAAAAGTTAGAGGGGCGAGGTGAATGGAGCGTCTAGCTTCATCCCTCAGCTTCCAGCTGTTCGGCTGCAACAAACAGAAGCGCGCGCATTTTCTCCTGCAGCATCATCTTGTCGGCCACCACGTTGGCTGCACGCAGGTCGCCGAGTACCTTCAGCAACACATCATCATCTCCCGGTTCGGTTTGACCGGCCGCGATCACCTCTTCGACATAGGCCGATGCGTCTGCGCGTCCGATTACCTGGGCCGCCTATTTTTCCAGAATGCGATTGCGTCGATCTCGAACCCTGATTGCCCTTTCGAAATCAAGGAAATACTTCTCTTCAAGAGCCTTTTGGCGTTCGTTCAATGCGGTCATCATGATGCTCCGACATGTTGTGGGGCTATGCTTGCATGCCAGCTTCGACAAGACCGTCCTTTGCCGGCTCCGGTATTTCCGTCATGGTGGCTTCGGTCAACAATAGAACGCTTGCGACTGACACCGCATTTTCAAGCGCTACGCGGACGACCTTGGTGGGATCGATTATGCCGGCAGACATCAGGTCGACATATTCCTTCCGTCCGGCGTCGAAACCGTAGTTGCCTTCCCCCTCCATCATCTTCGCCACTACAACGCCGCCATCGGTGGAGGAGTTTTCCGCGATCTGGCGCGCCGGAACTTCGAGCGCGCGCTTCAGGATCTGCACCCCCGTGCGCTCGTCGCCTTCACATGCCCCTTCCTCATCGGCAACGGCATTCATGCATCGCAAGAGCGCAAGGCCGCCGCCTGGCAGAATACCTTCGGCTACCGCCGCCTTGGTTGCGCTGATGGCGTCGTCAAGCGCCTCCTTCTTCGACTTGAGTTCTGCTTCCGTGGCCGCGCCCACCTTTATGACGGCCACCCCGCCCGAGAGCTTTGCCAGCCGCTCCTCAAGTTTCTCGCGGTCGTAGTCGCTGGTTGTCGTGGAGATTTCCCGCCTGATCTGTTCGGAGCGGGCGTGAATTGCCTTCGTGTCTCCCGCCCCGCCGATGATCGTCGTTGTATCCTTCGTGATGACCACCCGTTCCGCACGACCAAGTTGTTCAGGTGTCACCGTTTCCAGCTTGATGCCCAATTCTTCGGAGATTAGCTGACCACCAGTGAGTATCGCTATGTCTTGAAGCAGGGCCTTTCTTCGGTCGCCGAAACCGGGTGTCTTTACGGCGCAGTTTCGAAGCGTTCCGCGCATCTGGTTGACGATCAGCGTGGCCAGTGCTTCCGTCTCGACGTCCTCGGCGATGATCAGTAACGGGGTCCCGGATTTGGCGATGCCCTCGAGTAGGCCGACACAATCCTTCAGCGATGTGATCTTGCGATCGAAAAGCAGAACAACAGGATTTTCGAGTGCCACTTCCATTCGCTCCATGTCTGTCACGAAGTAGGGCGAAAGATAGCCTCGATCGAACTGCATGCCTTCGAGTACATCGAGGACCGTCTCCGTTGATTTTGACTCCTCGACGCTGATGACCCCTTCGTCACCGACCCGCTCCATTGCTTCCCCGATTAAGGTGCCGATGTGAGAGTCGTTGTGCGCCGAGATGGTCGCGACCTGCTCCTTCTCGCGCTTTGAAGAGACGGGGCGCGAATTGCGCTTCAGTTCTGAAACGGCGCGCCTGAGCGCTCGGTCAAGACCTCGCTTGATATCGATTGCACTTGCGCCGGCCACAACGTTGCGCAGGCCGTCGGCGAAGATCGCATGTGCAAGAATCGTCGACGTAGTCGTTCCGTCGCCGACGATTTCGCCGGTCTTTTCTGCCGCCTGCCGCAGCATTCGCGCGCCGAGATTTTCCTCAGGGTCCTTGAGATCGAATTCCTTGGCGATCGTGACGCCGTCATTGCAAACGATCGGTGAACCCCACTTTCTCTCAATCAACACGGCTTTTGATCGGGGTCCGAGGGTAACCCGAACCGCGTCGGCAAGCTGCGCCGTTCCCTTCAGTATCTTCTCGCGAGCGGCTGCGTGGAAAAGAACTTGCTTGTGCGCCATGGCTCCGATCCTCCGTTCACCAAGCCCTAGCACACGAGGCGACATGCGACCTTGATTGGCGTCAAAAACAGTCCTGCCGCCGCACCTTTGACGGCGGTCAAGGTAAGGCCAATCAATTAGTGCTTCCATGAAGCGATTGGTGTCTCAAAGTGGGGTCGCAGCGATGATCTACAACACGATAATGGTAAACTTGAGCATGCACCAAAGTGTCGCGCCGCAGCTGAAATTTGCTCGGGAGGTCGCGTCGCGCTTCGAGTCAACACTCGTCGGTTTCGCCGCCGGCGACATTCGCATGATAACGGTGGCGCCTCCCGGCGTGGTCATGGATGATGAATTCATGCGCCTTGAAGCGATCGAAATCGAACGCGGCCTGGAGGTGCTCAGGAAAGAATTCGAGGCGGAAGGCGGTGGCGATTTGCTGCGAACGAGCGTTGGTGACCCAACGAAGGAACTCGCGGCTGCCGCTCGGTTGGCAGACCTCGTTATCGCAGGCATATGGAAAGTCGGTAGCGAGCAGGTTGATATCGGTGAGCTGATCCATTCAGCCGGTCGCCCTGTCCTCATCCCCAGAGCTGACTTTGAGCCGCTTGGAGCGCATAAGATCGTGGTCGCCTGGAAGGATACGCGCGAGGCTCGGCGCGCAGTGGTCGATGCGATGCCTTTCCTCGTTCATGCTCGAGAAGTCCTTGTCGCATCGGTCGAGGAAAAAGGAAAGCAACACGTCTTGGAAACACAGAATGATGTTGTCCGCCACCTGATCCGTCACGGTGCAAGGGCCCGCGGAGAGATCTTCAGCCGCGATGCTTCTTCTGATGGCGAGGCTCTCATCGCTATTTCCAAGCAATTCGGCGCGGATCTGATCGTTTCTGGAGCCTATGGCCATAGTCGCCTGCGCGAGTGGTTGTTAGGAGGCGTTACCCGCTCACTGCTGCGCGAAACCTCTCTCAACCGCCTGATGTCAGCCTAATTCAAACAGCCAAGCGGTTCGCACGGATGTTCGCGGAAAGGCGGGGAACAGTGAGCTCAATGCCCGCGCTAGATGCGAAAGTTCGATTTCTCAGCAACCCGGCATCGTACCCTGATCCACCATCGTGGGTCGAAGCCAGGGAGACCCATATGTCATGGGTCTTCATGGCTGATGATTGGGTGCTGAAGTTGAAGAAACCGGTCAAGCGGGCCTTTCTCGACTTCAGCACCGTTGACGCTCGCCACTTCTTCTGCAGTGAAGAAGTCCGCCTCAATCGTCGATTGGCCAGAGAGACTTATCGAGGCGTCAAGCCACTGTACGCCGACCTTTCCGGCAACCTGACTCTTGAGGAACGCGGAACGGCTGTCGATTGGGTTGTCGAGATGAGACGGCTTCCAGAGGCCGACATGCTTGATCGTCGGATAAAGGCGCGCGACCTCGTTCCGACGCAGTTGTTTGAGGCCCTGGGAGCGGCCTGGATAGGCCCAATCTTCTTTGCGGCCCTTGAACGCAGGCTCGCCAATCGCCCTTGTGACCGCTTGATCGCGGTGTATGGCGGCTTTCGTGCCTTGCTGCGAGCGCGGCTCTGCCTTGCTCATCTTCTTGAAACGCCGTTGCGCGAGCCTGAGAAGTGGCGGCCGCTGGCGCTCGCCTACCTAAAGTTGGCAAGGGCTCGTTTGTCACTGATCGTCTCCTGAGAGTGTGGCAAGCGGGGCACCGGCGTGCAGCCGGCGAATGGTTTCGGCAAAAAGCGGTGCGCTGCCCACGACCTCCACGCAGTTGCGCAAGACGTCTTCTGATATATGAAATGGCGAAGCCGTGTCCGTCACGATCGTCCGGTCAATTGCAGGATGAGCCAAGACCGCCTCGCAGCCCCGGTCGAATAGGGCATGTGTAGCCAATGCATAAACGGAATTCGCACCCCGCTGGCGGCAGGCTTCCGCTGCTCTCAACATTGTCTTGCCTGTCCCGATCATGTCGTCCACGATAAAAACATTCGCCCCTTCGACGTCACCTGCGAACAGGTGGCCCGTGACGACCCCACCGCTGCGACGCTTTTCCATGATAGCGAGTTGCGCCTCGTTGCCGGAGACACGCTCGTAATACTCCCTCAAGAGTTGCGCGCGTTTTATGCCGCCGGCGTCCGGCGACAATATCAGCAATCGTTCGGAGCCGGAGAGGTTCGCAATGACCTCGCTATAGATTTTCCGAGTGTCCAGGTGCACTGTTGCGCAGCGGAAGGCGTTCTGAAACGCCGCCAGGTTGTGAACGTCCAGCGTCACGACCACATCGATGCCCGCCGCCTCGAATAGTTGTGCTACGTAGCGTGTCGTTACCGGGTCGCGTGATTTGGTCTGCCGGTCCTTGCGCGAGTAGGCGAGATAAGGCACGACGGCGGTTATGCGCGATGCGCCGTGTTCGCGGCACGTGGCTGCGAAGAACAGAAGTTTACAAAGCTTGTCATTCACCGAACCTTCCGGAGAACCGTTCAAGGTATGAACGATGAAGACGTCGTCGCCGCGAACGCTTACAAGCGGTCGTGCCTTGTGCTCCCCGCCTTCGAAATCACGCTCTTCGTGCTCCGCGAGCGCGACCCGGAGATCGGCAGTAATGGCTCTTCCAAGCGCCATCGTTCCGTTTAGGGCGAAAATCTTCATGTCAGGCAGCATGATACATGGTTTCCTCACACTCATCGACGGTGGTTTTGTGATGGTGGAGGGCTCGCGGCTATCCTGACGTGTTCGGCTCAACCGGGCTTGGTGTTTGGTGTGCCGGATCCGGTCGCACCACGCGCTTGCCAACCATCCGCCCATGCGTGCTAGTCATCACGACGGTCCGGCCCTCAGGTTCGCCGTCCCGTTGATGGTAGATGACTACCCAGTCTTTCGTCTTTCCGAGTTCGTGGGCACGCCTGCTGTTGGAAAAAAGCACGGTGAAATGCCAGCCACCCAACTCCATATGCATGACAGGAAGCCAGGCTTCGTGTGTCGGATTGAGGCGTCTGGGGGCTATCAAGCGCAGCGCACCCGAAGCAGCCTTGTCACGATAGGCGCGGTCGACTTCGAGCAGCAGAGCAATAGGCGGTTGGCTCGACTTTTTCCAGAGGCGTGGCGCGGACCGCCGTCCGAGGCGCTCAGCCAGTGCGGAAGCGATCATTTGCTTCCGTCTGGGCCCGATCCCTTTCAGTGCGAGGTTGCCGAAGTGGATGGCGTGCTCCAGATCTTCCAGGGTCTCAAGGGTCCCGTCGTCCGCCAACACGCCTGCCAATCGCGGTCCAATTCCGGGGGTGGTGCGAAAGAGCACCTCCGGCGTGAGTTCGCCGCGCAGCCTTTCCAGTTGCACCCAGCGGCCGCTCGCGACCATTTGAATGATTGCTCCGGCGATCGCTTCGCCGACCGCAGGCAGCGCTTCGAGGGCCTCACGGCCTCCTTCCGCGACAATAGTGGCGACGGGGGTGTTGAGCGCGGCGACAACGTTGGAGGCGCGGCGATAGGCACGCGATCTGAAACTGTCCTCTCCCTGCTCGTCGAGCAGATCACCATATTCTCGCAGTTTTTCTGCGATCGCCATGTTATCGTCACGTAGCTGATCCCGTGCCTTCGAGCTGGTCTTTCTCGCCAAGGCGTCCTCCCATCAGTATCGCTTGAGCTTGGGGCACTTTCCTTCATCGACTAAAGACGCCCCTTCTCGTAGTCCTGGCAGGACTCGCCGAACTCAGCCATTGCCTCTTCCAGATAATCCGCAAGAAGCGGTGTTCCGATCAAATAGGCCGCGGTGTGTTCATTGTGGGCCTCAGCGGCTTCAGCGCGAATTCGTTCCCAGTCGTCCACTGTGTCGTCTCCACGACCGAGCCAACAAAGGGCGACGAGGTCGATCTGCTCGTCCTCGTTCATCGCAAGGATCGTGCTCTCCAGCTCTGATTCGACAGGATCATCGGGCTGGTCTTCCAGTACGGAGATCATGCGGTCATCCGTGGCATTGGATGCAGGGTCAACTTCCGAAACAACATCCTTGGCGTCGAATTCGCGCGCCTTGATGATGAGATAGCAGACAGTATCGGGCGAGATCGACAGGTTCCAGGTTCCGCTCATCTGACTTCTCCAAGCTTGCAGCCCGATATCGGGTTCGCGTCTTCGGCGAACAGAACAATGCGCGACCATTGCCCTCGGCTGAACACGCGAATGCTGTCCGTCATGATCGCAAACTTGCGCTCGAACGCCTTGATGACCGTCAAAGTGGTCCTGGCTGGCCGGGAAATTCACCGGAGAACTATTGATCAGCGTCAACGCGATACCGAGCCATGGCGCGCACAATGACGGTGTTCTAACGGCGTGGCTCATCCCGCACCGCCACCATGCGCCATTCAAGCGAGGCAACATGCTCGTCCAGGACCAGACCGATGCCATACAATTCCTAGGCGACCGGCAAACGCACGCAAGCGATGCGGTCGAACACATCGAGACTCATATCTCGCATATTTTTCTCGCTCGCGATCGAGCTTTTAAGATGAAACGGGCCGTCAAGCTTCCCTATGTCGATTTCTCCACGCCGGAGTTGCGACTGGAGGCCTGCAAGCGGGAGGTCCACCTGAATGGGCCCACAGCTCCAGGTCTTTATCTTGGTGTGCGAACCATTACGCGCGACCAGGCGGGCAAGCTTCAGTTCGGCGACGGCGAGCTTGTCGAGCCGGTTGTCGAGATGGTTCGCTTCGACCAGGGCGCTCTGTTCGATCGGATGGCTGTGGACGGGCGGCTGACCACAAAACTGCTGACGCAGGCGGCGCGCATGATCGCCCGTTATCACCGTGGAGCGCCTGTCGTCCATCGAGGTTCGGGATCTGCAAACATTGGCGCAGTGCTCGCCATCAATAGGGCTGGCTTTGCCACCAGCCGTGTCTTCGATGAAACCGCAGTGGCCACTGTCTCTCAGCTTTTCGAAGAGGCGTTGAAAGAGAATGGGTCGCTTCTTGATGCCCGAGAGGCATCAGGCAAGGTCAGGCTTTGTCATGGGGATCTGCACCTGCGCAACATATGTCTTATTGGGGGACAACCTCGCCTATTCGATTGCATCGAGTTCAATGATCAGATCGCCACGATCGACACACTCTATGATCTGGCATTCCTTTTGATGGACTTGTGGCATCGTGGGTTCCCGCAGCTCGCCAATCTGGTCATGAACCGCTACCTCGATGAATCAGATGACGAGGATGGCTTTACGCTTCTGCCCTTTTTCATGGCGATAAGGGCCGCCGTCAGGGCTCACGTGATCGCTACCCAGGTTGCCGAGGGCGGAAGCCAGGCGCATCTTGTGTCCGACGCGCATTCCTATTTTGAGTTTGCCCGCTCGCTCCTCGCAAAGGTTCAACCGCGCCTCATCGTGATCGGCGGCTTCAGTGGCTCCGGCAAGACGACCGTCGCGGATGCACTCGCCCCTTGGCTCGGCGCCCCTCCGGGCGCTCGCATCATCGAGAGTGACCGCATACGCAAGGCATTGCATGGGGTGCCGGCCGAGGCGCCTCTCGATGCGGATGCCTATCGGCCAGATGTCTCAGACAAGGTCTATTCCGAGATAGTTCGCCGCAGCCTGGCTATATTGAAGGCCGGCGGCTCTGCTGTGGCGGATGCGGTGTTCGACCGATTGCACAACCGCAGCCTCATCGAGATTGCGTCCACGGCCGCCGGTATCCCTTGCGAGGCTGTATGGCTGGAGGCTGGCGTGCAGATCTTGCAACAGCGCGTTGCCAGCAGGCAGGAGGGGCCTTCCGATGCAGATCTGCACGTTCTGGCTCAGCAGATGTCCGGCGGGCGCGGGCCACTTAGTTGGCGCATGATCGATGCGGAACAGCCGGTTGGCGGAATTGTTCGAGAGATCCTCGAACCTGGAAAAGCCGCGCGAGCTTCCGGACAAGGTCGGGATCGACCGAAGCCACTCCTCACGTGAACAAATTAGTGAGGGCGAGCCGAAAAAGTTGGCACCGCTCCTTCATACCTTTCTTGCAGGCGGATGCAGGCGATGACTTCTGCGGCCACGTGGTCGGCGACATGGTGATGGTATCAATGATGCGCCGGCTCTCAAAATGGCCGATGTTGGCATCTCCGTCGAGAGTGCCGTCGACGTGGCGCGCGAGGCAGCCGACATCGTGTTGCTGACAAAAGGACCTGTCCGTGCTTCTGAATGGTGTTGATGATGGGCAATAGCGAACTTCGGGAGCATGATCAGCATGGCCTGCGCCTCGTTGTTCCTGCCTTTTCTCCCACTCCTGGCCAAACAGATTTTGCTGAACAATTTCCTGTCCGACATACCAGCGCTCGCGATTGCCACAGACAGTGTCGATCAGGAGCTGACGGAGCGCCCCCCTCAATGGGATATTGCAGACATCAGGCGTTTCACAATCGCGTTTGGACTGACGAACTCCTTCTACGACCTTCTTACCTTCGCGTTCTTGCTCTGGGGCATCCACGCATCTCCTGCCATTTTTCAGACGGCCTGGTTCGTTGTCTCTCTCCTGACCGAACTCGGAATTATTCTGATAATACGCACGTGAAGGCCGGCTTGGAAAAGCGCTCCAGGTCGGGCGCTGCTGGTGTTGACGACCATCGTTGCCTGCATTGGCCTAACGTACCCACCATACCGCATTCGGCTTCCTGCCCCTATCCTTGCCCGTATTAGGGGGTATCCTCGTGATTACGGTTCTCTATATGATTGCGTAGGAGGCGCTAAAGCACGTCTTTCCCGGGCGCCGATGTCACGCGGTTCGGGTTGCTTAAGGCCAGCGACCCACCGGTGCTGGCTCGTAACGTGCCGGGATGCGACGGTCCCTCATTAATATGCGTTGCTTGCAACGGGCCGAGTGTCGAGTTGCCGAGTGACCGAAATGCCTGCCGCTTCTCTTGAAAATAAAATCTCGCTTGTGGTTTGGCCATGAAGATCGCATTTCTTGCCTCCCCGAGACCAGGCGCACAGGAAGTGCTTGAGCAATTCGTCAGCCGCTATGGTCAGAGAACCATTTCGGATGCCGACTATGTCATAACCATAGGGGGCGACGGTACCGCGCTGAAAGCTCTTCATGCGCTGCTCGACGTGTCGAAGAAACCGGTCTTTCCAATGCGCACGCAAGGCTCGATTGGATTTCTTTGCAATCCATTGCAGATATCCGGTCTCGTGGACCGGCTGACCAACGCCATACCGATTGACCTGCCGGTTCTGCAAGCCGATGTCGAACGATTGGGAGGTCAGCGAAAGACTGTCTTTGCGATCAACGAAATCGTCCTTCTTCGACAGCGACTGCAACAGGTGTGCTTCAAGCTGACTGTAGACGAAGGGAGCGCCACTGCGACCATTGCAGGCGATGGTTTGGCGCTGGCAACGCCACTCGGGAGCACAGGCTATAATCAATCGCTTGGGGGTCCGCGGCTGCCACTCGGCTCAAAGTTCTTGGTCCTCACAGGAATCGCTCTCGCACACCGGCCCCCTTGGCGCCACACGGTTTTGAATGACCGCATCGTCCTAGACGTAGAGGTCATCGAACCCAAGTATCATCCCGTTCGAATTGAGACGGTCATTGAAACCGTATCCGACATCCGTCACGCCCGCCTGTCTTGCAGCGTCGACCGCAAGACGACACTGCTTCTGGATCGGGACGTGTTGAATGCGCTAGCGGCATTTTTTGGCAAACGTCGCTGAAGCCGAACTCCCTGCTTCAGTTCCGGTCGACTGAACGCCTATCTTTGATGCCGGCCCTCTCATTCGGGACGCTATGAGTGAAAGGCGCGAGTTTGGCCGATATCGCGAAAGTCCTCGCGTTTCAAATGCCTGCTTTGATCACCATCAATGCCATCCAGCCGTCGTCGAGCGAGATTAATTAAACCTCGAACACGAGGCAATCGGATCGAATTGAGGTGAACCATGATAAGCGACACTACATTAAGGCAGGATATCATCGATGAGTTGGTCGAACCCAGCATCGATGCAGCCGACATTGGCGTTGCGGTTGAAGATGGCGTCGTCACCCTGACTGGTCATGTTGCGACCTATAGCCAGAAGGTCTCCCTTGAAGATGTCGTTCGGCGGATCAAGGGCGTGAAAGGCATCGCGCAGGAGGTCGAGGTACGCCCCTTCGGCACCAACATCACCGCCGACGATGAAATCGCCAAGCGCGCCGTCAACACAATCGCCTGGAACACCTCCGTTCCACGAGATAGCGTTCAGATCAAAGTCCAAAGTGGCTGGCTCACGCTGTCGGGAAAGGTCGATTGGCAGTATCAAAGGGCCGCAGCTGAGAACGCCGCACGAGCGCTGGCTGGCGTTGTCGGCGTCACGAACCTGATCGAAATCACCCCCCGCGCCGCCGCCGCCGATGTCAAGAAGCGCATTGAAGATGCCCTGAAGCGCAACGCGGAGACCGAGGCACGTGGGATCAAAGTGGACATCTTTGATGGCGGTAGGGTCACGTTGGCGGGGCGGGTCAATTCCTGGTCTGAGCGAAGAGCTGCAGAACGTGCTGCATGGTCTGCGCCTGGCGTAAAAGCCGTCGATGACCGATTGACTGTCGGTTAGCGCGTCTTCGGTATCTGTTTGCGCCGGAGCGGAGAGCGGGAAGTTTCCGCTCAGTTGACGAAGAACGAAGGAAGAACGAAGCGCGGTTGCGTGCTTCAAGCTTCCGCACCCAATTGCCCCGCCCGTCTTCTGCAGCATATACCGAACGTGTGCGAACCACCGGGTTGCGACAAGCGCCTGTCGACCGTGGATGTCAGCGTCCGTCCACAGCGTCCACAGAATGTCAGGCGCTCGACGTCATGGCCGCTGCGACTTGATGTAGGCGACCAGATCGGCAATTTCGGCGCGTGTCAGTGACAAGTCGGGCATCCGCGAATGCCGAGGCGCCGACAGGAATGCCGACAAACGTGCTTCATCGAAATGTTTCGATTTGTTGATCTCGGAGAATGTCGGAACGTTGTCTGATCCGAGCCGCTGTCCGGGAGCTGTGACGTGACATTCACTGCACCAACGGGTGGCGATGGCCCGACCGCGGGCGATATCGGCCGCGACGCTTTGATCGCCCTGGAGCAACAAGAAAACGGCAACCTGCAAAGTCCTGGTTCGCGCCCTCGGCAAGCCCCTCAGCATTTACATAGCCGCCTGTGCAGCCATATTTTCTACCAGCAGCTTCTCGTCGTCGTGAAGACGCTTTGCCGTCTTCCGCATGGAGCCCGAGCCGATGTCCGCGAACCGCGCTCCTTCTTTGAAGTAGTCGAATAGCGCCTCTTGCCAGAAGCTGCACCATACGTCGAAAAGATCGCTTGCATGATCGCGCGATTGGCAATCTTCCATCAAACGCAAATCGCTGTTGAGACGGTTTTGCAGGAACTTCAACGCCTCAATCTGATAGCGAAGGGTGGTCTCAATAGCTGCGGCCTGCATATGCCCAAGCGACCATAGCGAGCCGACCACTTCGATCGAGGGGACTGGTGATGATGGAACAAACCAAGAAGGCGCGCTTGATTGATGCGGATTTGCTCGTTGCATGTCCGTCGCTCCGGTTGATGTTTCGTTGGTCGAAAGGCCCAGTCCCAGTACCTGCTCAGGACGGCAAAACGTCCAGGAACCTTCATTTACAAGCTATCAGAGCCCCCGTCCTTGATGCCGATCAATGATCAATGTTCCTTCATTTGGCTTCGATCGAGTCTTTGGAATGGTCTCGTCGTTCATTGATCGGCGTCAATCTCCGATGCCAACGGTTGAGATATATTGCGAGGGTCTTGATTTTCATGAGGTCGCAAATGCATGCCGCTGACATCATGACCAGAAGGGTCTTCACCATAAGCCCCGAGCGTAGTGTGCGGCATGCCGCGAGACTGATGCTCGACAACCGGATTAGTGGCTTGCCGGTGTGCGATGACGATGGGAACCTCGTCGGTCTTTTGTCCGAGGGGGATTTGCTGCGCCGCTCTGAGTTGGGATCGGCAGCGCTTAGAGGAGCAAAAGGCGATCGTCCACAACAGGATCCCGAAAGATACATCAAGGCACACAGCTGGCGCGTCGGAGACGTAATGACCACAGGCGCAGTTACAGTGAATGCGGATGCATCCGTGGATCAAATTGCCGCCCTGATGCAGACGCGTTCCATCAAGCGCGTACCCGTTGTTCAGCAGAACCGCATGGTTGGGATCGTTAGCCGGCGAGACATTCTCGAGGCTGTCCTTTTGGCCAAGCCAGAGAGATTTGCCGCTGGCGATGAAGCCATCAAGCGTGCAGTGTTGGCGCGCCTTTCGTCCGATCTCAATCTCAATGAAGGCGCTATTGAGGTGAGGGTGGAGGGCGGTGTCGTTGCCCTGTGCGGCAGTGTCGAGAGCGGCGTCAAGCGGTTGGCTGCTCGCGTTGCGGCGGAAGCGGTGTGCGGTCCTGGATGCGTGAGAAATGAGTTACGCGTCGCCAACGAGGCCGACTGCACACCTTCTGGCCCTGTGGGGTGAATGATGTCTGTTCTTGCGGTCGCGCTCAACCCCACTATCGATGTTTCGAGCCAGGCGGCCCGGGTTCATGCGACAATCAAGGTCCGGACTCACGAAGTGCACCAGCGTCCGGGCGGCGGCGGGGTCAATGTCGCATGCGTCGTCGCAACGCTCGGGGGTAAGGCAGAACTGGTGGTTCTGACGGGCGGTGCTACGGGGGCGATACTCAAGGACGCTCTCGCAACAACTGCCATCCGCCTCCATCCCATAACGATAGCGGGACTCACCCGTATTGCCTTCATGGTGCGTGAAGAGGAGACCGGGCTTGAGTATCGCTTTGTGCCAGAAGGTCCCGTAATTTCCGCAGCCGACGTGTCCGCGGTCTTGAGGGTCGTTGACGAGTTTCAGGGGAATTACTTGGTGGCGAGCGGGAGCCTCCCGCGCAAGGCGCCCGCCGATGTCTATGCCGAAATTGCCAGATGTGCGGCGAAAAAGGGTGCCAAAGTCATTCTTGATTGCCCCGGTATGACGCTGCGCGATACCTTGGGCAAGGCTCCGGTCTTCCTCATCAAGCCCAGCCTTGAGGAGCTGGAAATTCTCGCCGGGTGCCGGCTGGACGAAGAGGGGGTTGCAAAAGCCGCATCGGCCTTGGTGAGGGACGGCGCCTCAGAATTCGTCGCCGTCACCCTGGGTCGCGAGGGAGCCCTGCTCGCTGGCGCTTTCGGCACCCTCCGGGTGCCTTCGAAGCATGTCGTCGCCAAATCGACGGTGGGTGCCGGAGACAGTTTCGTTGGCGGACTTGTTTGGTTCCTGGAAGCGGGTGGGCCAATGGAACATGCGTTTCGGTTCGGTGTGGCCGCGGGTGCGGCGGCGGTTATGGCTTCGGGAAGTGAACTCTGCAGACCCAAGGACGTGTTTGCCAATTATGGTAACGGTTGGTTGCCAGACGGGGCAAGTTAGGTCGGCCGATTTGATCGACGACAAAGCCGAACCTGCTCAAGTGGTCTACCTTGATGCCTGATCGTCAGCGCGTTTAAGTCGTTTGTCGACGTGCGGCCGTGAGCTGGACAAGCCGCCGGAATATGTGATCCGTCACTTTCGGCCCACGGGCCAAGCCAGAGTGGTACCGATGCCCTATGCCTCCAACAACGACCTGCCGGCATCCCTAAGGCGCGTCTTGCCCGGGCATGCACAAGACATTTATCGCGAGGTATTCAATCACGCATTTGTCTCTCACCAAAGCGATCCGCGCCGGGAGGAGGCGTCGCATCGAATAGCCTGGGGGGCCGTGAAACGGCAATATGTAAAGGTCGGCAATCGCTGGTTCGCGCGTGCTGCGACCAATGATCAAGAGGAGTGACGAAAATGACCAGCCGCATCTTAGATCGGTCCGAATGGCATATCTTTTTTGATCGCATGGCAAAATCCCTTCGGGGAAAGAAGGCGCAGGTCGAGATTACCGGCCTTCAACTGGGTGACCAAATCCAGGCGAAATCGGTCCCATTGCTCGGCATCACCTTCGATCCCAAGGGAGATTTGCTTGAAATTGCTATGGAAGGGCTTGATCACCTCATTCACAAGCCGGCCAGCATAGCAATTCTTGAAGGGGCCGATGGGCTTAGCGGGCTGGAGATCGTGGATTCAGATCAACAGCGCCAAATCGTCACATTGAAGAGCCCGCTCAGGCTTTCCCCTCCAGGCAACTGACCCAGATAGGGCGAAATTGCCTTGGAGCGCGGCTTATGTCGTCTTCGCCTATTTTGATGTCAGTTGAGGTATGTGATGAAGGCGATGGTGCTTGAAAGACCTGGGACGCCATTGATCCTGAAGACCCTTGCCGATCCGCGGCCAGGCTCTGGCGAAATCCGAATACGCGTAGAGGCTTGCGCCGTCTGTCGCACCGACTTGCACGTGGTCGACGGTGAACTTTCTCATCCGAAACTTCCGCTGGTGCCGGGCCACGAAATCGTCGGGGTCGTTGAAACGGTCGGTGCCGATGCCGATCCGTCTCTTCTTGGAAGCCGCGTTGGTGTGCCGTGGCTTGGGTTCACCTGCGGCCAGTGCTCCTATTGCCGGGCCGGCCTGGAGAACCTCTGCGACGCGCCGCTCTTCACGGGCTTTACGCGAGATGGCGGGTTTGCCACTCACACTGTCGCTGATCAACGATTTTCCTTCAAGCTTGGGCCCGCGGCTGACCCAGTCGCTGTTGCCCCGCTTCTCTGTGCTGGGCTTATTGGCTGGCGGGCGTTGACAAAGGCAGGAAACGCAAAGCGTATCGGTCTCTTTGGCTTTGGAGCTGCTGCGCACATCATTACCCAGATCTCGGTATGGCAGGGCCGCCAAATCTATGCCTTCACCAGATCCGGCGATCTTCGAGCCCAGCGCTTCGCAGTCAGTGTGGGTGCGAGCTGGGCGGGTGGATCGGACGAGGCGCCGGAAGGCGTGCTTGACGCCGCCATCATCTTCGCGCCTGTGGGCGAGCTGGTGCCGACGGCGCTGCGCGCAGTGCGCAAGGGAGGGCGGGTGGTGTGCGGCGGAATACACATGAGCGATATTCCTGAGATGCCCTACTCGATCCTGTGGGAGGAGCGTGAAATCGTTTCGGTCGCAAACCTCACGCGCGCCGACGCCCTTGAGTTCTTTCCCGTAGCTGATTTAGCTCAGGTAAAGACGCACACGGTCGTCTACCCCCTCGAGAGAGCGAACGAAGCCCTCGAGGATCTTCGCCACGGCAGACTGAATGGGGCAGCCGTCCTAGTTCCCTAAGCTGGAAGAGCGATCCGCAAGTATCGATATGGTGGAACCGCATCGACCAGGAAAATTCGACGGCGCGAGCGGCCGGCTGCCGATGAGCACCGCGGGCGAGGAGTCAAAATCATGCGCTTTTCAGATCGATCCGAGGCAGGGAAGCAGCTTGCTCGAGCTCTTGAGCACTATCGCGGCCACGATGTGGTGGTGCTAGCCTTGGTCCGTGGGGGCTTGCCGGTGGCCGCTGAGGTTGCAACCCATCTTCAAGCGCCTCTCGACGTGATCCTAGTACGCAAGATTGGCGTTCCCTGGCACCGGGAACTTGCGATGGGGGCAGTCGTTGACGGGAACAAGCCAATAGTTGTGCGCGAGGAAGAGGTCATTGCCCTGGCACGAGTGACGGAAGCGGAATTTGAAGCCGCTTATAAGAGAGAAATCGCCGAAATCGAGCGTCGCGGCAGTTTGTATTTCGCTGGCCGCGCTCCCGTCGACATCGCCAAACGTATCGCAATCGTCGTCGATGACGGCATAGCCACTGGAGCGACGATCCGTGCAGCGGTCGAAGTCATCAGGAAACGCCAACCCTCAAGAATAGTTGTCGCGGTCCCAGTGGCTTCCCCAAGAGCGGTCGCGGCGCTGCAAGGACAGGTCGATGAAGTCTGTTGTTTGATTTCCCCGCAGTCGATGGACGCGATTGGATACTTCTATAGGGATTTTCCCCAACTGAACGACGACGACGTCATCCGTGTGCTCGCCGCCCATAGCGCTTAAGTTCGAGTGCGAGTCGTTTCTCAATCATTGGCTTGTCCTGTCCACACCGGGCCGAATGACACTAGGACTGGTTGCCACCGCGACAGCGCAGTGGTTCAGCCACTATTGCCCTCCAGCAAAACGGGAGGGCGGCCGCTTGCCTCGGGCCGGTGATACGCGCGAAGTTGACGCACAAGGTTGATCCCGGTGCAGGCATCAGGATGCACAGGAGGGTATCAGGTTGCGTAGGATCAATGCCGAACTGTGCAAACTTGGCAACATAGCATGTTCAGAGCAATCATGAGGGTTTGCCCTGTAAGGCGCTCCTTAGATCCGCGTTCCGCGGAAGCAGGGCATCTGCCATTTTCCCATCAGCTCGGAGTGTTGCCCGACATCTTTGGGGGGCGGTCAATGACGGAACTCTCTTTGAAGCAGTCCACGTTACGCTTCAACGGCTGCTGGTCGGCTACGTGGTCGGTGTGGTAATCGGTTTGCCGCTCGGCGTTCTGACGAGTTCATCTAAGATCATGGAGGACACGCTCGGTTCGCTGGCCTTGGGCCTGCAGACCTTGCCGAGTGTGTGCTGGGTACCTTTCGCTGTCCTTTGGTTCGGACAGACCGAGAGCACGATGCTCTTTGTTGTCGTCATGGGCACAGTGTGGTCGGTGATAATTGCGACCAATCACGGGGCTCGAACCATTCCGCCGATTTATGCAAAGGCCGCACGGACTATGGGTTCGAAGGGATTGCATCTGTGGATCATGGTCATGCTGCCCGCCTCGTTGCCTTTTCTTGTCAGCGGTATGAAGCAAGGCTGGGCCTTTGCATGGCGATCGTTGATGGCCGCGGAGATCTTCGTCACAATCCTGACGGGCTTCGGACTTGGCCAGTTGCTTCACTATGGACGTGAGCTGAATGCGATGGATCAGGTACTCGGTACCACGTTGGTAATTGTGCTGATCGGCTTGCTGGCGGACCGGATTTTTTTCGCTCCCTGGGAACGCTTTCTGCACCGTCGATGGGGTACAAATGGCGGATAAATTCAGTTACGCGGCGCCGGCGTAACCGCATCGAAATCATGAGACTTTTGGGGTATCTTTCTTTGATGAGGGCAAGACGCCGGCATAGCGGAACTAAGGCAGAAGTTGATCGGCTGGGTTCGATACCCCCGCCGCCGGATCCTTTGTGTCGCGCGCAGCCTTTGCCCTGGCAGAGCATTAAGTCAAATACAGACGATCCTGAAGCGCAAGAGAGGGTCGAGACCATCCTCAAGAGCGAAAGCTATCGGCTGGCGATGGAGGATCCAGGCTTCTTCGATCGCGATGACGTTCGTGGACCTCGGCTTGAAATCGACTATCTCAAACCGGAACTCTTGTTGAGGCAGCACGGAATAGAAGGGACGATCGTCGTCTTCGGCAGCACGCGAATTTGTGAACCAAATGCAGCGCGCCGCAACCTGGAGGCGCGACGCGATGCGGAGCAGGGGCAACCGGACGCCAGTTCGCTGTCGCGACTTCGAGCGGCACACCGGATCTTCGAGAAGGCTCGCTTCTATGACATCGCCCGGGATTTTGGGCGAGAAGTTGGTCGATCCAATCGCGCGAACCCGCAGCGCTCTATCGTCATTATGACGGGAGCCGGACCTGGGATAATGGAGGCTGCCAATCGGGGGGCCTTTGATGCAGGCGCGCCGTCGGTGGGTCTCAACATCAGTCTGCCCCACGAGCAGTTTCCCAACCCCTATGTCAGCCCTGACCTTTGCTTTCGCGTGCACTATTTTGCAATACGCAAGCTGCATTTCCTCCTTCGTGCAAAGGCGCTCGTCGTCTTTCCCGGTGGTTTCGGTACCCTCGATGAATTATTTGAGACGCTCACTCTGGTTCAAACGCGCAAGATCAAGCCAATACCTATTGTCCTTGTCGGCGAGGAATTCTGGCGCCGGGCGGTAGACATCGATTTTTTGATAGAAGAAGGCGTGGTTGATCCTGAGGATCGCAATCTCTTTTGGTATGCTGAATCAGGCCGCCAGATTTGGGATGACATTCTAAACTGGCATAAAGAAGCTGGCACTCCCCTCTATCCGCCGCTCTCGGGCAACGATCCAGGCGTATGAAAATCTGACGTCTGCATGCGCAAGTGATTGCCTCACGGAGCGCAAGCTGTTGCGACTATCCCTCTTCGACCAGTCGGCGCGCGCATTTGCTAACATTTCGGGTGCTGACCGTGCCATCCCGCATACCGAAACAATGTGTGCTTGTCTGAGGAGTGGACAACTACCGAGCGGTGCCCATCGTATTGCGGCGCGGATATTTGTGACCACGTATTCAATTGACGCACGGTACTTTTCGGCGACATGCAACAGCTAATCGGTCGGAAGACCGGAGGGGCGCGTCGTCCACCAGATGTTTTGGAATTCATCAGACCGGTAATTCTGCTGGATAGCCACTGTTCTTCGCTGTAGAGCCAAGGTCCCCTCCTTAGACAGCGCAAAGCTTCGTGCTGATGACGTCGCCTCGTGAGAGAGTATTGGGTCGTTTGACGCAGAGTTTGACGCAGAGCAAGGAACTCGCTCGGTTCTGGAGGTAGTTTGATAAATGTGCGTATGATTGAAGGTGTCTACCAACGGGCGAAGGTAGTTCAGGTCTGCTGCCTCAGATCTCTGCATTTGAAGGAGAACCCCTATGACCAAGGTAAGACCCGTACATGTGTTGATAATCGCCACTCTCTTATCCAGCAGTCCGACGTTAACCTTTGCCCAGCAGGCCCCGGCCGAGAAAGAAGATGAACAACCGGATTACTCGGAGATGATGCCGGGTGAGATGATGGGGGCGCGGCATTACGGGATGAGAGGTGGCATGCGGCAAGGAATGATGCACGGCCACATGATGAAAATCATGTTTGCCGTTGCCGATGTCGATGGCGACGGTGCGCTCTCGTTCGAAGAAGTCACCACGATCCATAAGCGGATCTTCGACAAGGCCGACACAAACAAGGACGGCAAGGTAACGCCCGAGGAAATGCAGGGCTTCATGCGCGACTAATAAAGGTCAGCAAAAATAGCAACGCCGTCTGGGCGGCGCAGCGATGCTGTCGAGTGTAACGCCTGGCATCGATGCGGCGGGTGGTCAATTGCTAAAGAAAACCATGGGGGCTGCGTTTAGTCATCCTGATCGATTGGCGACACGCCGGTCACGTTTTGAGAATGGTCTTGAAAGACGCTCCCTCCACAAACGCGCTCGCGCGTTTGTGGAGGGAGAAAGCTCGCCGTCAGTCTGTGCTTATCTGGATCTTGCGCTCGTTCTGCCGTGGGTGCTCGGTTTTCGGCAGCGTTAGCGTCAGAACGCCTTTTGAGAAGGTAGCGGCAACGTCGTCGGTCTTGACGTCCTCGGGAATCTTGAACGTGCGGCGGAACGAGCCAAACCGTCGCTCCGACAGGACGTATTCTTTCTCCTTCTCCTCTTTCGCTTCCTGCTTCTCGCCGCGGATCGTCAAGGTTCCGTTCGAAACGCTGATTTCAACGTCCTTTTCCTCCATTCCCGGAAGTTCGGCGGTTATCTCGTAGTTCTTTTCCCTTTCGATCAGGTCGACGGCGGGAGCTACCGCCCAGTTGGACAGAAAAGGTGCTCGACGCGTGACGGCCATTCCAAGAGGGCGGCTCCAGAAATTCGGGGGGAAATCGTCGA
This sequence comes from Ensifer sp. EB106-03-01-XG145, assembly GCF_058792075.1. Taxonomy (NCBI): domain Bacteria; kingdom Pseudomonadati; phylum Pseudomonadota; class Alphaproteobacteria; order Hyphomicrobiales; family Rhizobiaceae; genus Ensifer; species Ensifer sp. EB106-03-01-XG145. The sequence goes on along the minus strand of NZ_JBYTEC010000020.1, from coordinate 9,176 downwards.
ATAGTCGGTCGATTTCGGTCCGGAGGCCCTCAAACGGGATCCATGCTTCGGTACCGCGCTTGATTGCTTTTTCTTCTGGTTTGGTTGGCATTGGAGTTGCTGGTTCAGCCATGTCCGGTTCTCCTTCGGATAAACAGGCCGCGACCGCCGGGGCCCGAACCCATGCGGTCTTCCATTTCTGCCGAGCGTTTCGCCACTCGGCTATCAATCTATGAAGCCACGCTTAGAGAATCGCGCATTGATGCGCATCAAAAGAAATGTGCGTCCGGACAGATCTCAATCTCTTCTTTTGACAAAGAACAATACCGGTTCTTTTTGGTGATGATCGCTCCTTGGAATCCAGCATGAGCAAACAACGCACGCTTTGCCTTGCACAAGCCGCCGTCTAGAGCCGGCTACTGCCGGCGAGACATTCCTGAGACGCGGACCAAAGTGATGCTGAACCTTGCCGATCCGAAGTCCACGTGGCGCTGGCGGAGGCCGACAGGCGGCAGGCATGGAATTCGTGATCACCAACTCCATCCAGATACGCTCGGTGGGGCTCGTCAATTTCGATCGTCTGCACGATCGAGCGGACAGGGAAAAATCCCTTCTCCTTGGCGAGTTGAACCATTTAGGTTGCGAACCCACAAACGCGACGCGTGAAAGAGCTTTTTCGGAAGTTCGCTCGCTGTTGGCTGAACCCATGCCCATGACCCGAGCTGGTCGCTGGCTTTTTTTGCTTGCCCCCCCCGATCGAGCGAGAGAAAGCTAAAATATTTGATCCGGGTCAATGTGGTTCAAGGCGATGTGGCTACCTTGATTACGATTTCAATCGGGAGGCTTTCATGTTCAGCAACATCCTCATACCTACCGATGGCTCACCGCTCGCGACCCTGGCCGTGGATGCCGCCATCACGTTCGCAAAGGAAGTGGGCGCGAAAATCACCATCCTTATCGTGACGGAGCCCTTTCACCTCGTTTCTCTGGATGCGGAGCAACTCAGCAACACCCGGGCGCAATATGAGGCGCTTTCCGAAGTGCATGCTGCCGAGACGCTTCGCGCCGCTCGGACCAGGGCCGAAGCGGCCGGCGTTCGCTGTGTGACCGATCAAACCAGCGCTCACGAGGTTTACCTTGAGATCATCAGGAAAGCGCAGGATATCGGCGCCGATCTGATCATCATGGCTTCGCACGGCCGCGGCGGTGTCGGCGCCTTGATCATCGGCAGCGTCGCCGCCAAAGTTCTTACGCATTCGACCATCCCCGTCCTGATATACAGGAAATAACACGAAGACTGAGACAAAATCGCCCGGAAAGGTGTGCATCGCCCGTCTCTGTAGGATTTACAGTGCAAGGATGACAAGGCCAACCGGTGCGCCCGTGAGCATGCCATTTATCATTCCCCTGATCGTGCAGCCCGCGCTTGGCCTACCCTCTGCAACCCCGGCAAGCCCGGTCAATTCATCAGGCCTATCTGTCCACCCTCAGGGGCGCACTCCATATAAGGGGTGATTTTTGGACGCCGATTGACATCCGGCAGCTGGAATGTCGCACTTGCGATCAAACTCGCCGATCGGCGCCTGGCGTACAATTCTTCAAAGGCGCGTGTCGCGCTGGCCCGCAAGCTGGCGGTGGTGTTGCATCGCATGCTCAGGGACGGAACCAACTTCATTGCTCGTAAGGGAGCGTCAGCCCTGGCGGCTTGACCGGAGAAGACGACAAGACAGGTTTCGGACGGGCACAGCCATCAGTCCTCCGCAGCAAGGTCCCTTCGCCGGGACGATGGATGGGTTAGGCCGTTATGCGATCAGCAGCACGCGGTGACTGCGCCGTTCTAGATTGGCCAACCGGTCCTCAGCAGACTCCATAGAGCAGCGGCCGAGCGTCGACTGCGGAGAGACGCCAACAATCAGAACACCGACAACTGCAGCCTCAACTCCCGTCGGCCACTGTGAACAACAAGACCGCCGATGACGCCGAAGGCTGTCGCTGAAAAGATCAGTTGCGCCGCCAACGCTACCGGCAAGCGTCGGGACCTCGCCGCTTTCGTTGAGATCTACAGCCTCGCCAAGAGGTGGCCGCGGCGATTGTGCGATGTCCTGAAGTTGGGCCGGTAAGCTCGTGCCTTCGCGGGTGTCTCTAGCGCCGTTTGTCCGTGTCGCGTCCACACCGCTCTTCCCTTTATAGAACTCAGCCATATTTACACCTTCACTGCCGGAAGGCGGTTCCTTCGAAGGGACCTGGGGCATGTCCATCATAATCAGCATCCTGATCACGGCCCTTATCATCGCCTTGGTGCTGTACCTCGTGCAAAAACTTCCGATTGACTCGACGATGAAGCAGATGGCTCAGATCGTCGTTGTAGTCGTCGGCATAGTCTTGTTGCTCAGCTCGCTGGACGTATTCTGATCAGTGCACGGGGCTTGCCACTACTCGACCCAGCCGACGTCACCGGCCGGGAGTTGCTCTCAGCCCGCTTTTCCCGCCTTTGCGTTGCGGATTGGGCGAAGGCGTCAAGAAACTTGCGCGCCTGCCGGGGTTGCAATTCGCAAAAGGGAAAATCCTGATGAACGGCCACCACCACGAACGCCCACAGCAATGAAATTGAAGCCGGCTTTTTTCGGACTCTAAATTGTGAAGGCTGCAGCCGACACGCGCGGACACGCCTGTAAACACGTGATAGACCGCCCAGGAGCGATCCGCTTCCATGAGGCGGCCGTGCTGATGATCCACTGTGTCGGACGCTGGCGCGCCATCTTCATTTCCTAGATTTTGATCGCTAGTGCATGTAAAAGCGGATCAGCCTATCGGCACTCGCGTGGACCGCGTCGCGCGAAACAGAGGTTCGCTGATGATGACGCTGTTACTTCCAAATCCGAGCCGCAGCGTCGATGAAAAGCGAAACGCCGTCCGCTTCATTGGCCATGACGGTATGTTCGAGTTGCAGTTCTTCGTCGAGGCCGAGGCGCTCGTGATGGCGGATGCCGAATTGGGCAGGTCGGAAATCTCGGAATCGAAGCTCCTTTCTGCTTTCGACGCGTTGCGCCTGTCCATCTACGAAGTCGCACACAAGGCCTATTCCAGTGGCCGCGATTCCTACGCACTGACCGCCGCCGATTTCCGCCAGGATGGATTCAGATGCTGATCCGCTACGGCTATGAGATCACCCTGAACTTCCAACAACCGACCGCGTTGATATGCCTGCTGTCGGTCCACGAGGATCGCGCGGCCGATATCCGGGTTCCTGAAACGACATTCACCGCCCCCGATGTGCCGACATCGACCTATCGCGATCTCTTCGGCAACCGATGCCGGCGGCTTGTCGCACCGGCGGGTGACCTGATGATATGGGGCGATGCCACAATCGAGGACGACGGCAAACCGGACAAAGTTCTGCCAGCCGCCCAGGAGCTCCCAGTGCCGGAGTTGCCGGACGATTGCCTCACCTACCTCATGGGCAGCCGCTATTGCGAAACCGACCGTCTCAGTCAGAGCGCTTGGGACATGTTCGGTACGGTCGCGCCCGGTTGGGGGCGTGTGCAAGCGATCTGCGATTTCGTCCACCACCATATCCGATTCGACTACATGCAAGCCCGGTCGACGCGGACGGCCTTCGAAGTCTTTCATGAGCGCGTTGGTGTCTGCCGCGACTTCGCACATCTTGCGGTCACGCTTTGCCGCTGTCTCAACATTCCCGCGCGCTATATCAACGGCCATCTCGGCGACATCGGCGTCCCGATCTTCGACCCGATGGATTTCAGTGCCTGGTTCGAGGTCTTCCTGGACGATGGATGGCACACGTTCGATCCGCGCAACAATACGCCGCGTGTCGGCAGGATCGTGGTTGCGCGCGGCCGTGACGCGGCCGATGTCCCCCTCATCAACTCGTTCGGGCCGCACGTCCTCAAGTCGTTCCGGGTGTGGACTTATGAGGTGCCGGCCTTGCAATAACCCGCTGGGAACATTGCCAGTCGCGATCAAAAACGCAGGAGCGGTTTACGGCATGAAGGACAGCCTCTCACGGCTTCCCAGGGAACCCGCGGATCGGCTTACTAAGCCATTCATGCGATTCCTCCGCATTGAGGCTACGGCGGGCATTATCCTGCTGCTCAGCACGCTCTTGGCGCTAGGCCTCGCAAACACAGCGTGGTCGTCGTCGTTCCTCGCCTTATGGGAGATGCCCGCGGGCGTCAGAGTTGGCGACATCGAGACCTATCGTTCTCTGAAGCACTGGATCAACGACGGGCTGATGACGCTCTTTTTCTTCGTCATCGCCCTTGAGCTAAAGCGCGAGCTGGTGCTGGGGGAGCTACGCAATCCGCGAATAGCCGCTCTACCCATCGCCGCCGCTCTCGGGGGAATGGCTGTGCCGGCCGGACTGTTTTCGCTACTTGTCGGCGGCGGGCCGGGTGCGAGCGGCTGGGGCACCGTGATGTCCACGGATACGGCCTTCGTCATCGGGTGCCTTGCGTTCCTCGGTTCGCGCGTGCCAGGGAGCTTGCGGCTGTTCCTGCTCTCACTTGCGATCTTCGATGACGTCGGCGCCATCCTGATCGTGGCGATCGGCTATGGCGAACCCTTGAATTGGGTCGCACTTGGAACCGCCGGTCTCGGCCTTGCCGTCGTAGCTGGAATCGCGCGTCTGGGTATCCGCAGCATTCCGGTCTATTTCGCGATAGGTGGCGGCATCTGGCTAGCATTCGACACTTCGGGCGTCCACGCGACGCTCGCCGGAGTGATTCTTGGATTAATGACGCCGGCACGGAGGTGGGTAAGCGACACCCGCCTCCATGCGATACTCGACCGAGTGATCGCTCATCCGCCCGGCGACCATTGGAGCCGCGACACCGTGGCACGCAGCGACCTCCATCGGGCAGACGTCGCGACCCGCGAGGCACTGTCGCCGATCGAGCGCCTCGAGATTGCACTCCATCCCTGGGTCGCATTCGTGATCATGCCGTTTTTTGCCCTCTCTAACGCGGGCGTTCCGATAGGAGACGCAAACTTCGACATTCCCCTCACGATCGCAATCTTTGCCGCCTTCGTGGTTGGCAAGCCCGTTGGCATTGTGCTCTTCAGCTTCCTCGCCGTGAAACTGCGTTTTGGGACTCGTCCAGACGAGCTATCGTGGAGTCTGTTGGCAGCCGGAAGCCTGCTGGCCGGGATCGGCTTCACCATGGCTCTGTTCATTGCCGACCTTGCTTTCGAGACCGAGCTTCTGAACTCCGTCAAGCTCGGCGTTCTCGGCGCTTCCGTCATCTCGGCAGCCCTAGGTCTCCTGGCATTGACCTTGCTGACGTCTCCTGGCAGACGGTAGTCCAGCTCGGTCCGTCGGCGGGTTCATAGCGGAAGCGGGCCCCTTGACGATCTGCGTTCCGGCCGGCCCCACGGCCGTTAGGGTCAGGACCCCCACGCCGCCGCAGGATGCCGCTCCGCGTTCTATTGTCTGGATCGGCGATTGCCGGCCCTCAAATCGCGATAGACGCGGCGGCATAGTCGCAGCCCGTCTTCGCGATGTTCGAACAGCCACCGCCCCTCGATCGCGGGAGCATGAGCACAGTTCATTCGGCTAAACCTCACAGAGTCCGGATCACCTGATTGAAAAGCGTAGTAAAATTCCGATTCTGACGTGCGGGTCTGCGCTCCACCTTCCGGACTAGGCTCAGGATCCTTCCTCCTTGCGTGGATCGTCGCCGACCTGACGCAAGAGCTGGGTGAAGTAATGGTTCAAGCTTAGGAATGACCGTTTTGCATGCGACTGTTGCTCCGTTGCGGAACCAGCGATTTGGCGAAGGCTGCAACGGGTGAGCGCCTGAATCAGGAGGAAGGTATGTCCAGGGAAACAGAAGAGAACATCGACGAACGACAAGAGATTGCCGACCGTGCGAGCCGCTATTTGGGAAGGCCGGCCGCGTTGCTTACGGATCGGGAACGCGCGGTTTTTCGACGCCATCTAGCCCGACGCGCAATAGCGCGGGACCCGAATCGCTCTTTTGACGAGAAGCTGACGCCGGGCAACGTTTGGCGGACAAAGTGGCCGAGTTCGGTGGCTCGTGGACCTTCATCATGACTTTCGCGCTAGCACTCGCGCTGTGGGTCGGAGCGAATGTACTTGCAACTACCCGCGCCTTCGATCCTTATCCCTTCATTTTTCTCAATCTCATTCTATCGATGCTGGCAGCCGTTCAAGCACCCGTGATCATGATGAGCCAGAACAGACACTCAATCAAAGATAGGGTCGATGCGACACACAACTATGAGGTTAACCTGAAGGCGGAAATTGAGATCATGGCGCTGCATGACAAGCTGGATCAGATGCGCGAGATTGAACTTAAATCCCTGATTGACAAGCAGCAGCAACAAATCGAGCTGCTGGCAGGACTTCTCATCAATCGCAACAAATAGGTCGTGGCGCATGTCACTCAGATAGTCTTCGGACGAATGACGATTCCCTTGGCTACCTTGGGTCGAACAGGCGGACCGCAATCAGTATGCCCCACGCGTGTTTCTTCGCGGCGTGTTCGTGGAATTCGCGGTACCTCCCCTCAATGACTAAACATCTCCATCGGTGCCACTCAATGAAATGCTCGATCTCGACGCATACAAGCGGATTACTCCGCATGAATTCAATCTTACTTCCCGGCGTCGTTGCGATCGATCTGCTCATTCTGGTCCCGACGGGCAGACTTTAGGCTGACGCCACGATGAACCTGAAATCGGGATTGAAGCGACGCTTGCGCTAGATGGGCGGCCAAAACCAAAGGATCAGAGGCACGCCCATTAAGACCACAATAAACGAGAGCGGCAGCCCCAACTTCCAATAGTCGCCGAAGCGGTAGCCGCCAGGGCCTAGCACCAGGGTGTTGCACTGGTGTCCAACAGGCGTGAGAAAATCGCAAGCCGCCCCCACCGCGACTGCCATCAGAAACGCATCCGGATTGTAGCCAAGGCGCTGAGCAAGGGTGACCGCGATCGGGGCGGCTACGAGAACGGTGGCTGCATTGTTCAGAAACGGTGTTGCTGCCATTGCGACCACCATGATCATTGCAAGGGCCCCATAGGGGGGCAACGTGGTAGCAAGTTGAGCAAGGCCGCCGGCGATTAGGTCGGCACCACCGGTCGCACGGATCGACTCGCTGACCGGAATGAGAGCGCCCAGCATTATTAGGATGGGCCAATCGACAGCCTCGTAAGCTTCCCGAAGCGAAAGTGAACCAAGCACTACCGTCAGCACAGCAGCCGTAAAGAAGGCCGTGGCGACGGGCAGCAGGCCGAATGCCGTTAGCACCATGGCACAAGCCAGGACCACCACCGGAATCAGGCCTTTCCGGGGATTCCCCAAGCGGATTTCGCGTCCGGCCAACGGAAGAAGACCGAGTTCCATTAACCTGTTCGGGAGAAGCACGAGATCGCCCTTCAAAACGAGCACGTCGCCTGGTTTTAATACGATGTCGCGCAATCGATCAGTGAAGCGCTCGCTGCTTCGGCTTACTGCGAGCAGATTAATGTTGAAGCGATCATGCAGCGCCAAACGCTTGGCGGTTTGCCCGATCAAGACTGATTTCGGGCCGATCACCGCCTCAATTCCAGCAATCTCCTCGTCGGTTCCCTTCGCTTCCGTGGGGCGGTCGTGTCCCTCCAGTTCAAGACGTGCACGACTGATGCCTCGCTCGAGCGCCTGAGGGGCTCCCTCCAACAGAACGATATCCCCTTGGCGGAGTTCGACGTCCGGCAGTGGAGTTACGCGCTCGACTCGGTTGCGAATGAGGCCAGTGACAAGGACTTCCTCGTCCAACAAGATCGACAGGTGGCTGATCGACTTGCCGATGACCGACGAAGTGGCAGTAACACGCGCCTCTGTCATGTAGTCCTTGATGTTCAGCGCCTTCTCCATTGTCGCGACCGCCGTGCGTTCGTTGGGAAGCAGCCGGTAGCCAAACGCCAGAAAGACTACTCCCGCTGCGGCTAGCCCTATGCCGACGGGGGTGAAATCGAACATGTTGAATGGTCGGCCCGTCAGTTCCTCGCGCATTCGGGAGACGACGATGTTCGGCGATGTGCCGACGAGGGTCATGAGCCCGCCAAGCAAGGAGCCAAACGCCATCGGCATGAGAAGAGACGAGGGGGAAGCTTTCGACCGGCGCGCCATCTGGAATGCTACTGGGATCATCATCGCCAGTGCGCCGATGTTCTTAATGAAGATGGAGAGAACCGAGACAGTCGTCACGAGAATAACAACCTGACCCTGCACAGAGGTCACGCTGGGCGCCACCCGATGGAGCAATGCCTCTATGACGCCACTGCGCTCAATCGCGGCGCTGACGACAAGCGCGCTGGCTACAATGATGACAATATCGTCCCCGAAGCCGGAGAATGCTGCCTTGTGCGGCACGATACCGGTGAAAACTGCGGCAAGCAGCGCGAGAACTGCAATGAGGTCGTAGCGGAGCCGTCCCCATATGAAAGCGACCATTAGGCTAATCAGAATGGCGAAGGCGAACGCCTGAGCCTGTGTCATGGATAAAGTCCCGACCTACTCCTCCCAATGCCAGGTCCATTTTACTCGCTGAAAGAGCTAATGTCGGGATAACTTACCAGCTTCATTCCAGCTTCGTAGAGCGGATGCACGCATAATTAGGCGACTACAGGATGCTTCCGAACAGGACCGAATAGACGATCACAGCAATCGCCAGCGTAAACGCAAGCGATACGAACATGCGCGTGAAATCGTAGGTATTAAAGCGGGCGCGGATGAGGTTTTTCATTGCGATCTCCTAAGTTTCGCCTGGTCGAGATGCCCAAAGCGCAGCGTCACCGCGCCTCAAGATAGTGAGCGACTGCAACTCGTGCTGACCCTGCCGAAGATGTCCGCTGGAACTTGGATATCGGTCAGAATGGTTGCTACGAGTTCGTCGCGCTTGGCACGATTGTCGTAGCCTTTAAGTGCTGCGAGTGGTGGCAGTTTGCCATTCGCCCTGCCGCACTTGAACAGATGCCCGCAAGCGCAGCCACTCTGGCCTCGGTGCCGCGAAAAGTCCAACGACTAGACCGATCGCATAGGCCTTTGTCCGCTCAAGGACTTGATCGAATGTCATGATTTCGTTCCCTTTAATCAGGTGGAGACCTCGAATTACCGCTGATTTGGTGATCGGCGGCGCGGCCTGATGGCTGTTGGCGTCTTTCGCCTGCGATTT
>NZ_JBYTEC010000019.1:0-91560 GCF_058792075.1 Ensifer sp. EB106-03-01-XG145 | reverse complement strand
GAGGAATTGCGCGGCAATGAAACCAGCACGATCTCATCTTTAACTTGTGCTTTTCTGGTGCGCAATTTCAAGTATATGATTGCAATTGCTCGTCTCGAAATCAATAAGATTTTATGAACAGTAGCTAATCAATTGGGGCTACTCTGGACAGCCGCGTGGATCAGGCGTCCGCCGAAACACCGTTGAGAGACAACCGGGAAGAGTTCGAGAAGGTGGTGAGGCCCGAGGCAACGGCGGTCGTCGGGAGCGAACTGCCCAAATGGGCGGCGAAATCCACTAGGCGTAAGTCTCACTCAAGCAGAATGGAATATAACTCCTCAATCTTTAGGGGTCAGGCGATGACAAACGTGTTTGAAGTGGTCGACGAAGCGGGTGCGGTTCGCAACTACGTCGCCAAGTTCATGCGTCGGGAAGCGGACAAGTTGGTCGTAGAATACCGCGGGCTCAGATGCGGTTCGCAATCTCGCATATCCGCGACTGGTGCGCCGTAGAATAAGGCAGCATCGCTCCGAAGGAACCTGCCAGGAGTATGAAATAATGCCGAGCCGAGGTAGGATCATAGGTCTCATAGCGGAGAATGACGTTCACATCGACGGACTGGGTATACCTCCGGGGTTCTACTCGGCGACGGTGAGAACATCTCGTTCCTGCCAGCACCGGAAGAAAGCCCCGGAGACCACGTATGAGCTCCATCTGAACGCCCGCGACCTCAAAGCGGTCCGCGGTTTCATCGGAGAGGAACGCGGCGCCAGCATGGATGCGACATCAGCCGTCCAAAAGGGATACTTCATCATCGCCTAATGCGACCTCGCAATGCTCGGTCAATGCGGATGTTTCCGATCACATGAGACACGTTATCAGTCGGAGACAGTCGCTCTCTCGCTTCCGGCGTCGAGGGTCTTGTGAGGGGCCTGCATTATACGGTCAGTGCGCGAAGCCTCGTGCGGGTCCAGGATTTCGGTGAGATAGGCGCGCCAGCCTCAAAACGCCTGCCAGTCTTCAACGATCGCCGTGCTCCCTCTAGTTCGCCCAACTAAGCGCATGGTGGCCGGGGGATTCGACGTGGCAGCGGTTTGCATTTGGGAAGCCAGCCCAAGTTCAAAGCCCGATAACAACTGCGAAAGTTTCGCGCTTTCTTGTGCGAGGCCAGCCCCGGCAGCATTCATCTCCTCGACCATCGCCGCGTTCTGCTGAGTTGCCTGGTCCATGTGATTGACCGCCGAACTCACCTGCGACAGACCAGCAGACTGTTCCTGCGCGGCGGAAGCGATCGCGTCCATATGTGAAGCAACCGAGCCGACCAATTGCATAATTGCGCCAAGCCCATCACCAGTGTCACCCACTAGTCTCACACCATCGCTGACTGCCGCAGCGGAGTTGGCGATCAGTGTCTTGATCTCCTGAGCGGCGACTGCCGACCGTTGAGCAAGTTCACGCACTTCCTGGGCAACAACCGCGAAACCCTTGCCAGCATCGCCGGCCCGTGCTGCTTCGATGCCGGCGTTCAGTGCCAACAGATTGGTTTGAAAGGCGATATCGTCGATCACACCGATGATCTGGTTGATCTGTCGCGATGCGGTTTCAATCCGTTTCATGGCAGCGACGGCGTGGCGAACTACTTCGCCGGATTTGTCGGCGCGAAGGCGGACCGTTTGCACGACGTCACGCGCTTCGGCCGCGCGCCGGGATGTGGTATGTACATTGGAGGTAATCTCCTCAAGCGCAGCAGCCGTTTCTTCAAGTGAGGCCGCCTGTTGTTCGGTTCGTCTTGCAAGGTCGTCCGAGGCGCCGGAGATTTCCTGCGAGCCTCCCTCGACAGTTGCGACGGCCGCTCCAACGCCAAGCAGGGCGCTGCGAAGCTGTGAGATGGAGCCATTGAAGTCGTTGCGGAGGGCCTCGAATTGCTGCGCAAGCGGAGATTTGATCTCGCAAACCATGTCGCCAGTAGCAAGTTTGCGAAGGCTGCCTGCAAGCGCGGCAGTTGCCTGGTTCAAACGAGCGTCGGCTTCTTCATCCGCTATGCGCTGCATTTCGACGCGTTCGACCTCCATACGATGACGGTTCTCCGCGGCGTCTGCTTCGAGCTCTCGGTTTCGAATTGCGGCCTGACGAAACACCTCGACTGCATCGGCCATCTCGCCGATCTCATCCCCGCGTCTATCGTTGGCCTCGTGAAGCTCAAGATCCCCCGCTGCAAGCCGGCCCATCGACTCCACCATGTTCTTCAACGGCTTGATGATGCTGGTGACCATCTTAAAGCAGAAGAAAACGATGGCGGTGGTAACAGCGATGAAGGTGGCCACAAGGACAATGAGGGAGCGCATCGCACCATCGGCATGCTCGGCGGCAACCGTCGAGATCCCTCGCAACGTCTCGTCCTCGAGTGCCTTCATCGCCTCGATCCGGCTCGTCGCGGTCGCAAACCAGGTGGTGCTGTTCAGGCCAGCTAGACCAGTTCCTTGTCCCTTACCGATAATGACGGATCGCATCGCAGCCAGATCTTCAAGCGCGGAATTGTCCAGCGCCCTAGCGTAATTTGAACGGTCTACGGGGTTCTGCATAAAGAGGTAGGATTGAAGCAGTGCCGATTGGGCGCCGCCTGACTGGGCAAACCCCAGAAAACGTGGCTCGTCGACCTTGCCGGCGGTGATGAAGCCATTGCCGGTAGCGCGCTCCTGCCCGGCAAGTTCCTTCGCCTGCAGGAGTTGATTGAAGCCAATGAGACGCGAGGTGATGTCCGAGCCGACGTTTTGCAACGTGACCACTCGGGCAAGGTTCGTCAATCCGCCGATGATATTTGTATAGAACTGAAAACTGTCGGCACCAGATGCCGTGAATTGGTCGACTGATAGCCGAAAGGTTGCAACATTTCTGAGGTCGGCTTCCATATGCCTTATTTGCTCCAGAAGCCCCTCCGTCACAAATTGATTTTCGAGCAGCACGAACTGCTTGTACCCAGAAAGCACGTTGTCTGTTTGACGACGTGCGGTAGCCAATTCAGATTGATTTGTTCTCCCCTTCGAGCCTAGAAAACCTGCGCTGAGCCCACGCTCGATCTGCAACTGGTGAATAATGTTGCCGATCTCGCCGACCTGGGCGCTGGCGACTTCGATCTCTTGCATATGGAGATAAGTTTGCCACTTGTCCGAGATCTGGAGATAGAGAAGGCCGCCAAGTGCGGTCAGCGGAAGGAGCACGGCAGCCCAAAGGCGCGATGCAATCGAAAGATCAGTCGTCTTCATAGGAACTCCAGCATGAATTCAGACGCTGAGTTGCAGCGTATGAATTCCGGGAAACATAAGAAACAAGGATTGACGACTTCTTAATTCTGCGCAGACCAATGGTTTTTATTTAGATTGACGATAGTCAATATTCAAACATCTTTGGATGTTGCTTATTTTATACACAAGGTGTCGCCTTTTTTGGCGACGAAAGGGCGCGGTTTTTGCAGGTCTGGCGATCAAACAAGTTTCGTGACAGTCGCCTTGCAGGGATCAACTCACATTTGGACGGGAGAGAACGGCAGATAAGCAGCAAGGCTGATTGCTGATAGTGCGACGGTTATCGCAGCGGGTTGCTTCTTAACAGTTGAGCTGGCAAGGACCCCGGCCAGCACGATCAGAAATCCAAACCATGGTGTGTTGCCTGCGAAGGCCAGCCCGAAGGCCGACAAGCTGATCGCGGTTGCGGCGGTCGTAAGCGGCGCGGCCGCCAGCGAAGCGCTCGACGCTAAGTTAAAAATGCACGTGAAGCGGTTCCAGCTGAGGCTGATTGCAAGAACCAGTAATGCCGGCGAAATCACGTCCAGTCCCATCAGTGAAACCCTACCGCCTGGACCGGAACCTGGGTGACGTTGCTGACGTCTACGGCCTCATTTCCGCAGGCTGCCAAAGCTCCACCCACGGCGATAAGGACGGGACTGTCGTAGCCGATCTTCTCCATGCCGTTCGCAAGGTTCGCGAGATTGCCATGCCAATTGCGCTGAGTAGCGCGACTGACGTCGCTGACCACGATTACTCTGGTCGAAGGCTGCAGGCCCTCGCTGATCAGCCGTTCGGAAATGAGCGGCGCTGTCCGGCCGCCCATATAGAACACGGTTGTCGTACGGGGATCTGCGACGGTCGCCCAGTCGATGTCGGCGGGTAGTCCACCATGACGGGAATGGCCGGTGATGAAGCGTACCGATTGGGCATGGTCGCGGTGGGTGAGCGATATGCCGAGGCACGCGGCCATGGCGCTTGCAGCCGTGATACCGGGGATAACGTCGACGGGAATATTCTCTCGATTGAGATGGGCGATCTCTTCGCCGGCGCGCCCGAAGACCATCGGGTCGCCGGACTTGAGGCGGACGACGCGCTTGCCAGCCTTGGCGAAGGCCAACATCGTTGCGTTGATGTCTTCCTGTTTGCAGCTTTCGCGGCCGCCGCGTTTCCCGACCAGCATGCGTTTGGCCTCGCGGCGGGCAAGTTCAAGCACCTCGCCTGAGACAAGATCATCAAACAGGATCACATCGGCAGCTTGAAGGGCGCGGACCGCTTTTAACGTCAGTAACTCGGCGTCGCCCGGACCGGCGCCCACGAGTGTGACGCGGCCGGCATTGCCCGCATTGCTGCGGATACGATCTGCATCTGCGATGAGGCCACGCATTGTATTCACATCCGGCTCGCCAGCGCCGAAGGCGCGATCAACGAAACGTTCCCAGAAGTTTCGACGTTGAACCGAGGTGAGGGTGTCCGTCACATAGGTACGGGCGGCCTGGGCGAGTTGAGCCCAGGATTTGAGGGACTGCGGAAGGAGCGTTTCAATCCGCCGGCGGATGGCCTGGCCGAGGATGGGAGCGGCGCCATCGGTCGAGATGCCGATCACCACGGGTGAACGGTTGACGATAGAGCCGAACTTGAATTGGCAGAATGCCGGTTTGTCGATGACGTTGACGGGAATTCCGGCGGCTGCCGCGCGCTCGTGAAAGCCGCGCGCTTCTTCTTCAGTCTCGCAGTCGCCGACAGCCAAGGCAAAGCTCTTGAAATATGCCGTCTGCCAAGGCGCATCGTGGTGGACAAACTGGTCAAGATTCTCCTCGAAGACGTCGGAAAGCTCGTCCGCAGGGCAGAAGACGTGTACCTCCGCGCCGGCGGCCGCCAGCAGTTCAGCCTTCCACGCTGCACCATCGCTCCCACCGGCGACCAGAACGGATTTTCCCTTGAGATCAAAGAACACCGGTAGCGAAGCGAGCGTAGCGATACGCTCCTGTCGATCACTCTGCGGCTTGACGGAGGCAACCATCGATAACCCCTTTGATTTCGAGGCGGCAGGAGCCGCAATTGGTTCCGGCATTGAGTTGCTTGCCGACCGCTTCGACCGTGTGACAGCCGCCCGCGACTGCGCCCACGATCTGATTGACGCCGACCGAGAAGCAGGAGCAAACGGTTGCTCCGGGGTCCATCTGATTTGCGCCCGGCCGACCGGCAAGAACCGCTACGCGTGCCCGCATCGTCTCAAGTCGTAGACCGAGTTGCTTCACGGCCCAGTCGCGCGACACGCCGACAGGTTCCGGTGCGGCGTAAAAAGCGAGCAGCAACCGCTCTCCGTCAAAGAAGCCGTGACGCTGCTGCGTCGGGCCGTCTGCATAGGCGAGATGCTCGCCGTGATCCCAAAGACCAAAGGTCCCGCGGCACCACGCCTCGATATCGTCGAGCGGCTTGTCGAAGCCAAATTCCACGCGCCAGCCGGCTTCCGCCTTGGCAATTGCCCAATAGGGCGCATTCAGGCGCTCGGGGCGCGAGGCGACAACCGCAAAACCGTAGTATGTGATGTCGGCGGGGCTGACCTTGACGCCAACGTTCTTCAGTGCGGGCTGGCCGGAAACGGGGTCCGTGCGTGGCGCGAGCAAGGCATCCACGCGCGCGTTAGCCGAATACTCGTCATTCCAATGCATCGGCACGAACACACTGCCACGCGGTTGCCGCTCCGTGATCAGTGCTCGAAGCACAACGGAACCGAAGGCGTTCTCCAGTCTCACCAACCCAGCCTTGCCGATCAGGAGCTCGGTGGCATCGGCCGGATTGATTTCGACAAATGGCTCGGCGAGATGCGAGGAGAGCCTCGCTGCCTTGCCGGTGCGGGTCATGGTATGCCATTGGTCGCGGATGCGTCCGGTATTGAGAATGAAGGGCGTGTCCTTGCTGGTACGCTCCTCGCGCTCGGATCTTACGGGAATGAACCTGGCCTTGCGGTCGGGCGTGTAGAACTCACCATTGGCGAAGAAGCGCGTGGCGCCTTCGGGGGTGCCTTCGCGATGTGGCCATTGGAACGGTGTCATTGCCTCGAAGGCATCGGGTGAGATCTGGGCTTTCGCGCCGATGTCAAAGTCACGGGCGCCGTCATTTTCGAACCCTGAAAGAGCAGCGTGCTCAACGAAAATTTCGACCGGACTTCTGTAATCGAAGCCGTTGAAGCCCAGGCGCTTGGCGACCTCCGCCATCTGCCACCAGTCTGGCCTTGCTTCGCCAGGCAGATCGAGGAAATTGCGCTGGCGGGAAATGCGCCGCTCGGAGTTGGTGACAGTTCCGTCCTTCTCACCCCAACCGGCTGCAGGTAGCAGCACATGGGCGAAGGCGGCGGTATCGGTGTTCTTTTGGATGTCGGAAACAACCACGAAGGGGCAGTTGCGGATGGCTTCTCGCACCCGGTTGGCATCCGGCATCGAGACGACCGGATTGGTGGCCATGATCCAGAGAGCCTTGATGCGTCCATCGGCAACGGCCTCGAACATTTCGACCGCCTTGAGGCCGGGTCTTGCCGCGATCGTCGGCGATATCCAGAAACGCTGGACGCGATCGCGCGCGGCCTCGTCCTCTATGTTCATGTGGGCTGCTAACATGTTTGCGAGACCGCCCACCTCGCGGCCACCCATCGCATTGGGCTGACCGGTCAGCGAGAAGGGGCCCATGCCCGGCCGGCCGATGCGCCCGGTTGCCAGATGACAGTTGATGATCGCATTGACCTTGTCGCTGCCGATCGAAGACTGGTTGACGCCCTGGCTGTAGCAGGTGACGACCTTTTCCGTCGTCTCGAACAGGCCATAAAATGCCAGCAGTTCGGCGATGGATAGACCTGTTTCCGCCGAGATATCCGACAGGCTCCTGGCTTGCGCAGCTCCAAGCGCCTCCTGGAAGCCAATCGTATGGGCGGATACATAGCCTTGATCGAACGCCGACGATCCGGCGAGATGGGCGAGCAACCCGTTGAAGAGGGCAACGTCGCCATCGCTCTTGATCATCAAGTGCATGTCGGCGAGATCGGCGCTGACGGAGCGGCGAGGGTCGATGGTGACGATCTTCAGGTCCGGCCGGCTTTGCTTTGCCGCCTGAATGCGCTGGTTGAGGACGGGATGACACCAGGCAAGGTTCGAACCAACAAGGACGATCAGCTCGGCGAGCTCCAGATCCTCGTAGCAACCGGGGACCGTGTCCGAGCCGAAAGCGCGGCGATGGCCGGCGACGGAGGAGGCCATGCAAAGTCGAGAATTGGTGTCGATGTTGGCCGAGCCGATGAAGCCTTTCATCAGCTTGTTGGCGACATAGTAGTCCTCGGTGAGGCATTGGCCCGAAACATAAAAGGCGACCGAGTCCGGCCCGTGCTCGGCGATGGTGTCACGGAATTTCGAGGCCACAAGATCGAGGGCCTCACCCCACCTTACGCTCGTTCCATGGATCTCCGGGTGGAGCGCCCTTCCGTCCATCGACAAGGTTTCAGCGAGCGCCGACCCCTTTGAGCAGAGCCTGCCGAAGTTGGCGGGATGATCGGTGTCGCCACGGACGGTAACGGCGCCGCTGTCATCCACAGTTGCGATTACGCCGCAGCCGACGCCGCAATAGGGACAGGTGGTCTTGACCTCCCGCTCCATCACTATTCCGCCGCCATCATGAGGCTTTCGAGCGCGATGAAGAGGGCACCATCATCGTTGCGAAGCGCGATCGTCTTCACCGCCCCCTCATCCGCGCCGAGCGCCTTGCCGGTCTCCAGCGATATCACCCAGTTGTGCAGCGGGCAGGTCACGGCTTTGCCATGAACGATGCCCTGCGAGAGTGGACCGCCCTTGTGCGGGCAATGATCCTCGATGGCAAACACCTCGTTTTCCGCGGTGCGGAACACGGCGATCTTGCCTTGAGGGGTTTTGACGCAGCGCGCACCGCGCAGCGGAATGTCGGCGATATTTCCAATAGCAAACCAGGTCATGGCCGACCTCCTATTCCGCAGCTTCTGGATAACCGACGGTCGCCATCGGCCGGAACTCGTGCTTGTCCTTGCCGGAGACACGCTCCGACCAGGGGTCGACCTGGGCGAATTTCTGGCTGAAGACGAAGCGATCGAAATAGGCCTTGCGCTTTTCCGCATCGCCCATGATCTGGCGGCGGATCTCGTCGAGGCCGATGCGTTTCGCCCATTTGTAGATGCGCTCGAGATAGCGGGCCTGTTCGCGATACATCTGCGTCAGCGCCACGATATGCTCCAGCGCCTCGTCCTCGGTCTTCACCAGACCGAGCACTTCCGTGCCCTTGATGTCGAGGCCGGCGGCACCGGCAAAATGGATCTCGAAGCCCGAGTCGACGCAGACGACGCCGATGTCCTTGCAGGTGGCTTCCGCGCAATTGCGGGGACAGCCGGAGACCGCCATCTTCAGCTTGGCCGGCGTCCAGGAACCCCACATGAACTTTTCGATGCGGATGCCGAGCCCCGTCGAATCCTGGGTACCGAAGCGGCACCAGTCGGAGCCGACGCAGGTCTTCACCGTGCGCAGCCCCTTGGCATAGGCCTGGCCGGAGACGAAACCGGCCTTGCCGAGATCCGCCCAAACCGCCGGCAGGTCTTCCTTCTCGATGCCGAGCAGGTCGATGCGCTGGCCGCCGGTCACCTTGACGAGGGGGATCTCGAATTTGTCGACGACGTCGGCGATTGCTCGCAGCTCTTGGGCATTTGTGACGCCGCCCCACATGCGCGGCACCACCGAATAGGTGCCGTCCTTCTGGATGTTGGCGTGGACGCGCTCGTTGATGAAACGAGACTGGTAGTCGTCGGCATATTCGTCCGGCCAGTCGCAGACGAGATAGTAGTTGAGCGCCGGGCGGCACTTGGCGCAGCCGCAGGAGGTCTTCCACTCCAGCTCCTGCATGACCGCAGGAATGGTCTTCAGACCCTTGGCCTTGATCAGCCGGCGAACATCGTCATGGCCGAGTTCGGTGCAGGTGCACATCGGCTGAACGGCGGCCGGATTGTAGGTGTCGCCGAGCGTCAGCGTCATCAGTTGCTCAACAAGGCCGGTGCAGGAGCCGCAGGAGGCGGACGCCTTGGTATGGGCGCGCACGTCGTCAAGCGAGGTCAGGTTCTTTCCGGTGATCGTCGAGACGATCTTGCCCTTGCAGACGCCGTTGCAGCCGCAGATCTCCGCATCATCCGGCAAGGCTGCAACGGCCGCCATAGGGTCCAGCGGGGACCCTCCCTGGTAGGCCTGACCGAAGATCAAGGTTTCCCGCATATCGGAAATATCGGTCTGCTTCTTCTTGAGATCGTTGAACCACGCACCGTCGGCGGTTTCACCGTAAAGCACCGTGCCGATGATGCGGTTGTCCTTGAGAACCAGCCGCTTGTAGACGCCGCCCGCTGCATCACGCAGCACGATCTCCTCGCGGTCATCGCCATCAGCGAAATCGCCGAGTGAAAAGAGGTTAATGCCGGTGACCTTCAGCTTCGTCGGCGTATCGGAGTGGACGAAGGCAGGCGAGCGATCGCCGGCAAGGTGGGAGGCGGCGACGCGCGCCATCTCATAGAGTGGAGCGACGAGACCATAGACCATGCCGCCGACCTCGGCGCATTCGCCGAGCGCCATGATGTCCCCATCGGAGGTCATCATGCCGTCGTCGACGACGATGCCGCGGTTGACCGCAAGGCCGGCGTCCTTGGCTATACCCGCATTCGGTCGGATACCGACTGCCATCACCACCAGTGTCGCAGGAATGATCGTGCCGTTGTCGAGTTCGATGCCCTCGACCTTACCGTCGCCAATGATGGCCTTCGTGTTGGCCTTACAGATGACCTTGATGCCGCGATCTTCGACAGCCTTCTGCAGCAGGTAGCCGGCGGCCGGATCGAGCTGCCGCTCCATCAAGGTCGGCATGACGTGTAGGACAGTGACGTCCATGCCGCGCGAGGCAAGGCCGGCTGCCGCTTCGAGGCCGAGAAGACCGCCGCCGATGACGACCGCCTTTTCGCGGGACTGGGCGGCAAGCAACATTGCCTGCACGTCGTCGAGATCGCGATAGGTGATGACGCCGGGCAGATCCTTGCCGGGCACCGGAATGATAAAGGGCACCGAACCGGTCGCGATCACCAGCTTGTCATAGCTTTCGGTCACACCGTGATCGGAGGTCACGGTTTTCTTGGCGCGGTCGATCGCAACGATCTTATGGCCCTTATAGAGCGTAATGCCGTGTTTGATGTACCACCCATCGCCGTGGATGATGATTTCCTCATAGTCTTTCTCGCCCGAGAGCACTGGCGAGAGCATGATGCGGTCGTAATTGACGCGCGGCTCGGCATTAAAGATCGTGACCTGGTACTGCTCTGGAGCCTGTTCGAATAGGTGCTCCAGCATGCGTCCGGGCGCCATGCCGTTGCCGATGATGACGAGCTTCTGGGTCATAGTTCCAATTCCTAGGTTAGGCAGTTGCCGTGGCGGTCGCGGAATGCGCCCGACGTTGCATCCGCATTACGGACACGTGCATCCAGATGAGAGAGATCGCGACGATCGCAAACAGCAGCAGAAAGCAACTGGACCACAGGCCGGTCATGTCCTTGAGAAGGCCGAAGGCGATTGGGAGCAAGAAGCCGCCGAGGCCACCCATCATGCCGACGATGCCGCCGACGGCGCCGACGTTCTCCGGGTAATAGGCCGGGATGTGCTTGTAGACGGCGGCCTTGCCGAGGCTCATGACGAAACCGAGCACGAAGACCGTTACGATGAAAACGGCGGGCGTGATGCCGAAGGCATGCCCCTCGCTCGCTGCCGGCAGTGACAGGATCAGTGTAGCCACGGCAGAGGCGCCGAGCATCCAGTACATGACCGTGCGCGCGCCCTTGCGGTCTGAGAGCATGCCGCCGAAGGCGCGGAAGATGCTGCCGGGGATGGAATAGGCGGCGGCAACCATGCCAGCCACGGCAATATCGAAGCCATAGACGCCGACCAGATAGCGCGGCAGCCAGAGCGAAAGAGCGACGAAGCCGCCGAAAGCGAAGAAGTAGTAGAGCGAGAAGCGCCAGACCTGAACGTTCTTCAGTGGAGCGAATTCCTGCAGAAGGCTCTTGGATACGACGCCGCGATTCCGGCGCTTACGGAATGCAGGATCGTCGGTCGTCGAAAACCAGAAAATGATCGCCGTTGCCGCCAGCACTAGGGCCCAGATCTCGGCAACTGTCTGCCACCCCCATGCGATCAGCACGAACGGTGCTGCGAACTTCGTAACGGCCGCGCCGACGTTGCCTGCGCCGAAGATGCCGAGTGCTGTTCCTTGTCTTTCCGGCGGAAAGAACGGTGAAACGTAAGCGACCCCAACCGCAAAGGATCCTCCGGCGAGACCGACGCCCAGGCCCGCAATGAGCATCTCCGTGTACGTCGTGGCATAGCTCAGCAGGAAGGTCGCCAATGCCGATGCCAGCATGGTGAGCGTGTAGACCAAACGACCACCATAACGCCCGGTCCAAATTCCAAGGACGAGACGGACGACAGATCCGGTCAGGATGGGCGTGCCAACCAACAAGCCGAACTGCGCCTCGGAGAGGCCGAGGTCCTGCTTGATGCGAACACCGATGATCGCAAAGATCGTCCACACTGCGAAACACACCGTGAAGGCAGCCGTGGAGATCCACAGTGCTTTCGCAGGTTCGCCGGTATACATCGAACAGCTTCTCTTAGAACTAGACATGACTTCTCCGTGGCCCGACGAGGTCGTGCCCATGAAACGTTGAGGGTCAGAAACGAAAAAAAGCCGCACGTCAGGGCGCGCGCACGAATGTACGCGGGATATCCTGCTCAGCGGCTTTGCTTGAGGCGCCCGTCGTTGGACGCTGTGCGGCCTTTCGGCTCAGAAACTATTAAGCAAGGCGCATGCCAGTTTCAGAAATGGTATGGTTTCGCGCCTTTTTGGGGAAATCCTGCCCGAACTGGACTGAGGCGGTGGCCAAATCATTAGCTGGCGGCGCTAAAAATTGTGCACTGCACAGTTTATGAGCAGAGTTCACAGCTGCTTTTGGGCAGCGAGATATTCTTCGATGCGATCGGGATCAAACAGGTTGCCGTCGAAAAAGCCGTCAGGACCGAGCGTCAGGGCGCCGCTGGAGCCGACCGGCGTCTCCATGCGCAACGCACCTTCCACTTTGGAGCTTGCGGCCGGCATCGCGAGACCCAGGGTCTTCAGGGCGCTCCGGTAAATATCCGGTCTATAGGTATTGCCGGCGACCCGCTGATGAGGATCGGCATGCGCGACCTGGCCCCAGCGAACCATCTGCGTATAGAACCAGAGTGCGTGGCTCTTCCATGGAAACGTCGCCGCTTTTGCGTTCGGGACAAAAAAATCCTTCACTGTCTGCGTGTAGCGCAGGCCAATTTTGAGCTCGCCCGTCAGCGCCGGTCGCAGCCATTCCGCGGACTTGTTTATGTAGGCGTGTCCCGAGAGCAACCGGGCGAGTTCCTCATGGTTGGCCGGCTCGGCGCACCATACGGACGCATTGTAGATCGCTCTCAGCAGAGCGGCGAGCGCTTCGGGATGACTATCAGCCCAACGTGCGTTCACACCGAGCACCTTTTCCGGACTGGACTTCCATATCGCTGCCTTGACGGTCGCGAGATGCGCTCCCCGTTTGAGAACGCCAAATGTGTTCCAGGGTTCGCCGGCGCAATAGCCGTCAATTGTCCCGTCTTTCAGTGCGTTCCCCATATCCGCGGGAGGCAGTGTTACAATTTCGACCTCGCGTTCGGGATCGATGCCACTCGCGGCAAGCCAGTACCGCAATTCGTAATTATGCGCGGAGTAGGGATGCACGACCCCGAACCGAAGCCTCTCTTCTGTCCTTTGCGTGATCACTTGCCGCAAGGCGCCGCCGCTTGAGCGGGCATCGAGGTCAGCGGTCGCACCGTTGTCGACCATCTGCCACCAAAGGCCGCCCGATACGGTAACGGCATTGCCGCCAAGCCCAAGTGCCATGGGGACGATCATTCGCGGGGCAGGCGCAGTGAGCCCAAGATTGCAGGCAATCGGCATAGGTGCGAGGATGTGGGCGACCTCGAAATGTCCGACCGCCAACCTGTCCCTGACAGTTGCCCAGGAGCGCTCGCGGACGAGCGTGAGGTCCACCTGCTCAACGTTCGCAAAGCCCTTCTCTTTGGCGACGATCAGGAGAGCACTGTCCAGAAGCGGCAGGAAGCCCGCTGTGATTTCGTGCCTGTACTTCTTCATACATCAGCTCCTGGATCGAGCAGGCTAGCCGCGGTGATAAGGCTTTGAGCGATCTCGACGATTTTCCGGTTCTGAGTCATGGCCGTGCGTCGAAGCAACGCGTATGCTTCCTTCTCAGAAAGCCCACGGGTGCGCATCAGTAACCCTTTGGCACGGTCGATCAACTTGCGGTTTTCCAACTCGCCACGCGCTTCTTCAAGCTCCCGGCTCAGTCGCGAAAACGCATTGAAGCGGCTGATAGCCATTTTAAGAATGGGACGCACGCGTTCCTGCTTCAGGCCGTCGACGATGTATGCTGACACGCCAGCGTCGACCGCAGCTTCGATCGATGCTTCATCGGACTTGTCCACGAACATTGCGATGGGACGTTTGACCGCCCGCGATATCTGGAACATGCTTTCCAACATGTCCCGGTTAGGATTCTCGAGATCGATGACGATGACATCAGGGTCGATCTCGGTGATCCTCCTGGCGAGACCATTCATGTCAGCGATGATTGTAACCTGAACATATCCTGCATCGCGCAACCCGTCTTCAATGACTGATGCCCGAATGCGATTCTCATCAATGACCAGTACGTTCAGGCTGCTAGGTTTCATGAAGGCGACGACACAGATTTACCGACATTCAAATTCTGGCCTGCGGTTGATAGAAATAAAGCGACATCGCTAAACGAAGCGGTCGACTACCGCGAGTCGACGCTGGAGCACCCCTCTCGGATATCGAGCAAGCGATCTCTCTCGTCCGGAGGTTTACAATCCAACCGGCGTTGCTGATGCACGTTGGCTGCAAATCTCACGAAAGGGAAGGTCTGATTTCCCGGTTTGGGTACGCTTCCGAAAAAAGGGTTGTTGGGGCGCAGTCTTTCAAGTCGCGGGCGACCCTAAGCCTGCCGCTTTCGGCTCGCCGCTTTTAGCATTTTCATCGCCACAACGGCTATCGCGCGGTGAGCAGGTGGGATATCGATTCGAGACGCTAACCGCGTAATATTTGGGGGCCGCTTTCTCCCCTGTCAGGGCACTCGCTACCAACAAATGGAATGGAAATGCCGCACATAGCTGTGAAGATGTTCCCCGGCCGCACGGAGGAACAGAAGCAGGAATTCGCCGCGAAAGTAGTCGAAGCCGCGAAAGCGATCTTGGGTTCAAGTGACGCTTCCCTTTCCGTTTCCATCTCCGAAGTGGAACCGGCGGAGTGGGATACAAGAGTTTATGATCCCGAAATCGTGGCTAACGAGAGTATGCTCTATAAACGGCCGGGTTACGGCGCTCTATCACAATCATAACGGTAGACCGCGCAAGGGCTCTCATGTGTGGGGCCGCCAACGTCCGTTCAGCGCTTTGACGGGAGGGGCTCCGTAAAACACCGTTCGCTGAGCTCACGCCGTCGCGAGATTCTCGAACGTAAGGCTGATTCAGCTGGAGCCGCAAATCGCTCTGAGATGTCGATACCCAGCACGACGACCAGCCGATCGAGGAGGTCCATAGTCGGGGTTGTATTCGCCTGTCTTTTTACCGCCGATTGCTGCGGTGGTTTCATGGCGTGATGCTCGCGCACGTGTCGAGCCGGTCGCGCAGCATGAAAGTGGCGATGAAAAGGCCCGAGCCAACAACAGCGCGTAGCCCCCGAGTATGACCCCGCACGGCACCACGAAATTCAGTTGCGGTGCAGCGCCGAGGATGACCGGCACGCTCCAGGAGACAATCGAAATCACGCCGCACCCTATCAGCGAGACTGGTAACTTGTCTGGGACTAAGCGGCGCGCAGGAGCGGCGGTTTTGGTTGAACAGGGAAGGCACCACCACTCAAGATGGCTGGCCCGTTGGATTGGTCGTAAACAAACCAAACATCCAGGTGTGGACGTGGGTGACTATAGCGTTGAACATTCGCATGGTCCGGGGGCGCCGGATGACTGCGAGCCTGAACAGTAACCATCCGTGACAGTGCTGCCGACGTTTCCTGCATAAAAAGCCGGTTTCATCCGCCCGTTAGAAAACATGTGCTGGTTGGCGCGACATGGCTCCCGCTCGCCGTTCGCCACCAAGATTATCGCCCAGTGGCAGAGCGGTATTTTGTCACGTCGCATCTTCGCGTTAATGTGGTATTTAATATGCTACATTAACGGAGAGCGCCCATGGATACGGACGAAGTACGCAAGCCTACGGTTTTTTCTGGCGAGCAGGTGAGCGGCAGAGATCTCAATGGCAGCAGCCTGATGCCGATGCTCGTCGTCGGGCTTGTGCTGGTTGCAATTGGCTACGCGGCCGTGATGATCTTTGTCTAGGCAGCCGTTTCAGGGGTGGGAGGGGCGTAACCTACGAGGCGGGCGCCCCTTAAATGCGCTCCACTGGATAGGGGAAGCAGAGCCAGGCTGGTTGGCGGGCCACCGTAGAGAGGCTGCCTCCGGGACCGTTTGCGGCCTATCGCTGTTGGTGGCCTGTTTCTACCGCTGCGCGGTGTGTGGGATTGTGGAAAGAACGTCTACGCGCTGTGTCCTGACTGAGCCGTCCGCCTCGACGATTGCCTGCCAGCGCCGATTGCCGCAGCGCACAGAAAGGCGCCAGCGGCCGTCATCCTCTCCTACCCCGCGTTCCACACGGGAGGAGACCAGGCCGCGGCGCATGTAGTCGCGCAAGGTTTGCGTCGGCCAGCTGAAGCGTGCCGCAAGCATCTCTGCCGGCAACAGGAATTCGCCTGCTGCATCGCGGGAAAGAACGAGCGGCTGAGTGTTGATTTCCATCATG
Organism: Ensifer sp. EB106-03-01-XG145; assembly: GCF_058792075.1. NCBI lineage: Bacteria > Pseudomonadati > Pseudomonadota > Alphaproteobacteria > Hyphomicrobiales > Rhizobiaceae > Ensifer > Ensifer sp. EB106-03-01-XG145. The sequence goes on along the minus strand of NZ_JBYTEC010000019.1, from coordinate 75,308 downwards.
ACAGCGTCTCGCGCGCAGTCGGCGCAACGAGCAAGGAACCCTTGCCGCCGTCGAAGGCGATGGCAAGGCGAACGCAATGGACGATGCGCGGCGCCCGGTCGAGCAGGTGCATGGCGAACTCCGGCGGATGCGGCATGTGGAGCGCAGCAATCATCAATCCCGATACCATCCAGTCCCCCTTCGTCTCACGCAGCGTTCGCATTGATACCGAGCAGCGGGCCGAGCGCCGCCCGGTTCCGCACGATGTCGGCTAGCGTGTACTTGTCGAGCACGGCGAGGAACGCGCCTAGCGCCTCGTGCAGCATGCCCTTGAGCTGACAGGCTGGCGAAATCACGCAGCTGTGCCCTCCTGCCTGCATGCATTCGGCCAGCGCGAACTCCTCCTCGGTCGCTCGCACCAGCGCGCCAACAGCGATCTCCTCGGGTGCCTTCGCGAGCCGGATGCCGCCCGCACGCCCGCGCGTCGTTTCGACGATTCCGAGGTCGCGCAAAGTCTGCGCCACCTTAAGGAGGTGGTTGCGTGAAAGCCCATAGGCTTGCGCCACGTCATTGACCGTGCATGTGCCGTTCCGTCGCGTCGCGGCGAAGATCAGCATGCGCAGGGCATAGTCGGTGTGGAGTGTCATTCGCATCGTCGCAGTGAATTCCATAAAGTGGTATTTTGTGTGCCACTTTACTGTGTTTGGTCGACGAGTGGAAGGGCGATTTAGTCATCTGCCAGGAAGAGCCGCTGCGCAACCAATATTGATAGGAGGGGAGGGATGTTGGCGGCCTTCAACGGCTTTTCTATTCGGTCAAATTTCGCTCTTTGCGATTGGTCTTTGCCTACGGGGTCCCGCTTTCTAACTTAATGAGTCATGGCGATGCGACCATTGGCGCATTGGTCAGCTCTTCAATTGGCCGTCGAGACACTGCCGACGATGACCGACTGTGCAGCGCCGAATGGCGAACCCGTCTACCGAAGCCAGCAGCTTCGCGAGTTGCTCGGCTACAATCTCGAAGAACTGGACGGCGGAGGAAAGTCACGACTGGACGGTACGCTCGACGCCGGGGTCCACCCGCACGACCTGGCGGGGGCCAAGGAAAGATATGCCCATAGCCTTGCCACCGGGGAGCCGTACGGTCGCAAGCACCGGCTGGGGCGCTTTGATGGCGAGTATCGGTGGGTCGAGACGCGAGCTGCTGCGATGCGCGACGAAACAGCCACAATCGTCCAATGGAACGTCATCTGCCCGGACATCGGCGGGGAGGTCCCGACGCATGCGGCGCTGGCTTGAGGCTGATCCTAGAGCGGGCAAAAAAAATCGGCCGAGCGCATCATGGCGGTTTTCGACAAATACACGCTCGCCGATCTCGTGGGCAAGCGTTCGGCGCTCGGCGAGCTTTTGGGCTTCGGGGGGCATTCGTCACGGTGAAATTCGGCGATTGTTGATCGCCGGGCCTCAAAAGTAAGAGCGAGCCGGTCGGGCGGCGAAGCCATGACACCAATGCGGCCGACCGTTGGGGAAAAGCCAGAAGCTGCTGCTCGAAGTGAGCGGGCTGGCGCCTGGATTGACTGCCCAGCCAGCGGTCGTGCGCGTCTCAGTAGACTGCTTGGTCGACGATAAATATCCGAGCTTTCTTGAACCGGCTTTCCGGAATTGAACCGTTGACGCTGTCCATCCGGCATTGCGACAATGGCAGCCCTGAAAACCGCATCGAAGGAGAGCCATAGAACATAAATGAGGTGGTATGGTGGGCTCGACAGGACTCGAATCTGCAACCAGTCGGTTATGAGCAGATGGCTCTAACCATTGAGCTGCGGGCCCCACCAGTCCGACAAGAATTGGCTCACTTAAGCGCCAGCAATACTGTCGTCCCCAATGCTTCAGATGCTCTTCGACCCCGATTGACTGCATGCACGGGCAGGATCATTCTTGATCTTTCCGTCACGGTCCTTGGGGCTGCTTCGATGAAGTGACAGCGACTGTTCCGTTGTGTGCCTGTCAAACGCTCGGTTCGGCCCGGAAGCATAGTTGGTGGGGCTGGCTTTCATGCATTACATTCGTGCCGCTGTCGTGCTCTTGCTCCTTTTTCTGAGCTCTCACGCGTGGGCCGAAAAGCGTGTCGCGCTGGTCATTGGGAACTCGGCCTATCAACACGCGCCACAACTCGCAAACCCGCAGAATGATGCCAGCGACATGGCGTCGAAATTGACAGGACTGGGCTTCGTGGTGGTGACCGGCCGGGACCTCGACCTGACGGGCATGCGGCGGGCGATCCGAGATTTCGTGGGCAAGGTCGAAGGCGCAGACGTAGCGCTTTTTTTCTATGCCGGCCACGGGCTTCAGGTAAACGGCGGCAACTACATCATCCCGATCGACGCGCAGCTTAAATCAAACAATGATCTGGATTTTGAGGCGCTGCCGATCGAGCTCGTGCTTTCCGCGATGGAGCGCAATGCCAGGGTCAATTTGGTGTTCCTCGACGCTTGCCGCGACAATCCGCTCGCCGCCACGTTGGCCCGGTCTCTCGGAACGCGATCTATGGTGGTCGGGAGAGGTTTGGCGAAACTCGACACTGGGGTGGGGTCCCTGATTGCGTTCGCTACACAGCCTGGAAATGTTGCCCTTGACGGCGTTGGGCGGAACTCCCCGTTCACGACGGCTTTGCTGGAACACCTCGGCACTCCCGGGCAGAGCATCACGGATGACCTGATTGCGGTGCGTCGCGCCGTGTTGCAGGTCACCGAGGGCAAGCAGATTCCCTGGGACAGCTCCTCGCTGACAGGCCCGGTTGTTCTCAATCCGTCGAAAGTTCCCGAGGTGGCAACAAGCCCGGCGGTCACATCGGACACGGACAGAAGCGTGGAGCTCGCGTATTGGAATTCCATCAAGGATGCGACCCAAAAGAACTTTTTCGAAGCGTACCTTCAGCAATACCCAAGCGGCGCCTTCGTCACGCTTGCGAAGTTGAAGATCGCGGCGATCGAAGCGCGCGAAACGGAAGGGCAGACAGCCGGATTGGGACAGACTGACCGCAACCGTGCCGCCCTACCTCAAGTCACGGGCATACCACCTGAACTTGCGACAATCGAGCAAACCACATCAGGCTCACCGGAAGCAGGTGCTGCGACCGGCCAAATGGATGCTGGCGAACTCAGGCTGGCCACCCAACGGGAACTGGTCCGTGTCGGATGCCTGGAGCAGGTCGACGGCAAATGGGGTAACGGCAGTCAGAAGGCACTGCTAGCCTATGCAGAACGGAGCGGGCTCAAGCTTGCATCGCTCACACCGACCGAGGAGCTTTTGAACGGTCTGAAAGCGGCGGGTGGTCGTGTCTGCCCGCTTGTCTGTGGCAGCGGAATGGAGGTCCGCGACAACCGTTGCGTGGCAGCGGGCTTAAGTGTGTTCGATGGCATGTGGAAGATAACAAGGCATGCAACGACGGACTGCGGCGATTGGCGCGAACTCTCGACGTCCGTTCTCGTAAGAAACGGCGCAGTGTCGTCCGCTTCTGGTTTCTCGGGAAAAATCGCCAGCAACGGATCTGTCAGTATTAGCCACACATTCGTTCATAAGGGCAGGAAAGGCGGCAACATTCTCACCGGGATGATAAAGGGGGACAAAGGGAAGGGCAGGTTTAAGGGAACTGGGGCGGGCAGCGGCTGCTCAGGAACTATCACCATGAGCAGGATGTGAGCTGAACCTTTTGACTGACCCTGGGGCTTCCATGACGGGCATCCGTCGACCCGGTAAGACAATGCCGACCGTTGTTGTCGTCAACTTTGCCGCCGGCACCCGCACTACAAGATGTCCGAGGGACGGGGGCAGCCACGTCTTTCCAACCCGCCCCCGAGCGTGCGTGCTGTTACGCAGGAGCGCATTCCAGTAAGAAGGTGCGGCCGAGAAACGGCACAGTCTTTGCTAACTTCCGGCACCACGAAAGTCGGGACCAGGCGCGACACAAATTTCGAATAGTGTCTCCCGTACCGCCCATCTATCAGGTTCTTGTTATCTGAGCAGACGGATTGCACCCGGATTGTTGATGGTGTTGTTGGCAAGCGTCGCCTTGCAATCCAGCTTGAAGCTGCTGTTGCCGATCATGGTGATCTCCTGTGCGACGATGCGCACGCATTCGCCGCTGGTGGAGCCACTGCCGGCATACTGGATCTCTTTCGATGCCGGCATGTAGATGATGCCCGCAAGCGACGAGGCGCTGTTGCCGTTGATCGTCGCCGTCGCCGTATTGTTCCTGGCGGCAACGATCGAGAAACCTGCCCAGTCCCCCATCAGCGATGGCGTGACCTTGAATGTCGAGCCGCCGTGAATGTCGAGCTGGGCACCGTTCAGCAGGAAGAAAGTGACGCCCTCAGCGGTGATCACCGACTGGCTGGCGAACTTGAGCGGGTTGCCATCGATGATGTAGGAACCCGGCCGTAGAAGAACCTTGCCCTTGATTTCCAGGCCACCATAGGTACCGGGCTTCAGTTCGACGGTATAGCCGGCGGGCGGGTTGTTCGGCGTCCTGCTCGTACCGTTGCAGTCACCATTGCCGCTACCGCCGCCGACGAAGTTCTGGCCGCATCCCGCGAGGCTCACCCAGCTCCCTGTCGTCGGCATTTTCTTCGACAGGAACGGGTCTCGGATCGGGGCTACCTCTTCCACCGCCTTGGGACAGGCAAGCGTGAGATGGGCAAGCGTCGCCGAGACCTTGCCGGCCGTATAAAGACACTCGGTCTTGAGCGTGGCCGAACCGTTGAGATAAATCGACTGCGGGTCGGTCGAATTCGAGGTGATGGTACAGCCGGACGTATCGACCGTGGCGCTGCCGCTAACCTCGAAAGCTCGGGTTGCGGTCGAACTCAGTGCCAGCATGCAGGCTTCGCGCCCCGGCATGCGGGCGGCGACGCTGACGCGATCAATCGTATAGGGTCGAAGACCGAAGAAAAGCGGCGGGTATTTGTGCTGATAGGTCGCTGTCGCCGTCGTCTCTACACCGAGGGAGCCGAACGCAAGGTTGACTGCGTTGGAGGCCACAGGCGCCGAACTCTCCGAACCGAGCTCGTCGACGATTTCAGGCGTGCCAAAATTGGCGAAGAAGGTCTTGTTCGCCAGGTCCTTCGCCGTGGCTTCATCACCGTCGTCGCCATAGACCTTCAGCGCGGAAATGGCGGCCGCATCGAGTCCGTCCTGCATCTTGGCGGCCTCGAGATTGATCCGGGCGAGATTGATGGCGATGGAAGCGCCGGTAAGCAGCGGTATAAGCGCCAGAGCTGTCATGACGGCGAAATTGCCGTTTTCGTCCTTCAGGAAGCGAACAAACCCGGTCTTCAGATTGCTCAGCATCTTCCCCGATCCCTTCATCTCTACATTAGGTATAGATAATATTGTCAGAGCTAAGAAGTCGTTAAAGGCGAACAGATGTAGTGCCGGTTCAATCACTCCGCGAAAAGCATTGGTCGCTTGTCCACGCAAATGGGCCGCGAAATCCATCGGCGTAAGTCTCACTCAAGCAGACCGGAATATAACCCCCTCAATCTTTAGGGGTCAGGCGATGACATACGTGTTTGAAGTGGTCGACGAAGCGGGTGCGGTTCGCAACTACGTGGCCAAGTTCATGCGTCGGGAAGCGGACAAGTTGGTCGTAGAATACCGCGGGCTTCAGATGCGGTTCACAATTTCGCACATCCGCGACTGGTGCGCCGTAGAATAAGCCAGCATTGCTCCGTTCTAAACCGCCAGGAGTCTAAAATAATGTCGAGGCGAGGACGGATCATAGGTCTCATAGCGAAGAGTGACGTTCACATCGACGGACTGAATATACCTCCGGGGCTCTACTCGGCGACAGTGAGAATATCTCGTTCCTGCCAGCACCGGAAGAAAGCCCCGGAGACCAGGTATGAACTCCATCTGAATGCCCGGGACCTTAAAGCGGTTCGCGGTTTCATCGGTGACGAACGCGGCGCCAGCATGGATGCGACAACAGCCGTCCAACAGGGATATTTCACCATCGCCTGAACTCGCGTCCTTCGGGCAAGGTGGATGTTGCCGATCACGCAAGTCAAGTCACCGGGCGGGGAAGTTGCTCTCTTGCTTGCGATATCGAGGGTGTGGTGAGCGGGCGGGCTGCATAATATGCAATATCGCGAATCTGACTAATGGCGGCCTACCATCCTCTCATCCGGTTCGGCCCGTTCATCTAGCGCTTTCTCCATCCGAGGTCTCGCTCGCGAGATCGTGGAGCGCTTGGGCATCCTCCGAGGCATACTCTGCAGACAGAATGATGGTGAGAAACGCGGCTCGAGCAATGTCTTTTTTCGAAGCATTTGGGTGCCTGGCTTTGACGGCTTCAATCAGGGCCTTCGGCTTCATAGCGGGGGCTGCCAGTTCCCTGATCGTTTCGGAGATGGTTTCGGTCTCGCGAAGCTTTGTCTCTCGCATCGGTACTCCATGTGCTGACGTTCAACACTCATATCCGCGGTACATGAGAGATTTGTGATTTAAGCCTGGTGGACGGCTGGTCGGATGTGGCTAAACAAGAGTTTGCTGTCGTCGCAGGTCATCGATGTCCGCCGTTCATCCGCCATAACGCGCGACATCGGTGGGTGAACGGAGGCCGGAGACGTGCCCCCGCGAAATCGACAAGGACGGACATCTGCTGCCCGTCACCGTGGGAGTCGGCTGTGTCGAGCCGTTGACCTCGCAGTCCGATGGGACACTGGTTGCTTTTCAACGTCGGTCAATGAGGAGCCCCTAAAATTAGGGGGAACAAAGATAGTCAGAGACCAGAACGAAGGCGCAACCATGCCGGCAGTTACGGTGACGGCCGCCACAACATAAAGTCGAGTAAATCTGGAAGGAATACTGACGAAGCCACGTGACCTTGAACGGCCGCTTGCCGCGCCAGCGCTGTCAAGAAACAAGCTGCGCAACGTCATCGGGTTCATGTGCCGAGTTTGTTTCCGGTTTGTGCGTCCAGGATCGCATAATGTATCATCTGGATTGTGCGCTGCGGCCGATCCTTGAAGATGTGTCGTTTCATCGCGTCGTACTTTCGCGAACCCGAAGCTCGAAGCCTAAGTCGACGATCGGCAATTCAATTGGCCGGCCGGCAAGTCGGTCCAGCACCATCTGCACAGAGCGCCGGCCGATTTCATAGCGCGGTGTACGTACGCTGGTGAGCGACGGATAGGCGACGTGCATCATGTCGAGATCGTTGAAACCGCAGATCGCCATGCGCTGCGGCACTGCGATGCCGGCTCGCTGGCATTCGAAAAGCACGCCCATGGCAAGGTCGTCGTTGTTGCAGAAAACCGCATCGAGATCGGCCACCTTCGCCAGCGCATCGGCGAGCAGCTGCCCGCCGAGCGATACGCGAGACGGCGTCAGCGTGGTGGTCACCAGCTTGGGTTCGAAGAGCTGTGCTGCCTCAAGCGCCGAGCGATAGCCCGCCAGGCGGCGCTGCGAGCGGGGGTCCATGCGGGCGCCAATAAAGCCTATCCGGCGGTATCCCGCCTCGATCAGATGATTGGTCGCCGTCTTGCCGCCCTCGAAATGGGAAAAGCCGACCAGCATGTCGACCGGATCTTCACCATACTCCATGATCTGCACGATCGGGCAATCCGCACTCTCGAGGAATTTGCGGGTGGTTTCAGTCTGGTCGATGCCGGCGACGATCAGCGCCGACGGCCGCTGGCTCAAGAACATGCGGATGAGCCGTTCTTCTTCCCGCGGCGAATAGTGGGTATTGCCCATTTGTATCTGCAGCGGGCCGTCGCCGAGCCCGTCGTAGATTCCTCGCAGCGTGTCGGCAAAGACGATGTTCGTCAGCGATGGTACGAGAACGCCGATCACGTCTGCGCGCGAGGACGCGAGTGCGCGCGCATTGGGGTCGGGCGCATAGCCGAGCTGGATTACCGCCGTATCGATCTCTGCGCGCAGTTCGGCTGAAACAAGGGTCGGATCGCGCAGCGCGCGCGAGACGGTGATCGCGGCGACGCCGGCCAGTTTTGCGACGTCTGCAATGGTCGGCCGACCGCTGCTGCGCCGGCTTCCCCTACGGCTTTGACCCCTGGAAACGGTGTCGTCGGTCACGTCGCCTCCTGCTGGCTGCGCGAGCGCAAGGTCTCGACATCTGTGCGGCCGACATACCAGTTCCTTGCGTCAACCTCATCGAAGACGATGGAGATCTCGCGCTCAGGAAGTCCGGTTGCCTCGGCAATCGCGGCCGCCACCTTGCTGCTCATCGTAGCCTTCTTGCCTGAGGGGTCATCGGCGAGGGTCTCGCGCCCGATGGTGATGCGCACAAACGGCATTGCTGGCCTCCTCACTCAATAAAGTTTTGCGCCGTTGACCATCAGCCGAACCGCATAAAGCGAGCTGGTCGCGCAGATGTAGAGGATGTTTCGTTTGGGCCCGCCGAACACACAGTTGGCGGTATTCTCCGGTACCCTCACCTTGCCGAGCAAGGTGCCGTCCGGGTGGTAGCAGTGGATACCGTCGCGCGCGCTCGTCCAGACACGGCCCTCGTCATCCAGGCGAAAACCGTCAAAGAGGCCGGCAGTGCAATCGGCAAAAACGCGCCCGCCCGACACCGTTCCTGCATCGCCGACGTCGAAGACGCGCATATGCGCAGGGTAATCCGGCCCGTGCGTCCGGCCGGTGTCGACGACGTAGAGCCGTTTTTCGTCAAGGGAAAAGGCGAGGCCATTCGGCCGCATCATGTCGGTAATGACCGCGGCGACATCGCCCGTCGCCGGGTCAACACGATAGACGTGGCAGGCGCCGATTTCGCTTTCGGCCTTGTGACCCTCGTAGTCGGACTCGATGCCGTAGGCGGGATCGGTGAACCAGATCGACCCGTCCGAGCGCACGACGACGTCGTTCGGCGAGTTGAGCCGCTTGCCGTTCCAGCGATCGGCGATGGTCACGATGCTCCCATCATGTTCCGTGCGGCTCACGCGGCGGCTGCCGTGCTCGCAGGTGACCAGCCGGCCCTGCCGGTCGGTGGTGTTGCCGTTGGAAAAGTTCGACGGCTGGCGGTAGACGCTCACATGCCCGTCGGTTTCGTCATAGCGCAACATCCGATCATTGGGGATATCCGACCAGACGACATAGCGTCCGGCCGCGAAATAGGCCGGCCCCTCTGCCCAGCGGCAGCCCGTATAGAGCTGCTCCACCCGGGCGCTGCGGTTGATCAGGCGGGCAAAGCGCTGGTCCACAATCTCGAAATCCTCGGCCATGGGTCCCTCTCATGCGGCAACATCGCATCTTCCTATGCAGGCCACATGATAGCGCTATCATAAAGGAAGAGAATAGCCTTCTTGATTGATGTGGGGCAACCCCGTATTTCGCTTGAAAGAGCGGGCAATTCCGTTCTCCGTAATCCGCAAATGTTACTTTACAATCTACTGTGGTAGCGCTACCTAATTAGGTGATATTGGTGTTTTCGGGAGGAGACCACAGCGCCTCGTCAATGGTGGAAGCTGGCATCCAGCGTGCCGGTGCCAGAGAAGTTCGTGGCGTTCGAGGAAGTTCGCCTCGAACCGGAGAGCAAAATCAATGGCGCGCCAATGGGAGGAAATGTCGATGGTGAAGTCACTCGCTGGCGGCATCGTTGCCGCCACTGCCTTTTTCATGTTGGGCTCTGCCGCCTATGCAGAGCCGGAAGTCGTTTCGGGACCTGCGGCGGAGCCGGAATGTTTCGCGCCATGGTCGGCGGACACAAAATTCTTCAAGTTTCCGAAAAAGGAAGGCCCGTACCGCATCGCGCTTGCGAACGGCTACATCGCCAACACCTGGCGTATCCAGATGGTGCAGACGGCAAAGGCCTATGCCGCCCAGCCCGACGTCGCGGCGAAGCTGAAGGAGTTCAAGGTCGTTTCGACGGGTGAGGATGTGCCCGCCCAAATCTCGGCGATCAACAACTTCATCGATTCCGGCTATGACGCGATCGTCGTCAACGCCCAGAACCCGACAGCATTTGCACCCGTCATCAAGCGGGCGAAGGAAGCCGGCGTGGTGCTGGTTGCCTTCGACAATATCCTCGACACCCAGGACGCGATCAACGTCAACGTCGACCAGAAGGGGCTCGGCCAGTTGTGGGGCGAATGGCTCGTCAAACATCTGCCGAACGGCGGCAAGGTACTCGAGGTGCGCGGTGTGGCCGGCACTTCGGTCGACACCGATCGGCACAACGGCATCCATGAGAGACTCCTGGCGTCGGGCAAGAACTTCGAGGTCATCGAGGTCGTGGGCAAATGGGATGACGGGGTGGCCCAGAAGGTGACGGCGGATGCGATCGCCACCAGCGGTCCCTTCGACGGCATTACCGGCCAGGGCGGCGATACCGGCATTGTCCAGGCGATGATCGACGCCAAACATCCGTTCGTGCCGTTTGGCGGCGAAACCGAAAACGGGTTTCGCAAGTTCTGTGCAGCACATGCCGCAGACGGCCTGAAATGCTCGTCGGCCGGAACCGGACCCGCACAGGTGGCCGTTGCCATCAAGACGGCGATCGCCGCGCTCGAGGGACAGGTGGTGCCGCAGTCGGTCAAGTTGCCGTTGGCCATTGTCGAGGATCCGAATTTCAAGGAGGGCCAGGACTACTTCCAGTCCGAATCCGACAATTTCTTCGTCGGTAATTCCTTCCCTACCTGCGGGATCAATTTCTCCGCCCAGGAAATCATGAAGCAGAGCAAGGAAAACCAGTAGGTCGATCAGGAACGGGCGTTGCACAGCCGTGCAGTGCCCGTCGTCCGTAACGGTTTCCCGGAGAGAGCAATGGAAAATGGCGGCCCGCTCTTTCGCATGGAGGGGATATCGAAGCGCTATGGTGGGGTTCGCGCGCTTGAAAATGCCGGACTGTCGGTCAGGGCTGGGGCCATCCACGCCGTTCTCGGCGAGAACGGCGCCGGAAAGTCGACACTCATCAAGATCATGGCCGGCGTCGTGGCTGCGGACGAAGGGCAGATGACGCTTGACGGGCAGCCGGTGGAATTCGCCTCGCCGGCTGCGGCCAATGCCGCCGGCATCGCTTGCGTTTTTCAGGAGTTGTCGCTGATCCCGGATCTCAACGTCGCTGACAACATCGTTATTTCCAATCCGTCGACGCGATTCGGCATGATCGACCGCAAGGCCCAGCGGCGCCTGGCAGAGGAGGCGTTGGCCCGCGCCGGTGCCGGCGACATCCACCCTCTGGCGCTGGTCAAGGATCTGCCGCTGTCGCGACAGCAGATCGTCGAGATCGCCAAGGCGCTGGCCCGCAAGCCGCGCATCCTCATCCTCGACGAAGCGACATCGGCGCTGACGGCCGCCGACGTGTCGAAAGTCTTTGCGGTGCTGAAGCGATTGCGGGCGGAAGGGCTGGCGCTCGTCTACATTTCGCATCGCATGAACGAGATTGCGGAGCTTGCGGACGATTGCACGGTGTTCCGCAATGGCAGCAAGGTTGCGAGCTATGCCGCCGGCACAAAGAGCGACGCGGAGGTCATCGAGATGATGATCGGCCGTGAGTATCACAGCGTCTATCCTCCAAAGCCGGATCGACCTGCGCAAACCGCGCCCGTGCTCGAGACGCGAGACCTTTCCTGGGCAGACCGTCTTCACGACATCTCGTTTTCGCTACATGCGGGCGAAATTGTCGGTCTCGGCGGTCTGGACGGGCAGGGGCAGCGCGATCTGCTTCTCGCGCTGTTCGGTGTTTTGCGCGGGCTGCGCGGCACGGTGCTCGTCGATGGCAGCCCGGTCCGCATCGCCAGCCCGGCACAGGCGCGCCAGCACGGCATCGGCATGGCGCTCATCCCCGAGGACCGCAAGACCGAGGGGCTGATGCTGCCGATGACGGTGCGCGACAATCTCTCGCTTGCGTCGCTCGATCGGCTGACGCGTGGCGGGATCATCGACAGGGCGAAAGAGGAGAGCGCCATCAATCAGATGATGACGCTACTCGCCATCAAGGCAGGTAATATTGACGCTCCCGTCGGTGCCCTTTCGGGCGGCAACCAGCAGAAGGTCGTCATCGCGAAATGGCTGATGCGGCAGCCGCGCATCATTCTGCTGAACGATCCCACGCGCGGCATCGATGTGGGAACCAAGCAGGAGATCTACCTCTTGCTGCGGCGCCTTGCGGACGAGGGCGCGGCCATCCTGTTCTATTCGACCGACTATGCCGAGCTCATCGGCTGCTGCGACCGGGTCCTCGTGCTTTATGACGGAACGGTGAAACGGGAACTGGCAGGAGCAGAGATAACGGAGCGCGCCCTGATCGCGAGCGCACTCAACATTCCGTCTGCAGAACCAACCCAGCGGGAGCCGGCGCAATGAAGGACTGGGAATACCGACTGGCGGAGCACCGGGGCACGTTGACGGCGCTGGCGATCTTCGTGGTCATGTTCATCATCTACACCGCGAACCATCCGGCTGGTTTCACGGCCAATGTCATCCAGACGGCGGCCAACAAGGGGGTGCTACTCGCCTTCGTCGCGATGGCGCAAACCATGGTCGTGATCACCGCAGGCATCGACCTCTCCGTCGGCATGATCTTCCTGCTCACCAACTGCCTGGCCTCGTGGCTGGTCGTGGGCTCGCCGCTCGAGACGACCTTCGGCGTCCTCTTCGTCCTGGCCGTGGGGGCGTTGTGCGGGGCGACCAACGGCGCCATCGTGATATACGGGCGTCTGCAGCCGATCGTGGCGACGATCGCGACGGGGGCGGTCTATTTCGGGATCGCGCTGTTGCTGCGGCCCTTTCCCGGAGGGGCGGTCAACGAGCACCTCGCGGATGCCCTGACGGGACGTATTTTCGGTGTCGTGCCTGCGAGCCTTGTGGCGCTTGCGGCAGTGGTCGTGCTGATATGGGTGCCGTTCAGCCGATCGGTCTATGGCCGCGCGGCCTATGCCGCCGGCTCTTCCGAAACTGCGGCCTACATGTCCGGCATGCCGATCCGCCGCGGCAAGCTGCTGGCCTATACGCTTTCGGGCCTGGTGGCCGCCCTCGGCGGGCTGTTCCTCACCTTTTTTACCTATACCGGCGACGCTGCCTTTGCGAGCGGCAATGCCTACACGCTGTTTTCGATCGCCGCCGTGGTGTTGGGTGGCGTGTCGCTGTTCGGCGGCAAGGGCAGCGCCATCGGCGCCGTCTTCGGCGCGCTGGCGTTCCGGACGATCGGCGACCTTCTGTTCGTTTTCGATCTCGATCCGCTCTGGCAACCGCTGTTTCAGGGGCTGATCCTGCTGGCGGCCGTCAGCCTCGGCGCGCTCGCCCTCTTTCGTGTGCGCAATCGATTGGAGTGGTTCCTGTGAGCGAGACGGCAATGACGCGGGAAACGGAGCGGAAGCAGGGTTTCATGCGCAGTCTCGATCCGGCGGTGCTCACCGCATTTGGCTGCATCGTACTGCTGCTTGTCCTTGGCAGCTTCTATTCGCGCAGCTTCTTGTCACCGGAGTATCTGCTGCAGCAATTGAAGGTGGCATCGTTCCTCGGCATCATCGCCACGGGCATGATGCTCGTCATCCTGCTCGGGCAGATCGATCTTTCCGTGCCATGGACCGTGGCAACGGGCGCGATGATGGCCTGTGCGGCTGCGGCATACGGCCCCCTCGGCACTACGCTTGCCATTCCCTTCGGCATCCTGTGCGGCATCGCCATCGGTCTCGTCAACGGCGTTGGAGTGGCATACCTGCGCATCCCCTCGATGATCGTGACGCTTGCGACGAATGCCGTCGCGCAAGGGATCATGGTGGTCTACACAGGCGGCTTCTCGCCACAGGATTCCGCAACCGCAGCCATGCGCTATCTCGCCACCGGCGCCTTGATCTCGGGCATCCCGAATGTCGTCTTCATCTGGGCGCTGATCGGCGCGGCGATGGTCTTCCTTCTGCGCCGGACGGGCTTCGGGCGGGCGGTCTACGGTATCGGCAATCGCGAGCGCGCGGCCTATCTTTCCGGCATCAATACCCGCCGCATCGTTATGACCGCCTTTGCCGCCTCGGGCGGCCTCTCGGCCTTCGGCGGGGTTCTTCTTGCTGGTTATGCCTCCAAGGCCGCGCAATCCATGGGCGACGCCTACCTTCTTCCTGCTATAGCGGCTGTCGTGCTTGGCGGAACCTCGATCCTCGGCGGCAGGGGATCCTATCTCGGCACCGTCGCCGGCGTCATCCTAATCACGCTGCTGCAATCGATCCTCTCCGTCACGCAGATGCCGGAGGCCGGACGCCAGATCATCTACGGAGTGGTGATCATCCTCATGCTCTTGCTTTATGGGCGTGCACCAGCGAGCCGTTAAGCCTGCGGGGCCGGTCGCCGCATTCCGGAAACCTGCGGCGTGTGCGATGGTACCCAGTACCTGTCTTCGATGGCTCAACCGAAATCGGTCACGCGAGCAGCGTCGCGTGGTCGCCCACGCTTCGCAAGCTAATCGGCTTCGGTCATCTGAAGCAGGCTTTCGGGGAGGTCGGGACGCAGGTGACACTGCGTTGTGAGGATGACGGCACAACGTTGCTGCCCGGGTCGTGGCTCTGCCGTTCCACTCCTTGCGACGCGCCGCAAGCAACTGAGTACCCTGTTGCCCGGCTGCTGAAGCGGTCGGGCTCCCTCCATCGATGCTCCGCAGACCATGGTCGCCGCCCTCGCTGCGGCCAACGGATCTGCCTGCTTGAAAATCCGGGTGAGGCGATGACCAATCCAGCTGAAGCATGCACTGATACACGGTTCATCCGGGCGACGGCGCCGATATGACCATATCGATCGAACTCGCGCCGGAGCAAGTTCGCAATTTCGCGCCGCAAGCCGATACGCTTCCCTTGGGCTCCAGGGTGTTTCTGACGCATCTTGCCGGCAAGCCGGAAGCACTTCAGGTCGAGGCAGCGGCGCGCATTACTGAGTTGGGCTATGTGAATTTCAAGACGGAAAGGGACTACGTCAATCTCGTTGAGGCCCATAGCCGCAATGGGATCGACGAGGTCCTGTTCCTTGGCGGCAACCCGGCGCTTTTCCCCGGGCTGCTCGGCGAATCTGCCGAACTGCTCGCCCATCCGGTGCTGTCGAATAGTTCGATACGAACCGCCTTTGTCGCCGGTTATCCGGAAGGACATCCAAACATTCCCGAGGCTCGGCTCAAGGATGCGCTTAAGCGCAAGCTTGAGATTTGTGCACCTCGGTCACTCGAGCCTCGCGTTGTTTCGCAGTTCGCATTCGACGGAGCGATGATAGGCGCCTGGGCAAAGCGATTGCACGACGATTTTCCCGAGGTTCCCGTTCACGTTGGGCTGGCCGGCGTCACCAGTTTGACGAAACTGATCCGCTTTGCCGCGATGTGCGGCGTGGGGCCGTCGATAGCCGCTCTCAGGCGTTCGGCGAGCGGTCTTCTCAACATCGTCGCGGACCGCAATCCGGCCGATGTGATCGATGCGGTTTCGTCGGCCTACCCTGATCCGGTAACGCCACTGCACCTTCATTTCTTTCCCTTTGGTGGCTGGGAGAAGACGCTTACCTGGCTCGGGGATTATCGGGAGGCCAGGCAGTTGCGGGCGGGCGTGCGTTGACCAACCTTGCGCAGCCCTTCGTTCTCACTCTGACTTGTGATGACCGGGCAGGGATCGTGGCTGCAGTAACCTCGCAGCTTCACGTCCTCGACACCAACATCGTTGAAAGCAATCAGTATTGGGACCGCGCCACCAACTGCTTCTTCATGCGGATCGCGTTCACACCATCGGGCGAGACGTCGGCTGATCGGATCGAACGCGGTTTGGCGCCAGTCCTTGGACAGTTTGAGATGCAGGGGCGGCTGATCGACTGTCGAAAGGTAACTTCATAAAATGCTCCGTTCTTTCAAGAAATCCATCAGTGGCAAGGGAAAGGATAGAAGCCGTAAGGCGTATGATCGTTGGCCGCCCAATCGACGCGCCGGCGTAGGGCTTCGCGAAAGGCTACGCGCCGCTTGGACTCTACGTCTGAGCGGCAGGGGCTTCTCCATTGAGGGACACCGAAGCCCCGGCGCATCTTTTCATTGGTTGTCCCTCACTTCTGTCGCGCGCCACACGTTGATTTAGATTCCAGCCGTTGTTTTGACGTGCAGTCCTTAACCGCGATCTCCTGCTCAGAGCTCGACCGGCCCGCTAACCCACTGAGGTGGTGAGCGTAGTTTTCGCGAGAGGCTTGATCGACAACAGCAACCGGTGCGGTGAGGATCAGGCCCGCAGCGCTGCCCGCCGCCGCCGCAACCCCCGTCGTTCCAGCGATGAGGTGATCCCCGAGGCCCATCTTGCTGTCGGTCAACGTCTGGCCCTCGGAAATCCGGGCGCCGATTAATTGGACCACTTGCGGCGATTCTGCGAACTTGCCATGGTGCATGCTGTCTCCGGCCTTTACCTTGGTCAGATCAATGACGGTGATATCGTGGTCCGCCAACTCCTGCTTGTAAGGGGCTTGCTCCGGATCGATCGAGCCCAGTCGGGGAATGTCACCCCAGACCCTGCGCGAGAAAGCCAGGGCCCGGTCGTCCTGCGACACGAAGAGGGTAAACCGCGGGTGCTGATTGCCCATGTCCTCGATCTGCGAGCGGAACACATCGACGTCGACGTCGGGGGCCGCGAGCATCACGTTTTTGAACTTTGCCGGCAGGCGTCCGTTACGGATTGCCATTTGGCGAAGCGCTTCCAACGTGAGCCAGTTCCCCATCGAATGAGCAAGGATCGAGACATCCTTCACCTCTTCGTCCGCAGCCAGATATTGGAGCAGTGATTCCAGCGCGTTGCGGGTATAGTTGGTGCTTTCACGGTCATAGCCGTAAGCCAAGAGGCTGCCCCGCGATGGCCAGGTCACAAGAACGGGCGCACTCTTGACGCCGGAATCATGGACGATCTGGGCAAAGCGGTAGACGGAGTCTTCGAAGCGATTGTTGAACCCGTGGATGAACACGAGCACGCTTTGGTCGGGGCTCTTCCTGACCGAAGCGTTCAGCCAGGCCTTAGCTTCAGTCTTTGTCAATTCGTCCGCTTTCAGAGTTGCGAAGTCGGTGGCCGGATTGGGAGGCAGCTTCTTTGGCCACGCGACATCGCCAACCTTTCGGATAGGAGGGATAGATACGGTGATGTCCGCAAACGCTGGCGCAGGCGCGCGCTCGCCCGTGAACATTTCTCCGGGTACTTCCGAGCGGTCACGCGTGGTTGTGATCAGCATTTCGACGCGGCTTGCATCGGCGGACGTCTCGGCGACGGGCGTCAGCACACCCTTCGGATGGCCGCCGCATCCGGAAACGGAGATGAGCGTAAGGCAAAGGATCATCCGGCGCAGACAGCTTGATAATGCGACACGCTCAGCGCTGGTGTTTGTGTTGATCAAAACGCTTCCAACTTTCCCCTGAAATTTCGGGCCCTAGCAGTAATAGACGCCAACGGCGCAGCGCCGCACGGTTCGCCGAGCGACGCCCGCGACGCTGACTGGTGTCAGCGGCCGACCGACACGCGCCTCGGCGGGCTTCGGAAAACCGTAGGGCCTAAGGATCGCTGCCTGCTCAGCGGCATCAATCGCGGGGAGCAAAAGCGCGGCAATAAACAGAACGGTCTTCAGTCTCCCGTGCGCGGTCATTTGTAGTCTCCCGTGGCCAGGTGATCGGGTAGTTCGTCTATGTCGGCAAGATCCGTCAGGTCGACCTTCCTGGCGTCGCTCTTGTTGACGAAGCTATAGTCTTCCGCCACGACATCGACGCCCGTCTTCCAGTCCGAAATTTGGATGCTGTATTGCGGACCTTGGTCGACCCGGCTGGCGGTAATCACGTAGCGGCAGGGATGGGGGTTTTCTCCCTGCGCGATCCAAATCTGCCAGTCGACGTCTTCCGCCCGGAAAGCGAGGTGGTCGCATTCGACACCCCCGATCACCCCACTGCCGAGGTCCTTTACGTCGGTTACGCCCTCCATCAGCTTGTCATAGGCGTCAGGCAGGAGCAGGTCCGCACCGGGCACCGGCTTGCCGAGCTTGTCGCGCATTGCATCGACCAGATGCTCGACCGTGCCGGGGAGATCCACCTGGGTGTAAAGGTTCTTATCCTTTCCGACCAGCGTCACGGTCTTGCCGTCGAAAACCAATTCAACATTGGCGAAGCCGCCAAACCGCGTGGCGCGCAGCTTGTCCGGTCGCCCCAACTCGATCTTGCCGGAACTCGCGAGCAGCAATTTCTGATGGTCCTTGGTGACGACTTCCAGGTTTGAATCGTAGGCGAAGGATATCGCCTTTTGTGAAGCGAGATAGTCTGACATCGCCTTCAGGAGGCTTTTGGCCTCAACTTCTGCCGCCAGCGTTTCTGCTTGCGGCATCAGCCCCAATAGTAAACAGAACGCGGCGGTTGAAAGGGCAGTATTCGTATTCCAGCGGATCATCGGGCTATGCCTCTTGGTGCTTGGCAAGCGTCAGTCGCCGGCTGGCGTCTGATATCGACAAACTGTAGACACCGCGGAGAACGAACACCCGTAACGTCTGGTAGGCTCTGTGCGGGCAGACTGTAGAATCTGTCCGCCGCGGAAGCCTCAGGGGATTTTGAATGCGGCGGTGGCCAATACCTTCGCTTCAACTTCCTCGGCGCTCGGCACGGGAAGTCCCGCCTTTCGAAGCGACGCGATCATCCGGAGGTTGTCCCTCGGCTCAATGTTGCGCTTCCTGTGTTCTTCGATGATGTTCGGGATGTAATCCGGGCGCATCTTCATGAAGATCTCTCCCTCGCGCCTCGCCTCATCCAACAATCCAGCGTCGGCGAAGATTGCGGCTGCGACCAGGTGAAACATCGGGAACTTTTGTAGATTCGTCTTGCGGATGAGGCTCACCGCTTTATCAGGATCGTTCAGCATATATGCCGCGAGCGCTCGTGCTCCGTGATAGTAGTTTGCGCCACCGGGATTAAGCGTAATAGCTCGGTCAAGGAGATCCGCGCCACGCTGCCACTGGCCACAGATTGCGAGCCGTGTTCCGAACTCACCCAATAGCTCCGTGTCGTTCGGGTTTATTGCCAGGGCCTCTTCGCCAACCTGAAGCGCCTCGGTGAGTTGTTGGTTGAAGAACAGTGCGATCATTAGGGATTGAAGCGCCCGGGTATTTCCTGGTTCCAGTTCAGTCGCCCGTCGGGCCGAGCGCAACGCCCTCTCAAGCGGCGTCGGTTGACCAATCCTGAGGTTAAAGCGGAATCGATCCTCATCGAGATACACGATGGACGACATTGCCCATGCGGTCGCATAACTTGGGTAACGTGCCACGACGCTTTCAAGACAGTCTCGGGCGTTTAGATGGGTCTCCGGGCTCAGTTCCGAACGGTATGCGTAGAAGCGCAGTGTGCAGTCGTAGACCCCGAGGTCGTCTGGGGGAGGGTTTACTGTGGCAGCCTGCGCGATGACGCCGTAAGGCTGGGCTACAGCGACCGCAACCCTGCTCGCCACGTCGGATTGGATGGCGAAAAGTTCCCGGCTTGTTAGGTCATCGTCGTAGGTCTGCGACCAGAGGATTGCTCCGTCGGATGTGTCCAATAGACGCGCCGTCACTCGGACCTTAGGACCAGACACCCTGACGCCGCCTGCAAGCAGATAGCTAGCACCGAGCCCACCACGAATTTCGGAAGCCTCAACCTGTGGGGAGAGAGACTTCGACGTTTCGCGGCCGAAGACCATGATCTCCTTGAACCGTGGCAGGGCGGTGAGCAGTTCCTCTGTCAGCCCGGCTGCGTACAGATGAGCCTGCGGGCCGTCGCCGAGATTGGCAAAAGGTGCGATGACGAGTGTCGGCTCGCCAGGCGACTTTGCGGTTCCGCCCCGTTTCGCGGCCTCAATTATACGCTCGCTCCCCCAATATGTCAGCGCGGCAAGACCGACGACGCCAACAAGGCCAAGCATCAGCCACCCACGACGCGCCCAAGATTGACCGAGCTGTTTGCCCCCTTCCTCAACAGAGGCAGAGACTGGGGCCGTAGAAATTGGACCATTCCAGGCGAACG
The DNA here is from genome assembly GCF_058792075.1 of Ensifer sp. EB106-03-01-XG145. Classification (NCBI taxonomy): domain Bacteria; kingdom Pseudomonadati; phylum Pseudomonadota; class Alphaproteobacteria; order Hyphomicrobiales; family Rhizobiaceae; genus Ensifer; species Ensifer sp. EB106-03-01-XG145. Next base: position 55,355 of record NZ_JBYTEC010000019.1, on the reverse strand, counting down.
AAGGCGCGTAGCGTCCTTTAGGAATATCTATCCTGACGGGATCGTCCTGTCCGGCCACGAGATAATAGCGCTCGAGCGCACGTCTCAGCCGCCCGGCCTCGATTCGGACGACCGGGTCATCCTGAGTGAAGTCTTCGCTCCGCTTGAATACCTCGACCGCGATGGTGTAGCCCTTTAGGCGCAGCGCTCGCCCGGCAAGGGCCTCCTCGACGACGAAACTGAGAAAGGCCGGGCCGCGGCCTCCTTTTGGAAACTCAGCACTCGAAATGATGCGCGCAAGTTGGTCACGAATATCTGCTGGACTTGGCACAGATCCTGACGATTCGCCATTGTCCTCCGATCCGTGTGCCACCAAGGTGTCCATCAATCGCCCCCCAACCCACTCAGCTGCGACAATCGCTGATTTAGTTACCGTCTCTTTATGTAACCTACGCTGTCAAGGTCTGCTCGTCCAGAAATCATATCGGACCACTACCTCGATTTTTGTGGCTCCTAGAGTTCGCCACACCGGTGGTAAGCGTCGGTTTCGAAGCATCTCCGGGCGGAAGAGGATGGGCCAATCCCTCCGGCGGATTCGCAGGAAAAATTTGAGGAGTTTCGCGGTTGCCACGGTGAGTGACGGGCGCGCGCGGCCGTGCCGGTGCTGCACCAGCCGGTAAGAAAACATCTCAGGGTCTCTGCTGCCGCTCGGTTGCGGCTCACGGAATCGTAACGATGCCTAGGCATGCGATGAGGACGAATGCTCGGTCGTGACCTTCGCGGCGATGGAAACTCGCACTCCCGCTGCGACGAACGTTCCACCGGGGACAAGGAGGGTCAACAGCCCCCGAAACGGGATGTCCGCGGCGCTTGCCATCGTGCAGTCTCCGCGCCTGCGAAGATGCCGACGCAACCGTAGCAGGGGCGTTGTATACTGTAAGCTACTTCCCTTTTGGCTATCGCATTGGGCATGTCAACGATGGCTAACGCCTCGGTTATCGGCCGGGCAGTCGAGTTTAACGTTGTTTTCGATCGGACTTGCCATGACGAACAGACGTGCAGTTTTCGCAGGAACGATAGTTCTCACTGTTCTTTCCCTCGCCACCGTCGGTCGGGCAGAAACCATCAGCTATGCCGATGCTGTGAGCTTGCTCGCCAACGATTGCGAGTCGGATATCAGGAAATATTGCAAGGGGCTCAACCTGGGCGCCGGCCGCATCCAGACCTGTCTCGAGCAGAACGAGGGCAAAGTCTCGCCGGCGTGTACCGTGACACTGGCGAACGTGATCACCTCGATACGTCAACGCCAGGCGGCGCAGTCGTCCTTTGCGACGATTTGCAAACACGACATCGCCCAGTACTGCAAAAGCGTCAAGGGCGAGGGCAATGTTCTTTCCTGTCTGAACAAGGCGACGCGTGTGAACGAAGGACAATGCGGCCGAGCCATCATCGACGCAGGGTGGCGTTGAGACCTTCTTGAGAACGAAAGGCAAGCCAATGAAGCGAATGCAATTTAACGCGTTGCTGACGATCGGGCTGATGCTGTCCGCTGGCGAAGGGGTGGCGCAGCAAATCAATGACATGCAACTTATACGTACCCTCGGGAGGGTGGAAAACGCGGCGCCGGCAATTGACGTCGCGCTTCTTGTGGAGGAGGCAACGGCAAGTGCGGGTAAAGGTGTCGCCAATCTTCCGAACTGGCAGAAGCTCTCCAAGTTGTCGCAACTGATCGTAGATATCGAATTCGAGAACGACTCCATCGCCATCGAGCCAACATCTTACCGCACGATCGGCCTGATCGCCGATGCGCTGCACCATCCCAACCTGCGGCGCTACAAGTTTCTCGTCGTCGGTCACACGAGTTCGACCGGCGACGCCCAACACAATCTCGAGCTTAGCGCGCAGCGTGCCAATGCCATAACTGAGGCGCTTTCGACCACGTTTGCGATCGCACCAGACCGTTTGTATTCGATTGGCGTGGGTGAGGAGTGGCCGCTCGATGCAGCCAACCTGAAAGCGGGGGAAAATCGACGGGTCCAACTAATCAACCTCGGTCTCGTCAAATAGCCCGCGTCTAGTTGGGTTTCATCTTTTAGTTGTGGACGAGATTTTCCGCACGGTTGCATTCGTTACAAATTGTTTTTTTGGAGGGCTAGTAATGCATATCACGCGTCGTGAATTAACGGTGGCCGGTCTTGGACTGATGGCCGCTGGTTCTGTGGGTTCGTCGGCGAACGCCGCCGACGGTTTGGTGGCAGATCTGCCGGAAGGGCTCGATGAGTTCGCGCTCGCAGTCGAAGCCTACATTTACGCCTACCCTCTCGTGACGATGGAAATGACCCGGCGCGTGATTACCAACGTCGCGGAGCCCGAGGGAACCCGTGGCCCCATGGGGCATCTGATCAAGCTGCGCCAGTATCCAGACGCCAAGTTTCGGGACGTGACGGCGCCGAACGCCGATACCCTCTATACGACGGCTTTCTTTGATGTCGGAGACGAGCCCTGGGTGGTTAGTCTGCCCGACCTCAAAGACCGCTATGCCCTGTTTCCGATGCTGGATGGCTGGACAACAGTATTCGACGTCCCCGGAAAACGTACCACAGGCACCGAGGCCCAGACGTTCGTTGTTACCGGGCCAGGCTGGGACGGCACCCTCCCGGAAGGGCTGACCCAATATAAATCTCCGACGAGCATCGTCTGGCTGCTTGGACGCATCTATTGCACCGGGACGCCGGAGGACTACGCGGAGGTTCATAAGCTCCAGGATGAAGTCAAACTCTATCCCTTGAGCGCATGGGGCAAGGAGTGGACCGCCCCCAAGGGCAAGGTCGATCCGGCCATCGATATGGAGACTGCCGTTCGCGAGCAAGTCAACAGCATGAACGCCATCGAGTACTTCACCCTCTTTGCCGAGCTCCTGAAACGAAACCCGCCGACCGACGCGGATGCGCCCATGGTCGCCAAGCTCGCCGAACTCGGCATCGTTCCCGGCCAAGACTTCGACAAGGCCAAGTTCGACCCGGCCTTTGTGAAGCGCGTGCCTGAGCTCGGCTTCGCCCGCATCATGACGCATTTCAAGTTCAGCGGCGGCGACGTGCAGAACATCGACGGCTGGGGCTTCACTACGAAGACGGGGATTTACGGTACCAACTATATTCAGCGCGCCCTTATCACCGCGATCGGTCTGGGAGCAAACCGGCCGCAGGATGCGATCTACCCGACGTCCCTGAAGTCCGGCGACGGGGTGATCAAGCGGGCATATAACGGGTCCGAGAAATACGTTCTGACATTCAAGAAGGGACTTACGCCACCGGTTTCGGGGTTCTGGTCCTTGACCATGTATGACGCGGGCTACTTCTTTGTCGACAATCCGCTTAATCGCTACTCCATCAGTGCACGGGAGCCGCTCAAGGCAAATCCGGACGGCTCGATCGACCTGTTGATCCAGCATGAATCGCCCGGACCGGACAAGGAATCCAATTGGCTGCCGGCGCCCAAAGGCAAGTTTATCCTCATGATGCGCCTCTACTGGCCCAATGAGAGCAATCCTTCCATCATCGACGGCTCATGGACGATACCGCCCGTGAAGAAGGTAAGCTGATTGCACCCTGGGACTGGGGCGGCCTCTCGCCGCCTCGTTCAAGGCCGTCACCCCGCGCGCGATGGATTCGGCTTTGTCGCAAGCCAGGTCTCACCGAACGCCGTCGCGTTCCGCTCGGTCCTTTCAGCAAGCCGGGTGTCGGCGGCTATCACGTCGTCGACGCTCGGCGCGGATCGGGATTTGACAAGAAGAGGGTTTGAGGCAGCCGAAGTGTGCCCGATCGAACTGCCGAGCAGATTCGGCATATCAATGGCAGCTGCAAGACGGGAAGGCTTAACTGCGCTGACAGCCGGTGTTATTTCCAGCCCCCCGGGTTCATGCGAAAGGAGTCTCTGCATGACACATGCGGAGTTCGTTGTGCACGTTCGTGAAAGCTATGCTCGTCTTTTTGATCCAAATACGAGCGAGGAGACGTGGTCCCTTTTCCTGATTGCCAATACCGGCTGGAACGGTTTGATTGAGGAATATCTACGGCGTGTCGAAGTATTCCTCAGCAATCAAGGGCTGCTTTCCAAGGTCTACGTTCGGCAAATAGAGGAAAAGTGGGGTGGTCTTCGCTGCTACCTCAGTCCGACGGATGACTTCCGCCTGTCGGCAGAACTGGCGGCTGCGCTTAGCGGGATCTATCACGAGATCGCAGACCGTTCCTACCATACTTGTGACGTCTGCGGTGGGCCCGGTCGACTGATTTCAAACAATAGCCGTTATGTTACCCGGTGCAACGACCACATCGCTGACCGCAGGTTCACGATGGACTGTCGCGAGACAGGAAGAGGCCTAAAGCACAAATACGTTGCGAGCGCGGAGGATAATTCAGGAGAAAGAATTGGAAACCGCTGACAACGCACCTGACGGCAATAGCGATGCGGCGACGCCGTTGTCCTGGGAAGCCAACCTTGTTGACGGTTTCGAAGGCGACAGCTTCTCGCCTTTGGGGGGGCTCTACTATCGTGACAATGTCGAGCAACGTGCCGGATCAGTCGAATTCCAGCGAAATGTCACCTTTGGCAGTGCCGGCGCGTTGAAGCTAAGCGTCCGATCGCTTTTTGACAGCGAAGCCGATCGAAGCGAGCGAGCGGAGGTGTGGGAACGCACGACTCTGCGCGTACCCTATGACAAGGCGGTCTGGTACGGCTTTTCCGTCAGGTTTGCCGATCCCATCCCGCAAGGGGACCACCGCCATCTGATCGCCCAATGGAAGCGCGAGATCGGTCCGGAGGCGAGGGGTGACTTTAGCCCGTTCCTGGCGCTTCGTCTCGTTCGCGGCCGACTCTTTGCGACCGTTGAGACCAGTTTTCCGGTGATCTCTCGGCGCTCTTCCTTGTCGACCGGCACATCGGCCCTCACGCCGGTTTTTCTGCGGCCGGAAAAGCGCCAGATGCGTGCGCTGGTTGCCACCGACCCTGGCTGGAAGCCACAGGACGGGCGCCTGTTCACGGCCCACACGGATCGCATCACCGTCATCCACAGGGGGAATGAGCTGCCGACGCCGCACAGTGGATGGATTGACTTTGCAGTGATGACCCAGCCGGGACCGGATGGCACAGGGCATATCGAACTCTTCGCCAACGACCGCTGGATCGTGACGGTCCGAGGCCATATCGGGCATGACGAACATGGGCTTGGCTCTCGGCAGTATTTCAAGTTCGGCCCGTACCGCTCGGCAGCCCAAGGCGAATGGACGCTCTACTTCGACAACTTTCGCCGCTCCACTCGCAGTGAAGATGTTCTCGGACCGGCCGGACGTGCGGCGCTACGCTCAACAGGCTCATAGTGCTCCTTGAAGCCATCGAGCGTCATATTAGTTGAAGGATCCGGTCATGCCCGCCGCGATAGCCGGCGCGTGCCTTGGCGAGCAGATTGGGAGCGTTCGACGTCGATCCATGCCGGCGGCGACCGCGGCACGGGCGATCCGGCAAGAATGAGGCTCTGGTACGGGATAGCGGCTTTTGCGCTCATCCAGGGAAGTCACGTTGGCATTGCCCAGGTCACCTTGAACGACCAGTAAGTCGCCTTTCTAATCGCCGAACTGCGGTCGATCATTGCCGTTGTGATCCATAGCCCCAGGGAAAACGCCGTCACGGTTTTTCCTGGGGGCGCTAGGGCGATGTTTGCGATGTTTGCGGCGGCTGCACGGTAAATGCCGATAAAGCTCCAGCGCATAAACTCCTTGCCGCAGAGGGAGCGATCGATCCTCGCGGGGGTGGACGCCCGCGGCGCTCACGCCCGTCGGCGAGCAGGCGCTGGAGGGGCCAAGAAAACAGTCCGGCCGCCTACAGGCTTCCGATAGGTCGGGAGAGCCCATCGATTGACTGGCGGCAGCGGGAGGTAGTTCCGCTGCCGTCCGATTCTTTATGACGATCCCATTGCTTGAGCATGACCAAGTCTCACCGGCCCCTTAGACTGCGGCGAAGCTGCCAAGTCGACGACGGCGCCTTTCCCCCCAAAATAGTTTTCTACAATTACTTCGGAAACAGAAAGGTCAAAGCCATCCGGAAGCCTATACCCTCAGGGCCGTTTTCCGGCGCGTCCGCCCAGTAGCGAATGCCGGCCGTGAGGCTGATCGGCTGCTTGTCGATGGTGATCAGTTTAGCAACGGTAAAATTAATCGGAACGGACCAGTCCTTCGTCTTCCAGTCGTAGGTGGATTCCGTATTGAGTGAGAATGTCCAGGCATCTTTGGTCGTATAGGAGATGAACGGCTGCAGAAATGTCGAACTTACGTCGGCCAGACCGCTTTGCCCCGCAAATGACCAGATATGGTTACCGAGCATTCCGAACGTCCACGGTCCTTCCTGCTTGAGGGCGACCGCTGTCGGTCCTGCACCCCATTTGCTGCTACCGAGCAACTCGTCGGTCGCCGTTGGAATGAGGAACACCGGTCCTGCACCCCAGACGATGCCGCTCTCGGTCGGCTTTGAAGGCGAAAGGAAGAAGCTCTGCGTAATGTCGCCCAGACCGAATTGCGTTCCCGATGGCCCGGCGATGTCATTCTGCCAGGTGACGGGAAGAATGGTGCGGGAAATAACGTTCCAGTCCTCGTTGATTGCGAACGGAATGACTGGCTGGATGTTCAGCGTCGCCTTGTCGCCATCGTCCGGGCCGTAACCGTGATCGTAATTGAACTGGAAGGGGACGCTGATCAGTGAGGCGATTGGATTAGAGAGCTTTTTCGCCAGCTCTTCGTTCGACTGGGCGTTTGCAATGCCTGGACCAAGTCCGAAGGCCAGCAGGGTCGCTGTGTAAGCCATCTTCGTCATTTGATGCCATCTCCAATGAACCACGGTCTCACGCAAGCCTCAGCCTAGAAGTGAAACGTCACGCCGATAATCGGCCCCTGCTCAACGACATCAAAGACAAACCCGTCATTATTGTAGTTCACACCCACCGCTCGGTAGCCAGCGACGGCCGAAATCGTTTGGGTGAATTTGTAACCCAAGGCCAGCGAGACATCCCAGTCGAGATCAGCGCCGCCGCCGCCGACCAGGCCCCATCCGGTCACGTAGAATTCTGGTGTTACGAAGTAATTGCCCCGCACACCAGCCAGAGCGTCGACCCAGGTTGCGCCGTCATCCCTTTGACGGCCACCGAGAAGGCCACCGTTGAACCCTATAGTCGTATCGACTGACCACACGCGCACGCCGCCGACAATGTCGAGATGGCCAGACTGGTTCTCCAGCACTGAGTATCCGGCACCGAGAAGTCCGGCGAAGGTCTTCGAGGTGACATCAACGCTATCGGCAAGAATGCCGTTTCTTGTGCCCGCCTCGGCATCGAGCTTGGTGTACATGACGTCCGCAAAGATGCTGAAGCGGTCATTGCGGGCTTCTCCAGCCGCCATGAAAGCGAAGTCGAGGTTCTCCAGTATGTCACCGAAGCTGGAGTTAATGTGAACTTCAGGCAGACTGAATTGCGCTACGTCTCCGGACAACCCAGCCGCCCAGAAATATGGCGCGACCGTGTACGTCCAGCCGCCTTCGCTCTCGACCACCTTCGCATCTGGAATGCCAAGTGTGATGTCGGCCGTATATGCTGAAGATGCGACACCAAGGTCGGCCCCAAGTACGGTGGCCAGTAGCAATAAAGACCGCATGTAATCCCTCATTGTTATCAAATTGAATCGCCCAAACAACGTCATCCTTTCAATGGTGGAGAATGATGTAAAGGGGGAATTGTGACTGTATGTTACAGTATCGTTATAGAAAAAATCAGCGCTTTGGGCTCAGTGGCGGTCTGATTTTACAGCAAAGCCGGACGTATGATACCGTTAGATACCTTGCGCTCACGCCCTCGACGTTCACAGCTTGACGCGAAGCTTTCATCCCTAACGACAACCGCAATCGAGGGCGAGCGATGCGCAAGGGCAAACCGAAACATACGTTTTGTTGGTATTCGGCCTTCTCGGAACGCTACTCGGTCCGATAAGCCGAAATCCGCTATTCCTAATCTCGGGAGGGCAGCCGCCGGCGTTCGAAAGCCACCTGTGGTGGAGGGGGTTGTTCGCGCTGCTGATCGGTGCGTTTTTTTGAAGGCTACTCGGTTCCGCGTACGCTGCTGCTCGCGCCGGTCTGCCTTCAATTATCGGGATCGGCCTCGCCGGTGGCCTGCCGCTGCTGGGATGGGGATTACATTGAGCGCAGCTTCAAGGATCGAGATCGATGTCACCATGTCCTGAGATCGCGATCAGGCAAATACGGACGGATAAACCGGATGGGAAACGGTGTTAAATTCGTAGCCACATGCTTCGAAGAGCACCTTAAGGCGATAGAGGAACTCGCCTCTCGCAGTGAGGGATTCCGCGACCTGTGCGACGACTTTGCAATGGCAAAGTGCGAGAAACTGCGATGGGAGCAATCATCCGCTCCGGAGCGGGATGAACGTATCGCCGAGTACCGGGACCTTATAGACGGCATGTGGATCGAGATCGAGCAGGAACTGGATAGGGCCGCAATCAAAACACCCTGGCGATAAATCCGCTACGCAACGTCGAACAGACGGCTTCAGGCCAATAGGTGCAGGAGAGGAACAATGATGGCAAAGAAGGAAGGTATATTCGCAGGAGTCGCACTCGCCGTGTCCTGTCATAACAGGGGTCGGGCAGACACGAGCAGCTACTCTGACGCGGTAGCAACCTTTGCCAAGGAATGCGGTTGCAACATCGAGTCTGCCGAGACGAATCTCGGAAACGGCCGCAACCACGCCTTGCCTGAAGAAAAACGCGCGGAGAAGGCGTCGGCGTACAAGGTCTGCCAGGACGGTAGCGCCCAGTATTGCAACGCCGTGATGGGCAACTGAAACCCTCTTCTGCCTCATCGTGGCAAAACGTGTCGACACGTATCACTGACTTTGGGACGGATGAAATAGATAAACTCGGCGAAACAACGGAGTGAAACTGATGATTAGATCTCCCGGCATATGCTTGGTCGCAGTAGCAGCAAGCCTAATACTCACATCTCCGGCAGTAGCGCAGGACGCGATTTCAGCGCCCGCACAGAAGACCATCGGTGCAGCTAAGGCGCAGATGGTGCCGTCGCTTGCTGTCCTCAATTCTGCTGGAGCAAAACTTGAAAACGGCAAACTCACCATGAGCGGTATCTCCGCAAATTCGATTGTGTTCGCCGATCGGCCGGTGCGATCGGCGGGGCATGTCCTGACCTCCGAGTTCATCAAGCAATGGGGCGATGGGACCGATAGTTTCGCAAAGGACCCTCCAAATGCGACGATATCGGTCCTGAGGAGCAAAGGAGATTCTGTCGCCGATGCGGTGATCGTCCTTAAGACACCGAAGCTTGAAGGCGGAAACCTGACGTTTGAGGTCGCCGTCCTCGAAGGCGATCTCGCTGGTGCCGATGGACCCGCGTCACTGTTCATCGACTGGTTTGCCGCTCGCGGCCCTTATGGCGGCGTCGCCGTTGGTGGGCGTGCACCGGTCTGGCGTGGCGGCTGGTATGCGCATCCAGGCGCATACTACGGAGCGGGCGTGGTCGCCGGTGCCGCAGTCGGTGCGGCAGTCGCCAACGATCGTCGCTACTATCCGCCTCCGGCATGCGGCTATTACCCTCATCCTCCGTGCTACTAAAATTACGATCTGAGCAACAACGCGTGCTGTTTTCGGCTCGGAGGAAGGCTGCAGACGAGCCTTCCTCGCAGATGCCCAAACCGAGGACACAGAGGGTGGTGGACGAATTATCTTCACCGAAGCCGGTCTTGGAAATTCTCGTAGGCACAGTGTTTCTGACCATCGTCATGTTTGTGCACGGCTTAGGTATCAGATGCATAAGCCGACAGTTCAGCAAATCCTGGACCCGCGTGGACAGCACTACGCCGCATTGGCGGCTGAATGTTATGCTTGCCGTGACAATCGCCGCCTTGGCGCTCCTGCACTTTGCAGAAACGCTGATCTGGGCGCTGCCACTTTATGAAAGGGCGATTATTACCTCCATGCGCGACAGCTATTATTACGTCCTGGAGAGCTATACGACGCTCGGGGAGGGAAATGTGACCCTTCCAGATCGGTGGCGCCTGCTTGGTCCGATTATTGCGATGTCCGGACTATTCACCTTCGGTTGGACGGGAAGCATCCTCGTAAGCATAATGACGGACTTTGGAAGATACGACATGCTGCGGGCCAGGAAGGCACATGAAAATGAAAGCGACGACAATTCCTAGATCGTCCGGATTTCCATAACCACTCGGGGCTTCACTTGAGCGATGGCTGAAGATGAAAGTGAGCGCAACACGATACGCAGTTGGTCAGCAACTTCGACGGCGTCGGTGGGACCGGAACTGGCATCTGAAGCCAAGGCCCAGTACGATGCGCTCCTTGCTGCGCCTTTCCTCCCGCCGTGCCTGTTTTCTCATCGTGGATAGCAGCTGATCAACGGTCATGCCGATCACGTGGGCGAAAAAAAGTTGGCGATCAGCAGTTCCTAGGGTAAGCGGAAAGCGCCGATTTCGCTGCTGGGCAATGCGTTCGCAAGGCGCTCAAGTGTCTGGGTAAGCGGCCCTGTTGCAAAAATCGCCTGCGTGAGGGATTTTGCGGCGACTATTTGCAGCGGATAATTTGATTGAGTGATTTCAAGTGGCGGCATTTTCGCGGAGACGTGATCCGGATAGTCGTGTGGCCTGTGTCGTGCTCGATACCCAGCTGCCAGGCATGTCCGGCCTCGCATTGCGGCGCCGAAACGGTTCAGCCGCTCACCGCTACCAGTGGATCGGATTGGAGAGAGGCCGACACCTGACGAATGATAGCACCGCGCCGGCGCCAATTAGAGCCATCCTAGCCGCGCTCGATTCCATGACCCGGAGGGACGATAAGTATGCCGACACGTGCCACACTGAAAGAAACGCGTGCTGAACGGAGACGTAAAGACTCCCGGCTCGAAAAATTGCTCTTCCGCCTGGAGGCCCAGCACATCTGCCTCGAATGGGCCTTGCGAGAGATAGCCGGCCGTCCGGGCATTGTGTTCGAGATGGGGCTGGGTCACGGTCGCACCTACGACCACTTGCGCATCCATCTCCCGGAGCGCGAGATCTATGTGCTGGATCGCGAGATCGACTGTTTCGCCGACTGCACGCCGCCACAGAACTATTTGCTGCTCGGCGACATCGAGGAGACGCTTTCTGCCGCAGCCACCCGCTTTGGCGGACAGGTCATCCTGGCGCATGCGGATATGGGTTCATATGTCGAAGCGAACAATATTGCGACAAGCGCCAAACTGAGCCGATGCCTCCCGGCAGTCCTTTCGCCGCATGCCATCGTCCTGTCCGATTTGCCGCTCGAACTTGCGGGGACGCGTTCGCTGCCGCATCCGCCGGGCGCGCCCAAAGACACGTATTTTCTCTACATCAACGAGCCGACGTGATCCGCTGACGTGCCGCTACGGGAGAACGTTGACTGCGCGGGCCGCAACGAGGACGAGAGTCAGGAGCGAGATCGCGCTTTCGGCCATCATCAACATTTTCGCCCGTCGTGTCAGCGGTAGCACGTCGGTTGGGCTGAACGCCGTCGCAGCGTTGTATCCAAGGGACAGATAGTCGAGGAACATTGGCCGCCAGTCGGATGACGTGGCTTCCGGTGTGTTCCGGCGTCCAAAATTGGCTCTGACGCAGATTTGGTGCATTACTCTCATGTCGCACCGATCAGCCGGGCTTGAAGAAGATCAAGCTTTCCGCGTCCGTGCATTTGGCGCTTTAACCTCACCAGCCTTGAATAGCCCCGCAGAATTCTGCGGATGCTGAGTTCGACGTCGAGCAGCTTGGCCTGCAACAGTTTGCGGCCGACCAACAGGGCACGCACCGCTTGGGCGTCGGTGGCTTTGGCATGAACCGGGCGATACCAGCCCATGCGCAGCAATTGCGCGATGCCACGCGCATCCTTGCGGTCCGTCTTCACCGGCATCGCGGGCGATTTGACCTGGACGGACATTTTAGTGACGGGCTCAAAAAGTTTGGCGCAGTCAAGCTCGGTCAGAACCCCGCGCCCCTCGCCGGGAAGGGGAATGTCGATCGTCAGCAGGATGACGGGCACGGAGGAACCGTTCGATTCGGCGACTGGCGGCAGCGAGTACATCGCACCTGCCCCCGATGGGCATTCAAACACCCGGGCCTGTTGGTGAACCGGGCATAGGCGTCTGCCATGAAGCCCGCGGACCGTTCGTCTCGGGCCATCACGTGGCGAATCTTTTCCTCGCGCTCATGCAAAGCTTCGTAGAGTGGAACATTGGTGTCGCCGGGCACGCCGAAGATTGTCTCGACGCCGTAGCCGTATCAACATCTCTACCAGAATATCAGCGCCGCGCATTTCGTCTCTCCTTTTGTGCATAGGTACACACGACGTTAGAAGAGCTGGCTTTCGGTATGTACCTGCGCATCGCCAGATCAGCGGGGTTCGTGTCTGCGATGCGTCGGTCCTTGCCAACATACCGAGGCACTAGCGCCCGTCCTTATCTGAGTTCGGAGGCACCCTTTCTCCTTCCGTGCTCAAAACATCGCACATCGCATAAGGTATCGACTGGAAATGATGTGGGCGCGCCTAGCCGCCTGGAGTGCGAAGTAGCGAAACGAGCAGGTCGCGGGCGCATGCCGCGATCGAACTGACCGTGCGCTCCATCGCGACCGCATCGCGCGCCAACACATCGTTTCTGGCAGCGGAGGTTCGGTCCGCTGCCAGAGATGTTTCAACCAGTGGTCTGCTTATTTTACCGGGGGCCTGTAGGAAGATGCGATTCTGCCCGCCTTCTCTTGCGCAGCCTTGAATTCCGCGCCCGTGTAGGCTCGCACGGTTTTGACATTCGAGACGGCTCCCGATGCGCCAACGACGAGAAGTGCGGGGACCAGGTCAGCGCCATCGTCGAATTCCGTGATGGCCATCCAATCGGTTTCGCCGGTCGTGACGTAGAAGGAATGCAGTTTTCCGCCCGCTGCTTCCATGATGTCACGGGCTGCCTTTTCTCGGTTCGATGGACTATCAATCATTCCCTTCGCGGACGTGGCTGTATAGCACCCTGTGGTTATGAACAGTGGCATAGTACATCCTCCCTTGCTGATAGGGCAGATCGGATCTGCCGTACTCAATATCTCAAAAAACTTGGCGTTAGACGAGCGTCGGACTGCGGAGAGTTGTGGCCGCCCCATCTTGGCGCTGTGCTTGGGCGCGTTGCCGTTTCTGACCCTGATCGGACTGTTACCGGACCGCGCACGCCTGTCTGAAAGACGCGGATGAGCGATATCTTCCGGCCGGGTCACCATCGGAGCAATTTGTAGATTGACGACGCGGCTTCTGGAGGTGATCCCTATGGGGTCGTCAATGCGGGCCGCCCACAATCAGCTGGGGCCGAAAATTTGACGCAGTTTGCTGGCCACCGCTATTGCGCTTCACTGCTCGTGGGATATAGGACGGCCGAAGCGTGCCCGACCATGCATCGACCAAGATATGGCAAATGCCGTGACCATCGACCTGAATGAACAGCAAGCCCATGAGGCTGCAAAACTCTTGCAAGCCATCGCGCACCCAAAGCGGCTTTTGCTGTTGGCGGTGCTTTCCGATCGGCAGTTGTCCGCCGGCCGGCTCGCGGCCGCGGTCGGGCTGCCGCCTGGAATGGTCTACAAGCACCTTCATAAGCTCGTGGAGATCGGTGTGCTCACCGTAAGCGCCAAGTCCGCAGGTATGCGTTTTTCCATTGCCTCTCCCGAGACCGCTTTCAAACTCATGGAGATCCTTGCTGTATTGCCGGCATTGATATCCGGAAATCTTGCCTGAAACGCCGGCAAGTTTCATGCGGGCGTCTCGAAGGTCATGGACGGACCGATTACATTGCAAAGATTAAGGCTTGCCTTCCTGTTGACGCCCGCTTCAATTGGGCGGCGCGCCGATGGGAGAGATTCGCCGCGCCTCGGGCGCGGGCCGTGGTCATGGCGCTCCGCACATTGCCCCTGATCTTGGCCGTTATATCCGAACTTAATGATTCACTGTGGTTTTCGCCTCAGGAGCATGCAGCGCCTACCAGCGTGTCATGCTTCTGGTGGGAATGGAGTTGGTATGTTCGGGGCTGGTACCATCAAGGCTCTAATCCGCAATTGGGACGAACATGCCGACCTTGATATCCTTCAAAACGACATTGGTGTGAATGCGCTTGATCTGAGGGTTTTCGGACATCAGGTTGGCCGTGATCTCGTCGTACTGGCCCACGTCGTGCGCAGTGATTATAGCAATAAGGTCGACTGCGCCGGTCACATAATAGACCTGCTGAATGTGCTCTTGCTTCGCCAACCACACTCGAAATTTTGATAGGGCGTCGTAGTTTTCGCGTTCGATCTCCATTCCGGCAATGAACGTCATTGGGTTCCCGGCCACCTTGCGATCGACGATCGCAATCTCAGCGGTGATGATGCCGCTGTCGCGCATCCGCTTCAGGCGACGCTGCACGGCGGAGGCCGAAAGGCCGACGATATCGCCGATTGCTTCGGCTTTCATCTGACAATCGACTTGGATGATGCTCAAGATCTTGCGGTCAAAGTCGTCGATCAAATCCATGGTGTCATCTCTGCTCAAGTGCCTGGCGGACATTATGCTCGGGGGCGCGACGAAGGAGCTTCTCGTTGCGTGGATTCTGCGCATTTGTCACTGCTGCTTTGCATTGCGGCCTATTCTTTGGCCGTTTCGCAATCTTCCTTCTGCCAGTCCCGGTCGTCATGCTCCCCTCATCGCCCCTGATGAGGAACCGACATGGTACAGTACAACATAGCTCTTATCGGATTCGGCGGGGTCAATCGCGCCCTTGCCCAGCTTGTGGCCGAGCGAAGCGACGTCTGGCAGTCGGAGCTCGGTTTTCGACTGAACATCGTTGCGGTTACAGACCTCGAGCTCGGTTCGGTCATTTCGCAAAACGGCATCAATCCGCGCATGCTGGTCGAAACAAAATTCGAAAAGGGGGGCTTTGCCCGCCTTTCGGGCGGATCGGCCGAGGCTGACAATGAGAAGGTCATCCGGCAGGCACCCGCCGGCATCGTCGCTGAAGCCACCTTCACCAATCCACAAAATGGCGAACCAGCCGTTTCCCACTGCCGCTGGGCGCTCGAGAGCGGCAAGCATGTCGTGACCACCAATAAGGGCCCGGTGGCGCTCGCCGCTCGCGAGCTTGTGGCCCTTGCGCGTCGCAACAACGTTCGCTTTGAATATGAAGGGGCGGTGATGAGCGGCACGCCCGTCATCCGCCTAGCCAAGAATACGCTTTCCGGCGCCGGACTGAGCGCTTTTCAGGGTGTTCTGAACGGTACGTCGAACTTCGTCCTCGGTCGCATGGAGACCGGGCTCGGCTTTTCGCAGGCAGTGCAAGAGGCGCAGGCGCTCGGATACGCCGAGGCAGACCCGACCGCAGATGTCGAAGGGTACGACGTCCGACTAAAGGTGGTTATCCTGGCAAATGAATTGCTGGGCGCCGCGCTGAAGCCTTCCGACGTTTCGTGCCTGGGAATTTCATCGCTCACCGCGGCCGACATCCAGGCTGCAGCCAAGGACGGATGCCGCTGGAAACTGATAGGCTCGGCGGCTCGCCGAAAGGATGGGGAAATCGAGGCGTCCGTGGCACCGCGCCGACTGGCCCTCGACCATCCGCTCTACGCGGTGAACGGCGCCACCAACGCTGTTTCCTTCAACACGGACCTCCTCGGCGCCGTGACGATTACCGGACCGGGCGCTGGCCGCGTCGAAACCGCCTATGCCCTCCTCTCCGACATCATTGCCATCCACCGCGGGTCACGCGGCGGCCTGACGAAGGAGGCGGCTTGATGGCCAGCCCAAAGCTTCAGATCGCATCGAGTGTGAAGGAGATCGCGGTTCTCAATCCTTTTGATGGCGCGATTGTCGGAACCGTTGTGGCCAGCACCCCGGACGATATCGGTTCGCTCCTTGCCCGCGCGAGACGCGGGGCCGCGCGGGCACGGGCGCTGCCCCGGCACCACCGCGCCGCCATTCTGGAAAAGGCGGCACGACTCATTGAGGGGCGGCGTGAGGATTTCGCACGCACCATCGTTTGCGAAGCCGGCAAAACCATCGTCCAGGCGCGCAAGGAGACGTTGCGCTGCGTGAACACGTTGAAGCTCTCTGCAGAAGAGGCAAGGCGAAACGCCGGCGAGATCGTTCCCTTCGATGCCTATGCCGGTTCTGAGGCGCGCCAGGGGTGGTTCACGCGCGAACCGCTCGGTGTCATCGCAGCCATCACGCCCTACAATGATCCGCTGAACCTTGTCGCCCACAAGCTTGGTCCGGCTATCGCCGGGGGCAATGCCGTCGTGTTGAAGCCCTCCGAGCTGACCCCGCTTTCGGCGCTCAAGCTGGTCGATGCGCTGGCTGAAGCGGGCCTGCCGGACGGGATCGTCACCGTTGCAATTGGCGGTGCGGATCTCGGGCGCGACATCGTGTCGGCAAGGGATGTGCGGATGGTTTCCTTTACCGGAGGTTTTACGACCGGCGAGGCGATCACCCGGTCCGCCGGGCTGAAGAAGCTCGCGATGGATCTCGGTGGCAACGCTCCGGTGATCGTCATGGCCGACAGCAAACTCGACAAGGCGGTGGACGGCTGCATCTCGGGTGCCTTCTGGGCGGCCGGCCAAAACTGTATCGGCACGCAACGCATCCTCGTGCAGGCCGCCTGTTATGACCGTTTCCGCGAGGCCTTCGTAGCGGGTGTCGCCGGGCTTCGCTGCGGCGACCCGGGGCGTGAGGAGACGGATGTCGGCCCGATGATTTCGACGGCTGCGGCCGAACGGGCGGAAGCGGCAGTCCAGCATGCGCTCGACGCTGGCGCGAGGCTTCTGTGCGGTCACCGGCGCGAGGGCGCGGTTTACCATCCGACTGTGCTTGAAGCCGTCGCGCACGACAACCCCCTTTGGCGGGAAGAGGCATTCGCACCGGTGGTGATACTCGAGCGCTTTGATACGCTGGCGGAGGCAATCGGCATGGCGAATGAACCGGACTACAGCCTGCATGCCGGCATCTTCACCAGCAACCTGGCAGACGCGCTGGAGGCCGCCACCGGCAT
This sequence comes from Ensifer sp. EB106-03-01-XG145, assembly GCF_058792075.1. Taxonomy (NCBI): domain Bacteria; kingdom Pseudomonadati; phylum Pseudomonadota; class Alphaproteobacteria; order Hyphomicrobiales; family Rhizobiaceae; genus Ensifer; species Ensifer sp. EB106-03-01-XG145. The sequence continues at coordinate 38,234 of NZ_JBYTEC010000019.1, read as the reverse complement.
CGAGGCCGGCGGTGTCATGATCAACGATTCCTCGGACTATCGGGTCGACGCGATGCCGTTTGGCGGCTTCAAGCATGGCAGCATGGGGCGTGAAGGAGTGCGCTTCGCATACGAAGACATGACGCAGCCGAAGGTGATCTGCATCAATCGGAGTTGATGCGGAGAAAACGCTAGGTATCGCGCCAATCTGCGGAAATGCGCTTCAAACACAGTCAACTGCGCGGCAAAGCCGCGCACGCGCTTGCTAAACTGCTCCACAACAAGCCACGAAAAGTGGGGGAACGCATGAAAACGGACATCTCCTGCGCGCTGCGCGTCGACGACGTATACAAGAGCTATGGCACGCACGAGGTGCTCAAGGGCATCTCGCTTGCTGCAAGGAAGGGCGATGTTATCTCCCTGATCGGCTCGTCTGGATCCGGCAAGAGCACCTTCCTGCGCTGCATCAACTTTCTTGAGATCCCCGATCGGGGCCGCTTCGTCATCAACGGCGAAGAGGTTCTCATGAAGACAGGACCGGACGGTCGCTCCCATCCCGCCAATCGGCGTCAGGTGGAGCGACTGCGCTCCGGGCTCGGAATGGTTTTCCAGAGCTTCAATCTCTGGGCGCACATGACAGTGCTGGAGAATGTCATCGAAGCTCCCGTTCATGTCCTCGGCATGGGGCGCAAGGAGGCAGTCGAGAAGGCTGAAGCACTCCTGCAGAAGGTCGGTCTCTACGAGAAGCGCAATGTCTATCCGGCTTTCATGTCAGGCGGCCAGCAGCAACGCGCCTCGATTGCAAGGGCGCTGTGTGTCGATCCGTCAGTGATGCTGTTTGACGAGCCGACATCCGCACTCGACCCGGAACTCGTCGGCGAAGTGCTGAAGGTCATTCGCGACCTCGCCGAAGAAGGCAGGACGATGCTGCTCGTTACCCACGAGATGAAATTTGCCCGAGACGTCTCCAACCACGTGATGTTTCTGCACCAGGGCCGTGTCGAGGAAGAGGGCCGGCCGGAACAGATTTTCGGCGCTCCGGCCAGCGCCCGATGCCGCGAGTTCACAAGTTCGTCCCGCCACTGAACGTGCGCGACCGCCAATCATAAGAGAAAGGGAACCTATATGAAGACCGCATCCTTCCTTGTCGCCGGCACGATCCTTATCGCCTCTGCCGGCAGCGCAGCCGCCGAAGTGCGATTTGGCATCATGAACGAAGCATACCCTCCGTTCTTTACAAAGGACGCGACCGGCAAGTGGGTGGGCTGGGAAATCGAACTGATGGATGCCGTCTGCGCCGAAATGAAGGAAACGTGCTCGGTCGTCGACATGTCGTGGGACGGACTGATTCCTGGTCTTCAGTCTCGAAAGTTCGATGTCATCTGGTCGTCCATGTCGATTACCGATGAGCGCAGCAAGACGATCGCCTTCACCAACAAATACTACAACACACCGAGCAAGCTGATCGGCGCGCAGGACGGCAAGGGCGGCACCAGCGTCGACGACGTCGCCGGCAAGACTGTCGGCATCCAGGTGTCCACGATCCAGGCGGAATACTACAAGAAGCACTATGCGAGCGTGGCGTCCGAGAAGACCTATGCCACGCTCGACGAGGCATTCCAGGATCTCGCCGTCGGTCGTGTGGACTACGTCTTCGGCGATTCCATTCCGCTGGTGACCTTCCTGCGGTCCGACTTCGGCAAGGATTGCTGCGAGGACAAGGGTAACGTGAAGGACGATCCGCAGGTCCTTGGGCAGGGTATTGGTGGTGGCTTGAGAAAGGACGACGTCGAGCTGCTCGCGAAGTTGAACGCCGCAATTGCCGCCGTTCGAGCCAACGGCACCTATGCAGCAATCTCCAAGAAGTATTTCGACTTCGATCCCTACGGCGAATGATTGGAGCGGAGGGGCGTCGAGGCGGCGCCCCTTCAGTTCATTCCGGACAATACTCCCTCAAAAAAGAACAGTGTGCGAGCCGCAGCGACCCCGTTCGAACGCCGAGGAACCGTTTCCTATGCCGACAAGTCCATCCATTCTAGAACTGCTTTCTCCCTATCCGCCAGGATGGGGCGGGGTGCTGCTTCAAGGCGCGGCCTCGACCATCCTGATTTCGCTTGGCGCGTACCTGCTCGGCATCATGATCGGGCTTGTGGGTGCGGCGGGAAAACTCAAGGGCAGCCGCCCGGTGTCCGCCGTGCTTGATGTCTATACGACGGCCGTTCGTGCCATTCCGGAACTGATCCTCATCATTGGCCTCTATTACGCCGGAACCGACGGCATCAACAAGCTGCTATCCTCATTCGCTTTGCCGCCGATCGAGATCAACGGCTTCTTCGCCGCCGTTGTCGTGCTCGGGATCGTGCAGGGCGCCTATATGACCGAGGTATTGCGCGGCGCGATCCTCGCTGTTCCGACCGGCCAGATCGAAGCTGCCAATGCCTTCGGCATGCGACCCTGGCTGCGGTTCCGCAGGATAGTTCTGCCGGCGTTGATGCCTAACGCTCTACCGGGACTGGCCAATCTATGGATGTCGGTCACCAAAGATAGTGCCCTGATCGCCGTGGTCGGTTATCAGGAGCTGGCGCTTGCCACTCGCCTGGCCGCCGGCAACACCAAACATTACTTCCTGTTCTTCTTTGCAGCGGCCTTGATCTACCTGGCAATCACGCTCGTCTCCAACGTCATGTTCATCAGTCTGGAAAGCTATTTCCGGCGCGGTCAGCCAAAAGCAGCCTGAAGGGACGAACTATGGATTTCTCATGGGTTTCCAACTACTGGCCGCTGATCGTAGCTGGCGCCACACAGACCGTGTTGCTGCTCGTGATCTCCGTCGGCTTCGGCTTCGTCTTGGCTATCGGCCTCGCGCTCGCGCAGGTGAACGGTCCGCATTGGCTGCGCTGGGTAGCCAAAAGCTACTGCACGTGTTTGCGAGGCACGCCACTGCTCATTCAATTGTGGCTGCTCTACTACGGTATCGGGTCGCTGCTCCCGATGATCCCGGGGCTGCGCTCGAGCTTCCTTTGGCCGATCGTGCGCGAGGGGTTCTTCTTCGCGACCGTGAGCTTCACACTGAACTATGCAGCTTACGAGGCCGAGGTGCTGCGTGGTGCGCTGCTCGCGGTGCATAAGGGCGAGTTGGAAGCCGGGCAGGCCTTTGGCATGGGCCGATGGACATTGTTGCGACGAATATGGCTGCCGAGGGCTATCCGTATCGCGCTCCCAACAATCACTGGTGAGGTGGTTCTGCAACTCAAGGCGACGCCGCTCGCCTTCACCGTCACGGTGATGGATCTCTACTCCGTCGCCTACAAGATCAGGCAGGATACGCTCCTGGTCTACGAGCCGCTTGTCGTCGTCACGATCTTCTATGTCTGCCTAACCATCCTCATCACGCGCGCCTTTCGGGTCGTCGAGATGCAGGTGCCGATACGGCGCTGAAGCTCGGAGCGCACACCAGATCCGATGTTCAAAGGATCGAGGGCGCCGCCCGTAAGGCCATTTCCTGGAAAACTCCGGGACCCAAATCGCAGGAGGACGCGATGACTATCTCGAAACTTTCAGACCTGCCAACGCACGAGGGGCGCAACATGAGGCCGCCTGGCGCAAGGGCAGCTCTCAACCGCGATACGCTGGCGCTGAGCGCCGGGCTTGTCATCGATCCGTCGACGAAGGCGATCGCCCCAAACATCTCCATGTCCGTCAACAACCTGCTTGAACCGGGCAACGGAACCTTTTCCGCAGATGGTGTCGATGATCTGACGGCTTTGCCCTTTCTTTACGCGCGCTGGACCAACCCGACGGTTCGCCAGCTAGAAAAGCGGCTCGCCGCCCTGGAAGGAGCCGACGACGCGGTTGCGACGGCAACGGGCGTGGCAGCCATCGGCGCCACGTTTCTCAGTTTCCTGAAAAAAGGTGACCACCTGATCCTTAGCGACGTCTGCTATGCCGGCGCTAACGAACTGGCTCGGCGCATCTTGCCGGACTACGGCATCGAGGTCACACCGGTGAACATGTCCCGCCCGCAGGATGTCGCGGCCGCCTTCCGTCCCAACACGAAGCTCGTCCATTGCGAAAGTCCGTGTAATCCGATCCTGCGCCTGACCGATCTCGGGGCTATTGCCGCGCTCGCCAGAAAGCATGGCGCACTGATGTCGGTCGATTCAACTCTTGCGACCCCCGTCGCCACGCAGCCGCTGCTGCTGGGGGTTGACCTGGTCATCCATTCTCTCACGAAATTCATCAACGGCCATGGCGATGCCCTGGGCGGGGTTGTCTGCGGCCGTAAGGAACTGGTGGAGAAAATTCGCTCGCGCGCCGGCGTTTACCTTGGCGCATCGATGCCGGCCATGAACGCCTGGCTCATTTTGCGCGGCATCGACACACTGTTTCCCCGCATTCGGACGATCTCCGAGTCCGCTTCAAAGATCGCGGCCTTCCTCCAGGACCATCCTTCGGTCGTGGCCGTGACCTATCCCGGGCTTGCCTCCCACCCACAACATGCGCTGGCGAAGCGCCAGATGGACCTATTCGGCGGCATCGTGACCTTTCAGGTGAAGGATCCGGGGAGGATGGCCCAGCAACTCGCCGGGCGCCTCAAGATTGCCCACTATGCCTTTTCGCTCGGCCACCAGCGCTCGATCGTCGTGCTGCTCGAAACGGATGAAATGATGAAGTCCACCTACCAGCTCTCCGGTGAACCGCTCGAGGACTATCGCCGCTTTGCTGGCGACGGCGTGTTCCGCCTGTCGGTCGGTCTCGAAGCGACAGACGACCTAATCGATGACCTCGATCAGGCCATTTCCGGGTGAGGCAGGGGCTGACCATGACGAAAATGCGCATCGAAGCCGATCATCTTGGCCGACGGGAATTACCGGCTGATGCCCTGATCGGCATCCATACGCGCCGAGCAACGGAGAACTTCGACGTTTCCGGCATCCGGCTCCAGGATTTCCCCGAGTTCATCCGCTCGCTGGCGATGGTCAAGAAGGCCGCTGCGGCGACCAATCGGGAGCTGGGCCTTATCGATCCTGCGATTTCGCAGGCCATCGATCGGGCGTGCGACAGGCTGATCACCGGGGAAATCCTTGCGCCGCATTTTCCTATCGACATGATGCAGGGTGGGGCGGGGACCTCGACCAACATGAACGTCAACGAGGTCATCGCCAATCTGGCGCTTGAGGCGCTGGGACGGCCGGCCGGCAGCTTCGAGGTGGTCAATCCGAACGATCACGTGAACCTGAGCCAATCGACCAACGACGTCTACCCGACCGCCATCCGGCTGACCGTGTTGCGGGAAGGCGAAGTGCTGGTCGCGGCGTTGCAGGCCTTGGTCACTGCCTTGCGGTCGAAGGGCGACATCTTCGCAGGCATCGTCAAGGTGGGCAGGACGCAGCTTCAGGATGCTGTCCCGATGTTCCTCGGCCAGGAGTTCGAAGCTTTTGCCGAGACGCTGGAGGAGGACGTCGCGCATTTTCTGGGCACGGCTGAATTGATGCGCGAGGTCAATCTCGGAGGCACGGCGATTGGTACCGGCGTCAACGCGCCACCGGGGTTCTCGGCGGCGGTCTGCGCGCACCTTTCCATGATGTCCGGGATTGCGGTGAGGCCGGCGCGCAATCTGGTCGAGGCGACATCCGACACGGGCGCGTTCGTGACGCTTTCGGGGACGCTGAAGCGCACAGCGGTGAAGCTCTCCAAGATCTGCAATGACCTTCGCCTGCTGTCGAGCGGTCCGCGCGCCGGTTTCGGTGAGATTCGGCTCCCGGCCCTCCAGGCTGGCTCCTCGATCATGCCGGGCAAGGTCAATCCGGTGATCCCCGAAATGGTAAACCAGATTGGCTTTCAGGTGATCGGTAACGACCTGACGGTCACACTTGCTGCCAGCGCCGGCCAGCTTCAGCTGAACGCTATGGAACCGGTCATCGTGCTCAACATCCTGCAGTCGCTGCGACTTTTGGTGAGAGGCCTTGACGCGCTTCGTACCCGATGCATCGACGGAATAGAGGCGGATGCCGAACGTTGTCAGGCGCTTTACGACGGGTCCCTTGTCCTTGCTGCTGCTCTCAATCCCTTCGTCGGATACGCAAAGGCCGCTGCCTTTGCCGGCCGGGCGCTCGCAGAAGGCATCCCGCTGCGCGAGGCGGTCGAGCGCGACAGCGGGCTGAGTGCTGCCCAGATCGACGCGATTTTCGGCGCTGGTGTCGTCAAAAGCTGAAGGGACGGACAATGGCTGTTTTTACAGATCTATCGGAGGCCGAGTGCGATCAGATCGCGATGGCCTATCGCCTTGGGCGCCTGACCTCGGTGATCGGCATTGCCGATGGCGATGCGGAGACTACCTTCCTTTTCCGTTCCGAGCGCGGTGAGTTCATCATTACCCTGTTCGAGAGCGGCGCCGACCCGTTTGATCTTGAGCGCGCTTTCCGCACGATGGAGACGCTTGCTGCCGCTGGCGTACCCTGTCCCGCGACCTTCCGCACGGATGCGGGTGCGGCAACGATCACCGTGTCGGGCAAGTTCGTCGCGGTTGTCGGTTTTGTGCCCGGAGCGCGGCCAAGCGAGATCACCACCGGCAAGTGCCACGCACTGGGTGTCTGCGTCGCGCGGATACACCAGACGCTGAGGCGCGCAGTAGAGGCAGTGTCGGACGAGTTGCCAAGAGGAGCTGTTCACGGCGCTATCAATCGCGACAACGTGTTCTTTCTCGGCGGAGAGGTGAGTGGTGTCATCAATTTTCGACTGCGCCACGACGATGTTCTGATCGCCGAACTCGCCCAGGTGCTGCTGCATTGGACCGCGAAGGCAAACGGTGCGCTCGACAGGACGCTCGCCGGCGCGCTACTGACCGGCTATACAGAAGTTCGTAACCTCAGCGAGCCAGAGCAACAGGCCTTGCCGGGCTTCACCATGGCGGCCGCCGCGACCTCGTTTGCGCAGTGTGGCAGGTTTACCGAACTCGAAGACGCCGCGCAATACGCCTTCCGGTCTGCCAAGGTCGTCGTCGAGGAGATGCGGTCATGAAGCGCATCCTCGACCGGGCGGACGAGCGCATTCTCGCCGAGTTGACCCGCAACGCCCGGATTCCCCATGCGGAGTTGGCCGAGAAGGTGAACCTTTCGCGCAATGCCGTGCGCCAGCGGATCGAGCGGCTGGAGCGTGATAGCCTCATCCTGGGGTACACGATCGTCGCAGGCGAGGGAAAGCCGCGCACCGCGGCGGTCACCGCACTGATGTTTGTCTACCGTCATGACCGCATGCGCGGTGGTGAGGTCATCCAGGCACTCAAGTGCTTGCCGGAGGTCGTCTCCTGCGATGTCATCAGCGGCGAGTTCGACCTCGTTGTTCGTGTCGAGGCGAATACGACGGACCGCATCCGTGAAATCTGGCAGGAAGTGTCCGTCCTGCCCGGTGTTCGGGACACGCTGACGGCATTCGCATTGTCCTCGATGATCAAGCGCTGACCGGGATGGGAAGGAAATCCATGAAATCCGTAAGAATCCTCGACGGCGGCATGAGTCGCGAGCTTGTCCGCCTCGGTGCGCACCTCAGGCAACCGGAGTGGTCTGCACTCGCGCTGATTGAGAGCCCGGCAATCGTTCGGCGCGTGCATGAGGAGTTTATTGCCGCAGGCGCCGACATCATCACCACCAACAGTTACGCGCTGGTACCGTTCCACATTGGCGAGGAGCGGTTCCGATTAGAGGGCCGCAGGCTGATGTCCCTTGCCGGACGTCTGGCGCGTGAGGCGGCCGACGCGAGTGTGGACCGAACGGTGCTCGTCGCCGGATCGTTGCCGCCGATTTTTGGCTCCTACGAGCCGCAGCGCTTCATGCCGGACCGCGTGCACGACTACCTCGGCGCGCTGGTTGAGGAACTCTCGCCGTCGGTGGATGTCTGGCTCGGAGAAACCCTCAGCTTGGTGGCTGAAGCCGAAGCGGTGCGGATTGCGGTGGCCGGCACCCGCAGACCATTCTGGATATCATTCACGCTCGATGACGAGCCGGGTGCCGAACGCAGGCCGGCAGCGCTGCGCTCCGGCGAAAGCGTGGAGGAGGCCGCGCGCTGTATCGCCGGATCTGGTGCGGCCGCACTGCTCTTCAATTGCAGCCGCCCGGAAGTCATGCGGCGCGCCGTCGAAGAGGCGGCCAGCGTTCTTGCGGAGGAACGACGCATTATCTCGATCGGTGTTTACGCCAATGCGCTCGCCACTGAGGAGCAAGGCGCAGCAAACGAGACACTTCATGCGGTCCGCAACGACTTGTCTGTCGACGGCTACTCCAGCTTCGCCTGTGAATGGGCAGAGAGCGGCGCGACGATCATCGGCGGCTGCTGCGGTGTCGGAGCATCGCACATCCGTTGCGTCTCTGCCCGGTTCAAGGTGGGCGAAAGATAGCGTTTCCTTTTCGGAGTGCATGGACCACTGGTTCAATTCACCTCAAGGCGTCCATCATAGTTTTTTGGATGTAGAGCGAAAGGCCGGGGGTGCCGGCCAATCCAAGTGAGGTATTAAAACAATGGACGCTTAGAAATTCCCATGATTTTAACTTTGATTGAGCATATCAATGGTGCTGGTTGCGCTACACAAGGCCAAAAAGAACGGGCTGCCGATGGCGGGACCCCAATTCTACTCACATAGATCCGATTAATAGTTACGTCGCTCTTTCTTCTGCGGTGTTCGGTCTCCACCTGATCAGCCGGCCTTCCAGAACATCGAGAAGTCGGTCGATGATGAGCACGAACACGGCTAGGATGATGATGCCGGCAAACACTCCAACCGCGTCGAAGTTGCCTTCCGCCTGCGCGATCAGATAGCCGAGCCCCGCAGAGGAGCCGAGATATTCGCCAATGATGGCGCCGACCACCGCGAAGCCGACTGACGTGCGAAGGGAGGACAAAATCCAGCTGGCTGCCGCCGGAAAATAGACATGCCGCAATAGATCGGAACGTTTGGCCCCGAGAATCCTTGCGTTTGCGAGGACGACCGGATTGACTTCGCGGACGCCCTGCATGGCGTTGAAGAAGGTGATGAAGAAGACAAGCGTTACTGCGAGCGCTACCTTGGACCATAGGCCGAGACCAAGCCAAAGCACGAAAATTGGGGCAAGCACGACGCGCGGAATGGCGTTCAGGCCTTTGATGAAGGGGTCCAAAATCCGTGCCGCACTGCGGCTAAGACCGAGCCATACACCGGCTGCGACGCCAAGGCCCGTGCCGATGATGTAGCCGAGCACAGTCTCCGTCAGTGTGATTGACACATGACGATAGAAGCTGGGATCAACAATCCAGCTGATCATCTGGTTGAAGATGTCGAGCGGGGCTGGAAAGAAGAAGACATCGATGAAGCCGGCGGTCACTCCAAGCTGCCAGCCGCCGAGGATAAAGATTAGCATTCCGAGCTGGATGATGCGTTCAGTCACGACGTTCATAGCTTTTCTCCACTTCGCCGCGCAGGGAAGCCCAGATATTTCGATAAAGATCCATAAAGCGTGGATCGAGTTTAATTTCCGCGACGTCGCGAGGGCGCTCGAGTTCCACCGGGAAGCTTTCGATAACCCGTGAACGAGGGCCGGCTGCAAGAATTGCGACCCGGTCGCCGAGGGCTATTGCTTCTTCGAGGTCATGCGTGATCATTACGACAGCCCTGCGCTCTTCCTGCCACAGACGCAGGAGTTCGTTTTGCATGAGGTGCCGTGTGTGAATATCGAGGGCCGAAAAGGGCTCGTCCATTAGAATGACTTTGGGGCCGGAGATTAGGGCCTGCGCCATCTGGACGCGCTTGCGCTGGCCGCCCGAAAGTTGATGCGGATAGCGATGCTCGAACCCTTTGAGTCCAACTTTCGCAAGCCAGTTCATAGAACGCTCGCGCCGCTCTGAACTCGGCACACCTTTGAACAGCAGTCCCAGCTCGACATTCTCGATCGATGTCTTCCAGGGCAGCAGTGCGTCCTGCTGAAAGAGATAGCCGATATCGTTCTGGACGCCCTTAACCGGAGCGCCGTCGATCGCCACTGTTCCGCTGGCAGGCTTCAGAAGACCAGCAATGGCGTTGAGCACGGTACTTTTGCCACAGCCTGTCGGTCCCACGATGGCGAGAAACTCGCCATCGGCAACTGTCAGGTTCACGTCCTGCACCGCGACATAGGAGCCGAATGACATCGTGACGGCGTCAATCGATACCATTGGCCTTTTGTTTAGCTCGCCCGACGGAACGGACATGGGTTTTACGACAGCCAATGCCATGGCCTCCTCCTGGGTTAATTGATGGTCTTGTCGGTGACTTTGTCCACGAAAGCGTTCGTGTAGGTTTTGGAAAGATCGATAGTCGCGGCAGCAACTTTTTCGTTGAAACTCTTCAACACGGCGAGGGGTGTCTGAGTGTCGGTCTCGCTGAATTTGCCATCGACCGAGAAGATCGGTTTGGCATTCTCGACAGCCTTCACATAGGTGTCCCGGTCACCGGAGATGAATTCCTTCGGCAGTTTTTCGACGATCTCTTCAGCGCTGTGTGTGTTCATCCAGGCCAGCGCCTTCACGGTCGCGTTTGTGACTTTCTGGATGGTTTCCGGGTTCTCATCGATATAGGCCTGCGTCGCATAAAGGACGGAGGTCGGGTAGATCCCACCGTAGATTTCCGTGGCACCCGCGTCGCTGCGGGCGTCGATCAAAATCTTGCCGACACCCTTGGCTTCGATAAAGGTTGCCGCCGGATCGTAGTTGACCAATAGATCAACCTTCCCTTGCTCGAGCGCCGCAACAGCAGCTGAACCGGAGCCTACCCCGATCAACGAGACGTCATCAGCCGATAGGCTGTGGCGCTGCAGATAATAGCGAACGAAGAAGTCTGAAGACGAGCCCGGCGCTGTGATACCGATTTTCGCGCCCTTGATCGTTTCAGGTTTGGCAGGATCGAACGCAGCGTTCTTTCCACCGGCAAGCACGAGCCCGGAATTGCGGGCCAATTGCACGAAGGCGACAACAGCCTTGTCCTGCGACTGCATCTGGATGGTGTGGTCGTAGAAGCCGACGGCGATATCCGTAGAGCCGGCAACGAGCGCCTGCAGCGTCTTGGAACCACCCGATGCGAAGTTTTCGACGGTTACCTCAAGACCTTCCTTCTCGTAGAGACCTAGGCCAGCTGCGACCGGAAAGGGCAGGTTGTTGAGGTTGTAGGACCCGACGCTGATGCGGACGGGTTCCGCAATAGCCGAACCGGCGAAAGCGACCGTTGCCGCAAGTGCGAGCAATAGGTTACGCATGTGTATTCCTCCCTGATGCGTGGCGCCCTCCCGGCAACCACTTTCGATTATGCCGCGCAAACCATTTGCGCGATAGGTTTTGCAAAGACCTGCCCTTCGAAGAGGCGCCGGGCCGTACGCAGGATTCCAGCAACTGTCTTGCCATCGCGGGTATCCAGTTTCACTTCCAAACGGCCGCTTGGATGTTCGAGAACGAGAACGACCGGTGGCTTGCGGTCTCCGATCAGCCGCGAGGCGACGGTTCCGTCGCTGATGCAGGCCGTGGCTATGCCGACCGCACCGGTCGTTGCGAGAGATGGGTGGCACTGATGCGGCATGAAATAGCGCACGCCGAGATCGCCGCCGTTATTGGGCCTGGAGATTAGAACCGGCTTTGGCGTGACCTGATTGCTGACGTCACCCATACCCATGCGCCGGCCGGCTTCGAGCCTCAGAGTTTCGAGCCGTTCGAGCAATGCGCTGTTCGTATTAAGCTCGGCTGCAGGTTCGTCGCCCGTCACACCGAGGGCGGTGGCTGCCAGCAACATCATCGGCATAGCGCAGTCGATGCAGGTGACATCGATACCGTCAATGCTGTCGCGCGGGTTGCCGGTGGGAAAAAGCTTCCCTGTGCGTGCCCCGGCCGCGTCCATGAAGGTCAGCGCGATCGGCGCAGCATTGCCGGGCACGCCGTCGATCGAGGCATCCCCCATATAGGCAACGCAGCCATCAGGGGTCGGAACCTCCGCTTCGATCAGTTTACCGGTATTGACGTTGTGAATGCGCACGCGGGTTACGCCCGTCGCTGCCTTGACCAGGCCAGCCTCGATCGCGAACGGCCCGACGGCCGCTAGCATATTTCCACAATTCGGCGAGGTATCGACGAATTGCTGATCGATGCGGACCTGGGCGAACAGATAGTCCACATCGGCATCCGATATGGTTGCCGGGCCGACGATGGCAACCTTGCTGGTGACAGGGTTGCCGCCGCCGATACCATCGATCTGCAGAGGATGACCAGATCCCATGACTGAAAGCAGGATCTGATCGCGTTGACGCTCATCCGACGGAAGATCGGATGCGAGAAAGAACGGTCCCTTGGAGGTGCCGCCGCGCATCAGAACACAGGGAATGGAAATCAGATCGTTCATAGTTGTATCCGCTTACTGATGTGATTTAAATATCAATCAGCTTCTTTGTTGCAGTAAGCGGCAAAACGATTGATATGTGAAATGCGAATTTCAGAGGGAATGATGCGTTATGAGCATTAATTGCGAGATACTGGATCTCCGCGCGTTTCTAGCGGTGGTCGAACTGGAAAACTTCCACCGCTCTGCCGAAGCGCTCAATCTGTCACAGCCGGCACTCAGCCGTCGAATTCAGAAGCTGGAGCTGGCAATCGGGGCGCCCTTGCTCGAGCGCACCACGCGTCACGTCTCGACAACCGCCCTTGGCGCGGAACTGATCCCGTTGGTGCGACGAATGCTTGAGGAGTTCGACACGTCGCTGTTTGCGGTGCGCGATGTCGGATCTCAGCGCAGCGGCCTTGTGACTATCGCATGTCTGCCAACGGCCGCTTTTTATTTTTTGCCAACCGTCATCAAGCAGTTCAGCGCAGAGTATCCCAATATTCGTTTTCGCATTCTCGATCTGCCGGCTACCGACGGTCTACAGGCAGTCGCCCGTGGGGAAGTCGAGTTCGGCATCAATATCATGGGCTTTTCAGATCCCGACCTCATCTTCGACAGGCTCATCGAAGATCCATTCGTGCTGGCGGCACGCAAGGATCATCCGCTGGTAGCGAAGAGCGAACTCGAATGGGACGATCTGGCGCCCTATCAACTGATCACAGTTCACCGGTCCAGCGGCAACCGTACGCTTCTTGACGCCGCGTTGGCGAAATCGAACCTGAAACTGCGTTGGTCCTATGAAGTCACACATCTTTCGACATCGCTTGGTTTGGTGGAAGCCGGGCTTGGAATTTCGGTTCTGCCCAAACTCGCTACACCACAGGAAGAGCACCCGTTCCTAGTCACGAGACCTATTCGCAATCCTCAAATCTCACGAACGATCGGCATTGTGCGTCGTCGCGGTGGGACGCTTTCGCCCGCGGCCGAGCGCTTCATGACAATGTTGATTGGGACGTGGTCCGAAGGAAACTGAGCAACTGAAAAGCTACCGGGATGGTAACCCGACTGCTTTTCAGTCAAATGTTCTCTTTTTTCCGCTACAAGAACGCCTTGAAGAAACCGACCGTTCGCCATGAAGCACCGACGGCCTTGTATGGGTATGCCGTTTCGGCCGGCTTTTGCACATAAATAGACGAAGACACGCCCCCTCTGCCGAAGAGCATCTATCAGAGCGAAGCTTGACGCCGAAATAGCTATCCTCATCGCGAACCTGCGACAAAAACCGGACAATGGACCGTCGCCGTTGCGGTTATGCCTCATGCACTAACCGCATAGTAGCCATTCGTTGCACTAGCCGTGCCGAATCCCGCTCTGGGAGGTCGGAAGTTGATCCTGGAGTCAATAATCAATAATCAAGATGGTAGACGTCCGACCGGCTGACTGGTCGCGCGCGACCAATTCCCATTAGCAAAGACCCCAGATGCGATGACGCTGGGCGAACGCTCGGATTTGATAACGTCAGTTGCGAGTGGGCTTGTGGCGACCGCCGAGAAGCCGCAGGAAATCCGAAACGACAGATTCGCGGTGACCTCGATCGGTCTGACTAGGATCATAAACGGCTGCGCTGGCGACGGTGTTGCCTGCCGCCAGGACTGGATCGTCGCAGTCGGAACCGACTTCAGCGAATTCGCCACAGCACCTCGGGGCCCGCCTCCCTAGAAATCGGCGACCTTACCCCAGGCAGACTTTCGGAAGCGGTCCGGATGGTACGCGCGGGGGTCGACGATTGGCTCGTCACCAGTGACGATGTCGGCGATCAGGTGACCGGCGCCGGGACCAATGCCGAAGCCGTGCCCGCTGAAGCCGGCGGCGAGGATGAACCCCGGTATGGCGGCGATTTCGCCGATGCCAGGCACACCGTCCGGCGTGCTGTCGATATAACCCGCCCATGCGGCGGTGATACTGGTGTTCTTAAGGTCGGGCAGGAGGTCGAGCGCGCGCGAATGGGTGAGGCGAATAGTGTCTTTATCGACTGCAGGATCAAGGATGCGCATGCGCTCCATTGGCGTCGGCGCATCGAGGCGCCAGCGAGTCAGGCTCTCGTGACGGGAACGGAAGCCTTCGATGCCGCCGGGTGCAAGGCTGCGCCAGCGCCGGGCGAACATCGGCAGAAACTGCGGCGCGAAACGCAATTGCTGCGGCGTCGGATCGACACGGCCGCGGCCACTGATGGCGAGCGTGTAGCCGCCGTCCCCGCGGCGCGTCACCGAAACGGCGGCCGTATGCAGCGCGTCCGGAAGGCGGATGGCGCCTGGCGAGACGGCCAGGATTGATGATCGGATTGCGGCTTGGGGAAAGCGGATGCCGAGTTGACGGCAGAAGGAGGAGGCCCAGGCGCCGCCGGCAAGGATCGCCGTCTTCGTGCGGATGGTGCCATGCTCGGTAACGACACCAGAAAGGCGACCGCCTTCTGTCTCTATGCCGCGGGCGGCGCAGGACTGATGCACGGTGCCGCCGAGCTTGAGGATCGCACGTGCGACCGCGGGTGCTGCACTTGCCGGATCGGCGGTGCCGTCGGTCGGCGAAAAGACCCCCCCCTTCCACGGCTTTCCGGTGGCGCGGCCGCGTTCGGTCGCCTCGGCTCTGTCGAGCATATACGTTGTGACGCCGAGCGCACGGGCAAAGTCGCGCCAGCGGGCCCAGCCGGCCAGTTCCTCTTCGCTGTTGCTGAGGTAGAACAACCCGCAGCGTCGGAAGCCGGTATCCTCGCCGCTCTCGGCGGCGAAACGCTCCCAAAGATAGAGGCTCTTCGTCGCCATCGGCAATTCGCGGGCGTCCCGGTTCTGCTGGCGGCACCAGCCCCAGTTGCGGCTCGACTGCTCCGCGCCGATCCGGCCCTTCTCGACGACGGCTACCTTTAATCCGCGGCGGGCAAGATAGTAGGCCGCAAACACACCGACAATGCCGCCGCCGATCACCACGGCATCGGCGTCTTCGGGCAACTGCGGCGTTGTGTCGATGAGTTTCAGCGGTGCGGGCATGGCGTGACCTCCGTTACCAGCACAGTCTAACGGCTATTGCGCAATGGCGTTGCCGGACTGCGGCTGGCGCGCAGCAGAAGATTCCGTATTGGGGGAGCAATGCCGCCCTTTCTGCTTTGGCCCGCTGTGCCAAACGAAATCGACACGTCTCATCAGTGTGTTAAGGTCCTAGCTGGGAAAGTCGCAGCACAATCTGCTGTCCCGTTGGCCACGTAGCAAGGGGAAGGCGCGCCATGAAACTCGACCGGATCGACATCAAGATTCTGTACGAACTGCAGAAGAACGGCCGCATCACCAATGTGGAACTCGCCGAATTGGTCAACCTGTCGCCGAGCCCCTGTCTGATGCGGGTCAAGAAGCTGCAGTCGGAGGGTTACATTGAGGGCTATTCGGCGCAGATCAACGTCAGCAAGCTCGGGCAGACCCTGACGGTATTTACCGAAATCACGCTGAAGAACCACCGGCAGATCGACTTTGCCCGGTTCCTGGCGGCGATAGACAAGGTCGACAACGTTATGGAATGCCATCTAGTGTCAGGAGGCTACGACTACCTTCTAAAATTCGTCACGGCCGGGATCGGTGAATACCAGACTATCATGGAGCGCCTCACCGACATGGACGTCGGCATCGACAAGTATTTCAGTTTCGTCGTCTTGAAGTCGCCGATAGTCAAGGTGCACATGCCACTGACCAGCCTGTTTCGGATGTAGGATCTTCGGATCGGTTTGCGCGGCCGACGCTTGCGTTTTGGCCCGCTCCTCCGGAGCCTCACCCGGCAAAGCATGATGTCGTCCGCGCCTCCTTCTGTCCGCCTTCGGGCTGAGGCGATGACAGCAGGTTGGGATGAGCCGGCGCCTCAGCGCCGGCAATAGGCTCGCACGAGCTCCGGATCCTGTTCGAGCCCGTCGAGCCACGTGGGATCGAGCCTCGGCACCGACGAGAAGAGCAGTTGCGAATAGGGGTGTTGGGGTGTCTTGACCTTCGCCGGCGTGATTTCCTCTACCTTTCTGCCGCCATACATCACGACGATCTCGTCGCAGATCGCCTCCACCACGGAGAGGTCATGGCTGATGAAGATGTAGGAAAGACCGAGCTCGCGCTGCAATTCCTTGAGGAGATCGATGACGGCGGCCGCGACCACGGTGTCCAGTGCAGAGGTGATCTCGTCGCACAGGATCAGCTTCGGCTCGGCGGCGAGTGCGCGGGCGAAGTTGACACGCTGCTTCTGGCCGCCCGAGAGCTCCCCCGGGCGGCGATGACGCAGGTTGCGCGGCAGGCGCACCATGTCGAGCAGCTCGTCGATGCGTGCGCTGCGCGCCTTGGCATTCATGCCGTGATAGAAGGCAAGCGGCCGGGCTAAGATTTCCTCGACGGATTTCGCCGGATTAAGCGCCGTATCGGCATATTGGAAGACGATCTGCATTTCGCGCAGTTCATCGCGCGAGCGCGCACGGGCGCTGCGGCCGAGTTCCTTGCCGTCGAAGACGATCTTGCCGACAGCGGCCGGCAATATGCCGGCGATGGTGCGCGCGAGTGTCGACTTGCCGCAACCGGACTCGCCGATGATACCGAGGTTGCGCCCCTTCTCCACCTTGAGACTGACATGCTCGACGGCGCGCACGAGGGGCAGGCCGTCGGCCTGGGCCTGGCCGTAGCCTGCGACGAGATTTTCGATTTCGAGCAACGGGGCCGGACCACTCTCTGCCGCGCCCGCAGCGCCACGGGGTTTCGGCTCGAAGGCGGCGAGCAGCTCCCGCGTGTAGGGGTGCGTCGCGCCGTCGAGGATCTCTTTGGTGGTGCCGATCTCCTTGGTCTCTCCGCCCTTCAAGACGACGATGCGGTCGGCGATCTGGGCGACCACGGCGAGGTCGTGCGAGACGTAAACGCCGGCGATGCCGCCTTTCTTCATGACCGACTTGAAGGCGCGCAGCACTTCGATCTGCGTCGTCACGTCGAGCGCCGTCGTCGGCTCGTCGAAGATGACGAGCTTCGGGTCGCCGATCAGCGCCATGGCCGCAGAAAGCCGCTGCAACTGGCCGCCGGAGACCTGGTGCGGATAGCGGCTGCCAATCGTTTCGGGCTCAGGCAACGACAACGCCCTGAAAAGCTCGACGGCGCGGAGGCGCGCCTCGTCGGCGGACATAAGCCCATGAATTCGGGTGACTTCGATTACCTGGTCCATGATCGTGGCGGCCGGGTTGAATGCGGCGGCGGCTGATTGCGGAACATAGGTGACCTCGGTGCCGCGCACCCTGGCGCGCTGCTTTTCGCTCAGCGTCACCATGTCCTTTCCGGCGACGGAGACGCTGCCGCCGGAGATGCGACAGCCGGGGCGGGCATGGCCCATCAGCGTGAGCGCGATCGTCGTCTTGCCGGAGCCGCTTTCGCCGATCAGCGCCACGATCTCGCCCTCGGCAATGTCGAAGCTGACGCCGTTGATGATCTCGACGCGTCGGCCGGAATCGGTGGTGGCTTCGACCTTCAGGTCACGGATTTCTACGAGATTGACCATCATTCGCTCCGATCGCGGATCTTCTTTGGCAGGTTGTCGATCAGCAGGTTGACGCTGATGGTGAGGCTGGCGATCGCAAAGGAGGGAGCCATCACCGCCGGTGCGCCAAAGGGCAGGCCGCCGATGTTCTCGCGCACGAGAGCCCCCCAGTCGGCATAGGGCGGCTGGACGCCAAGGCCGAGGAAGGAGAGGCCGGAGAGCAGGAGAACGATGAAGACGAAGCGGATGCCGAGGTCGGCAAGTACCGGTCCGACGATGTTCGGCAGGATTTCCGAGCGGATCAGATAAAGGGTACTTTCGCCTCGGATGCGGGCGACGGTGATGAAATCCATAGCGTTGATGTTGACGGCGAGCGCGCGGGCGAAACGGTACGCGCCGGGGATATAGATCACCGACAGCGTCAGGATCAGCACGGGAATCGAGGAGCCGACGGCAGCGACGATCACAAGGCCGAACAGCTTGCTCGGGATCGAACTGAGGGCGTCGAGGAAGCGGCTCAGGACCGTGTCGAGCCAGCCGCCAGCGACCGCTGCGATCATGCCGAGCATCACGCCGCTGAAGCAGGCGATCGTAACTGCCGCAAGCGAGATGCCGACCGTGTAGCGGGCGCCCATCAGGATTCGCGAGAGCATGTCGCGGCCCAGATAATCGGAGCCGAGCCAGAAGTCGCGGCTCATCGGGCCGAAGTAATCGAGGTCGACAATCTCGCCGACAGGGTAGGGGATGATCAGCGGCGCGAAGATCGCGATCAACACCCATAAAAGGATGACCGAGAGACCGACCATGCCGATGATGTTGAAGCGATAGCCGAGCCGGGTTCCGGAAATCCGGTCAGACTTGGTCTCAGAACTGGTCATTGTCATCGGAGCCTCGGATTGGAAAGGATGGCTATGATATCGGCGGCCGTGATCAGGAGCAGGTACCCGAGGCAGAAGATCATCGCGCAACTCTGGATCAGCGGCAGGTCGCGAGTCGCGACGGCGTCGACCATCAGCTTGGCAATACCTGGGTAGTTGAAGATCGTCTCGACAATGATGACGCCGCCGAGCAGGTATGAGAGCGAAAGCGCGACCGCGTTGACAATCGGGCCCAGAGCGTTCGGCAGCGCATGCCGAAACACGATGCGCGGCCGCGAGGCGCCCTTGAGCAACGCCATCTCCACATAGGGCGTGTTGAGCGTCTCGATCACCGCTGCCCGGGTCATGCGGATCATTTGCGCCGAGATGACGAAGGTAAGGGTGATCACGGGCATGGCATAGATGCGCAGGAGGTCTGTCAGCGAGGTGACTTCGTTCGCGAAGGAGAGCGCCGGTAGCCATTTCAGGTAGACGGCGAAGATCAACACCGCGGAGGTCGCGATCATGAATTCCGGCACTGAGATGACGCCGATCGTCAACACGGTGACGGCGCGGTCGTACAGCGAGCCACGTAGCATCGCCGCGGTGATGCCGAGCGTCAGCGCGATCGGCACGGAAAAGAGCGCGGTGACGCCCGCGAGCTGCAGCGTGTTGATGAAACGCCCCCCGATCAGATCCGCGACCGGCATCTCATTGGCATAGGAGGTGCCGAGATCGCCCTGCAGCAAACCAACGATCCAGCGCAGGAAACGGAAGATCGCCGGGTCGTCGAGATGCATGGCCTTGCGCAGACCTTCGACTGCCTCCGGCGTGGCGGCCTGGCCAAGCAGGATCGTCGCTGTGTCTCCCGGCAGGAGCGTCGTCGCGAAGAACACGGCGAAGGAGACGATCACCAGCGTGATCAAGGCGATGAGCAATCTGCTCAGCACGAGTGATAGGACACGGTTGTTCACGCGCGTTCCCTTTCGGCATTCGAGATTTCAAACCAAAAGGGTCGGGGCTGCAACCGCGCGGCTGCAGCCCCGACCGTTCGCCTCATCAGGCTTCGAGCCAGACATATTCCGCGAAAGCATAACCCATCTGGCCGCCAAGCGGGTTGGCTTCCAAGCCCTTGAGCTTGGCGGTGATCGCGTCGACGTTGGAGATATAGGCCGGAATGATGGTGCCAGCTTCGCTGGCGACCATCACCTGCATCTCGTTGTAGATCGCCTTGCGCTTCTCCTGGTCGAGCGAGCCGCGCGCCTCGATCAGCATCTTATCGAATTTCTCCGACTTGTACTGGCTTTCGTTCCACGGCGCTTCCGTAGTGTAGAGCAGCGAGAACAGAATGTCCGGTGTCGGGCGCGGGTTGATGTTGCCGAAATGGACCGGCGCCTTGAGCCAATAATTGTCCCAATAGCCGTCGGCCGGTACGCGCTGAACGTCGAGCTTCAGTCCGATCTCGGCAGCGGAAGCCTGGATGATCATTGCCATATCGATCGATGAGTTCGCCGCCTCGGATGCGATCATCGGGATCGACTGACCGAGAACGCCGGCCTTCTCGAAATGGAATTTCGCCTTTTCCGGATCGAACGCCCGCGGCTTCAGGTCGCCATTATGGTAGAAATTTGCCGGCGAAACCGGCTGGTCGTTGCCGACTTCTCCGAGGCCGCGGAGCGCCGACTTGACGATCTGGTCGCGGTTGACGAGGTACTTCATTCCCTCGACGAAGTCCCGCTTGCTGCCAGGCTCCAAGTCCATGCGAATGTTGAGATTGGTATAGTTGCCCGAGGTGGTTTTCGAGAGCACGAAGCCGTCGCCTTGGGCCTCGACCAAGCGTATGGAGCGCGGATTGATCGTAGCGGCGAGATGGATGTCCCCTGAGAGCAGTGCGTTGACGCGCGAGCTATCGTCGCTGATCGCGAAGTACTCGAAGGAATCGACGTTCGGGCCGGACTTCCAATAGTTCTTGTTCTTGATGCCGACCGAGCGTACGCCGGGCTCGAAGACTTCCCTCACGAATGCGCCGGTGCCGTTGCCCTTGGAAAAATCCGTCGTGCCATCGGCGACGATCATGAAGTGGTGCATCGACAGGATGGTCGGCAGGTCGGCGTTGGGATTTTCGAGCGTGATCTCGACCGTCTGCTTGTCCAGGGCCTTGAAGCCTGTCATCTGCGCGGCAATCTTCGCGACCTTCGAACCGACGGATGGATCGAGATGGCGTTTCAACGAGAAGACCACGTCGTCGGCGGTCAACGGCTTGCCGTCGTGGAAGGTGACGCCGCTCCTCAGTTTGACTGTCCAGGTCTTCGCATCCTTGGACTCGATCGCCTCGGCGAGCTCCATCTGCGGGGTGCCGCTCTTATCGAGGAAGGTGAGACGGTTGTAGAAGGAGCAGCAGCGGACATAGTCGGTGGAGAGCGATGCCTTGGCCGGGTCGAGCGTGTCGGCGGTCGAGGACGACCAGCCGGCGGCCTTAAGCGCGCCGCCGGAGACCGGCGTTGCGGCAACCGCGTTGGAGGCGCGGCCGAGCACTAGACTGCTGGCGGAGAGGGCAACGCCACCGGCGAGCATCATCTGCAGCAGTTCACGGCGCGTTGCTCCGCGGCGGATGGCGTTTTCGACCATGGTGTCGTCGGATCTGGTCCAATTGGTGATCTTGTCGTTCATGTCATTCCCCTTTTCGTCTGTTGGCGGGCTGCCCGTCTTCCGCGGGCTTAGACCCAATCCGGTGAACTGGTCAGCTACGTGCGACGGCCACGGCATCGGCAAGGTCGGCCATGGAGGTGAAGTGGTAGTCGGGCTCGGTGAACTCGGCCGGCTCAATGGTGCCGCCGTAACCTTTCTGCGCGTGGCGCCGCTCGATCCAGCAGTTGGTCAGCCCAAGCTTCCGCGAAATGCCGATGTCGTGGTACTGGCTCTGGGCGACATGCAGGACGTCGTCCTTCGAATTGCCTTCCGAGCCGATGAAGTCGAAAACCCTCTGAAAGAAGGCGGGGTCAGGTTTTTCGGTACCGGTATCGTCAGCGGTGAAGGCGGCGTAGAAGGGATCACCTAGTTCCTTGGCGAAGAAATCGAAGGCCCAGCGGCGCGCATTGGTCATCGCGACAAGCCGGTAATTCTTCGCAAGGCGCGCCAGCGCTTCGGTGCTGTCTTCGAACGCCCTCCAGTTCCCGGCGGAGTCCCTGAGACGCTCGCCATATTTCCGCTCAGTCGGAAGGCCGAGCTTCGGCGCGATTTCAAGATAGACACGCACCAGATCGTCCGGGAAGAGGTCGGCGTCCGTGGAGTAGCGCGCTGCGCGGTAGAGGCTGAGCGCCTCCTCGCCATCGATGGCGACACTGGCCTCGGCGGCGATGCCGGCGAGGCAATCCTTGAGGCCGCCCTCGAAGTCGATCAGCGTGCCGACGACGTCGAAGGTCATGTATTTGAATTCGGGCAGGCTCTTGTGCACATCGATTCCCCAGTTTTTCGCGTCCCAGGTCGGAACGCCGACTTCATGAAGAAGAATATTCTGTTCCCGTCGGCGGGATGTTTTCCCCGCTCTTGCTGGAAAGGCCGCATATGCTGGGATCCGGCCGCTTCCTTGATTTGAGTTTGGCAGGTGTGCCGCACCGGAGTCTCCGAAAGGGCGTCGTGGCGCAGCACAAAATTTCGAATATGGCGGTTCCGCGATATATCGCGTCCGTCGTCCCTCAGGCCCTCAAAGCCTGGCGAACATCCGGGTCTTCCAAGGTCTCGTCCAATGTTTGGCGGGTGCGCTCGACAATCGCGTCGATCTCCGCCGCAGTGCAGCAGAGCGGCGGCGCATACCCGAGCACGCCATTGGCGAAGGCGCGGATGACGAGGCCGTTTTCCCAGGCCCGGTCGAAGATGCGGCGCGCCGGCTCCGCGGCTGCCGGCAAAGGGGTCTTCCTTGACTTGTCGACGACAAGCTCGACAGCGGCCAGCATGCCGCGACCGCGCACGTCACCGACCAGGGGATGGCCCCTCAGGCTTTTGAGACCTTCCATCAGCCGTGCACCGGCCGTGACGCCGTTTTCCAAGAGGCCGTTCTCGTAGAGTCTCAGCACCTCAAGGCCGACAGCGGCGCTGACGGGATGCGCCGAATAGGTGTAACCGTGGCCGACGGCGGAAGCGCCGGCGCCGTCGGCAATCGTCTGATAGACGTGGTCGGCCATGAACACGGCCCCCATCGGCACATAGCCGGACGTGAGACCTTTGGCCGTGGTGATGAAGTCCGGCACGATCTCGTCCTCGGTAGAGGCAAAGAGCGGTCCGGTGCGACCGAAGCCGGTGATCACCTCGTCTGCAACGAAGAGGATGCCGAGCTCGCGGCAGACTTCGCGCATCGCCTTCATCCAGCCCTTGGGTGGCACCAGCACGCCGCCCGAGCCCTGGATCGGCTCTGCATAGAAGGCAGCGACACGCTCGGGGCCGATTTCCCCGACCTTGCGTCGGAGAGCGGCCAGCGACGCCTCGATGATCGCCTGCGGGCTCTCTCCCACCGGATTGCGGTAGACATAGTGAGACGGAATTTTGTGTTGCCAGTCGAAGGGAATGCCGAAGCCGGCATGGAAGGCCGGCAGCGCCGTCAGCCCGGCGCCGACCGTCGATGAGCCGTGATAGCCTTGCTCCACCGAAATGAACTGATCGCGTTGCGGCTCGCCGCGGGCATTCCAATAATAGCGGATGAAGCGGATCGTGCTGTCGACGGCGTCGGAGCCGCCGAGCGTGAAATAGACGTGGTTGAGATCGCCCGGCGCGCGCTCGGCGAGTTCCGAGGCGAGGCGGATCGCGGGCTCGGAGCCGAGCCCGAAATAGGCCGTCGCATAGGGAAGCTCGCGCATCTGCCGGGCGGCCGCTTCGACGATCGCTTCGTGGCCATAGCCGGCATTGACGCACCAAAGGCCGGCAAAGCCGTCGATCAGTTGCTTGCCCGAAGCGTCGGTGACCGTCGCGCCTTTTGCCGAGGCGAGTACGCGCACGCCGAGTTTTTCATGGCCGCGATAGGAGGCGACCGGATGGATGAGGTGGGCGCGATCGAGTTCGATGAGGGAATTGCTGTACATGATGATCTCCGGATCAGCCGAGCGCCTGATTGGCGAGGGCGAAGGTGGTAGCGGCCGGGTCGGCGGTGGGGTGGATCGGGGGCTTCATCATGGCGATACCCCCGCCGACATGGGCTAGCCCTTGCTCGGCAAGCCAGAGAGAAAGGCCGGTCTCGGCAGTGGTATCGAGCCTAATGAACCCGCCGGTTCGCGTGAACATGAAGTGGGCCACGAGCGCCTCGGCGTCTTCGAGATCTTCGGCGACGACGGGTCCGATGGCCTCGCCGCGGCCAAAGGGGCGGATGGCGCCGAACCCGCAAACGCGCGCGTCCCGGCGGATCACCGCGAAGTTGCCGACTTTCCCGAGATAGGCAATCATCCCTTCACGGTTGGCGCCGAAGGCGAGGCGGTCGAGCGCGACGATCGCTTCGATGTCGGCCGCGGTCGCCTGTTCCGTTTGCCCAGGCTCGGCGATTGCTCCGACGATGCCCTGATGCTGCAACACGCGACCCGCCTCGCGGAAGCCGAGCCTTTCGTATAGCGGCAGGCCCTCAGTCGTTGCCACGAGTCTGAGCGGACGATCGGCCGCTAGCCGCAACGCGGCGTCCATTAGCTTGCGACCGAGGCCGCGGCCGCGCATCGCCTCGTCGACGATGACCATGTTGATCGTCGCACAGTCGGACCTGTAACGGGTGACGAGTACAGTGCCGACGACCCGGTCGCCCTCTATCGCGACGACGCCTTCGCTCAGGGCAAGCGCCATCTGCCAATCTTCAAGGCGATGTGGCCAGCCGGCCTGCCGGGAGAGCTTGACGGCGGCTTTCAGATGCTCAGGCCCGAAGGCGGCAATATCGATCTGACTTGTCTGCATGGCATTTCCTTCATTGTCTGCCCGCAAGTCTGAAGGAGTGCCGGCCGGCAGATCGTCTGAAGGCTTTGGCTCGCGCGGTATCTTATAGCTTTGCACCTACCGGTCGCCGCATCTTATGCTGGCAGGGAAGAGCGCTGGGAGGGCGCCGGGGCGGAAGACGCCGCTGACCACCAGCAGGCCACACAACCTTCTGCCAAAGCCGGCGCTCGATACGATAGATTCTGCTTCGAACGCCGCCAAATCAGGCGAGGCGATGGGAGGCGCAGCGCCTATGATCCTCACAGAATACTTGGCCCGTTCTTTCAAGGATACGCACATGACGACCTTCCGTCCGAAATACATCACCTTCGACTGCTACGGCACGCTAACCAACTTCCAGATGGCAGAAGCCGCGCGCGACCTTTACAGCGAACAACTCGACGAACCGCGCATGGCGGAATTCATCAAGAATTTCGCGGCCTATCGCCTCGACGAAATCCTGGGCGCCTGGAAGCCCTATGCCGAGGTGGTGCACAATTCGCTGGAACGGACCTGCAAGCGCAACGGCATTAAATTCCGCGATGAAGCTGCGAAGATGGTTTACGAGCGCGTGCCGACATGGGGGCCGCATGCGGACGTGCCGGCGGGGCTTGCCAAGGTCGCCAAGGAGATCCCACTGGTGATCCTGTCGAATGCCATGAATTCGCAGATCATGTCGAATGTCGAAAAGCTTGGCGCACCCTTCCATGCGGTCTACACCGCCGAGCAGGCGCAGTCCTACAAACCGCGCTTTAAGGGCTTCGAATACATGCTCGATATGCTCGGCTGTGGTCCGCAGGACATTCTTCACTGCTCGTCCTCCTTCCGCTACGACCTGATGTCGGCGCACGACCTCGGCATCAAGAACAAAGTCTGGGTCAATCGCGGTCACGAGCCGGCCAATCCCTACTACGGCTATGTCGAGATCGCCGACATCTCCGGCCTGCCGGGCGTCGTCGGTCTTTAGAAAAGGCGGTGCGCCATGAAGTTCCTGTCCTACTGGCATGATACGGCCCCGGCCTTTGCCGGAGCTGCGCAAGGCCCGGTCGATGACCATTACGACGTCGCCGTGATCGGCGGCGGCTTCACCGGCCTCAGTGCGGCCCGGCAGCTCGCCAGGGCCGGGGCGAAGGTCGTCGTGCTGGAGGCGGAGAAGGTCGGCTGGGGCGCCTCCGGCCGCAATGGCGGACACTTGAATAACGGGCTCGCCCATAGCTATCTCGCGGCCAAGGCGGAACTCGGCAGGGAGCGGGCGATTGCGCTCTACAAGGCGTTCGACGATTCAGTCGACACGATCGAGGCACTGATCACCGAAGAAGGTATCGACTGCAACTTCCGCCGCGCCGGCAAAGTGAAGCTTGCCTCGAAGCCCCCGCATTTCGAGGCGATCGCCCGCAACTTCGAGGCGGTCAACGCTGAGGTCGATCCCGATACGGCGCTTCTCAGCGCCGAGGATCTAAAGCAGGAGGTCGGCTCGCCCTTCTTCGGGGCAATGCTCTCGAAGAAGAGCGCGATGATGCATATGGGGCGGTATGTCGTCGGCCTCGCCGAAGCGGCCACGCGCCATGGCGCCGTGGTTTTCGAGAGCGCGGCGGTCACCGAGCATCGGCAGGAGGGCGGCCGGCATACATTGAAGACCTCCCGCGGCAGCGTCACCGCGGATGCGGTTCTTGTCGCCACTGGCGCCTACACGCCTTCGATCTTCGGTTATTTCCGCCGCCGCATCATCGCCGTCGGCAGCTTCATCATCGCCACCCGATCGCTGACAGCGGCGGAGATCGCGGCGACAATGCCGGGCAACCGCACGTGCGTCACGTCGATGAACATCGGCAATTATTTCAGACTCTCGCCCGACAACCGGCTGATTTTCGGCGGCCGCGCACGTTTCTCGGCAACCTCCGATCAGAATTCGGACGCCAAGAGCGGCGCGATCCTCAAGGCAAGCCTTGCCGAGATCTTCCCGCAGCTTGCCAATGTCGAGATCGACTATTGCTGGGGCGGTCTTGTCGACATGACCAAGGACCGATTCCCCCGCGCCGGCTATCAAGACGGCGTTTGGTACGCCATGGGCTATTCCGGCCACGGGGCGCAGCTTTCGACGCATCTCGGCATGATTATGGCGGACGCGATTCTCGACCGGCCGGATCGCAACCCGCTGAAGGGGCTCGAATGGCCGGCCGTGCCGGGACATTTCGGCAAGCCCTGGTTCCTGCCGCTCGTCGGCATGTACTACAAGATACTGGACAGGATCCAGTAGACAACGCGGTGGTAGGAAGAAGGGCGCGGATCGGACAGATCCGCGCCCTTCTTTGTTTGGATGATCTAGCCTGGCGCGTCGCGTCAACCGCGCAGCGGTCTTGCGAAAGAGCTGAAGCGCCTCTTGAGAGCGGGATGAAGAAACACGGGCGGCATTTCGCGCGCATCCCGCTCTACTCCTGGAACCGATCACGTTTTAGGCTTTGGTTCAGTTCGACCCAAGATCGTCGTGACCAACCTACAGCGCGTCGCGTTCAATCGAATCACGCGACGCGCTGCAGATCCTTTGTTTATGCATGTCGTTGTCCCAAAAGCCGCGGCACACTTTTGGGCAACATGCATTAATCCAGTCCGCCGATGTGGAAGCTCTTCATCTCGAGATATTCCTCGATGCCGACCTGGGCGCCCTCGCGGCCCAGGCCGGATTGCTTGACGCCGCCGAAGGGGGCGACTTCGGTGGAGATGGCGCCGGTGTTGAGGCCGACCATGCCGAATTCGAGCGCTTCGGCCACACGCCACGAGCGTTTCAGGCTCTCAGTGTAGAAATAGGCAGCCAAGCCGAAGGGCGTGCCGTTGGCGATGGCGATTGCCTCCTGCTCCGTCTCGAAGCGGAAGAGCGGTGCGACGGGACCGAAGGTCTCTTCGCTGGCAAGCAGCATCTCGGTGGTGGCGCCCGTGAGCACGATCGGGGCCCTATATTGTCTCCCCTCCGGCACCGACCTGCCGCGCGCCGCAAGCTTCGCGCCCTTGGCAAGCGCGTCCTCGACATGGCGGTCGATCTTGTCGATCGCCGCGTCATTGATCATCGGTCCGATCGCGATGCCGGGTTGCGTACCGGGGCCGACCTTCATTGCGTTAACGCGTGCGCCGAGCTTCTCTGCAAAGGCGTCATAGACGCCGGCCTGCACCAGGATGCGGTTCGCACAGACGCAGGTCTGGCCGCCATTGCGGAACTTGGACGCGATCGCGCCTTCGACCGCCAGATCAAGATCGGCGTCGTCGAAGACGATGAAGGGGGCATTCCCGCCGAGTTCGAGCGAGAGGCGCTTGACGCTGTCGGCCGCGCCTCTCATCAACAGAGAGCCGACGCGCGTCGAGCCCGTAAAGGAGATCTTGCGCACTGTTTCGTTCGCCATGAACTCGTTGCCGATTGCGTTCGGCATGCCGGTGACGATGTTGATCACGCCTGCGGGAATGCCGGCGCGCTCTGCCAGAACTCCGAGGGCGAGCGCTGAAAAGGGCGTGAACTCCGAGGGCTTGATCACCACCGTGCAGCCGGCCGCCAAGGCAGGTGCCACTTTGCGGGTAATCATTGCGTTCGGGAAGTTCCACGGCGTCACGATCGCGCAGACGCCGACCGCCTCTTTCAGAACGACGATGCGCCGATCGGCCGTCGGAGAGGGAATGGTGTGGCCGCCGATGCGACGAGCCTCCTCGGCGAACCATTTGACGAACGAAGCGCCGTAACGGATCTCGACGCGCGCCTCGTCGAGCGGCTTGCCCTGTTCCATCGTCAAGAGCAGAGCCAAATCCTCCAGGTTTTCGATCATCAGCGCATACCAGCGCTCAAGTAATGCGGCCCGTTCGGCATGCGTCTTCTTCTTCCACGGTCCGAAGGCGGCATTGGCGGCTTCGATGGCGGAGCGCGTTTCCTCTTCGCTCATGTCCGGAATGGTGCCGAGGCGCGTCCGGCTAGCGGGGTCGAAAACGTCGACGGTCTTACCCGAGGCTGCTGCCAGCCAGGCTCCGTCGATGAGGCCCTCTTGCCGGAAAAGTTCCCTATCGTTCAACTTCATGATTTCTCTCCTCTAAAGATCAGTTGAGCGCGGCAAGCACCGCTGCCTTAATCGTTTCGGTTTTGTCTTTGCCCGGCACAGTGCCGATCCCGCGGGCGGTCGTTCTTTCGAGCGCGGTCATGACAATGCGCGCGGCTTCACTTTCTCCGAGGTGGTCCAGCATCATCGCGCCGGACCATATGGCGGCGACGGGGTTGGCGATCCCGAGATGGGCGATGTCGGGTGCGGAGCCGTGTACCGGCTCGAACATCGACGGGGCGCTTCGATCGGGGTTGATGTTGGCGGAAGCCGCAAAGCCGAGCCCGCCCTGAATGGCGGCACCGAGATCAGTCAGGATGTCGCCGAAGAGGTTCGAGGCGACCACGACATCGAGGCTCTCGGGCGCCATCACCATGCGCGCGGCCATCGCATCGATGTGGTAGCTCGTCACCTCGACATCCGCGTATTCGGCGGCGAGCTCTCGCGTAATCGCGTCCCAGAACACCATGGAGTATTTCTGGGCGTTGGATTTGGTCACCGAAGCGAGCTTGCCCCGGCGTTGTCGCGCCTGCTCGAAGCCGAAGCGCAGGATCCGTTCGACGCCCGTGCGCGTGAAAATCGAGGTCTCGACCGCGACTTCATCGCCCGTTCCCTGATGCACGCGGCCGCCGGCGCCGGAATATTCGCCTTCGGTATTCTCGCGGATGCAGAGGATGTCGAAATTGTCCGCCTTCAACGGACCTTGCACGCCCGGCAGCAGCCGGTGCGGCCGGATATTGGCATATTGCACGAAAGCCTTGCGGATCGGCAGGAGCAAGCCGTGGAGTGAGACGGAATCTGGCACTTCCGCGGGCCAGCCGACGGCGCCGAGCAGGATTGCATCGAAGCGGCGCAAGATTTCTATGCCGTCCGTCGGCATCATCGCGCCCGTTTCCTTGTAAAAGGCGCAGGACCAGGGAAAGGGCGTGCCGGTGAGCGAGAAGCCGGAATGCCTGGCGACGGTCGAAAGAATCTGCCAGGCCGCATCCGTTACGTCCTGGCCAATGCCGTCGCCGGGGATGAGTGCGATCGAATAGGATTTCATGGAGGCTCCCTATAGGCTGATGAGCACGCTCTTGCTCTTGCGGTTGGCGTGATAGGCCTCGCGTCCGAGGTCCTTGCCGATGCCGGAGCGCTTGTAGCCGCCGGTTGGCAGGATGTGGTCGTGTGAGCGATTGTACCGGTTGACCCAGACCGTGCCTGCCTGGACCCGCCGCGTCAGCCGTAGGGCGCGAGACAGGTCGCGGGTGAAGAGGCCAGCGGCCAGACCGTAGGTCGGGTGGTCGGCGAGCGCCAGTGCCTCCTCTTCGTCGGCGAAGGTCTGGATGGTCAGGACCGGACCGAAGATTTCTTCGGTTATCGCTGGCGAGGAGCTGTCGCGCACGGCCATCAACGTTGGCTGATAGAAATAGCCCGGCGCATCCATTGGGGCGCCCCCGAACAGGCATTCGCCGCCCGCTCCAACGGCAGCCTCGACGATGCCGTGGATGCGGTACAACTGGCGCTTCGAGATGATCGGCGAGTACTCGCTCGCCTCATCCCAGGTCGGCCCCGCCTTTGCCGCCTTCATGCGCGTGACGATCGCCTCGGCGAGCGGCGCAGCAACGCTTTCCTCCGCGATCAGGCGGGAGCCGGCGATGCAGGCTTGGCCAGCGTTAGACATCACGCTCTGGGCGATTGCCGCGGCCGCCTTGGTGAGATCGGCATCGGCGAAGACGAGTTGCGGGCTCTTCCCACCGAGTTCAAGCGTCATAGGCTTGACCCCGGTGCGGGCGATATTGGCCATGATGGCGGAGCCGGCGCCGGTCGAGCCGGTGAAGCTTACCTTGGCGATGTCGGAATGGCCGGTGAGGGCAGTGCCGGTCACCGGACCGTCGCCCAGCACGATATTAATGAGGCCGGCAGGCAGGCCAGCGCGGATTGCAAGCTCGGCAAGGTAGACGGTCGAAAACGGCGTCATTTCGGAGGGCTTCAAGACGACGGCATTGCCGGCGGCAAGCGCAGGGCCGAGCTTCCAGGCGGCCATCGAAACGGGGAAATTCCACGGCGTGATGGCGCCGACGACGCCATAGGGCTCGGTCATGATCATGCCGAGATTGTTGTCGTCGGTCGGCACGAGGTCGCTGCCTTCCTTGTCGGCGAATTCCGCAAAAAAGCGGATCTGCTCGGCGCTGACGGCGATATCGCCGGCGATGAGGTGTCCGACCGGGCGGGTCGAGGAAAGCGCCTCGAGCTTGGCGAGGGTTTCCGCCTCCCTTTCGATCAGGTCGGCCCAGCGCTGCAGCACGACTGTGCGCTCGCGCGGACGCACGCCGCCCCAGTTGCTCGCCTTCAGCGCATTCTTGGCGGTTTCGACGGCGCGGTCGACGAGAGCTTCGTCTGCAAGAGGGCAGCCGGCATAGGCCTTGCCGTCGGAGGGACGATGCATGTCGATAACGCCCTCGGCAGGGATCAGCCGGTCGCCGATGAAGTGCCCGACGGGCAGGGGAAGAGTGTCGGGGTCAAAGCTGAGAGTCATAGCGGGTCCTCGGATAAGCTCATGCGAGGCTACCGGAAGAACGCGAGCAGCATGCATCGAGTGGCGATGCGGCGACGGTGGAAAATTACGTTTTCGGTGACGGAACAGCGAAATCTTCGGAGGCTGAGATGGGCCGGTCGGTGACGTATCGGCGATGCGCCGGCAATCCGACAGGAGCACGAGAAAGCGATTGCCAGGCTGGAGCAGCGACGACACGCCAGAAAGCCGCGAGCGTGCCGTGGTGGGCGAGGATGCCGGTTGCCGGCAAGTTTTCGCCGAAACCAGTTCGAGCGCGATCCGTGGCCGATAGGCCTGTATCAAGGGCCTCGATCGGATCGCGCGGCGGACACTACATGACCGTCACGTAGATCTTACGTACGGTCTCGATCGTCTTCCAGACACCGACAAACCCCGGCTTCATGACGAAGCTGTCACCGGCTTTGTAGACGACCGGCCCGCCACCTTCCGGCGTGAGTTCGACGACACCGGAGAGGATATGGCAGAATTCGAATGTCTCGCCCTTAATCGAGCGCGTCTCTCCGGGGGTTGCCTCCCAGACGCCTGTATGGATCATCTCTCCCCGTGCGATGTCTTGAGCCCAGGTCTTGAAGGAGGGACTGCCGGAGATCAGGCGTTCCGGAAGCGGACCGGACTCGCGCGGCGGGAAAGAGGGATTGGTGTCGATGTTCTTCAAGAGGGACATGAGTTTCCTTTCCTAGGATTGAGAGCTTAATAGCCGCGGCCGCGATCGATGAGGCCGATGGGATCAAGTCCGGTCCGATGACGCTTGATATTCTCGATCACGGCCTCGGCGCCTGTTTCCGGTTGGGTGACGCTTGCTATGTGCGGCGTCAGCAGGACTTTCGGGTGGCTCCAGAAGGGATGACCCGTTGGCAGCGGTTCGGGATCGGTGACGTCGATGACAGCACCAGAGAGATGGCCACTATCGAGCGCCCCGATCAATGCTTCATGATCGAGCTGCGGCCCGCGGCCGACATGAACAAGTGCCGCGCTGGCCGGGAGCTTGGCGAAGAGGGCGGCATTGAGAAAGCCGCGCGTCTCGTCGGTTAAAGGCAGTAGACAGATGAGGATGTCGGTATAGCCCAACAGACGGTTGAGACCGTTAGTACCGTGCAGGCATCTGACACCCTCAAGCTCGTGCGCGCTAAGGCTCCAGCCGGATAGCGGAAAGCCGAACGGCTTCAATCGTTCGAGCACCGCGGTGCCGAGCATGCCGAGGCCGAGCACACCGATGCGGCGTTCCGAAGCCTGAACCGGTGAAATGGCCCGCCAATGTTCGCTGCGCTGCTGGTCCAGATAGGCCGGCAGGTTGCGATGGAGCGCGAGCACGGCAAGTGTCACATATTCCTGCATCATCCGGACGATGCCGTCCTCGACCATGCGCACGACCTTCACATGCGGCGGCACGGCCTCGATGCGGAACTGGTCGACCCCGGCGCCGATCGAGAAGAGGATTTCAAGGTTGCGATAGCGCGAGAGATCTTCGGGAACCGTCCAGGTGATCAGGTAGCGCACCGCATCCGGATCGACCGCCGCCGCATCCGTGGCGAAAGGAACGTCCGGAAGCGCACGCGAAAAAGCTTCGGCGAAAATCGCGCCGCGTTTTGCGTCGGAATTGAAGAGGAAGGTCATCGCGCGTCTCCTTCTTGATGCCTCAGGCGCGGCAACATTCGCCGAGCCGCTCGATCATCGCCTGGCAGGCCAGGAGTTCATCGACCAGGATGAATTCGTCGGGCTTGTGGGCGCGGCCGATCTCGCCGGGGCCGCAGATGATCGCGTCGATGCCGGCCCGCTGGAAAAGCCCAGCCTCGGTGCCGTAGCTGACGGCCGGGAGAGACTCGAGACCGGTCAGTTCTTCCAGCAGCCGCGCAAGCGGCGCATTGGGGCCGAGCGAAAGTGCCGGATAGGAGCTCAGTTCCTGCCATTCCACTTGGAAGCCGTGTTCCGACAGCGCCTCGGCGGCCTCTCGCACCGGCGCGAGCAGTTCCGCCGGATCGACGCCGGAAATCGCTCGTGCCTCGAACTCGGCCTCGCAGGTGTCCGGGATGATGTTGACCGCCTGGCCGCCCTTCACCGTGCCGATCTGCAGAGAGGAGTAGGGCGGCTCGAAAACATGCTCGTAAGGACCACGGGCCAGTCGGTCGGCTTCGGCGACCGCCCGTGCGAAGACGCTCGCAATGGCATGGATAGCATTCAGTCCCATGTCGGGCCTCGACGAATGGCCGGAACGACCCTTGACCGTAAGTCTGGCGGCGGCCTTGCCCTTGTGGGCGCGGATCGCGTGCAAGCTGCTCGGCTCGCCGATGATCGCGCCTAGCGGCGCCGCGCAGAGTTCCGGCAGGCGCGCGATCATGTGTGGCACGCCGCGGCAGCCCGCCTCCTCGTCATAGGAGAAGGCGAGGTGCAGCGGCCGGCGCAGGTGCATCTCGGCGAGCTTTGGCGCGACGGCGAGGGCGGCGGCCAAGAAACCCTTCATGTCGGTGGCGCCCCGCCCATAGAGTCGGCCCGCCTCTTGACGCAGACGAAAGGGGTCGCCCGTCCAGCCGCTTTCGGCCGCCGGAACGACGTCCATGTGACCCGAAAGAAGATAGCCCGGCACCTCTTTCGGACCGATTGCGGCGAACAGGTTAGACCGATCGCCCTCCGGGCCAGGAAGCAGGGTGACGGCGATGCC
This sequence comes from Ensifer sp. EB106-03-01-XG145, assembly GCF_058792075.1. NCBI lineage: Bacteria > Pseudomonadati > Pseudomonadota > Alphaproteobacteria > Hyphomicrobiales > Rhizobiaceae > Ensifer > Ensifer sp. EB106-03-01-XG145. The sequence continues at coordinate 4,279 of NZ_JBYTEC010000019.1, read as the reverse complement.
GTGGCTTTGCAGATAGTCGCGGATCCAGGCAACGATGTCAGTATTGGGGGTACTGACGACGGAGGGGAAGCCGACGAGCTTTTCAAGGATATCCACTGCCTGCATTCTTGTCCTCACAGCATCCCGGTTCGCTGGGGTCGGCGCCGTCGATCATGACCAGTACTTTAGAAGCCTATCCAGGCTTTACATGCCGAAAGCGCGTCGGATTTGGAGGATTGTTGTGCGACAGGCGGCCTCTCAAGTGAATTGTATCGAGCGCACCGTTCTAGTCTAAGGGATAAAAGTTTTCGCCGCGGGCCGGTTGGATCGGGCGAGAGCAAGACGACGGCAGGGACGGGAGGCAAGGAGTGGACGCACCGACATCTGAATCCAAAGTCATCGACAGTTTCGAAATGCGCATAGCCGGGATCGAGAGCGCCGATCTCGGGCAACTGCACGCCCTGTCGGTTTCCGTCGGATGGCCGCTTCGCGCCGAGGACTTGCAACTCCTGCGCGAGGTCGGCCGCGGCTATGTGGCGCTTGATGAAATCGGCAGGCTGACGGGTTCGGCCATGTGGTTTCCGCACGGTGATGATTTCGCGACCATAGGCATGGTGATTACTTCGCCGCGGCTGCAGACAAACGGCGCTGGGCGGTGGCTCATGGACCACGTGCTTTCGGATTGCCGGGGACGCGATCTAAGGCTCAATGCGACGAGGGCCTCCCGCCGCCTTTACCATTCGCTCGGTTTTGAGCCTATACGGACCATATACCAATGCCAGGGCATTGCCCGCCGGTCGACCGACTTTGTTACGGCAACGGAGCAGCCGATAGTCCGGCGACTGGAAGGGGAGGACCTTGCCGCGGTGATCGAGTTGGATGCAGGCGCATTCGGTGTTTCGAGGGCGGCGCTGATCGGCAAGCTCTTTGCTCAATCCATAGGCTACGGCTTGGTTCGCGGCGGTCGGCTGTGCGCTTTCGCGCTTTGCCGTCCTTTTGGCAGGGGACATGTCATTGGCCCGGTCGTGGCAGACACTGATGCGGACGCCGTGGCAGTGATACGGCAACATGTCTCCGCCCACGAAAATCAATTTCTGCGCCTCGACACACCAGTCGAGACCGGCACTTTCGCCACATTCCTCTCGCAATCCGGCCTGACCGTCTTCGACACAGTGCTCGCAATGTCCCGGCGGGGCAAATGCGCGGCGGTCGTAGTACCTGGACCGAACCTCTACGGGCTGGCAAGCCACGCGCTGGGCTGATTTGCGGCGCAGCTTCTCCAGACGGCGCGCAAGCAGGCTCCCTCTGATTGAAGATAACGGGGTGGTATCGAACCGTAATGTTCACGGGCTCTTTGCGGCGATGGTGGGGGCGGAATCTGGCGATTGCTGCAAGCCTGTCTTGCAGTAGTAGGGCGGCGCGCGAATACCGGGCTTGGAATGTCTAGCACCACATGACTGACTGAGGCAAAATGCCGTTTCCTCGATTGGGAACGCAGGCGCGCGAAGTTCGCTTTTGGGGCAATTCGGTGATTGCGGCTTAGGGTCGAAGGGAACCGTTCTTCTCGAAGCCCTGTGCAACGGCTTGTAGGATGTTCACATTCTGGGCCAAAAAGATGGTGTAACGGGCAGAACCCGGCCCGGTAGGTTTGAAGGGCCGGTGGTCGTCCCTCACAATGATGGTGTCGCGGAGTCAGGAGTGGCCTGCTCCATAGCAGCACGGAGAGACGACCATGAAAGAGTATGCCGGCATCGACGTATCATTGGAATACTCAAGCGTGTGCGTGGTGGATGCGGATGGCCGCATTGTGCGGGAAGCAAAGATGCTCAGCGAACCCGATGCGCTAATCGCCTGGTTTGGCGCGCACGGCGTGGCGATGGAGCGCATTGGTCTGGAGGCCGGCCCTTTGTCGCAGTGGCTCCATGCCAGGATGGTGAAGGCAGGTCTTTTCGTCGAGCTGATCGAGACGCGCCATGTGCGTGCAGCCTTCAAGACGATGCCGGTGAAGACCGACAAGAAGGACGCACGGAGTATTGCGCAGTTGATGCGGCTTGGCTGGTTCAGAGCGGTCCACTGCAAATCTCTTGCCGCCCAGGAGGTGCGTGCTCTGCTGACCGCCCGCAAGCTCATCCAGGGCAAGCTTCACGACATCGAGATGAGCATACGGGGCATCCTGCGCGGCTTCGGCCTCAAGGTCGGGCCGACGACGCGGCGCACTTACGCGGGGCGCATCCGCGCGCTGATTGCAGGCCATTCGACCTTGGAAGCGATCGCGACGGCACTGCTGAAGGTGCGCGACGCGCTTGTGCATGAATTTTCAGGTTTTAAGCGCAAGCTGCGTGCCATCGCCCGCCAGGACGACAACGCACAGTGGCTGATGACGACGCCAGGCGTTGGCGTCTTGGTGGCGCTGACGTTTGTGGCGGCCGTCGATGCGCCGGAGCGATTCCGCTCCTCCCGCGCGGTGGGGCCGCACTTCGGATTGACGCCGAAGAAATATCAATCGGGCGAGACCGATCATAGCGGTCGCATCTCGAAGATCGGCGATGGCAGCGTGCGCACCGCGCTCTACGAGGCGGCCAACGTCATCCTGACGCGACCGGTCAAAGCTTCCGATCTGAAGGGCTGGGCGTTGGCGGTCGCCAGACGTGCCGGTCCGAGAAAGGCGCGTGTCGCGCTGGCCCGCAAGCTGGCGGTGGTGTTGCATCGCATGCTCAGGGACCGAACCAACTTCATCGCTCATAAGGGAGCGCCAGCCCTGGCGGCTTGACCGGAGGAGACGACAAGACAGGCTTTCGGACGGGCACAGCCATCAGCCCTCCGCAGCAAGGTCCCTTCGCCGGCACGAAGGATGGGCTAGGCCGTTATGCGATCAGCAGCACGCGGTGACTGCGCCGTTCCAGATTGGCCAACCGGTCCTCAGCAGACCCCATAGAGCAGCGGCAAAGCTCCGACTGCGGACAGAAGCAAGCACTCGGCGAGGGATTACGCTCACAAGGGATTGACGCAACGCCCGTTACAGAACCTCGCATAATGTATCGAGCGGAACTCTGCGCTCTGGCGGCTCAACCCCCAGAAGAGCATGAGCAACGGCTATCGTTTTGATTCAGCATTTAGTTCCGCGCATTGGCAGGGGTGTGCAATAAAGCCCCCGCCTTTTCTGCCGCTGCCCGCAGACGCTTGTCTCTGGTCCACAAGGCCGCTCGCGGATCAAGGAGAATTGAGGCCAGCAAGTGCGCATCCGTGTGGCCAATGCCCATACTGAAAATGGCGTGGCGATCAATCATCGTCATGACTTCGTCGTGCGTTGCGACGAACGCTTCACGTTGAGCCGCCAGGAAAGCTATCACGCTACCCCGGTCCCGAAGGCTGCCAAGTGCCAATTCACCAATCACGGCCGGATGGCAGAGGAGACGATCGTCCTCAATAATCTTACGCAACTCCGCATCGCCATGTCGAAAATGATCAATCCAGATGGAGGTGTCAGCAAGTATCACTTGGCCGCTGCGCTCCGGCGGCGGGGGGCTGCCTCCGCATCCGGCATAGTTCCCCCGAGCGCGATGAGGCGTTTTCCCGACTCAACACGAACAAGCGTCTCCAACGCTTGGCGGACCAGAGCGGCGGTTTCTTTCGTGCCGGTTAGGGATCTAGCCCTTTCCATGAGCGTGTCGTCGAGGTTGATAGTCGATCGCATCGTCTGGTTTCCTGGTTTTGGTACTTACAAATAGCACCAATTGGTGATGAAATCTACGCCTAGCCCCCACTCTGATACGTCCGCCGTAGGATGTGCAAAGCCGGCAACGCGGGACATGTTTGTCGCGTGATGAGCGCCATCGTGCGTAAAGCGATCGCGCATCCTAGCCCTCAAAAACCGCAAGGGCCGCGGGTTCGCCCATCAAGTGCACCTATATTTATAAAGTCCGAAATTTGTTTTCGCTAAAACAGATGTTTAGAGCATTTCCCTTTCATGCTGGATCGTATCCGCATGAGTTGAAGTAGTTTCTGCATTCTTTTGGCGCGACGAGATGGACGAGCTTGCCGATCATGTCCCACAGACCAGACACGGTCCGCTCAGCCGCCTTCCTCAGATGTGCCTTGAGCTTGGAGAAGGCCTTTTCGATGGGGTTGAAGTCGGGACTGTAGGGCGGCAGGAACACCATCGTTGCGCCCGCCGCTTCGATTAACGCTCTTGCTGCTGGCCGTTTGTGGCTGGAAAGATTGTCGAGGATCACGACGTCACCGGGTTTCAATGTCGGGACCAGGACCTGAGCGACATAGGCCTCGAACCACTCGCCATTGA